>CAVSWS010000001.1:0-13285 GCA_963731765.1 uncultured Chloroflexia bacterium
CCGTAGGTTGCATTTGAGGATAACCCATATCCGGCCGACCCGGTGCCCCGCGCTCCTCTGATGTGGAGACTCGGGGCAACCGGCCGGCTCGGTCTACTGGCCCGGCGACTGTAGACCAGAAGGCGCCAGCAGCGTGCCGGGGTCGATGATGATCCCCTGCCCGGACGGCAGCAGCGCAATTTGCACCTTGTCACTCAGCTTCTGCACCGCCTGCCATTGGATCAGCTCCGGTGTCAAAGACTGCGTGATCTGCTTGTTCGCATCTGCCTGCCCTTCCGCTTCGATACGCAGCCTGTCGGCATTACCCTGAGCATCCGCGGCGACCGCCTTCGCGTGTCCTTCCGCTGTAGCGATCTCCTGATCAGCTTGCGCCTTGGCGATCGCTACCTTGTTCGCTTCGGTCTGGGCCTGCTGCGTTGCGATCTGCTTGTCCTCGATCGCCTGCTTGAACTCCGGCCGGAAGTCGACGTTCGGCAGGAGCAAGTCCACGACATTGATCGAGAACTGGCTCAGCTCAGCATTCAGACGCTCGCGGACCTCCTGCCGGATCTGCTCCCTGTTTGGTGCAATTTCCACAGAGGAGTACTGCACAGTCGTGTCCTTGATGATCTGGTAGAGCCGCGGCAGCACGATCTTGCTGTCGTAGTCCGTACCTACCGTTCGAGCCAGCTTCTGAATGTCCTCAGGATTGACCTGGATGTTCACCGCCGCCGTAACGAAAACATCCTGGGTCTCCGCCGAGAAAGCATCCAGACAGTTCGGCGTTCCATCTGAACACTGAGAGTCCGGTTCGATCTTTCGCACTTTCACATCCCACTTCTGCACGTCCTGCCAGGGCCAAGTCACCTTCGCACCCTCCGAGACCTGCCCGGTGATCCTTCCGAAGGTCCTGACGATGCCGACCTCACCCGCCGGGATGAAGTGGACACTGTTGACTGCAACGTTCACCACCTGAAGCACCGCCACTGCGGCTACCACCGCCAGGGCGGGGAGCTTGTAGTCCGCGCTACTGCGGCCTTTTCCGAACGCTACGAAGAGGCCCACGAGCCCAACGAACCCAAGCATGAAGAAAAACACCAGGAACGTCATTTCGCCTACCTCCGGCTTGCTGCCAGTCCGCAGGGTCGAAAATGACCCGTGCTTCGACTGCAGAAACCTAAGAAAGCGTAGACGAGGCGCGTGGTCTCGAACTATTCGGTGGGGCGCCAATTCGGAGCTATGGGCACATGTGTTCGGCCCACAAATGACGATATCGCCGTCGATTTCCGGTCTCGTCACCCTCGAAAACTCGCGGTGATTAGGCGGTGCGCTGCCTTCGTCTCACCAATATTGCTCTCGACGTCGCTGCTTCAGAGGACGATTCGTAAGGCCGGCAGAGCCCCGTGAAATGACGGTCGCCCAGGTAGTCGCAGGGCTCCCTGGGGTCGGGCGGCTACTCCAGCGTGAGGACCGCCTTGCCACGTACTTCTCGATTCTGCAGGGCACGCATTGCTTCCGGCGTTCGGGTCCAGTCGAGGCTGAGTCCGACCAGCGGCTTCATGCGACCATCGGCAATCAGGGTGACGAGGGCGCCCAACTCTGCGCCGGTGCGCCTGCCGGGTTCGGCGTCGAGGATGTGGGAGCGAATGCTGACGCTGGAACGACGCTGAAAGTCGGCCAGCGAGATCGTCGAAGGGCCGCCGACGGTGCCGTAAAAGGCGATGTTGCCGCCCGGCTCGGTGCTGCGCATGCTCTCGAGCAGGCTCTCGCCACCTTCACCCTCCAGCACGAGATGGAACAGCTCGATGTCTTCCGGAATCGGGTGCGTGAGAACAACGTGGGCGCCGAGGTCACGGGCCTCCGCCATACGCGCCTCGCTGCTCACAACGGCCGTGACGTGGGCACCGGCCGCGACAGCGATCTGGATGGCGAACTGGCCGACGCCGCCCGTGGCGCCCGTGATCAACACGCGACGGCCGACGAGGCTGTCGCCGAATCGCAGGGCACTGAGGGCCGTCAGGCCGGCGACCGGCAGGGTCGCGGCCTGCGCGAAGCTTACGTTGTCCGGCAGGGGCGCCATCAGCTCCGTGGGCGTGGCGACGCGCTCTGCCCAGCCGTGCCAGTCGACGGCGGAGACGATGCGCGTTCCGGCCGCCGGACCGGAGCCATCTGCCGCGGCCTGTACGACCACGCCCGCGATGTCCTGACCGGGTCGAAAGCCGTCGGGACGCCGGGCGATGAGACCCAGCTCACCGCGGTTAAGGCTGTACGCCTTCACCTCCACGACGGCTTCATTCGGGGCCGGTTCGGGCGCCGGCAGGTCGGTCGCCAGGCGCATGCCGCCTTCAGCGCCGGAGTCGGTGATCCATCCTCGCATCGTGTCTTCTCCTCCCGCGGGCTGCCCCGTCCGGGCAACACCACCCATTGTCTCTAAAGAGCGCCGAAGCCGGGGCTGAACCGAATCGAACGCGGCGCCATTCTAGACCCGAGGCGCCAGGGCATAAGGGCTCTCGCCAAACCGGCGCCCGGTTTCCTAGGATAACGCGGTGCAACTGACCGACATCGTGACCGAGTTTGGCCGGCCGCCGGAACCATGGGTTGAGGGGCGCACGATTCCGTGGGAGGAGCCGGCCTTCAGCCGCCGCATGCTGCTGCAGCACCTCAACCAGGCGCACGACGCAGCCAGCCGCCGCTTCGAGACCATCGACCGTCATCTCGAGTTCATTCGGCGCGTCGCACTACCGAGGCCGGGCGGTCGCGTGCTGGACCTGGGTTGCGGGCCCGGCCTGTACACGCAGCGTCTGGCCGAACAGGGCTTCGACTGCCTGGGGATCGACATCGGCCCGGCGTCGATCGAGTATGCCGTCGCGCAGGCGCGTGCCCTCGCGGACCGCTGTCACTACGTGCAGGGCGACCTGCGCGAGGCTGACTTCGGAACGAACTACGACCTCGTGATGTTCCTGTTCGGCGATTTCAATCCGTTTCCACGGGAACAGGCGCTGGAGATCTTGCGCCGCTGCAGCGTGTCGTTGGCACCCGGAGGCCGGGTGCTGCTGGAAGTGCACAGTTACGAGGCAATCCGAGACCGGGGCTTGTCGCCGACCCGCTGGACCGCGCACGAAAGCGCCGTGTTCAGCGATTCACCCCACCTGCGACTCGACCAGCAGTTCTGGCTTGAGGACAGCGCCCACGCCGTCGGCCGGCACTGGATCGTCGATGCGGCCACGGGCGTCACGACGAAGTACGGCTGGACCATGCGCGCCTACACGGACGCGGAATACGAAGCGCTACTGGCCGAAGGGGGCCTGAAGCTGATCGCGCGCTATGCCAACCTTACGGGCACTGACGAAGTCTCCGATTTCCCGGTGCTCCTGGCCGAACGCGCCTGACCGCCCGCCTCGACCACGCAAAGAGGCCCGGGCGTGACGCCCGGGCCTCGAGTCCTGACTGCGCTCGCGTCTAACGACGGACGTCGATGACGATGCGGCCGGGGTTGTTCAGGGTGGTGACTTCGAAACCGGCGATTTCGTCGGTACCGATGGCCCAGGTCACGGTGCCCTCGAAGTCGCAGACCTGCTTGGCCTGGAGGATCGACCCACCGGGGCCCTGGATGGTCGTCGAGTCAATGGTTGAGTCACCGTTGGCATGCGCCTGCGCGGCGGTCATGCGCACGACCAGGATGCCGTTGCCCTGGAGGGAGACCGGCCGGCCGGAACCGCACTGGCTGACGCTGTCCTGATAGGAGATCTGCGTCTGATCCGGCAACACGCCATCGAACTCGAAGACGATGCGGTCGTAACCGTCGTTGGCGTGTGCACCAACGCGAACGTCCGTGAGGATAGCCGGGCTCGTCGCGGTAGCGGAACCGTTAATAGTCACCGGCTGCGTGCCGTACCCGCAGGCATCGGTGTGTAGCGAGGTGATCGACGTGTAGCCGCTGGTCGTGGCGTTGGTTGCCCAGACACGCCAGTAGTAGGTGGTGTCGCAGGACAGGCCCGAAATGTCGGCCACGGTCGCGGTGGTACCACAGTCGGTGTTGAACCACGAACCGCTCAGCGTCAGCAGGTCACTCTGGCTGCGAGCGAAGTCGACGCAGTAAAAGTAGTTGTCGTTGCCGGCGGTCCACACGAGGCGAGCACCGCTACTCGTGACGCCGTCGGTGTGCGGGTTAGACGGCGCCGTGAAGTTGCAGCTTTGCGACTGGAAGATGCCGACCTCGCTGTAGCCGGACGTCGTGAAGCCGGCGGCCCAGATGCGGAAGTAGTGGAGACGTCCGCAGGCCAGGTCCGTCAGGTCGAAGCTGGTCGCCGTGGTGCCGCAGCCCCAGTTGCTCCAGGAGCCTCGCAGGGTCACGAGGTCGTCCTGACTGAACGCCGTGTCAATGCAGTAGTACTGGTTCGCGGTGCCTGCCTGCCATGACACACGTACGTAGTCGTTGTAAGTCGTCGCGGAGACGTCGTGCGGGGGCGAGAACGCCTCCTGACCATGCGCCGGTTTTGGCGCCATCACCATCAGTATCGCCGCGATCAGGACAAAGGGCAGGCCGATGAGCCAGCGCCTCCTCAGGCCCGTGAACGGGCTCGAATCAGGCATAAGATCCTCCTTCTACTAGTGGCAACTCGCGCCAACTCGACAGCACGCCTCACCGGCATTCGCCGGGCAGCACGAGTCTTAACCTCCAACCTAAAGGCAGGCGACTCGCAGGCCTGTAGTGCAACCCGGATGCGAAGTTGCAGGTCTATCAAACGCAAGGGGCCGACGGTCCTCGAATACGAGAAGAGGCCCGAGCACTGCCCGGGCCTCTCAATCTTGACGACCTGTCGCTGGCTTAGCGGAGGATGTCGACCACGATACGGTTGGGGTTGGCGAGGGTTGTCACGCGGAAGCCGGCGATCGCATCGGTGCCAATGGCCCACGAGACCACACCTTCGAAATCACAACTCTCGACGGCCTGCAAAATGGCACCGCCGGTGCCGTTCACGGTCGTGCTATCGATCGTAAGTTGGCCCATGTCGTCATGCGCCTGGGCACTGAACATGCGCACCACCAGCTTGCCCACGCCCGGCAGTGAGATAGGAAATCCGGAGCCGCAGGAGCTGACGCTGGGCTGGTACTGCACAGTCGTCTGGGCCGGCAGTGCACCTTCAAACTCAAACACGATGCGGTCGTAGCCGTCTTCGGGGTGCGCTCCCACGCGTACGTCCGTCAGGATGACGGGGAAGGTCGGGCTACCGTTGTTAATCGTCACGGGTTGAGTGCTGTAGGCGCACGACTGGGTGTGGAAGGATGCGACGGACGTGTAGCCGGACGTCGTCGCGTTCGTGCCCCAGACACGCCAGTGGTACGTGGTATCGCACGAGAGGCCCGTGATATCGGCCACCGTCGCGGTCGTGCCGCAGTTCGTGTTGAACCAGGTGCCGGCTAAGTTGAGCAGATCGCTCGTGCTGCGGGCGAGGTCGACGCAATAGAAGTAGTTGTCGGTACCCGGGTTCCAAAGCAGGTGAGCACTGGTAGTGGTGATCGATTGGGCCAGCGGGTTGGTCGGCGGCGTGAAGGTACAGGGCTGCGATTGGAAGACTGCGGTCTCGCTGTAGCCGGAGGTCCCGGGACCGGCCGCCCAGACGCGCAGGTAGTGCACGCGGTTACACGCCAGGTTGGCGAGATCGATGCTGTTGCCTGTGGTGCCACAGCCCCAGTTACTCCAGGAGCCGTTGATGTTGACAAGGTTCGGCAGCGTGAACGCCGTGTCCACACAGTAGAAAAGGTTGGACCCGCCCGGGGTCCAGGAGACTCGGACGAAATTGGGATAAGTGGTTACGTGAACGTTGGATGGTGGTGAAAACGCCTGCTGGCCCTGAGCCGGCGCCGGCATGATCAGGACAAACATCGCCAGGACGAGGGCGACCGGTAAGCCGATAAGCCATCGCTCGGAGCTGCGACCGAAGTTCAACCCAGACATTAAATCCTCCTGTGAACTGATGATCCCGAGCTAACTAACCAGCTTTGGCTTCCTCCTGACCCGAAGTCCCTTCCGGGTTATCCGGCAGCATCGTCCATTGTTCTCAGCGCGTCTACTGCCGTAAGGACCGAAAATGCGAGAGCGCCCTTCCATGGAGGGGCGCTCTCGTGCAGAGACATGTCGGTACGGTGAACGACTACTCGGCGCCGAGAAGTCCCGCCGCGTTGTGCTGCGTCATCGTCTTGACCTGGGCCTCCGTGAAGCCGTGGTCAAGCAGCTTGTCGATGAAGATCTCGAAGCCCTCCTGGAGACCAGGGTTGGTGGTTTGGCCGAGGTCAGTGGCGACGATGGTCGAGGACGGGCCCACCTCATCGATGTTGTGCAGGGTCTCTTCCCAGGTGCACTTGTTGGTGTGCGGCGTCGTGAACACGCGCTCGAAGAAAACGTTGTACTGCTGGAGCTTCTTCTGCTCTTCCGCCGTCATGTGCGTCGTGGGGAACTCGGGGTGCGTGATGATGATGCGCTGCACACCGGCTTCGCGCGCCGCCTTGATCACCGGCTCAAGCTCGACGGGGTTAATGTGGCCCGTGGCCATGACCATGTCGTACTTCGCCATGACGTCCAGGCACTGGCGCATCTCCGGCAGGACGTGGCCATCGCCGTCCGTTACGGTGAGGTACTCACCCGCGATGCCGGCGGCACGCAGCTCTCGCGCGATGCTCATCCAGTACGGCAGCTTGCTCTCGTCCAGCTGTCCGGCGACGTTCGCTTGCTCGTTCATCGAATCGCAGGTCGGCAGCCAGCACACTTTGGCGCCCAGACGCGCAGCGATGTCGATCGCGGTTGCATTGAGGCCGCCCACGGGATTGTTCAGCGCGATGGCGCCGTAGAAGTTGACGCCGGGGTACATCTCCTTGACCAGGGTCGCCCGGTCCGCCGTTACGGCGTGGTGCGACTTGAGGACAATGCCGCCGAACTTTCGCTCTTGCGCCAGCTGCGCCAGCTGGATGTCGTTGAACTTGCGGGGCAACAGGTCCGGTCCGGAGTGAACGTGCGTGTCGAACGTGCCCTCCAGCAGCCCCCGAATCATCTCTTTGTCAGCCATGGTCCATCCTCCTGTAACTCGTCGCGAGTTTACCAGATGCTCTGGACTGATCGGGCCGAAGTTTCGGCCTTTAGGTACGAAACGCCAGGCAGCGTTAAGCATGCTGACACCCGCAGATGCGAGCTCCTCCGCCGGCACGTGGGCGTTTGTTCTGTCGCATGCACCGGGAACGTTCCGGGGCTCAAGGAAGGCTCAACGGCTGCTACGTAGGCGGGGACTCGCAACGACGAAGTTGTCAGGCTTTGGTACCTGTATCGAGACGGGTCGTCATCGACCGGCGCAGGTTGCGGGCGTGCAGCATCAATGCCACCGCGTACAGCGGGCCGTAGATGTTTGCGATGTTTGCCGCAAGCCGTTTCGGCAAGAAGATGTCGGTGACCTGGCCACTCTCGGCCCCCAGCTCCTCGGCGAGTCCGGTCAAAGGGCAACGAAACCCGTTGCCCGCGTAGAGAAGGCATTCGCCGCCTACCAGCACGGCAGCCATTCCTGCACGCCGGTCCGACTGACCGCGAACTGCCTTGTAGAGCAAATAGAGAATGGCGGACTGCAGGATGAGAAAAGCGACGGAATGAATCGCCTTTACGCCAATGTAGAGCGGTCGTCTAACGGCAAAGGGCAGGCTACGCATCAGGCGTCACCGAGCTCCTGAAACACGGGCTTGATGTCCACAATCGGCGTACCGTCGATCGCTTCGAGGGGCGAGACGTGCAGCCGGTTGCCCTCAATGGCCAGGAGGGTGACACGATGGAGGCCGATCGGGTTTGGCCGATCGGGAGAGCGCGTGGCGAACACGCCGTAAAGGTTGTCGCGGTCGAATCGTGGGTGCACCTTCTGCACGTTGCGGTCGCTCTGGTGGAACCAGGTCAGCAGGACCACATCGCTGCCCACCGACAGCCTGTCGAGGCAGTCGCTGTACGCAGCCTCGATGTCGATCCAGGCGTCCGGGGCGCCGTCGTTACCCTGCCGCGGAGCATTCTTGCGGTCCTTCAGCTCAGAGCGCACGAAGCCTACCGGCCGCACGCTGAACGTCTCGTCATCGGGCATTCAACACCTCGCCAATTCCTCCCAAAGCCCCTCCGATTATCCAGAGATTAGTTCTCCATTCGCGTTTCGGGCAGAGCCATTTGTCCCGCAAGGCGTATCCCGTGCCGGCACGATTGCCCCACTGGTCAATTGACCGATAACATTCGAGCGCTGTGATTCCCGCTAATTACTAAGGGAGACCCAACGTGGATAACCTGGTCGAGCGTCTACTTAAACTGGATACCTGCGCCGTTTCCGACGCGTGTGATCGCCTCGGCCTGCCGGGCTCCGTGCTCGGCATCGTGCCGATGTCGCCGCCCGCGAAGATCGCCGGGCGCATCGTCACGGTGAAGCTGGTGGATGCGGACGGCCGTACGGCAGCGCGGCACCTGTGCACGGGCGCTATCGAAGCCTCGAACTCGGGCGACGTTATCGTTATCGAGAACCCGCGCCACGACGCCGCCGGTTGGGGCGGCATCCTGTCCTCCGCTGCAAAGGTGAAGGGCGTGGCCGGCGTGGTCTGCAGCGGCGCGGCCCGCGACATCGACGAGTCGCGCGAAATGGGCTTCCCGGTGTTCGCGACGAACCCGGTCCAGCGCACCGCGCGCAGTCGCATCATCGAGGACAGCTTCAACGAGCCGATCGACTTCCAGGGCGTCACGGTTACGCCGAACGACCTCGTCCTGGCAGACGGCAGCGGTGTCGTGTTCCTCGCGGCCGACAAGGCGGAAGAGATTTTGCAGTCGGCAGAGATGATCGCTGCTCGCGAGGGCAAGATGCGCGAAGCTGTCGAGGCAGGCGACCCCGTGAGCGAGGTCATGGGCCGCGACTACGAGACGATGCTGCAGCGGTAAATGCGTCACGACACAGGGCTGCTGGCGTCTTCGATGAAGACCCCGATTGCTCTGCGTTCTCTCGCGCCGCACGATCTATCTACACGTGAACAGAGGCCAAGACGGCCTGCAGAGGAGAACAGAAACAAACATGGACCAGAAGTACGCAGACATTATTGCCCTGGGCACCAGCGCCCTGAGCGACGCCATGGACCGCCTGGGCATCCCGGGTCAGGCCCTCGGCATCAAGCCCATCGACCGTAGCTTCCGCGTCTGCGGGCCGGCCTTCACGGTGCACAACATGCCGTGCGACATCCACGGCGGCTCTGTCGGCGACTACATCGATGACGTGCCGGAAGGCGCCGTGATCTGCATCGACAACGCCGGTCGCACGGACTGCACGGTCTGGGGCGACATCCTCACCGTCATGGGCTCCCTTCACAACATCGGCGGGACCGTGATCCACGGCGTTTGTCGCGACTCAGACCGCGCCCTGGAAGTCGGCTACCCGATCTTCAGCCGCGGCACCTACATGCGCACCGGCAAGGACCGCGTGATGGCCGACGCGTACAACGAGAAGATCTCGTTCGGTGAGGTTGCGGTCGTCCCGGGCGACCTGATCTGCGGCGACGGCGACGGCATCGTCGTGATCCCGCAGGAGCGCGTGGACGAGGTCGTCGCAAACGCCCGCGAGATCGAGGACGCGGAGGACCACATCCGCGAGGCGATCAAGACGGGCAAGAGCCTCCTGCAGGCCCGCACGGACTTCAACTACCACGCCCTGCAGAGCCGCCGCTAGGGAACTGCGTACGGCGCTCGGGCTTCGCCTTTTGCTAAGGGGTAAGGGCCGAGCGCTTCGGGCACAGCACTGAAATTGAGGCGCCCCGCGTAGGGGCGCCTCAATTCTTTCGAAACGATTCCATGGAGCAGAGGATTCTGTAAGGGCGGTCGCGAACCGCTCCTACATGGCTCGAGACGCGGCAGCAAGCCCGCAGCACGCTACCGAGCCGTAGGCATGCAATGCCCTACTTCTTGAAGCGGGAGAAGACCTTGCGGACGTTGCCTTCGTAGATGGCGGTCTTTTCGCCTTCGCTTAGCCAGTCGACGTGGTCTACGTAGCGCTTGGTGTCGTCGTAGTAGTTGCCTGTCGTGGGGTCGATGCCGCGGACGGCGCCCACCATCTCGGAGCCGAAGAGGATGTTCTCGGGCGGGATGACCTTGAGCAGGAGGTCGACGCCGGGCTGGTGGTAGACACAGGTGTCGAAGTAGATGTTGCCCTTGATCAGCTCCGTTGCCGGCGTCCAGTCGTTCATTTCGGCGAGGCCCCGGTAGCGTCCCCAGTGGTAAGGGATGGCGCCGCCGCCGTGCGGGATGATGAACTTCAGGGTGGGGAAGTCCTTGAGAATGTCGGAGGTCAGGAGCTGCATGAACATCGTCGTGTCGGCGTTGATGTAGTGGGCGCCGGTGAAGTGGAAGGCGGGGTTCTTCGTCTGGCTGACGTGGACCATGGCGGGGATGTCCAGCTCAGCCATCTTTTCGTAGATCGGGTACCACCACTTGTCGAACATCGGCGGGTCGTTCCAGAAGCCACCGGTGGGGTCCGGGTTGAGGTTGATGCCGATGAAGCCGAGCTCGTTGACGATGCGGTCGATCTCGGCCAGGCAGTTCCGAGGGTCGACGCCGGGGAACTGGGGCAGCATGCCAACCGGGACGAAGTTGTCCGGGTAGAGGTTGCAGATACGGTAGATGAGGTTGTTCCAGTGCTCCGCCCAGTAAACGTTGGCCTTCTCTGAGCCGAGATGGTGGGCCATAGCGCTGGCACGGGGCGAGAAGATCGTCAGGTCCGTGCCGCGCTCACGCTGAAGCTTGAGCTGGGCGCCTTCCAGGCTCTCGCGTAGCTGGTCGTCGGTGATGTCCTCGCTGACGGTGCCGCGCGAGAGGTTCGCGAGGTCCGCGAGCTGGGCGTTTCGGTACTGGTTCATCTCTTCCGGGACGGTCGTGTAGTGGCCGTGACAGTCGATGATCATGCGCTCAACCTCGATCTCTTGTGCTTAATGCTTAACGAATAGCCGGTGGGTCGAATGCTAGCGCAGGAAGGGGCAAGACGGAACCGGGAGTTGGAGCCGGCAGGCATGGCTATACGCACAGGCATAGACGCGGGCTTGAAAAGATACGGGCAGACTCGAAACGGGACGGATGCAGGTCATTAGCGCGCCACATTCGAGGCGGGATGGCGGCTCATACGAGGCGGTGATGAAGCGGGAGTGCAGCAAGGTCGGGACGGATCCGGCGCGTATCCAGCGCGGATGCGAGGCCGATATTGGCTGGGAAGTCATCCACACTCCGCCCCTCTCCTTCAAGGCGGAGGGAGCTCTAGCCGGGTGACCGGGCGGCGGGGAGCGTTTCGAAACGGCCGGGCTACGGCGTGCTCCTCATCGTTGCGGCCTGATAGGCTTCGGCGACCTTGCGGCGTAGCGCATCCAGGTCGCCGTCATTTTCGATGACGCGCGTGGCGAGGGCTCTGGCGCGCTCGGGGTCCGTGGCGGCGGCGAGGCGCTGAGCGGCGGCGGCTTCGTCCAGACCGCGTTCGCGCAGGCGGTCGAGGACGGCGTCAAAGGGGGAGACGACGAACCAGACTTCGTCGAAGGCATCCTTCCATCCTGCTTCGAAGAGAAGCGCGGCTTCGACGACAACGGCGGCAGCGCCCTCTTGCTCCGCCTGGGAGGCTCGGTACTCGACAAGACGGCGCGTGAGGGGCCACACGATGGCGGTGAGCCGCGCCAGGAGCTCCGGGTCACCGAAGACACGGGCGCCCAGTCGGGCGCGGTCTATGGCGCCGTCCTCGCCGACAATCTCGGGTCCGAAAGCGCCGACGAGGGCGTCGAAGCCGTCGGTGCCGGGCGCGTACGCCTCGTGCGCCACGCGGTCCGCGTCGATGACGGTGGCGCCGAGCTCTGCGAGATACCGCCCGACCTGGCTCTTACCGCTCGCGATGCCGCCGGTGAGTCCGATCTTGATCACGAGGGAAAGCTTAGCGTGTAGAGGGTCTTTGGTCTTTGGTTATCGGTCTCTGGTTGTTGGTCTTTCGGTTGTTGGAGGCACGAGGCCTCTGCCAGAGCTTCAACTACACGCGCAGACGCCGAGGTCTTCGTGCCATAACTGGGACTGGACCAGCAAATCCCGCGACTGATGACTGACAACTGCCGACTCGCTAGGGGGAGAGGGTGGCGGTGCGGGTGTTGTTGGCTCGGTTCGAGTCGGTGAGCTCGCCGTTGGGGTCTACGGTGATGCTGACCGTTGTGGGGCCGGTGAGCTGAATGGCGCTGGTGCGGAATGGCACGGTGCTTCCGGCCCTGAGCAGACCCGAGCTCATCAGCTCCGCCCCGAAGCCGGGCGCATTGACCACGACATCCACTTTTGGCACGTCGCCGGGGCCGAGGTTCTCCACGAGCACGTTGATGGTGCCATCGGCGTTGACGCTGGCGCCGGCGAAGGCGAGGTCGGTGGCGCCGTAGTCGATCGGCGGCGTTGTCGGCGTGGCACGAGGGCGCTGGGTGGCTGTGCCCGGTACCGGCGTGTCGGTCACTGTGGCCGTCCCGGTCACTGTGGACCTGCCCGTAGCGGTCGGCGTTTCCGTGGGGAAGCCATCGTTGCCCTCGAAGGTGGTTGGCGTGTCGGTTGCTGCCGCATCCGGGTATTCAGGCGACGTATCGATGATGCTGGCCTGGAGTACGTCGAGGTCGAGGACTTTTGCCAGGTTTGCGCCCTGGAGGTCGGCCCTGGGGACCCAGCCGCGCGCGTTCGAGTCGGGTGGAAACTCGATCGCCACCCATTCGCCGGTGTCATCGCGGCCCTGGAGGACGATCTCGCTGCCGCTGGCGAGGGTGCCGAGGACGGCGTAGGCATCGTCCGGGCCGATGTGCACCTGGAGCGTCGTGAGTGCGCGGACTAGCGGAACCGGCGTTGGTGTCTCGGTGGGTACCAGTGTGGCTGTGGCCGTGGCGGTTGTCCTATCCGCTGCCACCACTTGTGTTGCCTCGATCACGGTGGTGGTGTCTGCGGGGCGAGCGAGCGCGACCGCGAGCAGGGCAAGACCGATGCCGACGAAGCTCCCCAGGCCGAACGCAAACAAGAAGGTAATGGAGAAGAAATTGATCCGAGGCATCTTCACAAAGTGTAGCGATATCGAGGTGACCGTGACATATAGAACGAACGCCATAGCGGGGCGAAAAGTTCCCAGAATTTGGGCACCGATTACGGTCCGGGCCTTGCTTCGCCTCGGCTGGCGGCGCATGGGCTCGCAGTGCGGGGTTGCAGGTGAATTAGAAGCTGAAAGATAAATGAGCCATTGACTCTGTGTGACTTGATTCGCAAACAGCTTGTAGG
>CAVSWS010000002.1:0-195396 GCA_963731765.1 uncultured Chloroflexia bacterium
CGAAGAAGCTTCAAGGATGTTGAACCCGTCGTCTGGACCAGAACACGGCAGGTCGGCCGCCCGCAAACCGAAGCCGCAGTCCCGCGTCTCGATGTTCGAGTAGACCTCGTCTCTCCAAAAGAGGGACCAGGCCCCATATCTTTCAGAGCCTGGCCCAGCAGGGTGATGTTGGTGTTGGTCCCATCTCCCGCGCGCCCGGCTCCGTAAATCTGAATTGAATCATAGACTATCTCCCGTCTCACTCCCTCGGCTGATAGATAACCTTTTCAGCGCTCCTAGACTAAGCGCTTGAATGCTTTATTGACAACAATTGGCTCGCGCGTGTAACAAGCGCTCGCACCAACCATCGAGGCCTTCATTGACGCCGTTTTGGCGATTCGAAAGACCTCTCTATTTGACTTTGGATCCCATCGAATGACTCAATGTATCGTTTTCGAGTTACGCCATTATCGTAAACGGTTCGCACGCTGCGAACCAGCCCTTACGGGTTAGTGAAAATTGTTACAACTAAGGCAAATGAAACAGCCGAGAAAGATTCGCTTAAGCCCTCTCAGCGCTACACTGGTGGAGCGTATTGTGTCCTACTTAACTGGAGATTGAAATGACTTTCCCGCGCCCGTTCTATCGATGGCGCCCTCACCCCTGGCACGGCCTCGAAGTTGGGGAAGACCCACCAGCGCTCGTGCAAGCCTATATCGAGATCACGCCCTTCGACGGCGTGAAGTACGAGATCGACAAGTCCACCGGTTATCTGCGTGTCGACCGGCCGCAGCGCAACTCCTCGCTCCCGCCGACGCTCTACGGCTTTATCCCGCGCACCTACTGCGGCGAGGCCGTGGGCGCCCTGTGCGACGCGGCGGAGGAAGGCGACCACGACCCGCTGGACATCTGCGTGCTCAGCGAGCGCCCGATCAACCGCTCCGAGGTCATCCTACGTGCCCGCGTCATCGGCGGCCTGCAGCTCATCGATGAGGGCCAGGCGGACGACAAGATTGTCGCGGTACTGGCCAACGACATGGTGTGGCAGGACGCGAAGGACATCGGCGACCTGCCGCCGGTCTTCGTCGAGCGCCTGCGTCACTATTTCGAGACCTACAAGATGGTGCCGGGACAGCCGTCGCCGGCCCACATCGACAAGATCTACGGCGCCGAGCACGCCTTCAAGGTGATCAAGGCGGCGATGCAGGACTACGAAGAGGAATTCGGCGGCGCCTAGCGACTCTGCAGCCTAGGGCCAGACCTTTCGCGCCACCTCGACGACGCGCTGGAGCTTCGCGAGCTCCTCATCCCGGCTCAGCGGGTTGCCCAGTCCGGCCGAAGCGAAACCGCACTGCGGGCTGAGGGCAAGGCGCTCCAGCGGCACGAACTGCGCCGCCTCTCGAATGCGCTGCTCGATCAGTGGCGCATCTTCGAGCGCGGCCTCCTTCGTCGTCAGCAGGCCCAGGACCACCGTCGTGTCCGGCAGGACGTGCTCGAGCGGGCTGAAGTCGCCGGCGCGGGGCGTGTCGTACTCCAGGAGCAGCGTGTCGTAGTTGGTCAGACGCGGGAACATCTCGGCCGCAAAGCGGTCGTACCCGCCCGCGGCAGACCACGAGCCGCCCGGGCCGTTGCCGCGGCAGACATGCAGCGCCTTCGTGACACCGCTGATGCCATCGAACAGCGCATTGTCGATCTCGGCATCGCCGATCAGCTCCGCCTCGAGGTCCTGGCCGTGGGCTCGCATGACCTCCATGACCTCGGGGTCCGTGTAGCTCTGGCCGTAGTTCGGCGCGTCCATCTGGATGTAGTCGCAGCCCAGCTCGATGGCGCGTTCGACGATGTGCTCGCGGATGAACTCGCACACCGCTTCCAGGAAGGCATCGACCGTCGGGTAGGCATCCTTCGAGTGCACCGGGTCCCAGAAGATGCGGTGGTAGCTGGGCGCCGGGAAGGTGTACTTCTTGCGCCCGTTCGTGTGCTGAGCCAGGAAGCCGTACTCATCGCCGACGATGTCGCGTTCGAACGTGAGAGGTTTCGTGATCACGTTCCAGCTCGTCAGGGTCATGGGCCGGAAGCTGCCGTCGTTCATGCGCCAGTACGAGAACCATGCCGGTGGCTCGATGTCTCGCGCCTCAATGCCGCCCATCGGCGCCACGTACGTGGTCTCACCGCCCATCTGCAGGGAAGCGATCCAGTTCGTGCGTCGCGCCTCACCGTCCGAGATCACGTCGATACCGGACTGCTCCTGCAGCGTGATGTGCTCCAGCACGGCGCGGTCGAGCGCGGCGTCGAGGTCCGCGCGCGTGCCTCGACCCTCTCGCAGCGCCTGTCGCGCTTCCTGGGTGTAGGCGGGCCGCAGCAGACTGCCAACGTGGTCAGCACGGGCGATGGGTGGCATGGGCGTTACCTCCGAGGCGTTCTCAGACTATCGAGGCAGTTTAGTGCGTGGCCGGTGCCACCGAACAAGGAACAGGGGGCCCCACGGTTCGTATCCCTGCGCCTTCGAAGCGCAAAGCTCGAGGCTCGCAGCTACGCCAGCACCTTCTGCGCCTTTTCCAGCGCGGCTTCGATGTTCTCGATGCTGTTGGCGTAGGAGAAGCGCACGTAGCCCTCGCCGTAGGCCCCGAAGCTGGTGCCCGAGATCGTGGCGACGCCGGCCTCTTCGAGTAGCTTGTCCTGCATCTGCTGCGAGGTCAGGCCGGTGCCGGTGATGTTGGGGAAGGTGTAGAAGGCGCCGCCGGGCGTACGACATGTCACACCGGGCAGGGCGTTGAGGCCATCAACGATGACTTTGCGGCGCTTGTCAAAGGCGGCCACCATCTCTTCGACGAAGTCCTGGGGCCCCTTGAGGGCAGCGATGCCGGCGTACTGCGTCGCGGCGTTGACGCACGAGTGGCAGTTGATGGCCAGGCGTGTCGCCATCTCGGCAAGACCCTCGGGCCACACGCCGTAGCCCATGCGCCAGCCGGTCATGGCGTAGGTCTTGCTCCAGCCATTGAGCAGGATGAGACGATCCTGGATCTCCGGGTAGTTGAGCAGCGAGACGTGCTCGCGGCCGTCGTAGGTCATGCGGTCGTAGATCTCGTCGCTCATGATCGCGACGTGGGGGTGCGCCGCGAGGCCGGCTACCAGCTTGTCGATCTCCTCACGCGCGATCGCCCCGCCTGTGGGGTTGGCGGGCGAGTTGAGAATCAGCAGGCGCGTCTTCGGCGTAATGCTCGCC
Source organism: uncultured Chloroflexia bacterium (assembly GCA_963731765.1). Lineage (GTDB taxonomy): Bacteria > Chloroflexota > Dehalococcoidia > DSTF01 > WHTK01 > WHTK01. The sequence continues at coordinate 3,203 of CAVSWS010000002.1, forward strand.
AGCACCGATTCGGCATCGAACGAGAAGTCCTTCTCCTCCAGCAGGGGGATCGGCACCGCTTTGGCGCCGGTGAAGTTGATCACGGATTCGTAGATCGGGAAGCCGGGATTGGGATAGAGGATCTCCGTGCCCGCGTCGCCGAACATGAGGATGGCGAAGAACATGGTTACCTTGCCGCCCGGCACCACGACGATGCGCTCCGGACTGACGTCGACACCTCGACGCAGCTTGATGTCTTCAGCGACGGCCTCTCGCAGCTCCGGTATGCCGGGCGCGGGTGTGTAACCGTGATGACCGTCCTGGAGCGCCTTGATCGCCGCCTCGACGACGTGGGGCGGCGTCTTGAAGTCCGGCTGGCCGATGCCGAGGTTGATGATCGGCTTGCCGGCGCGGGCCAGCGCTTCCGCCTTGGCGAGCACGTCGAAGGCACTCTCGGTGCCGAGACGGTACATCTTCTCGGTCGGCTGAATCGTGGACGTGGTCATAGGTCCTCCACCTGCTGCTCTGGGTCGGGTACAGAGCATAGCCCGCCTCGACGGCATACGCCACGAGGGGGTGGAGGACGCCGGCCGATGGCCGCTGGCTAGGGCCTGAGGCCGTTCGAGTGCTCTCTCGGCGATTCGCTTTCGCGGGACTGCTCGGCCTGGAATTCGGCGCGCTGCTGCTCCTGCTCCGCCTTGAAGTCCGCCAGTACCTGTGCCTGCTGGCGATCGAACTCGGCGAGCGCATTCGCCTCCTCCGATTGAGTCGGAGGCCTCTCGCCATCACTCGAAGGACCGGCGTCCTTGCGATCGGCAATGAAGGCTACGAGGTCGGATTCGCTGATCCGCCAGCTCGCCTTCCGTCCCCCGAGCTGCAGGGCACGGAGACGGCCGGAACGCACCATCGCGTAGACCGTGTCCCTGTGTACGCCGAGATATTCGCTGACTTGCTCGACTGTGAGGAGTCTGTCGTTCATCTCCAAAATCCGCCACCAGTAGTAGATTCGATGGTGGAAATCATACTGGATTTGTGTAGATGATCAAGACTCATTATGAATCATATGGTGTCGCTGCCCTGTCGGAGGCACAAAGAAGCGCCCGGTGTCTGCACCGGGCGCTTCTTTAGCGTACTAGGCCGCGGTTATGCGCGCTGAACGCGGACGCCGCCCTTGGGCGTGCCGCCCTGGATGCTCTTGACATCGATGATCATGGCGCAGCCGGACTCCCTGGTCTCGTGCTTCTGCTCCACGTCCTGGATGCCGTTCCACACGTGCTCCACGACGTCGGGCGACTCGTCGATGCGAGCCACACCCTTGATGATGAGGGTCGAGCGAGTGGGGTTGTCTCGGTAGAGGAGGGCAACGTTCGGGTTGGCGGCGATGGCAGAGACCATGCCGCCGCTCTTGTTGCGAACCCAAATCGAGACCTCGGTGGGGCTGTAGGTCTGGACGCTACCGCGCATCGAAAGGTTCGGCGTGCCATCCGGGTCGACGTAAGCCACGCAGAAGGGCGTGTCGTTCGCCAGAGCCGTGTCGATGATGCCCTTGGCGTTGTCAGGAATGTAGTCCAGCACCTCGGGTCGGGGCTGGGGAACGATCTCCTGGTCGACGACCGAGATCTTGCCCTCGCCGTTGAAGGAGAAGGTCAGGTTCAGCGCGGCAGGCGCGGCGCCCATGGCCGGGAAGGTCGCGTGGATCTTCACCTTGTCGCCTTCTTCCTGGGGGAAGCCCCAGTAGCCGCGGCGGTAGACGGGTGTGTTCGGCCAAACGCCGCTGATGCGGTAGAGGACGTCCTTCTTGCCCTCAACCGTGGCGCCCTGCTTGCCCCAGACGGTGGCGCCGTTCAGCTTGATGTCATCTGCCATGACACTCTCGGCCTCTTCGACGGCCGGGAATTCGCCGGTGCGCATTGCGCGTGCATATGCCTCGGCTGCGTCGGTTCGCTTGCTCATGTTGTTGCCTCCAAAAACTAGATGGCTTCTTCCGGCTGGGAAAGTGCGCCGGGACCGGTTACGGGGATGCCTGTGATGGCGTTGCGCATTCTATCCAATGCGGCACTTGCCGCCAAGATGGTTTTCGCGCGCAACTATCGCCTCGCATCATACGCCGCGGCAGCCCGTCGACACATCCGCTAGAACACGTGCCCGAGTTACTCCGATGGCTACTGCAGCGCGGTGTAGTCGATCCGGAAGGCGTTGAGGAACTGCGTGAAGTCATCCAGGGCGCTCGTATCGCTGTCCGGCACGGTCAGGGTGATCACCACGTGGCAGTTGGCGCCATCGCTCGGGTAGACCTGGTAAGTGTCGAGCTCAGCGTAGAACTTGATCTTGATCAGCGGGTAGCTCTTGCCCATGAAGTCGACGTTGCCCTGCTGCTCCGCCTGGACGCCGTACTGCTCCATGGTCGCCACCTCGTCGCCGGGAGCCGGCACGTCAGACGCCGCGAAACAGCCAAGCACGTTGATGTTCGACGCGAACTCAGTATTCTCCGGGTCAAGGAACACCAGTAGCGTGTTATCGCTCGCGCCTTCGAGCGATTGCAGCACCAGCTGCTGATCCTGCTCCGAGAGGTTACCCAGCATATCGGCGGTATCAGCACTCAGGCCTTCTTCGGCCAGCTGGGCGGTCTGCTCGGCGTCCAGGTAGAAGGGCGTCCATTCGTCCCGCACGACACCGGCATAAGGACCCTGCGAGAAGTCCTTCCAGCCTGCGGGAGCCGGAGAGGGTGCCGGTGCTCGAAGACGAGGCGTCGTCATCGCCGCCACCACAGGCGCTCACAGTGAGGGTGAGCAGCGCCACGAGCAGCACGACTCCGAAGGTTCGAAAAGCGGTCTTGTTCATCGACCCAATGTGTCATCGCGCGGACGATGGGTCTAGAGGCGGCTGCCCGAGTCACCCCCAAACAGCGGGGACGTGGCGACGTAAGCGGTGCGATAAGTTGCGGTGCGCAAGCCTCCAGGGAGCGCCAGGCGTCTGTCTGAGCTTCAGGTACCGACGTAAGCAGCGCCTCGCCTGTAGACTGCCTGCAGAGCATGAGCGTCGCGACACTCCCCGAGGTAGACGAGGCGTTTCTCGAGCGCGGTCTGACCAGCGCCGAGGTGGAGGAGCGACGCGCCCAGGGCCTCGTCAACACGGCGCCGCTGCAATCAAGCCGCACCTACACCCGTATCGTCTTCGACAACGCAATTAACCCGATCAACGTCTCGTTGTTCGTGATCTCGGCCGTGCTGCTCGCCCTCGGCCTCGTAGGCGATGCCGTGCTCACGGCCGGACTCGTGTTGGGAAACGTAGTCGTTGGCGTCGTGCAAGAGAGCCGCGCCAAGCGCCAGCTCGACCACATCGCCCTGGTGACGCGCCCCATGGCGACGGTAGTGCGGGACGGTGTCGAGTCCGTCATCGACCCTGTCGACATCGTCCAGGGCGACCTCATACGCGTCAAAGCGGGCGACCAGGTGCAGGTCGACGGCCGCGTCCTCCAGGCGACGGGCCTCAGCGTGGACGAGGCCCTCCTCACGGGCGAGGCCGACCTCGTGCGCAAGCAGGCAGGCGAAGACCTCAACTCCGGCACGTTCTGCATGACCGGCGAAGGCAGCCAGCTCGCCGAGACCATCGGCACGGAGACGGTGTCCTACAAGATCACCATCCGCGCCCGGGCCTTCAAGTCGGTACGTACGCCGCTGCAGCGAGAAGTCGGCCTCGTGATCTGGGTCATGGCAGGCGTCGTGCTCGTGCTGAGCGGCCTCGTGATCAACTCATTCGTCAACGTCTACGACGGTCTGCCTCTCATCGAGACGACGCGCGCCGCGGCTGTCACGGTTGCGCTCGTACCGCAGGGCCTGTGGTTCATGGTCACGGTCGCCTATTCGCTGGCCGTGGTGCGCACGGCTCGCAGCGGCGTGCTGATCCAGCGCCTCAACGCGGTCGAATCGATCAGCCGCGTCGACGTCCTGTGTCTGGACAAGACCGGCACGCTCACGTCGAACGCCCTGAGCGTCGACGCGATCCTGCCCCTCGGCATGCCCGAGGATGAGCTGCGCCGGGCCCTCGGCACCTTCGCCGCGAGCGCCGCGTTTCGCAATCGCACGAGCGAGACGATCCTCGAAGCTTGCCCGGGCGAGGCCCAGCCGGTGACCCAGGAGGTTGTCTTCGACTCCACGCGCAAGTGGAGCGGCATGGCCTTCGACGGCACCGTCTACATCATGGGCGCGCCGGAGATCCTCGCTCCGTTAGTGCACGATGCAGATGCCTACGCCGATGCCGTGGAAGAGGCGGCGGAGAAGGGCCTGCGGGTGCTTCTCTTCGCGGGGATGGACGACGGCACGGAAGTCGACATCGAGAACAACGGCATCAAGCCGGGCTCGCTGACGGCGTACGGCCTGATCATCCTGCGAGACGAGCTGCGCGCGGACGCCCGCGAGACGGTCGAACGCTTCACCTCAGGCGGCGTGGCGCTGAAGATCATGTCCGGCGACAACCCGGACACCGTCGCCGCTCTCGCGCGCCAGGCAGGATTCAGCGACGAAGCCACCGCCATCGCCGGCTCAGAGCTCGACGGCCTGGACGACGAGGCGCTCTCCGACCTCGTCGAACGCGCCACGATTTTCGGTCGCGTCACCCCGGACAACAAAGAGCAACTGGTGCACGCGCTGCAGCGCCGCGGCCGTTTTGTCGCCATGATCGGCGACGGCGTGAACGACATCCCGGCCCTGAAAGCGGCGCACGTCGCGGCGGCGATGCGCTCAGGCAGCCCCGCCACCCGCAACGTCGCCGACATCGTGCTGCTGGAAGACTCCTTCGGCGCCCTGTCCAAGGCGCTACTGGAAGGCCAACGCATCCGGCAGGGCATGGAGAGCATCTTCAAGCTCTTCCTTGTGCGCACTGTGGCCATTGTCATCGTCATCCTCATCGCCGCCCTGGCATCGGACCCCTTCCCGCTGACGCCAAGACAGAGCGCCATCTATGCCACGCTCACGGTCGGCATTCCGGCGGTTGCTCTCGCAGCGTGGGCTCAGCCGGGCAAAACCCCGCACCTCCTCCTGCCGGGGACCATCGCCTTCGTATTTCCCGCCGCCCTGACCATCGGTCTGACATGCTTCGGGACGTATCACGTCTTCCTGGACCTGGGCGCCACGCTGAAGGAGGCGCGCACAGCCTTCACCCTCGTCGGCGTGCTATGTGGCATTGCCCTGATCCCGTATTCCGTGCAGTCGCAGAACAACTGGCTGGAACGATGGCCCCTGGAGCAACGGCCCCGCCTTGTCCTGCTGGCGGCCGGCATGCTGGTGCTGTTTGGCGTCGGGGTTACCGTCCCTGTGTTCAGCCGGTTCTACGAGATGGGGACGCTGCCGTTCTACGCCTATCCCCCGCTCGCCCTCATCGTGGTCGCCTGGGCCTTCTTCCTCAAGGGCGTCGTCCGCTACGGCATCGACGACTGGCTTGGGCGCGTCACGGAGTCGCTCCTCGTGCGCCTGGTGCTGAAGCCGTAGGACGGGCATACGAGCACGCTGGCATACGAAGATCGACGCCCGCCAAATCTGGGCGCCAATCTTCTGGTCGTTGCGAGGAGGCGATAGCCGACGCGGCATGACCAGTCCTGAGTCGCAGACCAGAACCGTCCGCGGTCATGCGTGTATGCCTGTACTCGCTACGCCACCCAGGACACGCTCTGGCCACCGTCGACGACCATGTTGAGGCCGGTGATGAAGCCCGCCTCGCTGGAATGCAGGAAGAGGGCGGCGTAAGCCACGTCCCAGCCCGTACCCATCTTGTTGCGCAGCGGCACCTGGGCATTTCGAGAGGCAATGACCTGCTCGCGCGGGATGCCCGAGGCTACACGCGCTTCGATCGCCATCGGCGTCTCCATGAGGCCGGGCAGAATCGAGTTGACGCGCACGCCGTGGGGCGCGTTCGCCGCCGCAAGGTTGTGCGTGAGACCGACGACGGCCTGCTTCATCGTCTTGTAGCCGACGAGTGGGTACGCGCCGAGTGCCGCCATGGAGGAGATGTTGACGATGGAGCCCTCTGATTCGCGCAGGTGGGGCAGAGCGTGCTTGCAGGTGAGCCACATGCCCATGAGGTTGACGTTGAAACTGCGTGTGAACGCCTCGACGGTCAGGTCGAGGGCGTTTGCGTCGCCGAGGGCGAGGCTGGCGCCAACGTTGTTGTGCAGGATGTCGAGGCGGCCGTGTGTCTGTATCACGTAGCCGACCATCGACTGCACGTCCGGCTCCTGGGTGATGTCGCAGGCGACCGCGCTGGCCTCGCCGCCTTCGCCGCGGATGAAGTCGGCCGTGTCCTGAGCCCGGGCGAGGTCGCGGTCGGCCACGACGACCTTCGCGCCCTCTCGCGCCAGAACGACGCACGTCGCACGCCCGTTGCCGATCGTCTCGCCCGGCGTCTGCCCGCCGCCCACCACCAGCGCTATCTTGCCTTCGACCCTGCCTGCCATCGCGTTCCTCCTGAGTAATTTCGAGGCTGAGTCTAAGCCCGGCACCCGGTCTGAGCTAGAATCCGACCGGACTAACGACCAGGAAGCAGGTGGCGCGGTGACGAAGGTAAGCAGTTTCGAGACGTGGCGGGTGCGCATCCCCTACGAAGGCGGCCGGCGCTTCGGCAACCACATCGTGCTGCGCCTGCGCACGGACGATGGCCTCGAAGGTCTCGCGTACGTGTCTAACCTGTCGCCGGCCTTGATCAAGGCACAGAAGGTCGCCATCGAAAGCTTTGCCGAATTCGTCATCGGCGAAGACCCGATGGCTGTCGAGCGCATCAACACCTCGCTGATGCAGCGGGCCGGCTTGCGCGACCAGTTCTGGGGCCTCGCACGCAGCGCCATCTGCGTCATCGACATCGCCCTGTGGGACCTCAAGGCGAAGATGCTGAATCAGCCGCTGCACCGCCTCCTCGGCGCTCAGTCGGACGAGGTGACGGTCTACGCCAGCTGGAACCTCTGGTGGCAGTACGACATCCCGACGCTGGTGAAGCACGCCGAGGAGCACCTGGAGCGCGGCTTCCGGCAGATGAAGTACCGCATGGGCGGCGTCACGACGCTATCGGAGGCGGTTGAGCGCACGAAGGCGCTGCGGGAGACGGTGGGGCCGGACGTCGAGCTGCTGGTGGACATGAACTGGTCCTGGACCGTGAACGAGACGATCGAGCGCGGCAGGGCGCTGCAGCCGTACGGGCTGTACTGGATTGAGGACCCGATCCCGGCCCAGGATGTCGAAGGGCTGCGCGAGATCGCCCAGGCTATCGAGACGCCGATCGCCGCCGGCGAGACCTACGACAGCCCGGCCCAGTTCCGCACCGCCCTGGAGCGTCGTGCCCTCGACAAGGTGATCGTGGACCTCGAGGTCGGCGGTATCACGCCGTTCCTCAAGATCGCGCACCTCGTCGAGAGCTTCGGCATCGGCGTCGCCAGCCACACCTGCACCGAGGTCGGCACGCACCTGGTTGCAGCCCTCTCGAACGGCCTGACGGTGGAATACCTTCCCTGGGCCCAGGAGCTGTTCCTGGAAGTGCCGCCCGTGAAGGACGGCAAGCTCGTCCTCAGCGATAAGCCCGGACTGGGCCTGGCGCTGGACGAGGCGGCGCTCAAGAAGTACGCAGCGGAGTAGCTAAGGAATCCCACCCCTGAAGGGATGGGCTACGTGAGGGACGACTCCGTCACAGGCGGATTGGAATGGCTGAAGACGCATCGCTCTTGTGGCTGGGCGCCACCTACGGTCTGCTGGGCCCCGGCTGGCAGGCCAGCTTTCGTGTCGAACAGGGCGGCGATGCCCAGACCGTAGTCGTGCTCCTCAGCCAGGAGGAGACCGACGTCATATCCGCGCATCTCGGGCAATCGAAGCTGGAGAAGCGCCAGGCGGAGCTGATCTTGCAGCACGGTGGCCGCGAGCGCATCGAGGCCTCGCTACGAGAGGGCGAGACGCCGGAGCAGGTCGAGGTGAGCACCACGCCATCGAGCCTGGCTTCGGACCTTGCGCGGTGGCGGGTAGGACGGTAGTCGAGAAGGCGGAGGTGACGACAACGACGTCGCAATGCCGCTCGTCCTGCCATAATTCCTTTATCACTTCGTCAGACGGGAGAGTGGCATGAATCGCGAGGATGCTTGGAACTTGCTCTGTGAGTACACCCAGACCGACGCACTTCGTCGCCACGCGGTGTCCGTCGAGACTGTGATGCGTGCCGAAGCCCGGCAGCACGGTGGCGATGAGGAAACCTGGGGCCTCGTCGGTCTTCTGCACGACTTCGACTACGAGATGTTTCCAGATGAGCACCCTTTAAGGGGCAAGAGCATCCTTGAGGAACGTGGTGTACCGGAGGAGATCATCTACGCGATCCAGTGCCACGCCGACTTCACCGGCTATGAACGGCGCTCGATGATGGACAAGATGATCTTCGGCGTCGATGAGCTCACCGGGTTCGTCATCGCCTGCACCCTGGTGCGTCCGAACAAGAGCCTCGCTGGCCTGGACGCCAAGAGCGTGCGAAAGAAGCTGAAGGACAAGAGCTTTGCACGCACAGTGATCCGTGATGACATCTGGAAGGGCGCCGAAGAGCTCGGCGTCGACTTCGATGAGCACGTCGAGTTTGTCATCGAAGCGCTCAAGCCAATCGCCACGGAGATCGGCCTTACAGCCTGAGGGCCGATAGCATCACATCGACCAAACACCACAGGTGCCGGTGGCCTTCAAGGACCGCCCTGGAACTCAACAGAACGGATTGTCTTCAAGCCGCATACTACTCGCAGCCTATGCCATCCCCGTCACTGTCGAGGCGGAACACGTCTGGCCCAACCACGTAGACCTTGCCCGTGAAGTTGGGCCCGTTGCCTCCGCCGCCGATGCAGTCGTAATCGCCTGCGTATAGGCCCAGGCAGGCACCAGAGTAGGACGGATGACAGCCCGGTTGCGGAGTGGGCACCGCGCCTGAGAAGCCGACTTCGTTGGAAGCCCAGCTGTAAAGCGCGATGATCGCCGGAAGCAACAAGAGCAGCAGCCAGACTAACCTCACCAGTAAGCCCTCTGTGCTTACTATCGGCAGCGACCCCGTTGCGCTATCCCAGGAAACTTAGGGGGTTGAGGCGCTTCTACGGAGCTGCTTCTTGTTCAAGCGGAGCCGCTTAGGTGGGTCGGTTTAGCGGCGTTCCTTAGCTCGCCCCACAAAAGGCACAAAGGGAAAGCCCGCCGTGTGTTGCGGGCCTCCTCCTGCCTCAGTGTCTTATTGGTCCGACCCTAATTACTGTCCCCGGTCCTCATTCGTCCCGCCATGGCAGGCTCCGTCCTTGCCCGGGAAGCCCTTCTCAAGCCCGTAATCCTTCCACGAATCGGCAGCCGTCTGAACCTGCGAGGTTAGTTGCCCATTCGGGTCGCTGGTGTCGAGGTCGTTGAGCCCACTGTATGCGCAGTTTGAGTTCGCATGTTCGGGGGCGGCCGTTACGTTGGTGTTGTCAAATGTGCCCGGCGGCCCCTTCACCTCACCGGCCAAGGCAGCACCGGCCGAGCCTAGCATGAAAGCTGCGCAGATTGCTGCGCTTAGGATTGTCTTCCTTATCATCCCTTTATCCTTTCGGGAATCTGCATAACGAATCCAACCATCCACCAAGGCTTACTCAGTCTATAACAGGTTAAAGGGTCTGATCCGCTGGGCCAGCATCATCTTCCGCAAGACCGGTATGTCCGATCGAGAACGAGGAACGGTTCTGCGGAGCTGCTTCCTAAGGAAACTTAGGGGTTTCTCCCTATGTTGAACCCTGCCTGCCCGCTCATACGATGCCGGAGTTGGTGGCGAGAACCAACGGGAGACGTAAGAAGGACATGAGCAACACCTGCGCGCACCACTGGGTACTCGGCCAACCAACGGCCGGGAACATCGACGGGACGTGTCGAAAGTGCAGCGAGGTGCGCGTCTTCCCGGCGGTTCTCGACGACCTCGATCCACGAGCGGATTCTGAACCGAGACATCTCTCAGGCGTGGCGACGGCCGTCGGCGGGGCACGGCCGTCGTCCGTCGCCGTCTTGTCGAAGGTACAGGAAACGTGATAAGTAGTTAAGTAATCCACTCTTGTCGTTTCGGTACATGCGACAAGCGGATTCGGTCAAAGCAAGGAGCACCGATGAATCGCACCCCCGCAAGTGCGCATTCCGGCCGACCTGATGGTCAGAACCGGAGTGCCGCCAACCCAATCATCCGCGTACTCATAGCAGACGACCACGCCGTTCTCCGGCAGGCGCTGCGCTACATGCTGGAGTCTCAGAACGGCCTCGAAGTCGTTGGTGAGGCCTCCAACGGCCGCGACGCCGTCGAAATGGCCGAGAAGCTGCAGCCGGACGTCGTCCTCATGGACACCGTCATGCCCGGCCTCAACGGCATCGAGGCGACGCGCCAGAATCCGCCGCCGTCTGCCCAAGGTGAAGGTCCTCATGCTGACCGGCTACCAGGAGGACGAACAGGTGGCCGGCGCCCTCAAAGCAGGCGCCTCCGGTTACGTGATCAAGAAGTCCGACCTGGACGAGCTCCTCCTGGGCATCCAGGCCGTCCACCGCGGCAACCCGTACTTCAGCAGCAGCATCGGCGACGGCGACCTCACGGACTACCTCTGGCAACTCAAGAGCAACTCCGGCCGGGTCGGCTACGACCTCCTGACTGCCCGTGAGCGCGAGGTCCTCCAGCTCATCGCCGAAGGCTCCTCCAACCAGCAGATCGCCGAAGAGCTCTACATCAGCGTCAAGACGGTGGAAGCGCACCGCGCCCACATCATGACGAAGCTGCACGCCAAGAACCGCACCGACCTCATCCGCTACGCCCTGCGCAAGGGCCTCGTAGCGCTGGATTCAGTGCCAATCGAGGGCGAATCGCTCTAAGCAATCTACTGCCCCTCTCCCAGGCAGGAGAGGGGCGCGTCACGGAGGACCCCAATGGCTTCGACCGAGAAGCCCTCTCGCGCCGCGGAGGGCCAGACCAAAGACGTCTTCATTCGCCGGCTGGAACGCCTGATGCGCCTACGCCGCGACTACCTGGACGACCTCAACCCCCTGGGCCTGCGCCTGCTGGACCGGGCCCTTTACGCCACGTACCGCGACTGCCTGGACTACGGCGTCAGCCAGAAGGCGAACGAGATCATGGCTCGCCATCCCATCCCGGGCTGGGACGAGGACGTTCGCAAAGCATCCTGACCATCGCGCCACACGGCGCCGGCAATTCGAGCGAGGGCCGCTCGCCCCATGGCTTCGGAGGGGCGAGCGGCCTTTGTTTGTGCCCGAACGGTGTGCTCGCCTCTGTTGAAGTCTTGAAGGGATCCCGATAGCGCAGGGGGGCCATAAGGCCCGTTATCAGGTCAAGCATCAATCACTCGGGCATACCCCTACACAGCCGCCTCCCCGATGCCGATACATACATGCAAGTAGGAGACATGCTTCCCGCTGCTGACACAGGCGCAGGGGAGACGGAAGTAGGGTGAGGAATGCTGATACTGACACGGAAGATCGACCAGTCCATCATCATCCAGGGCAACATCACGATCATGGTACTGGGCGTTGAGCGCGATCGAGTAAAGCTGGGCATCCAGGCGCCGGCCGACGTAGCCGTACTTCGAGAAGAGCTCATGAACGAGGATCCCGACAACAAGACGATCCCGCTGCGGCGGCCTTCTCAGAACCTCACGCCCACGCACGGCGCTCTCGCATTGAAACCCGAGCCCAAGGAAGAATAAGCAAAGACAGCGTGCTGGACGCAGAAGAGGCCGCGCTGGTGAGCGCGGCCTTTTTGTCGTGCCCGTGACAGAGACGCGACAGCCACAGGCAGCAGGACCGAATCGATACCGCTACCAGGAAATGGCCTTAGCCCGAGCGAGGCTCTCTCTGACGTGGGAACACAGGGGCCCGTGCCCATGGGCACGGGAGTTCAGCGGCTCTAAGCTCGCGGCCAGAAGCTCGCAGCTATGGGCTCGCCTCAGGCGACGGACGGCGGGTTGGTGTGCAGGCCGGGGATCACCCGGAAGGGCGAGCCCTGCTGGCGGATGACCACTTCGGCCGGAGCGTGGCTCGATAGCGACTGCTCCATGGAGGCCAGTGCGGCCAACGATGCCTGCCAGATGCCGGCTTCCTCCACGGTGCGCTGTGCGTGCAGCGTAGCGTCCAGGAAGGCGATGCACTGCTGTCGCGCCAGTTCCTCGTCGGAGGGGGCCGTGCAGGAGAGCCAGCGAGCGCTGTTGGCGTTCACGGGCTCGTCATCGATGATCCGGATCGGCATGCTCTGGTTGAGCTCGTCTATGTAGGCCTTGCGCGTCGCCGACGCCATCAGCATCTCGCGGCGCTCGATCGCTTCGCCGAGGCCCACCGTAAGCTCCGCCTCGATGTCGCGGTAGCTCACAGCCAAACCCGCCAGGTCCGGGGCGTTTCGCTTGGCGTTGTAGACCGCCGTGGCGTTGACGCTCTTGGGCTCGCTGGCGGTGATGCTGTTGAGCAGGGCGAGTGCCTCCAGCGTGCGCCATCGGAACAGGGCGCTCGAGGGGTGTTCGGTGCTCAGGACTTCCTGGCGCAGGTAACGCGGCCGCCAGGTGTTATCGCTCTCCATCAAGCCAGCCACGAATCGATAGCCTGGATGGTAACGCCGGTCGCTCCAGACGTAGAGGCCCTGGGCTTGCCGTCGATGCTCCAGAAGCAGGCTCAGGCGCTCCGGTGTGAGCACCTGGGTGGCGGCGATGAGCACGTGGCGCCCCGTCTCCAGCGCTTCGCGCGCGAGCTGGAAAGCGCCCTGTACCTCGCCGAGGATGATCGGACTACGGCTGGTGGAGTCGACCTCGAAGGAGTGAGCCAGGCTGAACCCGGAGCGTGAGAGGACCTCACCGCAATCGCGGGCGCGCGGGCCTCCACCGATGATCGTGACGTCAACCATCAGGCGGCCTCGGCAAGCTCCTGAATGAGCACGCTGCGCAGGCGGCGAATCGCCCGGTGTCGGAGCTGGGAGGCTCGCGACTCCGAGATCGCCATGGCGCGACCGATGCTCTTCAGGGAACGAGACTCGATGTAGTAGAGCCGGATGATCTCGCGCTCGCGTTCCGGCAGGTCTTCGATAGCGTCCAGCAGCTCGGTGCGAAGGAACTCGCTCTGAGCGACGGAGTGCGGGTCGACACCGGCGTCATCGTCGGCCAGCTCGTTGAGCTTCTCGGTGGCGCCGTTAACGGCCATGTCGGCCAGGCTCTCCAGCGAAAGCACCCTGACGTTTGTTGCCTGGGAGACGTGCAGCAACTCTTCCAGCGTAATGCCGAGGCGGGTCGCGATCTCTGCCTTGGTCGGCGTACGACCGAGGTCTGTGTAGAGACCGGAGACCGCACGCTCGATGTCGGAGGAAGCCTTCTGGAGAGAGCGCGGTAGAGGATGTGCGGCTCGCAGAGCATCGAGAATTGCGCCTCGGATGCGTGGGAGCGCGTAGGTGGAAAACTTGGCGCCGCGGGTGTCATCGTAGGTCTTGTAGGCCTCGAGAAGGCCCTGGACGCCACAGCTCACCATGTCCTCGTACTGGAGGATGCTGTTCTGGCTGGAGCCTGCGACCACGCGGTTCACCGCATGTCGTACCAGGGGCATGTAGTCCTGGACCATGCTGGTGAGTTCTTCTTCCGTGCTCTCCGGCTTTGCTGGCTGGTTGCCTTTACCAGTCAAATCGAGGCTCCTTCTCTTGTGTGCGGTTGTAACCCTGATCTGAGTCGCAGCACCTCAATAGGTTCTACTCCGACCGACTCCTGGCAGTATCCGGCTACTGGCCCATCGGTTGTATGAGGGTTTCCTTTACCAAAGGGCCGCATGCGCCCTAAACCGGTGTCAGGTTGTGCTGATCAGGCGGGGGAACTTCCTGCACTTCTAGACTCGGAGCGTTGACGCACTTCCTGAAGGGGTGGCAGCCTGTTATGTGAAATGTTGGAAGCAAACGCCACCTGCGAAATACGCGGCATTCTCACGTCCTGCGGTGCCCGAGCTGAGGCCCAATGTGTTTATTGCGGTCGAGCGTTCTGTAGCAAGCACGGCGCGATCATGGAGGACAGCTACGAGGTCTGCACGCGAAAGTCCTGCGAGACAAAAAAGCAGGACCTCCAGGCGCACCTCCAGTACAAAGCCGTGGTGCTGGAGCGCAATCTGCAGCGTCTATGCGGCGTCGAAATCTGCGAGTCTGAGATGCAAACTCGCTGCAATCGTTGCAAGGGCTATTTCTGCATGACGCACACGAAGCCCTGGCTCGAAACCGTGACGGAGAAGCCGGAGCGCATCTGCGGCCACTGTCTCGGCCGTCGCTCGATCTGGGAGCAGGAGTAACCCCAGGGACTGGACCCGGCGCTCGATTGCTCCGCCAGCCCGCTGCAGGGCCACGCATCCGGCAGCCTGCAACTGGCGATGCCCTGATGCGGCCTGAGCATCATCGGCGAGCCGTCGCGTATCATGACGAAACGTCGCAGCGTGATGCAGGCTCGCGAATACACCCCCTCATGACCACACCCAAGGACTATGGCTACGCATTTGCGCTCTCGCTTCCACCCACGGAGGACCAGCATCTCCGCAGGTGGGCCGAGTCCACGGACGGCGCCAGCTGGGACATGTCCGGCGGCCACGTCACACTGGCGCGCTTCACCGGCACGCTATCGCCGGAAGCGCTGATCCCGCTCTTTGCCCAGGCCTGTGCCGGCTTCGATCCCTTCGATGCGGCCTTTCCGACGCCGCGCCGCGAGGAGTACTGGGACAAGCCCGGCCTCGAGATCGTGATGCTCGTCGGCGACAGCGAGCAGGACATCGCAGGCGTACTGGCACTGCGAGAGCGCCTGCTCGCGACCTTCTTGCCCACGGGCCTCTCCCTCATGGAGGCGGGCGACTACAACCCCCACGTCACGCTCACGACGGGCCTCCCGCCGGAGAAGGCGAACCTGCTTGAGAAAGAAGCCCGAGCCTTGAACCTCCGCTTCACGGCCAGCGAGATCGTCTTCTGGGCCGGCGGCGAGACAATCGGCGTCGACGAAGCGGCGGACCCGCCCTGGCGCGTCATCGAGCGACTGCTGCTGCTGTAGACGGCCGGGTGCCCGCACCGTCCAGTGCCGCCCTGAATACAACGAGAGGCGGGGATTGCTCCCCGCCTCTCGTTTCTCTTCGGGCTTCGCTGATGCTTAGGCGGTTGTAGCGATGACCTGCGACTGAAGCTCGGCAGGAAGATTGCTCTTCAATGCCTTCGCCTTCACGTTGGCGATCGCCTCCTCGCGTGTCGCGCCGTACGCGATCTCGCGGCGGTAGGAGTATGCCTCCGGGTGCCACGGCTCCGCCGGCTCGACACCGTCAGCCATGTTCCTCGCGATCTTCAGCAGACGCTGGCGGACGTGGATGATCATGTAGTCGTAGCTGGTGAGGTGCTCCAGGTGACGCTTGGCGATGGGGCCCCACTGGTCCTCCATCATGGCGATGTCCTGCAGCGGGAAGGTGCGCAGGCCGGTGTAGTTCTCCTTGCGCTGCTTCTCGCGGTCCAGGTTGTAGCTGTTGTGGACGTTGTCCTCCGGAATGAACGTGCCGGGGATCAGGCGCGGGAAGTACCAGTCGTTCTGGGAGTACTCGTCGATGTCCTTCTGGGGGATGGGGTCATAGCTCCAGCGCAGGCGGAAGAACATCAGGCTCTCGTTGTCGATCGGCACACGCATGTTACTGCTGTACGTGTTCGGGCCCGCGATGCCGGCGGTGCAGAAGATCGGCAGCATGACGGTGACATTGAGACTCGCCTGCCACTTGCCGGGCTCCTGCTCCACCGCACCGACGGCGATAACGCCGCTGTCAGTGTCCTGAAGCTCCGCGACCGGCTTGTTCAGCACGCGGCGGTTACCGACGATGCGTGGGAACGGGTCCTCACTGGCCTGACGCTCGCGCGGGACGAAGCTGTTCTGCTGGCGGTTGGCGTCCAGCGGGCTCGGGATCGTGGCGTCTTCGAGCACGCTGTGCAGGAACCGGGCGTGGGAGGGGTCGTAGTCGCCCTCCATCGCCTGGAGGTAGTTGCACTCAAGCTTGAACTTGCGCACGTAGCGGTGGCTGGAGGGGAGCTTCAGCCAGTCGAACTCAGGGAACGGAGGCTGCTTCTCAGGCGGGCCCATGTAGGTCCAGATCAGGTCGCCGGCCTCCACGCAGGGGTAGCGCACGATGTTGATCTTGTGGCGGTACGTGTCGCCTTCCGGCGCGCTCGGCAGGTCGACGCACTCGCCGTTCACGTCGAACTTCCAGCCGTGGTACACGCATCGAAGGCCGTTCTCTTCGTTGCGGCCGTAGAACAGCGGCGCGCCACGGTGCGGGCAGTACGCGTCCACCAGGCCGACACGGCCCTCCGTGTCCCGGAACGCGATCAGCTTCTCGTTCAGGATCGTGACGCGCTGCGGCTCGCAGTCCGGCGTCGGCAGCTCGCTCGCCAGCATGAGGGGCAGCCAGAACCGGCGGAAGGTTTCGCCCATCGGCGCCCCCGGCTCGACATTTGTGATCAGCTCGTTGTCTTCTTTGTTAAGCATCGACTCACCTCCAGACGCTTACTTTACCGCAGCTCCACCGATTATGAACACGTTTAAGCATTAACTCTTCCTCGAAATCAAGGGGTTTTAGTCGCAAAACTTAAGTCTTAAGACTTGGCACCCACCGCCGACACCAGTCTCGAGAACTTACGGTGAGGCCATTGGAGACTTGAGGCCAGCATCTCCCGTCGATGGCGGCGTCATCTCCTGGACGCCAGCATCGGTAGAAGGCTTGGGCAACGCGACCGGCTCGATCCTCGCGGACTCAGCGATCTTGTCCAGGATCGCCTCACCTGCCGGATTGCCTACCTCACGTCGGACCTCGGTGCCTGTGCTGGCGCTGATAACGATGCTCGAACCCGATTCGACATGGCAGATGAGCAACCCGATCCCGCCTGTGTCCGGCTGAGTAGGCAACGAGAAATAGGTGCCAGCATCCGGCACATCGATCTTCAGCGCCGTGTCGCCCAGGGCGATTCCGGTCTGGCCTCTCTCAATCTTGGGGCCACTCGTGCCACAGCCTTCGATCAGATCGGGCGTGTCGGGCTGGGCCGAAGTGGGCAGCGACGCAGTCGCTACCAGGATTGAAAGCAACACCATCGCTGCAAGGAGCTTCGATAGGTTTGGCACAAGGGCTCCCTTCCCAAAAAGAATGCGCCCCTGTGCAGGGGCGCATTTGTTAACGGTGCGAAAGGGTCAGGCCTAGCTGCCGCCGCCCGCGACTTCCGCCGCGACCTTCTCAGCCGACTGCCACTGCTCCCGCACTTCCTTCGTGCCGGCCCACCAGTCGACGCTTCGAGGCAGGAGGATCTCGCCGGAGCGCTGGCGGTACAGCTCGGGCTGGTCGACGCCGGGCGGGACGATGCCCTCGTCGCGCAAAGCCTTTGCGGCCGCCAGCCAGCGCCGGCGCGCCTTGATGATCATGGAGTCCGACGTGCCGAGGTGCTCGTTCGTGCGGTCCATGATCGCGCCCATGCTCTCGGTCATGGCCATGTCCTGCTGGCGCACGCCGGGGATGCCGGTGTAGCTCGTGGTGCGCTGGGCTTCGCGGTCGATGAGGTAGTCGTTCTCCATGCTCTGCTGGATCACGAAGCGGTCGAGCCAGCCCGTGCCCTGCGGCATGTAGGTGCGAAGGGCGCCCTGGGGCATCGGCTCGTTCGTGCGGTTGATCGGGAAGTTGCGCATGCCCTGACGCGGTGGCTTGCCGTCCGTCCGCACCTGGACCTCCCACTGCAGTGTGTTGTAGTCGTCCACCGGCACGTACGCGTTCATGCGCACTTCGGGGCCCAGCTCCCCATTGGCCTGCATGGCCACGAAGGGGAACAGCATGTGCCCGATGCGCCAGTAGTGCGTGTCGGCCTCAGCCGGCCGGTAGGCGCCGTATGCCGCACCGTACTCGGTCTCGCGGGCGGTAAAGCGGGCGTCGAAGCGGTTGGTGAAGTGGTAGTAGCTGAAGGAGCCCTTCTCGCCCGGCTGGTCCATGCCCCAGTGCAGGATGGCGGCGTGGACGGTGTCCATCTCGCCCTCGATGCCCTGCAGCCAGTTGTTCGGGCGCAGCAGGACGGCGATGCGCTCAGGGTCGTCGTTGAGGATGTTGGCCTCGAGGTCGGGCAGCGGCGGCAGGTTGTCGCGCTCGCGAGGACCCATGTAGGCCCAGATGATGCCGCCGCGCTCGCGGGTGGGGTACGCCTTCGCGTGCACCTTGTTGCGGAAGTTGCTCTCGGCGGGCTCGGAAGGCATGTCGACACAGGCGCCGGTGACATCGAACTTCCAGCCGTGGTAGACGCAGCGCAGGCCTTCCTCTTCGTTGCGGCCAAAGAACATGGAGGCGCCGCGGTGCGGGCAGGCGTTCTGCATGAGGCCGACAGCGCCGGACGTCGCGCGATAGGCGATCAGCTCCTCGCCCAGCAGCTTGATGCGCACAGGCGGGCAATCCGGACTCGGCAGCTCATCGCTCCGGACGGCCGGAATCCAGTACTGCCGGAAGAAGTTGCCCATGAGAGTCCCAGGGCCAACACGACAGAGTTCCTCGTTGTCGGTAACGCTAAGCATGCTCCTGCCTCCTGATTGATTGAGAGTGTGAGGCTTCAATTATAGACGCATGTATAGACGAATGCTGGCAAAGGGCTCTTCCGGATGATGCGTAACTGGCATGGCCCTGCGCGGACCATGCCAGTTACCTCAACTCCTAAGCCTGACCGGTAGGCGGCGCGGAAAACTCCACGATGCGGATGTGGTTACCAAACGGGTCGCGGATGCCGATGTCGGTGCCGTAGAACTGCTGCACGGGCTCCTGCGTGAACTCGACGCCCTTGGCCTTGAGGTCCTCGAACGTCTTCTGGCAGTCGTCCGTCGTGAAACCCACCGCGAAACCGGAGGCGCCCTTCGCGATCAGCTCGCGCATCTGCGCCGCCGACGCCTCGTCCACCGAAGGCGGTCCGGCCTTCTCGAGCAAAACGGTCCGGCTCGGGTCGCCGGGAGCACGCACGGTCAGCCAGCGCATGAAGCCCAGGTCCATGTCGCTGTCGACCTCCAGGCCCAGCTTGTTGACGTAGAAATCGAGCGCCTGGTCCTGGTCCGTGACGAAAACGTGAGAAATGTGAATCGATGTCAGCATGAGTGCTCCTCTCTTTCAGGAACACTCTATCGAGGCTGGACCTTCGCGACTTCTCCAAAACTGCTCGGTCTTGTCCACGCCATCACGAAGCACGTCGGCACACGCTGCGGTGCGCTACCCTTCGCCCGATAAGCTGCCGGCGATTCGCCGACGATCGCCTTGAAGGTGCGACTGAAGGTACCAAGGCTGCCGAACCCTACCTCCAGGCAAACGTCCGTGACACTGGTGTTCGTGGCCCGCAGGAGGTACATCGCCCGTTCGACGCGGCGACGCTGCAGGTAGCGATGCGGCGTCTCTCCGAAGGTCGCCCGGAAGGTGCGAATGAAATGCGCCTCCGAAACGCAGGCAATCGACGCCAGCGCCGGGATATCGAGGGGTTGCGAGTACGTGCGGTCCATGGCGTCGCGCGCCCGTAGCATTCGCCGGTTAGAGTCCTCGACTTCCGCGCTCACGATCTGCTTATACCACAGGGCGGGAGAGCCTTGGCCACTCGGCGCCCTCTCCGCTATCCTCGCGAGGACTATAGAAAGGCGCGTCTGATGAACGACCTTCCCGACCGGTCCACAATCGAGCTCAACGTGAACGGCGAGACGCATCGACTCGATATCGAGCACCGCGCATCGCTACTGGATGTGCTGCGAGAGCAGTTGGACCTCACGGGCGCCAAGCGCGCCTGCGACCGTGGCGAGTGCGGCTCCTGCACCGTACTGGTGGACGAGAAGCCGATGCTTGCCTGCAACCTGCTCGCGATGCAGGTGCGCAACCGGGCAATCACGACGATCGAAGGCCTGGCGCAGCGCCCCGACTTCGCGTCGATCCTGCAGGCGTTCCTTGATGAGGACGGCGGCCAGTGCGGCTTCTGCGTGCCGGGCTTCGCCGTCGCAACGTACTGCGCATCGAAGCACCAGCCGCCCCTCAACCCGGTCGAGATGCGCTGGGAGCTCGTGGGCCACGTTTGCCGCTGCAACGCCTACGACCGCATCGCCGCAGCCGCCAGCGCCGCGGTGCAGGGAGCCACACGATGACCGCAATGCCGTCCCTGATCGGCAATTCGATTGCCCGCACCGGTCTCGAAGCGAAAGTGCTCGGGACTGCGGACTATACCGCCGACCTCAAACGACCCGGCATGCTCTACGGCAAGGTGCTGCGCAGCCCCCACCCGCATGCGCGCATTGTCAGCATCGACGCGTCGCGAGCGCTGGCGTTGCCGGGCGTGTACGCCGTCGTTACGTACGAGGACGTCTCGGACGCCCGCATCGACGCGGACCTGGCGCCGCTGGACCGCCATCTGCGCTTCGTGGGCGACGAAGTCGCGGTCGTCGCGGCTGAGAGCGAGGCGCTGGCCGAGGACGCCCTCGGGCTCATCGACGTGCAGTACGAAGTGCTTCCCGCCGTCTTCGACGCCGCCGATGCCCTGCAAGACGGAGCGCCCCAGGTGCAGGAGGCCGGCAACCTCGTCGGCGGCTCCGTGCTGGACGTGCAGCGTGGCGACACGGAGGCGGCGTTCCCGAGCGCGGCGCACGTCTTCGAGGGCCACTTTCACACCCAGATGCACGGCCCCGTTGGCATGGAGACGCGAGCCGCCCTGGCTGAATGGGACGGCGACGAACTCACGGTCTGGAAGACGAGCCGCGCCGTGCACGCGTCAGACCGGCCCGCTCTCTCCCGCGTCCTGGGCATCCCGGCCGAGAACATCCGCGTGATCTGCACCACCATGGGCGGCGGCTTCGGCAACAAGGACGAGAGCCGCCTCGCATCGCTGACGGCGCTCGCGGCGCGCAAGGCCGGCCGCCCCGTGCGCATCGAGTACAGCCGTGTCGAAGAGTTCGTGGCGGGGCGCAGCCGCCAGGAGACCGATATCGACCTCAAGATCGGCCTCGATGCGGCCGGCGCGCCCATCGCCATCGACATGCAGGCCACGATGAACGCCGGCGCCTACGTTGCATCCGGCATGGGCGTCACGCGCCGCATCGGCCAGGGCGCCCTCTACCTGTACACGACACCGAACGCGCGCTTCCGCGGCACAACGGCGTACACGAACCGGCCCGCCGGCGGCTCCTTCAGGGGCCTCGGCGCGCCGCTGGGTCACTTCGCGCTGGAAGTGACGATCGACCAGATCGCGCACGCGCTCGGCATCGACCCCCTCGACTACCGGTTGGCCCACCACGTCGGGCCGGAGGGGCAACCCGGCCAGCGCACCACGCCGCCGGACCAGCTTGCGCCCGACCAGCCCGTCGAGGGCGGCATCCCCTTCTCGAGTAACGCTCTGCACGAGTGCATCGAAGCCGGCGCGAGAGCAATCGGCTGGCGCTCGAGGCGATCTCAAACACCCCGACCTGAAGGCAGGGGCATGGGCGCCGCCCCGACTGTTCGAGGCATCGGCATGGCGCTCGGTAACTACAAGGGCGGCGGTAACGTGCAGTCGAGCGCCGAAGTGACGGTGTCGCCCGATGGCCGCGTCAGCGTTGCAGTCGGCATCGTCGACGTCGGCCAGGGTTCCGAGACGATCCTCGCCCAGATCGCGGCGGAGACGCTGGGGGCGCCCATGGGCAACGTGAGCATGGTCGTCGCGGACACGGCGACGACGCCACCGGCGCACACGACCGCAGGCTCGACCACAACGATGACTTCCGGCAACGCGGTGCGCGAGGCGGCCGAAGATGCCCTGCGCCAGCTGCGAGAGCTCTCCTCCAGCGCGGGTGACTTCGAATCGATGGCCGCTGGGCTGACCGGCGACATCATGGGTACGGCGTCCATCCAGTCCGGCAGCCGGGACTTCATCCTCAACTCGTTCGCGGCCCACTTCGCCGAGGTGGAGGTCGATACGCAGACCGGGCGTATACGCGTCTTACGTTATGTCGCGGCGCAGGACTCCGGTCGCATCATCAATCCGCGCATGGCGGAGAACCAGGTGTCCGGCGGCGTGCTGCAGTTTCTCGGCATCGCCATGCGGGAGGAGCTTCTGATCGACAAGCGCAGCGGCGTCACGCTCAACCCGGGCTTTCTCGAGCACAAGAGCACCAGCATCGTCGACTTCCCGGCTATCGAAGTGCTGTTCTGTGGCGGCCCGGACCCGCTGGGGCCATACGGCGCAAAGGCGCTGGGCGAGCCGCCCGTGGTACCCGTCTTCGCCGCCATCTCCAACGCCTTCGCCAACGCGACCGGCGTCTGGCTGCACGAGGTGCCCTTCACGCCGGCGCGGGTGCTCGCAGCCCTGAAGGCGGGTCGCTGATGCACCGAATCTCGTTTATCGAACCAACCAGCATCGGCGAAGCTTCGAAAGCGCTGACTTCGCCCGATGCGACGGCGATCGCGGGCGGCAGCGACCTCCTGGACGAGCTGAAGGAAGGCACAGCGCCCTACACGCAGCTCGTTAGCCTGTCGGCGCTCGACGGCCTGCGCGGCATCGAGACGTATGAGGGCGGCCTGCGCATCGGCGCCCTCACCACGATCTACGAACTCGAGACTAGCGACCAGCTCACGGGCCCGTACGCGATCCTGGCCGAAGCAGCCCGCGGCGTCGCGACGCCGGAGCTGCGCAACCAGGGCACGCTGGGCGGCAACCTGTGCCAGCGGCCGCGCTGCTACTTCTACCGCAATCATCTGACGCCCTGCCTCAAGAAGGGCGACGGCGAGAGCTGTCCCGCGGTCGAGAGCCCGTACCAGAACTATCTCTCCGTCTTCGGCGGTCACGAATGCTACGCGACGCACGCGTCCGACCTGGCGCCACCCCTGATCGCACTCGGCGCCCGCATCGTGATTGAAGGCGGTTCCGGCCGCCGCGAAGAGCCCGCCGAGACGTTCTTCAAAGGCCCTGACGTGGACCTGCGGCGCGAGAACGTCCTCTCGCCGGGTGAGGTGGTCACGCACGTCATCCTGCCGCCCGTCCCCTCCGGTTGGCGCGGCGCCTACTCCAAGGCCCGCGAGCGCACCGCCGGCGACTTCGCCCTGGCGAGCGCCGCCATCGGCTACGAGCTGGTGGATGGGCGTATGCAAGGTGTTCGCGTGGTGCTCGGCGGGGTCGCGACCACACCGCTGCGCAGCACCGTTGCGGAATCGCTGTTGGAAGGGCGGTCCCCGTCAGAGGAGGTCGCGGGTCAGGCCGCCGAAGCGGCGCTGGCGGGAGCGAAACCGCTGAGCCACAACGGCTTCAAGCTGGACCTGCTACGTGCGCTGATTACTCGCGGCGTGATCAGGCTGGCGAGCTGACGGGGCGCTCCCCTAGAAAACCCATCGCTAGCGTCAGATACCTGACTGATCTCTATGCGTTGTCTCACCAATAATTTTGGTGTGTCGCTGGCTTGGGACCTTCCGGTGTCGAGATGCGCGAACCCGGTAAGGTGCGACACAAATCGTTCAGGGAGGACACAAATGTTGACTGCTTTCTTGGCGGGGAGCGGCCGCGAGGTGATCGTTCCAGACGCAGTCGCCGTGGTGGACGGAGCAACAGCGGACGAAGTGTGTTTTGTCGATGGCGAGGGAAAGACGCTGGTCATCTTCAAGCGGGCTGATGTCGCGATCTTTGCTGAGAACAGCCCAACGCTTGAGGCCATCAAGTCCGCGGCAGACATGTCGAATGGCAGTGACCATAGTCCCGAAACTTCGCAGGCATGAGGGTCTCTCAGGATGCCGTTGCTCTTCCTGGCTTTCGACGCACATAGCCGCGGCTAGTCGTTTCTCTGGTACGTGTGAGAGTAGAGGTCACGGATGATCTCGTAGCACTCACAAGCAACGTCTTCCAGGCTATCGCGATCGAGGATCCGTACATGGCCGTGTCGGTAAGTGATGAACCCGGCACGCTGCAGGGTGCCAGCGGCGAGCGTTACGGTCGGCCGGTGCGACCCTAACATCTGGCCCAGGAACTCCTGCGTAATCGTGAACTCATCGCGCTTCACACGGTCCTGGACCGTCAAAATCCAGCGGGCAAAGCGCTGCTCCACCGTGTGCTGGCCGTTGCAGGCCCCGGACTGCGCAAGCATCGAGATCAGGGCGTCTGCATAGCGACCGAGCGCCAGACCAAGACCGGGCATTTGGGGCAGGAGTTCGCGCAGCTTATCGGCGGAGAGACGCAGGGTATCGCCCTCCATCTGGACAATCGCGCGCGAGTTGGACTTTTGCAGGCCGTGGAAGACTGACAGACCGGACATACCCTCGCTGCCTATCGTTGCCGATTCGATGGTCACGCCGTCATCCAGGAGCGTCACCATGGAAATCATGCAGGTCTGGGGAAAGTAAACGTCGCGAATGATTTCACGCGGCTCCACGAGTACCTGATGAGTCTTCACGTGCAGCTGCTCCAGGAACGGCTTGAGGGTGAGCAAATCTGCTTCATCCAGAGAGCCAAGCAGGAGGTTATCCGGCCGGATAGAAATCATCATCCTGGTTTCCTCACAAGTGCCTCCACGGTTGTAACCAGCGTCTCCGGGTTGAAGGGCTTGTCGATCGCGCCCTGGCCGCCGAGCTCGCGGTTCGCCGCCGCCGCGCCGTAGGCCGAACAGAAGATGACGGGGGAGTTGAGACCGTTGCGCCTCGCCTCACGGAAGACCTCCCGTCCGTCCATACCCGGCATCATGAGATCTAAAAGAACAAGATCGGGTTCGGGGTAATGTTCATCGAGCCACAGGAGAGCCGAAGGACCGTTTTCAACTCGTGCTACTTCGATGCCTTCGGTGGAAAGAATGAGCTGGAGCATCCGCCCGATTGCCGGGTCATCATCAACAACAAGAACCGTGACCATTGCTGCCTCCAAAATTCAGGGTGGCAGCCACACCGCGAAACAACTTCCAGGTTGCCAGGTCAGTTCGTAATGCAGCATACGCTTCTGCTCATCTTAGAGGGATGACGGGCGCAAATACTGCGATCCTTCTTGCAGCATCCTTTCATTCGTAATGTTCCAGACCTACACACCACTTGCGAAGTCCTAAGCTTGCTCTACCGAATTGGGAGTGGCTCTAACTCGAGAGTCGAATTAAGTTCTTCCACAAATCAGGCGGAGGCAGATCTTTCGCCTGGCTCACTTCGGCGCCCGCTGTGGGTGAGCGACCTGGAGGGTCTTTTTTGAGTCGATTTTTGGCGTCTCTTCCTGAATCAACTCTGCAACTCATGAGGGCTGATCTGGACCGCATTCGCCTGACCAGAGGCGCAGTTCTGCAGACCGCCACCGCCCGCCCGGAATTCATCTATTTCCCCATCGATTGCCTTGTCTCCCTGGTCGTCACGCTGGAAAGCGGCGACATGGTCGAGGCGGCCACTATCGGCAACGACGGCTACGTAGGCATTTCAACTGTTCTGGGCATAGAGCCCGCCCGTCTGACAGCGATGGTCCAGATCGCCGGCGAGGCCTTCCGCATGCCCGTGGATGCTTTTCAAGCCCTGATGAATATCCCGGAGTTACGGAGCAGATTACAGGCTTATGCCTCCAGGGCCCTGGCGACGATCTCGCAATCGGTCGCCTGCATGGCCTTCCATCCCGTACAGGAACGCCTGGCCCGCTGGCTCTTGCTGGTACGCGATGGGCTCCAGCACGACGAATTCCCTCTTACGCAAGACTTTCTCGCCGTCATGCTTGGCGTACACCGGCCCACAGTGACGATTGCCGTCCGGATCCTGGAGTCCGCCGGCGTGATCTCACACAGACGCGGCGTGATCAAGATCGTCGACGTTCCGGCGCTCCAAGATGCTTCGTGCGAATGCTACGAAGTGTCAGTCGGGGGTGGGGCAATCCCGGGCGGTTTGAGTCTCCTACACCTTGAGTAGGCGCATCTCCAGCGCCTGCTCCTCGAACGCCCCCGCCTCCGTCCTCGAAACACGATAGCCCTTCGCCACCGGCCGCGAAGCCACCGCTTCGACCAGCTCAGTGCCCTCGAACCGCAGGGCAACGTGGTTGTCGGCGGCCCAGCCGTCCGGCAGGCGCGCCTCCGTGAAGAACTGGCGCAACGTGGGACGGCGTCTCACTTCGCCGTCGTAGTGGGGGCAGAAGGAACCGGGCAAGAAGCCGAGGCCGTCGTTCAGCGGGTCGAGGTCCAGGCCGAAGGAGTCGGTACTGCAGGCCTCGAACCAGCAATTGCCACCAGCGCTGGGCCCGGCGAGGAGGATGCCGCGCTCCCAGGCCTCCCGCAGCACGACGTCGAGCCCGTGCTGACGCCAGATCGCCAGCATCGCCGCCGTGTTGCCGCCACCGACGTATACGATGTCCTGCTCCATGATCAGGGCGCGCAGGTCTCGCACCGTGCGCTGAAACAGCTTGAGGTGGGAAGGCACCCAGCGGTCCGTCGTGAAGGCACCGTAGAACCGCACGACGTAGGCATCGTTGTCGCCGCTGGCGGTGGGGACGAAGCAGATGCGAGGCTGGGGCTTGCCCGTGAGCCCGCGCAGGTACTCGTCCAGGGCCTGGTTCTCCGGCTCAATGCCGCAGCCGCCGCCACCGATGGCGACGATGGTGGGTATGGATAGCGTCATGCTTCGTGCTCCCGTAGCCAGTCGGTGTACTCGCGGAAGCCTCGCTCCAGCGTGTACTCCGGGTAGTAGCCGGTATCGTCCTCGATGCGCTTGAGGTCCATGTAGCGGTCCGGCATGTAGGTGGAGCCCCAGCCCGGCTGCAGCGCATGCGCGACGTGAGCGCCCGGCACGGCCTTCTCAGCCGCCTGCGCCATCTCCAGGTTCGAGGTCGCGCGCCCGCCGCCGAGGTTGTACGTGCGCTCGCTCAGCTTGTCGGCGAGCTGCAGGAGGCGGATGCCGCGGGCGCAGTCCTTCACGTAGCACAGGTCAGTTGTGTCCTCCTCGTGAGCCGGCACGGGGAAGTCAGGCGCCTGACCCTGGACGGCGGCTCGGGCCAGGTGATAAGCGATGTTCGGGTTTGTGTTGAGCGGCCCGTAGATCGTCCCGATACGCATTATTGCGACCTCGATGCCGGTGCGCTCGGCGTAGTAGGCGGCAATGAGCTCGTCGACCTTCTTAAAGGTCTCGATTGGGTTAGCCGCGCTCATTCGCAGCGGTGCCTCTTCGACGAACGGGCCGCGGACGGCGCCGCCAAAGAGGTATACGCCGATGGAACTGGCGATCGTCAGACGCTTGACCTGCCATTGTTGCGCGGCCTCCAGGGCGTTCAGCGTACCGAGGACGTTGATCCGCGTATCGATCGCCGGCGTGGGGGCGCTGCGATTCGGTCCCGCCAGGTGACAGATGCCATCAAAGTTGTATTTGGCGCCGAGCGCCTGCCAACCCGCCTCGTCCACGACGTCGAGCGGCTCGATGAAGGCGCGTTTGCCGAGGTCGCTTTGCAGGAACTCGGGCTCGCGCCGGTTGCGGTGCTGCGTCAGCACAACGTCCTCGCCGGCGTCGATGAACTCGCGCGCCGTGTGCAATCCGATGAAGCCGAGACCGCCGGTGATCAGGATCATGCCGTTCGCCCGTTTTGATTTTCGAGAAACATTTAAGCTCTTAAGCCAGACCCTCTTGACGAATTGCTCAAGCCCTGAGCATATTAGCCCTGACGTTAACGAGAGGTTACCGATTGCTCCGCAAACGGCTCGACGTCAAGCATAATGGGTCAGCAAACAAGGCCGGCTCAGCCGCGAACAAGGAGAGATTCCATGGCTAAAGTCGTAGGCGTCATCAACACCGCACACACACCGTTTTGTTACATGGCTCCGGAGCGCTGGAATGAAGTCCGCGCCAATCGCTCGCTGCGCGCGGACGTCCCCATGGACACCCTGGAGGAGAACCTCGCGAAGAAGGAGCGCATCGAGCACGGTTTCAGCACCCTGCGCGAGCAGTTCAAGGCGATGAACCCGGACGTCATCGTCGTCTGCGGTGACGACCAGCTGGAATGCTTCGATTTCAACAACTTCCCGTCCTTCGCCGTCTACGTCGGTGAGGAGTTCGAGGGTCACACCTCCAACCGCGACGCAGGCTTCGGCCGCGGCGGTGCTCCCGGTACCGGCGGCGGCGTCGCCACGGCGGAGCGCACCGCTCCCGCCATGCAGAAGGTGCAGGCGCACCCGGAACTGGGCAAGGCGATCCTGCTGGGCGTGATGAAGCGCGGCTTCGACCCGGCGTTCTGCATGGACATGCCGAAGCCTGAGAAGGGCATTGGCCACGCCATCCTGCGCCCCTGGGAGTCCGTGAGCGACCACGAGACACCGGTGCTGCCGGTGCTGCTCAACTGCTACTACGCACCCCAGCCGACCGCCATGCGCTGCTACGAGTTCGGCAAGGCGATGAAGGAAGCGATCGAGGACTACCCGGAGGACCTGCGTGTTGTCATCGTCGGTTCCGGCGGCCTGTGGCACACGCCCGGCGCCAAGGAAGCCTACCTGGACGAGGACTTCGACCGCGCGGCCCTGAAGTTCCTCGAGGCCGGCGACATCAAGGGCATGGCGAAGCTGTTCGACGACTACCAGATCCCGGACGGCGACAACAGCCAGTACATCGGCGAGCGCGCCCGCCAGGCGACCGGCATGCCCGGCTTCGGCGGCCCCCAGGGCGGCACCCGCGAGACCTGCAACTGGATAACGGCTGCAGCCGCCGCGGACGGCAAGCCGGAAGTAGTCGTGGACTACATCCCGGTCTACGCCTCCCCGGTCGGCGTCGCCTTCTCCTACGTCAAGCTCGACTAGACGCGGGACGCAACAAACACAGAAGGAGCGGGCCGAACGGCCCGCTCCTTCTCTTTGCCCTCGATTGTCTGCGTATCAGATTCGGGGCGTGTGCTACTCTCTTTTGGCGGCCCCGGTAGCTCAGTGGATAGAGCGGCGGCGTCCTAAGCCGCGCGTCGGGGGTTCGAGTCCCTCCCGGGGCGCCATTCTCCCTTAAGTGTCAGCGTCGCTACTACGCAGTCACCGGCTCAGGTTCGGCGGGCTGCGACTGCTTGTGGCGGAATACCCACACCGCGAACGCCAGCCCGAAGATAAACACCACGATCGCCGTGAGCTGAGCCTGTCGCAGACCGAGCGCCGTGATGCTCTGGTCGCGCCAGAAGAAGACGGCGAACTGCGTCACGGAGTAGCCGATGAGGTAGAGCGCGGCTGCGAAGCCGGGCGGCCGCCATCGATGCAGCACCCACCACATCACGCCCAGCAGGATCAGGTTCGCGATGATCTCGTACGCCGCGGCGGGATGGTACGCCACGCCCGTTTGCGGCGCGAACGTGTTCGGGTTGGTGTAGACCGTGCCCCACGGCAGGTCCGTCACCTTGCCCACGATGTCGCCGTTGATGATGTTGCCGATACGCCCGAGGGGCTGGCCGACCGCCGCGAACACCGCCGCAACGTCCAGGATCGGAAGCAGCGAGATCTTGTGGATGTAGGCGTAGATCAGCAGGCAGGCTGCGACCGCAAAGATGGCGCCGAAGAATGCCATGCCGCCTTCCCAGAACGCCAGGATGTGCTGCGGGTTGTGCAGGTAGTACGACTGGCGGTTCTGGACCACGTAATACAGCCGCCCGCCAAGCAGCCCTGCGCCAACCGCCCAGGGGAAGAGGTCCCAGAGCTGGTCCTCGTCCGCCCCGAACGCCGTCACGTATCGCTTCGCGACGTTGGCGCCCACGAAGATGGCGACGACGTACATGATGCCGTACCAGCGGAACGCAATCGGCCCAAGATGGAAGGCCGTCGGGTTGATGCCGATGGTGATGGACGCGATGAGTCCGGTCAGTTCCGTCATGCTGTGCGAAGCCAGGATGGAGCAATCACGTATCTACGATACGCCTGTCGCTGCTTAGAACCGTCGTTTTGCTGCTGGACTACTTCGCGTAACTGGTGCGGTCGGTGACGCCGGCGGCCTGAAACGCCTCCCTGCGCTCCCTGCACTTGTTGCAGTCGCCGCAGTGCACGAACCGGCCCTCGGCTTCAGCCGGCTGCATGCAGGTCAGCGTGAGCTCCAGGGGCAGGTTGGGGAAGGCGGCAATGATCTCCGACTTGTGGCGCCTGCGGTACGGCGCAATGACCTGCAGTCGGTTGCCCAGGGCATCGCTGAGGATGCGGCTGAAGTCGCCGAAGAACGAGAGCGTCGCGTCCGGGAACGGGTTGTCGTCCAGTGAACCGATAGCGATGGTGTCGACGTCGTTCAGCGCGCACCACACGGCGGTGACGCCAATGAGCAGGACGTTGCGCCCCGGCAGGTAGACGGCGCTGTCCGGCGCCTCGTAGCCGGGCATGTTCTCGCCGGTGGTGCTCCAGTGGGCACCGTAGAGGCCGCGCACCGGCACCTCGAGTGCGGTCAGGGGCTGTACGTTAGGCTGCTTGAGCGCGTCGATAAAGCCCTGCAGCGCCCGCTTCTCGCGTGGCTCCCATGCCAAACCCGACTCGACGTAGACCGGCAGCACCGTGTTCTCCTGCGCGAGATCCGCGAGCAGTACGGCGCTATCGAGGCCACCACTGGAGAGGACGGCGATGCGGGCCATCAGCTGCCCGCCTTTTCCGGTGCGCCGCGGTAGCATGCCCGGCTGGTCGAGGTCTCCCAGAGCCGCACCTCGCTGACGCCGAGGCCAGCTTTGTGCGCCGCCTTCCAGACCAGCGCCGCGATATTCTCCGCCGTAGGGTTCTCGTCCATGACGAAGACGGGCTCGTTGGCGCCCTGCAGCAGGGGCAGGGCTGGGTCGGCGCGACAGAGCAGCATGCGGTGGTCCAGGTTCTCGTCGACCCACGTCTTCACGATCTCGTTGACTCGCGTAAAGTCGATCACCATGCCCATGTCGTCCAGCACGTCGGCATCAACGTCGATCTCCAGCATGCCGTTGTGGCCGTGCAGATAGCGACACTTGCCGTTGTGGTTAAGGAGCCGGTGCCCGTAAGAGAACTCGATCGTCTTGGTGACCTGATAGCTGTGCATCTGAGGCTCCTTAAGTCGCGGGACGGCGCTTGGCAGTGCCCGCGAGGTGGCGTCCGGCATCCACCCGGATCGTCTCACCCGTAATCGTTTCGAGACGCAGCAGCGTCACGATCAATTCTGCGATGTCTTCGACCGATGATTCACGGACGAGTGGCGTTTGATCCAGGGCAATCTGCCAGGCCTTGTCGCTCATTTCCGGTGGCTTCTCGGTCGGTCCAGGCAGGACGGCGTTGACGAGGATGCCTCGCGAAGCCAGCTCCAACCCGAAGCCGCGCGTCATGAAGTGCACGGCTGCCTTGCCGGTGAGATACGGCAGGTAGTCCAGGTAGGGCGTCTCGTCCGCCGCCCAGTCACCGAAGAAGATGAGGTGGCCACGCGTCGGTCCTGCGTTCCAGGACATCGCGCGGGCGCAGTGGGTCGCCAGCAGGTAGGTGCCCTTTGCGGCGCCCATGCCCTGCTCCCACGCTGCAGAATCGAGCTGCTCCAGGGAGACGCGGGGATAGTCCGCGGCCAGGTTCACCGCGAAGGAAATGTCGCCCAGCGCCTCGTGCGCCTTGTCGACGGCCTGCGCCACCTGCGCCTCGTCCGTGAGGTCGGCCTGCAGCGCGATCGCCTTGACACCCTTGAGCTGCGCCAGTTCCACCTGTCGCTCAGCCGCGGCGTTGGAGTTGCGGTAGACCACGGCGACGTGCACGCCTTCGCTCGCCAGCCGATCGACTACGGCCGCACCCAGACGCCGCGTCCCCGCGACAATCGCTCCTCTACCCGCCAGCTTCAGCAAATCCTCATCCTTTGAACCGGCACCAGTATAGGTCAGGGCGTGGCCAACAAGCGCTTTCCCTCAGGCGCCTCGCTCTACTCCCAACCCACTTCGTGTCAGACCACGGCGCCGGGGCCGCCGGTACCCGTTCGATGTCGATGAGCCTCAACCCGGCCGCCTCGGTAGACTATCGACACATCGCACCATGAACCAGCTACGCAGAGGCCCCCGAGGAGGCAACCCATGACCCAAGAGCCGGCCTGGTACCAGAGCTTCTTCGGCCAGGATTACCTGGACGTCTACGACTTCCAGTTCACGGAAGAGCGCGCGGCGAAGGAGACGGCGTTCGCTGCAAAAGCGCTGGAGTTGCAACGAGGCGAACGTGTACTGGACCTCTGCTGCGGCCAGGGGCGACACGCCGTGCAGCTCGCGGGCATGGGGCTGGACGTGACGGGCCTGGACCTGAGCGAGCAGTACCTGCGACTCACGGACGCTGCGGCAAAAGAGAAGGGCCTATCGGTCGAGACGGTGCACGCCGACATGCGCGAGATCCCCTTCGAGGCGCACTTCGACGCCATCGTCAACATGTTCAGCTCCTTCGGCTACCTGGAGTCCGAAGCGGAGGACGCGAAGGTACTCGCATCGATCCGCCGTGCGCTCAAGCCCGGCGGCCGTGTGCTGCTTGACCTGCTGAACCGCGATTGGGTGGTGGACAACTACATTCAAAACGACTGGCATCGCGGCGACGATGGAACGCTCTACCTGGAGCACCGCGAGCTCGACCTGCTGACCAGCCGCAACCACGTCACGTTCACGGCGATCCGGCCCGATGGCAGCCAGCAGGAGATCGTGGGGCACCACATTCGGCTTTACACCCTGCGAGAAGCAGTGGGCATGATCGAAGCCGCCGGACTGGCCTACGAGGCGGTCTACGGCGGCTTCGAGGGTGAGACTTACGGCATCGATACGCGTCGGATGATCATCGTGGCGCAGCGGCCGGACTAGACGATGGTCGCGGGCTCCACTCCGTTGTCGGCCGGCGGGGATTCTGTCTCCGTCTTCAGCAGCTTCTCGAACATTGTGCGATGGAGCAGCATGGCCCGGCGCAGGTCCTCCGTCGAGGCCGTGCTGGCCCGCTGGCTGATCGATTGGGCGGTGCGGTAGTTGCGCACGAGATCACCGTATTCCACCGAAAGGTCGGCGGCGCGCTGCTCAAAGTCGGCCATCGGATAGCCGCGGGCAACCATGACTTCCTGCAGTAGGACGTCCGCGTGCTGCACTGCCGAGCGAGGTGCGTCGACGAACTCGGCCTGGACGCCGGTCCATCGATCGGAGAATTGCGTGCGCTCGTCCGGGTCCAACGCCCGGATGTCGTAGCCGGAGACGCGGTGTTCACGCTCGCTCAGCTCTGCCTCAGCCTTGCGCCGGCCGCGCATCTTCACGGCTCGCTGGTACTCCGTTCCGTACCGGCTTTCGAGATCGCTCCCCTTGTTGCGTCTCAAGAGGGCCACCGCCAGACCTACTACAACGACAGCCACGGCAGCTATCACGACAATTGCGATGATCGTGCTCGTATCCATCGCGAACACCTCCTTGAACTGGAAGGAGACTACGCGTGAAGCAGTATCGAGCAGATAATCGAAGCCTCTAGCAGCGTGACAACCGCGTACTTATCGACCGCTGCGGATCAGGGCCACGCCCGTCAGCAGCGCGAGGAGGCCCACGACGCGCACGACCGTCACCTTCTGCACGACGCCGCCAAACGCCCCGACATGGTCCAGTCCCATCGATGCCATCAGCGTGCCGGCCGTCACCGAGCCTACGAACAGGGCAATGCCGACCTTCGGTGCGATATATCCGGCACCGAAGAGGTACAGGAAGCCGAAGAGGCCCGTTATCGCCAGGTAGGGGTCCAGGCCCCGCATACAGACCACTAGGCAAAGCGCCGCTATGACGGCAGCAGCGATGAACGGCACGACCGTGTTGAACGGCGAGGGCAGGTTCGGCGGGTCATGGCGAATGGTCTGGATGCCGAATACGATCGCCATGGCGCTGAAGGTACCGAGGACGTTAATCCACGCCGCCTCGGTCGGTCCGCGCAGGCGGCCCATCTGACCCACCAGTCCCACTTGCACAGCGGAGCCCACGCCAACACCCATGGCCATAATCACGTACAGGAACTGTGTCATTTGATAGCAAAAGCCTAGGGCCCGCCCCGTCTTACCGCAATCGAGCGGTGGTCTTGCGTCACCGTCTTATCATCAAGTCATGGAGTCTTCGTTCTGCCCCAACTGCGGGGCCTACTGGAAGTGCGATTGCAAGTTCGATGTGGTCGAAGTGAAGCAGTCGGAGTTGGAGAAGCTCGCGTTCCCCACGGCGCCGGGTTGCCAGCACGATTGGATCGAGGCCGTCGGTGTCGAAATCGACGATGACCTCGTACTGGGCGAGGCGCAGGTAATGGTCTGCAGGCTCTGCGGCATCTACGCTGTAGAGGAAAAGAGCGCCTGATCCTTCGAGAGGCTCAGGGCAAGCGGAGACCAAACGCTGTGAACGTGTCTGACACCGAACTCATCGTCCTGCTCGAAAAGCGGGACGGTCCACTGCCCGACCGGTCGTGGTCCCATGCCTCAGAGGGCGACTGCCGCTACTCTGAGCTGTACGATGGCCAGCCCTGTCCCTGGTGCGAAGCGGCGAAGCGACGGCAGGAGCACGAAAAGGCTGGCAGCGCCTGACCATCGCGCGAACGGCTCAAGTGAGTTCGGTTCCATCGCGAATCCCTAACGACTTCAGGGTTTAGGTCTCATTTAACACTTCTGACGGCGATCCAGGTTCCAACGGGGTACCATGGGTGCACGGCCTTTCGCTTTGCCGCGTTCGAGCCGTCATATGCAGATGATTCGCGACAAGCTACACCGCTTTCAGCCATTGTTTACGGCGCTTGCCGGTGCAGGCATCGCGCTGCTCATCATGCTCCTTTATCTCAGCTTCAATCCGGCAACCGAAAAGTATTCGGACGCCGATATTGCCGCCATCGCCGACCAGCAGATCGCCGCGATCCCGCCGGTCGTTCCGGTAGAACCTCAAATCTTCGCCAACGTGCGGCCATCCGTCGTCACGATCTTCCGAGAAAGCGATGACCCCAATTCCAGCGAGCGCGGCGTGGGCTCCGGCGTTGTGGTAGACGAAAGCGGCAACATCCTTACAGCCGACCACGTCGTCACGGGCCACACCCAAGTTACCGTCCGCTTCGCCGATGGCACCGAGGCCATCGCAACGGTAGACCGGGAAGAGCCGGAAAAGGACCTCGCCGTCCTGCACGTAGGCAAGCTGCCCGAGACCGTTTACCCCGCTACGCTGGCCGGCACCGTGCAGCCCGGCGACGAGGTCATGGCGATCGGCGCGCCCTTCGGCATCGAGGGCACGCTAACCCGGGGGATCGTCAGCGGCCTCAACCGTAGCTTCGTCGTCGAAGACACAGGCCAGGTGCTCACCAACATGATTCAGTTCGACGCGGCCGTGAACCCCGGCAACTCCGGCGGCCCGCTCATCGATATGTCGGGCCGTGTCGTCGGCATCGTCTCCGGCATCATCAATCCCACACAAGACGGCGTCTTCATCGGCCTCGGCTTCGCCGTCCCGATCGATTCTGCTTCGGGCATCTTCCCGCCGCTGGGCTAGACCCGTACCCCAAGGAGCGCAACGTGACCAACCCAACGCATGAGGACCAGCCGACCGGTACGCCCCTGGAGCAGATGCTCTTTGAGGTGAAGAAGGTCATCGTCGGGCAGGAAGCCCTGCTGGAGCGCATCGTTGTCGCGTTGCTGTCCCGCGGTCACATCCTGGTGGAAGGCGTGCCCGGGCTGGCGAAGACGCTGGCGATCCGCACCGTGGCGCAGGTCGTGGGCGGCGAGTTCAACCGCATCCAGTTCACGCCCGACCTCGTGCCCGCCGACCTCGTCGGCACGCGCATCTACAACCAGCGCACCGGCGACTTCACGACGGCGCTTGGCCCCGTGTTCACCAACCTCCTGCTGGCAGACGAGATCAACCGAGCACCCGCCAAGGTGCAGTCGGCGCTGCTCGAGGTCATGCAGGAGCACCAGGTCACCATCGGACGAGAGTCCCACAAGGTGCCGGAGCCCTTCCTCGTCCTCGCGACGCAGAACCCGATCGAGACGGAAGGCACCTATGCCCTGCCAGAAGCCCAGGTGGACCGCTTCATGCTCAAGGTGCTCGTCGGATACCCGACGGACCGCGAGGAGCTCGTGGTCGTCCAGCGCATGACCAGCGCGCTGCCGGAGGTGCGCCAGATCCTCAGCACCGAGGACCTGCTGGCGCTCCAGAAGAAGGCGGAGGCCGTCTACGTCGACCCTGCACTGATGGAGTACGCCGTGCGCCTGGTCGGGGCCACGCGACGCCCCGATGAGTACGGCCTGCACGACGAGGCGCAGTACCTCACCTTCGGGGCCAGCCCGCGTGCATCGATTAACCTTGTCCTTGGCTCCCGCGCCCTCGCCCTCACCCGCGGCCGCGACTACGTGATCCCGGAAGACATCTCCGAACTGGCGCCGGACGTCATGCGACACCGCCTGGTCCTCTCGTACGAGGCGCTAGCCGACCACGTCACCGCCGACATGCTGATCGACCGCGTGCTGGAGGCCGTGCCGAAACCGCACCGCCCGTTCATCGATGAAAACCAGCTCGCCACAGCTAACGGGGGCGCCAGCAACTAGATGGCAACGTACACGCCTGACCTGCAGCCCGCGCCGCCCCGTCCTCGCGAAGACGCTGACGTACTGCTCAAGCGCCTCGACTGGCATGTCGTACGCCGGCTGGACGGCCTGCTCCAGGGTGACTACCGCTCGCTGTTTACCGGCCAGGGCTACGACCTCGCCGAGGTGCGTGAGTACCAGCCCGAAGACGACGTGCGCTACATGGACTGGAACGTCACGGCCCGCATGGACGCGCCGTACGTCCGCCAGTACATCGAAGACCGCGAGATCACGGCGTGGCTGCTGCTGGACCTGTCGCCCTCGGTGGACTTCGGCACGGCGAACTTTCGCAAGCGCGACCTCGTGGTCGATTTCGCGGGCGTGATGGCGCGGCTGCTCATGCGTCACGGCAACCGCGTGGGCGCCATGTTGTTCTCCAACGCCGTCGACGAAGTGCTGCAGCCCCGCAACGGCCAAATGCACGCCCTTCGGCTGCTGCATCAGCTGGTACGCGAAGACCCGCAAGCGTCGCCACCATCCGGGCGCCCCACGGACCTCGCGGCCATCCTCGACCGGGCTGGCCGCATGCTGCGACGCCGCGCCCTGGTGTTCGTGGTTTCAGACTTCATCTCGGAATCGGACTGGGAGCCCGCGCTCGGCCGGCTGGCACAGCGCAACGAAGTGCTCGCGGTCTGGCTCAGCGATCCGCGCGAAGAGGTCATTCCAGACATCGGTCCGCTTGTGTTGGAAGACGCGGAGACGGGTCAACAGGTCTACGTCGACACGCGTGACAAGGGCTTTCAGGAGCGGTTTCAGCAGCTCGTTATCGACCGCCGGCTCGGGATCGAGCGCTCGTTCGCGCGCCACGGCGTCGATGCGATGCGGCTCACCACGGACGGCAACATGGTGCGTGAGATCGCCCGCTTCGCCCACCTGCGCCGAGAATCGCGACGCCGTCACGGCAGCCAGGCAGGAGGAGCCGCCCGATGAGCTTCGAATGGCCCTTTGCCCTCATTCTGCTCGTCTTCGTGCCCATTCTGGCCTTGGTCTACATCGCTATGCAGCGGCGACGCAGCCAGTACGCCCTGCGTTACGCCAGCGTTTCGCTGGTTGCACAGGCGGTGGGCAAGGGTCCGGGCGTCAAAAGACACATCCCGGCTGCGCTCTACCTCGTGGCGATTACTGCTCTGATCATCGGCCTGGCCCGGCCCCAGGCGACCATCCCGGTGCCGCAGAGCACCGGTACAGTCCTCCTCGTCATCGACGTCTCCGGTTCGATGTTCGCGCAGGACGTCGCCCCCAACCGCATGGAGGCCACGAAGCAGGCAGCGCGCGACTTCGTCGAGAAACAGCCCGATGGCGTAAAGATCGGCGTCGTGTCGTTTAGCGACTTCGCCGCTCTCGTCGCGCCGCCCACGACCGAGCGAAAGCAGGCGCTCGAAGCGATCAGCCGCTTGCGACCGCAGCGAGGCACCAACATTGGCGCCGGGCTGCAGGTGGCCCTGGATGCGATTTACGAAGACCAGTCAGCCGGAAGCGATGGCGTTGTCACCACGCAGCCAACACCGACGACCACCCTCCAGGGTGCGAACGCGCAGAAACCCGACACGCCACCCGCCAGCATCGTTCTCGTCTCGGACGGCCAGAGCAACACCGGACCCGACCCGCTGGAGGTGGTGAAAGAAGCCACGACAGCAGGCGTGAAGGTGTACACCGTCGGCATCGGCACGCCGGAAGGCACCGTGCTGCAGATCCAGGGCCGCAACGTCTTTACTCGTCTCGACGAGGACACACTGAAGACCGTGGCCGACCAGACGGGTGGAAGCTACTTCAACGCCCAGTCCGACGCGGATCTACGCCAGGTCTACGACGACCTCGCCCGGGAGCGGGTAATCGAGAAGAAAGACACGGAAGTGACGTTTGCCTTCGCAGGCGCCGCGCTCGTGCTCTCGATGCTCGCCGGTGGCCTCGGACTGCTCTGGTTCAACCGGTTGCCGTAGGGCATCTCATGCGTCAGGGCGCCGCGCCCGGCGGCAGCGGTACGTTTGCTGCCATGACGACGAAGTGGTGCCAGTCGCTGGCTGAGTCCTCGAAACGGAGGGTGTAGCGCCCGGCCGGCAACGACAGCTCTCCGAGCGGCTGCCACATTTCGAAGTGACCCGACCAGTCGATGCGCCCCGCCTCATCACCAGCACTGTCGAGCGCAACAAGACTGCCGGCCCGGTCAACTACCTCGGGGCTGCTGGAGTACAGGCGTAGCGGCGGCTCACCCTCCGGCACATCGATAATTGCCGAGGCATAAGGCAGGATGCCGCCGATTACGACGTAGTCGAGGCTTCCGTCGATGCCGTACTGCACGGTTTGCAGCCACGCTACATCGTTTATCGGCGTCGCTTCCTCATACAGCTCAACCCCGCTGACATCCAGGACGCGCACCACCTCAATGCCGTCGCCGCGAAACTCCGGTTGAACCGGCGGATACGGGAACACCGTCTCCTGCCACCCCTGGAAGTCCGGCGCCACGACGATCACCAGGGTGTTTTCGAGCCGCTTCACGTCCATGACGCTGTAATCAAGCGTGCGTATGACACGGAACAGCCCCTGCGTCCGCAGTGCTTCAGCGTCGCAGAACGTCTGCGGTGGCGTCGTCTCGCCGGTGATAGCGAAGCCTCCGAACGCGGTCCAGTACTTGTTGGCGCTCGTCGCGAAGGGTGTCGGGAAGTAGAAGGCCCGCAGGTAGTAGGTGTAGTCCTGTGGATAGGGCGCCACCCCGTTGCCGAAGCGCCGGTCCTGGAAGGTCTGCGTCATCTCCTGCGGCGATGGCTTCCGCCACCCTTCGCGCTGACTACACACCTTGAACGGGACCTCATCGCCGTTGGCGATGACGTCCCGGGTGTCTCGCATCGAAACCGGTGCTCGATCGGCCGGCGGCCTGATGTCTCCGGACGTGCCCTCCGGCGGCGTCCCGAGTATCCCGGGCCCCGAAGTCGCACTCGTCTCGGGCAGACGTGCGAGCGTACTCGTGGCAGAGGGAGCGCCAGGCTCACGGCCACAGGCCAGGCAGACGAGGACGGCCACGAGGGCAAGAGGCACGAGACGCCGCATGGCTTATTACGTTAGAACACGTCTCGCCGTTCCGACAGGCGAAATCGCCTACTTAAGGGACGGGAGGGTCGAGGGCTTTGCCCGCGACAGCGTCTCGGTGCCGCTGCAGCGTCTCCGGTACGAAGACGATCATGATCGCCGCGCCCACGAGGCCGATGCCACCGCTTGCAACCGAGGCGACCGCAAGGCTTCCGATGCCGGCGAGCAAAGAGATCACTAATGGTCCCCCGGCTTGCCCCACGTCGCTGACCAATCGCCAGACGCCAAGGAACTCTCCCCGTCCGACGGCGGGCGAGAAATCGGCGCCGAGCGTCAT
Source organism: uncultured Chloroflexia bacterium (assembly GCA_963731765.1). Taxonomy (GTDB): domain Bacteria; phylum Chloroflexota; class Dehalococcoidia; order DSTF01; family WHTK01; genus WHTK01. The sequence goes on from CAVSWS010000002.1 coordinate 43,040, forward strand.
GTTGATGCCGGAGCCGAAGCCGTTACCGAGACCGGTCAAACCGCCGACCAGCATGAAGCTCCAGAAATCGCCGGTTAGCGGCAGCAGGAGCAAACCCAACGCCATGGTGAGCAGGCAGGGCACCATCGCCCATTTGCGGCCGCGGGTGTCCATGATCATGCCGACCGGATAGAACACGGCGGCATCGAAGAAGAAGGATGCACCGACGATAAGGCCGATCTGGCCGTCCGCCAACCCAAGCTGGTCGCCCCACAAAGGCAGGAAGACCTGTCGCGCCTGTCGCAAGAGACCCAGGGCGATGATCGGCGCGCCGGCGCGTATGTAGATCTTGCGGTGCGTCACCATGGTGTCGAGAATGCGGCCGCCGGCGCCATGAGCTTCGAAGTTCTCCGAGCCCGATCCCTCCCGCACGACGATGAACATCATCGCCGCAGCTGCCACGCCCGCCAGCGCCTGGGCCCAGAAGGCGGACTCGTAGCCCAGGTACTGCGCCAGGAAGCCACCGATAACCGGGCCGATGAAGTTGCCGACGCGGTTCATGCCGCCCGTCATCGACAGGGCTCGGCCTCGCGCGTTCACCGGCGCCGTCTCACTCACGTACGCGAGCCGCGCGATCTGCCAGAACGCCCAGCCCCCACCCATGAAGAAGACGAAAATCGCCAGCATGACTGCCGATTGGCTGAGGGAGGCGCCGACCGCGACGACGCCGATCATGGTCGTGCCTGCGACCATCGCGCCCTTATCGCCCCACTTCGACACGGCAAGGCCGGCGGGCATATCGAACACCAGCTGGCCGATGCCGCGCATGGCAACGATGAAGGCAGCCATCGCCACGGACGCGCCGAGGTCACGGGTGGCAAACAACGGGATGGCGGGAATCACGGCACCCTGGCCGATGGAGAAGAGCAGCGTAGGAACGTAGACGCTAAACGTGAGGGAACTGAGCTTGAATGGCTGGTCCCCTTGCTCGGTCATGCGTGAATGCTACTGCCCGGGACGGTCTGACAGAATGCGGTATTACCACTCGACTCTATAAGCGTCATCGATGAAATAGACAGCACCACCTCCTTTGTGCGGTGGCTTCGATTTTGCTCGGTGGTTCCTGTAGCGTTCGGATGCTTGTCGGTGGCGTCGAATGACCGGAGAATACGCAAGGCCCCGACACGCACCGCGGAGGAACTTCGATGACCAACAACGCCCCACGACGACGCGCCTTCTATGCCGAGGGCGGTCAGACCCACTCCAGTCCCATCCCGGAAGGTGTCGTGGCCGGCGGCTTCATCTTCCTCTCGGCCGTGCGCGGCGTTGACCTCAAGACGCAGCAGGTGGAGACCGAGGACATCGAAGAGCAGACTCGCCTCGCCTTCGAGGCCGCGCGGCTGGCTCTGAAGACCGTCGGCGCCACGCTCGACGACGTCGTCAAGATTGCAGTGTTCCTCAAGGACATGAACGACCGCGTGGGCTTCAACAAGGTCTGGGCCGAAACGTTCCCCGAAAACCCACCCGCCCGATACGCCATCCAGGCCGTCGATTTCGGCGTGGTGGGCGACAAGTCGCGCGTGCTGCTGGATATCACCGCGCTGGCGCCTCAGGGCTAACCAGGGGCTGAGGCGCGCGGGACACAATCGAAGGTCAGCACTGCACTTGATCTGACACCGGCAAATGCATTGCAGTTTTTGACGCCCTTGGTTGTCTGCGTTAACCTGTGGCCCTGACCGGTGTAGAATGTAAAACGTATATTGTTTACATCGCCAGTCAACTTTGTCGACTTACTCAGGGAGATGCATCATGGTTACCAGTCAGGACCCTCGAATTCCGGAGCTGAAGCCCGGCTACACACTGAAAGTCGACTTCGACGAAATCGATGAGTTCGAGGGCCGCGCCAAGAAGTTCCGTATTGGCGACGAGGACCCGACGGAGTTCCAGCTCTATCGCCTCTCTCGCGGCACCTACGGCCAGCGCCAGGAAGACAACCAGATGATGCGCATCAAGCTGCCCTACGGCGGCGTGACAGCGGACCAGATGGACGCCTTCGCGGAGGTATCTGAGCGGTTCTCCGGCTTGCACCGCGGCCACATCACCACGCGTGAGAACTTCCAGTTCCACTTCGTCAACCTGGACGACGCCGCGGAGGTCATGCGAGTGGTCGGACGTGCCGGCCTGACATCGCGAGAGGCGTGTGCTCACACCGTCCGCAACATCACGGGCTGCCCTTACGCCGGTATCGCCCCGGACGAAGTGTTCGACACAACGCCGTACCTGACGGCTTACGGTCGCGCCATGCTGCGCAACCCCATTTGCCAGCGCATGCCGCGTAAGTGCAAGACATCGTTCTCCAACTGCCCGAACGACTGCGCCGGCTCCAATTTCCACGACGTCGGCTTTATCGCCAAGATCAAGGACGGCGTGAAGGGCTTCGAGATTCGCGTCGGCGGCGGCACCTCGACCATGCCGCGCAAGGCCGACACGGTCTGGGAGTTTGCCGAGGCCGACAACGGCGAGTACATCCGCATCGGTGAGGCGATCCTGCGTGTCTTCGACCGCGAGGGCGACCTGCCGGGTCTGCTGCGCAAGAACCTCAACAAGGCGCGCATCAAGTTCCTGCTCCACAAGATCGGCGCCGAAGCCTTCATCGAGAAGGTGAAGGAAGAGCTGGCGAAGGACTGGGCCAAGAACACCACCTACGACATGGCCGCTCTCACCTCTCTGGTGACGGAGGAGCCCAGCCCGCCGAACGCGGACGACGGCCTCGCGCCGGAGGAGGGCTACGAGCGCTGGCGCTGGACCAACGCCCGTGCCCAGAAGCAGGACGGCTTCTACTCCGCCGACATCACGATCCCGATGGGCAACATCAGCACCCAGCAGTTCCGGGACCTCGCTCGCATCATGCGCAAGTACTGCGGCGGCTACGCTCGCACGAACCCGCAGCAGAACCTGGTGCTGCGCTGGATCCGGGAGGCCGAGCTGCCGATGGTCCACCGTGAGCTCAAGGCGATTGGCTTCGGTGACGCCGAGGCGAACATGCTCGCCGACGTCGTGGCCTGCCCCGGCGCCGACAGCTGCAAGCTCGCCATCACCTCCTCCAACCAGGCCGGCTACGGCATGCGCGAAGAGATGATCAAGTTCGACTACCAGGACCCCGAGGTCCTCAAGGTCAACGTCAAGATCAGCGGCTGCCCCAACGGCTGCGGTCAGCACCACATGGCCGGCATCGGCCTCCAGGGCGCGTCGTACAAGGTCGGCAACCTCGAGGTGCCGTGCTACGACGTGTTCATCGGCGGCGTCGGCTACGCCAGCGTCGACCACTACGCAACCCGCGTATCGCGTGTCTCGGCCAAGAAGGCACACCTCGCCATCGACAAGGTGTTCCAGACCTACATGGCCGAGCGCAGTGCCGACGACGAGACGTTTGTTGACTACGTGGGCCGCGTTGGTCCGAAGCACTTCGAGGCGCCACTTGAGGAGTTCAAGTGGGTCGGCTCGCTGGCGGAAGACTCCGAGTCTTACATGGACTGGGGCCACACCGACCTGTTCGAGGTCATCCGCGGCGAAGGCGAGTGCGCCGCCGGCGAGGTGCCGCTGGTCCGCTAAGCATCAAGAGGATGTTATGGAGCCTCGTAGCTCTCCGGCTACGAGGCTCCTGAGGTCTGACACAGCGAATTCTCGAAAGGAGGCATCCATCATGTCCATGGTGGTGCCGCCGGATCCCAGCGAGAATCAGAGACCGGAGCAACTACAGGCCCGCGCCAGATGGACGCGGACCGGATCGCCCGCGAATATAACTCTTCGAACATCATGTGGCTCGTACCCTACGTCCTCGGGTTCGTGGCCTTCCTCATCATCGCAGCCATCGTCAGGCTAGTTGTCTTCTAGCATCGGGGACACGAACGCTAACGGGCACTCGCAGGAACCTGGTGGAGCAAGCTGTGAGGTGAGGCCACACGGACCTGTTCGAGGTCATCCGCGGCGAAGGCGAGTGCGCTGCCGGCGAGGTGCCGCTGGTCCGTAGTACGCCTCAAACTCAAAGAAAAGAGAGGGCGCTCGAAACGAGCGCCCTCTCTTGTTGTTTCGCGCCGGATCCATCACGGCATCATTCCCGCCGAGCAGCCGGATCAACCCAACTCGACTCGGCGATGATTCCTTGAGGGCCGCCCGGCTCACCTGTATCGGCTAACAGGTATGCGCGAACTCCGAGTCGTGCTTGCGACCGGCAAAGCCGTCCAGGATGTGGCCGGCGACAACCTGGTCATTCAGCGAGCTCGCCAGGACGATATTCACGGCGTCGGCAGCGTCGTCTGAGACTTCGACGGCGGAGCCTGTCTCCAGCGCAGCCTGCACGGCTTCGAGGACCTTGCGACCTGCCGCCTCGTCCAGAGCAAGGACCGAAGAGATGGACGTGCAGTAGTCCTCCCAGTCCTCATCATCGATGTCGATGTAGAGCGCCAGGGCGAGGCCACGCCTGCCCTCCCTGATATCGCCGAGCTGCAGCGGATCTATTGTCATTTCTTGTGCCCCCTGGGGATTGGTATGACGCCATACAGAGCTTATCTTTACGTGAACGTAAAACAAATGAAGCTTTGTTCCGCCTTATTGGCGTCCGAATCTAAGCCACTCACGCCTAACACTCATTTAACGACTGTTTAGCACCTCGACTCCGGTGCCGGGCCTAGACTCGGTCGCATGGAACGCTTACTGGTGCTGGCGATTGGACTCGTGGTGTTGAGCCTCGGGTTCGGTCTGCTCGAGTGGCGGTTTCCGGCCATTCGGGGCCAGAAGAAGTTCCGGCGCGCCGGCTACTTCACTGACGTTGCCTGGTGGCTGTTCACACCGACGGTCGGCAAGCTGTTCACCGGTATCGTCGTCGCCGTCTCGATCATTGGTCTGGGCGCACTGCTGGGGCTCGGGATTACCGGCGACCACCTGCGCGGCATTGCCGAACGCGACACGTTCGTCGGTCGCCAGCCGCTGGTTCTTCAGCTCGGCGCCTTTCTACTGATGGCCGACTTCCTCGCCTACTGGAGCCATCGTGCACACCACACGATTGGGCGATTGTGGAAGCTGCACGCCGTTCACCACTCCTCGACGCAGGTCGACTGGTTGTCGAGCGTACGGGTCCACCCTTTGAACGACGCCATCGGCAGCTGCATTGTCGCGACGCCGCTGCTACTGCTCGGCTTCAGCGTGGGTACACTCGGCGCCTATCTGCCATTCCTCACCCTGTACGCGATCATGCTGCACGCGAACGTGGGCTGGAGCTACGGGCCGCTGCGCAACGTCATCGCGAGCCCGGCCTTCCACCGCTGGCACCACAGCGCTGAGCCCGAGGCAATCGATAAGAATTTCGCAGGCCTGTTCCCCTTCTGGGACCGCCTGTTCGGGACGCTTTACATGCCGAAAGACCGCCAGCCAACACGCTTCGGCGTTGTCGGAGAAGCCCCGCCGGCGGCCTTTCTGCCCCAGCTCGTCTATCCGTTCCGATCGCGGCGTTCGCAAGCTGCCGCGTCTATCGAGGCGGCGTAACCGCATCCGCCCGGCGGTGCGCCCTTCAAAAGAGGCCGGTCCCTGTCGACCGGCCTCTTTGTCGTGCCCGACGAGATGCGCGATCCCAATGTCCGCGTGCGGCATGCGCCTCAGACGAGAATCACAGTTGATGAGCGGCATACTCGCCCTGGACGAACGGTCGCCAATCATTCGCACACAGTTGAGTGAGTGAGAATGCCTGCTCCGGAAGTGGACGAGCTCCTAGCAGATTCGTGGGCGCCCGGCTGTGCCGCTACGAACGCTAGTACCGCACGCGGCACCCACAACCCGGCGCACAAAAAGGAAGGGGCCGGCGTAAACCCGACCCCTTCGGGCTACCCTGGTGCTCACTGCCGATTAGCGCGGCGGACTGTAGGTGTAGTCCATGTACTTCCAGCCGGACGAAGTGTGGGACCAGAGACGGACGTAGACGTTCTGACCCCACCACGGCAGGCTGTCACTGATCGTCAACGACGTCGACGTACCCATCGAGACGTTCGACCATATTGGCGCTGCCCCTGAACGTTCCCATGTAGAAGTAGTAAGCAGCTGCCGAGTGCTGCCAGGCGCCCAGGTCAAAGTTCTGCGATGGTCGCGAGTTGGGAGCCGGAAGTGGGGCTTGTCATCACGCCATTGGGTTTGTCGTTACCGGAGGCGGCGTGGGTGAGGGCGAGGGAGTTGGCGTTGGGGTGCTGCCGCCACCAGGCCACCCGAACCACCAGAGCTGCCGCCCGAAGAGGCGTTCGTACCATCGTTGGTGGTAGAGAAGTCCGTCACCCAGTACCACTTGTAGGTGGAACCGGCGTCGTAGTAGCGCGCAATGCCAATCTGGCGGTAGGAGCTGTTGAGCATGTTCGCGTTGTGGCCGGCGGAGTTGCGCCACATGTCGAACGCTTCGGCGGCCGTGTCCTTGATCGTGCCCGCGGCGATGTTCTCGCCGTTGTAAGGCTGGCCGCCGCAGTTGGCCACGCGAGTATCGACGGAGCGGCCAAGCGAGTCCGTGTGCGAGAAGTAGCTCTTCATGGCCATGTCATGCGCCATCCACGAGGAAGCGCGGTTGAGGTTGACGGATGCGGTAAGGGACGAGAGGCCGTTCTGAGCCCGGTAGTTGTTGATCAACTGGAGGAACTGCTGCTCCTGGGCGTCGAACGTGTTGTCGCTGACCGTGCAGTTGCTGAGAGCCAGCGCCGGACGGGCGCCACCCGCCACGCCTGCGACGAAGCACCAGTGCTGCGGCAGCGACTGCCCCGGTGACCAGGGGGCGAAGCCTTTTGAACGGAAGAAGGGTCATGCTATCGAGAACTCCTTGATTTCTGCTTCCCGTTAATCCTCGGCCGAGAACTGCAGTTCATGAAGAGTCCGCGTATAGCAAATCGCTCACGATGCTGGAGCGCGGCGGAAGGATCAGGCGTGAGCTACTGAACCGAAAGACGGTCGGATGCGGCATGCGGTGAGGCTCCTCCTCGACCGCGGCTTCCTCTGGCCACCCACACCCACAAACAGACGAGCGGAACCGAAGTTCCGCCCGTGTTTGTTCTTTATTTCGCGTGCTTCCTACGCGTCGCCCGAGTTTAGGACTTGGGAGCCTCCGAAGTAAAGCTTCCTGCCGCCGCGAATTGTGCAGCACGCTCTCGCGTCGCCTTGATCATGTGCGACGGGATCTCCTTGGGACCGCCGAGGCCGTAGGCGTAGAGGCAAATCTCTGCCGCCTCTTCGACCGTGACGTTGGCCCTAACGGCGCCACCCAGCGAATCCGCGAAGACCAGTACGCCGTGGTTCTCCAGGAGGAGGCCCTTGATGCCCTCGAACTCGTCGAGCACGGTGGCGATGTTGTTCACGGACTCGTCGGAGCCGCGGGGACCGTACTTGGCCAGCGGAACGCCATCGACCATGCCATTGCGCACCAGCGCCTCGTAAGCACCCGGGATCGACTTGCCGGCGACCGCGAAGCCCGTCGCAAACGGCGAGTGGGTGTGAATCACGCTCTGCATATCAGGACGCTTGCGGTAAACGATGCCGTGCATCTGAATAATCTCGGCGCCCACGGGAGCGACCGTGCCCTCGATCAGCGTGCCGTCCAGCTTGAACAGCGCGATGTTCTCCGGCTGCATACTCGCGAGAGAGCCACCCGCCGTCAGCAGGAAGGCGTCCTCGCCGGGCACGCGCATGCTGACGTTGCCGTGCAGACTCTTGGTCATGATGCCGGTGGCGACGATCTGGCCGGCGGCCTCGACGACTTCCTTGCGGTAGTTGGACATGTTAGCGGTGGTCATAGCCCCTCCTGCGATTCGAATACGCCCAGCGGGACGCGATTGCGCGTGAACCGGACGGGCATCAGTATAGCCGTCGAGCAGCGCCCCGGATCACGCACAGGCCTCCAGGAGAGGAATCTACGCCCCTGGCGCGCGATCCTGCTAGCCTTGATGCACAGATGCACGGCGACCAGATGCGTTCACATCCTCTAAACAGGGAGACCGTCCGATGAGGCCCACTGCCATGAGGCCCCTGATTGCCATTAGCCTGGTCTTCGCGGTCGCGATCGCGGTCATCGCCGGCTTCGCCATCTTCCTGGGCACCCTCAGCTCCAACGCGGAGGACGGCGACACGATCTCGCGCACGCCCCTGACGGTCGTCTCGGCGCAGGGCAAGGTCGCCCATATCGACGTCGAGATTGCCGATACGCCGGAGGAGCGCTCCGTAGGCCTCAGCGGTCGCGAGTCGATTCCCCCGGACACGGGCATGCTGTTCATCATCCCCGTTAAAGGTCCCGGCTTCTGGATGAAGGACACGCTGGTGCCGCTCTCGGTCGCCTTCCTGGGCCGCTGCGGCGAGATCGTGAGCATCCAGGACATGCAGGCAGAGAGCCTCGACATTCATACGACGGACCAGGACTACAGCTTCGGGCTGGAGACGCCGCTGGGCTGGTTCGCCGACCACGACATCCAGGTCGGCGACCTCGTCAGCATTCCCCGCGACTACCGTCCCGACGGTTGCTGAAGCCGCGTCGAGCCTAGTCCAGTACTTCCGTCTCTTCTTCGATGAGCTTCGACGTCCAGACGCAGCGCCATCAGGTATTCGACGGCGTTGTCGCAGACCTCTCTGGCGTGAGACGCGCTGTTCGCCACAGCAGCGATATCGATGCCGGCGAGCTGCCAGAGGTCGTTGTGTTCCACCTCCGCCACGCTGACGTTGAAGCGATTATGCAGTCGCTGCTGTATCGATTTGATCACCTGTCGCTTGCCCTTGAGCGAGCCGTTCTCGGGCAATCGCAGCGTGAGGTGCGTGATGGCAACGGTCATAGCTAGAAGTTAGCGCATCAGGAGACGGGATGGCGCCCGGGCAAGCGATGCCGCGGCCTCAACCCGCCGCGCTGTTGCACACGCTTACGGCTTGGCTTCTTTGGCCTGGCCGTCCTATTCCGTTCGTCCTGAACCTGTACACCACCGCGGGTTGAAACGCGGCACCGGAGTGAAGGGCGATTGAACACGTTCGATGCTATTACTGACGGCCAGATCCTCCGGACGCGATGAATCGGCGGGGTCTCCGCCGATTCATCGCGTCACACCGAGGGATGTCTGGTGGTGTTATGGAGTCATGCGACCGAGTTTGCCTCGATCTGCTTCATGTGCGCCGAGATGTCCAGGTCACGAAGTTGCTGCTTCAGCCAATCGCTCGTCTGGTGGGCGGCGATAGCCTCTCGCATCGCCGTCTGACGCTGCGTGCGATCGTTCTGGCACATGCCAAGGGCGCGCTCCAGGGTGTCTGCCGTGTCGACGATGTCGAAGGGGTTAATGGGTAGCGCACCACACATCAGCTCTTCGTAAGCGCCGGCCGTGGTCGAGAGCGCTAGCACGCCGTTGCAGTCGTTCAGCACAGGGCCTTCCTTCGAGACGAGGTTCAAGCCATCCGCCACGGAGTTCACCAGCAACACGTCGTAGAGCGAGAGCGCGGCGAGCGCCTGCAGGCGATTGTGCTCATGAAACACCGTGATGGGCGTCCAGTCCTCCGTGCCGTACTTACGGTTGATCGCATCGATCAGGTCGAAGACGCGGTTACGGTACGTCACGTACTCCGGGATGGTGTCGCGGGACGGCACCAGGAAGGAGAGGAACCGCACCTTGCCATGCAGCTTCGGGTTGCGCTGCAGCAGCAGGTCGAACGCCTCGTAGCCGTCGGCGACGTTCTTGCTCGGGTCCAGGCGGTCAACACGCACGATCGTCTTCATGTCGTCGGGTGCCTCGAAGGCCGCGCGATAGCGGTCGAAGTCAGGCTGCGCCCGCAACGACTCGAGCTCCCGAGAGTCGAGCGAGACCGGGTTGGACCAGACGAAAGTCGACTGCCCCAGGTACTCGATCTCGCCCTGACGCTCCAGGACCTTGGCGTCCGGCAGGTAGGCGCGGCAGGTAGCAAGGAATGCCGCCACGGACGCTTCGGTTTGAAAGACGATGCTGTCATTGGCAAGGAGGCCGGCACAGATCCGGCGGACAATCGGATCGGGCAGGCGGCCCCAGGCGGCAGGACCCGGCCACGGGATGTGAATGAAGTGCTGCAGAGCGGCACGCGGGCGGGCAGCCCGGATCATGCGCGGCGCCGTGTAGAGGTGGTAGTCGTGAAGCATGACCTGCGTGTCGGAGCCATCGCCATCGAGCTCCTCGATGACGGCGGCAGCGAACGCTTCGTTGATCGGCTGGTAGCCCTCGCGCCAGGCATCGAGCGCCTCGGCTGCGAGGTCCGCGGTCTGCAGCTGATCGCCGATGGCGTGCTGCACGAACCAGAGAATCGGGTTGCAGAACACGCCGTAGTGGGCGTGAAATGCCTTTTCCGGCAGATTGAGAAGCCGAAGGGCGCTGTCCCTGCCGATCTGGATGCGCTGGTCCAAAATGCCGACGGCCTTATCGGCGTCGGTGGCGGCTGTCGCGATCCAGGTCACCGGCTGCTGGCGGGCGACACTGCCAAGCGCGGTGGCGACACCACCGGCGGCGTCGCGGCGGCGAATACGACCGGAGTCGTCGAAGTAGTGCTCAACAGGGCCGCGGTTGCTGACCATGATGAGTTTGCGCGTCTCTCTGTTGAGATACGACGCCGGTACTGAGGCAGGGGCAATTTCTTCTAGCATCGGCTCCTCCGTCTCTGGTTTTCGACCAGAAACCTGGGAGGAGGGTTCGGTTGGGAGTCCTGAGGTCCGGCTGTGAAAGCAAGGAGGAAAAAAACAGCCGGAGGACGTCCTCCGGCTACCAGCCAGAACCCATCCTCTTTCAGTGGCCTACGAGGTTAGCTGTCGGGTTAGGGCTGAAAGAGTGCTGCCCCGTCCTTACGGACTTCACCCCAGTGAGTGGGTCCCCCGTTCCTTCCGAGGAAGGACTCGGCCTTAGGTACACTCAAACTTTACCTAACGTGCTGGAGGCTGTCCAGCAGAGAGGCGTAACAAAAGTGTTAAATCGCCTCCGCAGTAGTATGCAAGATTTTTCGCCAATTTCCTGCGGCCGTTGTTGACTCCCCGTCATGAAGTCGCCAAGATAGCCGAAAACTTAGATTCAGGTAGGTTTCATGAGATGAGAGTAAGTAAAAACTGGAACCTCATGGCCACGCACGGCGTAGTCCTGTTCTACATCGCTGCGAACCCAGATTCGACGATGCGTCAGATGTCGGAGTCTTTGAACCTGACGGAGAGGCGCATCGCCCAGGTGGTGCGTGACCTGTCCGAGGCCGATTTGCTTACCGTGAAGCGCAACGGGCGCCGCAACTCGTATGCGGTGAACCCGGATGCCAACTTCCGCCACCCCACTCTGTCCCACATCACCCTGGGTCACTTTGTCAAAATGCTCTCGGGGGCCGCGGTTGCAGCGGTCGTGATGCTGAACACCATGCCATGGATGGCGGAACTGGTTTCACACACGTCAGTTCTCTAGTCGAGTCGCATATCCCTACTGCCCGCTCAATTACGCGTTTGGTGGGTTGACGCTGCCTCAGCATTCGGTGCCGTCTGCTCTGTCATGTCGTCCTTCGGGCGCATGATCAAGCTACGCAGCAATCGCAGCACGGCCTGACGCTTCGTGCGCTTCGGGCCCGTGCTGGTGCGCACATCGAAGCGGCCGTGCATGACATCAGGCGTCTCGGAGACCACTTCCGCGCCGAGCAGCAGGATGTTGGCGCTGAGGTAGACCCAGAACAGGAACGCCACCACGGCGCCCAGCGAACCAAATACCACGTCATAGGTGGCGAAGTTCTCGACGTAGATCGTGAACCCCAGCTTCACCACCTCAAACAGCACGGCGGCGAGCAGCGCCCCTCCTACGATGTACTTTGGGCGAGTCTTGCGGGCCGGGATCAGCCAGTAGGTGAGGAAGAAGGCGACAAACGAGATAGCGATGGGCAGCACCGTCGATGCCACCCACCAGGCCGGTCCCATCCGCTCAGGCAAGTCGCCGAAGATGTGCACGTCGAGACTGGCTGTGCGCGCCAGACGCAGTGCGCTCGTCGCCACGACAGAGCCGATGAAGAACGGGGCGAACGCCAGCACGAAGGCGAGGTCGAACAGCTTCTGGAGCACGATCGGCCGCGGCGCCTGGACGTGAAAGACGTTGTTCAAGGAACTCCGCAGGACACCGAACATGGCGCTCCCGGACCAGGCCAGTGTGATCAGACCAACGATGCCGATGGCGCCGCTGCGGCTCTTTGCCACGTTCTGCAGCGCGTTAGTGACGTCGTTCCGCCCCTGGTCCTGGCTCAGAGGAATGTTGTCCATGATCGCGTTGACAACGTCTGTCTGAAGCTTCTGGTCCTGGAGCACGAGGCCCAGGATGCCGACTGTGAAGATCACCAGCGGGAACAGGGAGAACAGGACGTAGTACGAAATCGCAGCCGCACGCTGCGAACAACCGTCATCGAAGAAGCCCTTGACGGAGCGATAGACAAGGACCGAGAAGCGCCGAACAAGCAGCACACCTCAGGCTAACACGGAGACAGCTTCGAGCTGCGAGCGATGAGCTGCGAGTCAATCCCGTTCAGCGGCCAGCGGATTGTCCGCAAGCACCTGAACCGCGAATAGAAGCGAGGTCCTGTGCCTGGAGCTCGCAGTGGCTACCGTGCCGGCTCCAGGGAGTCCGGCACCGCCTGGACGCCGCTCAGGATCCACGAGATCGCCGTGTCCTCGTCGACGTCATCGCTGTTGATCGTGATGTCGTAGTTCGTGGAGTCGAGCCAGTCGAGATCGAAGGCATGGCGGAAGAACGATGTGCGCTGAGCGTCATAGTTCTTCACCAGGTCGCGCGCTTCCTTGGGGTCGATGCCCTGCTGCACGGCCAGTCGCTCTGCCCGCCGGTCCTTGGAGCCATGCACGAGGACCTTGAACACCTGCGGCGTCTTGCGCAGGATGGCTTGCCCGGCGTGACCGACGATAACGCACCGGCCCTCGTCGGCCAGGCTGTTGACCATCTGCTCGATCAGGGCCCGATAGTCTGCGGAGGTCAGCATCATGGCGCCGGCGTTGGTCGGCGGCGCCGGCAGCACGCCCTCCGAAACCACCGTAGTCAGGGCGAGGCGCTCCAGCATGCGCTCAACGAACGTGGGCCAGCGCTCGGCCGCAGCGATCGTCTCGGGTGATACACCGGCGATTTCGGCCGCGCGCGAGATTACTTCATGGTCCAGGAAGCGGTAGCCAAGCTTCATCGCGACCGTCCTGGCGATGTCGTGACCACTGGAACCGAGCTGTACAGCGAATGTCACCACCTTGGCAGCCACATCTGCGTCCCTTCTGTCGGCCTCCCAAGGCCAGCGAGCGATTGCCGCAAGTTATATGCGATTTGTGCTTGCCTTCGCAATCTCACGTGGACGCTAGGGTTAGGATCGAGGCGAACGAAGCAGCGCGAGTGAGTGCGCGGCAATCACGTATTCCGCACACCCAGTGTAGACCTCGCTGTCTTCTGCTGCCTCCGGACGAGCCGTATCGACCACCAGCGACCACGCCTGGTCCGGCAGCAGGAAGTCGACGGGCGTGCTGGCGGCGTTGAGGATCAGCAGCAGCGCATCGTCGTGCATGGGCGCTCCGTCGGCGTCAAGCGCATCGAACTTGCCATCGAGGTACAGCGCGAAGCAGTGATACCACGGTGCCTGCCACTCGCCGTCCGTCATCTGATGCCCATCTTCACGCAGCCAGCGCACGTGACTGGACTCCGTCTGCACATGCAGGTGACCATCGAGGAAGTCGCGACGCCGCAGGTTGGGGTGTCGCCGCCGGATGTCGATGAGCCGTGCCGTGAACTCAACCAGATCCTGGTGGGTCGAATCGAGACGCCAGTCGAACCAGCTTGTGGCGTTGTCCTGGTTGTAGGCGTTGTTGTTGCCGAGCTGCGTTCGCCCCATCTCGTCGCCGCCCAGGAGCATCGGTACGCCCTGGGAGAAGAGCAGCGTGGCCAGCAGGTTGCGCTTCTGCTGCTCCCGCGTCGCCAGGATCGAGGCGTCCTGCGTCGGGCCCTCGACACCGAAGTTCTGCGACAGGTTGTCGTCCGTGCCGTCGCGATTCTCCTCGCCGTTTGCCAGGTTGTGCTTCGTCCCGTAGCTGACGAGGTCGTGCAGCGTGAAGCCGTCGTGGCTGGTGATGTAGTTGATGCTGGCCTGCGGGCTGCGTTCGCTGGTCGCGAACAGGTCCGGACTCGCGGTAAGCCGTCGGGCGATCTGGGATGACGGCGTTTCGTCGCCGCGCCAGTAGCGCCGTACGTCGTCCCGAAACCGGTCGTTCCACTCCGACCACGGGGCAGGGAAGCCGCCGGTCTGGTAGCCGTCCGGCCCGAGGTCCCACGGCTCAGCGATGAGCTTGACCTGCGAGAGCACGGGGTCCTGGTACACGGCATCGAGGAAGGAGCAGCGCGCGTCGACGTCGAGGTTGCCGCGGGCAAGCGATGCGGCCAGGTCGAAGCGAAAGCCGTCGACGTGCATCTCCTGCACCCAGTAGCGCAGGCTGTCCAGGACCAGGCGCATCACCGGCCGTTCGTGCAGGTTCAGCGTGTTGCCCGTGCCCGTGAAGTTCAGGTAGTGGGCGGGGTCCATGGGATCGAGCCGGTAGTACGTCGCGTTATCCAGGCCGCGGTAGGAGAGCGTTGGCCCGGTGCGATCCGACTCCGCCGTGTGGTTGTAGACGACGTCCAGCAACACCTCGATGCCGTTGCGGTGCAGTTCTCGCACCATCTGCTTGAACTCGGTTACCTGCCCTCCCCGGTCACCCGAGCTCGAGAACCAGGCGTCCGGCGCGAAATAGGCAATCGGCCCGTAGCCCCAGTAGTCCGTCAGCCCCAACTCATGCAATCGCCGACTGTTCGCGCGTGCCGTGACCGGCAGCAGCTCGACGGCCGTGATACCCAGACGCCGGAGGTGCCCGACCGTGGCTTCTGACGCCATTCCGAGGAATCTTCCCCTCAAGGCCTCAGGCACTTGCGGGTGCTGCATGGTGAAGCCGCGGACATGCGTCTCGTAAATGACGGTGTCCTGCCAGGATGTCCGCGGCGGAGCGTCACCCTGCCAGTCGAAGGCATCGTCACACACGACACTGCGGGGCACAGAAGCAGCGTTATCGGTTACGTCGGGGCTGCCGTCCTCGAGATGAAACGGGGGCATCGTCGCCCAATCGAAGCGGCCGGCAAGGGCATGAGCATAAGGGTCGGTAAGCAGCTTTGCGGCATTGAACCGCTGCCCCTCTTCCGGCTCGAAGGCCCCGTGCGCCCGGTAGCCATAAAGCTGGCCGGCCGATATGCCCGGCACAAAGCCGTGCCAGACGTGGCCGCTGCGGGCCGGCAGGTCGATGCGCTGCTCATTCCCACCCGACGCGTCGAAAAGGCACAGCTCGATGCGCTCGGCAGCGCGCGAATAGACGGAGAAATTTGTGCCGCCATCGCTAATGCTCGCGCCCAAGGGGTATGGTTGTCCTGGTCGTAGTCCCCACCGCGTTTCAGGCATGGAGGCATTGTGTTCGCGGTCACGAAACCGTGCAATCGGGCGAACCCGGAAGACGCGTGGCTAGGTCAGCGTAGGCGAGGTCTGCGTCTTGCTACAGCTGAAGACGACCTTGCGGGGGTAAGAGGCGACAGGCTGAGAGCCGTTGTAGACCAGCACCATCTCCGATTGCACGAGCACACTCGTCGCCGGGCTGATAACGGCGACCTCGCCCGACATAAGATGCACGTATACGGTCGACTGAGATTCGGTTTCCGTCGGCAGGGGCCGCGCAGGACCAGAAAGAGCCATGGAGAATCTCCACTTCTGCGGGGATACACGCCCTTCGTAAGTTCGGTATCCGGTGCAGAAATGAGCATATCACCGGGTATTTATTCATTGGTTTATGTTTCGTAAATTGTCCGGGGAAGCCGCATGTCAAAACCATCTATGGGTGTAGGCTTGGCGCCGATGAGTGGACGAGTAATCCTTGCCTCCAACCGATTGCCCATCACGGCCCAGTACCAGGGCCAGGAGCTGACGCTGCAGCAGTCCGGGGGCGGGCTGGCGACCGGCCTCAAGGGCATCCGATCGCGCAAGGGCAGCATCTGGATCGGCTGGCCGGGCGAGGTGCCCGCGGGTGCCCGCGTCCGGTCTGACCTCGAGCGAGAGCTCGAGAAGGAGGGCCTGCGCGCAATCTTCCTTACGCGAGCCGAGCTCAAAGGCTTCTACGAGGACTACTCCAACGCCGCAGTCTGGCCCGTCTTCCACGACCTGATCGACCAGCTACCGCTGGAAATCACCGGCTGGGAGATGTACGAGGAGATCAACGAGCGCTTCGCCCGCGCTGTGGCAGACGTCTACGAAGACGGCGACATGATCTGGGTGAATGACTACCACCTCATGCTGATGCCGGCGCAGATTCGCAGGATGATCCCTCGCGCTCGCATCGGCTTCTTCCTCCACATCCCATTCCCCCACACGGACATGTTCCGTGTACTGCCGCAGCGAGAGAAGCTGCTGGAGGGCCTGCTCGGCGCCGACCTGCTGGGATTCCACACCCGTTCTTACGCCGACCACTTCCTGGCATCGGTCCAGACCATCCTGGGCGAGAAGGTCCAGGGTTCCGCCGTGCGCCTCAAGGGCCGCAGCGTACGAGCCGGCGCCTTCCCCATGGGCATCGACGCCCCGACGTGGGAGAACCGTGCTCGCAGCACGCCCGTGGCCAAGCAGGTGCTTTCGCTGATGCAGGACGCCGGCAAGCGCAAGATCGTCCTCGGCATCGACCGCCTCGACTACACGAAGGGCCTGCCGCGCCGCATCGCCGCCATCGAGCGCCTGTTCCAACAGGACCCTTCCATGGCCGAACGAGTGCGCTTCATCCAGGTCACGTTCCCGTCGCGTGAGCGTATCGAGTCGTACGCCGGCCTGCGCCGCCAGGTCAGCGAGATGGTGGGGCGCATCAACGCGACGTACGGCAGCCCGCGCTCGCTGCCCATCCACCTCATGCTGAGATCGTTCTCGGAGGAAGAAGTGTCGTCCCTCTACGGCGCCGCGGACATCATGCTGGTGACACCGCTTCGAGACGGCATGAACCTCGTCGCCAAGGAGTTCGTGGCCTCCCGCCTGCACGATGACGGCGTGTTGATCCTCAGCGAGTTCGCCGGCGCCGCGGACGAGATGCCGGAGGCCCTGATCATCAACCCCTACGATTCCGAAGGCATTCGCAACGCTCTGCGCCAGGCCATCGAGATGCCGCCCGCCGAGCAGCGCCGGCGCATGACGAGGCTGCGCGAGAACGTTATGCACAACGACGTGCATACCTGGGGCGAGACCTTCCTCTCGGAGCTCGCCGGCGAGGAGCGCGAGAGCACGGCGGCCGGCTGAGACAGTCCCAGCCGGTGTCCTGCCCTACTCGTGTTCGAAGCCGGCTAGCCTACTTACCGCCCACCTTGGCAATGATCGGCGCGAAGTCCTCCATCAGGACGCCCGGCACGATGCGGTACGAGACGTCATGGGAGTCGCGGAACTTGAGGATGGCTTCGCAGATCGCATCGGGCTCGCCGATAAGCGTGTGCGGCATCTCGTCCATCTGCTGCTCTGTGATGCCGAGGTCGCTGGCGAGCTTCTCGCGTGCCGGCTTGGGGTCGTTCGTCACGACGGCGCGGTCGGCGAAGACGCATAACTCGATGTCGTCGTAGCGAGCGCCCGCCGCCTCCTTGATGATGTCGCGCGAACCCGTTATGTCGAGACCGAAGCCAACCGTACCGCGCGCGCTCATGCCCATCACCGGCGGGCGCGGAGCGATGTTGATGATGTCGGCCTCACGCCCGGCCAGTCGCAGGATGCGTGGGCCCGCGCCGGCAACCATGATCGGGGGGTGCGGCGTCGTGTACGGCCGCGGGTAGTTCACCGTTTCTTTCGTCTGGTAGAACTTGCCCTCGTACTCGAACGGGTCCGGGCTGCTGAGGTAGGACTTGATGATTTTCATCGACTCCTGAAGTCGCGTGACGCGCGGCCCCGGCTCGTCCATCTCGATGCCGAGCTGGGTGTAGTCGGAGCGGCCGGTGGCGCTGGTCGCGGGGTGGCCGACGCCGATGCCAAGCTCGAAGCGCCCTTCCGTCATGACGTCCATCGTCGCGACCTCCTTCGCCAGCACGATGGGGCGGCGGAAGTCGTTGGCGATCACCTGCGTGCCGACGTGGATCCGGTTCGTTGCCTCCGCTGCAGCGAGCAGGGCGGGAAAAGGCGCCCACTGGCGGCTGAGGTGGTCGGCGACGAGCAGGACGTCGTAGCCCAGGTCCTCAACCTTGCGCGCGAGATCGCGCCACTGCTGGATGGTATCGGGGAAGCTAACGGCGACGCCGAAGCGGATCTTGCGCGAGATGGCCATGGGTACTCCTTCGAGGCTTAACGATTGGTGCCGAGAGGCGCGGCGATTATGGCACACCCGCCCTCGTGTAACCACGGAACGATGAGGATGACGACGCAGGCCTTCCCCGTACAATGCTTCTCGAGTTCATCTGGCTCAGCTTCGGTGGGAGGTCAACGGCATGAGCGAAGGGCTAGTTCAGTTCATCAACCCGGACGACCTCACGAAGAACCCTGCGTTCAGCAACGTCGCGGTGATCACCGGCAACGTGAAGACCGTGTACGTCGGCGGGCAGAACGCCGTCGATGCCGCCGGCAACATCGTCGGTAAAGGCGACCTGGGACTGCAGACGGAGCAGGTGCTGACGAACCTGAAGGTCGCGCTCGCCGCGGGAGGCGCGGGGCCGGAGCACGTCGTCAAGTGGAACGTCTACATCGTGCAAGGCCAGCCGATCCAGGAAGGGTTCGCGGCCTTTCAGCGGGTGTGGGGCATGCCGGCAACGCCTCCACTGATCACCGGCATCTTCGTCGCCGGGTTGGCCCACCCGGACTTCCTGGTCGAGATCGACGCGGTCGCGGTCGTCCCTGAATAACCCTCACGAACCCCCTTGGTTCAAAGAGTTCCAGGTCCTAAGGTTCGCAGTGACACCAGATTGAGATCTCAACACATCGATAGTTCTCCAGGGAGGAACGCCAGTGGTAGACCGGCTCAAGGGCAAAGTGGCGATCGTGACGGGCGCGGGCTCACGCGGCGCCGGCATTGGCAACGGCAAGGCGGCGGCGGTGCTGTTCGCGCGTGAAGGCGCCAGCGTACTCTGCGTCGATAACGTGGCGGAGCGGGCCCAGGAGACCGTCGACATGATCACGTCGGAGGGCTTCACAGCGTCGTCGTTTGTCTGCGACGTCACGCTGGGCAGCGAATGCGACCGCATGGTCGAAGCGGCGATGGAGCGCTACGGCAAGCTGCACATCCTCCAGAACAACGTGGGCATCCCATCACGTCAGCCCCTGGGCGAGATCACCGAAGAGGAATGGGACCACCACTTTGTCGTCAACGTGCGCAGCATGGCCATGGCAGCCCAGTCCTGTGCGCCGGCGATGATCGCCACAGGCGAAGGCGGCGCCATCATCAACCTCTCGTCCATCGCCGCCGTGCGCGCCTACCCGCCCGCTTCGACGGCCTACACGACAGCCAAGGCCGCCGCGATGGGCCTGACGGTTGCCCTCGCGGGCCAGCTGGGCCAGCACCGTATCCGCGTCAACGCCGTGGCGCCGGGCCAGGTGTTCACGCCGCTGGTGGCCGAGCGTCTGGACGAAGAGGGACGCCGGCGCCGCGCCACGTCCGGCCTGATCAAGGACGAAGGCAACGCCTGGGACATCGGATGGGCGTCCGTCTTCCTGGCCAGTGACGAGGCGCGCTGGATCACGGGCCAGACCCTGCTCGTCGACGCCGGCATCTCCGTCTCGATCCCGGCCGGCAGCGGCCCGCGCCCGCCGGCGACTGCGACAGGCGGCTAAGCGCCATTAGTACTAACTAAGCTCGCGATGTAACATCGACAGCAGTCATGTACTACCGAGGCAATCGCCGCGTCCGTCGATTCCTGCTCGTCATGGTCCACCTGGTCATGATCGGCATGCTGTTTCAGATCACGGCCCCGGACCACTGGCATGCGGGGTTCGACGGCGTCCTGGGCGTAGCTGGCAGCAGCACCCACATCCACGAGGCGCACTGTCACGGCAACGCATCTGGATGTGCGGACGCCGGCGGCGCCGGCGCAACCATCGGTGACGTCACCAATCAGTACCGGCTTCCGAACGCGCCGCTCATCGACCACGGGCGTGCGGCGCTTGGCAGCCCGACTCCAGACCAGGTAGCCCTGCAAGCACCACTCCGCCCACCACAGGCGGCCTGATCCTCCTTCGATCAGTCCGTCCATGAACACCGGTTTCGTCGCGGCGTAGTGTCGCGTGCCGGTTGTCACTGGACTTTCGAGACGCAAGCCCTGAGTGGCTGCGTCCGGGAGAACATCGCTTGAAACGACTCTTCATGCTTGGCGGCATCGCCATGATGCTGGCTGGCGTCCTCGTACTCGGCACTTCGAGCGCTTTCGCGCACGAACATCGAGACGTTGGCGACTACACGTTCATCGTCGGGTTCCTGAATGAACCGGCTTTGCTTAACGAACCCAACAGCATCGACCTTCGCATCTCCAAGACGGCGGACTCGTCGCCGGTCGAAGGGTTGGCAGACACCCTGAAGGTCACGGTGTCCGCGCAGGGTCAGGACACCGATCTGCCGCTCAAGGCGCGCTTTGGCACACCCGGCGCTTACAACGGCTACTTCATGCCGACGGCGGAAGGCGAATACAGCTTCCACATTACCGGCACGATTGACGGCAACGCCGTGGACGAGACTTTCACGTCCGGCCCGGACACCTTCAGCAGCGTGGAGGCGCCCAACGGCTTCCCGGTCGCCTACGACGCCGGCGGGACGGACGTCTCGACTCTGCAGGAACGCGTGACCGCCCTGGAGAACGATGACTCGAGCAGTGGCTCCGGCTCTACGCTTGGCATCATCGGCATCATTATTGGCGCTCTCGGTCTCGGCGTTGGCGGCATGGCGTTCGTGCGCTCCAGCAAGGCGTAGACCTTGTCCCGCGCGGCGCTTGTATTGCTAGCCGTCGCGATGGTGGCGGGCCTCCTTCTTGTGAGGCCCGCCACCACGGAAGCCCACGCCGCTCTCCTGCGTTCAACGCCGGGCGCAGGAGAGTTGGTGCCGGCCTCCCCGACGGAGATCGTCCTCCAGTTCGCCGAGACGACAGAACGCGATTACACCGTGGCGGAGCTCTACGACGCGGCGGGCAAGCTTGTCGTGGAGGCGCCGCTTGTCCCGGAAGACCAGGGCGGTCTCGTCCTCTCGTTCACGCCGCCGGCGCTGGCAAACGGCACTTACACCGTCGTCTGGCGCAACGTATCGGCCGTCGACGGCCACGCGCTGCGCGGCAGCTTCACGTTCTACGTAGGTGAGCGGAGCCAGGAGCCGGTCGTGTCCATCGGCGACCTTGCGAGTGGAGGCCCGCCGAAAGCGCTGTCCGTCTTCAGCCGCTGGGCCACGTTCGCAGCACACAGCCTGCTCCTCGGTATCGCGGCCTGCGTACTCTTCGTTCTGGCGCCGGCCCTGCGCACGACCCAGGCATCGGACGCACTACGAAAGCCCCTCGGTCGAGCAATCGGCCGGCTGTGGTGGGGTTCTCTCGCTTTCGCCATCCTGGCCAGTGTGCTGGCTGTGCTCATGCAGGCCTGGCGCTCTGCCGGAGGGTTCTCAGACGGGCTCGATGGCATCTCCGCGCTGGTGTCTCACTCCCGCTTCGGCCACATCTGGCTGGCAAAGATGCTGCTGCTCGGGCTGATGGCTTACGCGACCCTCCTGCTCGATCGACGGCTCTTCGGCGGCATCCGGCGCTCATTCGGAGCCACAACAGTTGCCTGGCTGCCGATGCTGGCAGGCGGGCTGGGCCTCGCGACAACGATTAGCCTGGGCGGGCACGCCGCGGCAAGTCACGACAACTGGCGGGAATTCGCAACCTTTGCGGATTTCGTCCATACGACCGGTGCCGGGTTCTGGTTGGGTGGTCTCGTCACGCTCGCTGTCGCGGTTTCGCTGTTCCGGCGCGCCGAAGACTCCGCCGGTCTCCTCGCCGCAAGCGTGCCGCGCTTCTCGGCCCTCGCGATAGCGGCGGTGGTCGCCATCTCGCTCACCGGGCTCTTGCAGTGGTACCTGCGCATTGGCAACCTGCACGACACGCTGCACTCCGGGTACGGGCTGAGTCTCGTAGCGAAGACGCTGTTGCTGTTGCCCATGCTGGCGTTCGGCGCCGTCAACCTGCTCGTGTTGAGTCCACGCTTCCGCGCGGTCTCCCACGATGCCGCTCTGAGCAGCGCTCGCTTCCTGCGGCGTCATGTCATAGCAGAGGCGCTCCTTGGTGCTCTCGTCCTGGTCGCCACCGGCTTCCTCACCGACACCTCTCCTCCCGTACCGTCCACGGCATCGACCACCAGCGGCATCACCCGAAAGGCCGATGTGGCGGACCTGCACCTTACGCTTACCGTCTCGCCCAGCATCCAGGGTTCCAACGACATCGCGGTGCACCTCGATGACCATGACGGCCCAAAGGAGGAAGTCCGCAACGTCATCGTGCGTCTCAAATTCCTCGACGAGGACTTCGGACAGAGCGAGGAGAAAGTCGTGGAGCGCGACGAGGACACCTACGGCGTCGACGACGCGGAGCTGGGCGTGCCCGGCAACTGGGAGGTGCTTGTCATCGTGCAGCGAAAAGGCGTGCCGGATGCAACAGAAAAGTTCGATATCACGGTCGGCTCCTGAGCCTGCCTGAGGCTGAATCAGCGGGAGGTGGACCATGCCTCGCGTGCTGTCATCGAAGGTCCTGGACACCTCGCCATCGATCCTAATTCTCAATAAACTCGGGTAGGATCTTGCCATGACACACGCCATCGAGCTGCGCGGACTGACGAAGGACTACGGCAGTCTGCGCGCGCTCGATGACGTTTCCCTCACGGTGGAGCCAGGCGAGGTCTTCGGCTTCCTGGGGCCGAACGGCGCAGGCAAGACAACCACCATCCGCCTGCTGTTCGACCTCATTCGTCCCACCGCGGGCGCAGCCTTCGTAATGGGCGTGGACTGCCAGGTCGAATCGCTGCGTGCTCGCGAGCATATGGCCTACCTGCCCGGCGACTTCCGGGTCTACGAAGACCTCACCGGCCAGCAGACAATCGAGTTCTTCAGCTCAGTCCGCGGCGGTGTCGACCAGGCTTACGTGCGTGAAGTCGCGGGCCGGCTGGAGTTCGACACGTCGCGCGTCGTCAAGACGTACTCGAAGGGCAACCGGCAGAAGCTGGGCATCATCCTGGCTCTGATGCACCGGCCCAGCCTGCTGGTGCTGGACGAGCCCACGAGCGGCCTCGACCCGCTGGTACAGGAGACGTTCGAGGACATCATCACGAAATTCACGGGCGATGGCGGCACCGTGTTCTTCTCCTCTCACGTCCTCTCGGAAGTCGAGCGTCTGTGCCATAGGGCGGCCTTTTTGCGCCAGGGAAAGCTTGTCGCCGTCGAGGAGATCGGCGCCATCAAGGGGCGTTCGCTGCACGTCCTCGAGGTGACCTTCGACGCCACTGTGAGCCCGAGCGAGTTCGAGATTCCCGGCGTCCGTATCATCGAAGCGCGCAATTCGACTCTGCATATGGAAGTACGCGACAACCTCGACGCCGTGCTGAAGCAGCTTGCACGCCACACGGTCATCGACCTGCGTACGGAGCAGCCCAACCTGGAAGCGATGTTCCGCGCTTACTACGAGGGCACGGTTGGCCTGAACCAGGAGGAACACGGCGGCGATGCGGCGTCCTAGCATCTTCATCCAGACGCTTCGCAATCTGCGATGGCAGATCTTCTGGTACGGCATCGGCCTGGCGCTCATGGCAGCCCTGGTGATCTACGTCTATCCCAGCTACGCCAGCCAGCTCGCCGACTTCAATATTCCCGAGGCGATGCGCGCGCTGACGGGCAATGTCGATTACGGCACGGGCGCCGGCTTCCTCTCCGGCGAGTTCCTTAGCTGGGTACCGATCGTGGTCGCCGTGTTCGCCATCATGAGCGGCACGAGCGCCATCGGCAGCGAGGAGGCGAACGGGACACTCGACCTCCTGCTGGCCCAGCCGATCTCCCGGCGCCGTGTCGCAATCGAAAAGCTGGCGGCGTTGTTCGTTTCGACACTGCTGGTCGTCCTGATTACGTACATCGGCTGGTTAATCAGCGTGCCTTTCGTCAAGATCGACGTGGGCCTGGGCGACCTCGCGCTCGCAACCGTGAACCTGGTGCCGATCATGCTCGTCCTGCAGTCGATAGGCTGTCTGGCCTCTGTCAGCATGGCGAACCGGGGCGTTGCCACGGGTGCCGTCACGGCCTTCACGGTCGCCAGCTACTTCGTGAACTACGTGGCGTCGCTAGTCCACGCCATCGAGCCGCTTCGCCTTCTCTCGATCTTCCACTACTACCACGGTACCGAGGTCCTCACGGACGGCCTGCAATGGTTCGGGTTCATCCTCCTGCTCGCCCTCTACGTGGGTTTCTCGATTCTCGCCGTGACCGGCCTGGAGCGTCGCGAAATTGGCGGCGGCCAGACACACCTCAGCCTGCCCTGGCTGCACCACGAGGCCGCCGAGTCTGGCTCATGAGGCTGTGGGAACCAGTCGCAGGCGGCGTAGCAGACCGCTGAGCTTCAGGCCCTCACCCACGACCAGCGGCAGGAACGACAGCCCGATGACCGCGGCCCAGTCCCGCGTGGACAGCGTGCTGGCATCGAAGAGGTCCCGCAGGAACGGCACGAGGAACACCGCCAGCATGGCAACTGCTGACGCCAGGATCGCCAGCAAGAGCCAGCGATTCGTCCGCAGTTGAAAGAAGGCATCATTCTCGCTGCGGAAGACCAGCGAGGACGTCAGCTGGGCGCCAACCAGTGTCGCGAACGTGAAGCTGGCAGCCTCCTGGTTGTCGCCCCAGAGGTCGCCCAGCCCGTAGGCAATGAGACTGCTCAGCGCGATCAAGCTCCCCATACCCAGCACCGGTGTCAACGATTGCAGCGTGAGCAGCCCGCCATCACGCGAACGCGGCTTCTGCTGCATGACGCTGGGGCTGCCGGGCTCGACACCGAGCGCCAACGCTGGAAGGCCGTCCGTCAGCAGATTGACGAACAGGATCTGGAGCGGCGTCAGAGCCGCCTCTGCCGCCAGGACCAGTACCGTGAAAACGACCATGATCTCGGCGGCGTTGCAGGAGAGGAGGAAGTGAATGAAGCGCCGGATGTTGGCGTGGATGATGCGGCCCTCCTCCACAGCGGCCACGATCGTGCTGAAGTTGTCGTCCGCCAGCACCATGTCCGAGGCCTCGCGGGCGACATCGGTGCCGTTCTTGCCCATGGCGACGCCGATGTCGGCCGCACGCAGGGCGGGCGCATCGTTCACACCATCGCCCGTCATGGCGACAATGTTCCCTCGCGAGCGCGATGCCCTCACGATGTCCAGCTTGTGCTCCGACGTCACGCGCGCAAACACGCCGGCGTCTGCCACCTCGGTTGCGAGCGCCTCCTCATCGTGGTTCTCGATGTCCCGGCCCGTTAGCACGGCGCCGCCGATGCCGAGCTCCTGGGCGATGGTCTGCGCCGTCTCTCGCTGATCGCCCGTGACCATGACGACGCGGATGCCCGCCGATTGCGCGCTCCCTACCGCGTCTCGTGCTTCGAATCGCAGCGGGTCGCGCATGCCAACGAGTCCGACGAGCGTGAGGTCCTGCTCCAGTTCTTCATTCACCGGCTCGTTGGCCAGCTTCCGCTGCGCCATCGCCAGGACCCGCATGCCCTCTCGCCCCATCGCGACGGCCTGCTGCTCGACCTCCCGCCGCCCCTCTTCCGTTGCCACGTCAGGACCGATGCGACTGGCGCGCTCCAGCAGCAGATGCGTGGCGCCCTTCACCAGCGCGAAGCGACCTTCCGGCGACTGCACCACCACCGTCATACGCGCCCGGCTGGCATCGAACGGCACTTCACCTTCGCGCTGCACCTGACCACCGTCGAACTGCGGAACGACCGCATCAAAGGCGTAGTGCAGCAGCGCGACCTCCGTCGGGTCGCCGGTATCCGGAGCATCGCCGTCCGTGAGCGTCGCGTTATTACAGAAGCGAGCTATGCGCACGAGGTCACGCTCGTCCCCTGCCAGCCACGTGCGCTCGACTCGCATGCTGTTGAGCGTCAGGGTGCCCGTCTTGTCCGTGAAGATAACGTTGACGGAGCCGAGCGTCTCCACGCTGGAGAGGCGGCGCACGATGGCGTTGCGGCTCGCCATGCGCTGCACGCCCAGCGCCAGTACGACCGTCGATGCCGCTGGCAAGCCCTCCGGAATCGCCGCAACAGCCAGGCTGGCCGACGTAAGCAGCATCTCCTTCACTTCGATCCCGCGTACCAGCCCAACAACAAATACGAGAAGACAAAGAATTGCGGCGGCGGCGGCGAGGTAGCGGCCCACATGCGCGAGCTCGCGCTGGAGGGGCGTTTCCGTGCGTTCCTGGCTACCCATGCTGGTCGCGATGCGCCCCATTTCGGTCGCGCTACCAGTAGTGACCACGATGGCAGTGCCCCGGCCACGTGCGACGGTAGTGCCCTGGAACACCATGCAGGTGCGGTCCCCCAGCAGGGCGTCGGCTCTCACGGCCTGAACGGCCTTATCGACGGGAAGCGATTCGCCGGTAAGCAAGGCCTCGCTGACCGTCATGCTCGTCACCTCGATCAGGCGTGCATCTGCCGCGGGGATATCGCCCGCTTCGAGCACAATGATGTCGCCGGGCACCAGGTCGCGCGCCTGCACGTTTCGCTGCACGCCGTCGCGCCGCACATTCGCCGATGGGGCCGAGAGCGACTGCAGCGCCGCCAACGCCTTCTCGGCCCGCGACTCCTGTACGTAGCCCAGAACAGCATTCAATACCGCAATCGCCATGATGGCTACGAACTCGACCACGTCTCCCAGCACGAGGGAGAGCACGGCGGCCGCAAGGAGGACATAGATCAGGATGGAGGCGAACTGGCGCAGGAGCAGTCGCCAGGGGCTCACGGGATCCTGCTCCGGCAGGCTGTTCGGTCCCCAGATCTGCTGTCTCCGAGCCGTCTCGGCGCTCGATAGGCCCCGCCCAACCTCGGATTCCAGGACACGCACGACCTCGGCGGCGTCGATTGCGTGCCACGCCGTGGTGTTTTCACGCGAGTTCGAGGGACTCGGGGTCGTCATGACTGCATGGTAGCGACCCCAAACCGGCGAATCCGATGCCTCGGCACGCAAAGTGCTAATGATGTGACTTTTGGCCCCCCGGAATCGCCGTCCTCAAAGACCCGACTCACCTACCATGCGTCATATGGCCGACGTGACGCTGTTCATTCTCGCGGCCTTCGCGATTGTCGTTGCCGGCTCCGCTCTCGCCGTCTTCGCGGAAGTGATCGTGCGCAACACGAACCTTGGCGCCTTGTGGTTCGGCGCCGTCGCGGTGGCGTTAATTACCTCGCTGCCGGAGCTGGTTACCGACGTTTCGGCCGTATCCAATGGGAACCAGGACCTCGCCCTGGGCGACCTGTTCGGCAGCAGCATGGCGAATATGGCGATCCTGGCCACGATTACGCTGGTGTTCACGACCCGCCGTCTGCTTCAACGCGCGGCCCTGGAAAACACGCTTAGCGCCATGCTGGCCATCGCTCTTACGGCGATAGCCGTTGTCTTCCTTTCAGCCTCATCAGTGCCAGCGATCGCGAGTGTCGGGCTCGGCACTATCGCCGTTGCTGCCGTCTACATCTTTGGTACGTTCGCAATCCGCGAGCGACAGAATGATGTTGTTGAGATGGACTCGGCGACGCCACTGTTCCCCGGCCTGACGCTGCGACAGGCGCAGGCCGGATTTGTGCTCGCCGCGGCGCTCATCATCGTCGCCGGGCCTCAGCTCGCCCGGAGCGCCGCCGTCCTCGCCGATCAGACCGGACTGGGCGAAACGTTCTTCGGCACCATGGCCCTGGCGATGGTCACTTCCCTGCCGGAGCTATCCGTGTCCGTCTCCGCCATGCGTATCGGCGCGCAAAACCTGGCGATCGCAAACCTCATGGGCAGCAACGCCACGAACATGGCGCTGCTGCTGCCTATCGATATCGCATACCGAGAGGGGCCCATTCTGCAGCAGAGCGACCCTCACCTCGTCGTCGCCGCAGGTGCAGCCATCCTTCTTATGTCGATTGGGACCATGGCCATCGTGCTCAAGGCCGAGCGCGGCCGCTTGCCTGTCGACCGAGCCGCCGTGTTCATGCTCGTCGCTTACGCCATCGGTCTCTGGGCAACGTACCAGCGCTGAGCTAGCTACCGGGCTGAGGAATCGAGTCCGGTTCGTAGACAGGGCTTACAGGGTCGCCAGCCAGGGTCTGGCTGACGAGGTGGCAGACGTTGAGCACGAGGTCTGAATGGCCCGTGGCATGACCGAAACGACACGATAAAGGCTATTCGGCCTGTCTTCGCGGTACTGAGTGGCCCCTGTCGCGGCGGTCGCCTGCAGCAATACTGGAACCACCGAACACGATGGCTAGCGCAGTCTGTACTGGATACGGAGATAGCATGAGCGAATACAAAGTACTGATTCCCCTGGATGGCTCCCGATTGGCAGAGCACGCGCTCGCCTTTCTGCCACCGCTATCCCATTTCGGGGAACTGGACGTCACGCTGGTCAGCGTGATCGATTTCTCCGATGACCTGCTGAAGAGCCTCACAGCAGAGGACCAGGAGCGGGAACGCAACCTCCTCGGAAGCTACCTGAGCGAGATCGCCTCCGACCTCGAGAAGCACCTGGGTGCGCGCGTCCACACGGAGACGCTGCGTGGTGCCGCCGCCACCCGATTGCTGGAGCAGGCCGAGTCGGTATCGCCGGACGTGATGATCATCTCCACCCACGGCCGCTCGGGCCTCGCCCGTTGGCAACGCGGCGCCGTCGCCGACAAGGTGATCCGTGGGGCCAAGTGCCCCGTGCTCGTCGTGGGCCCGAAGGCGATGGAGCGCGGCCAGTGGCTGGAAGCAGAGGCCATCCCACCGTTCAAGAAGATCCTGGTGCCGCTGGACGGCTCGCAGCGATCGGAAGAAGCGCTACCGGCAGCCATGCGGTTCGCCGAGCAGTTCGATGCACAGGTTCACCTGCTACAAGTCGCGCCGTACGTACCGCTCGCCTCCGCGTTCTGGGAGACGCCCGTCGTCGTGACCAAAGAGGTCGAAGCGGCGAGCAAGCAGTACCTCACGGAGGTCGCCGAGAAGCTGGGGAAGCCTGCCAACCTGAGCATTCACGTGACGCTCGGCGCCCCCGCCCATGAGATCGACACCTTCATCCAGCAGAACACCATCGACCTTGTCGTATTGACCAGCCACGGCCGCAGTGGCCTGGCACGAGCGGCACTCGGTAGCGTCACAGACCGCGTCATCGGCGCCGGACCGCCCGTCCTCGTGGTACGCACCGCATAGTAGAAACAAGAGGGACCGCAATGGCTGTCGTTGCACAGCAACCCGCAGCATCTGAGCCAACAGCCGTGCCGCGCACCAAGGCGAGGGCATCCGCCCTCGCGATAGCGGGCGTCTTACTGGTGCTCGCCGGCTCCACGATTCTCATGGGCATTATCACGGCCGAGGCGCTGTACCCGGACGTCTACACCACGCACGACAACGAGATCAGCGACCTGGGCGCGACGAGACCGCCGAACAGCATCATCCGCCAGCCCTCGGCCACGGTCTTCAACGCGATCATGATCGTGAGCGGCGTAGGAATTCTGGGCGGGGCGTACGGGCTGCACCGTTCCTTCCGCTCTCGCCGCGTCACAATCTCAGTGGCGAGCCTCGGCGTGGGAGTGCTGGGCGTTGGGGTGTTCCCCGGCAACGTCGAAGGGCTACATCCCCTGTTCGCATTGACGGCGTTTACCTCCGCCGGCATTGCAGCGATCCTTTCAGCCCACGTCCAGACGAAGCCATTTGGCTACCTGTCCATCCTTCTCGGCGTCGTGACGCTGGTCGCGCTGGTCGTTGGCGTTGCCGGCGAAGGCACACCGGTGTTCGACAAGCTGGGAGATGGCGGTGTGGAGCGCTGGATCGCCTACCCGGCCGTGCTCTGGCTCGTGAGCTTCGGCGGCTACCTGGCTGCACTCGCTGGCGTACCAGAGCCGACAGATACGAGCGCATGCAGACCGATTCGCCATATTGCCGCAGACGTTCGACGTCAATGACGGCTACGCACAAGTTCACGACAGGAGTCAGACCATGAACTACGGGATTTCGATCAAGACAAGCAAGCCCTACGAAGAGGCTCTGGCTGCCACGAAGGACGCGCTGAAGGCGGAAGGCTTCGGCGTGCTCACCGAAATCGACGTCAAGAAGACGATGCACGAGAAGCTGGGGGCGGACTTCCGACGCTACGACATCATCGGCGCCTGCAACCCGCCGCTGGCCCACAGGGCGCTCTCGGACGAGCTCGAGATCGGCCTGCTGCTGCCCTGCAACGTCATCGTTTACGAAGCCGACGACGGCGGTAGCGTCGTCGCTGCCATGGACCCGGACATCATGGTCGCCGTTACCGACAACGCCACCCTTCGCGAGGTCGCATCGGAGGCGAGGGCCCGTCTGGTCCGCGCGCTGGACACCTTCAAGGAAACAAAGGCAGCGTAATCTCCCCCATGACAGCCCGGGCTGCCAGCCAGCAAGGAACCCGCTCGCTGGCATCCCGTTCTCTTTTTGGCACTCGTCGTTTACGTTTCGATGGCACATCGCTGCTGCGTCTGTCCTATGCTGGGATCAGGGAGACCAAGAGAGTGACGCCCTTCGGTGTCCCGCCAGAACGCAGGAAAGCCATTGCCCCCGCCTTCGCATGGAGGTCCCGATGACCGATACAGCTGTTACGACCCGGCCGGCACTCTCGGATGACGAGCTGAGGTTGATCGACGCCTGGTGGCGCGCTGCAAACTACCTCGCAGTCGGCCAGATCTACCTCCTGGACAACCCGCTCCTGCGTGAACCGTTGAGTGCCGAGCATGTGAAGCCCAGGCTCCTCGGTCACTGGGGCACCTCGCCCGGACTCAGCTTTATCTACGTGCACGTCAACCGGTTGATCAAGCAACGCGGCCTGAACTCGATCTTCATCACGGGCCCCGGTCACGGCGCGCCCGCCATCCTCGCCAACACCTACCTCGAAGGCACCTACAGCGAGGTCTACCCCAACATCAGCCGCGATGCCGGCGGTCTGCAGCGCTTCTTTCGCCAGTTCTCCTTCCCGGGCGGCATCCCAAGCCACGTTGCCGCCGAGACGCCCGGTTCGATCCATGAGGGCGGCGAGCTGGGCTACGCGCTGTCGCACGCCTACGGCGCAGCCTTCGACAACCCGGAGCTCACGGTGTTCTGCGTGGTCGGCGACGGCGAGGCGGAGACCGGGCCGCTGGCTGGGAGCTGGCACGGCAACAAGTTCCTCAACCCCGTATCGGACGGTAGCGTTGTGCCGATCTTGCACCTCAACGGCTACAAGATCGCCAACCCTACAATCCTTGCTCGCGTCCCCAACGACGAGTTGGCCGACTTCATGCGCGGCAACGGCTACGTCCCCTACTTTGTCGAGGGCAGCGATCCGGCCGCGATGCACCAGCGTATGGCCGAAGTCATGGACGACGTGATGGATGAGGTGCAGCGCCTGCGCAATCAGGCCCGCGATGCCGCCGAGGGGTTCCGACCCCTCTGGCCCATGATCGTCCTGCGCACACCGAAGGGCTGGACCGGACCGAAAGAAGTCGACGGGGTACCGGTGGAAGGCACGTTCCGCGCCCACCAGGTGCCGCTGCCGGCGGTGCGCACCAACCCGGAGCACCTCAAGCAGCTCGAGTCATGGCTGCGCAGCTACCACCCGGAGCAGTTGTTCACCGACGACGGCGCCCTGCGCTCCGACATCGCCGCGCTGGCGCCGGAGGGCGAGCTGCGCATGAGCGCCAACAAGCACGCCAACGGTGGTCTCCTGCTGAGGGAGCTCGATAGGCCCGACATCCGCGACTTCGCCGTCGAGGTCGCGGAACCGGGCAAGGGCCGGGCCGAGGCGACGCGCGTACTCGGCACTTACCTGCGTGCCATCATCGAGAAGAACCGCGACAACTTCCGGCTTTTCGGACCCGACGAGACGGTGTCGAACCGTCTCACGCCGGTGTTCGATGTCACCGACCGGCAGTGGATGGCCTCACGCATTCCCGGCGATGACCACCTGGCGCCCGAAGGCCGCGTTGTGGAGGTGCTCAGCGAGCACATGTGTGAGGGCTGGCTGGAGGGCTACCTGCTCACCGGCCGCCACGGCTTGTTCAACTGCTACGAAGCCTTCATTCACGTCATCGACTCGATGTTCAACCAGCATGCGAAGTGGATGAAAGTGACGAACGAGATACCGTGGCGCATGCCCGTGGCATCGCTGAACTACCTGCTTACGTCGCACGTGTGGCGCCAGGACCACAACGGTTTCTCGCACCAGGACCCCGGCTTCATCGACCACGTCGTTAACAAGAAGGCGGCTGTGATCCGGGTCTACCTACCGCCGGACGCCAACACGCTGCTCAGCGTCATGGACCACTGCTTCACCAGCAAGCAGAAGGTCAATGTGATCGTCGCTGGAAAGCAGGAAGAGCCCACCTACCTCGATATGGAATCGGCCATCCTGCACTGCACTCGCGGGGCCGGCATCTGGTCCTGGGCGGGCAACGAGGGCGATGAGGAGCCGGACGTGGTTCTGGGCTGTGCCGGCGACGTGCCGACGATGGAGGTACTGGCCGCGGCGGCGATGCTGCGCGAGCACCTGCCGGACCTGCGCGTCCGCGTCGTCAACGTGGTCGACCTCATGCGCCTGCAACCGCAGGACGAGCACCCCAACGGCATGCCCGATGCGGAGTTCGATGGCCTGTTCACGACGAACAAGCCCGTGATCTTCGCCTACCACGGCTATCCCTGGCTGATGCACCGCCTCATGTACCGCCGCACCAACCATCAGAACATCCACGTGCGAGGCTACAAGGAGGAAGGCACAACGACGACGCCTTTCGACATGGTGATGATGAACGACCTCGACCGCTTCCATCTCGTCATGGACGTCATCGACCGCGTGCCCGGCCTGCAGCAGCGTGCCGCGACAGTGAGGCAGCTTATGGCCGACATGCGACAGCAAGCCCACGACCACACCCGCATGTACGGCGAGGACATGCCCGAGATCACTAACTGGACCTGGCCTTACTGAGAGGAGTCCCGGACTGAAAGTCCTTACCCTCAATTGCGGCAGCACTACGCTGAAGTTTGACGTTCTGGACGTCCAGTACGGCGATGAACCCGTGGAGCGCATCGCCCATGGCGCAGTCGAGCGCATTGGCGAAACTGGGCGCGCGAGCCTCACGTACCGGGACGAGAAAACCGAGCGCGAGGTCGAGACTCACGACCACCGGGAGGCCTTTCGGGTCGCGCATGAGCTGATGGGGGCCTCGGGCTGCCTGGAAGGGCTCGATGCCATCGGGCACCGCGTGGTACACGGCGGCAATCGCTTCCTCAGCGCGACCCGAATCGACGCCGAAGTCATCGAAGCCATCCGAGAAGTCAGCAACCTCGCGCCGCTGCACAACAAGCCCGCCCTCAACGTCATCGAAGCGGCGCACGAAGCCTTCGGGACGGACGTGCCGATGATTGCCGCCTTCGATACGGCTTACTTCGCCGGCTTGCCCGAGGTCGCTACCCGTTACGCCATCCCGCGCGAGATCAGCGACCGTTACGGCATCCGGCGCTTCGGGTTCCACGGGCTAGCCCACAGCTACATGGCGGGTCTCTACCAGACGCTGCGCCCTGCAATCCAGCGACCGCGCCTCGTGACGCTGCAGCTGGGGGGTGGTTGCTCCATTACCGCCAGTTTCGATGGCCAACCCCTCGATACGTCGATGGGCTATACGCCACTGCAGGGCCTGATCATGGGCACCCGCAGCGGCGACATCGATCCGGCGCTGCCGTTGCGGCTGCAGGCGCTCACTCACATGACGGCCGATGAGGTGGAGTCAATGCTCAACACGGAGTCCGGCCTGCTGGCTCTCTCGGGCAGTTCGGCGGAAATGCGAGACCTGATGCCAGCCTCCGAGAACGGCGACACCAACGCGGCCCTGGCAATCGATGCCTTCTGTACCAGCGCCAGGAAGTATGTCGGCGGCTACCTGGCGCTCCTGGGCGGCGCCGATGCGCTAATCTTCGGCGGCGGCATCGGCGAGAACATGCCCGGGATTCGGCGCATGATCTGTCGAGGTCTGGAGTGGGCAGGCGTTACGCTGGACGACGACGCCAACCTGCATGCCAGCGGTCCGGAGGTGAAGATCAGCGATGAGGCGTCGAGAATCGATGTATGGGTTGTTCATGTGGATGAGGCCGCCGTCATCGCACGTGAGACCCTGAACCTGCTGACAACCTGAGAGGAGGAGCGCCAATGCTTCAAAACGTAGACATCGGCGAGCGATCACTGGCGTCCTACGAGGGCATCGTCTCTTCCGACATCCTCGAGCACTTGCGCAACCTCGCCGCAGACCTGCGCGGAACTCGCATCCTGCACGTCAACGCCACGCCCTACGGCGGCGGCGTTTCTGAGTTACTGCGTTCTCTGGTTCCTCTTGTGAATGACCTTGGCCTGGTTGCCGACTGGAAGATCATCCGAGGCGACAACGAGTTTTTCGACATCACCAAGAAGATTCACAACGGGCTGCAGGGCGCCGATCTGGAGCTGACGGCAGAAGAGAAGGCCCACTACGAGCAGATCAGCCGCGACAACGCGCGGGACCTCACGGAGGAGTACGACGTCGTCTTCCTGCACGACCCGCAGCCGGCCGCCATCCTCCCCCTCCGGGGCAACGGTCACT
Organism: uncultured Chloroflexia bacterium; assembly: GCA_963731765.1. Lineage (GTDB taxonomy): Bacteria > Chloroflexota > Dehalococcoidia > DSTF01 > WHTK01 > WHTK01. Next base: position 77,878 of record CAVSWS010000002.1, read on the forward strand.
CGCACTGGGTCTGGCGTTGTCACATCGATACCGGGCAGCCGAACCCCGCCGTTTGGCAGTACATGCGCGGCTTCCTCACGGAGTACGACGCCGCGATCTTCACGATGCCGGAGTTCGTGCCGCCGGACTTCCCGATCTCGAAGGTCCAGATCATCCCGCCCGCCATCGACCCCTTGAGCCCGAAGAACATGCCCATCGCGGACAGCACGACGCGCCAGGTGCTCGACTGGATCGGCATTCGTCTCAATCGCCCCTTGATAACGCAGGTCTCCCGCTTCGACACATGGAAAGACCCCCTGGGTGTCATCGAAGCGTATAAGCGGGTACGCGAGGAAATCCCGAACCTGCAGCTCGCACTCGTTGGCTCCATGGCCCTGGACGATCCCGAAGGTTGGGAGATCTACAAGCAGGTCCAGAGCGCCAGCCAGCAGGAGCCCTTGATCCACATCTTCACGAACCTCACCGGCGTCGGCAACATCGAGGTCAACGCCTTCCAGCGCCATTCCGAGCTCATCATCCAGAAGTCAATCCGTGAAGGCTTCGGCCTCGTTGTCTCCGAATCGCTCTGGAAGGGTACTCCGGTGGTCGCAGGTCGCGCCGGTGGTATCCCGTTGCAGATGTCGGACGGCGCCGGCGGCCTGCTCGTCGACAGCATCGAAGAGTGTGCCGAGGCGATCTTGCGCCTGCTGAAAGACCCGGACTGGTCGCGGCAGCTCGGTGAGCGAGGGCGCGAGCGCGTGCGGGAGCACTTCCTGCTGCCCCGCCTCCTGGTGAACGAGCTGACGCTGGTCAAGGATCTGCTGGCGGACGGCCACGACAGGCCTGTCTTTATGCCGGACCGCCAGGACCCCGTATGCGGTCTGGCCTTACCACCCGGTGAGGCCAAGGTGCACACAACCTACGAAGGCACGACTTACGTCTTCTGCTCCGAGGTGTGCAAGCAGAGGTTCCTCCTCTCGCCGGAGCACTACCTCGGCGCCTACCGTCCCGCATCGAAGTGAGCGAGCTACGCCGCGATCCGTTGACCGGTCAGGCCGTCATCCTGGCCCCGGTCCGAAACGACCGGCCCCACTCTGACAGCCCGCAAAAGCCCTCGTGTCCGTTCTGCCCCGGCCAGGAGCACGAGACGCCGGCGCCCGTGCTGGAGCTCCCCCTGGGAAAACGCCCCGGCTGGTTTGTGCGCGTCTTCCCCAACCGATACCCCATCGTCTCCTCGGAGTCAGGCACGGCGACACCAGGTGCACGAGCGGTGAAGGGCGCGCACGAAGTGATCGTCGAAACGCCACGCCACGACCAGGAGATGGCGGACCGTTCACCTGAAGAGCTGGGCCTGACACTGACTGCCTACCGGGAACGCCTCAACGCCCTGCTGGCTCGGCCCGGCATTCGATTTGTCTCCGTCTTTCGAAACAAAGGCAATGCGGCGGGTTCATCGCTGGCCCACCCACACTCCCAGATAGTGGCGCTACCCTACGTGCCCGCCGAAGTGGCCAGTGAGGTACGCCGATGGCGGCGTCACTACGTCCGTAGCGGTCGCTGCCTACTCTGCGACCAGCTATCGAGCGAGCTCGAGGCCGGCAAGCGAATCGTCCTTCGTGAGAACGGCCTCGTGCTCTACGTGCCCTTCGGCACACCGTTTTCGGGGGAGATGGTGCTGGCACCGGAAAGACACCAGGCAAGGTTCGCGGCTGAGAGCGACGGGACCCTCTCGCACGTCACTCAACTGCTGCTCTCTGCAGTCCGCCGCCTTCGATCTGCCTTCGATGATCCCGATTTCAACCTGGTACTGCAGACCTGGCCAAAGGGAAGCGAATCGGATGCCGCTCTGCACTGGCGCCTGCGTATCATCGCGCGCCAGGCCGTCCTGGGCGGCTTCGAGCTTTCGACGGGCGACTTCGTCAGCACCCTGACACCCGAAAAGGCTGCCCAGGCCTTCCGGAACGCTTAAGCCTTAAACAAAGTCGCGTGGGACAAAGGTCCCAGGCAGAGAGGGCCGATCGGTCCCTCTATTTCGCGCACTTCGGCACTGACTGCCACAGGCCCTCGGGCGTCATTATCCATCCTGTCGGACGCCTTCAAGAGATTCCAGAGGCGGTCCGTCCGAAGGAGACCACAATGACGACCCAAGCCATCGCGCCCATCAAGCTTCGCACCAACATCTACAGGGGCTGCCAGCGATGCGGCGGGGTTCTGCGTCTGGAACGTGACCTCGACTCCCTGGTAGACGAGCAAGGAGTCGACTACGTTTGCCTGCAGTGCGGCCGCCATACGCCTCTCGCAGCCGTGTTCGCTCAGCTCGAAGCCAGGGCGAGCGTTGCCGGAAACGTGGCCTGACCGTGACCACGGCCGTGCAGCAGACATCCGACTGTCCCGGAAAGTCCAACTGGCCGGGATGCCATGGTCCGCGCTGTGGGCGTCACAAAGGTCTACGACACGGGCCGCGTCCAGGTCGAGGCCTTGCGCGGCATCGACCTGACGATCAACCGGGGCGAAATCGTTTCGATCATGGGGCCGTCCGGGTGCGGCAAGACGACGCTGCTCAACTGCCTCTCCGGCCTCGACTCGATCTCGGACGGTGATGTCCTGATCGACGGCACATCGCTGAAGTCGATGTCGGACCGCCAGCGTACCCGCTATCGAGCCCGGCGCATGGGCTTCGTGTTCCAGTTCTACAACCTGCTCGCAGTGCTCTCTGCCGTCGAAAACATCGAGATGCCGTTGCTGCTCACGGGCGTGCCGACGAAGGCGGCGCGAGAGCGCTCGCTTGAGGTCCTCAATCTCGTTGGCCTCGGCAACCGGGCCCACCAGCGTCCGGCGGAGCTCTCCGGCGGTGAGCGTCAGCGTGTCACCATCGCTCGCGCCCTGGTCAACGACCCCGCCATCGTCTGGGCCGATGAGCCCACCGGCGACCTCGACAGCACAAACGCACAGGAGATCATCGACCTCATGTGCAGGCTCAACCAGGAGCGCGGCGTCACGTTCGCCCTCGTCACGCACGACATCAATGTCGGCCGGCGCGCCCATCGCATCGTCCGCATGATGGACGGCCAAATCGTCGACGAGGTCATTCCAGCCTAAATAACCCAGCTTGTCCTCGAAGGGAGTGCAGGATGCACGCACGAGTTACCCAGTTCGAGATCGATACCCTGCGCAAGAGCATGTCGGAGGCCATGGCGGTCTTCCAGGAGCGTGTCTTGCCGCGATTACGCGCCCATCCAGAATGCGATGGCGTCATGGCTCTGTCGACACCTGAGGGTAAAGGACTGCTCCTGAGCTTCTGGGAGACGGCGGAGGCCGCTGATAACGCGATCAGCAGCGGCTTCTACGACGATCAAGTCGCGGAATTCACGATGTTCCTGCGCCAGCCGCCCGGCCGTGAACACTACGAAGTTCTGCTGCAGGAGATGAACTCGGCGTTCAAGGCCCCCACCTCACAGGCTCAGGCTGGCTCATGAGCGAGTTACTCGGCATCCCTATGGGCACCCTGATGTGGGTGTTCGGCATCGGCCTATTGATCATCGCCGCGTGGTCGATCTTCCTGGCCGTGCGGCAGCCGGTATTATTCCGGCTCTCGGCGCGCAACATTCCACGCCGCGCCGGCCGTTCTCTCCTCATCGTCCTCGGCCTCACCCTGGCGACGACGATTATTACCTCCGCCCTTGCCACGGGCGATACGGTTGCTCTCTCGGCCCGCAGCGAGGTGCTACAGGGGCTGGGCCACATCGACGAAATCATCTCTTCCACAGAAGAGAGCGACATCGAAATCACCGGCGAAAGCATCAACCTGCAGTACTTCAACCAGGCCGACTTCGAGCAGGTGCGCGAGGCGGCGATGCAGGTCCCGGGGGTCGACGGCGTGATGCCGGCTATCCTGGAAGAGGCCGGCGCCCAGAACCTCGTGGCCCGCCAGACAGAGCCTCGGCTCGCCGTTATTGGCGTCGATGCGCGCTACATGGACGGCTTCGGCACCATCCACAACCAGCAAGGCAAAGCGATTGACCTCGCGACCCTGCAGCCGCATGAGGTCCTCCTCAACAAAGACGCCGCCGATGAGCTCAAGGCCCAGCCCGGCGACAATATCGTGCTGTATAGCAGCAGCGGCCAGCAGGAAGTGCATGTCCGAGACGTGATCACGTACGACGGCATGGGCACCACCGACGCCGGACTGCTGATGTCGCTGGACGAAGCGCAGACCCTCTTCGCGAAAGAGGGGCAGATCAAGCACATCGTTATCTCCAACAGCGGCGACGCGATCACCGGCGCTTCGAAGACAGACGCAGTCATCTCCGGCCTGCGACCGACGCTCGACCGCCTCGGCCTGGCCATCGAGCCCACGAAGCGCGACGACCTCAAGTCGGCGGACGACGCCGGCGCGATGTTCAGCACGATCTTCATTACCTTCGGCAGCTTCTCCATCGCGGCCGGCATTCTTCTGATCTTCCTGCTCTTCGTGATGCTTGCCGGCGAACGCAAGCCTGAAATGGGGATCGCCCGCGCCGTCGGCACGGAGCGTTTGCACCTCATCGAAATGTTCATGCTGGAAGGCGTGCTGTATGACGTCGCGGCGGCGGCGATCGGCGCCCTTGGTGGCGTCGCTGTCGCCATGGGCATGGTGTACCTGCTGCAGGCAGCCGTGGACCAGTTCGGGGTCGACCTGCGTTTCACGGTCAGCACGCGTAGCCTGATTACCAGCTATGCGATGGGCGTCGTGCTCACGTTCATCGTCGTTACCGCCTCAGCCTGGCGCGTGAGCCGGCTCAACATCGTCTCTGCCATCCGCGACCTGCCGGAGCCCGTCACGCGCTCCAGTGGCAAGGCCTCGCTGCTCTGGGGCTTCATGTTCCTGATAGTCGGCGGCCTGATCACATACGCGGGTCTTTCCAGCGGCCAGGGCACTCCGTTCTACCTCGGCGTCTCGCTGCTAATCTTCTCGGCTATCCCCTTCTCGCGTACCTTCGGCGCTCCTGACCGCCTGGCCTTCACGGTCGCCGGCGGGCTGATCGTCGTCCTGTGGCTGTTGCCGTGGCGATGGGTCGAGTCCGTGACCGGCGACCTGGGCAGCGACCTCAACATCTGGGTAGTCGGCGGCCTGATCACCGTCATCGGCGTCACCTGGCTAGTCATGTACAACTCCGACCTGGTGGTCTGGCTTACGACAGCGACAGTAGGTCGCATCGGCAGCCTCGTACCGACCCTGCGTATTGCGCTCACCTACCCGCTGACGAACCGCTTCCGCACGGGCGTCACGCTGTCCATGTTCACGCTGGTCGTGTTCACGCTGGTCATCGGCGGCACGGTGACGAACGCCTTCACGCAGGCTTTCAACGACGAAGATTTGTTCGGTGGAGGCTTCGACATTCGGGCCAGCACTGTGCAGGCAAACCCTGTGCCGGACCTCCAGGCTGCCATTCAGGCGAACCCGGCGATCGACAGCAGCCAGATCGAGTACGTGGCGGACCAGAGCCTCGTGCCGGTGGAAGCGCAACAGGTCGGGTCGACCTCAGCGCCGGGCAACTATCCCTTGCGCGGCATGAGCGACTCTTTCTTCGACCACACCAGCTACAGCCTCGCCGTCATCGCGGATGGTTACACGTCATCCGAGCAGGTCTGGCAGGCCGTAAAGGCCGACCCGACTCTCGCGGTCGTCGATGGCCTCGTGGCGCCGAAGCGCGACAACTTCGGCTTCGGCGCGCCCGTGCCGGACTTCTCGATGCAAGGGTTCTTCTACGAAGACGGCCACATGAAGCCCACGCCCGTTGAGGTGACTGACCCGCTGACGGGGCAGAAGCACACGCTCACGGTTATCGGCGTGCTACAGGAAGTGATCCCCGACTACATGATCGGGATCACGACTTCGCAGCGCTTCGTCGACGCCGCCTTTCCGGGTATGGGTACGCCGACAGGGCACCTTATCGGCCTGACGCCGGACGCGAACGCAAAGGCGATCGCGGAGAGCCTGGAGTCCGGCTTCCTGGACCACGGCATGGAAGCAGTGCTGCTCTCCGACCAGCTGAACGACCTGGTGGGCGTGAACAACATGTTCAACTACCTGATCCAGGGCTTCATCGGCCTCGGGCTGGTGGTGGGTGTCGCGGCGCTCGGCGTTGTGAGCGCACGCACCGTGGTCGAACGGCGACAGGAGATCGGCGTGATGCGCGCAATCGGCTTCGAACAGGGACGCGTGCAGCTGGGCTTCCTGATCGAGTCCTCGATGGTGGCCGTCGCCGGCATCGTGGTCGGCACTGTGCTGGGGCTCATCCTCGCTTACAACATCATCGATGACTCACGGCAGCAGGCGAGCTGGAGCGCCATGCAGTTCGCGGTGCCCTGGCTGAACCTCGCAATCATCTACATCGTGGTCCTCGCCGCGGCGCTGCTGACGGCGTACCTACCGGCGCGCCAGGCCTCCCGCGTCTATCCGGCGCAGGCCCTACGCTACGAGTAGGAGGGGCAGCGATGAAGCCGACAAGCCTGCTGAAGCCGGCGACTCTGGGCGCACTCGCCGGCCTGGCTTACCTCAAGCTCGGCCGGCCGTGGGTGCTCAACTGGGGCGCCACTGATACCGAAGTGCATGCGACCCTGCCGGGTGACGAGATCCTCACGGACGCATGCCTCCAGACGACGCGGGCCATCACTGTCAACACCCGGCCCGACCAGATCTGGCCCTGGCTATTGCAGATGGGGCCTCGCCCTCGCGCCGGCGTCTATACGTATGACTGGCTGGAACGCCTCCTCGGTATCAACATCGAGAACAGCGATCGCATCCTGCCGGAGTTCCAGCACCTGGAGCCCGGCGAGTTCTTCGCCCTCGGCAACGGCAACAACGGCCTGCACGTCCGCATCGTTCAGCCTGAGCGCGCCGTCGTGCTGCAGTGGCACAAGGAGCAATCGACCTGGGCCTTCGTGCTCGAGCCGATGAACGACGGGACGACGCGTCTGATCTCCCGCAACCGCATCATCGGCAAAGGTCCGCTGTTCCGGCTGATGATGGCGTTCATGGAGCCCGGCTCGCTGGTCATGGAGCGCAAGATGCTCCTTGGCATCAAGCAGCGCGCCGAAGGCCTCACGAGACCGCGGGCAGACGCCGCGCTAACGGTCGAAGGAAGACTAGGTCGCCTTCCGTCCCTGCTGCGGCATTGCGCAGCGAAAGGCGTACCGTGGTGCCAGAACCGGGCTGGCTCTCGACGGCGACCGTGGCACCGATGCCTGCCGCCCGCTCCGTGATCGATACAAGGCCCATGTGACCCGGGAAGCTCTGAGCGGCATCGAAACCCGTGCCGTTGTCACTTACCTCTAGCCGCACGCCGTCAGGGTCAGAAGCCAGGGTGATTTCAACGCGGCTGGCATGGGCGTGCTTGACGACGTTGTGCAGCGCCTCCTGGCCAACGCGATAGAACACTTCCTTTTCGGCCAGACCCAGGTCGGGCTCCTCCGAGAGCTGGGCTGTCACTTCGATGCCGTAGCGGGCGCGCGTGGCGGCGATCTGCTTCTCGAGTGCCGCGACCAGGCCCTCTGACTCCAGCGACTCCGGCCGCAGCTCGAAGATCAGGGCGCGCATCTCCGCCAGACCCGCATCCGCCAGCTGCAAGACGTAATCCATGGGCTCCGTCGCGCGCGCCGGGTCGGTATCGAGCAGCGTCCGAGCCGTGCGGGCGCCGAGGGCGATGCCGTAGAGGGCCTGCGAGACCGAGTCGTGCAGCTCGCGCGCCAGGCGCTGGCGTTCCTCCACGGTCGCCAGCTGCTGCGCCTGCTCGTAGAGGCGGGCGTTCTCGATAGCGACGGCGACCTGCGTCGCGACCGCGCCGACGAGCCCGGCCTGGTGCTCCGTGTAGAAGGCCGGCTCCGAATGCGCCAGAGAGAGGAAACCGATGACCCGGTCCTTGAGAGCGAGGGGAACCAGCAGCCAGGACTGAATTTCGTCGTAGGCGGTCGTAAAGAGGCGCGATGTGACTCGGCGGTAGGCCTCGGCCTCGCTGCCGGGGCCACGTACGTCGGGAATGATCACGGATTCACCCCGGAGCACGCGGGAGCTTATCGGCTCCAGCAAGCTCATGGGGAAGTGCTGCGTGATCGCCGTATCGGCGAAGTCGCTATGGGCGTCGAGGATGGAGAAAGTGTCCCCTTCCACCGTGAGCACGGACCCGCGCTTGTAATCGGCGATGGCTCTTACTTCTTCGATAACGAGAGCGAGGAGGGGCTTGAGCTCGAGAGTGGAGGCGGCGTTGCGGGAGACGGTGAGCAGCATTGTCAGCTCACGAGTGCGCTCCGCCACCTGGCGCTCAAGCTCCTGCCGGGCGTTGACGCGTTCCGTTATGTCACGTGCTACCACGACGACCTCATGGTCCGAAACGGGCGAGACGGCGGCCGAGAACCAGTAGGTCTTCTCGCCGATCTCCAACGGGTACTCGATCGTCCGTGTCGATTGCGCTTCCAGCGCTTCATGAACGGAGACCATGAAGGTCGCCGCCTGCTCGGCCGGCATCACGTCCCCAATGTACTTGCCCACCAGATCTTCCGGCGGAATAAGGGATGGTTGAGCATTGGTGTGCGGCACCCGCAGGTAGTAGCCGTCGCGATCGAGCACGACAACGAAGTCCGTCATTGAGGCGAACAGGGCCGCGAGCTCACTCTGGGCCGCCACCCTTTCAACCACCTCACGCTGGAGCGCATCGCGGCGCTGGCGCAGGTCGGACGTCATCTGATTGAAGGACTCGGCCAGCATGCCGAGCTCGTCCTTGCTCGTAGCCGCCAGCGATGTATTCAGATCGCCCGCCGCGACATTCCGCGTCGCATTCGCCATTGCTGCGATCGGTCGCACAAGCACACGCCGGTTCAGGTACGTTGCGCCGATAAGGCCACAGATGAACAGCGCCAGCATCGCCACCAGGGTGACCTGGAGGGTTCTGTTGCCTTCTTCCTCAATGCCTGCCCTGACGGATGCGGCCGCGGCGGTCACTTCTTCGACGGGCGCTGCAAGGCCGAGACTGCCGCCGACACCTTCTGATTGGTGAGTAGCCGATGAACATATCTTTGCCGTTGATGGTGGCGCGCTTGACGCCTTCGCCGCCGTTTCGCATGTCATCCAGGGTGGCTTCAAGCTTCGTGTTACCCCCGTCGACTTCGGCTGCCATGAGCGACCTGGTATCGCTTTCGATTACCTCACCCTTGTTATCCAGGTAGAAGGCGAAGCCGTTCGGAGTGAGCTTGAGCAGGTCGATCTGAGCCACGAGCTTCTCGAGAGAGAGGTCAATCTGAAAGGTGCCTTTGTACTCGTCGCCACTGTAAACCGGCACCTCAACAGTCATAACAAGCCCTTTGCCGGCCGCGTCCTCGTAGGGTGCTCGCCAGAACATCTTGCGCTCTGGGTTGCCCTCCGGGCCCAGACGTTTGGCCACGGTAGTGACGTCAATGTCCGGCGGAACTTCCTTCCAGATTTGAACCGGTGGAAAGTAGCGCACCGTCGAATTTTTCCCTACGAAAGAGAAGGCAATCGGATCAAAGTTTTCCTCCCTTATCGAATCAGGGAAGTCTTCCATCAACACCGGCACGATGTCGTCGAGCGCCGCCGAATAGGCGATCTCGTCGAGGACTGGCTGAGTTAGCTCGACATAGTTGGGCGCGGCAAGATCGCTGATGCGCGCTGGGTCAGGATCGAAGATGACGCCCTGGTCCGACCTAGTAAGGCGCGAAGTATCGAAATTTGTCTGTGAACCGGACAGGTCGAAGTTCTGGAGGTACAGCTCGGCCCGGAACCCCATATCTGCTGCCGATTCGAGGGCGAGACCCCCGTAGTCAGCCTGGCCCGCCACGACCGACAGGAGAGCGAGCTGCCCGAGCTCCTCCAGGCCATCCTGACTGCTGGCTTTCGCACTGTCCTGAGTGCGATTGAAGCCGTAAAGGATGAGAGCAGACGTGAGACCGCCCAGCAAGACAAAGAAGAGGACAAGCGCCAGGTTGAGCTTGAGGCCAAGGCTGGCGCGCGACAGACGCATCGGCTAGTTCGTGCTCAATTCGGCAAGGCCATTCTGGGCGGCGTAGAGGGCCGCCTGCGTCCGGCTCTGCACGCCGAGCTTCTGCAGGATATTGCTTACGTGCGTCTTCACGGTCTTCTCGCCGATCACGAGCTCTCGTGCGATCTCTTTGTTTGCCTTGCCCTGGGCGAGGAGCTTGAGCACGTCATTCTCGCGCTCCGTTAGCGCCTCCGTCGTCGGCATTTCCGGTGTACGCACTTCGCGCATGAGCCGCGCAGCCGCGGCCGGCGATAGCTGCACCTGTCCCTGCGCCGCAGCTTTGATGGCGCGGCGTAGCTCGTCTGCCTGCGTGTCCTTCAGCAGGTAGCCGATGGCGCCGGCCTTGACCGCGCCGATGACGGCTTCGTCCTCCAGCACACTCGTGAGGGCAATGACCTCCGTGTCCGGCAACTCGCGCCGGATCGTGCCGGTAGCCGTAATGCCATCCATCACGGGCATCAGCATGTCCATGAGCACAACGTCGGGCTTGAGGACGTGGCACTGACGCACGGCATCGGCGCCGTCTTCGGCCTCACCGATGACTTCGAGGTCCGGGTCAAGGCTAAGGAACATGCGCAGACCCTGACGCACAACGCTGTGGTCGTCAACGATGAGGATGCGTATCGCCATGACGTAACTTTGCCCCCTTTGGCGCCATATCGCCTCCGTCATTGGTCGGAGAAAAGACACTTCAATTGCCCGAAGCGAGGTGTTGGCGGGGTGGCCAACACTCTAGCAGAAATCGTGAAACCTGCTTCCTGAGGAGGTACAGATGACGACAGCACCTATCACAACCCGTTGGACTACACGCGAGCAAAGGCACCGCACCCGGGCAGCGATTGAGCTCGCGGCGATGCCTCAGGAGATGACGCAGGCCCTGCGCGAGTTCGGCCTCATGCGGGCGTTTCGGTCTCTGTCCAGGACGGAGCAAAGCGATCACGCTCGTCGCGTCACGGATGCCAAACCAGGAGTCCAGCGCTGCGAAGAAATCGGTCGCCTGCTGGACGAACTGTTCGAAGACATCTCCCCCGGCTGGTAGACGAAAGGACCACTCTCATGGAACTACCCAAGATAGTGCGGACGAACTTTCAACTTCCGCTGGTGGTCGGCAGCCTGGCGATCATTACGGCACACCTCGTGCTCTCCGCCCAGTTCTACATGGAAGGCACGCTGATTGAGAGACAGGCCTGGGCCACGCTGGCGGTCCTCGTTCTAGGCGTTGCCATGCTGGACTACCAGCGGTTGAGTCCTGCCGTACGGGGCCTTGTGTGCACGGCGGTAGGCATCCCGGCCGCCATGTTCGGGCTTGGCGTCCACGGCTCTCACATCGTCCAGGTTGGCTTTGCGACCAGCGATTACACCGGCATCCTCATGGCGTTCGCGGGCCTATTTCTGACAGCGATGGGCGTGACCGTTCTCGTCAGGTCGGTGCACACGTGGTGGCGACGCCTGCTCCTGATTCCACCCGGCATGGCGTTCGCGTTCTTCATCGTCTTCCCGGCCAGTATTGGGGTATTCGCGGCGAACGTCGCGAAGGTGCCCTGCTGCCATGAAACGCCGGCCGACTACGGCTTTGCCTACGAGGACGTGACGTTCGAAACACCTGGCGGGCTCGAGCTCTCGGCCTGGTTCGTGCCCTCTACCAACGGTGCGACGATCATCACGGTACATGGCGCCGGCAAGAACCGCGCGACCGTGCTGCCGGAGGCGACGGTGCTCGCGCGACATGGCTATGGCCTGCTCATGGTGGACCTCGAGGGCTTCGGCAACAGCGAGGGGCGCGGCAATGCCTTTGGTTGGGTGGGCGCGCGCGACATCCATGCGGCCGTCGCGTATCTGCAAAGCCGCCCCGACGTCGATCCTGAGCGCATCGGCGGACTGGGCCTATCGATGGGCGGCGAGGTGCTGCTCCAGGCCGCGGGCGAATCGACCGGCCTGGCTGCCATCGTGGCGGAAGGCGCTACGGGGCGAACGGTGCAGGACTTCAACGAGATGGACGATCCGGAATACCACTATGCGGGCGCGCCGCTCCAGACCGTCATCGGCGTTACGATGCAGCTCATCTCCGGCGAAAGTCCTCCGCCGCCCCTCAAGCAGATGGTGCAGCAGATCGCGCCGAGGCACGTCCTACTCATCGCCGCCAGCACGCCCGAAGAAGAGGAGCTGATGGCCATGTACCGAGACATCGGCGGACCCACGTTCGACCTTTGGCAGATCCCGGAGCCGAAGCACATCGGCAGCTACGACCTCCACCCGGAGGAGTACGAGCAGCGCGTGATCGCCTTCTTCGACAACGCCCTGCTGGGTGACTTGGAGGTCCAGCCTATGGGCGTTCGCTAGCCCCACGCAGCTCCCTAGCACGGAAGGGCGGTCAGTGAATGGCCGCCCTTTCTTGTGACCTTTGGACAGCAACTCCGCCCAAAGGCGGAGACGGCGTCTAGGCCCGAAGTCAGGTTCAGAGATCAGCCCCGGGGTCGATTCGAGGACACCCTCTCAGACTCGAAACTGCCGGTGTGAAAGCAATACGCGTCCTACTCGTTGATGACCAGCCGACAATCCGTCGCGGACTGATGATGCGTCTCCAGCTGGAGCCGGACATTACAGTCGTCGGCGAAGCGCAGAACGGCGTGGCGGCCATCCGTGCCGCCGGTGAGCTCCTCCCCGACGTAATGGTCATGGACTACGAGATGCCCGAGATGAACGGCATCGAGGCTACCCAGGCGCTCTCGAACGCAGGCGCCTCCGTCGCCGTGGTCATGCTCAGCATCCACGACAACTCAACGGTCCGTCGCGCCGCGGCCAGCGCCGGTGTTCGCTCCTTCGTCGCAAAGCACGAGCCGAGCGAACACCTGCTGTCCGCCATCCGCGACGCCGCCCGAGCCAACGGAGAGGAGGACACGTCATGACCGCATGACGCAACCGATGACGCCCTCTTCCAACCCACCAGGAAAGCAAGGAGACAACAACGAAATGCAAGTCGCATGGACCGACACAAAGGACACAGCACTCGATACGGATTACGACCTCGCGATCGAGGTACGTGATCTCGTCAAGACCTACGCCAGCGGCGACGTCAAGGTACAGGCGCTGCGGGGCGTGTCGCTGGAGGTGAAGGAAGGCGAGATGGTCGCCATCATGGGCCCCTCCGGCTGTGGCAAGACGACACTGCTGAACTGCATCAGCGGCCTCGACTTCTTTGACGGCGGCCAGGTCCGGATCGGCGGCGTCGATCTGGCCGGCCTCTCGGACAAGCAGAAGACGTCCTACCGGGCCCACAACATGGGCTTCATCTTCCAGACCTACAACCTGCTGCCAGTGCTATCGGCGGTCGAGAACGTCGAGCTGCCGCTCATCGTTTCCGGCGTCAACGCCCGTTACGCCCGTGAGCTGGCCATGCGCTCGCTGGAGCGCGTCGGCCTTGCGGACCGGGCGAAGAACCGGCCTTCCCAGCTCTCGGGCGGCCAGCGCCAGCGCGTCACCATCGCTCGGGCACTGGTCAACGACCCGGCGATCGTCTGGGCCGACGAGCCCACCGGCGCGCTGGACTCCCGCACAGCCGACGAAATCATGACGCTCATGGAGCAGATGAACCGCGAGCACGGTCAGACCTTCGTCATCGTTACGCACGACTCCGGCGTCGGCCGGCGTTGCGACCGCCTCGTCACCATGCACGACGGCCAGATCGCCAGTGAGGAGCGCTACTAGTCATGGAAGAGCTATTCGGAATCCCGATGAACACGATCATGTTTGTCCTGGTGGCGCTCTTCGCTGTCGCCGTGGCGAGCGTGGTCCTCGTCTTCGTCCGCTCAGGCCACATGTTCCGCATGGGCCTGCGCAACATCCCCCGCCGGGGCATGCAGTCCGGCCTCGTGATCGTCGGCCTCATGCTGGCCACCCTGATTACGACAGCCGCCTTCACAACCGGCGACACCATCGACTATTCAATCGCCAAGCAGGGCTACGAGCGCCTGCAGCGCACCGACCTCGCCGTCAACCTTCTCGGCGAGAAGGACCTCAACAACACCGACTCCGACGTTTACATCAGCGATGGTGTCACGAGCGTCCTGGAGCAGCAGTTCGCCGGCGATAAGGACATGGAAGCCTTCATCCCTGAACTGCTGGAGCCGGTCGGCGCAGTCGACCAGCGCAGCCTCCAGTCCGAGCCTTCGATTACGCTCTCCGGCATCGACCCGGCGCGCATGGAGCTGGCGGGCGGCCTTCGACTCGTCGACGGCGGCGCGGCGGACCTCTCCTCGCTGGGTGCCAATGACATCTTCCTGAGCGAGCGCGCAGCCGACAAGCTGGACGCCCAGGTGGGTGACACCGTCTCGATCTTCGCCCGCGGCGTGAACCACGACGTCACCGTCAAGGCCATCGTCAAGGACGAGGTCGCGAGCAGCGGCAGCGCCGAGTTCTACGAGAAGGGCAGTGGCGGCGGCGCCATGCTCCTGAGCAGCGTCCAGGCGATCACGGGCCACGAAGGCCAGATCAACGGCCTCGGCGTCGCCCTCGTGGGTGACGTAGCGACCAGCTACCTGCGCTCCGACTCCGCCATCTCGCGCCTGGAGCCCTTCCTCCAGAGTGACGCCGGCAAGCAGGCCATGGGCCTCGACACCAAGGTCACCGTGGACGCGGTCAAGGCCGACACGGTCCAGGAAGCCGAGGACTTCGGCAACCTCTTCACCACCTTCTTCATCGTCCTCGGACTCTTCTCCATCGCGGCCGGCATCATGCTCATCTTCATGATCTTCGTGATGCTCGCGGCGGAGCGAAAGCCTGAGATGGGTATGGCGCGGGCGGTCGGCGCTCAGCGCAGCAGCCTCGTGCAGGCCTTCCTGTCCGAAGGCATGGCTTACACGCTCATCGCCGGTGGCGTGGGCGCCCTGGCGGGCGTCGCAGCGGCGGTCGGTCTGGTGGCCGGCTTCCTGCGCATCGCCGGAGGCTTCGACTTCCTGGAGGCGCACATTACGGTGCGGTCGCTGGTCATCAGCTACTGCCTCGGTGTCGTCATCACCTTCCTTACCGTCGTGTTCTCCTCCCTGCAGGTGAGCTCCGTCAACATCGTCTCCGCCATCCGCGGCACCGAGGACGACGGACGCCCGCAGGAGAAGCGACGCATCTCCTGGCGCTGGGTGATCGCAGGCCTGCCGGCCATGATCGTGCCGCCGCTGGGCATCTGGTTCTTCTTCCGCAAGGGTCTTGGCCTGGCGTGGGCCTGGATCGTTGGTCCCCTCGGTATCGCCCTGGGCGTCCTCTGCATCCTGTCCGCCGATTCGGCCGACTCGCAGGCCCTGTTCACCCTGGGCGCTTCCATCCTGCCGCTCTGCCTGGCGATGATGGCGTCCCGTCTACGAGCACCGGCCAGGCTAACCTGGACGTTGGTCGGCGGTTACCTGGCTGCCTTCTGGCTTGCCCCGGTCGACTACGCCAATGAGATCTTCGGTCACCCCCTGGCTGCCGACATCGAGATGTTCGTCATCTCCGGCATCATGGTGGTCATCGCCTTCACCCTCATCATCATCTACAACGCCCGCCTGCTCACGCTCATCGTGCAGCGGGGCGCCTGGCCGCGATACCTCGCCACGGTGGCGCTCACGGCCATCACGGTCGGCTTCTTCGCCGGCGCGGTCGCCCTGGGCGACAAGTGGGACGGCACGGGCCAGCTCCTCTACCTCTTCGGTGGCGTGTCCGCCATCGGCGCCGTGGTCGCCTTCGCGGCGGTGCGATTCCCCAGCATGGCGCCCGCCCTCAAGATGGGTATCGCCTACCCGCTGGCCAACCGCTTCCGCACCGGCATGGCGGTTGCGATGTTCTCCCTGATCATCTTCTCGCTCACCACATTCGGCGCCATCAACGCGAGCTTCGTTTCGCTGCTGACGGCCGATGGCGGCGACGGCGGCTGGGACGTCATGGCAACGTCCAACCGCAACACGGACTCGACCGACCTGGTCGCGGCTCTGGAACAGACGAACGCGCCGGTCGCCAGCGACATCGCGTCGGTCGGCTACACGACGATGTTCACCGGTCACTCCAAGGCGCGCGTTTCGTCGGACGACGAGTACACGCCGTTCCCGGTCCTGGCTGCCGACGATGCCTTCCTCGGCCTGAAGGACGCATCTCTGGACTCCTGGGCCAACGGCTACGCCGACGAGCGTGCGGTGTTCGACGCTGTTGCAGCCGACCCGAGCCTGGCCCTGGTCGACTTCAGCGTCATGCCCGGCGGCTTCAACGACTACGAGTTCTATGCCAAAGACGTGACGGTCGACAACAACCGCTTCGAGCCCTTCCAGCTCCAGTTCGTCGACACGGTGACCGGTCAGGAAAAGACCGTCACCGTCATCGGCGCCCTGGCTTCGCAGATTGGCTCGCAGTACACGGCCGGCATCTACGTCAACGACGCGGCTTACCGTGAGGTCTTCGGTGCGCCGGCTTACCTGCGTGGCTACGTCAAGCTGAACGACGGCGTCAACTCCAAGGACGCCGCCAAGGAGATCGAAGCCGCGCTGGTCACCCAGGGCGTCCAGGCCGAATCGACCAAGACGCTGCTGGACGAGTCGGTGCAGGAGAGCAACACGTTCATCCGCATGTTCCAGGGCTTCATGGCGCTGGGCCTGTTCACGGGTGTTGCCGCCCTGGGCGTCATCGCCTTCCGGTCTGTGACGGAGCGCCGTCAGCAGATCGGCATGCTGCGGGCCATCGGCTACCAGGCCGGTAGCATCTCGCTCACCTTCGTGCTGGAGTCGGGCTTCATTGCCCTGATGGGCATCCTCTCCGGCGTCGTTGGCGGCATGATCATCGCCCGCAACCTGTTCACCAGCGGCCAGTTCGCCGGTGAAGGCAGCATCCAGTTCACGATTCCGTGGGTTGAAGTGCTGATAGTCGTCGGGGTCGCCTTCGTGGTCTCGATGTTCATGACCTGGTGGCCCAGCCGCCAGGCAGCCCGGGTCCCCGTGGCGGACGCCCTCCGCTACGAGTAAGGGCAACCCGCCGAAACGAAAGGGCCTCGTCGATGAGACGAGGCCCTTTCTTATTACCGTTCGGCCTCTCTTCGGCAAACCAAACGTCACTTGCTGGAAATCCACCTGAAACACGCGCTACCTAAGCTGCAGGCAACGTGTCGCTAGGGTTCCGTGCGAGCTCCTGAAGCCTGCAGCCTGGTCCGAGAGCGACAGTCCTTTCGAGGAACGGAAGGATACACGGCGGGAGAAAAGCCCGGGAGGCAATAACTGTCTCCGCGGGTTTTTTTGTTCTTCCCGCGGAGCTACTGGAAAGGAACGAACGTAATGTTCACCTGGAAACGAGTGCTCCTCCTATTCGCCATCGCCACGATTTCGGTCTTCGCCATTTCGTGCGGCGGTGATGACGACAGCGGAGGCAGCACCGCGTCACCCACCGCGACCCAGGCGCCCTCAACCGGCGCGACGGGCTCTGCCACCGGTGCGACTGGCGCAACCGGCTCATCTTCCACAGGAAGCACGGGCGCATCTGCCACTACAGAGCCGGCCGATGATACGCCGATCAAGCTTGGCTTCAGCGCCTGGCCCGGCTGGTTCCCGTGGCAGATCGCTGAGGAAAAGGGCTTCTTCAAGGAGGCCGGCGTCAACGTGGAGCTCGTCTGGTTCGAGGGCTACCTCGATTCGATCAACGCCTTCGCGGCGGGCCAGCTCGACGCCAACACCCAGACCCTGAACGACACCCTGGCTTCGGTAGCAGCCGGTTCCGACCAGCGCATCGTCCTGGTTAACGACAACTCCACCGGCAACGACAAGATCATCGTCACCAAGGACATCACATCGGTGAAAGACCTCGTGGGAAAGAACGTCGGCATCGAGGTCGGCGTCGTCGACCACTACCTGCTCGCGCTTGGATTACAGGACGCCGGTCTCTCCCTCAGTGACGTGAAGATCACGCCGCTGGAGACGGGCGCCGCGGCGGCGGCGTTCTCGGCCGGCCAGCTCGACGGTGTCGGCGCCTTCGCTCCCTTCACCACTCAGGCACTCACTCGCAAGGACTCGCATGTCCTGTTCGACTCGTCGGACTTCCCGGGCGCTATCCCGGACCACCTCGTCGTTAGCGGTCAACTGGTGGACGAGCACCCGCAGGTGGTCCAGGGCCTGATAAAGGCGTGGTACATGGCGCTGGACTTCATCCACGAGCACCCCGATGAGGCGACGGCGATTATGGCCAAGCGCGCCGGCGTTAGCGTCGACGAGTACAAGCAGTACGACGCCGGCACCACCCTGTTCGACATCGACGACAACATCGCAGCGTTCACGCCCGGAAATGACATTACTCACCTCGACTACGCGTCAGACCAGATCTCGAAGTTCCTGGTGGACGTCGGCTTCGTCGACGGCGACTTCGACTACTCGAAGATGCTCGACCCGCAGTTCGTGAAGGCCTACAAGGCAGCGAACCCGTAGCAGCCTGCGACTAATGGAGGCAGCTCATGACAAGTAGGGACGCGGACCTGAGATTGGATTCGAGAGCGACCGCAATAGCCGAGGAGGCAACCATCACGCTCCGCCGGAAGAAGCGCCGCAAGCGCTCCACCTTCTGGCGGATCCGTGAGGACATTCCCAGGCGCCTTGAGCTCTCGCTGATCATCATCTCGTTGATTTCGCCGCTGCTGCTCTGGATCGGTCTGTATGAGTCGCACCACTTCAGCACGATCGCAATACCCAGCCCCCTCGGCACCGCCGAGACGGGCTGGCAGATGCTGAAGAACGGACCGCTGCTGAGCGACGCCCAGATCAGCACCCAGCGCGTAGTTCTGGGCTTCGCGCTTTCGCTGTTCATCGCGGTCCCGCTGGGCCTGGCGATGGGGACGTTCACAAGCGTGCGCGCCCTGTTCGAGCCGGCGATCGCGCTGTTTCGCTACCCGCCCGCCACGGCGTTCACCATGCTGTTCATCATCTGGTTCGGCCTGGGCGAGGCGCCGAAGATCTACCTGGTTTTCTACGGCACCGTCTTCTTCAACACGCTGATGATCGCCAACGTTGTCTGGTCGGTGCCTTCGGAGATGATCCGGGCGGCACAGACGCTGGGCGCCAGCAGCTTCAGCGTGTTCAGGAAGGTTATCCTTCCCCACTCGGTGCCGGGCATCATCGATGCGGCGCGGGTGAACCTCGCGGCGGCCTGGAACCTGATCATCGTCGCGGAGGTCATCGCCGCGGAAGCGGGCCTGGGGCGCCGCATCGTCAACGCCCAGAAGTTCCTGCGCACGGAGGACATTTTTGTCCTCATCATCACCATCGGTCTGATCGGCGTCTGCACGGACATCGGCCTGCGCGTCCTGCGCGACCGCATCTCACCGTGGGCGAAGGAGTAACGGCATGAACGGACGGCTGGAAGCGCGCGGCGTTACGAAGGTCTTCAGCGGCAAACGCGGTGACACCCTGGCCATCGAGGACATCGATCTGCATGTGGAGAAGGGGGAATTCGTCTGCCTCGTCGGTGCCTCGGGCAGCGGCAAGTCGACCCTGCTGAGCGTCCTCGCCGGGCTGTCCGAGCCCACGTCGGGGCAGGCGACGCTGGACGGCGAGCTGATCGAAGGCCCGGGACCGGAACGAGGGCTCGTGTTCCAGGGCTACTCGCTCTACCCGTGGCGCACCGTGAGTCAGAACATCGCCTTCGGGCTGGAGCTCGCCGGCTACGACAAGCACGAGATCCGTCAGCGCATCGACCGCTACCTCAAGGTGATGAACCTGGAGAAATGGGCCAACGCCCGCCCAAGCCAGCTCTCCGGCGGTATGCGACAGCGCGTCGCCATCGCCCGCTCGCTGGCGCCGGAGCCGGAGGTGCTGCTGCTCGATGAGCCGTTCGGGGCCCTCGACGCGCACACGAAGACGCTTATGCAGGAGTTCCTCGTCAGCGTCTGGCGCGAAACAGGCACGACCATCCTCATGGTCACCCACGATGTCGAAGAGGCGATCTACCTCTCGCAGCGCATCTATGTGCTCTCGTCCCACCCCGGCCGCGTGAAGCGCGAGATCGTCGTCCCCTTCGGCCCCGAACGCGGCCCTGAAATCCGGCGCGACGAGTCGTTCCTCGACCTGCGAGACGAGATCCGCGGCCTGCTCCTGGCCGAGACGGTCGAGGTGTAGGGGATGAGCGGAGCCTGTACTGCGCCGCGGGTTGAAACCCGTGGCACCGGGAGCCAGTGCGCGGCACAACTTATGCCTCGGGATTCCTCCCGAGATGGTGTCAGCGCCTCGAAGCGCACACCGACGGGCGTTTCGAACGGTGTACCGGCTCGTGTCCTTCGACAAGCTCAGGATGCACTGCACAGGAGCCGCGGCATCGCAAGAACGAGGCTCGATCGACAACTAACCGCCAACGGCTAAGAACCAGAAACTGAACTCCTGACCACCGGCCGGCGACGGCCTTCACCCTGCTATGGCGCACCAAGACGAAAGGACGATATGACCAACCACGATCACCACTACCGAGGCGAAGTGCCACTGCACGACAACTACGGACCTGAGGCGAGGTTCGCGGTTGAGGCAGAAGCGCTGCTGCCCCAGACGCGGCACGAGCAAGAGATTGCCTGGGCCCTGGAGATGGGGCTGCAGGGCGCAGACTCCATCGTCGACCGCACAATCCCGACGTTCAGCCGCGGCGAGCTACCCCACTTCGCGGGCATCAACACCTTCCTCAAGGCCCACTACGAAGAAGACGTGAAGAAGGCCGGCGACTTCGATGTCGCCATCCTCGGTGCCCCCTTCGATGGCGGCACCACGTATCGCTCCGGCACGCGCTTCGGGCCGCAGGGCATCCGCAAGATCAGCGCCCTTTACGGCCCCTACAGCTTCGAGTTGGGCGTCGACCTGCGCGAGTCGTTGACCATGTGCGACCTCGGCGACATCTTCACGATCCCCGCAAACATCGAGAAGACGTTCGATCAGATTTCGAAGGCTACGGCGCACGTGTTCGAGTCCGGCGCCTTTCCCATCGTGCTCGGCGGCGACCACTCCATCGGCTACCCAACGGTGCGGGGCGTGGCCGAGAAGCTCAACGGCAAGCTCGGCATCATCCACTTCGACCGCCACGTCGACACGCAGGAGACCGACCTGGACGAGCGCATGCACACAACACCGTGGTTCCACGCCACCGACATCCCGAACGTGCCCGCGAAGAACCTGGTGCAGATCGGCATCGGGGGCTGGCAGGCGCCCCGCCCCGGCGTGAAGGTGGGACGCGAGCGCGGCACGACGATCATGACCGTCACCGATTGCGTCGAGATGGGCATCGAGGACGCCGCCAGGAAAGCGCTCGAGGTCGCGTGGGACGGCGTCGACGCCGTGTGGCTGAGCTTCGACGTCGACTGCCTGGACGCGGCGTTCGTGCCGGGCACGGGCTGGCCGGAGCCGGGTGGCTTCCTGCCCCGCGAGGTGCTCAAGTTCCTCCAGATCATCGGCGACTCGATGCCCCTGGCAGGCATGGAGGTCGTCGAGTGCTCGCCGCCATACGACAACGCCGAGATCACATCGCTGCTTGCGACGCGTGTGATCTGCGATACGCTGGGCTGCCTGGTGCGCTCCGGCCACCTGGGCAAACGATCGACGTGACCATGGAGGTGGGCAGGTGTCGTTCGAGCGGTTGTGGGTCATTCCGCTGGCCCTCGTCATCGTGGGCCTGACGCTCGTGGCGATATTCGCGGCCCACTACGACGTGAACCAGGACCGAGACCTCGAATCGCTGCTGGGTGCTTCCTACAACGACGCGAACCCGGCGCACGGCTACAGCTACGTTCTATCGGTAGAACTCGCCAGGGATCAGGGGTGGACCTGGTTCGCGGGCCTCGATGCGGACGGCAATATCTGTCTGACACAGCAGTACGGCACGGGACCTTCCGCGACGGCGGCCACCGCCTGCAGTCCGAGCCGTGAGTTCGGCCGTCGGGGACTTGCGCTGGGGACGACGGGCGTTCAGCCGCAGACATCGACCATCGCCTACTTGCTGCCCAAGGGCTACGAGGCCGCGGCCGCAGCGCTGCCCTGGGGCCGCGTAGTGAGCCCGAACTTGTTAATTGTCGATGACTTTGGCGGCTACAAGGCGGTTCAAGGGCCTTTCGATCTGGAGCCATCGCTGCCCGCCCGCGATACTCTGACGCTATACCCGCTACCACCAGACTGAGGAGACAGAATGAGGCTCTCACCCCGAGAAGAGGACGCGCTGCTGGTCTACGTCGCCGCAGAGCTGGCGCGCAAACGCCAGGCCCGCGGCCTCAAGCTCAACTATCCGGAGGCCGTAGCCCTGATCAGTGAGGCGATGATGGAGGCGGCACGAGATGGCCGTAGCGTCAACGAGGCCGCGGAGATCGGCGCAGCGGTGCTCACCGCCGACGACGTGATGGAGGGCATCGGCGACCTCATCGACATGGTGCAGATCGAGGCGACCTTCCCGGACGGCACCAAGCTTGTGTCGTGCCACAACCCGATCAACGTGCCCGAGCCTTATGCGGAGCGATTCCCCGGTGAATAGCCTTAAGTTCTACATCCTGGCCGACGGCGACATCGAGCTCAACGCCGGCCGCCGCAAGCTCGATATCGAAGTCGCGAACACGGGCGACCGGCCGATCCAGGTCGGCGCTCACGCCCACTTTTTCGAGGTAAACCGGGCGCTGCGCTTCGATCGTCGGCAGGCTTTCGGTATGCGACTCGACGTGCCGGCGACCACCGCCGTGCGCTTCGAGCCCGGTGACGTGAAGCCCGTAACGCTGGTCGAGATCGGTGGCGCCGGCGTCGTCTACGGCATGTCCGGTCTGGTGCAGGGCAGCGTGCGTGAGCCGGGCGCCCTCGAAAAGGCGCTGGAGCATGCCAAGGCAGCTGACTTCGAGGTGACCCCGTGAGCCGTATCTCACGCCTTGATTACGCCGCCCTCTACGGCCCCACTGTCGGCGACCGCATTCGCCTCGCCGACACGAACCTCATCCTGCGCATCGACCACGATTACGCCGTGTACGGTGAGGAGTCGGAGTTCGGCGGCGGCAAGTCCATCCGCGACGGCCAGGCCCAGTCTTCGAGCATCCTCTCTCGCGATGGCGCGCCGGATACCGTGATCACGGCGGCGATCATCGTCGACCCCATCCTCGGGGTGGTGAAGGGCGATATCGGTATCAAGGAGGGACGCATTGTCGCCGTGGGCAAGGCGGGCAATCCGGACATCATGGACGGTGTCACGCCCGGCCTGACCATCGGCGCCGGTACGGAGATCATCTCCGGCGAGAACATGATCGCCACACCGGGCGGCATCGATGCGCACATCCACATGATCGCGCCGCAGCAGGCGTGGGAAGCGATCTCGAACGGCATCACGACCATGCTGGGCGGCGGCACAGGCCCTGCTGACGGCACACGGGCGACCACCTGCACGCCCGGGCCCTGGCACATGGCCCAGATGCTACGAGCCGCCGACACGCTGCCGGTGAACTGGGGCCTCCTCGGCAAAGGCAACGCGTCGACGCCGGGCCCGCTGCGAGAGCAGGTCGAAGCCGGCGCCTGCGGCCTCAAGCTGCACGAAGACTGGGGCACCACCCCCGCCGTGATCGATGCGGGGCTGAGCGTGGCGGACGAGTACGACGTGCAGGTCGCCATCCACACAGACACGCTGAACGAAGCCGGCTTCGTCGAAGACACGGTGCGCGCCATCAACGGGCGCACGATCCACACCTATCACACCGAGGGCGCCGGCGGCGGGCACGCGCCCGACATCATCGCCATCGCCGCGCACCCCAACGTGCTGCCGTCGTCGACGAACCCGACGCGCCCGTACACGGTGAACACGCTCTCGGAGCACATGGACATGCTGATGGTGTGCCATCACCTCAACCCCCACGTGCCGGAGGACGTGGCCTTCGCCGACAGCCGCATCCGTCCCGAGACGATGGCCGCCGAAGACGTGCTGCACGACATGGGCGTGATCAGCATGTATTCATCGGACTCACAGGCCATGGGACGCGTCGGCGAGAACTTCACGCGCCTGATCCAGACGGCACACAAGATGAAGGACGTGCGCGGCCCTCTGCCCGGCGAGCGAGAGGGGGACGACAACCAGCGCCTGCTGCGTTATGTTGCGAAGCTCACGATCAACCCGGCGCGCGCACACGGCATCGCTCACGAGGTGGGAAGCATCGAACCCGGGAAGCTGGCGGACATCGTGCTCTGGCCGGTCGGGTTCTTCGGTGTGAAGCCGGCCCTGATCGTGAAAGGCGGCGCCATTGCGTGGTCGGTCATGGGCAACGCGAACGCCTCGATCCCGACGGTGGAGCCCGTGCTCTACCGGCCCATGTTCGGGGCCCATCCTTCGGTGATCGAACACACGTCGCTCACCTTCATGAGCAAGGCATCGATTGACGCCGGCGTGCCGGAGAGCCTTGGCCTGCGACGCCGCGCTGTCGCGGTTCGAAACACGCGCAACATCGGCAAGCGCGACATGGTGCGCAACGATGCAACCCCAAACATCGAGGTCAATCCCGACACCTACGAGGTGCTGGTAGACGGTGAACTGGCGACCTGTCCGCCCGCGCAGAGCTTGCCGCTGGCCCAGAGGTACTTCCTGATATGACCGCCTCGCACGAGACGTCGCAGCTGCTGGCGCTGCTCCAGCTCAACGATAGCGCCTTCCCCAGCGGCGCCTTCACGCACTCCTACGGACTGGAGCAGCTCGTGCGAGAGGTCGTGGTGCGGGACGCGACGGACGTCGAGCGCTTCGTGACGTCTGTGCTCACTCAGACCATCGCCAGGTCGGAGGCCTCAGCCGCTTACGCCGCGACCGAGGCGGCACTGGACGGCGACCTCGCGACCGTCGCCGCGCTGGACCGAGCCCTTTTCGCCTTGAAGCCCGCCGCGGAGCTCCGACAGGCTTCGTTAACCACGGGACGGCGCTTCCTCGAAGAGGTCGCTATCCACGTTGAGTCACCGCTGCTTGATCAGTATCGAACTGAAGTCGCCGCTGATCATCGACTGGGCAACTACGCTGTCGCCTTTGCGGTGGTGGCAGCGGCGCACGGCATCGAGGCGCGCTACGTGCCGGCCGCCGTCCTGCTCTCTGCCGCCACGGCGATGCTGCAGGCGGCGATGCGACTGACGCGCGTCTCCCACCGCGACGTCCAGGCCATCCTGCACCGTCTGCGACCGCTGATCGCTCGCCTCGCCGCGGACATTCGCAGTGCTGCACAGCCCGGGGTGCTCTCCGGCTTCCATCCGGTGCAGGACATCGCGTCGATGCGCCATGCGAGCGCGGAGGCGCGTCTATTCGCAAGCTGATGATTGCGACCACATAGGCCGCTACATGCTGCGCTCTACAGACCTCGGAGGTTCCCAATGCGACCAGTGATGAAAGTAGGCATCGGCGGGCCGGTGGGCTCGGGCAAGACGGCGCTGGTGGAGCGGCTTGTCCCCCTGCTGCTGCAGGCCGGTCGCTGCCCGGCCGTTGTGGCGAATGACATCTTCACGCGCGAGGACCAGAAGATCCTGCGTCGCGCCCTGGACGGCATCCTGGCCGAAGAGCGCATTCTCGGTGTCGAGACCGGCGGCTGCCCCCACACGGCCGTGCGCGAGGACCCCACGGCCAACCTCGCCGCGATCGAGCAGCTCATGGACGACTTCCCGGAGACGGACATTGTGCTGATCGAGAGCGGCGGCGACAACCTGACGCTGACCTTCAGCCCCCTGCTCGCCGACCTCAGCATCTACGTGCTCGATGTCGCGGGCGGTGAGAAGACGCCGCGCAAGCAGGGGCCCGGCCTGATGAACGCCGACCTGCTCGTGATCAACAAGACGGACCTCGCACCCCACGTCGGCGCCGACCTCGGCGTCATGGAGCGCGACTCCAACGCCCTGCGCTCGGGGCCGCTCGTGTTCACGAACTGCAAGCGCAACGAAGGCGTGCAGGAGGTAGCGGACTGGCTGCTGAACGAGATGGACTCGCTGCCTGTTAGCGGGGGCGTACGTCTCTGGGTGGGATAGCCACCGGCCTCACTGCGGAGCTGAACGCGCGCTTCGAGGCCGGTTACGCGGCGCGTGTGCACACGTCCGGCGCGCTGGAGCTTCGAGGGCCGCTGGCAGCATCGAAGCTCTACTACCTGCGCAACGTGACGGCGGGTGTCTTCGCGGGCGACGCGTATCGCTCGACGGTGCACTGCGCGCCGGGCGCCGACGCCCGCATCGAGTCCTCGTCCGCCATGAAGGTGTACTCGATGCCGGAGGGTTGCGCCGACGTGAGCGTGGAGCTGTGCGCCGAGCCGGGCAGCCGCCTCGTGTGGGGGCCCCACGCCACAATCCTCCACACCGGCTCCGCCCTGCGCCAGACGATGCGCGTCAGCCTGCACCCCGGCGCGACGGTCCTGATGGCCGAGACGCTGGTCATGGGCCGCATCGCCGCCGGCCAGCGCTTCGACTTCACCGCCTACGAATCGGACCTCCAGATCGCACGCCCCGGCGAAGAGCCCGCCTACCGCGAGGCGTATCGCCTGCAGCCCGGCGCCGATCTCGAGGCGCGCGATGGGCGGTCTCGGCGCCCTCACCTGCGTCTATGCGCTCGGCGACTACGACGTCGCGTTAGGCGAAAAACTGGATGCATTGTGTACAGCCCACTCGCTTGTGGGATGGAGCGCCTTGCCTAACGGCTGCGGCGTCATCGTCAAGGCGCTGACAGCGTCGTTGTCGCAGGGAACGGCCATCGCCCGCCAGTGCCTCGCCTTGTGCGAAGGCGCGCCGAGGCACCCTCCGACGTCGCAGCGAGCGTAACGTAAGACATTTTGCACGGATCCCGGAACATTGCCGCAGCCCGCTATCGCGTGCCCCGCAACGACAATTCGGTACTCCAATTGCCCGTAACACCAGACGCCCGTCGTGATTCACGACAACCCGGAGCCGTGGGATTCATCCCCGGTACGTCTTCGCGCCCCACGACGCCCGCTAGGGCTGCGACGTGAACACGACGCCGCTGCCTCGTAGCAACGGCGAGCCATCGATGGCGCAGGCGGTCTCGCAGCCGGCGACCTGACGGGGCCCGGCGCGGCCGGTAACCTGCAGCGCCGCTTCGGCGAGGTGGCCCATGCCGTGCAGGCGACCCTCGCTCAGGGAGCCGCCGAAGGTATTCACGGGCAGCTCACCAGTGAGCTCGATGCGCCCGTCCTGGATGAAGGAATGCGCCTCGCCCTGGCCGCAGAAGCCGGCGGCCTCCAGCCAGTAGTAGGTCGAAGGGCTGAAGCCGTCGTAGAGCTCAGCGACACCCATGTCGGACGGGCCGAGACCGGCGTCCGACCACAGTTGGTTTGCCAGAGTGCCACCGCAGACCATGTAGTCGTCGAGGATGTAAGAGATCAGGGCGCGGCGGCCGCCGGAGGTCTGCTGGGCGGCAGACGCCACATAAGCAGGCGGGTTCCTGAGGTCCCGTGCGCGTTCGGCGCTCGTGAGCACGAAGGCAGAGCAGCCTTCGACCGGAATGTCGCAGTCGAACAGGCATAGGGGCTCGGCGATGTAGCGGGCGTTCATGTAGTCGTCGAAGGTCAGGGGCGTGTCGCGGAAGTGGGCGCGCTCGTTGAGGTTGGCGTTGCGCCGCTGCTGCGTCGTCAGCGTCGCCATCTCTTCGCGCGTGGCGCCGTAGAGGTGCATGTAGCGCTGATAGGCCATGGCGTGCCACTGGTAGATAGCGGCCTGGCCGTAGGGCAGCGAGAACTGCGAATCGCCCGCGGCCTGTCGCGCCGTGGCCTGCGAGTACGGCCGTCCGACCGGGTTGTGCATGGCGCGCCAGACGAGCACGTAGTTCGCCATGCCGGAGATGATGGCGTTGGCGCCTTCGATGACGGCGCTGGCGATCATGCCCTGGCTCAGCTCCGAGTACCAGCGAAACTCCTTCGAGAGCGGGTAGTGCTTGAGGAAGTAGTCGACGCTAACACTGTCGACGCCGTCCCGACCTATGGCGCCCATGATGTACGTCGCGAGGCCGTCGATCTGCGATGGCTGCAGGCCGGCGTCCGCCACCGCCGCGTTCGCCGCGTCGAACGCCAGCTTGCCGAGGTTCTCGTCGGAGCGCCGGCTGATTACCGAGGAGCCGATACCCACGACGGCGACTTTGCCTTTGCCTGCCCAGCTCACGATGACCCCTCCGGGACGAACTGCGGCAGCATGTTGCCGTCCTCCAGCGCGTCGAACGTCACCTGGACGCGCGTGCCGATGCGCACGTCCGCCGCCGCAACGCCGGGCAGGTTTGTCAGCATGAGGAGCATCGGCTGCTCGTCCAGCTCGACGAGCGCGGTGACGTAAGGCACGGCCTCTTCGAAGCCCGCGACGCTCTTCTGATGCATGACGGTGAAGGACCAGACCATGCCGTCGCCCAGAGACCTCCACGAAGCTGAGGTTGCCGGACTGACACTGGTCGCAGGCGGGCTTCGGTGGGTGGTTGTAGTAATCGCACTCGGCGCAGCGCTGGATAGCGAGACGGCCTTGCTTCGTGGCGTCCCAGAACGGCTGGGTGAGGTCGGTGATCAGAGGCGTGGCTCTGGAGGGAGCGGTCACGTTGCGCTCCGCTCGAGCATTTGCGGGGTCGGTATCGGGCTAACGGGTACCTGTGCAACCGAACGTTGTAGTTTCCCAGCATGCTGGGAAACTACGGAGCCCGATGGAGTCCCGCTGAGAACGATTAACCGTTTTCCCATGACCAGAGAACTACGCCTTGATCCCGAGCTCGGCGAGCACCTCGTTGGTGTGCTGGCCGACAGCGGGCGGGGGTAGACGCACGGGACTATCGGCATCGCTGAACTGCCAGGGCGGCGCCATGACAGTGACGGTACCGTCGCCGGTTGGTGCTGCTACTTCCCTAAGGAAGTCGAGGTGCTGCGTCTGAGGGTGCTGGAACAGGTGCGGGTAGTCGTTATGGCGGTAGGCGTTGCCGCCGTGCTTGTTCAGCATGGCCGCGACTTCGTCCACCGTGAAGCGGCCGAGGTACTTCTCCCAGACCGGCTTGTAGACGTGACCCTGGCGCGAGTTGGCGCCGATGTTCACGCGCGCCTTCTGCTGCTCTTCGGGTGACAGCTCGTCCATGCCCAGGTCGCTCATCAGGCCGGCGAACGCTTCATCGCTGATCCGCCCGACGACAACGGTGACGGCGCCGTCCTTACATTGGTAGCCGGTGTCCGGCGGCCGCACGTAGCTA
Organism: uncultured Chloroflexia bacterium; assembly: GCA_963731765.1. Taxonomy (GTDB): domain Bacteria; phylum Chloroflexota; class Dehalococcoidia; order DSTF01; family WHTK01; genus WHTK01. Next base: position 107,049 of record CAVSWS010000002.1, read on the forward strand.
TCATTGTGGAAGCCGAACCACTCATCGGGGTTGCTCAACGCCGTCCACAAGGTCGAGCGCATCATCAGCATGCAGCCGAAGAGTGAGACGTCAACACGCTGGCCCTCATTGTCCTGAAAGCGGCGCCACAGAGCGGCAAGAATGCCCTGCGCGGCATAGATGCCGGTATAAGTGCTCGCCGCGTCTGTGCCGAGACGAAGCGGCGGCTCCCCAAGCGCTCCTAGCGAGGTCGTCGCCTCGGCCGCCATCTGGGCCGGCAGCTCGCCGCCGGGCAGGTCGGCCATGGGACCGTTAGGCCCCCAACCGGTGATGCGGCAGTGAACCAGCTTCGTGTTGCCGGCGATCAGCGACTCGACATCGAGGTCCAGTTCTCGCGTGAAGTCGACATCTTCGATGAGCACGTCGCTCTGGTCGATCAGATCGCGCAGGGTGTTGCGACCACTCTCCGCTGAGAGATCGAGCATGACGCTTCGCTTGTTGCGGTTGATGGCGACAAATACGGCGCTGTCGCCGCTCTCCCAGAACGGTGGCATCGAACGTGCGATGTCACCATCGGGCGTTTCGACCTTGATCACGTCCGCGCCGCCATCACCGAGGTGCATACCGGCGACCGCGGCGGGGATGCCCTGTCCCAGCTCGAGAATCCTGAAGCCTTCGAGGGGTGCGTTCATCCGGCGACGGCCTCCCCTGCGGCACTCGTCGAGGCTTCAGCGGCGTCGCGCGCCAGGATCTCGTCCAGGATCTCGCTGGTGTGCTTGCCGGGTTCGGCGGTTGGCAGCACGGACGCCGGTGTGCGAGAGAAGGTCCAGGGCAGTCCGGTGGCGTAAACGTCACCGTAGGCCTCGGTGTGGACGTTTTCGATGTAGTGGTTCTCCGTCACCTGTGGGTGGTGGATCAACTCCTCGAAGCTCATGATGCGCGCGTTCGGCACACCCGCCTTCGAGAGCTTGAGCTGCCACCAGCGCGCCGGCTTCGTCGCGAACACCTTCGCGAGTGCCTCGCTGATCTCTTTGCGACCGGCGACACGCCCTTCCAGCGTTTCGAAGCGCGGGTCGGCGCCCAGCTCATCGAGGCCGATGGCGGTGCAGAGTGCGTGCCACTGCTGGTTGGTCGCGGCCTGCACGCCGAGGTAGAGTCCCGCCTCGCAGAGAAACGCCTCGCTCGGCGCGATCGTGGACGAAGCGCTGCCGAGGAGGGGCGGCTGCTCGCCGGTCGCCAGGTACTCGCCGATCTTGGTCGCCTGAACTGCCGTGCCCGCACGCACCATGTTGAGGTCGATACGCTGGCCCTTGCCGGTGCGCTCCCGCTGCAGCAGGGCCATGAGGATCGTCATCGTGGCGTAGTTGCCGGTGGAGGCGTCCATCTGGGTGAAGTGGCGGTAGACCTCCGCCCGACCGCCCTCCTTGCCGCTGTTACCAGCAAAGCCCGTAAAGGCCTGGATCTGCGGGTCAGCTGCCGTGCGGTCGGAGAGCGGGCCCGTCGTGCCCCAACCGCAGATCGTGCAGTAGACGATGCCCGGGTTGATCTCGCTCAGGGCCTCATAGCTCAGGCCCAGGCGGTCGGCGACACCGGGGCGCATGTTGTCCACGAAGACGTCGCAGGTCGCGATTAGCTTGCGCGCCATCTCGTTGTCGAAAGCGGCCTTGAGGTCGAAGAAGGTCTGGCGCTTGTTCATGTTCCACGTGATGTGGCCGATGGAGGTGCCGTTGATATAAGGCGGGATGCCGCCGCCGAACGAGATGCGCGCAGCATCCGGACGTTCGACGTGGATAACGTCTGCTCCCAGTGCCCCGAGATTCATCGTGGACCACGGGCCCACCATGATCAGCGTGAGATCGAATACGCGGATGCCTTCCAGTGGTCCTCTCACGGCGTCTCCTTCGCGTCCACGCGGTCCATTGAATCGGACCGGGACGAACGGACCTGATGTATGACGGAGGCTAAATAGGCAGCCGCAAGGTGTCAATGTTTAGGCATCTATCTCCTCCTGCGAAGGATCAAAGCGCCAGGTCTGATTTAGACTTGACGCCGCAGCATCGGAAAAAGAGAATCCCGAATGCCCTCACCACCCGCGGGCGCCACGGAGGCAACATGACCGCCGAATGCGAACACACGATGGAGACGCTCTCTGACGACGAGATCGGTGACATCCGGCGCAAGACTCGTACCGGCCGGCCCAACGGCGCCTGGCTGGAGGGCGTGAGCCGCTGCAGCAAATGCGGCACTCTGGAGGCGAAGGTCTCCTGGTACGGCCAGATCTTGCCAGCCTCCGTGACCGTCAACGACACCGATACGAAGGTACACTGGCCGACTCGTCAGCAGGCTTCCGGTGGCGCCATGGGCATGGGCTAGGAGCAACGCGTGGACCTGCCGAAATACACCGACCTGCCGTCCTTCGAGAAGACCGGTGAGCACCACGCCTGGGGCGCCTTCGGCCCCGATGATCAGCTGGGCACAATCAACCTGCTGACGCCCGAGCGCGTGCTGGCGGCATCCCGTCTGGTCAAAAAGGGCGCGGTAATCAACCTCAGCCTGCCGCTCAACGTCCCGACCACGCTCTATCGCGGCGAGACCCGCGCCGGTTACCGCCACAATATGACCGTCAATCGTGGCGGCCGCGATGACACGCTGGACAACTTCGCGATGCAGGGCAGCAGCCAGTGGGACGGCCTGCGCCACGTCCGCTACCGCGAATTCGGCTACTGGGGCGGCCTGCAGGACGAGGACGTCGATGACAAAGGCCGCCTCGGCATCGAGAGCTGGGCCCAGCATGGCATCGTCGGCCGCGGCGTGCTTATCGACGCCGTACGCCACTTCGAACGCCTCGGCACGCCGCTGGACCCGACGAGGAAGACGTCGCTCGGCGGGCCTGAGATCGAAGCGTGCGCCGCGGCCCAGGGCGTCGAGCTGCAAGACGGCGACATTCTGCTCCTGCGCACTGGCTGGCTGCGCTGGTTCCAGACTCTGGACGCCGAAGGCCAGGAATCATTACGAGGCCGCCTCAACCCTGGCGAGGACGGCCTCGACATGCCAGGCCTCGACGCAAACGCGGCGACCGCGGCGTGGTTGTGGGACCATCGCATTGCGGCGATCGCGGCCGACAACCCCGCGCTGGAAGCCCTGCGCGTGGATGCCGAGGTCGGGTTCCAGCACCGCCGCCTCATCGCCCTCCAGGGCATGGCGATCGGCGAGCTTTGGGACCTCGAAGCGCTGGCGGACGATTGTGCTGGCCGACAGCGTGTACGAGTTCATGCTCGTCTCTGCGCCACTCAACGTGCCGGGCGCAGTCGGATCGCCAATCAACGCCTACGCGATAAAGTAGCCAGCGATATGAGGAACACCTTCCTACAGGACAAAGCGGCAGTCGTCGGCGTGGGGAACACGCCCTTCGGCGCGCTCTACCGCAACCTCGACCCCGAGCGCAGCCAGTACGACCTCGGCGCTCAGGCGTTCGTCGAAGCCCTGGCCGACAGCGGGCTCAGCAAAGACGAAATCGACGGTGTACTCGTGTGCCGCATCCCCAACTACGCGCGCATGTGTGACATCCTGGGCATTCGCTACCCCAGCTTCGTCAACGTCATGCAGGCAGGCGGTCGCATGGCGAGCATCACGCTGCAGTACGCCGCCATGGCCGTCGCGACGGGGCAGGCGAAGGCCGTCGCGTGTATCTACGGCAACAACGGCCGCTCTGTGGGCGATCGCTACGGGGGCGAAGGCGGTGGCGGCGGCAATGAGATCGGCATCAGCGACGCGGCGTACGGCATGACCTCACCGGGCGCATCCGTGGCGCACATGTTCCGGCGCCATCAGCACCTCTACGGCACGAAGGCCGAGACGCTGGGCAGGCTGGCGATCAATAACCGCCTCAACGCCGCCCTTAATCCCAACGCGGTCATGCAGGCGCCGATCACGATGGACGACTACCTGGCGTCGCGCTACATCGCCGAGCCGCTGCGCCTGCTGGACTACTGCCTGATCAACGACGGCGGCGTCTGCCTCATCGTCACCTCGGCCGAGCGAGCACGGGACCTCAAGCAGCCACCGGTGTACATTCACTCGCTAGGCATGGCCGGGGACTTCGACCACCAGTACACGGTCGACGATTTCTTTTCCGGCGCCCTGCAGATGGTGGCGAAGGACCTGTTCGAGGGCTCCGAGATCACGCGCGAGGACATCGACGTGGCCGAGATCTACGACAACTTCACGCCCACCCTGCTGTTCACGCTGGAGGGCCTCGGCTTCTTCAGGCCGGGCGAAGGTGATGACTGGCTCACGGCCCAGCGCATCGCACGGGACGGCGAGTTGCCGTTAAACACCTCCGGCGGCCACACGAGCGAGAGCTACATGCAAGGCTGGGCCCTCCTCGCGGAGGCGGTGCGCCAGGTACGTGGCGAATGCGGTGAACGCCAGGTCGCGGATTGCAAGACGGCACTCTACGCCTGCGCCGCTCCGATCTGCAGCGGCATCGTGTTTCGAGGCGAAATCTAATGACTCAAGACCGATACGCCAAACCGTTGCCCCGGATCACCGGCCTGAGCCGGGAGTACTGGGAGGGCGCCAAAGAGCACGAGTTGCGGCTGCTCAACTGCAATGCCTGCGGCAAAATCTGGTTCCCGCCATCGCACCGCTGCCCGAACTGCCTGAGCACGGACATCGCCTGGAAGCCCGCATCCGGCCGCGGCAAGGTGTGGTCGTGGATCGTCATGTGGCAGCGCTACTTCCCCGCTTTCGAGCCCGATCTGCCTTACAACGTCGCCTACGTCGAGTTGGACGAGGGCCCGAAGCTCATGACCAACCTGGTCGACGTCGCCTCGGAGGATATCCGCTGCGACATGCCCGTGGAGGTCGTCTTCGACGAGGTGACGGACGAGATATCGCTGCCCAAGTTCCGCCCCGTGAAATGAACCACGCCGTGCATGCGCATACAAAGACCGCGTGCCGCCGCAAGATGAGGTAGCCTTACCGGCGTCAGGGACAGGCCGATGCTTGTAGAGGAGGAACGCCGTGCCATCACTCAGTCGAACGCTCGCCGCCTGGGTCGCGCACCTCAAGTACGAAGACCTGCCACCCGAAGTCATCGACAGGGCGAAGGGCGTCACGCTGCACGGCCTCTCGTCCGCGCTAATCGGCGCCAACATGCCCTCCGGCAAGCAGGCGCTGGCCCTCATGCAGGAAGAGGAAGGCACCACCGGCGGCGCCGCGACCGTCTGGGCACACGGCGACAGGCTGACCAAAGCCGGCGCCGCCTTCGTCAACTCAGAGATGATCTACGCCGGCGGCAAATGGGACACCTTCCGCATGCTCACCCATCCGAGCTGCAACATCCTGCCAACCGCCTTCGTCGCCTCCGAGCTTGAAGGCGCGAACGGCAAGCAGTACATCACCGCCATCGCGGCCGCATACGAGGTCATGGAGCGCATGGCCGCAGACTACATCCCGACGTTGATGTCGCGCGGCTTCCACGCCGGTCCCGTGTTCGGCATCTTCGGCGCTGCGGTAGCCGCCGCGAAGGTCATGGGCCTGCCTGCCGAGCAGATCCACGGCGCCATCGCCCAGTGCGTCAACCTGGCTGCCGGCAACCTGGAGGGCGCCCGCAGCGGTGGCCGGTCCCTGCGCGAGGGTGGCTCGGTGCGCAACGGCCTGCTCGCGGTCGCACTGGCGAAGCACGGCATGCCCGGCGGCGAAACCGTGCTCGAAGGCGAGGCGGGCTTCTACCACTCTTACGCCGGCAACAACCAGGGCAAGCTCGCCTACGTGTTCTCGGGCCCGGAGCAGACCAGCCTCGACTCGATTGTCGAGGGTCTCGGCAAGCAGTGGCGATTCCTCGAGACGCTCTACCGCATCTACTCGACGGCGGGATACAACATCGCCCACGTCGACGTTACGGCCGCCCTGTGCGCCGAAGACGACATCCAGTACGAAGACATCGAGCGCATCGAATCGACGGTGCACTGGATGGAGACGCTCTACCCCAGCCCGGCCTTCCCCAGCCGGCTCGCCGACAATGAGCCCCGGCCCGGCAGCACGCACTACTATTCCGCCTGGGGCGCCGCAAAGCGCATGTACCCCATGCTGCAGGATGGACCGTCGGAGTCAGACCCGCCGGAGGTGCTGGAGCTCATGAAGCGCGTGACGATCATCCCTTCGAAGACCCAGACCCTGTTCGGCCCCACCGTCACGATCTACACGAAGGACGGCAAGGTTCACACAAAGCAAGCGACCGGGCGCGAGTTCATCTGGGACTTCGAAGAAGAGGTGCGGCGCATCAAACCGATCACGCCCGGCATCCCAATCTCAGAGTCGCAGTACGACGCCCTGATCGACGCCTGTCGCCACCTCGACGAACTCGACCGCGCCGATGAGCTGGTGCGCCTGACAATCCCCGCCTGAGCGACTGTTTCTATCAACCACATTCACACTACCTCTTGCGCCGGACACAGCCGCAGCGTCCTGGGTTGCCTGTAGGCCAACATCCAATACGGACCAGTAAACCTGCGAAACCGTGGCTTTGCGAGCAGTCTCAGGGCCGGGCAAAGTTTCCACCATGTTTCCAATTGGCAATCTGATTCAGCTGTCCTGACACGATCTGATCTTTGACGCGCCTGTAAGCCCTCTGAAATAGATGAGAAACTTTACGGTCATCAGTAGTTCATAGAGCGGACACGGCGCGGTAACACCGCCTGCGTAACCTCCCGACATCACACCACGCCCTAACACCAACTGGCGGCGCAAGGGTGTCATTAGAGCAGGAGGATCTTCTTAACCTATGGCAGGCGAACTACTGGACCCGGGCTCGTACTGGGCTCGCAAGGTTTCCCGTCGGAAGCTGCTGCGGGCCGGAGCCGGCCTCGGGGCTTTGGCAGCCCTGGGAGCACTCGCCACCGCATGCGGCGGTGACGACGACGATTCATCATCGAGCGCCAGCACGGGAAGCTCCGGAGGGAGCACCGGCGGCGGCGACACAATCAAGGTAGGCGTTCTTCACTCCTTGAGTGGAACCATGTCGATCAGCGAGGTGTCCGTTAAGGACTCCGAGGTCATGGCCCTGGAAGAGCTCAACGCCGCAGGTGGCGTGATGGGCAAGCAGCTGGAGTGGATCGTCGAAGACGGCGCCTCCGACTGGCCCACCTTCGCCGAGAAGTCGAAGAAGCTCCTGGACTCCGACAAGGTGGCGACGGTCTTCGGCTGCTGGACCTCCGCCAGCCGCAAGGCCGTCCTCCCCGTGTTCGAGGGCTCGAACGGGCTGCTCTGGTACCCCGTCCAGTACGAGGGCCTGGAGTCTTCGCCCAACATCTTCTACATGGGCGCAACGACGAACCAGCAGATCGTCCCCAGCGTCGAGTACCTGCTGGGCGAAGGCAAGAAGAAGTTCTTCCTGCTCGCCTCCGACTACGTCTTCCCTCGCACCGCGAACCGCATCATCAAGGCTCAGCTCGCGGCGAGCGGCGGCGAGACCGTGGCTGAGGAGTACACGCCTCTCGGTCACACGGACTACAGCACCGTCATCAACAAGATCCGTAGCTCCGGTGCGGACGTCATCTACAACACCCTGAACGGCGACAGCAACGTTGCCTTCTTCAAGCAGTTCAAGGACGCCGGATTCACGCCGGAGACCATGCCCACGATGTCCGTCTCCATCGCCGAGGAAGAGGTGCGCGGCATCGGCGCCGACGTCATGGCCGGCCACCTCGTCGCCTGGAACTACTACCAGACGACGCCCGGCGCCGTGAACGAGAAGTTTGTGAAGGCGTACAAGGACAAGTACGGCCAGGACCGCGTCACCGACGACCCGATCGAAGCCGGCTACATCGGCGTCCACCTGTGGGCCAAGGCTGTCGAGGCCGCCGGTTCGACAGACGTCGACAAGGTGCGCGCCGCTGCGAAGGGCCTCTCCTTCGAAGCGCCGGAAGGCACCGTCACGATCAACGGCGAAAACCAGCACATCTCCAAGATCGTGCGCATCGGCAAGATCAACTCGGAAGGCCTGATCGATGAGATCTGGGCGACCGACGGACCAGTCGAGCCCGACCCGTACCTCGAGACCTACTCGTGGGGCGGTGAGTTCGCAGCGGAAAAGGCGAAGTGATCTGAGCCCTGGGAGCCGCCGGGTGTCAGTCCCGGTGGCTCCCATCTCCGTTGCACACGTGAGAGGGGTGTGGTTTGGCGATCTGGTTATCCCAAGGCTTTAACGCGATCAGTATTGGCTCGATCTTGCTACTCATAGCGATCGGGCTAGCGTTTTCTTTCGGCCTGATGAATGTCATCAACATGGCGCACGGCGAGCTGATCATGGCAGGCGCCTACACGGCTTACGTAGTTCAGACCAAGCTTGTCGGGCCTTTCGGCAGTGCCGGGCTCGACGTCTATTTGTTCATCGCGTTGCCCGTCGCGTTCGTCGTGGCGGCCGCGATGGGTGCTGTCGTGGAGCGCGTATTGATCCGCCGGCTCTACGGACGCCCTCTGGATACATTGTTAGCAACCTGGGGCCTGAGCCTGATCCTGCAACAGGCAGCGCGAAGCATCTTCGGCGCGCCGAACGTGCAGGTCATCGCGCCGACCTGGCTGCGATCTGGCCTGGTGGTCACGGGCGGCTTCGTGATGCCGTACTCTCGGCTCTTCATCCTCGGACTGGCAGCCATCTGCCTCGCCGGCGTGGCGCTGTACCTGACGAAGACAGCAGGTGGGCGCCGCATCCGAGCCGTCATGCAGAACCGCGAAGTCGCCTCCTCGCTCGGCGTCCGCACGCCGACAGTCGACACGCTTACCTTCGCCCTGAGCTCCGGCCTCGCCGGGGTCGCGGGTTGCGCCCTCGCCCTCCTCGGGCCCATCGGTCCAGCCCTCGGCACCTACTACATCGTCGACGCCTTCATGGTCGTCGTCCTTGGTGGCGTCGGCATGCTGGCCGGGACCGTCGCAGCAGCCTTCTCGATTGGCGGCCTGAACACCTTCTTCGAATGGGGCACTTCGGCCTCACTGGGCAAGGTATTCGTCTTCGCAGCGATCATTGTGTTCTTGCAGTGGCGTCCGGCCGGCCTCATCTCCAGGCGGTCGCGCTCGTAGTGGAGCCACACCATGCTTGTTAGTCGACTATCCAACCGTCAAACCTGGCTGATGCAGGTTGCGCTGACCGTCGTGGTCGGCCTTCTTCTGATCTTTCTCGTGCCGACTATGGTGTCGGACTTCCGGCAGAACGTGCTCGGCAAGCTGTACACCTTCGCCATTATCGCCATCGGCCTCGACCTGCTCTGGGGCTACGGCGGCATGCTAAGCCTGGGCCAGGGCGTCTTCTTCGGCCTCGGCGGCTACTCCATGGCGATGTACATGAAGCTCATCGCCTCCGGGGGCAAGATGCCGGACTTCATGGTCTGGAGCGGCCTGGACTCATTGCCGTGGTTCTGGCACCCCTTCCAGCACGCCTGGTTCGCCCTGCCGCTTGCCGTTATCGGACCCGGCGTCCTGGCATTTGTCCTCGGCTACGTCGTGTTCCGGAGCCGCGTCAAAGGCGTCTACTTCGCCATCCTGACCCAGGCACTGGCGTTGATTATGAGCACGCTGTTCATCGGTCAGCAGCCCTACACCGGCGGTACCAACGGCATCACGAACTTCTCCGAGCTGTTCGGCCACCGCATCCTGGACGACAGCACGCAGCACGCCCTTTACACCGTCAGCGTCATCGCCATGCTGATCTGCTACCTCATCGCCGTGGGGATAACCCGCTCGCGCTTCGGGCGACTGCTCGTGGCACTACGCGACGATGAGGAACGCGTGCGCTTCACGGGCTACAACGTGGCCGCGGTAAAGGCGACAATCTTCGCCATCGCGTGCGCCATGGCCGGCGTGGCCGGGGCGCTGTTCGTGCCCCAGGTCGGCATCATTTCGCCGGCCAACATGGCCATTGTCCCCTCGATCGAGATGGTGATCTGGGTCGCCATCGGCGGACGCGGCACGCTCTGGGGCGCTGCCCTCGGTGCCGTCGTGGTCGGCCTGGCCCGCAACTGGCTCAGCGAGTCGTACCCGGACATCTGGCTGTTCTTCCTCGGTGCGTTGTTCATCGGCGCCGTCGTGATCTTCCCGGCCGGAATCGCCGGCACGGCGCGAGACGGCATCGCATGGTTGCGACGTCGCCTCTCAGGTCTGCGGGCCCCCGTGGAAGCGCCGGCGCCGGCAGCCGTGTCATCGCCACAAGTGGCATCGCAGGGGGAGTGACGACATGCTGAAGCTGGACGACATCACACTCGGTTTCGATGGGTTCATGGTGCTCAACAACCTGAACCTCAACGTGGACCGCGGCGAGCTGCGATTCCTCATCGGCCCCAACGGCGCCGGCAAGACGACCCTGCTGGACATGCTCACCGGCAAGGTGCGCCCCCAATCCGGGACCGCGATATACGACGACAACGTCGACATTACGAAGCAGGCGGAGCACAAGCTGGTGCGCCTCGGCATCGGACGCAAGTTCCAGACGCCGGCGGTGTACCACAGCCTGTCCTGCTTCGAGCACCTGGAGGTCGCGCTCGGCTTTCGCAAACCGGTACCGGCCCTCTTCGGCCTCCTCTCGAAATCCGAGCGCGAACGCATCGATGAAGTGCTTGAGATCGTCGGCCTGACGGAGCGAGCGAACATCACGGCAGGCGCGCTCTCTCACGGCGAACGCCAGTGGCTGGAGATCGCGATGCTGCTGGTGCAGGACCCGAAGCTTCTGCTTCTGGACGAGCCTGTCGCCGGCATGACCGGGCAGGAGCGCGAGAAGACGGGCGAGCTGCTCCACACGCTTGCGGGCGACCGCACCATCGTGGTCACGGAGCACGACATGGACTTCGTACGTCACTACTCTCGCACGGTCACAGTGCTCCACCTGGGACGCGTCCTCAAGGAAGGCACCATGGAAGAAGTGCAGAACGACGAGACGGTCCGTGACGTCTACCTCGGCCGCACGGACGGAGAGCTGTAATGACTACCGCAACCGTGTCCTCTCCCACCAACGAGACGTCAGCCGTGACGCCCCACCTCGAAGTGAAAGACGCGCGGGTGAGCTACGGCGAGAGCAACGTCGTGGATGGCGCGTCGCTGACGGTGATGCCGGGCGAGGTCTCCTGCCTTATCGGCCGCAACGGTGCGGGCAAAACAACGCTCATGAAGGCGATCATGGGCATCCTGCCCCTTCGCGGCGGCTCCGTCTCGGCGTTCGGGCAGGAGATGCGGCGCTGGCCACCGTACCGACGCGCCCAGGCGGGCATCGGCTACGTGCCCCAGGGTCGCGGCATTTTCCCCTATCTCTCCGTGATGGAGAACATCCTCGTCGGCCTGGAGCCGGTGAAGGGCAAGGACACCGGCCAGATGGAGGAGGCGTTCCAGCTCTTCCCGGTGCTCAAGGAGATGGGGAAGCGACAGGCAGGTCTGCTCTCGGGCGGTCAGCAGCAGCAGCTCGCTATCGCCCGCGCCCTCGTCGGCCGTCCGAAGCTCCTCCTCCTGGACGAGCCGACCGAGGGCATCCAGCCATCGCTGGTGGACGAGATCCAGCGCGTCGTGGCGTCGTTCAAGGGCCACCTCTCGGTGCTGCTGATCGAGCAGTTCCTGGACTTCTCGATGGCGGTCGCAGACCAGTGCTTCGTGATGGAGCAGGGACGTATCGTGCTGCAGGGCTCGCCGCAGCAGCTGGACCTCGAGGTCGTGCGCCACTACCTCTCCGTCTGAGCCGTAGCACCAACAGGGTTTTCAGGGAGGCCGGCTGCATCGCTGCAGCGGCCTCCCTTCTTATCACGACATTCCGGATCCGGAATCTCCGGCGCGACCTGAGTCAGTCTTGCCGCATAGCCGTGAGCCTGTCGTAGAGGCGCTGCATCTGAGCGACGTTGGAGGCCCAGTCGTAGTTGCGTCCGACGAACTCTCGTCCCGCCGCGCCGAACTTCGCCCGCAGTTCGGGGCTGTCGACAAGGCGAGCGAGCCCGTCTGCCAGCGCCCCCGGGTCCCCGGAGGGCACGAGGAGGCCCGTACGCCCATCGATCACCGCGTCAGGGATGCCGTGAATGTTCGACGCCACCACGGGCAACCCGACGGCGCTCGCCTCCACGGCTGAGACGCCGAAGCCCTCCCACGTCGACGGCAGGGCGAAGATGTCGAGCTGCTGCAGGAAGGCCGGCACCGCCTCGTGCTCGAGCCAGCCCGAAAGCTCTACGGCGCCCTCGAGGCCGAGCCGGGCAATCTGCTGCTCCAGGGCGCCACGCTCCGGGCCCTCGCCGGCGATGCGCAGGCAGACGCGCTCCCCATAGCGCCCTCGCAGGCGGGCGAACGCATCGATCAGGTACGACAGCCCCTTCTCAGGCGAGAGGCGCGCCGTCGTGCCGATGACCACTCGGTCCCCGGTACGGCGCGGCGACGCTTTGAATCGCGCCAGGTCGACGCCGTAGGGCACGACCGTGACGGGCTTCGCGCGCGGCGTGTAGCGCGTCGTCTCGAGCGCCAGGTGCAGGCCGGTGGCGGTGATGGCGTCGGCGCGGGCGAGGGCGTGTCGCGTGAGCCAGCGGTGAAACGGCGTGAGCTGAGGCGCCTCCAGCACGTCCGTCCCCCACACCGAAAGCAGGAAGGGGTGGAAATCGGCCAGCGAACCGAGGAAGCCGTAGCTCGTGAGGTGCAGAGCGTGCAGTAGGTCCGGTCGCAGGTCTCGGATCAGGCGCGCGACGCGGCGGGCATGCAGCAGGTAGCGCGCCTTGCCCAGCTTCTCGCCGCCGTCGACGTAGTGCACCGTGGCGCCTTCGATCTTGGCCGGGCGAAAGGAAATGACGTGGACCTCGTTCCCCGCGGCCGCGAAGTGCTGCACCCAGCGCCAGGTGTGAGGGTAGGGCGCGTCGGCAAGGTAGACGATACGCATCGCAGCGATCATACGCCGCGCGCTCGCTCCGCCGGCTGCTAGGCCAGCCGCTCCACCGATACCTGCATCTGGCGCATCTCGGCCGGGCCGAACTGCGTGACGAGCGCCACATCAGCAGCGTCCCGACCGTAGCCGATGACGATCCGCCCGCCTTCGGTCCTCGGCTCCTTGGCGTCGAAGCTCCACCAGCGCCCGGCAATATAGCTCTCGTACCAGGCGTGCAGATCCATGGGCTCCAGTCCGTGCAGGTAACCCACGACCATACGCGACGGCAGATCGAGCGCGCGGCAAAGAGCGATCGCGAGGTGCGCCTGGTCCCGGCAAACACCTCGCCGCTGCAGCCAGGTGTCAATTGCCGAGGTCGAGATGTCGGAGCTGCCGGGCTCGTACGCCACGTTCTGCTGTACCCACGTCCGAATCCCCTCTGCCTGGTCGTAGCCGGGAATGCAGCCCGCCACAATGTCGTTCGCCGCGGCGATCAGCCTGTCGGACTCGCAGTAGCGGCTGGGAAGCAGAAACTGCAGCAACGAGCCGGGCAGCTCATCCACGGGCGTGGGCGGCTGACCGGGACCGCGGTCCGTCTCATCCGATACGTGGACCTCGCACAACGCGCTGATCGAAACCGTACCCTCCGGCGCTGTGAGACGCTGGCAGAGGTTGCCGAACATATCGGTGTACTCGGTGAGCTGGGTGGAGGGCAGGACGTCGTAAGAGTCCAGCTTGACCCACTGACCATCGCCACTCCGCGGGCGGAGCATGAGCACCATTAGGCACCGGGCCCGCGTTCTGGAAGCCAAGGTAAGACGACGCCCTTAGAAGCATGAAGCCATGGTGTCACGCCACTGAATGGCGTACCAGCAATAAACGATTACGTTTGTCGCCCAAGCGCGAGGCCAGTTCAGAGGTGCGCCGTTGTAGAGCACGTCCTGATCGCCGGCGAAGCTGTCGGTGTAGAGGTTTGGCAGGATGACGACGGGGCTGTCGGCGGGAGATGATCGCCGTGCCCGCGAAGCCATCTGGCGGTCGACCGGCACCGTATGGGACGTGTTACAGCCCGGGAACTCGAGGCCGTAGCAGGTGACCGTGAGGTTCGTAGGACCGCCGTCCGCCACCATGGCGCAGAGCCAGCTTCCAGCTCACGCCGATGTCATTCTCAGGCACGTGTAGTTTTCTTCGGCGCCAGCAGCAGCGCCCGTGTAGCAGCTTCACGTGGGGTTTCGGTGGACAAAGAAGGAGGGCCGACTTGCGCCGGCCCTCTCGGTTGTCGCTATGCGCGCCCGCTTACTGGACGGTGAACGTACCAAACATGATCGTCGGGTGAACGTCACACCGGAAGTAGTAGGTGCCCGGGCCCGGTAGCGCGAAGACCGTATCGTCCGTCACGCCCTCGGTACTACCGGCGAAGATCACTCCGACGCTGCCATCAGATACCGGCGTCAGGTCGGAATCGCTGTTGTAGAAGGCGATGTTGTGGTCTGTGGCGTCGTCCTTGTTCGTCAGGCGAATGCGAACCTCGCCGTCGGCCTTAACCGTGATGTCCTTCTTGTCGAACGAAACGTTCTGGGCCGTAACCTCGACGGTCTGGTCACCGTTGAAGTTGTCGATCAGGCCCGGGGTACCCTGCGGCGCCGGCGCCTGAGCGGTCTGGCCACAGGACGCCTTGTTGATCGCCGGCTCGGCCACCTCAGGGAACTTGTAAATCGTCGTGTCCTGCGGGTGCTCGGAGGCGATCGAGTTGTCCACACCACGCTCAACCGTCAGCGCGCCCGGGACGCCCGTAGCGCCCTGTTCCACGTTGTCCGGCAGTGCCGTGATGCGAATGCGCTCGTCACCGAGGCGGATGGCGTCACCCTTGTTAAACCGGGTCACGTCCGTCACGTCGATCGTCGTCGCGTCGGCTGAGACCGGGGCCGTGAGCTGGGCAGTAATAAGGTCTTCAATGTTGACCTCCTTCTGCACGAGGTCCCATCGACCATTGGTGATCAGCATCATCAGCTGGCGAATCTGCTCATCGCTCAGCGGGCCGCCGTGGTTCTTCGACCAGGCCGGCATTGCCGTACCCACACGACCACACGTAATGGTGTTCGTGATCAGGTCGATCTTCTCGTTAAGCAAGGCCTGCGCGAAGACGTACACAGTAGCGCCGGGGAAGTGACCGCCGGCATCCGTGTGCTCTAGACCGCGCTCGACATTGAGCGTCGTACCGCTGTCGCTCACTTCTCGGCTGTCCACCTTCATGCGCTCTTCATCGATGAGGATGGTGTCGCCGTCCTTGATGCCGGATGCGTCATCCATCTGGATCGAAGTCGTAGTCAGGTTGACCTCGGCCGTAAGAGTGCCCTTGCTGTCCTGAAAGCCCTGAAGGTCAGGGCGGTTCAGGGGCGGTGCGGCGGCAAGACGGCCACCGAGCGCGCCACCTTCTGCCGTGTCGCCGTGGCAAAGGCGGCAGTTGCGAGCGAAGAGGATTGCTCCGCGCTCTTCGGTTGCTTCTGTGAATTGCGCCTCAGAACTGTCGGCGCGACTCGGGTACCAGGCAGCATATATACCGATGACCATGAGCATCACCAGCAGCAGACCCGACATGATTAGGACTTGTTTTCGTGTATTCATGCGTCCGCCTCTAAGCTGCCGCCTCCCCTGGTTTTCTCGAGCCTACGCCTGAACAGCGAAGCTCGCGTTGTCTTCCGTACCCTTGGTGATTGCACCAGTGTTAACGCTGATGTTGCCGTTCTCGATGGTGACCTCCATGTGGTCCATCGAGCGCGGCGCCGGCCCGAAGACTCGAACACCCGCGTCCGTGTAGGTTGAACCGTGGCAGGGGCAGCGGAACCAGCCCTGCTTCGCCTTACCGGTCGCCGGATCGACGAACGTGAAGTTGTCGCGCCACGGAACCGTACAGCCAAGGTGCGGGCACTTCCACCACAGAGCCAGGAAGCCATTGCCGCCTTGCTCCGGGGTCAGGTTGACCAGCCAGAAGTGACCCTCGAAGTTCTGCGTCTTGGAACCGGCCGGGTAGTCTGCTACCGGACCGGCGGACACCACGCTACCGAAACCGGTGATACCTCGCGGGTAGAGGAAGTCCACCAGCGAGCCGGCGAAGGCCAGCAGTCCCGCGCCGAGACCGGTCCAGAACGTAATGCGGAGCAGCCCGCGGCGAGAAATCTCCTTGTGCTCGACTCGCTCCAGAGCGATAGCGGCACCACCGGCGGCCTGCGTCGCCAGGACGTTGGGCTGCACCGGCATGAGAACACGGCCGCCTCCCGTCACCAACGGCGGCGACTCGTAGGCGGGCTCTTCGCCCTCCGGCATCATCTCTGCCTTGATGGCGTTGGCCCAGGCGCCGGCGGACCACAGTGCCAACGGCACCGCGACCACAAGCGCGCCCTCTTTGAAGTCGTACACGATGCCGGCAGCGATGCCGACGATTCCGAGCGCCAGAACCACGGGCCAGTAACTCGGCCCGGGAGCTTCTTCTTCTTCCTCGTGCTCAGGCTCGACTGCCGGCGGCGGACCAGCCACCGCGCGTGCTTCGATAACCCAGCCGAGAAGCGCAATGATCACGACCGCACCCGCGGCGTAGGACATAGAGTTCGCGACGGGCTCGATGAGCACGACGGCGATCATCGCAAGTGCTATGCCGAGGATGGCAGGCCATAGGCTTAGTCGCCTCATAGTTCTGCTTCCTTCCCCCAAATTTTCGCCCATCTAGCGTCTTACAGGGCGGCGCTAAGGTCTAGTTCTTTTGAAAGCGACTACTAGCCGTCGATACGTGGCACGTCCCAGGGCCAGACCAGCTCCTGACCGGCGCCGCGGAACAAGGCACCCATCAGAGTCATGAGCCAGTAAGCAACGATGAAACCGCTGAACAGGCTCAGCATCACATCTCGCCGCGTGTGAAGCCACTTCATACGCCAGAGGATGTAAAGCAACAGGGCTGGCAGACCAATCATGATCATGCTCGGGATGATGATCTCAACCAGGTTCGCCGGGAAGTTGATGTTGAGGTCGTAAGGGTAGAGACCCGTCAGCCAGTCCGGAAGGTGCTGATACCACACTGGAGGCGGATCACCGTGAGCCGTACCCCACCTGGGCCACCACGTGCCGTTGATGATCGGCAACGGAATGCGCGTGAAGTCGTCGGGCCAGGTCAGCCGGTGGTTGGTGCCCGTAGGCCCTTCGAGGCCGAAGAAGTTGATGCTCCAGTGCCAGCTCGTCTGAATCGAGCGGATGTCGCGCGTGAACACGAGGTCCCAGATAGCCCGGACGATACCGATGTGAGGTAGCCAGCCGGGGCGGTCGTCGCCCACGGGCCACGGCGAGCCTGTGATCTTCTCGTAAATCTGGGCGTGCTTGCCCGCGTCGAACAGGATGAGGAACAGGGTCCCGAAGAAGGAGAACAGGCCCGAGAACACGCTGATGCGTACCGCGTTCGGCGTACCGAACCACTCGCCCTGGCCATCCTTGCTGCGGTCCAGGTACGGCACAGCGGCAAGAACGATGAGGAACACGGTCGGCACGACCACGCCGGCGAGGGCCGGGTTCATGTGCAGAAGGAGCTCCTGCAGGTTAAGGAAGTACCACGGTGCCTTGGACGGGTTCGGCGTGACGTCGCCGTTCGCCCGGTTGATCAAGGGCGCGTTGATGAACGCGGACAGGACCGTAAACGAGAACGTGAACAGGACCGCGCAGATGAACTCGACAAATACCAGGTCAGGCCAGACGAGGAGCTCTTCCTCGCGCTCTCGTCGGGGCCTTACCTGAGATGGGGTCGTAGTTGTTGCTGCCAAAACTATCTCTCTCCGGTCCGCTTACAAAGGCCGGGCCATACCGCCGTCGCGGCGGATGCGCCAGAAGTGAACGGCCATGAAGATCGCTGCAACAAGCGGCAAGCCGATGACGTGCAGCGTGTAGAAGCGGATTAGAGCGTTCGGGCCGACCTCGAAGCCACCGCGCATCACGAAGACAACGGAGTCACCGAGAATCGGGGCAGAACCCACCATGTTGGTACCGACTGTGATGGCCCAGAGTGCCAGCTGGTCCCACGGCAGCAGGTAGCCGGTGAAGCTAAGCAGAAGCGTGAGGATGAGCAGGATGACACCCACCACCCAGTTGAACTCACGTGGCGGTTTATACGCGCCGGTGTAGAACACGCGCATCATATGCAACAGGACGGTTAGCACCATTCCGTGCGCCATCCAGCGGTGCATGTTGCGCATGAGCGCGCCATAGCGAACGTTCGTCTCCAGCGCGGCGATATCTGTATACGCGCGCTCAACGGACGGAACGTAATAGAACATAAGTAAGACGCCGGTGACGGTTAGCCCCAGGAACAGGAAGAAACTCAAACCGCCGAGGCAGTACGTGTGCGTGATCTTGACGTGCGTCTTGTGGATACGCGTCGGGTGGAGGTGAAGGAACACGTTGGTAGCGACGACCAGCATCTGGTTACGCGGCGTGCTGGGGTAACCACTGCGGAAGATCGACTGCCAGACGTAGTTGTGGAAGACCTTGTCGTAGATCGTCCCCAGAAGGCCTGCTCCCTTGGGCCTCTCTGTTCGTGGGCGATTACTTGCGGCCATAGCCGGTCCTCCCTGAGTTAATTAGCGCGACCACCAGTTACCGAACCAGACCAGGATCACCAGGCTGATGGCAATGGTGCCGAAAACGAGGACGAGCTCAGCTCCGTCAACAGAGATTGCTCGCCCGAACACGTCATCGGGGTGAAATCCGCCGAAAAGTAATTGAATGTCCATCTCGCCCCGTTCGCTTTTTGGCCGCCTTCGTGTCGCGAGTTTCGCGCAGGTTTGTGAAGGCGTTAGCAAGCCGCAATCTAGCATCGGCCCCTATTAGTGTCAACCGAACTGCCATGGCTTTTCAGATTCAGATCGGCCGTTCTGTAACCTCATGGAAACGTCTATTCCACGACGGGGCACATGCCTATGACTCAGCCTTCCGAACCTTCGCCCAGTCGAAGCGGAACATGCGTAGAAGCCCCTTCACGTCCTTCAGGACGGTCGACACGACCTTTACACGGGAATCCCTATCCTCCACCCAGCGCACGGGGACGAAGGCCACTCTCCAGCCTCCCTTGCGCGCCAGGAGCAATAGCTCCGTATCCCAGAACCACCCCGTATCACGCACGAAAGGCAGCAACCGCTGGGCACACTCACGGCGAATCGCCTTGAAACCGCACTGCGTATCGTCGAGTCGAGCCCGGAACATCACGGTGATGAGCAGCACGAAACCCCTCGACAGCACCTCACGCTTGAGTGAGCGCGTCGTCTCGCTCGCGCGACCGAGGCGGCTGCCCGCGGCGACATCGTAGCCCTGGTCCGCCACGAGGCTCACAAGGCGAGGGAACGCCTCCAGGTCCGTTGACAGGTCGATATCCATATACGCGAGGACATCGGCCGTGCTGGCCAGCCACGCGCGCGACAGCGCCCTTCCCCGGCCGGCCTCCGGTATCTGCATGACGGCGACATCCTGCAGGTCCGTCGCCAGCCGCCGCGCCACCTCACCCGTCCCATCGGTCGATCCGTTGTCCGCGATGAGGATGCGCCACTCGTGCCCCATGTGGTCGGTCAGGAAGGCATGCAAGGCCCGCACGCTGCGCTCCAGCACGTGCGCCTCGTTGTACACCGGCAGCACCACTTCGACCGTGCTCATCGAGGCTTCGGGCATTCGAGCCACCAGCTCCGCGCGGATCGAGCTTCGAGCAGGCAGTCGAGCGAGGAGGCCGCTCATGCATTCGCTTTACTTCGGCCAGATTCGTTAGACAGGGCGAGATACGCCTCTTCATTTGAGGTAGTCCAGACTCATGAGCCAAGCAGCAGTGTGATACTCGAGCTTCGTTCGCAGAACCCATTGAGATGACGAAGGAATCGCGCAAGTTCGGCGATCGCTGTTCCTGCCGCATCCTTCTGCAATATTTGCTGCGAACGGATGACACTGCGCGCCTCAGTCTGACTCGTCAGGCCATACACCTCATCGCGCGGGGAAGCCCGATGTGGCGCCATGTATAGCTCGAGTGCAGGGCATGAGCCTTCGACCATACCGCCAGCTTTCGATAGTCTCTCATCCGCCTTGCTCGAAGCTGATAGCTGACAGCTCGAAGCTCCGCTAATGACGGAAGTGACGCTCGCCGGTGAAGACGAGGGCCATGCCGGCGGCGTCGGCAACGGCGATGACCTCCGGGTCGCGGACGGAGCCGCCGGGTTCGACGGCGGCGGCGACACCGGCTGCGGCAGCGGTAGCCATGCCGTCGAAGAAGGGGAAGAAGGCGTCGGAGGCCAGGACGCTGCCGCGAGCGCGCTCACCGGCGCGCTCGACCGCGATCTTGACGCTCGTGACGCGGTTGGGCTGGCCGGCGCCCATGCCCAGCAGCGTGCGGTCCTTGGCGAGGACGATGGCGTTCGATTTGATGTGCTTGCAGGCGCGCCAGGCGAATCGCAGGTCGGCAAGCTCGTCTTCGGTCGGTTCGCGCTTGCTCGCGACCTTGAGCTCGAGGTCCTCATCGGGCTTGAGGTCGGGGTCCTGAAGCAGGAAGCCGCCGCTGACCCGGCGCAGGTCGTACGGGAAGGCATCATCGATAGGCGTGGAGCCGCCCGCGCTCGGTACCTTGAGGATGCGTACGTTGCGCCATCGTCGCAGCGCCTCGAGCGCCTCCTCCGTGAAGTCCGGCGCGACGATGATCTCGTAGAGCATGCGCTGGCCGCTCGACGGACTGACGCTGGCCCGCATCGTCGCCGCCAGCTCGCCGTCGATGGGCCGGTTGCAGGCCACGATGCCGCCGAAGGCTGAGATGGGGTCACCAGACAGGGCGCGCTCGTAGGCGATCTTGAGGTCCTCGTGGCTGGCGAGGCCGCACGGGTTGAGGTGCTTGACCACCGCTATCGTCGGGATCTGTAAAGTCGATGGCCGTGCGCCAGGCCGCATCGGCATCGAGCACGTTGTTGAACGACATCGGGATGCCGTGCAGCTGCTCGAAACCGGAGATGCCCTGCTGCATCCGGCCCGCCTCCAGGTAGAGCGCTCCGGCCTGGTGGGGGTTCTCGCCGTAGCGCAGATCGAGGTCATCGCGCTTGCGCAGGCCGATCGTCAGCTCGTCAGGGTACGTCAGACCCTGATCGTCGCCGCGCAGGTACCGGGCGACCAGGGTGTCGTACAGCGCGACGTGCTGAAACGCCTTTGCGGCGAGGAAACGGCGCTGCTCTGACGTTATGTCGCCTACCTTGAGGTCGGCCAGTGCCTGGTCGTAGTCGGCCGGGTCGCAGATCACGACGACGGCCTGGAAGTTCTTCGCCGCCGCGCGCAGCATGGCCGGCCCGCCGATATCGATGTTCTCGAGTGCTTCTTCTTCGCTGACACCCTCGCGGTTCACCGTCGCCTCGAACGGATACAGGTTGTTCACCACGAGGTCGATGCCCTCGATGCCGTGCTCTGCCAGCTCCTGCATGTGCTCGGGCTTGTCGCGACGCGCGAGCAGTCCGCCGTGGATGGCCGGATGCAGCGTCTTGACCCGTCCACCCAGGATCTCGGGGAAGCCGATGACCTCTGCGACGCTTGTCACAGGCAGCCCGGCTTCGCGCAGAATGCGCTCCGTATTGCCGGTGGCAAGCAGGTCCCAACCCAGCGCGGTGAGACCGCGGGCGAATTCGATCAGGCCGGTTTTGTCGTAAGGGGCAAGAAGTGCACGCATGAAGGGATTATAGACATGCCCGTCGTTAGGCTCTGCCCGCAATATGAACCATCGAAGGATCAGTGCAATCCGAGCTGTCTTGGCCGCACAATACGCACATGACTGAAGCAAGAGGCGTCCGAGGCGGTCCGCTCCATCCCCGAGAGCAGCACACAGGCGGCTCGGTCTCGGCCACGCTGAACTGGCTGCGAGCCGGCGTCCTGGGCGCCAACGACGGCATCGTGTCCACCGCCGGCCTCGTCATCGGCGTCGCAGCGGCCACCCCGGACACCACCAGCATCGCTACGGCCGGCTTCGCTGGCCTCGTCGCCGGCGCGGTATCGATGGCGCTCGGGGAGTACGTCTCCGTCAGTACGCAGCGCGACAGCGAACGCTCGCTCATCGCCCAGGAGAGCTCCGAGCTCGAGAACATGCCCGAGGCCGAGTTCAAAGAGCTCATCGGCATGCTGCAGCAACGCGGGATCAGCGACGCGACGTCACAGCAGGTGGCCAAGGAGCTCACGGAACACGATGCGCTGGGTGCCCACCTCGAGATCGAGCTGGGCCTGAAGCGAGACGAGATCGCCAACCCCTGGGCTGCCGCCTTCGCGTCGGCCCTCTCATTCACCGTCGGATCGCTGCTACCCCTGATCGCCATCCTGCTGCCGCCATCGTCGGTCCGCATTGAGGTCACATTTGTTTCGGTGCTGATCGCGCTGGCGATAACGGGTGCCGTGAGCGCCCAGCTCGGCAAGTCACCGAAGCTGCCCGCGGTCATACGGCTCGTCGCAGGCGGCGCCCTGGCAATGGCCGTGACGTTCGGGATCGGCAAGCTGCTGGACGGGACCGTTACCTGACCTGGTGAGTCTCCGTCAGTACAGGGTCACGCCGGACTGCGAAGTCACCTCGCCCACCAACAGAGCTGCCCGGTACCGCCTGACGCAGCCTGTCAGCGTCCTCCGGCGCCACCGCGAAGACCATGCCGAGGCCCATGTTGAACACGCGGTACATCTCCGCATCCGCGATGCCGCCGGCGCGCTGCATGTACGGGAAGATCGGCGGCACGGACCAGGCACGCGTGTCGAAGCGGGCACCGAGGCCCTCGGGCAGGATACGCGGCACGTTCTCTTCGAAGCCGCCGCCGGTGATGTGCGCCATGCCCTTGATGAGTGAAAGGGCCGGCTTCAGGTCTGATACGTAGCAGATGTGAGGATGTAGCAGTGCGTCCGCCAGCGATTCGCCCAGATCGGGCTCGACGCGCTCCAGGCGGGAGCGGTCGCTGGCAGCGCGGTCCTCGTCCATGGCGATATCGAGGGCGCGGCGAGCCAGGGAGTAGCCGTTGGTGTGGAGGCCGTTCGAGGGCAGACCGAACAGCAGGTCGCCGGCCACGATACGTGTGCCATCGATGAGCTGGTCGCGCTCGACGGCACCGACGATGAAGCCGACGAGGTCGAACTCCCCCGCCGGATACACGCCCAGGCATGTCGGCCGTTTCACCGCCGAGGAGGGCGCAGTCGATGGCTGAGCAGGCGTCTGCAATGCCCTTGACGATGGCCACCTTGGCATCCGCGGCAAGTTCATAGCTGCCGATGTAGTCGAGGAAGAACAGGGGCTCCGCGCCGGTGGTGAAGGCGTCGTTGACGCAGTTGGCAACGATGTCATGCCCCAGCGACTCGTAGCGTTCGACGAGGCCGGCGATCTTCGTCTTCGTGCCGACACCGTCCGTGCTCGACACGATGACGGGGTCCTTGAACCGGCTACCGAGGGCAAACAGCCCGGCGAACGGTCCGATACCGCCGAGCACTTCCGGCCGCCGCGCCCCCTTCGCCACCTCACGGTAGCGCCCTACGACGTCCTGACGGGCGCGCAGGTTCACGCCCGCGGTTTCATAGGTGAGGGGCTGATCGCGTCGGTCCTCTGTCCGGTGATCCTCTGTCATGGAAGGAGAGTAGCAAGGAACCGGCTACGGTCATAGCCGGAGCGTCGGCGCAAGAACGAGTTGCTCAGACGGATGGCGGGGCCAGGGAGGACACAGGCTCGTGAGGCTCCCAGGCAACTTCGTGCGCGTCGCCCGCCCAACCCGGCGCTTCCATGCTGAGCTTGTCCAGCTCTAGCGGCACCGGCATCGGGTATTCGCCCGTGTAGCAGGAGGTGCAGAAGCTGCCCGCCTGCTGACCGGTCGCCTGCACGAGGCCTTCCCGCGAGAGGTAGCCCAGGGTGTCCGCGCCGATACTTTCGCGGATCTCTTCGATCGTCTCGCGCGCGGCGATCAACTCCCAGCGACGACCCATGTCGACCCCGAAGAAGCAGGGGTGCGTAATCGGCGGCATCGTGACGCGCACGTGCACTTCTTTGGCGCCAGCCTCGCGCAGCATGGCGATCACGCGCTTCGTGGTGGTGGCCCGCACGATCGAGTCATCGACGACGACGACGCGCTGGCCTTCCAGTACCTCGCGCAGGGCGTTGTACTTGAGGTGGGCGCCCTGATCGCGAATGCGCTGGTCCGGCAGGATGAACGTCCGGCCCACGTAGCGGTTCTTGACCAGCGCTTCCGTGAAGGGAATGCCGGACTGGCGTGCGTAGCCCACTGCCGCCGGCGTAGAAGAGTCCGGCACGCCGATGACGATATCGGCGTCCACAGGATGCTCGATCGCAAGCTGCTGGCCCAGGTTGGTGCGCACAGGGTACACGCGCTGGCCGCGCAGATAGCTATCGGGGCGGGAGAAGTAGACAAACTCGAAGATGCAGAAGGCTTCGCGGTGGCCTTCCGGGTAGATGTCCTGGTTCAACTTGTAGCTGTGGACGCCCTCGCCATCGAGTAGCACCGTCTCGCCGGGCTCGATGTCGCGGATGAACCGGGCACCGAGGTGGTCGAAGGCGCAGGTCTCGGAAGCAAAGCAGTAACCGCCGTCCAGCTGGGCCAGCGAGAGCGGACGCAGGCCGAACGGATCGCGCGAAGCGATCACGCCATCGTCCGTCAGGATCGTCAGACAGTAGGCGCCACGGGCGCGCCGCATGACGTAGGCCATGCGCTCGCCCCAGTCGCGCCCGGGGGCTGTGGCGACGAGGTGGGCGATGACTTCGGAGTCTGTCGAGGTGGCGAACTGCCGCCCTTCCGCCTCGAGCTCGCTGCGAAGCATGTCGGCGTTGATGATGTTGCCGTTATGGCCGAGGGCGATGGAGCCGTTAGGGCCCTCGACCACGAAGGGCTGAGCGTTTTCGATGCGGGAAGAACCGGTGGTGGAGTAGCGGGTATGCCCGACAGCCGCGAATCCCTGGAGATGCAAAAGGTCTTCCTCCTGGAAGACCTGCGAGACCAATCCCATGTCTTTGCGTACTTTGAGTCCATCGCCATCGGTTGTGGCGATGCCTGCGCTCTCCTGCCCTCTATGCTGAAGGGCATAAAGTCCAAAAAAGGTGACTCTGGCGACGTCCTCGGTTGGTGCATAGACCCCGAAGACGCCGCATGCCTCGTGGAGACTCTCCAAGAAGGCTCTCCCCCCGGTATCTTTGGGTGCGGGCTGCATGGGAATTGTATGCGTCAGGCTTCCCGCCGGTCAAACGGCTCGGTAGGATGGTCTGGGCCCGGTTCTCACAAACCTGGGTAATTGCATCGAAGTTATGAAGAATTGCTAAAGCTCAGCCCGCCGCGAGCCCTCGTGGTTCTCCTCATCCTGACACTGGTCGCAGCCTGTGGCGGCGGTTCCAAGGCCGCCGTTCAGAGCACTGCTGTCGATCCGACGGCCAGCGCCGCTGGCGGCCAGCGGACGTTCCTCATGGGCGTCAGCTCCCAGCCGGCGCAAGTGACCGAAGACGCCTACAAAGACGCCTTCGATGTGGCCGAGTCGGCCGGCGAGGTGGTGCTGATCCAGCGCACGCCGCCGTGGAGCGAGTTCGTCCCCGGCGGCAGCATCTCCAACCGCACTGAGCAGCTCACCCTGCTGGAGAAGAAGCTCGCGGACCAGCACCACCTCAAGCTGTTCCTGGCCGTCGACCCCACCCTGTCCGGCGATCGCAGCCAGCTCGCCAATTTGCCCGACAACCTCGCAGGCAAAGGATTCGATGACCCGGACATTCGGGCCGCCTTCATCAACTACGCCAAATACCTGGCCCTCAACTACAAGCCTGCTTACATGGCCCTTGGCGTCGAGGTCGATATGATTTACCGCGGCGAGGGCGAGGACTCCTTCGGCAACTTCCTCAGCCTCTACAACGAGGCCTACGATGCTGTGAAGTCCGTCTCGGCGGACACGCAAGTGTTCCCGACCTTCCAGTACGAGGACATGCTGGGCCTGCTCGATACGGGTTCGCCCACTCTGCCGTCCTGGAGCCTGGTCAATCGCTTCGAGCCGAAGATCGACATGCTCGCGATCACCTCGTACCCCAGCCTGGTGTTCAACAGCGTGGCCGACGTGCCAACTGATTACTACGACGCCCTGCAGGGCCGACTCAATAAGCCCGTAATCTTCGCCTCCGTCGGCTGGAACTCCGAGGACAACCCGTCAACAGACCCATCGGATTCGACACAGATAGCATTTCTTTATCGCGTCCTATCTGCCGCTCAGAACCTGAAGGCGCGTATGCTGGTTTGGTACCTGGGGCGCGATCCAGAGGACGTACCGCAGGGCTTTGAACCACTGGCGCATATGGGCCTGCACGACGCGGCAGGCAATCCAAAGGGGGTTTGGCGCATCTGGCTTTCCGCTCTGGCGCGCCCGGCACCCTTACCCTAGGAACCTTGGCTGACGAACTGATAAACCCCGACCCATTTACAGTAGACGGATACGACTTTTACCCCGGAGTTGACTCACCCGGCCACGACATCGCTCAGGTTGGGCGCAATGTCCCGGAGGCTGCCCGTGCCTGCAAAAAGATCAACGGCGCGATTGCGTTCAACACGAACGGTTTAGTGAAATGCAAGCTGCGACCGGCAACGGAATGGCAGTCGATCGAGGGCGACGCAGCCCGCGAAGGCCTCTACATCAAGAAGCAGCACCGGCTCGTGGACGTGATGCGCCGCTTCCTGACACCGGCTCGCCGCTCGTCGTAATCAGCGTCAGGCTCTCAGGGCCTCTCGCGAGACGCCGTCACGATCATATCGACCGCCAGCTTGTGATTGATCACGTCTGTGTTGATCGCCATGTCGTAGTTGGTCGCCGCCAGCCAGTCGATGTGATAG
The DNA here is from genome assembly GCA_963731765.1 of uncultured Chloroflexia bacterium. GTDB lineage: Bacteria > Chloroflexota > Dehalococcoidia > DSTF01 > WHTK01 > WHTK01. Next base: position 133,773 of record CAVSWS010000002.1, read on the forward strand.
ACGCGCTTGAGGTATTCGCCGCGCAGCCGGTCGGACTCGGCCAGCATCTTGCGCACCTCGTTGATCTCGCGGCTCTGGGTCGTGGCGAAGCGCATCGCTCGTCGATCCGGGCTGCCATATATCAGGGCGCGGAAGCAGCCCGGCACATCCTTGAGCAACACTTGCCCCGCCCGGTTGACGATGACCGCCTCGCCCTGGCTGCCGAGCTCTTCGACGACATGCTCGATGAACTGGCGATAGCCGTCGGACGAAAGGAAGTTCGGCGAGAGGCCGAGGCCGGTCGCAGTCGTTTCATCGCTGGCATCGAATCCTGCCAGGCGCCCAAGAACACGCTCGATAAAGCTCGGCTGACGCTCGGACGTAGCGACAGCCAGCACCTCTGGCGAGACGCCCGCAGCCTGCGCTGCCTGCGAAATGATCTCCCAGTCGTAGAAGCGGTAGCCAAGCCGGTCGGCGACGTCGCGGGCGATTGGGCCGCCGCCGCTGCCAACCTGGATCGAGAACGTAACCACAGTCGCAGTCATGACGGTCCTCCGCGGTCAGGATAGTGGTGGCGACAACCTCTCCGCTACGGTGTTTAGTTAAAGTTCGGTATCACGGTACGATTCATAACGTGCTGCGCCTGCTCGCGGTTCTGCTTGCCTTCGGCCTCTTGCTAACGCCGCGTGCTCAGGCGCAAGAGTTCGACATCCCCACCGTTGCGATATCCGGCGGTGATTTGCCGTTCACGGTGACGCTGGCGCCCACAGATGCCGATGCGTTTCGGCGCCGGGTCAACCAGCTTCCTCGCCTGGAGGACCCGCCAACGGTTTCGGGTACGCACTACACGATCACGTCCAGCTACTGGCCCGTCTCCATACACCTGAAGGACGACGAGGACTCTCTGGACATTTCGGTCAAGGCGGACTACTACCCGGACGGCGGCTTTGTGCGACTCACGCTGGACAACGAGCCTATCTGGGTCGTGATCAATCTGCGGCAAAGGGCCATCCTGGACCGCTACGTCCACCTGGCGAACGCCGGCGAGATTAGCAAGTCACCCTCCAGCATGGACGTGCTTGCCGCATCCAACCCGGAAGAACAGATCGGCGTTGAAGTGGGCGCGAACGTCCTCGATCAGGCGACAGCCCAGACATTGTTTGCCGGGCTCTCGAAGGCGAACCCTTCGCCCTTCGTCGACCCACGCCAACCGCCGCCCAATCAGGGGGACGGCACCTGGCTCGTCGTCACGCTGGTTGAAGGGAGAGCCCTGCGCTACTACTACGACGGCGCCACGCTGACCGAGGCGCTCGGCACAGAACGCTACGACGCGTCGTCCGTGGCGGGCGTTCTCGACGCAGCCGCCGCCACCAGCGATCCGCCCGCAATCAAGCAGGAGCAGCCGGCGGGCTCCCTGCTATGGTGGCCCGTGATGATCGGCGGCGGCCTCATCGCCATCGGTATCGCCATCTGGCTGCAGCGTCGTAACGCGCATTCCAGCTAGGCCGAAGCCTGCGTCAGACAAGAAGAGGCCCGCATTGCTGCGGGCCTCTTCAATGGGTTCGATTTCACTACTGGCCGGGCGGCGGCGCCCCTGCCCTGCTGCCGGGGCGGCGACGGCGACGTTCGCTGACCCGTATTCGGGCCTGAGCGCGCTCCAGAGCCGCAAGCGCACGGGCGAAGTCGACCTCGCTCTGACGCAATGTGATGCGCTCCTGAGCTCGCTGCCGCGCCTCTTCGGCACGAACCTGGTCGATTTCCTCGGAACGCTCCGCGGTGTCGGCGAGCACGATGACCTTGTCGTCGCGCACTTCCATGAAGCCCCCGGAGAGCGCCAGGTCTATCTCGTCGGCACCACGCCGTAGCACCACGGGACCGGGCTTCAGCGCCGTCATCAGGGCGGCGTGCTGCGGCAGGATCGTCATCTCACCGTCGGCGCCGGGCACCGTCAGCGAGTCGACGCCTTCCTCTTCGAAGACGATACGTTCCGGCGTGATGATCTGGAGCGTCAGCGGCATTCGGCTACCCCTGGCTCGCCATGGTCGCGGCCTTTTCGACAGCCTGCTCGATGGCACCGATGTTGTAGAACGCGCCCTCCGGCAGGTTGTCGTGCTTGCCGTCCAGGATCTCCTGTACGCCGCGCACGGTTTCCTTGACGGGCACGTACTGGCCCGGCGTACCGGTAAACACCTCGGCGACGAACATGGGCTGCGTCAGGAAGCGCTGGAGCCGGCGTGCTCGACCGACGGCCACCTTGTCTTCGTCGGAGAGCTCGTCGACACCGAGGATGGCGATGATGTCCTGAAGGTCCTTGTAGCGCTGCAGGGTGTTAAGAACGCCCTGAGCGGCATCGTAGTGCTCCTGACCCACGATCAACGGGTCCAGCATGCGGGATGAGGACGCCAGCGGGTCCATGGCCGGGAAGAGCGCCTGCTCGAAGATCGAGCGGTCCAGCGTCACGGATGCGTCCAGGTGGCCGAACGTCGTGGCCACACCCGGGTCGGTGTAGTCGTCTGCGGGCACGAAGATGGCCTGGAACGAGGTAATCGAGCCCTTGTGGGTCGACGTAATTCGCTCCTCAAGCGCACCCACCTCAGTCGCCAGCGTGGGCTGGTAACCGACGGCGGAAGGCATGCGACCGAGAAGGGCGGACACCTCCATGCCGGCGAGTGTGTAGCGGTAGATGTTGTCGACGAAGAAGAGGACGTCCTGACCTTCCACGTCGCGGAAGTACTCTGCCATGGTCAGACCGGTCAGCGCGACGCGGAGACGCACACCGGGAGGCTCGTTCATCTGACCGAAGACGAGCACGGTCTTCTCGTTGACTTCGGGGGACTCGAGCATCTCGACCCAGAGGTCGTTGCCTTCACGGGAGCGCTCACCCACACCAGCGAACACGGAGCGACCACCGTGGGCACGGGCGATGTTGTTGATCAGCTCCTTGATCAGCACCGTCTTGCCGACGCCGGCACCGCCGTAGAGGCCGACCTTACCACCACGGGCCAGAGGGGCAATGAGGTCGACGATCTTGATGCCGGTCTCAAGGACCTGCGGCTCCGTCTCCTGCTCCTCGAAGGTCGGGGGCTCACGGTGAATCGGCATGCGCTCGCCCTCGACGGGCCCCATGTTGTCCAGGGGCGTGCCGAGAACGTCGAACAGCCGGCCGAGAGTGCCCGGGCCCACCGGCACGGCGATGGGCTGGCCGGTGTCGATAGCCTGAGCGCCGCGGCGGAGCCCGTCCGTGGTAGTCATGGTCAAAGCGCGCACCCAGTTGTTACCCAGGTGCTGCTGGACCTCGGCGATGATCGTCTCGCCGTTGTTGTCGATCTCGATGGCGTTGTAGACCCCCGGCAGATGGTCCGGCGGGAACTCCACGTCAACCACGGTGCCGATGACCTGTACCACCGACCCTTTTGCGCCAACTGCTGCGGCCTCTGCCATTAAGTCCTCCCGTTTTGTTTAGCTCCCTCCCGCCCCTGCACAGGCAGGCAGCGGTGAAGGAGTGTCAGTTATTAGAGTGCTGCCCCTGACCGCTCGCCAGGGATGCCCGCAGCGTGTCAGTCACGGAGCCCAGCTCCACTTCCAGCTCCTCCAGGCGGCCGTCCACAAAGTCGGCCTTCTCGGCCGGGATCAGACCCTGGCCCTTGAGGAAGCGGAAGCAATAGCTTGCGACGACGAGGGCATTGCGCGCAGCGCTGAGCCCGAGGATGTACTCCGCCAGGTAGTCGCTGTGCTGCCCCTCGATGATCGATTCGGGCAGCAGCTCGGCTGCCTCTTTGATTACTTCGATGATCCATTCCTGGTCGCGGCCCAGGTCCATCTCGGAAACAGTGGTGTTGAGCAGATTGGTCATGCCTTCGACCTTGTTCCACTCGAACAGGTTCTCAAAATCGCTGTTAGGCCATGAGCGCATTGGGAATTTCCTCCTAAACCCGATCCTCGCCTGAGGACAGGGGACTTAGGAACAAGATAGTCGACTGGCGCCCGCTCGTCATGTTTCGAAACCTAACCGTGCGCCGCCATTGCCTCGACACCGCCTGTTATGTCGAGCAGTTCCTTGGTGATCTGCTCCTGGCGCACCTTGTTGCGCAGCAAGGTCAGCTCGCCGATGAGGTCCTGCGCAGCATCCGTCGCGTTGCGCATCGCCACCATCTGGGCAGACTGGAAGCTCGCAGCGAGTTCCAGGACGGTGCGGTAGACCTCTACCTCCACGTAGCGCGGCATCAGTGTCGTGAGCACGGACTGCGCGTCGGGCTCGTAGATGTACTCGACGGGCTTCACTTCCTCAACTTCCGGCAGGATCACGGGCAGCAGCTGCATAACCTCAGGCCGCTGTACCACGGTGTTGATGAAGTTCGGGAAGACGATCGAGACGCTGTCGACCTCGTGATTGATGTAGCTGTCCATCACCAGGCGAGAAATCGGCAACACGTCCTCGTAGGACGGGTAGTCGCCGAGCTTGGTGAACTCGCCGATGAGGTTTGGGGAGCGCCGGAAGAAATCAACGCCCTTGCGCCCGACGGCAATGATCTTGGTCTCCGGATGCTCCGCGATGAACTGGCCCGCGCGACGCAGAAGGCTGGTCGGCAGACCACCGGAGAGACCGCGATCGGGCGACAGTAGCAAAAGGCCGTGAGTCTCTACCTCACGACGTTCCAGCAGTGGATGCAGCGCTCCCTCTTCGACCGCACCGGCGATGCCCTGTACGACGTCACGCAGAAGGTAGTCCAGCTGCTCCGCGTAGGGGCGGTGCGAAAGGGCCATCTGCTGGGCACGCCGCATCTTGGACCCGGCCACGAGTGACATGGCACGCGTCGTCTTCGCCGTCGATTGGACGGAGCGGATGCGGCGGTTGATCTGTCGTAGGGTAGGCATCGATTACCTCGCCTCAGGCGAATCTCAGAGCGGCACAGCCTGCTTGAACTCACGGATCGCCGCGGTCATCTTCTCTTCCAGCTCACCGGAGAGAATCATCTTTTCGTCGATCTCGGCCACAATGTCCGGCTTGTTGGTCTCCATGTAGTCGTACATGGCAGTCTCGAACGCGCGGATCTTGTCCACCGGAACGTCGTCCAGCAAGCCTCGGGAAGCGGCGAAGAAGGCCAGCACCTGGTTGTGGAAGATCACCGGCGAGTACTGCGGCTGCTTCAAGAGCTCCGTGATGCGCTGACCGCGTTCCAGCTGGCGGACCGTGCCCGCATCGAGGTCGCTGGTACCGAACTGAGCGAAAGACTGCAACTCACGGAACTGGGCCAGCTCCAGCTTCAGGGAGCCTGCCACCTGGCGGATGGCCCGGCGCTGGGCCGAACCACCGACGCGGGACACCGACAGACCGACGTTAATCGCAGGCCGGATACCGGCGTTGAAAAGGTCGGCCTCAAGGAAGATCTGGCCGTCCGTAATCGAAATCACGTTCGTCGGGATGTAGGCCGAGATGTCGTTGGCCTGCGTTTCGATGATCGGCAGCGCCGTAAGAGAACCACCACCGTACGCGTCTTCAAGGCGGGCCGAGCGCTCCAGCAGGCGGCTGTGCAGGTAGAAAACGTCGCCCGGGTAGGCCTCGCGACCGGGAGGACGGCGGAGCAGCAGCGACACCTGTCGGTACGCCCATGCGTGCTTGGACAGGTCGTCGTAGACGATGAGGGCGTCCTTGCCGGACTCCATGAACTCCTCGCCCATGGCGCAGCCGGCGTATGGCGCCAGGTACTGCATGGGAGCGGGTGCGGAGGCGCCGGCGTTGACGACGATGGTGTGCTCCATGGCGCCGTAGCGCTCGAGCAGACCGACCGTCTGGGCAACCTTCGAGTCTTTCTGGCCGATGGCGACGTAGATGCAGATCAGGTCGCCGCCCTTCTGGTTGATGATCGTGTCGATCGCCAGGGTCGACTTACCGGTCGAGCGGTCACCGATGATCAGCTCGCGCTGGCCACGGCCGACGGGAATCATCGAGTCGATAGCCTTGATACCGGTCTGCACCGGCACGTTCACGCCCTTTCGGGTCACGACGTTCGGCGCGATGCGCTCGATGGGCCGGCGACGGTCCGTGTTGATCGGGCCCTTGCCATCGATGGGGTTGCCGAGGGCGTCCACGACGCGGCCGAGCATCGCATTGCCGACCGGAACGTCGGCGACGCGGCCCGTCGTCTTGATCTGCATGCCCTCTTCGATCTTGGTGTAGTCGCCGAGGACGAGAATACCGACGGTCTCTTCTTCCAGGTTCATCGCGAGGCCGCTGGCGCCGTTCTCAAACTCGACCAGCTCGCTGTACATGCACTCGGACAGGCCGTGAGCACGCGCGATGCCGTCGCCGGCCTCGATGACGGTACCGACGTTTACGGTGCTGGTCTCGGAGCCGAACTGTTCGATCTGCTCCTTGAGGATTGCTGTTATCTCTTCTGGTCGAACCGCCATGGGCGTCCTCCGCTCAATATGGTTGCTGCCCGCCCAGCGGGCTCCTGCCAAAGCAGTTTCTGCCTCATCGGCAGGTTGGTGCGTTACAGCAGGGGCTAGACCGCCCCTACCAGGCTCTCCCGCATCGCCTCGAGCCTTGCGCGGGTACTTGCATCGATTAGCTTGTCGCCGATCTGGATGATGACGCCGCCGAGCACGCTCGGGTCGACCTCGACATCCAGAATAACCTCATGCCCCAGTTGCGCCTGCAAACGCTGGGCCATAGCCGAGACTTCGGCATCCGAGAGTGCCACGGCCGTACGAGCGTGCGCGTGCAGGATGCCGCGCTCCTCTTCAATCATCTCACCGAAGGCGATCGCGATTTCATTCGCGAGCGCCGTGCGGTGCTTGCGTACCAGCAGCCGGGCCAGGTTCAGGGGCATCAGCGGCAGATCACCCAGCGCGGCGTCGATCAGACGCTGCTTTGGGTCCTGGGCGACACGAGTGCTTTCCAGCACTCGCTTCACCTCCGGGTCACTCATGAACTCGGCAATCTGAGCCATGGCACTACGCCACGAATCAACATCGCCGTGCTCCTTCGCGATTTCGAAGGCGGCCAGAGCGTAGCGCTTGGCAGCCAGCACCTCGCCAGTGGCGATGGCCTGGAACCGGTCTGCGCTTGCGTTCTGTTCGCTTGTCACATTGACCTCGTTTGCCTAGTTCTGGCGTCCGGTCTCACGGAAGGACGACTCCGCCAGCGCCTGCTCAATGAGCCGCTGATGAGCGTTCCTGTCCAGAGACTGGCCAATGACCTTCTCGGCCGCTGTGATTGTCAGGTCGGCGAACTCCCTGCGAAGCTCGGCGATGGCATTGTCACGCTCCAGTTGAATCTCGCCGCGAGCGCGCTCCAGCAGGACTTCTGCCTGCTGTTGAGCCTGCTGACGGCCTTCCTCCTGCAAGCGCTGAGCGATCTGCTGCGCGTTCTGGATGATCGTCTGACCCTCCCGGCGCGCCGCCTCGATCTGCTCCAGAGCCTGTCGCTCCGCCTCTGCGGCCTGCTCTCGACCGCGGTCAGCAGCATTCAGGCCTTCGCGAATCCGTTCACGACGCTCATCCAGGATCTTGAGGATGGGCTTGTAAACAAATCGCTGCAGAACGAACAGGAGGAACCCGAAGTTGACCACCTGAAAGAGCAATACCGGCAGGTTGATGCCAAGGTCAGTAATACCCAGGAAGACCATGCCCTACCCCCTCTTCTTCATCTTCGAGTTCGTTCTCGCTCGCTTAGAAAACGAAGCCGACCATGATCGCGACAACGAACGCGTAAATCGCGACTGCTTCTGCGAATGCAACACCAAGGATCATGTTCGTCTGAATCGCAGGCTGGGCCTCAGGGTTGCGCCCGAGCGCTTCCATTGCCTTGCCAACCAGGTTACCGATAGCCAGGCCCGGGCCCAGACTGCCGATACCAATGGCCATGGCTGCACCTACGAACCGGAGTGCTTGGTCGCTGATCTCCAGCAGGGGCATTCTAGATTCCTCCTCTTGTCTTCAGCCCGATTTGGGCAATTGACCGATACCTAATGACTGTGCGCTTCCTCTCCGTGGCCATGCTCGCCCTCCTCGTGACTGGCAACCGCCAGCAGCGCGAATACGAGCGTCAGGGCCCCGAAAACAAACGCCTGGATGACACCTACAAACACTTCCAGGCCATAGAAGACCAGCAGCACCGGCGCCGCCAGACCAACCAGGAAGGTCATGACAAAGATCAGGATCTCGCCGGCCATCATGTTGCCGAAAAGACGGGCGGAGAAGCTAACAAGCCTCGCGATTTCGGCGATGAACTCGAGCAGTCCAACGAAGAACGAAATCGGATCCTTCAGCGTGAAGAAGCGGCTGATGTAGCGGAAGAATCCCTGCGACTGGATACCCCAGAGCTCGACGAAGATGGCGGACCAGATGGCGAACGATAGCGTCGTCATCAAGTCGGTGTTGATACCACGCAGGTAGGGGTAGAGCACACCGAGCTTCTCCCCGTCCTTGAGGTGCTCTGCCTCCGCCTTGTGGATTGCCTCCTCGCGACACGCATCGCCTTCCGCGCCCGTGGCGCAGGAGGCGGCATCCAGTTCAACGTAATCAGCGCCCGGAGCGATGTACGAAACGCCGCCGTCCTTGAACACCACCGCGTCCGAGTGGAACTTCGCCTCCTCGGAGTGCAGCGGCACGTACTCGCCGATCGAGTTGAAGATGGGCGTGAGGCTCATCCAGTTTGCGAAGGTGATGTAGATAAGGAACGTGGCGATTAGAGGGAAGAAGCGTCGGCCGTTGTGCTCACCGGCGAGGCCGACCACGAAATCGTAGATGACCTCGATGACTGCTTCGAAGAAATTGTAGAAGCCGCTCGGAAGCAGGGCTCGTTTCCGCACAGCCATGAAGCAGAGCACCAGCAAGAGCGCCATGATGAACCAGGACGACAGCAGCGTGTTGAGAATATCCAGAGGGCCGATGGTCGCCAGCGGCTCACCATGGATCTCAATGATTGGCTTTGGTGCAGAGAAGACCAGGAGCGAAAAAGCTATGGCCGCGACGGTCACAACAAGTGCGCCCAGGATCAGTCCAAACTTCAAACCTTATTTCCCCGCCTTGCGCCGCCGGTCGATGGCGTCCAGGACTTCCATCAACTGCTGATACGCGCCGTATAACGCTAAAGCCAGACCGATGGCCAGTCCGACCACCGTAAACAGCTTGCCGGTATCGAGCACTTTGTCTAACTGGAGCCCACCGACCGTGAACAAAACGATGGTGATTCCGATATAGAACCCGATGCCGACGAGCCGAGCACTGGGAGGAAGTCCGCCGATTGGCGCTTTCATCGTCCTCCCATTCGTGACGCTCGGAACAATAGCACAGGGTGCTGTATGGAAAAAGGCTGTTGTAGCTCGATTTTCAACAATTTCACGACCGTCACCAGACAATAAGCGCTCGGCCTGCCTTCAGTCAGCCTTAAGCGCTTCCTCAGCATGCGGATTCCACCAGATTCCACCTTATGTCAGGCAATTCGTGCTCGAGTGTTCCTGAAGTTCCCGACCGAACTCATCCGCGACAAAACAAAGGAGCACCCGCGGTTGGTGCTCCTTGCATCCCCTGGTCGTGATCTTTGTCTACTTGCGCTTGTCGAAGTCGTCGAGGTCCAGGCCTTCGATGAAGTCCTTGAAGGCCGACATCTTCTCGATCTCATCTTCATTGACCCGGGACGTCGGTTCGTTGCCGCCCGAGGCACCGGCAGGCGTCACCACTTCGTCCTGCTCGCGGTCGATGAAGATCCCCGCGCGGTCCAGCACAGACTCATCGGCGTAGATTGGCACCTGCGCCCGCACCGCCAGAGCGATGGCGTCGCTTGTGCGAGAGTCAACCTCGACGGTCTGGCCGTTGTGCTCGAGCACGACGCGCGCGTAGAAGGTGTCGTTGTTGAGGTCGTTAACCACCACATAGGACACGTGAGCGTTCAGGGACTCGATCACGCTGCGCAGAAGGTCATGTGTCTGGGGTCGTGGCGGCTGCACGTCGCCAAGCCGCATCGCGATCGCCTCGGCCTCGGAGGGGCCGATCCAGATGAGGAGGTATCGCTCGGATTCCTTCTCCTTGAGGATGACGACACGGTTGTAGTTCTGCATGCTTACGCGTACAAACTCAACATTCATTTCGATCATGACGCCGTCCTCCTGAAGGTCAGTCGGTAGACTTAGTCTAGGTGTCGCTAGATTCGGGTGTCAACGTAACGAGAGCCCGCTCGGAATCTAACCGGCGCCCCCGAAGCGCGGCACGGCGGGCTCCGAAGACGCCACGATCCGGCTGCTGCGTGCCTTCGACCACGCGGCTGCGAGCAGGGCCGCCACACCGGCGCAGACCAGCACCGGCGCCACGCCCACCGTATCGGCGACGAGGCTCGCCAATACCACGGGGACGATGGCGACGAGGTTTGAGAGGATCGACTGGGCGGCGAAGACGCGCCCCTGCATCGCCACCGGTATACGTTCATTAATCAACGACCGGCCCATCGTCAGAACCACGGTCAGGGCGAAGCCGTATGCGTTGCCGAACAGGATGGTCGCGGCGATGCGAGCGCCCTTCTCGCCCAGCATGTCCGCCCCAAACAGCCCAACAGGATCGACGCTTCGGAGGAACTCCGCCGCAGTAGGCACGAAGCCCAGGGCAATGAGCGACGCCGCCATGAGCACATAGGCCGCGCTGATCGTCATGAGCTTGTTGAATCGGTCCGCCAGAACCTCAACGCTGCGCAGGCCTATAAAGATCGCGATGCCCACCGGCGCCAGCACGAACACGATGTTCTCCGCCTGAAGATGCAGCACCTGCAGGGCGAACTTCGGCATCATCGTCGCAATGATCAGGGTCGAAATCGTCGTGACAACGAGCAGGATGAGGGCGAGAAACGCCGTCGCGTCACGACAGAGGTACATCCAGCTCGTCGCGAACTCACGGCGGACTGTCCGCATCGAGAGGTCTCGTGAACCCTGCGTCGAGGCAAAGTGGAACTGCGGGATGAGCGTTACCAGCACGGTCGAGATGGCATACATCGCCAGCATGATGAACAGCAATGGGTCGCCGTTCGTCGTCTTGAGCAGCACAGGCGCCAGCACCAGCGCGCCGACGACCTGACTGAGAAGCGTCCCCAGGTTGATGATCGAGTTCGCGGCAATGTAGCTGCGGTCTCGGATGATGTACGGCAGCACAGCGGCTTCCACCGGAGCAGCGAACTGGTTGACGATGCCAAAGCCCAGTCCGACGAGGTAGATCCCGGGCAGGCTCGTCTTCGCCCCGATGAGGGCAAACACGAGGACGGCGCGCAGAAGATTGCAGGTGAACAACATCAGCCCACGTGGCAGCTGGTCCACGGCCACGCCGGCAATGGCCCCAAGCATGGCGGCCGGACCGATGATCGTGAGGAGGAAGATGCCGGTGGCGATGGCGCTGTCGGACTGCCGCACCACCAGCACGAGCATGGCGTAGCTCAGCGCATTCGTGGCCCCATGGCTCGCGAGGCGCATGAACCAGTAGCGGCGAAAGGAGTCGTCCTCCAGCAGGTCGGCCCATTGCGCCAGGAGGAAGCGGTTGCGACGGGGGGCAACAGCCTCAGACAAGGAATGTCACCCCTCCCGCCTTTGGAGAAGAGCATCGCTCTGCTGGGATGAATTGAGTACCGGCGATCCGTCGCCGCTGACCTCGGAGGCGCGGGAGACGAATTGCTTGAGGCGCTTCTCCAACGTCGCACGTTCGAGGAGGAGACGCCGGTTGCAGGTCAGGCAACGCAGGCCAATGTCGGCGCCTAGTCGGGTGACCTGCCAGTCTGCACCGCCGCAGGGGTGCGGCTTCTTGAGCCGTACCACATCGCCGAGAGAGAGCTCGAGGGGCGTGGCTAGACTCCGAAGGGGAAGCTGGAGCCCATATTCAGGCTCTCGGACGGTTCGTCGCGATAGCGATTGATGTGCTCTCGCAGGAGCGCCGTCGCGGCCCGTGCCGCGAGGGCGTAGTCGGAATCGCGCGAGGCATAGAGCACGGAGCGGGAAGCATTGACGATGATCCCGGCGTTGTCCGCATCGAGGCCTGCCTGTACTGCGTCCTTCAGCGCACCCTCCTGGGCGCCGATGCCCGGGACGAGAATCGGCATGTCCGGACAGATCTGACGCGCTTCGCTGAGCTGCTGCGGATACGTCGCGCCCATGACGAGGCCAACGTTGCCGTGCTTGCGATTCCATTCAAGCGACTTCAGTGCGACCGCCTGCCAGAACGGGCGCTTCTTGCCGTGGTCGTTGACCTCCAGGTCCTGAAAATCAACGGCGCTGGGGTTGGAGGAGCGGCACCAGATGATGATGCCCTTGTCCTCGTACTCGATGAACGGCTCAACGGCGTCCGTGCCACCGTACGGGTTGACCGTCGCGGCGTCGGCGCCCAACTCATCGAACAGATAGCGTGCGTAGGCCGCCGCGCTGTTGCCGATGTCGCCTCGCTTTGCATCGATGATCACCGGGACCTCCGGCGGGATGGACGCCAGGACGTCGACCAGCGCATCGAGGCCGAAGCGGCCCATCGCCTCGAAGAAGGCGATGTTCGGCTTGAAGGCACACACGAGGTCAGCCGTCGCATCGATGATCCTGCGGCAGAAGTCGACCGTCTCTTCCGCTCGCACGGGCATCAGGGCTGGGTCGGGGTCGATACCGACACAGACAAGGCTTTTGTGTTCTTCGACGGCGGTCTGGAGCTTGGCGAGGAAGGCGTTCACAGGCGCATTGTAACGCGACGAAGCCAAAGCTCACGCCCCAACGTCCTTATCCAATTCGACAATCTGTTAGCCGCGCGAAATGCCGGTTTGACTACGATCCAGGTTGGAGGTGCTCCCGACTATGGTTGTGGCTGACGTATCCCCGTTCGACCTGCATCGCATGTTCCTGGGCGACGACTTCTCGATGCTCTTGCTGGGTGAGGTCGTGTTCCGCACCGCGTTCATGTACGTCTCTGCCCTTGTGCTGGTGCGCTTCATCGGCAAGCGTGGGTTGGGACAGCTGTCCCCGTTCGAGTATCTCGTCGTGATCGCGATGGGCTCGGCGGCCGGCGACCCGATGTTCTATCCCGATGTACCGCTGATTAATGCCGTGGTCGTTCTGGCCGCCATCGTGCTGCTGCAGCGAGGCCTCGTCTCGGCCAGCGACCGTTCGGTAGCCGTGAACCACTTCGTCGAAAGCGTCCCGACCATGCTGGTACGCGACGGTGACGTGCTGGAGGACGCGTTGCGACAGGAGGGTCTTGCACGGGACGAGCTTTTCGACATGCTACGCGAGCACGGCATCAGCAATACCGGCCAGGTGCACTACGCCTTCCTGGAGCCAACGGGACGGTTGAGCGTCCTTCCCATTGCAGACGATCGTCACCCGCAGGCCGGTGAATCGACCATGCCGCTCTCGATGCGCTGAGGTCTAATCCGGTCGCAACTCGCGCAGAGCCTCCAGCGCCTCTACTACCGGCAGTTCCGGCCAGCGTAGCTCGTCGGCGACAAGCTGCTCGTACTCGGCATCCGTCAGCACCTCGGCGCTGTGCTTCTCGCCCTCGCGAAACCGCGTCCAGCGACCGTCTCGCAGGGAGACGACCTCCCCATCGCGGTCGAAGTAGCGCATTAGCGTGATCGTGCCCACCACCCAGGTCTCGCCGGGAATGTGGTGGCGCTGGTAGCCCGCGTCGCGGTCCTCTTCGCTGGCCGGACGCAGGTCGTAATGACAGAACTCGACCCATTCGCCGTCCAGCAGCCGGTCCTGGGCGCAGGTCATCGAAGCCAGGTCTGGCCGAAAACGATAGCTCAGACCGGCAGCGTGGTACTCGCTCGTGCGAATTAGCGGAATGGGATCCGGCAACGGCGCACCGCAGCCGAGGTCGATCATGTACGGCCCTTCACGCAGCCGCACGACGACGGCCTGATGCGAGGCCGGGAAGGTGATTTGGCCCAGGACGACGTGCCGCTCGTAACCGAGTTCGCCGAGCAGTGTCGAAACCATCTCCGCCACTTCGAAGCACACGCCCCCGCCTGCCTTGCGCTCCCAGGCACTGAGCTGCGCTTCATGGTCCAGTGGCGGCACCGTCTCACCCTCGACGCTACGACGGCGCATGATCGAGGTCACATTGCAGAACGGCGCCACTCGCAGGTGCGCCGCCCCGAACCGCTTCAGCCAGTCGAGGCTTGGCGGCTCGGCTTCGAGTCCCAGCAGGTCGAGGTAGCGACGCGTCCAATCGTTCACGGCCGGATCATGACTTGCCGAGGCCGGAAACGGAAGAGCCGGATGGGTTTCCGGCGCAGACCTCCCTTCGCCTCAGGAAAGAAGGAGCACGCGGACACAGCGCCACGAGCGCCACGGAGAGCCACACCAGGACGTGAGCCTGCAGATTGCTTCAGCGGCTCATCATGACGGGCTGCTCGTCGCTACAGGCCCAGGAGCGCCGGCACGTTTTTCTCCAGAATCAACTCCTTCTCTTTGTCTGACAGCCCCGTGTGGCGGATCCAGTCGAAGGTGTCTTTGTAGGTCTCGAAGGAGAGCAGCACCGGGTAGTCGGAGCCGGGCAGGACGTGTTCGGCACCGAACGCCATCACGGCGCAGGTGAGCGCCGCCTCAGAGCCGTGGCCGACGGTGTCGTAGTAAAAGCGGCGGGCGGTGTCGGCGGGCGGCTCCGGCAGCCCACGCGACTGCATCGAAAACTGGTTGTTCAGACGCGGCAGGAGCATCGGTACGGGACCGCCCAGGTGCGGGATGATGAACGTGATATCCGGGTACCTGGACGGGATCTGTTTGGCGATGAGGTGCAGCCCGATGACAGCGTCCTCCAGCGAGGTGCCCACGGCGGCGCCGAAACCGTAATCGGCGATCATCGGGGAGCAAATGCTGTTGCCAAAGGGGTGGTAGAAGATCACACCCTTGCGTCGGTTCACTTCCTCGTAGATCGGCAGGAACTCGTCCTCCGCGACGGAGCGGTCGAGGACGGAGATGTGCAGGTTGACGCCGATCATGTCCAGCTCGTCGTAGGCGCGTCGCAGCTCCGCCAGCGAGGCCTCGACGTGCGGCAACGGCAGCGACACGAACGACTTGAACCGGTCCGGATGCTGCTTCACCAGCGCCGCATTCATGTCGTTGATCATGCGCGCCGCTTCTACCGCCAGCGCCTCGTCCTCGCCGTAGGGCGCGTGTCCCGCCGCCGGCGAGAGCACCTGCAAGCGCACGCCCGCCTCGTCCATCTGCTGCAGGCGCGTCTTGATGTGCTCCGGGTTATCGGTATCGGGGTGGGGCCGGAAGTTGGTCACCGTCCGCCCGTAGAGCTTCGAAATCGCCTCGCAGTAGGCGTCGGGATGGTAGTGCGCGTGGATGTCGACGATCATGGGCCACCTCCGCCGCGCATTAAGCACCACTCAACCTGTCACTGGCAACGGGCCGCTTACCCGCCGGGCGACATGAGGGCACTGATTCGGAGCCGGGACTATCGGTTACACTCGATCCTCTCAGGAGAGTGCGTGGCGGATTGGCTACGACAAAATTTGAGTTGAGCGCCAAGCTGCGGCTGAGCGTCTAGCGCCGCTACGGCTGAGCTGCATCGAGCGGGAAAATGGAAAATCTCGAGCAATTGACCGAAGTATTCCCGGGGAATAGCGAAATGGCGCAACGCATGAGGCGCCATGACTGGTCGCTGTCGCCGTTGGGGCCGGTGGCAGAATGGCCGCCAAGCCTGCGAACCGTCCTCCACATCATGCTGACCTCGCAGCACCCCATGTTCCTCTGGTGGGGTCCTGAGCTCATCCAGTTCTGCAACGATGGCTATCTGCCGAGTCTGGGCCGCGACCGCCACGAGTTCGTCATCGGCGCGAAAGGCCGCGAGTTCTGGGACGAGGTCTGGCCCATCGTCGGCCCAGAAGTCGAGGGCGTGATGGAGCAGGGGATCTCCACGTGGCACGAGGACCACCTGGTGCCGATCTTCCGCAACGGGCGCATGGAAGAGGTCTACTGGACGTACAGCTACAGTCCCGTGCTTCAGGAGGACGGCAGCGTAGGCGGAACTCTCGTCATCGTGCAGGAAACTACCCAGCGCGTACTCGCCGAGCGGCGGATGATGATGCTGAACGAACTCTCCGAACGCATGCTGGTGGAAGAACAGACCGTGTCCTCCGGATGGCAGGCCGCGACCGACGTCCTGCAGGAGTACGACGCCGACTTTCCTTTCGCGCTGCTCTACTCCGTCAACCGGTCCGGTGGTGTCATGCATCTCGTGGGCAAGAGCGGCCGCATCCCAGACGAACTCGCGCCGTCGACAATCGACCCTTTCGACGCGGAATCGAACGACCTGCCGTGGGACGTGGCTTCCGTCATCCGGACTACCACCCTGAAAGAGGTCTCGGGCCTGTCCGATCGCTTCGGTCCCATGATCAGCGGAAGGTGGCAGGAGGCCATCGACCGCGCCGTCGTCATTCGAGTCGCGCTGACACCGACCGAACCGCCCGTCGGCGTCCTCGTCGCCGGTATAAGCCCTCGCCTTGAATTCGATGAGCCTTACCGTCACTTCCTGCAGCTCGCCGCCACCCAGATCGCCACCGGCATCGCGAACCGGAGGGCCATTGAGGACATGGAAGCGGCCGCCTCCATGAAGGACCAGTTCCTCAGTCTGGTCTCGCACGAGCTCAGGTCGCCCATCGGCACCGTCGTAGGCAACGCACTCATGCTGTTGAAGTACGCGGCCGTACTGTCGGATGAGGACAAGGCACAGGCCCTCGAAAGCATCATCTCGGAGGGGCAGCGACTGCAGCGCGTGATCGAGAACCTGCTCGTGATGACGCGCATGGAGGCATCGGCGCACTCACCCTTTACCGCCCTGCCCATCGAGAGGGTCGTTGCGGCTCAGGTCGATGCTTTCGCCCAACGCAAGCCGGAGCGCAACCTCGTCGTATCTGACCAGACGTCGGGCGCACGAGTGCACGGCGAGGAGACGCTCGTCGGCATGGTGCTGGAGAACCTGATCAGCAACGCGGACAAGTACAGCCCGCCCGACGTCGCCATCGAAGTCAGTGCGACGACAGAGGGGCAAAACACTCTTCAGCTGCGCGTACGGGATTACGGCATCGGCATCGCCGACGAAGACGCCGCGAACCTGTTCACGCCCTTCTTCCGCTCAGATGGCGCCCGGCAATATGCATCCGGTATGGGTCTCGGCCTGGCAGTCTGCAAGCGCATCGTGGAAGCACACGGCGGGGAGATCTGGATCGAACGCCGGCCGGAAGGCGGCACTGATTTTGTCGTCAGTCTGCCACTCATCCGTTAGCGACTCCTGATCCTCCCCTTCCTCGCGAGCCTATAATCGAATCGTATGTTTTTCCGTTACTACGAATGGGACGGCAGCCAGAACATCGAGCCGCTGGACCCTGAACAGCTCCTCGACCTCCTCGGCCGCGATCTCCTGGAAGACGGCGACCTGCGCCGGGCGCTCGAGCGGCTGCTCATGCGGGGCCAGAACCGTAACGACGGCCAGCGCACGCCCGGCATGCGCGACATGCTGGAGCGACTGCGCCAGCGCCGCGAGGAGCAGCTCTCCCGCTACAACCTCGGCTCCATGATGGACGACATCGCCGACCGCCTGCAGGAGGTCATCGACCAGGAGCAGCGCGGTATCGACCGGCTACGAGAACAGGGCAACGACCCCAACGTCGACGAATCGATGCGGCGCATGGCGCAGCAGATGGCGCAGCGCAAGCAGGAGCTTCTGGACCGAATGCCGGACGACGCCGCCGGTCAGCTGCGCGAGCTCATGGACTACGAGTTCCTGGACCAGGAAGCGCGCGAGAACTTCCAGGAGCTGGTGAACGAGCTACGGCAGCAGATGCTGGGCGACCAGTTCAAGATGATGCAGCAGAACCTCGAGAGCCTCACGAAAGAGGACCTCGAGCCGATGCGCGAGATGATGCGGGCCCTCAACCAGCTGCTCGCCAAGCACGTGCGCGGCGGCGCTACCGAGCAGGACTTCCGGGAGTTCATGGCGGAGTTCGGCCACTTCTTCCCGCCGAACATCAACAGCATTGAAGACCTCGTCGACTACCTCGAAGAGCAGGCAGCGCAGATGGCTTCGATGCTCGCCAGCATGCCGGAAGACATGCGGCGCCAGATGCTCGAGACCATGCAGGCGCTGTTGCAGGACGACGACCTGCAAGACGACATCATGCAGATGGCGGACCTGGTGGAGCAGATCACAGGCCGCCCCCTCGGCCGGCGCTTCAACTTCTCCGGCGACGAGCCGCTCGACGTCGACAAGGCCGCCCAGATCATGCGCGACCTCAACAGCGCCGATGAGCTGGAGCGTCAGCTGCGTGAAGCGATCCGCAACCTGGACTTCGACAACATCGACGAGGACCTGGCGCAGCGGCTCCTCGGCCCGGACGCGCGCGACATCCTGAACGAGATGCGCCACGTCACGGACATGCTGGAGGAGGCTGGCCTGGCTCGCCGGGTCGGTCGCGATATGCAGCTCACGCCCAGGGGCATCCGGCTGCTGGGCGAACGCACGCTCCGAGACCTCTTCGCCGAGCTGCGACAGGACCGCATAGGCAACCACGACCAGAACGCGCGCGGCGCCAGCGCCGAGCAAGTGCAGGAGACGAAGCCCTGGGAGTTCGGCGATCCGTTCCTGCTCGACATCAGCAAGAGCGTGAGCAACGCCGTGTTCCGCAACGGCCCCGGCATCCCGGTCGAGATCGACCCGAAAGACCTCGAGGTGCACCGGCGCGAGGCGCTTACGCAGTCATCGACGGTCATCGCGGTCGACATGAGCCGCTCGATGTTCACGAACGGGGCCTTCTTCGAAGCCAAGCGCGTCGCTTTTGCCCTGAACACGCTGATCAAGACGCGTTTCCCGCGCGACTACCTGCAGCTCGTGGTCTTTTCCTACTTCGCGATGGAGCTGAAACCGGAGCGCCTGCTTCAGTCCGACTGGGTGGACTGGAACGGCACGAACATCGAGCTCGCCCTGGCAAAGTCGCGCGAGCTGCTGGACCGCTACAAGTCCACCAACCGCCAGATCATTCTGATCACGGACTGGCGCCCACGACCCACCTGGGGCCCCTACGGAGACGAAGGCACGATTGAGGGCATGCTGCGAGAGGTCAAGCGCTGCACGCGCTCCGGCATTCGCATCAACACGTTCATGATGGACTCGGCGCCATCGTCCATGGCGCTGGCGCAGCACATGATGCGCATGAACAAGGGCCGTGTGTTCTTCGGCATGCCGGGCCAGATGGGGCGCTACGTGCTGGTCGACTACCTTCGCAACAAGCGCAAGAAGATCTAGCCCCCGCTCTTACGGCGTCAACCTGATGTCGGCGGTGTCCTGGACGTCGCTGCTACCATCCCGGTGCGCGACCAGGCGCAGGTGGTACTGACCGGGTTGTTGAAATTCGAGCTGATACGACCCGCCGGTCATTCGGCCGACGTTGTAGTGCCCGGACGCCGCCATTTGCCACGCCCCACCCGTATCCGGTCCCGAGTACGTTAGCTCCCAATTCGTCAGGTCTGCGACCTCGACGCGAATCGCAACAGACACACCGCCCACCGGCATTTCGTCGCCGTTCGTGGGCCCGACGATGGTTACGTCCGGCGGGGTGGACTGGCGGAACACTTCCGCGACAAGACCGATCACGGCGGCAACAACGACGATCGTGACCAGGATCTGCGTCGTCGAAAGGTTCGGAGGACGCCAGCTCGAATTTTCGAGGTTATCCGAATTCAGCCGGTCACGCGGATCCGGCGGCCCGCCGAACGAGCCGGGAGTGAATGACATCTGCCCTGTCGGCCGCCTAGGTCAGGACGAGGCGAGCACCTTCCTGCGTCTGCTCGACGTCGATCGTGGCGTCCAGTTCCTCGGCCAGGTCCGTCGGCACGGCGAGGATCGGGCGAGCCGTCCAGGTCGAACACCGTGTCGCCGTCTTCAGCGCCCCCGATGCCGATCGCCAGTTCGTCGCCCTGCCGGCCCAGGCGGAAGACATTGCCGTCCTGACCCGTGTCGTCCAGAGTGTTCTTCAGGGTGCTCTTCGCTTCTTCCGTAATCTGCAGCATCTTGCCTCCTCGGCCGAGAGTCATCGGATCCATCGGGCGCCAGCATGACGCCGTATAACCACCTTCAAGGGCACCTGACCGACCTGTCTAGGTAGCGATAGACTCTTGAAAGAACCGTCATGAAAGAGATGCAAACAGTCGCGGGCCGTGCTGGGTGGCGAATAATGCCGTGGCACCCTACGATCTGAGCATGGAGACGCGACAGATCACCCTCGACACCTCGAAGCGCAAAGTGGTCGATCTGACCGAAGAGATTCGGAGCTTCTGCAGCGAGCAGGGCGATGGCCTACTGAGCGTGTTCGCGCCCCACTCGACCGTCGGCCTCGCCATCATCGAGCTGGGCTCACGCTCCGATGCCGACCTCGAGAACGTGCTGACGCAGATCCTGCCGCGCGACGACCACTACGAGCACGCCCACGGTGCCACCGGCCACGGCGCAGACCACCTGATCCCGGCTTTCCTGGCGCCCTCGATCACGGTGCCGGTGCAGGGCGGCCGTCCCATGCTCGGGGTCTGGCAGAGCGTCGTACTCGTCGATCTCAACGTCGATAACCCGGAGCGCCAGGTCCAGCTCAGCTTCATCAAGGGCTGACGCGGACAGACGGGTATTCGCTTCAATCTGGCAGCCGCAATGCCCGCCTGCCTTCACGCCGCTATTTGATAAGGGCGATCAACACCGTCAGCGAAAGGATGCTCCCGAGCGTCGATGTAATCACGACGCGCGTCACGAAGTCGGGCCGGGCATGGAACTCGGTCGCGAGGATCGTGGCGATAACGGCGGTGGGCATCGCGGCCAGGATGGTCAGCGTACCCCGCTCGGTCCCGCCGAGGCCCAGTGCCGTCGCCGTCGCCCAGGCCGCAATCGGGGCGATGAGCAAGCGGCCTGCATTCACCGCCACGGTGTCGACGATGTCTTCATGGTCGGCCACGTTACGCAACTGCAGACCAAGCACTACCAGCATGATCGGGATCGTCGCGCCCGCCATCGTCTGCACGGGCGACGTGATGGCGACCGGCAGATCAACATTGAGGACGCGCACAAGGATGCCGAGGCCCGCCGCGTAGATGAAGGGGAACTTGAACGGCGCCGTCAGGGCCGCGCGACGGTCGCCGCCGGCCATCGATGCGATGGCGATGCCGGCGGAGTTGACGAGCACCGAGCCAACGACGAAGTTCACGACCGCGACCTGCAGACCGAGGTCGCCGAAGGCCAGCGCAGCCACCGGCAGGCCCATGTTGCCGACGTTGGGTGACGTCGCGGCCAGCGCGAAGGCCGCTCGCAGTCCCGGCTCGTGCCCCCGAGTCAGGGACCACGCGGTCGAGGCCACGAACATCACCGCGAACGTGATGATCATGACGGCGAGGATCTTGAAGCCCAGCCCGGCCGATAGCTCCGTGGTGGACATCGAGTTGAACACGAGCGCGGGCCCAAACAGGTAGAAGACGAGGCCCGAAAGCGGCGGCACCGTCACCCCGCGCCACCGTCCCACGATGCCGCCCAGCGCAGCAACAATCAAAACGGGCAGTACGACGTTGAAGAAGACGTCTAGCATCGGTGGCCGGGAGTGGTCATAGGCAAGGATTGTGTGGGCAAGGAGCCGTAAGGAACAACGCGGCCCCGGCTATTAGCCGAACAAGGGTTTGTATAGCTGCCTGCGCGCTGTAGAAGTCACGTAACCCGGGGCAGGCTACCCGTCTCTAACGTGCTTTTCGGTACATCGCGTACATGGTGGGCGATGAGCCAGACTGAATCTCGCCGACGACTTCAAAGCCGTGGCGCTCGTACAGGCGGCGGCTGTCGAGGGTTGTCGCCTCCAGATAGGCCGGCAACTTGTCGGCGTCCACAAGGGCCAGCGCATGACTGAGCAAGGCGGACCCGAGACCGCGGCCCTGGTATGCCGGGTCGACGCCGATGAGGGGCAGGTACCAGTGCGGCTCCTCGGGATGTAGCGCTGCCTGCTGTTCGGAGAAGCCACGGCGCTCGTCCATGCGATGAGATTGCACACTCGCATCGGCAGTCCCTCGCAAACTCTCTCGATCCGGCTCGATGCCCGGTGGCAACCAGAGCGCCACGGCACCGTGGTCGGAGCAAGAAAACGCAGTCCCTGTATCGAATGCCCGGCCGCCCAATGCGGCAATGACTTGAGGAAACACCTCGAAGTACCCCGCCGCATCCGAGTGGATCCAGCGCGTAAGCGGATCCGCGACGAAGGCGGCCAGCAGTGTGGCGATCGCTCTTTCCCGTTCCCTCGTGGGTAAAACCTGTTGTGAAGCTGTCACTACGAGACTCCCTTGGCTGCCACCAGACGTGCGCTATTCTAGGCAGACGATCAGGTTCGACGGGAGGACCACCGGATGCTAAGTCAACGCGACAACGAGCTGCTGTGCCGCATCGGGCCCGGCACGCTGATGGGTAATCTCTTCCGCCAGTACTGGCTGCCGGCGATCAAGTCGGACGAGTTGCCGGCGCCTGATTGCGCACCGCTGCGCGTCAAGCTGCTGGGTGAGGAGCTCATCGCCTACCGCACGACCTCCGGTGCAATCGGTCTCATGCAGAACGCGTGCCCCCACCGTGGCGCCTCGATGTTCTTCGGTCGCAACGAAGAAGAGGGCCTGCGCTGCGTCTACCATGGCTGGAAGTTCGACGTCACGGGAGCGTGTGTCGACATGCCCTCTGAGCCGGCCGAGAGCAACTTCAAGAACAAGGTGCACGCCAAGGCGTATCGCACTCACGAGCGCAACGGCATCATCTGGGCCTACATGGGCGACCAGACGGAGCCGCCGCCCCTGCCGGAGCTCGAAGCCAACATGCTGCCCGAAGACCAGTGCGCCGTGACGGTGCTGCACCGGGCGAACAACTGGATGCAGGGTTGGGAAGGCGAGATGGACACGATCCACGCCGCCTTCCTGCACAACGGCGCCACTCTCCCCGAGAACTGTGAGCCCGGCACCCTGCGCTACTACGAGGTGGCGAATCGATCCGGCAAGTTCGCCGTGCGCGAGACGGACGTCGGCGTCTCGTACGGCATGTACCGCGTCGCCGAAGCGGATTCGTACTACTGGCGCGTCGGCCACATGCTGTTCCCCTGCTACGCCATGGTGCCTCCCGGCCCCCTGGGTCAGGGCCCCGGCTTCGTCGCCTATGTACCGATGGACGACGACCACACCCTGGAGTGGGGCGTCAACGCGCTCGGTCGCATGACGCCGGGTGGCGGCGACGTGCGGCGAGGCGTACGCAGCGATGTGCTCGGCCGGGAGTACCTCCCCAACGGCACCGGCTGGTTCGACCGCTTCAACATCACCCAGACCTACGAGAACGACTTCCTCATCGACCGCGAGTCGCAGCGCACGTGGCAGAGCTACACCGGCATCACCGGCATCCGCCAGCAGGACATGGCGATGACGGAGAGCATGGGCACGATCATGGACCGCACGAACGAGCACCTGGGCACGACAGACCAGCTGATCATCCGTACCCGCCGCAAGCTCCTCGCCGCGGCCCATGCACTGGCCGCCGACGGTACGCCGCCGCCCGGCGTCAATCAGCCGGAGGCATACCACAACCGCTCCGGCGGCATCGTTTTGCCTCGTAGTGCCGATTGGTGGGAGGCCACCCGCGCCGTCCGGGAGCAGTTCCTGCCGCAGGCGCCTGCCATCGAAGCGCAGCGGTAGCCAACCACGCTGTAGGGCACCTTGCTGGGCGGGGACGCTAACCCGTAAACGCGGTGGGCCGGTCGACGGGCAGGGCGGCGAGAGCGCGCATGAAGCGCATCTTGTACCAGATGGGGTTGCGGTCGATCTGGCCCTCGGCGGCGCCCTTGTCCACCTTCGCGTCGATGAAGAAGGGCCCGGGCTCGCCGGAGACGATGCGGTCGAAGAGGGCCGTCAGCTCCTCCTCGTTGCGCACCTCATACGCCTTCTCGAAGCCGGCGCCGGCCGCGATCGCCGCAAGGCTGCTCTTGAACGCCGTCGCGGTCGGTTGACCGCCGGTGGTCTGATGCACTTCGTTGTCCCAGACGATGACGCTGAGGTTCGGCGGTGCCTGGTTCGCGAAGGTGCAGAGCTGGCCCAGGTTCATCAGCATCGAGCCGTCGCCGTCGAGGCTGATGACCTTCACGTCCGGCCGGCCCATAGCGATGCCGTAGGCCACCGATGAGCACAGCCCCAGGGAACCGAACGTGTAGCAGTTGAGGTCGCGGTCTGCCTGCTTCTGCATCTCGAGCGTCGCCATACCGAGGCCGGTAACGATGACCTCGTCCGTCAGGCGCTCTGCCAATAGCTTCGTCGCGGACTCACGGTTCATGGCTGCGACCACCGGTTGCCCGTCAGATCGTTGGGCAGAACGATGGCGACCGGCAGGTTGCGCGTGTAGCCCAGCTTGATCAGGCCATCGACCTCGGCATCGAGCTCCTCAACGGTGTGGGGCTTGATGTAGCGCACTTCCAGCGCATCGAGGACCTGCTCCGTCGCCTGGCCCATCGGCACCTGCGCCACGTTGAACTCACCAATGTCGCCTCGATGACTGATCACCATGACGAGGGGGATCTGCGCTGCCAGGTTCAGCGACCCGAGGCCGTTAACGCAGTTACCGAGGCCGGAGTTCTGCATCAGCAGTGCGCCCCGCTTGCCCGCCATGAAGGCGCCCGCCAGCAGGCCGACGCCCTCTTCTTCGCGCGTCACGGTGACGACCTGGCACGACTCGTCGGCCCAGAGGTGCTCCAGCACCTGGCTCACGATGTAATCCGGCACAGTCGCGAACGTCTTGATGCCGTTACGCCGCAGCGCATCGGCGACGTGCTGGTGCCAGGCTTCCGTTGTCATATGCGGGGTCCCGCTTTAGCGCTCACGTCGCCGACTTTACACGAATGGCTGGAACGGACAAGGAAGCTAGATGCCCTGCACGTTCGCCTGGAGCAAGAGCCACCCCTCCTGCCCGTCCGATGTGGTAACCCGGGCCCAGTAGCTCGAAACAGGCGCGTCCGGACCGATCTGGGCACCGAGCACGAGGGCCATGAAGTCGTGCGGCGCGTTCGAATCGATGTGCTGGCACTGCGACGGATCGACGCTGGTGCTGCCGGAGCACCGCCATGCGACCTCTTGCACCGTCACGCGATAGGGCGAAGCCACCTGGCCCACCACCGTATCGCTGCCCGGCGTCTCGTAGAGCTGGAGTAGTCCAAACGCAACGCCGACATCGTTTATCTGGAGCTGCGGCTCACCGCCGTAGGGCGCCTCCTCGACGTAGGGCTGCACGATGGTCGCTACTGCCGGCGGACCATCATGGCCGCCATGGGGAATGAGCATCCGGAGCTCGTCGCCCCTGTCACCCCACGGGTCCACAAAGTCGCGAACGCCACCCTGGAAGTTGATGCTGACAATTGCCTTGCCATCCGCGTTCAAGGCCCCGACAGAGCCCGCAGGGCCGCCGACGACCGCGAACACTCCCGGCTCTGTCGGCGATGGCACACCGATGTAGTCGCGTATTTCTCCACTGCGCATCGCCAGCCAGAACGCGTTGCCCGGCCCCTTGAACACAAGACCGGAGTCGTCCGCCAGCCAGCGGTTGTAGGCCTGCTCGGGGAATCGTTCGCCGGCACCCACGACACGGAAGGCCGGGCTGCTGTCCTCGGAGCTAACGGCAGTCAGGCTGTACCACTGACTGTCCGAGGCGCCGGGGATCGGCTCGGCGACCGCGACATACTCGCCATCAGAGGAGGCGTATGCGTTTGTGCCTTGACCGCTCGTCAACTGGCGGCCGTTCCAGTCGTAGCTGGCCCAGATGGCGCCACTACCTGTCTGGAGACCAGACGACTGCACGGAGGTCGCCACGACGACGAATCGACCACCGTCGCGGCTCTCGATCATCTCCAGACTGCTGATCTTGCCTGGCTCGCCCGTCTCCTCCGGCCCGGTAAGCGCATCGAACGCGGCGTCCGAAGACTCGCTGACCTTCCCAGTCGCGACGTCGACCACAGAGGTGCCGTTGCCCACGAGAGCGATCTTGCTGCCGTCGCGGGAGATCAGCCCCCACTGCCCGTCAGCCTGGAAAGTCGACTCGACCTTATTGGTCTCAACGTTCAGCAGGGCGAACCAGTCCTTGTCGCCGGCTACGGGCACACGGAACAAAACCAGCGGCCCACGCGCCGAGATTTCGCTGCTGTTGAAGCCCGTCTTCTCGTACACCAACTCGGCGTCGCCATCCCAGCGATAGACCGCCTGGGTACCTCGATCGCCCAGGTAGTCGCCGGCGGGATAGGTTTGGCCGCCTTCGAACGTCTGCTGACTGCGTTGAAAGACGGAGAAGCGGTTCTCGCCGGAGAACGCAACCGGGCTCGTGCCACCGATGAGGTCGTACCAGCCCTCGATCTGCTGGGTCTTGATGTTGAGGTAGAAAACGCCGAGTGCATCGCCCGGCACAACGTACGGGCCGTCCGTGGTGAACTCCAGCATGCCCTGCGGTGCCTCGAGGAGCTTCAGGTTCTTCGCCTGCTCCTCGGCGCTGATCTGCGGTGTCGGCGTGGCTGCCGGTGCGGTACCCAATGTCGACGCGGGCGACGGTGCGCTCGTCGGCGATGAGCGCACGATGGTACCCGAAATGGTCGCGGAGGCTGCAGGCGTCGCGTCGTCGTCATCGCCGCTACACGCCATTGCAGCGAGCGCCAGAAAAGGCAGGAGCATCAGCAGAAGGAACCGCAGCTTCATCAACTCAGGGTAGCGACGCTTGAACGGCTGCGGCAACTTGACGGGCACCCGACTCGACAGCCGTGTTCTTGCCTGCAGGACTAAGATGGGCCTCGCCGGGATGAAGCCGCGGGATCAGGCCCGTGGTAGCAGGAAAATTGCTCAGCCCCAGGGAGGTCAACCAATGTCGCGAACAGGTCTATCTGCCGTCTGGCACGACGAAGGCAAGCAGTGGGAGATACGAGAGCTCCCATTGCCGGAGACGGAGCCTGACGCCGTCTCGATTCGCGTCAACGCGACCTCGGTCTGCGGCTCCGACCTCCACCTCTGGCGCGGCGATGGCGTGCCTGAGGGCACCAATCGAGCGCCCTTCGTCTTTGGGCACGAGATGATGGGCGTCGTCGCGGAGAAGGGCAGCAAGATCACGACCGACTCGCTGCGGCAGCCCCTGCACGAGGGCGACCGGGTCGCGTTCGCGTACTTCTTCCCCTGCATGCGCTGCTACAACTGCATTCGGGGCGAGATGGGCGCCTGCAAGTTCCGAGGCGGGCGCCTGCCGCTGGAGGAGTGGCCGGTGTGCAACGGTGGCTTCGCGCAGTACTACTACCTGCGGGCGCCGCAGTTCCTCTTCAAGCTCCCGGACGAGCTGGATGATGCGGCGGCCGCGCCCGTGAACTGCGCTATGGCTCAGGTCATGGAGGCCTTTCACATCGCCAGGCCCCGCTTCGGCGACAACGTTGTGGTCCAGGGCGCCGGCGGTCTCGGCGTGAACGCCACGGCGGTGGCGCGCGAGATGGGTGCCAACAAGGTCATCGTTATCGATGGCCAGCAGCAGCGTCTCGACCTCGCCGTGGCCTGCGGCGCCACCGACACGATCAGCATGAACGACTACCCGACGCCGGAAGCGCGCATCCAGCGCGTCTTCGAGCTCACCAACGGCATCGGCGCCGACATCGTCATCGAGCTCGTCGGCTTCCCGGCGGCGGTCGAGGAGGGCGTGCAGATGTGCCGCATGCGGGGCACCTACCTCGAGGTCGGGCACATCTCACCGAACAGCGTCGCCCACCTCGACGTGCAGAAGCTGGTCTCGAACCAGATCCGGTTCTACGCCATCCAGCACTACGACCCGTGGATCATCCCCAACGCCATCGATTTCCTCATGCGCACGCGGGACAAGTACCCGCTGACCAAGGTGATCTCGCACGCGTTCCCCATCGACCAGATCGACGAGGCGTTCAAGACGGCCGAGTGGCTGGGCCGCGAGTCCGGCAGCGTCGTCACGCGCGCCATCGTCACGCCGTAGCGAACCTGACCATCGGTCGGGCGAAGGCAATCGAACGGCTGCTAGAATGTGGCCGGCCGAAGCAGCGGCATTGAGGTGTGATCATGGAAGCCAGCTTGAAGGCCAGATTTCGCAGCCCGACTCAGAGAAGCCGCAGATTCAGCAAACCGGAGAACTTCGACCTGAAAAGGGAGAAGAGAACGGTCATGCGCATGTATCAGGAGAAACCAGGAATGGGTCAAAGAGATGGCCAAGAAGTAGCTTGGCTTGACGTCCTGGTGGATCTGGTTCGCCGAATCCACGAGCAAATGCTCGAAATCGGAGGCGGTGCGCAAGGTGAGCACACCGCCTCTTTATTATGCCGCCTGTGCACGGCCGTTTCAGAGTGCCTTCGGAGAAGACATCTATGACACTCCGTACGAGAGGTCTGCGGCCATACTCCACGGCATCATCTGTGACCACGTCTTTGTTGACGGCAACAAGCGAACTGGGACCAGTATTGCGATCCTTCTTCTCATGTCGGAAGGCGTGGTCTCCACACTCGACGGCGGTGAAGATCTCAAGCTTGCCCTCCTCGGTGAAGTGGCGCTAGCGACCGCATCCGGGAAGCTGACCGTGGAGCAGGTGACATTCTGGATTCGGCGCATCTTCGCGCCGGCCGAAAATACCTAGCAGGAGCAACTATGCGACTCGGCATCAACATGCCCTACATGCAGCCGGACGGCACCCACCCCACGGTCGACGATGTGCGGGCGCGAGCGAAGCTCATCGAGGATGTCGGTTTCGACGGCATCTGGCTCGGCGACCCGCTGAGCCGAACGCCGACGCCGCGTCCCGACCCGCTGCTGTGGCTAATGATCTGCGCCACGGCGACGACTCATCTCGAGTTCGGCACGTCGATCCTGCAGGTGCCCCTCCGTCATCCTGTGGAGCTGGCGCAGCGCCTGATGACACTGCACGCGGTGACCAACGGCCGCTTCGTTGCGGGCCTCGGCGCCGGGTCCACCAGGCGTGATTTCGACGCTGTCGGCGTCGACTTCGAGTCGCGATTCAAGCTCCTCAACGCAGGCGTGCCCCTGATCAAGTCGCTGCTCGCAGGCGAAGCGGTTGGGAGCGCCGACCTCAAGCCGTGGCAATCGGCTGGTAAGGGGCCGCCCATCGTCATCGGCAGCTGGGAGTCCGGCCTGTGGGTGAAGCGCGCCGCCCGCGACTACGACGGCTGGATGGGCTCGGCCCACAGCAGCCTCAACGGCCTCACGGAGGGCATCAAGCGCTTCCGGGATGCCGGCGGCAAGCGCGCCCTCGTTGCAACGATCGATATCGACCTCTCGCAGGCAGAGGGGCCGCTCGACCCTGCGGAGCCGTTCAACCTGCGCTGCGGCCCCGAATCGGCGCGAGAGCGTCTCACCATGCTCGCGGAGCTCGGCTACGACGACGCTCTGATCGTCAAGATGAACCACACCGAAGACACGCTGAACGAGGCGGACCTGCGTGCCATTCGCGACCTCGTCCCACGGGAAGGCGCATGACACGCGATAACCTGACGATCCGCCCGATGACACGGGCAGAGCTCGACACCGCCATCGAGTGGGCCGCCGCCGAGGGCTGGAACCCCGGTCTGCACGACGCCGACGCCTACTACGCAGCCGACCCCGACGGGTACTTTGTGGCGCTGCAGGGTGGCGAGCTTGTAGCAAGCATCTCGGCCGTGAAGTACAGCCCGGAGTACGCCTTCATGGGCTTCTTCATCGTCAGGCCGG
Organism: uncultured Chloroflexia bacterium; assembly: GCA_963731765.1. Lineage (GTDB taxonomy): Bacteria > Chloroflexota > Dehalococcoidia > DSTF01 > WHTK01 > WHTK01. The sequence continues at coordinate 163,505 of CAVSWS010000002.1, forward strand.
CAGTACCGCGGCGGTACCCTGGGTCCTCGACTGGCCGAGCATGGCTTCCGACACGTGGGGAGCGCCGTCGCCGGCCTTGACGGAGTTCTGGAGCAGGCCGACCACTACGGAAGCCTCTGGGGCTTCGAAAACGCGTACCACAACATGCGCTATGAGGGTGTCGCGAACAGGTCGAGTGCTGCCCCAACTGCGGTGGTTCCGTACACGCCGGCAGACCTCGTCGCGGTCGAGCGCTACGACCGGGACTGCTTCCCGGCGCCTCGGCACGCTTTCCTGGAACGATGGCTCCGGCAGCCTGACGCCCACGCCCTCCTGTACCGGGATGGCGATGCGCTGCACGGCTACGGCATGATCCGCCCCGCACGCACCGGCTACCGCATCGGCCCTCTGTTTGCCGACGCCGCGGAGATCGCAGAAGCGTTGTTCGATGCCCTCGTGAGCCGCGTGCCTGCCGGCGCTCCGGTCTACATCGACATCCCGCAGCCCAACGATGCGGCGATGGCACTCGTCACGAAACACAACATGACGCCGATGTTCGAGACGGCGCGCATGTACCGCGGCCCTGCCCCGTCGATTGCCCTCGACAAGGTCTACGGCGTCACGACGTTGGAGCTCGGCTAGGCCTCGCTCCCGAGCGAAGCTGACGTTGCAGGTCCGTGCGCAGCGTCAGCTCTCGTGCTCTGCGTTTCCGCCACCATCGAGCTCGACTAGCCGTTCAGGCTCGCCAGCGCCTTATCGCGCCACATCGGCCAGGCGCGGTAATAGTCCTGCACCGGCACCGATGCGGCTACCTCACCCTCGTCGAGGTAGGTGATGTGACCGTTGGGCCCCGCGAGGGCGATCGCCTGCAATTGCATCTGCGCGCTCATCTCCAGGTAGACGCTTCGACCGACGGAGCGCGCGATGTTCTCGCCCACGACGGTGGCACCGTGCCCGCGCATGAGGGCGGCGGGCGCATCGCCGAGCACCTTCGCGAGCCCGGCGCCGAGCATCGCATTGCTCACCAGGAGGTCGGTGTTCTGGGCGAAGTCGCGGATCTCGTACAGCGGCACACCCTCTCCGACGAACGCCGCCATGTGGAAGAGCGGCCGCATCTGCACGCCGGTGACGCTGAAAGGGACCACCGTCGGCGAGTGGTTGTGCACCACGGACATCACGTCCGGCCGCGCCTTGTAGATCTCGCCGTGGATGAAGCGCTCCTTCACTGACGCACGGCCATCGGCGTCCAGCGGGTTGCTGTCGAGGTCGTAGGTGATGATATCGGACGCCTGCACGACCTCAGGCGCCAGCGATCGCGCGAGGAGGTACTTGTTGGGGTCGGACTCCAGGCGCACGCTGACGTGCCCGTACGCGTCGATAATCCCGTGCGCCGCCAGCACCCGGTACGCGGCGACGATGTCTTCCATCTGGCTCATGACTGCCCTCCGGCCGCGAGTATAAAGCCCCAGGAAGCGCTAAGAAGGCGGCCACAAGCTGCTGCGCCCGAGTAGAATCCCAATCGATACGACAGATTGCATCTAGAGGGGTGACGCGTGACCACATCGAGCAAAATAGCCCTGATAACGGGGGCAGGAAGCGGCATCGGGCGGGCCTCAGCCGTGGCGCTGGCGGAAAACGGCTGGTCCATCGTGCTGGCGGGCCGTCGCAAGGACATGCTGGAAGAGACGGTGGGCATGCTTCCGGCCGGCACACAGAGCCTGGTGGTGCCGACGGACGTGACCCAGGTCGATCAGATCCGGGCCCTGTTCGCGGCAACGAAAGAACGCTTCGGACGGCTCGACCTGCTGTTCAACAACGCCGGCCTCGGCGGTGGAGCGCCGATCGAAGACCTCGAGATTGAGCGCTGGAAGCTCGCGGTCGACACCAACCTGACCGGGTGCTTCGTGTGCACGCAGGAAGCCTTCCGCATCATGAAGGACCAGGACCCGCGCGGCGGCCGCATCATCAACAACGGCTCGATATCGGCTCACGCGCCCCGGCCCAACTCGGCGCCCTACACGGCCACGAAGCACGCGATCACCGGCTTGACCAAGTCGACCTCGCTCGACGGGCGCAAGTACGACATTGCCTGTGGCCAGATCGACATCGGCAACGCCGGGACGCCGCTCGCTTCGCGCATGGCCAACGGCGTGCCGCAGGCCAACGGCGACGTGAGGCCGGAGCCCCTGATGGACGTGAAGCACGTCGCCGACGCGATTGTCTACATGGCCAGCTTGCCCCTGGACGCCAACGTGCAGTTCCTCACCGTCATGGCGACCAAGATGCCCTTCGTCGGCCGCGGGTAGGGTACACGGGCAGAAGAAGGGTCCCTCACCTGTCGTTGCGAGGCACGCGACAGCGGGCCGCGGCAATCTTTCAGCGTCTCATGCGCATCGACCCACCCGGTCGGTGAAACGAAGCCCGCAAGGTTGCCACGTCAGCTGACGCCTCCTCGCAACGACAGATCAGAGAGCAGCATCGAGAAGAGGCGCCGCCATGACAAACGACTTCGTAAGCAACGAGCAGATCGTCCTCGCGGCGCGACGCAAGCTGCCCCAGGCGCGCTGGGACTACCTGGTCGGCGGCTCCGAGTCTGAGACGACGATGCGCCGCAACCGCCTGGCGTTCGATAGCTGGGCGTTCCGGCCTCGCACTCTCGTCGACGTCTCGAGCATCGATACCTCGACGACGTTCCTGGGCCAGACGCTGCGCATGCCGGTGATCCTGGCGCCGGTCGGCGGCCTGCCCACCTTCTGGCCCGACGGTAATGCAGCGGTGGCGCAAGCAGCCTCTGACTTCGGCACCATGCACGTCATTGCGTCCGGCGCCAACCCCGACATGGAGCGCATCGCGGCCACCGGCGACTTCCCGAAGGTATTCCAGCTCTACATCCAGGGTGACGAAGACTGGGTGCGCGGCATCGTCACGCGCGTGAAGCCCGCCGGCTACATCGGCCTGTGCGTCACGGCAGACGTGGCGATCTACAGCCGGCGAGAACGGGCGATGCTGAGCAACGCCATCCCGGCTCGACTGCTGGACACGACGCAGCGCAACTACCTGGCCGAGCTGACCTGGGACTACTTCGACCGCATCCGCGAGATGACCGGCGGCCTGCCAATGATGCTCAAAGGCGTCGCCACGGCGGAAGACGCCGAGATCGCCTGCGAGCACGGCGTCGAGGTGATCTGGGTGTCGAACCACGGCGGGCGCCAGCTCGACCACGGCATGGGCAGCCTTGACGTGCTGCCGGAGATCGTCGATGCGGTTCGAGGCCGGGCCGAAATCGTGCTCGATAGCGGCGTGCAGCGGGCAACCGACGTGCTCAAGGCCATCGCCCTGGGGGCCAATGCTGTCGCCATCGGCAAGCTGCAGGGCTGGGGCCTCGCCGCCAACGGCGCCGACGGCGTGCGGCGCGTGCTGGAGATCCTGGAGCATGAGATGATCTCGGCGATGGGCCTGCTTGGCGTCACAAGCATCGACCAGCTATCGCCGGCCTACCTGCGCCGCGCCGAGCCCGTCACGCCCCCGCACGAGATGAGCGCCTGGGTGAACATGGCCGGCGGCCGGGTGTTGTAAGTAAACCCAGCGGCCCACCAGTTATTTCACGCGGTACAGTGTCGCCCATGAGGCCACAACTTGTTGCCCAGCTCACTCTCGTTCTTGGGTTCGGATTAGCCTTGCTGCTGTCTGTTTTTCACCCGTCGCCTGCCTTCGCATGCAGCATCGCCCCCGAACCGGATCCCGCGCAGCGACTCGACCAGCGCCTCGCCGGCGCTCCGGAGCTTGTCGTCATCGGTACCGTGACAAACGAGGTCCCGATCAGCAGCGAGATCGTGACCACGACCACGGGAGCCGCGATTGTGAGAACCGCCCTAACGACGGGCTCTGAGCAAGGCAACACTGAGTATCAGTCCAGGGTTCACATCGAAGCCGTTCTCAAAGGCGACGCGCCTGCTAATCACCTCGTCATGCCGGCGCTTAACGACTCCTGGCTATGTGTCGGCGGTCCACGGCTACATGAGGGCGACCGGGTACTCTTGTTACTAGATCTAGAAACCGACGTGGACCTCGAACGGCGAACCTCGCGATCTGATCTGGGAGACCGGCCCTAGCGGCGGCAACATTGTCCTCGCCCAGGGAGAGGCACGGCTCGATGACCATCTATCTGGGGACGACAGCGATCTCGGTGCGGCTGAAGATACCGTGCGCTACGTCGCCGCCCGGGTTGGAGCATCCGATGCGCAAACGGAGCATGCGCTTGCGGTGTTGCAGCACCCGTCATCGCAGGACACGCGTCACCTGGGAACGCTGCTCGCCGTTGTCATCCCAGCTCTCGCCGTTCTCGCTGCCGCCGTCGCGTTAGTCTTGCTGCGAGTGAGGAGGAGCCGAGATGCCTGACGAGGTCGAAGGCAAGCTGATCGTCACCGGTCCGGACGCACCCGCGACATACGAGGCCATCGGCGGCCTCGACGCCGTTGCGGGGCTGCGAGTGGCACATCGCGAGGTCGAGCAGATCTCCGACGCCTACTTCGATAGCCCTGACCACCGCCTGTTCGCCGCCCGCCTGGCCCTGCGAGTGCGCAACCTGGACGGCCGCGAGCTCCTGACCGTGAAGGGCGAGACGCGCGTCGCTGACGGGGTGATGTCGCGCCAGGAGCTGGAGGTCGAGTGGTCGCCGGACGGGCTGGACGAGGTGCTGGAGACGCTGAGCCAGTCCGGTGTGGCCCTCGATGACATCGAGGCGGCACGCTCAGCCCTGACGGCCCGAAATGCCATGCAGGCGCTCGGCCTGGTCGGCGGCGCGCCGAGGGAGAACAGGCGCGTCGCCTTGACCCTCGTGCGTGACGCCGCGGTCGTGGCGGAGGTCGCCGTTGACGCCGTGACACTGACGGCGGGCGAGCACCGGGTGCGCCATTACGAGGTCGAGTGTGAGTCGAAGGGCGACGGCGGCGCGGGCGTGATTCGAGCCGTGCTCGCCGACCTGCAATCGCGATACGACGGTCTGCGGCCGTGGCACGTCTCCAAGCTGGACCTGGCGCAGTCGCTCGAGATCCTCGCGGATGAAGAGAAGCTCGAAGCGCTGTTAGACGGAGAGCGACTCCTGCCCGCCGCCTATGAAGCCGTAGAGACCGTCACACAGGAGATGCTGCGTCCACCGGAATCGTGATCAGGCGTTGCGGGACGAAGAGCCGACGTTCTGCAGCATCTGCACCACGAAATCGTCTTCAGCCTCGGTGAACTCGGACAGAAGACGAGACCGTTCCGCACGCAGAGCCTCGAAACGGGCGATGTCCGTCAGGCGTGGCGGTGTTTCGGCGTGCTCCTCGGTCCAGCTGACGAGCTGAGCAGTTATGTTGGCGATGCGGGAGACAAAGTCGTCGCGCTTCTTCGTATAGCTGCGGACGAGGTCCGTGAGTTCCAAAGGTCACCCCAAGCTATGTCCGGGCGGGGGCTTTATCATACTGCCTGGTCGGCCAAGATTCCCCGGTCCAACACACTCTGCGACAATTTCACCTGGCGGAAACAGACGAAGTAGTTTCTCGCGGAAAACGTGACTTAGGCTTTCGTGCGCGTTAAGCTCAAGCCGCCCTGCCCAGGCTGACTATAGCCTTTACCAGTAATAGCGATAGAAGAGGAACCAATGAGGCGAAGCACGGATAGGATTCTTGTTTCTCACGCGGGCACGCTGCCCCGCTCACCCGAGCTGCGCGAGCTCATGCAGGCCGGCGATGCCAAGGCCGCTGAGTTCACCGCGGCCCTTCCCGGCGCCGTCAAGGACGTCGTTCAGAAGCAGGTCGAAGTCGGCATCGATGTCGTCAACGATGGCGAGCTCGGCAAGCGCGACGGCTTCTCCAGCTACCCGCGCTCACGCATCAGCGGCATCGAAGTGCGCCAGATGAAGGCCGGCGAGGGCCCGGCGCCCCACGACGTGCAGGGCCGCGACCGCATCAGCTTCCCGGAGTTTGGCAAGCAGGGCTTCCCGGCTCGCCCGATGGGTGCGCCCAGCGGCGGCAACCCCAACGTCCCGGCGCAGGGCGGTGGCACCGTCGCCGGCAGCGGCGGCACGCGCGCCATGGTCTTCTGCGTCGGTCCGATCAGCTACATCGGTCAGGAACACTACAAGGAAGACATCACGAATCTGAAGGCCGCCACCCAGGGCCTCGACGTCGAAGCGTACCTTCCCGCAGTAGCTCCCGGCACGATGGAGCACTGGATGTACAACGAGTACTACAAGAGCGATGAGGAGATGCTCTACGCCATCGCCGAGGCGATGAAGGAAGAGTACAAGGCGATCATCGACGCCGGCTTCATCCTCCAGATCGACGACCCGGACCTGCCGGACGGCTGGCAGATGTACCCGCAGATGAGCGTCGCTGAGTACCACAAGTACGCTCAGGTCCGTATCGAAGCGCTGAACCACGGCCTCGCCGGGCTGCCGGCGGACCGCATCCGCTTCCACACCTGCTGGGGCAGCCAGCACGGCCCCCACATGGACGACATCGAGCTCAAGAACATTGTCGATCTCATCCTCATGGTCAACGCCGAGTGCATCTCAGTCGAAGCAGCAAACCCGCAGCACGACCACGACTGGAAGCTCTGGGAGACCGTGAAGCTGCCCGAGGGCCGGTCTTACATGCCGGGCGTCGTCAGCCACGTTTCCAACCACATCGAGCACCCGGAGCTCGTGGCCCAGCGCCTGGAGAACTACGCCAGGGTGATGGGCAAGGAGAACGTCATCGCCGGCACGGACTGCGGCATGGGCTCTCGCGTCGGCCACGCTGAAGTGTGCTGGGCAAAGTTCAAGGCCATGTCCGAAGGCGCCGCCATCGCCTCGAAGCGCCTCTGGGGCAAATAACAGCGACCTTGTAGCTTCGAACCAGGAAGGAAGGGCCCTCGGCATTCGAGGGCCCTTCCTTTTGCTCGAATCACGTCGTCTCGTCGCCAAGCTAAATCAGCAATTCCTCTTCCTGCGAGAGATATAATCGGCGTCAATCATGGAGGCGCCGCCGGTTCAATACGTAAGGACGCGCGATGGCTACGACATCGCATACTGCGTAAGCGGCAACGGTGTGCCCCTTGTCTACGTTCCAAACCCGTCGAGTCACATTCAGTTATCCTGGCGCACCCATGGCAACTACAGGCTGCTTTTCGAACGACTATCTGCGCGCTTCAAGCTGATTTGCTACGACAGCCGGGGACTCGGGTCATCCACTCGCGGTCTGTCGGATGCACACCGCAGCGAGGACTTTGAGATCGATCTCGAGACAGTCATCGAACACCTCGGCCTCCAGCGTTTCGCGTTGATGGCACAGAACAGCTTCGGCCGAGTCGCGATGAATTACGCCGCCCGCAACCCCGACCGCGTTCTCGCCCTCGTCCTGTACAACACAGATCTTGGTAACGTCCCGCAGGACCACAGCTTTAAACCGACCCAGCTCGAGGCACTCGCAATGACCAACTGGGAAATGTATGTAGAGACGATCGTGCGCGCAAACTGGCGTCCTGAGGACCCGGATCTGGCAAGACGCTTTGTTCGGGATTCCACGACTCCACAGGACTGGTTGATACGCACTCGAGCCTGGGGTAAGTACAACGCTATCGATGCGCTTCCCGGCCTGCGAATTCCGACCCTGCTGATCACAAAGGGAACAGGTGAGCTCTCATCAACGGAGACGGTGAGCAGGTACATCGCGTCGCAGATCCCAGATGCACGTTTGGCAGTATTTGACGATGACGATGGCGGCGGCGGTTTGTTCTCCCTGGCACCAGGACTCCCGCCGGCATTCCCGCTGATCGAAGATCTGATCGCGCGAGCTGCCGAAGACACTGCTTCTCCTTCCCAATCCCAACCTTTTGCCGCGCTAACTGACCGCGAAGTCGAGATTCTGCGCCTCATCGCGGCGGGCAGAAGCAACCAGCAGATCGCAGACGAGCTGGTAATCAGCCTGCGCACCGTGGAGCGCCATATCACCAACCTGTACGCCAAGATTAATGCGCATGGGAAGGCCGAAGCCACCGCATACGCCCTACGTCACGGCATCGAGTAACCAGATTCAGGCGGGAACCCGCCAGTCCGCCACCTGAAGCGACCCTGAAATTACGTGTTTCTCGGCGGGTCTCCCTGAAGCCGCACAACGCTGCCACTCCCTAATCTCCTGATTGCCGGTCGTGCTCGCCGGAGAGCTTCTAGCCAGGCTCCCCGGCGGGTTCGCCGGCGCTGTCGACAGCCTCATGACGGACAACAGACAAGGAGATGCAGATGAGATTCAGGCCTCTACTACTTATCACTGCCCTTGCAGCCCTCGTGGTCGGGGGTTTGAGCATCCAGACGGCCTCCGCGGGCCGGAGCGACCTCAGCCCGATGTACTGGTTCGAAGACACTGCGCCCCACTCGGACCCCGTGGTCGACGGTTCCTGGTCCATGCTCGATCGCAACTCGCGCGGTGTGACAGCCCTGATGCACACACACGACTTGCTTCCTGGCCACGCCTACACGATGTGGTGGGTCGTCTTCAACAATCCCGCTGCTTGCAATGGCGGACCCACCGGTTGCAGTGCCGCCGATGTCGGTGCGGTCGTGGCATCCGGTGGCACCGAAAACCCCGCTCAGGCCGCAGTCCTTCGGGCAGCCGGCGGCGTGGCTGGCCCCAACGGGCAGCTCAGCCTCGCCTCGCGCCTCAAGGTAGGCGATCTCGGAGGCTGCCAATCGTCTCTGCCATTTGCCCTGGTATGCCTCCCTTTGACGAACCCTGATGGCGCCGCCATCATGCTCGTACTCCACGACCATGGTCCCAAACTCCCAGGGAATGAGCAGCTCGCTACGTTCGAGGGAGGATGCTTCAACTACATTTACGGGCCTACGGGTGCAGTAAACATCGAGTATGACCTCGGGCCGTACGAGTGCTTCAGCCCTCAGGCATCGCCTCACTTCCCGTGATGGCACGCAGGAGGAGGCATTCGACGAAATGCCTCCTCCTGGCGCAGATCGAGCACAGTCATTGTCTAGTCGACCAGTCGGGAGGGCGGTCATGGCACAACTGAAGTCGCTCATCTTTGACCTAAACGGACGCTGGCACGAAGTCGCGTTATGGCTATTTATGGTTGGAGTTGCGGGCCACATGGCAGAGCACATTACGCAGGCCATCCAGGTCTACGCACTGGGACATGCAGTGCCGGATTCGCGAGGCCTTTTGGGCCAGTGGATACCCTGGCTCGCGACATCCGAGACCCTCCACTACTTCTACGCGGTATATACCCTACTCGGGCTCGTAGTGCTCCTGCCTGCTTTCCAAGGTAACGCTCGCATCTGGTGGTCCTTTGCACTCTTTGTCCAGTTCTGGCACCACCTTGAGCATGTGTTCCTGCTCTATCAGCGGGTCGCCGGAGACTTCTGGTTCGGGAGGAGCGTTCCCACCAGCTTCGGCCAACTCCTGATGGGAAGGGTTGAGTTGCACCTGGTCTACAACTCCCTGGTCTTCTTCCCGATGCTGATTGCTCTGTTCGACCACTTCTTCCCTTCAGAGTCAGATCGGCTTCTCACAGTGCTATGCGGTTGCTCACGACGCGTGAAGCGCCGGTCCCCTGCCTCGGTGCCAACGACGTGATCGTGCTGCTCCATCTGTTGAACCAGAATGACGCCACCGGCGGACCCGTGGAGCTCATCCTCATGTCCATCTCCACTGTGATTGTGGCTGTCTTGTATCTGGCCCTCTTGCGGATGTTTCGCGACACGAGGCCCGAAAAGCCGAATCGGGAGATCAACTCCACAGAGGTCCTTCGACGGGAGTTGAGGGCTGCGCGGCGCGGACGAAACCGGTAGTCCGCCGAACCGGGCGAACCCACCGAAACCCATGACGGGACTCGCAGGCTACTCGCCACGCATACCCTCGAGTACAAGGGCATCCTTCGTTATGGCGCCGTCCGGCACTGGACGGCGTCACTGCAGGCAGATGCTCTAGGATGAGGCGCAGAGACTTGGTCGACGAGCACTCTCCGGAGGCGATTGAGCGCCGTCTGCGGGCGGGGCCGGGCCACAGCTACCTGCGTGACTTTGTCTACGGCGCCATCGACGGCACGGTCACGACGTTTGCTGTTGTTGCAGGAGTGGTCGGGGCAGACCTGCAGACCGGCATCATCCTGGTTCTTGGCGTGGCAAACCTTCTGGCCGATGGATTCTCGATGGCGATCAGCAACTACCTCGGCACTCGCGCAGAGCAACAGCAGCACGCGCGCGCCCGCGCAGTCGAAGAGGGTCACATCGACGCTGTTCCTGAAGGCGAACGGGAAGAGATCCGCCAGATCTTTGCGGCCAAGGGCTTCAGCGGCGATCAACTGGAACAGATCGTCGAGGTGATCACGTCTGACCGGCGGCTCTGGATAGAGACGATGATTACGGAGGAGTTGGGGCTCCCGGCCCGTGATGCCTCCGCCTTGCGAGCCAGCATCTACACCTTTGTGGCCTTCGTCACGATCGGAACATTACCGCTGGTGGCATACACGGTGGAGGCGGCAGCGCCGGAGATACTCGGCCAGCCGTTCCTCGTCAGTGCCGCAATGACGGCGATCGCCTTCCTCCTCGTCGGCGCTGCCAAGAGCCGCTTTATCATGACCTCGTGGTGGCGAAGCGCGCTCGAAACACTGGTCGTCGGCGGTGTTGCGGCCGCGCTCGCCTTCGCAACCGGAGTCTTCCTGGCCGGCCTGGCCGACTAGCCTTCGACGGCCCTCTTGAACGCCTTCCAGCGCTTCTTCACGCGCTTCACGGCCGCCGGCGCCGACTTCCGAAGCGAAGCGGCCCGTTCGAGGTCCTGGTGGTCGAGCTCACGCGCCAGATTGAGCGCGGGCTTTGGCAGCGACCTGAGGACGTGGCGCCGCAGTTCGATGGCCGCATAGCAGTCCTGGTGCTCGCCGAAGAGGTCTTGCAGCTCGGTCGCCGCATCGATGAGGTCTTCGGCCGGTTCGCCGTACAGATCCTGGACGAACTCAGTGGAGAATCGCAGGCGGCGAGCACGTCGACGCGCTTTGTGCAGCTCGGCTGGTGAAGACTTTGAGGTCAGGTGACCCGCAGCCTTGCGAAACTTGCGATATCGCTCTGCCAGCATCTGGGGCGCCAGCTCGAGAATCATTGGTTCACCGATCACCACGGGCGTGATCGCCTGCTCTCGCAGGGTTCGAGCGATCTGGAGCACGAGGCGCTCGAACCGGCTGCTCGTCAGCGCATCGAGCATGCGATGTCGTGCCTCTTCGCGCTGGGTGCTCACCGCCGCCAGCAGCGTCTCCGTCGACTCTTCCGAGGCTTCCAAATGGCCGGCAGCCTCCCGCATCGACGCCAGCTGCACGTCCAGATCGCGAACGAGGCCGAGCTCGCCGCCGATCCACTTCAGCTCCGGCTCTGCAGTCACCAGCTCACCCGGCAGCACCTCGGCGAAGGACGAGATGGCCGTCCTCAAACGCCGATGCGCCACGCGCATGCGGTGGAGCTGCTCCGGGTCTTCGCCGCGTAGGGTGCCCGGCTCCCGAGTCATGAAATCGGCCCAGAGGCGCCGCACGGTCTGCAGCGCCCACATGCGAGCGGTGCGGTTGTCCTCCATGAAATTCACTCTAGCAGAGCAGTTCGCCACGCCTTCTCCTCGGAGGGTCAATGAATGGCAAACAAGTCCCGTAGTCGTAGGCGTGAAACCGATTTCAGTCCATTCGGCCCCATTCCTGGTGGCCAAACGCCGCTTACGTCGCGTCACAAGACGGACGTAGCCTGAAAGAACCGACAAGCGACCCAGCCGCCACGTGCGGAGTTTGACAAGGGGTTTCCACCATGGCCAAGACACCGCTGACAGACATTCTCAAGCTCAACGGCAAGACCGTCATCGTGACCGGCGCCGCCAAGGGCATCGGCCGGGGCATCGCCGAGCGCTTCGCCGAGGCGGGCGCGAACGTAGTCATCGCAGACATCGACGAGACCGCAGGCGCCGCAGCGGCAGAGCAGGTGGGCGCTGAGTTCGTGCGCACCGACATGCGCGCGGAAGCGGACCTCAAGAACCTCGTGGCGAAGACCATGGAGCGCTTCGGCGGCGCTGACATCCTCGTCAATAACGCCGGCATCTATCCGATGAAGCCCGCCATGCAGATGACGGCCGAGGAGTGGGACCGCGTCCAGGCGATCAACCTGCGCGGCCTCTTCCTCCTCTGCAAGGAGTTCGCCAACGCCGCGGCCCAGCGCGGTAGCGGCGGCGCCATCGTCAACATCGGCTCCATCGACTCGCTGCATCCCTCTAACGTCGGCCTGGCTGCCTACGACGCGTCGAAGGGCGGCGTCCTGATGTTCACGCGCAACTTCGCACTCGAAGTCGCACCGCTGGGCATCCGCGTCAACCTGATCGCGCCGGGAGCCATCGCGACGGAGGGCACGTCGGTCACCGAGCTGCCGGAGGAGATCATGCGCGACTTCATCGCGCGCGTGCCGCTGGGCCGCTGGGGCGAGCCGGACGATATCGCGACGATAGCCCTCGTCCTCGCGACACCGATGAGCGCCTACATGACCGGCGCGGCGGTGGTAGTCGATGGCGGCCGGTTGCTCAATTGATCGGCATGCGCATCTAGCTGCAAGGCGCGCCGCAGCCGCGTTTATACGATGTGACCGCTCTGTCCTGGACGCTCGTTATCAGTAACGCGCGATGAGGAGAATGTCATGGCAGAGTTGGTACTGGGATGGAAGGCTGGCCCCGAGCAATTCGGCCCACAGGAGCTCATCGATTACGCAGTCACGGCGGAACAAGCCGGCTTCGAGAGGGACCCGGACGAGCATGTCGCCTTCGCCCAACGCTACCTCGACATGGGCTTCGACCACCTGGTGTTCCATTGCCCCATGCCGGACCAACAGCAGTTCCTCGAAGACTACGGTCGAGAGGTGCTGCCTCGCCTGAGAGCCCGGCTCCAGCTCAGTGCGGCCTGAGACCCCTTATGCCGGAGCTACCAGACGTCGAGCTATTCAAGCGCTATCTGGACGCCACGAGCCTGCACCAGCGCATCGATGACGTCGACGTCCTGGACGGCTACGTTCTGCGCGACGTCTCCGCAGGCGACCTGCGCGACGCGCTCAAAGGCCGAGAGCTTACCCACACGAGACGCCACGGCAAGCACCTCTTCGTGGCCACGGACGCCGAATCGTGGCTCATGCTCCACTTCGGTATGACGGGCTTCCTGCGCTACTTCAAGCATGATGCCGACACGCCGGAATACACGCGCGTCCTCCTGCGCTTGAACGGGGGCTACCACCTCGCGTATGTCTGTCAGCGCAAGCTTGGCCAGGTCAGCCTGACCGACGACCCGGACGCCTACATCCGAGACAAGGGCCTGGGCCCCGACGCGCTCGGGCTGAGTGAGGGCAAGCTGGCATCGCTGCTAGTTAATTCGGGGGCGGCGGCGAAGAGCGGCTTGATGGACCAGGGCTTCATTGCCGGCCTCGGCAACATCTACACCGACGAGATCCTGTTTCACGCCCAGATCCATCCGACAGTGAAGCTAAACACGCTGGACGAACGAACGGCGCACAACCTCAGCAGGGCCATCAAGGACGTGCTGCAAGCCGCGATCGACGCGCATGCCCGGCCGGACGAGATGCCTTCCAGCTTCCTGCTACCGCATCGAAGCACGGGCGAGCCATGTCCCCGTTGCGGCGCTGAGGTGCGGAAGATGCAAATCGGTGGTCGCTCGACCTACTACTGCCCTCGCTGCCAGCCGAGGTAGCCGGCCGCGTCAGGTGCGAGGGCTGCGATTGAGCTCCTGGCCGGGCCCGGCCGCCGTACCCATGCCACCTCCCCGGCCCGGCCGGTCTGCGCCGCGAATCCGGTTGCGCGGGGCGGCACCTCCGCGCGTGCGGGCAGGTCAGAGAGGTCGTCAACACCGGGTGCTCCGTATCGAAGGCGTCGCTACGGCCTGGCTTCCTGCACCTCAGTCGCCAGTGAGCAAGCGTGGTCGAGTGCTACCTCTGAGCCTGGGAACCCTTCCAGCACGCGAGGATCTTTTGCGGCCCCGCGAATGTCAGGCCCCGCAACCGGAGAGCAGCCGCACTGCGTCAGAGCTCATTCGACTTTGTCCTCAGGGTCCAGAGCAGGCCGGAAAACACGAGCAACCCGCCGACAATCATGCCGGCAATGGCGACCAGGTGGGACACGGTCAGGAGGATCAGACCGGCGAAGAAGAGCACCAGGCCGGCCATGCTGAGCTGTAAGCCGTGAGAAATCGGTATTCGTTGCATGCCTTCCATACCTCCTTCTTCCATCGTGCGCGCCCTCCACTTGCATTCATGCTGCTCGTCTGCGCCGAGGATTGCGAAACCAGAAATTCTCGTGGTGTGCAGGAAAGCAAGAAGACGGCCTCCCTGGAGGCCGTCTTCTCATTGTGATCGAGCGATGCCTTAAGGCGTCATGCTCGGTATAGGCGTAGCGAACGGGGTGGCCGTATCGGTCGGCGTGGAAGTGCCGGTCGGCGTGGCGTTCGAGCCAGAGCTGCCAAAGATTTTGTCGATGATGTTCTGGATCGTGTCGTTGAGGTTGGACGCTTCATCCGAGCTAATCAGACCAGCGTCCTTCGCCATGTTGACGAGCTGATCGGCACGAGACTCGAGCTTGCTGCGAATGTCCCCATTCGTAACACCCTGCTCATCCGCGATCTGCTGCAGGCTCTTACCCTGCGAGAGCTCCTGCTTCAGTTGAGCAGAATCCATGTTCATCAGCTTGGCGACCTGCGACAGAACGAAGTCGCGCACGAAGCCGGACTGGTTGTTGCCTACCACGTCCGTGATGACCTGGTCAGAGGAAGAAGCCTTGAGGCTCGCGGCCTGCTCCGCGGTCAGGTCACCGCTCTTGACGAGCTGGTCGAAGTACTGGTCGCGAGCACCGGTTTCGGCGTCTCGCAGCTTCTCGACCGTGATGCCGAGCTGGTCGGCGAGAAGCTCATCGTAGCTCTTCACGTTCGGCGGGCTCTGCACGTTTCCCGGCGTCGACTCAGGAGTCGCGCCCGGCACAACCAGGGTCGGTGTGCTGTCAGGCGAGTTCGTACTGCCGGGCGTGTTGGATGGACTCGGCGTGTCGGTTGGGCTCGGCGCCTGGGCGCTGATGAGACCGCCGGAGAGAACAAGCGCACCACCGGCGATGACCGCACCCACGGGCAATAACCAGCGGGCTGTTCGGGTTCTTGGGTTCATTTCTAAGCTCCTTCTTGTGTAAGGGATGTTTCCAGCGTCCGCCTCGTCGAATGTCGCGCCCATAAGTTGAGCTGCGCCGGGTACTACACGTGCGTTGCATACGCGCGGTGCTCAGAACAGCCTCGGTGCGCCCGTTGCGAGGGCGATCTATTTAGCTGCAGCGATGAGATATGCAGACGCGTCGCCTGCCCGCAGACGTTTAGCTCCTGGTAACTGCTGGCGGCGCACGATGGAGTTATGACGACTGACGAAGCTTCGGAAGGGGCGGAGCGCTCTTCTGAAGAATCCGGCGAGAACGGAACCGGCTCAGATCAAACCGGCAGCACCCCCTGGCTGAAAATTGCCGGCCAGGGCGCACTGCTCGCACTTACGGTACCCGCGGGCATTGCATTCCTGATCTGGCCGGACACAGCGCAGAAGCTGACATTCCATCCCTTCATCGGCGTGTTTCTCGTCAATCTGCTGCTCAATCTGCCGGTAGTGCCGTTGCCTGGTACCAGCTCGCTCGGGCAGCTGATCGTCATACGGCAGGCAGCCAGCTCGAGCACGCCTTGGCTTATCGGGCTCGCCGGCGGCCTCGGCATGGGGTTGGGCGAGATCCCGCCGTACTACCTCGGCTCGCTGGGCCGCGATCTTTCACGCAAGACCGAAGCACCCTCCATCTTCGGTCTCGACAAGGTGATCAAGCGTATCGGCGACTGGGTGACATCCCTGATGGAGCGCTGGGACATCTTCGTGGTGTTCATCCTGGCACTGATCCCGAACCCCTTTCTTGAGGTGTCCGCGCTATCGGCCGGCGCCACCGATATTCCACTCAGACGCTTCGTGCCGGCCCTGGTGGCCGGGAAGATCGGGCGGGGCCTTGTGCTTGTAGCGATTGGCCGTCCGCTGGGGCTCTGGTAAGGAGTGAGATTCTGAGAAGAGAGGCACAATGAGTTGGGACCTGGCACACAAGCTCCTGCCCGGCATTCGACGCAGCCCGCCGATTCGCAGAAGGCCGGTTCGCATAGCAAAAGTCGCGATGGTCTCGGCTTCGCTAATTCTGCTGGTGGGACTCATCGGTTTGGTGCTGGACCGTCCCTGGCTGTACCCCAGCCTCGGCCCCACGGCGTACCTCCTGGTCCAGGACGCGCACCAGCGCACCGCCAGCTTCCACAACACGGTCTTTGGACACCTGAGCGCGCTCGGTAGCGGCATCGCGGCAGCGCTACTCTTTGGTCTGCAGCACTCGCCCGGTATCTTCGCGCCGGGAGGCCATTTGACTATCGGCCGCGTGGAAGCCGCCGGTCTGGCCCTGGCGCTTACGCTCCTGGTCAGCGCCCTCCTGGACGCCATGCACCCTCCGGCGGGCTCAACAGCCATGATCGTTGTGCTGGGCGGCTTTCGGGTATCGTTCCCGGAGGTCATCGCTGTGAGCGGCGGCATCGTGGCTATCGCGAGCTTTGGCGAGTTGCTACGGCGAACACATCTCATCGAGGAGGTGATGCAGACGACTAGCGAAAACGACGCCTCGCGCGGCAAGGGCGGGGCATGAGCACTCTCCTGATTTACGCCCTGACGCTGCTGGTTGCCGTCCTCGTATCGGAGCTGGCACGCCGCAGTGTGCTCTCGACCGCCTTGATGTTTCTGTTCGCCGGCTTCATTGCAGGCGGCGTCCTCCACCTCGTGAGCCTTCAGCCCGATACCGAGGAGGTGAAGCTGCTCTCTGAGCTGGCATTGTTCAGCGTCCTGTTTACGGACGGCATGCGTGTCGAGTTCAGGGAGATACAACGGAGTTGGCGGCTGCCGGCGCGCGCCCTGCTCATCGGTATGCCGTTGACCCTGGTATTCACCGGCATCCTGGCTCGTTACGTGGTCGGACTGCCGTGGGACGAATCGCTCCTGCTCGCCGCCGTGCTCAGCCCCACCGATCCGGTGCTGGCGAGCGCCATCATCGGCCGGGACGAGGTGCCCATGAGACTGCGCCGGCTGCTCAACCTGGAGAGCGGCCTGAACGATGGCCTCGCGCTGCCGTTCGTCCTGATCCTGCTAACTCAGATTGGCGACACGTCGATCGGCCCGGGCACGATTGGCCTGGAGTTGCTGTTCGGCATCGTTATCGGTGCAGCGATTCCCCTGGCAGCGATCCGGCTCGAGAGCGGTCGCTTCTTCGGCTCGGCCCCCCTGTACGAGCCGCTTCTCGCGGTCGCCATCGGGCTGCTGGTGCTCTCCGTCACGTCACTGACCAGCACGAACATTTTCCTGGGCGCCTTCACTGCGGGCATCGTGCTCGCGAACGTGTCGCCGCGCATCCGAGAGCGCTTTAGCGAGTTCGGCGAGATCCTGACGGAGCTGCTGAAGTTGGGCGCCATCCTGCTGTTTGGCGCCCTGATCTCCATCGACTTTCTCAAGGACATCTCTGTGTCGGGCTATCTCTTCGCGGGCTTGACGCTGTTGCTCGTGCGACCGGCAGCACTCGGAATTTCCCTGCTGGGAGGCCGGTTGTCGTTCGAGGAGTGGGCCGCGGCAGCCTGGTTCGGGCCGAAGGGGTTCGCGTCGGTCGTGTTCGCCCTCCTCGTCGTGGTGGAGAACACGCCGAACGCGAACCTTCTGTTCCACCTCGCGGCCCTCGTCGTCGCTCTTTCGATCATCCTCCACTCCACCACGGACGTGATTGTCGCTCACCGCTTCGCTCGCGCCGCGGCCGCGATTAACCAGCCAGAGGATTCAGGAGCTGGCAGCTCTGCGCAGGCCGGCGAAGGTAGCGATAGCGCCGGCGGCCATCGCGCCGAGGGCTAGCGGCTTCCCACGAGTCATCCAGAAGAAAAGCCAGCTGTGGTTCTGCGCCCGGGAATCGAAGCGACCATGCGCCGCATAGTCACCATCGACCGGCGCGAACAGGTTGTCGGGCCGGTTCTCATTCTCCAGCTCGCTGGTCTGCTGCGACTTGAAACCCGTCTTACCGAGATAGATGTCCATCAGCCGCGGCGCGATCCGGTTGCCCCAGACCGTTGCGAGCGTGGGCCAACCAAGGTAGAGGTTGGTTCTGTCGTGCTCGGCGACGTAGACGATAGCGGCGGCGGGCACCTCCGGCTCGAAGATCGGTGGCACGGGCTGGGCCTTGTACTTCAGCCGGCTGCGCACCCACTCGAACTGCGGGGTATTCACGGCGGGCAGGTGCACCGTCTTCACCTTGACGTTGCTACCTTCGTGCACCAGCTCACTGCGTAGCGACTCCGTGAAGCCCTGCAGCGCGTGCTTGGAGCCGCAGTACGCCGCCTGCAGCGGGATACCCCGAAACGCCAGCGCCGAGCCGACCTGCAGGATCGTCCCGTGGTCGCGGGGCTTCATGCGCTTGAGCGCCGCCAGCGTGCCGTTGACGCCGCCGAGGTAGGTGACGCGCGTCACCCGCAAGAACTCGTCCGGCGTGATTTCCCATACCGGAGCGAACACGGACGTCATCGCGTCGTTGATCCAGATGTCGATAGGCCCGAACTCGTCCTCGACGCGCTGCGCCGCCTGCTCAACCTGGTCCGCGTCCGCCACGTCGGCCGATATCGTGATGGCCCGGCCGCCGAGACTCTCCATCTCCTGTCGCGCGGATTCGAGGCGTTCCTCGCCGCGCGCGATCAGGCCGAGCGCGGCCCCCTTTTTGGCGAACTCACGCGCTGTCGCCCGTCCTACGCCGGCGGTCGCGCCTGTAATTACGACAACCTGTCGCCCTGCAGAGTCCATCCCTCACCTCCCTGTCCTGCTTCCTCACCGATCGTGATTACGCTTTCAAGTTCAACAGCGCGAGACCGGTCTCTTGCTCCGTGGTGCGCTTGAGGTGAGCCGGTGCTTCCTCCAGCACGACCTCCAGCGTGGGCCAGACGTGTGCCTCGCCGATGTGGCCGCCGCGGGTCGTGGCATCGCTCAGGCCGATGACGCCGTGGGCATGGACCTTGCGGTGGTCGCCGTCGAGGGCGACATTGCCTTCCAGCACCAGCACCTCTGCCTGCTGCGTCACGGGGATCTTCTTGTACGCCATCTTCTGGCGGTCGAAGAACTGCAGGACCACATCGCTGAAGCCGCCGATGGCAGTGAATCGCGCCGAATCGAGGTTCTTCTCCTCGGCGAATTGCTGCAGGCCGGCGACGAACTCATCGCCCTTGTCGAACACAATGGCCCAGGTCTTGGTTTCGTTGTCGTCTAGAAGTCGAGACTGCATTGGTTACTCCTTATGTGAACTGTTTGAGTTTGATGTACCCCTGCGCTGTGCCATGTCGATGACTTGCGCGAGGTGCAAAGCGTCACGGCCGGTGAGCTGAAGGATCTGCTCCCGGCAGCTGAAACCGTCGGCCATGACAAGCGTGTCGCCGGAAGCTTTACGTACCGCCGGAGCCAGGACCTGCTCGCCGGCCGCCACAGAGACGTCGTAGCGCTCGCCGGCCTCGAAGCCGAACGAGCCGGCCATGCCACAGCAACCCGATTCGAGCACTTCGCAGTCGACGCCCATCGACTGCAACACCGAGACGTCGTTGTCCATGCCGAACAGGGCCTTCTGGTGGCAATGGCCCTGGATGATGGCCTTCGCGTTCAGCTTTGGCAGCTCCACGTTGCGCTGATGCAGGAACTCGCCGAGCGAGAAGGTCTGATGTGCCAGCCGCTGCGCATCCTGGTCGTTCGGGAACAGTGCCAGCAGCTCATCCCGGAAGACGGCGAGGCAGCTCGGCTCCAGCACGACAATGGGCGTGCCTTTGCGAATCGGCTCTCGCAGTACGTCGAGGATCTGCTGTAGCTGGCGCTTCGCCTGGCCCAACATGCCGTAGTCGTACAGGGGCCGGCCGCAGCACAGCACCTGCTCCGGGATTGAGACGTTGAAGCCCGCCGTGTCCAACACGCGCGCCGCTGCCTTGGCGACGTCCGAGGTGAAGTAGTTGTTGAATGTGTCCGGCCAGAGCATGACCTCTTTAGCCGCGACGCGATTCGGCTGGAAGCTGCCGCGGAACGTCTCATCCGCGAACTTCGGGATGTCGCGGCCCTGGGCCACGCCGGCGGTGAACTTGGCAACGCGGTTCAGTAGCGGCGCTCTCGAGAGGAAGTTCACCAGCTTCGGCGCCCTGGATGCAGCGCGCGCCCACAGGAAGATCAGGCCAAACGCGTAGGCCGTGCGGGGGCGAATGCGCCCCTCGTAGTAGTGCGAGAGGAACTCGGCCTTGTAGGTCGCCATGTCGACGTTGACGGGACAATCGCTCTTGCAGCCTTTGCAGGCCAGGCAGAGGTCGAGGGCTTCCTTCACCGACTCGTCCTTCCATCCCTCGGTGATGACCTCGCCCTCCAGCATTTCGAACAGGAGATGCGCCCGGCCGCGAGTCGAGTGCTTCTCTTCGTGCGTGACCTGGAAGCTCGGGCACATCGTGCCGCCGCCATCCCGCCGGCATTTGCCGACACCGACGCAGTGCAGCGTGGCACGACTGAAGCTACCTTCCAGCGGGAAGGTGAAATTGGTCTTGGGCTCCTTCGGCGCGTAGTCGACGCCGAGTCGCAGGTTCTCGTCCAGACGATTCGGGTCCACGACCTTACCGGGGTTCATACGGTTGTCCGGGTCCCAGATCGACTTGAACTCTCTGAAGGCCTCCACGACTTCGTTGCCGAACATCTTGGGCAAGAGCTCACCACGAGACTGGCCGTCGCCATGCTCGCCGGAGAAGGAGCCTCCGTAGCCTTTAACCATGTCTGCGGCCGACTCGACGAACGACCGGTACTTCTGGATGCCCGGCTCAGATGTCAGGTCGAAGTCGATGCGGACGTGGAGACACCCATCACCGAAGTGGCCGTAAAGCGCGCATTCATAGTCGTACTGGTTGAGCAGGCCCCGGAAGTCTCGCAGGTAGTCGCCCATCTTGTCGGGCGGAACCGCGGAGTCCTCCCAGCCCGGCCAGGCATCGTGCTGGCCTGGGACAAAGGCCGTTGCGCCGAGGCCGGATTCACGCACCTCCCAGACCATCTCTTGCTGTTTGAGGTCTGTGTATATCTTTGCGTTGGCGTCGTTAGCGAGCGCATCGACACACTTCTGCGCCCCGGACTTCGCCTCCTCCAGGCTGTCGCCGCCGAATTCGACCAGTAGCCATCCGTTGCCATCCGGCAGGTACGAGAGCGCTTCCGTGTGCATTCCCTTGCGCTTGATGTTCCGAATGAGATGGTCGTCAATGCCCTCGAGGCCCACCGGGCCGAATTCCTTGATCCGTGGCACACTGTCGGCCGCGGCGTAAACGTCCTTGAACCCCATGATCGCCAGCACGCGGTACGGCGGACTGTGCACGAGGTCGAGCGTCGCCTCGAGGATCGTCACGCACGTGCCTTCGCTGCCGACCAGCGAGCGAGCAACGTTGAACTGGTTCTCCGGCAGCAGCTCGTTGATCGAGTACCCCGAGACGCGGCGTGGGATATCGGGGAAGCGCTCGCGCACC
The DNA here is from genome assembly GCA_963731765.1 of uncultured Chloroflexia bacterium. Taxonomy (GTDB): domain Bacteria; phylum Chloroflexota; class Dehalococcoidia; order DSTF01; family WHTK01; genus WHTK01. The sequence goes on from CAVSWS010000002.1 coordinate 185,114, forward strand.
CGAGACCCATTGCGATCAATGAGGTCTTTGAGCCTGGCATACGTATTTGCCCGCGCGTCGCTGCCTGCCATGATCGACTCGAGCTCCGCGGGCGGCGTCGGCCCCACCTGCATGCGGCGGCCATCGTAGGTGACGATATCGAGCGCATGCGTGTTGTCGACCGTGCGGCCGGCCATGAGCGCGTGAACGCCGCACGAGTTGTTGCCCAGCATGCCACCGATGGTGCAGCGATTGTGCGTCGCCGGATCGGGACCGAACGTGAGGTCGTACTGCTCGGCCGCGTCCCGCACCGTGTCGAGGACGATGCCGGGCTGCACCCGCGCGATCTTGCGCTCCGGGTCGAGCTCGATGAGCTTGTTGTAGTACTTCGACATGTCCATGACGACGGCAACGTTGCACGTCTGGCCGGCAAGGCTGGTGCCGCCGCCGCGGGAGAGCACCGGCGCATCGAACTCGCGGCACAGCGCGATCGTCTGAAGAATGTCCTCCTGGCTGCGCGGCAACACGACGCCGATCGGTACCTGGCGGTAGTTCGATGCGTCTGCTGCGTAGAGGGCGCGGCTTCCGTTGTCGAAGCGAACCTCGCCGTCTAGCTTTGCCTGCAGCGCTTCGGCCAGGCCGTCGTAGTCAGAGGTAGGCGAGGTCCTGGGTCGGTTGATTCGAACGTCTACTGCCATATCACTCGCTCCAGGCCACAGTCGAAAGCAGCGCGTGCGCCGGCTGGCGGGAATCGAGGCGGGTGTGCTGTACCACGATTGGCTGCGAGGAGCGGATGACGCTGGCGTAGTCGGTGTCGCGCGGCACCGGCGCCGGGTCATCGAGCTGGTTGAAACGCAGGTGCTTCGTGCGCTGGGGCGCCACCGTCAGCCGGTACGGCCCCACGGGATCGCGGTCGCTGAAGTACAGCGTGATCTCGATCCGCGCCTCGACGTCGTTGGGGTTGAGGATGCAGGCCGTTTCATGGCTCGTCATCGCCGGCGCCGGTCCGTTGCTCTCGCCCGGGATATAGCCCTCGGCGATTACCCAGACGCGGCGCCCAATCTCTCCGGCACGCGTGCCTGCTTCGTCTTCGTTGGTACCTATCTGCGCCATCGCGCTGCCTCCTCAGTTCGAAACTCGAGCCCCAGACCGGGACGGCTCGCGTCCGGTCTCAGGCAACCGGTGTTGTCGGGTGTCAGCGCGCCTTCGAAGAGCATGTGCTCGATGCGCGCGTGGTCATGGAAGTACTCGACGTGCGAGATCTGGGGCACGCCGCAGCCCGCGTGGGCGTGAATGGACGGCGCGCAGTGGGCCGAAAATGGCACCCCCTGCGCGTACGCCTGTGCGCCCGCCTGCAAGAAGCCGGTGATGCCGAGACATCTCGTCGCGTCCGCCTGCAGGATGTCGACAGCCTCCGCATTCAGCAGATCGCGGAAGTCAGAGGGCCGGTATCCGTACTCGCCCGCTGCGACAGCTATGCCGCCGTCCCGGCGCACGAGCGCCATCTCGCGCGGATGGTCGGACGAGACCGGCTCCTCGAAGTAGCTGACACCGGCCTCGCGGAACGCCTCGCACAGCCGGATCGCCTGCTTGGCGGAGTAGGCGCCGTTGGCGTCCACGAACAGCTCGGCGCTGTCGCCGATAGCGTTTCGCGCCGCCCGCACGCGCGCCACGTCCTCGATCGCCGAGGCGCCCCAGTCCTTGCCGATCTTCATCTTGACGCGTGGGATGCCTGATTCGACCCAGCCAGCGAGCTGCTCTCTTAGCTCCGACTCGGTGTAGGACGTGAAGCCCCCGCTACCGTAGACCGGCACCTCGTCGCGGAAGCCGCCTGCGAGAGCGGCGACGGGCTGCTGGAGCAGCTTGCCTCGCAGGTCCCACAAGGCCACGTCCACCGCCGAGATCGCCGTGGCAGCGACGCCGGGCAGACCCATGTTGCGCACGGCGGCGACCATGGAGGTCCAGATCGAACCGGCAGCTCCGGCATCCCGGCCGACGACGAGGCCTCGCAGCTTGTCTTCGATGACGTTCGCCGCGGCCGGCGCCCCGTAGGTGTAGCCGATGCCGGTGGCTGAGGCCGTCGCCAGCTGCACGAGGATGAGTGTGGTTGAGTCCCAGGTAAGAGTGCCGTCCGCCTCCGGCTTATCCGTGGGGATCGTGTAGACCCCCACGTCCAGGTCAGTGACGGGCTCAAGCACTCTCGTGGCTTGAGCCTGCGTCATGACTAAACCAGCTCTCTCACCTTGTCCGCCAGGACCGTGAGGGCGATCTTCTCCCGGTTGGGCTCACCGCGGATCAGCGATTCGGCGAACTTCTGGATTTGCTTGCGCGTCGCCTTCGCAGGCATCGGCGGCTCCATTGGGTCGACGACAGCTTCGATGACGACAGGCCCGGGCATTGCCAGCGCGTTCTTCATCGCCTCACCGCACTGTTTGGGGTCTTCGATGTGCACACCCCTGGCGCCACAGCCCTCCGCAACCTTCACGAAGTCGATGGGCTGGAGCTCGACGCCGTACTGCGGGTTGCCGAGGAACACCATCTGCTCCCACTTGATCTGGCCGAGCACGTTGTTCTTCACGACGACGATCTTGACCGGCAGGTTGTGCTTCACCGCCGTGCTCAGCTCCGCCATGAGCATCGAAAGGCCGCCATCGCCAACAAGGGCGACGACCTGGCGGTTCGGATAGGCATACTGCGCCGCGTTGGCGTACGGCAGACCGCAGGCCATCGTCGCCAGGTTGCCGGAGAGCGAGAACATCTGGCCCTCACGCGCCTTGATCTGGCGCGCCCACCACGTCGCGATCGTGCCGCTGTCGGAGATCACGATGGCGTCGTCATCAAGGTGCTTGCCCAGCTCCCAGGCGACCACCTGCGGCTTCATCGGCGTGGCATCGTTCGTGCCACGCTCCTCCATGAGGTCCCACCAGTCCTTCATGCCCTTCTGAGCGTTCTCCAGGAAGTTGCGGTCCTCGTTGCGGTTGAGCATCGGCAACAGCGCCTGCAGGGTTTCCTTGCTACTGCCCACGAGACCCACGTCCACGTCATAGCGGAGGCCAATGCGAGTGGGGTCGAGGTCGATCTGCACCGCCTTCGCCTGACCCGGCTTGGGCATGAACTCGATGTAGGGGAAGGACGTGCCGATCATCAGGAGGGTGTCGCAGTTCTCCATCGCCTCCTGCGAGGGCAGCGTGCCGAGCAGACCGATGGTCCCTGTTGTGTACGGGCTGTCATCGGATATGCACGACTTGCCAAGCAGCGCCTTGACGATAGGCGCCCCGAGCTTCTCCGCCACCTGCTCCAGCTCACCAGCGGCACCGATAGCGCCGCGCCCAGCGAGAATGGCAATCTTCTTGCCGTTGTTGAGAATATCGGCGGCGTCGCGCAGGTCGTTCTCGGCCGGGATGTTGGCGCGATGCACCGGCACGTCCGATGTGTGGCCGGGGACGTTGCGCTTTGTCGGCGATTCGACCGGGTAGTCCTGGATATCGACCGGGATGGTGATGTGAGCGACGCCTCGCTCGCTCAGCGCGCTGCGACAGGCGAGCTCTGCGACGTTTCGCATGTGTGTCCCGCCCATGACCCGCGCGTTGTACACCGAAACATCCATGAAGAGCCGGTCCAACTCGACGTCCTGCTGCGTGTGGGTACCGATGAGGTCGTGGAACGGCATGCCGGTAATCGCCAGCACAGGCTGGCCGTCCAGCTTTGCGTCGTACAGGCCGTTGAGGAGGTGGATGCCGCCGGGGCCGGAGGTCGCCAGGCACACGCCCAGCTTGCCGGTGAACTTCGCATAGGCGCAGGCCATGAAAGCAGCGGCTTCTTCGTGGCGCACCTGGACGAAGTGAACATCTTCCTCGCGCTTGCGCAGCGCCTCCATGATGCCGTTGATGCCGTCGCCGGGAATCCCGAATACGACCTCGACACCCCAATCGTGAAGAACATCTATCAGTACATCCGAGGCCGTCTGGCTCATTGCAATACCTCCAGGAAATTGGTTCTCCTTCGAGCCTATTGCGACCGCTATGGTCATACCTGCATCAGCCTCGCCGTCAGCAATTGCAGATTCGTTGCGCCATGCGCCGCGCGATGGAGGGCGGCCCCGCGACGGTGCGATGTTTTCAGGCTGTAACGAGTGCCCGGCGATAGAAAGCCGTTTGCAACGCCAACACGATCATCGTGGAAAGAAGGTTCATCCGAGGGAGGTCTCATGGCCCAGAAGCAAGGCATCAGCCAGAAGGAGGGCAAGGAACGCGTACTGACCAAGTCGCGATCCTCAGTGACCAGCAGCATCAGTGACGCCCTCGTCATGAAATCTGACCGGATCTTCTTTCTGTGCCAGAGCAACGGCCTTGTCCCTGACGAGAAGGGCCACGGTCACGGCCTGTATTACGACGACACTCGCTACCTTGGCGTATACACGTTCCACATGAACGGAACAACGCTGGATGTCCTGGCCTCCAGCGATGAGGCCGGCGATGCTATTCGTCATCTCCTCATCAACCCAGACCTCCATGACGACAACGACAAGCTGGTTTCCAAGGAGAGCATCACGGTCTCATTGCACCGTTCTCTGAATGGCGACGACCTCACTCTCGAAGACAACTTCCAGATCGACAACTTTGCCCTCGAGCCCTTCGACTTGACGGTCGCAATCGAAACCAAGCCGGACTTCGCCAGCGTCTTCGACGTTCGCGGCATGCTGGGGCAGAAGCCTGGGACCTTGCACGAGGCATCGACCAGCGATGAGGGCATTACATTCGCCTACAGCGGCGCAGACTCATTCCTCCGCAAGCTCGACATTCATTTCGAACCCAAACCCGCCAAAATCGAGGGCCATCAGGCGATCTTCAAGCTCCATCTGGATGCCCGTGGCTCTGCACAGCTGAAGGTGCGCGTCCAGGTCACCGAGGAAGGCCCAACCCGCGAAGAGTTCAAGCGCAGTCGCGGCGAAGACAGAGGCAGCGCCTCCGACGACAGAGAGAAGTACCTCCGCAACCGGACGCAAGTCCACACGTCCTCAAGCGACGCAGAAGACATCATTAACGCGAGCTTTCGGGATCTGCGGGTCCTTCAGACGCAGTTGGACGGCGAGACCTTTTTCGCCGCCGGCGTGCCCTGGTTCGTCACGTTGTTCGGACGGGACACGCTGCTGACTGCGATACAGACGCTGGCCTACAACCCGTTGATCGCCAAAGAGACCCTGTCCCTGATGGCGAAGTTCCAGGGCAAGCATCAGGACCGCTGGACCGAGGAAGAACCCGGCAAAATCCTTCACGCCCTGCGACAGGACGAGCTCACGAACATTGGCGAAGTGCCGTACAAACCGTATTACGGCACCGTGGATGCGACCGTGCTCTTCCTCTTGCTGTTCGCCCGCCACGCTCGTTGGACCGGCAGCCTGGACCTGTTTCATCAACTGCAAGACAACATCCAGGCGGGCCTCAAGTGGGTTGACGAGTACGGCGACAGTGATGGCGACGGCTATCTGGACTACAACGCTGACATGCCCAGCGGCCTGATTAACGAGGGCTGGAAGGACTCCAGTGACTCGATGGTCACCGCTTCAGGCGATCTGGCGCAGCCGCCCATTGCGCCCGCAGAAGTCCAGGGCTACGTCTACGCCGCGAAGATGGAGCTCGCCGAAATCTACGAGCAGGCGGACGACAACGACACGGCAAAGCGCTTGCGCCAGGAGGCCTCCGAGCTCAAGCAGCGGTTCAATCGCGACTACTGGTTGGAAGACCAGGGCATGTTTGCCATGGCGCTCGAAAAGGGCATGCGGCCCCTCGCCGTTGGCAACTCCAACGCGGGTCAGGTGCTCTGGTCCGGCATCGCGGATGAGGATAAGGCCCTTTCGACCATCCGCCGCCTCATGGAAGACGACATGTTTAGCGGCTGGGGAGTGCGCACCCTATCGAAGAAGGAGCGACGCTACAGCCCCATCTCCTATCACCTTGGCAGCGTCTGGCCGCACGACAACTCGATCATCCTCGGCGGTCTGCGGCGACTGAAGCGGGACGATGACGCTTCGCGCATATTCCAGGCAATCATGGAGGCGGCCCGCTACTTCTCCAATGCCCGCCTGCCGGAGCTCTTCTGCGGATTCTCGCGCGATGAATACGCCCGGCCCGTTCAGTATCCTGTCGCGTGCCATCCGCAGGCGTGGGCCACGGGCGCAGTGCCCTACATGCTGGAGCAATCGCTGGGACTGAAGCCTGACGGCTTCAATAATCGCCTCATCGTCGACCGTCCGTGCTTGCCGGAGTTCATCCCGGACGTGGAGCTGGAGCACCTGAAGGTCGGCCGGGGTGAGTGTCACCTGCGCTTCGAGCGAGCGCCTGGCGGTCAGGCCCGAGTGACGATCATCAGCGCCGACAACCTCGCCGTCTCCATAACTGACGCGGCCTGAGTCCGTCCACATCAGCCAAACTGCGCGCTGTCGTTCGGCTGCTCCCGTGGTCGGGACTGTCACATGATCGATATACCGTTGCCACGCCTTGACACACTTGTCGCGCTATCATTTTCTCTGTTGTGGCTTGAGCCACTCGCTGGCGGAGCATCCCCATGACGAAAGCTCACGAGAATACTCCGACGTTCACCGGACTGGCTGACCTTCCTGTCGCTGCCTACTGCTGCGATCGAGATGGTCTGATCTCCTTCTACAACACGCGCGCCGCAGAGCTGTGGGGTCGCGAACCGCGACTCATGGATGCGGAAGAGCGGTACTGCGGTTCATGGCGTCTGTGGCACACAAACGGCACTCCACTCCGCCATGACGAGACCCCGATGGCCCTGGCTCTGCGCGAGGGCGTCACCATCAGGAACCAACACGTCGTCATTGAGCAGCCGAACGGCAATCGCGTCCGGGTCAACGTCAACATCAGCCCCACGCTGGATGCGGATGGCGCGATCGCCGGCGCCGTAAACGTTTTCTCCGAAGTCGCTCCAGAAGCCACTTCGCTCCGATCCCCGGGCGAGCATGTCGAGCAGCTCATTGATGCCCTCGGAGTGGCTGTGTACACCACCGACACAGAGGGGCGCATCCTCTCGTTCAATCAGCAGGCCGTGGACCTTTGGGGACGCACACCCGAGATCGGACGCGACCTGTGGTGCGGCTCCTTGCGCATCTTCACGACGGACGGCGAACCGATACCGCATGCCGAGTGCCCCATGGCGCTGGCACTGCGGGAAGGTCGCAGCATTCGCGACGTCGAGATCGTCATTGAGCGGCCGGACGGGACGCGCGCCAACGTATTGCCATGCCCCACGCCTCTTCGCAACGAGCGCGGCGAGATCACGGGCGCGGTGAACGTGCTTGTCGATGTGACCGACCGCAGCAAGGCCGAGCAGGTGGCTCATCATCTCGCCGCCATCGTCGAGTCATCGAGCGACGCCGTGTTCAGCCATGAGATAGACGGCAGGATAAAGACCTGGAATGCAGCCTCGGAACGCCTTTTCGGCTACCGCGCCGATGAGGTCATCGGTCAGCCGCTGGAGCTGCTCGTGCCGGAAGACCTGCGTACCGAGAGACAAGAGATGCTCCGGAAGGTGGAGCGCGGTGAGCGCGTCATTGACGCGGAGACTTACCGCCGGCACAAGAACGGCAGTCTCGTGCCGGTCTCGCTCACGCTATCGCCTATTCGATCGGCCAGTGGCCGCATCGTGGCGGCGTCCACGATCGCGCGAGAGAACGGCGATCGGAAAGCCTCGGAGGATGCCCTGCGCCACGCCCTTACCGTGAAGGACGAGTACATCGGTCTGATCTCGCACGAGCTGAAGAACCCCATCACCGTAATCCTCGGTTACGCGCGCATCCTGCATCGCAACGAAGACCTCCTCTCGAAAGAAGACCGTCACGAGTCGTTCCAGGCGATCGCCTCGGAAGCCGAGAAGCTGCGCGACAATATCGACCACCTGCTGATGGTTAGCCGCCTCGAGTCCAAAAGGCCGGAGCTTGAGCCCATATCGCTGTCGAAGCTGGTGCCAGAGTGCATTCAGCGGTTCACGGAGAATCACTACCGCAATGTGGTCCTCGAGCCAGAGGGCGATCTGCCGACGGCCCTCGGCGACGAGACGCTGTTGACGATCGTCCTGCAGAACCTGCTCACCAACGCGGACAAGTACAGTCCCCCCGAGGAAGACATCACCGTTCGCATCGATCGCACTGAGCCGGGCTGGATTACGTTGCACGTGCTGGACCGAGGCATCGGCCTGGACGAAGACGACATGGCGCGCCTGTTCACACCTTTCTACCGTTCGTCTCTCGCCCAGGAGCAGGCCGCCGGTCTCGGGCTGGGCCTGACCGTATGCCTGCGTGCTGTCGAGGCGATGGGCGGGCAAATCGCGGCCACCGGTAAGCGCGGCGAAGGCTCCGACTTCTACTTCTGCCTCCAGTCCATCAAGCCTTAACGCCCCGGCAACCGCGACGGGCCGGGCTGTACAGTGGAAGGGTGCCCTTTCGCCGTTCAATGCTCAGCCGACTTTCCTTTGTCCTCCTCACCCTGCTAGTGCTCATTGCAATCACTTCATGCAGCGGCGGTGACCACCATGAGGTAACCCGGATCGATCTCTCATCCCTGGTGCTGGGGCCGAACCAGTGGGAGGGCAAGCAGGTCGAGGTGCAAGGCACGCTCATCCGCCTGATGGACCCGGACGGCACCACCTACGGCGTGATCCAGGACACGGAGGAAAGCCGCATCGGCCTGAAGCAGATCGCGCCGTGGAGCACGCTGATCGGCAACTCCGTAGACGCGATGGGAACGGTCGAGTTCGATCCATCTTTCGGCTGGTATCTCAAAGACCCAACCGTCCACGCTTTGCCGGGAAGCTGATTCGCGACATTCAATCGGGACGTCCCAGGGCGCGGTATATCTATAGAAACTACGCGCGGATGCTATGGCCCAACCCGGATTCGCTGCGCCGGGTTTGCTAGACTCAGGCCATCCGGACTTCGCAGACCGATCCCAAAACAGCGAGCAAGCGCTCTTCGACTGCAGGCAGGCCCGGCTCCAAGATCTTCTACGGCTGGTGGATGGTTGGTGCCGGATTTGGAATCCAGCTCCTGGCCGCCGGTCTCCTCATGCAATCCTTCGGCGCCTATGTAGCGGTGCTCCAGGACAACTTCGGCTGGAGCCGCGCCGCCCTCGCCGGCGCCTTCTCTCTCCTCATGCTCATCGGCGGTGTCATGGGTCCCTTCCAGGGTGCCTTCATCGACCGCTATGGCCCGCGAATGATGATGCGAGTGGGGCTTCTACTCTTCGGCCTCGGCTTCATGGCCCTGAGCCAGATCAACTCGATCCTCGGCTACTACGCCGTGTATGTAGTCATCGCCATCGGCTTCAGGCTGGGTGTCTTCTTCCCGCTCTCCGTCGCCGTCGTCAACTGGTTCGAACGCTGGCGGGCCCGCGCGCTCTCGACCATGTCGCTGGGCATGGCGGTCGGCGGTCTGCTCGTACCCCTCGTTGCGGCCGCGCTGGAGACGTTTGGCTGGCGGCCTACCGCGTTCGTCTCGGGCCTACTGCTGATCATCATCGGTCTGCCACTGGCCCAGGTCATTCGCCATCGCCCAGAGGACTACGGCGAGACGATCGACGGCATTCGCGAGGACCCGCACCCGGAGACCGGCACGAAGGATACCGAAACGGCCATTCCCCGGGCAGAGCGCGACCTGACCTTACGAGAGGCAGTGAGGACGCCGGCGTTCTGGCTCATCTCGCTCGGCCACGGGTCGGCCCTGCTGGTGGTGACGGCGGTCAACGTGCACCTGATCTCTCACCTGAAGCAAGACCTCGGCTACTCCGTGAGCGATGCGGCCCTGATCGTCACCCTCATGACCTCGGTGCAGATGGTCGGCATCCTCATCGGCGGCGTCCTGGGCGACAAGTTCAACAAACGCATGATCTGCGCGGGCGCCATGTTCATGCATGCCATCGGCCTGCTGCTCGTAACGTACTCCGTCGCCCTGCCGATGGTCATCGGCTTCGCCGTCCTGCACGGTGCTGCCTGGGGCCTGCGAGGCCCTCTCATGCAAGCGATCCGCGCCGACTACTTCGGTCGCAGCTCCTTCGGTTCGATCATGGGATTCTCCGCCTTCATCATCATGTTCTTCCAGGTCCTCGGGCCGCTCATCGTCGGAGTGATGGCAGACGCCGCGGGCAACTATGACCTGGGATTCACAGTCATGGCCCTGGCAGCCGGATTCGGTAGCGTCTTCTTCCTGGCGGCCAAGCAGCCATCGCGTTCCCCGCAAGTTGGCGACCAGGTCTCGTCCTCTGCGTAAGCATCGAACTCATCAGGTGCCGTTG
>CAVSWS010000003.1:0-13540 GCA_963731765.1 uncultured Chloroflexia bacterium
GCGCTTCAGAAGCGTGCTCAACACTCATCGACCCTAACCAGACATTTTGTTCGCGATGCCAGACGAGCACGCGCGGGACAGGCAAGCCGGCACAGAAGGCGCGCTCGACCTACAGGCCGAAGAAGAAGCGGCGCTAGTCCGCAGACATCCACGCCTCTGCCGGCTCGACCGAGCGCCAAAGACCAGAGTGTGTCGTTTCACGCTGCCAGCTCACCGGTGACCAGATTGTGGCTTAGCTTCAGGTCGCTGATGCCGGGGCAGACGCGTGCGGACTGACAGGACAGGTCCCATCGCTCCCTTGACGGCGCGACAGCGGCTCGTCGGGCTGGTGAAGGCAACCCATCCCTTCCCGCTGGTCGCCGTAGTAACTCTTACGGGTCTCATCGGCTTGACGACATCCGGCCGGGAAACTGAGAACGGGAAGCTCGCCCTCGTTATCCTCGCCATGTTCCTTTCCCAGCTCACCATCGGGTGGTCAAACGATTACCTGGATCGCCACACCGATGCCATTCACCAGCCCTCCAAGCCACTGGCAGTGGGGCTGGTGGAAGCAAAATGGCTACCGAGGCTGGCATTTCTAGCGTGCCTCGGGTCCTTCGTGGCCGGCGCGCAACTAGGCGCGGTTCCGTTGCTCCTGCTGGTAATCGGAACGGCGTCCGGTTTGGCCTACAACCTGGGCATCAAGAATACGAACGTGAGTTGGTTGCCCTACGTCGTGGCCTTCGCCGTCCTGCCTCCCTTTGTCTGGTCGGCACTTCACAGCTTCCGAAACGAGTTCGTGTGGCTCTATGTGGTCGCGACACCCCTGACGATCGCCGTGCACGTGGCAAATAGTCTGCCTGACGCCGCCACAGACCAGGCATCCGGGCGTGCAGGAATCGTTACCAGTCTGAGCCCATCTGCGGGTTTCGCCCTGCTCGCCATAGCTCTGCTGGCATCTCCGCTCCTCCTGGGTCTTTCCGCTTTCTTTGTAAGCTTCGACCATCTCTGGCCGGTACTGGGCGGCGCTGTTGCATACGGGGTGCTTGTGAGCGGCGCGGCTGCCTGCTACCTGCAACGGCGCCCGGATCTCGCCTTCAAGTTCATCTCCATTGCCGGTGTGATCTTCACGGTTGGATTCCTGGCGAGTGTCTAAATAAGCTCACAGCCTCTCGACGAAGTCCGAAAGCCAATGCCGGCGCCTTGCTTGCCCTATGCTGGTGGCTAACGTGGAAAAGGTTCGGATCGTATCGGCCGCCGCCACCCACCCTGAGACTCGAGTACGCCAGGATGCTGCGGTAGCGCGAGTTGCCGCATTGGTCGGCAATCGTCGACGGGTCGAGGCCCTGGCGCGCGGCAGCCAGATCGAGAGCCGTGCCAGCGTTCTGCCACCCGAGCAAATCGAGGCACTCGGTTCCATCGAGGAACGAAACGCGATCTACGAAACGGAGGCGCCGCGTCTTGCACAGGCCGCCGCCGAAGCGCTCCGGACCGACTTCGACGAGGTTTCTTTTCTAGTCACGTCATCCTGCACCGGATACATGGTGCCCGGCCTGGACGTCGACCTCGCATCTCGCCTCAAACTGAACCCCCGGACAGGCCGCCTGCCTATCACGGAGGCGGGGTGCGCCGGCGGCATCGTGGCATTGGCGAGGAGCGTTGAACGACTACAGTCGCGGCCCGCGTCGGCGCTCGTTGTGGCGGTGGAGCTCTGTTCACTGGCATTCCATCCAGACGCACAGGAAGGCAACCTCACTTCGGCGCTGATTTTCGGCGACGGCGCAGGAGCTGTCCTTCTACAGAGCGGCAATCCAACGGATCGAAGGCGTCGAGGTTGTCGACAGCTCCTCATTTCTCGTTCCGTGCTCGGCAGACGTCCTGGGGTTCCGCCTGACCAACGAGGGTTTCTACCCCATCCTGGCGCGAAGCCTCGTTAAGCGATTGCCGGGACCGACGCTTGATGCGGTAGAAGAACTCCTGGCGAAACACGACTTATCCCGGAAGGATGTGAACTTCTGGCTGATCCATCCCGGTGGGCCTCGGGTGCTGTCCGCATTGCAGAACGGGTTCGCGATAGAGCCGGATTCGCTCCGCTGGTCATGGCAGACTCTGCGGGAATTCGGCAACACGTCTTCGGCGGCGATCATCGAGGTACTCGCTCGTTACCTCGATGATCCGGAAGCGCCGAAGGGGTGGGGAGTTGCGCTTGCGTTCGGCCCGGGCATCTCAATCGAGATGCTTCTATTGCATCAATGCTAGTGCGTCTCCTGTGCTGCGCGGGAATGGCGGCAGCGCGACTCGTTGAGCTTGCCTACTCCCGCCGCAATCTGCAGGCTGCCGGCGAAACGAGGGAAGGCACCGCCAGCCGGGTAACTTTTCCGGCCATCGTCCTCGTGCATTCGGCCGTGATTGGCGGCACTGCCTTCCGGGGCGGGCGACCGCGTTGGCCATGGCTGTGGGCACTCCTCGCGGTGCAACCTTTGCGCCTGTGGGTACTCATGACCCTGCGCCATCGGTGGAACGCCCGGGGTTCTGTAGCGCGGGACTTGCAGGTCGCGAGAGACGGCCCTTATGCGTTTGTGCGGCACCCCAATTACGCGGTGGTCGTCATCGAGCTCCTTGCCCTACCGATGGCTTTTGGTTTGAGACGTTTGGCCTTCTCCGCCAGCCTGATCAACGCCGCGCTGTTGACGCTTCGAATCCGGGACGAGGAGCGGCTGCTCGAGGAGTTGCCGGGCTATCTTGAGCACTTCGCGGACAAGCCTCGATTCGTACCCCTGCCGCGCTTCAAATGCCGAACAGCAGACAACGCAGGTCCTGATGGTTCAGGGCGGACAGGCCGCTTACCCCGGCATTGATCTTGAGTATCTTCTCGAAGGTTGCCGGCCGCTTGCTCAGATTGCGCAAGACGTATCGCCCAACCGTTGGGTGTGAGGCCATGAAGAGACTGACGCGAGCCAGGAGGTTGGAGTTGCGAGCGAGTCCGCTTCTGGCGCGTTCATAACGGCCGAAATGGCGGGTGCTCCCGCTCTGCAGGTACTGGTGTACGGCGTCCGCTGCCAGCTTCGAGGTGATCAGGGCAAGAGACATGCCTTCGCCCGAGATGCCATCGAAGAACCCGGCCGCATCACCTGCCAGCAACAGGTTGTCGCTCCAGTCACGGCGGGCTTTCGCAGGAAAGGGGCCGGCCGCCAGCGGTGAGTCCAGTAATCTGGCGCCGTACGGCAGGACCCGACTGTCGTGGATGATCGCTTCAAACGAATGCTCGAGGTTGCCGGACAGCGTCTTGGCGCGGGACTTTCCAACCAGGAGGGCGACGTTCAGCGTCCTGTGCCCGACGGGCGTCAGATAAATCTCGTGCCCATCGCGCATGTAAATCTGCACTTGCGAAGCGGTCTCTTCGCGCAAGCCGTAGTGGGCGCTGACGCCGTAACGCTGAGTGCCGGCTCGGGCGTCAAGTCCGGCGACGCGCCGCATGCGGGACCGCAGTCCGTCGGCCAGCACGATGGCCCTGGCCTCGAAATCACCGTGGCTGGTACGCACGCCTGTGAAGCGAGCCCCCGACCGGATCAGGTCGACTGCCGTGACGCCTAAAGTTACCTCGACGCCATCGCGTCGAGCCGCATCCATAAGGGCAGCATCCAGGAACTCTCGCTGAATACCGATTGCCGGATGGCGCTGAGACCCGATGGGAGCCTCGACAGACACGTCACCTAGCTGCAGGCGCAGCGAATCCAGGGGCCGGGCGTGCTCGAGCACGCGATCAAGAATGCCCAGATCCTCGAGCGCCTCGACGCCTCGGGGAAACAGTCCCTCTCCGCATGCCTTGCGCCTCGGGAACTCCGCCCGATCAATAACCTGTACGGCCAGGCCCAGGCGCGCCAGATGAATCGCGGTCGAAGCACCGGCCAAGCTTCCCCCGACGACCACCACGTCTTTCACCGCCCAAGCGTAGCCGTTGCCGCGTCGTCCCGGCAGCGCTGGTCGAAGGACTACGATGAGGGCATCGTCTCAGGGACCTCCGGCACAGGTGCCAGTAGCATTGAGCAGATTCCGTATCATTGACGCAGAGGTCGAACGATCAGTCGCCTCGGGAGGCGTCACATAGCTGGCTCCACTACGACTACGCTACTCGTCATAGACGATGACGCTCGCTTTCGGAGTGCCATTCGGCGTGCCCTCCAGCTAGACGGCTTCGAAGTCTCTCTGGCGAAAGACGCATCTCAAGCACTAAGTTCTCTGGAACAAGAAGAGCCTGATCTGATCATCCTCGATGTCATGATGCCGGGACTGGATGGCGTCCACCTTAGCCGCATCATTCGAGACCGCCATAACATACCCATCCTTATGCTGACCGCGCTCGATGGCATTCCGGATCGCGTCGCCGGCCTGGAGGCGGGTGCCGATGATTACATGACGAAGCCGTTCGCCACGGAGGAGCTCATCGCCCGGATTCACGCCCTGCTCCGGCGTTCGCTCCCCGAGTCGAAGAAGAACAACCGGCTTGCGTACGTTGACGTCACCCTGGATACCCGGCTATGGGAAGCACGCAGGGCCGGCGAGCCTCTGGACCTGACTTCCAAGGAGTTCCGTCTGCTGGAGTGTTTCTTGCGTTCACCAGAACAAGTGATGAGCCGGGACGACCTCCTCCTCGCCGTTTGGACAATTGACGAGCGGGTGGAATCTAACGTCGTCGATGTCCACATCGCCAGCCTCCGGCGCAAGCTCGAAGCGAATGGGCGAGCGCGCTTGCTTCAGACGATTCGGAACGTGGGCTACATCCTGCGTGAGCTTCCATGAGCCTCCGCCTCAGGCTAACGCTCGCCTACCTGATGCTTCTGGCCCCCGTGCTCGTAATGTTCAGCGTTGTTGTCTACGTTATTGCGTCTCATCGCATCTACGGCGCCGTCGACGATGGTCTGGCAAATCGAATGACCAGCATCGGACCGCTGCTACCAAACGATCACGCTCTCGGCCCCGCCGATATTCAGACAGCACTGCCTCTACTCGATCAGGCGAGCACCACGGGATTCAGCTTCACCATTCTCGATGTCAACGGCGCTCACCTGTACGAGTCGCCGGAAGCAGGCCATGACATTCCGGCCTCCAACTTGAAGCCGGGCGACCTTCAGTTGAGTCCTCGCAACGCCCCCGGCAGGGACACACGGTATTCCTATCAGGCGTTGACCGCTCCTGATGGATCGACGCTGGGATTCATCGGTGCTGCCGTGTCGCTGGAGCCAACGGACGACGCGCTACACGAACTCATCGGCGTATTCGTGGTCGGCGGCATCCTCATGATACTGATCACCGGCATCCCTACCTACGTCATCGCCGGGCGTGCGCTGCAGCCTATCGACGACCTGTCGATGCTAGCCCGGGACATCGAAGAAACGGCCGATTTCCGCCGCCGCCTCTCCGACAAGGGCCTTCGCGGCGAGGTGGCGGAGCTCATTCGCACATTCAACGCCATGATCGCTCGTGTCGAGACAATGCTGGACACACAGCGCAGATTCTTCGCCGACTCCTCGCACGAAATGCGACGCCCCTTGACCATCTTTCGGACCAATCTGGACGTAATCCAAAACGCGCGTTTGCCCGAAGACGAACGGGATGCCTGTCTGGACGAGATGCGTATCGAGGCCACGGCGATGAGCGATCTTGTGTCCAACCTACTGCTCCTCTCCCGCGGCACCACCGAACCAGTTCGCCGAGATCCTACTGACCTTTCGGAGCTGTGCGCCTCCACGGTCCGGACCGTCGCCAGGAACGACTCAGATCACAAGTATTCGACGGATATTGAGCCGGGTGTTTCTATCCAAGGAGAAGGTGAAGGCATCACCCACATGCTCGAGAACCTCCTCGAAAATGCCGCACAAAATGCGCCTTCCCGCACAAACATCAGTCTCTCTCTCCGACGAGAAGCGAACGAGGCCGTCATTCGGATAGCCGATGAGGGAACCGGCATTCCGCCGGAGGAACAGGAACACGTTTTCGAGCGCTTCTTCCGGGGAAGAAATGCCCGCGAGAACCGCTCTGAGGGTGCCGGACTCGGCCTGTCTATCGTCACACATGTCGCCGAAGGTCACGGAGGAAGCGTCAGGCTCATCTCTTCCGATGACAAGGGAAGCTGCTTCGAGGTGCGCCTTCCGGCCGAAGTCACTCGCCCGGAGAAGAGCCTCCAGACAACTTAACTGCAACTTTCCTCCTGCTTCACGTTGGCTTCATGAATCGTGAGCCTCCGGCTGGTCATCATGACGCTGGAGGTGCATTGATATGCGAGTACCGGCGGCCAGCATCTATTTCCCGGACGAGGACCGGGCAAGAATCCTCGCGCAAATTGATGCGTGTCTGAGCACCGGGCAACTAACCCTGGGGAAGCATGGGCAAGCCTTCGAAGCAGACTTCGCAAAGGTCTGCGGGACGCAATACGCCGTCGCGGTCAACAGCGGGACGAGCGCCCTCGAGATCATCCTGCGCGCCATCGGTGTCGAGAGCCGTGAGGTCGTCGTGCCCGCCAACACCTTCTATGCGACGGCGGGCGCGGTCGTTCACGCAGGTGGCATTCCAAGGTTCGCCGACTGCGAAGCCGGCTCCTTTGCCCTCGATGTCGAGTCGCTCCGCAGTTCCATCACGCCCGCCACCGCAGCCGTCATGGTTGTCCACATCGGGGGCTTGATCACGCCGGACCTCCCCGAGATCCAGGAGATCTGCGACCGCGCCGGCGTCCCTCTCATCGAGGACGCCGCCCATGCCCACGGCAGTACACTCGGGGGCCGGTCGGCCGGCTCCTTCGGGCTGGCGGGTGCATTCTCCTTCTATCCCACCAAAGTGATGACCAGCGCCGAGGGCGGCATGATCGTCACCAATGACGAAGCCCTCTACCGAGAAGCCCTGATCTATCGGGACCAGGGCAAGGAAGGCTTCACGACCAACTTCCACGTCCGGCTTGGTCACAACTGGCGCATGAGCGAGCTCCACGCCATCGTTGGTCAGACGCAATTCGGACGCCTGGCCGAGTTCGTCGACCGGCGCAACGAGATTGCCGCCATCTACGATGAAGCCCTCGCTCGCGTAGGCGGCCCTCTGAAGCCGCTTCTGCCCGCCGCGGATTGCCGGTCTTCCTACTACAAATACATCGCCATTTTGGAAGACATCGACCGCGCATCGCTCAAGAAGCTCATGCGAGAGCGATATGAGGTGGCGCTGAGTGGTGAGGTCTACGAGACGCCCTGCCACCTCCAGCCGGTGTTTGCACCGTACTTCGATGGCCCCCTGCCCGGCGCCGAGGCAATCTGCGCCAACCACATCTGCCTCCCCATCTCCGCCACCATGACGCCGGATGACGCCCGTTACGTGGTCGACTCGCTGGCCGCCTGCTGCGAGCAGCTTTCGGCGGAGGTGGTCTCGTGAGGCTGGCAGTTACAGGTGGTTCCGGTTTCATCGGCTCCCACGTGGTGGACGCGCTGGTAAACGCCGGGCACGACGTCGTCGTGATCGACCAGACGAAGCCATACCGGCCGGACGTCGAGCATCGCGCGATCGATCTCATGGACCTCGACGCGCTGGTAGACGCCACCAGGGACGTCAGCTTTATCTTTCACCTCGCCGCGTATGCAGATGTGAATGAAGTCGACAAAGCGCCGCTGGACGCGCTCGATCTAAACGTGGGCGGCACCCTCCGCGTGCTGGAAGCGGCCCGGCTGAACAACCTCCAGCGTGTGGTGCTCGCCAGCACGGTCTGGGTCTACTCGTCTGTCGCTGCAGGAGACAGGGCGACGGTAGATGAAACTGCCGAAATCGCCATCGACGCTGAGCGTCATCTCTACACGTCGACAAAGCTGGCGGCAGAGTTGCTTTGCCATGACTACTCACACAAGCACGGCGTGCCCTTCACGGTCCTGCGCTACGGCATCCCCTACGGCCCTCGCATGCGGCCCTCGCTGGTGATCCCGATTTTCTACAGGAAGGCGATTTCAGGCGAACCGCTCACCCTGACAGGCGATGGCAAGCAGCACCGCAAGTTCGTCTACGTCGAAGACCTCGCACGGGCGCATGTCCTCGCGCTGTCGGACGATGCACGAAATCAGACCTTCAACCTGGACGGAACTGAAAAGGTCACGATCAAGCAGATCGCCGAGACGATCCTCGAGCTCACAGGCTCAACCCAGCCGATCCAGTACGTACCTGCGCGCGCCGGCGACTATGGTGGCGCCGAAGTCTCAAGCGACCTCGCCTTGCAGGTCCTGGGCTGGCAACCGGAGACGAGCTTTGAGGTGGGTCTTGGAAAGACCGTGCACTGGCTCAGTCAGGCTTACGCGGCGGTCAAATGACGACCTCGCTGGCGGCCGACCCCCAGACTCTACCGCCGACGCGGCCGCACAGACGCGTTGCCGTTGTCCCTGCTTACAACGAGGAGACAACCATCGTCGGCGTCCTCGAACGGCTCGAACCGCTGGCCGACGAGGTGATCGTCGTTGATGACGGCTCGGTCGACCGGACGAGGGAGGTCACGCTTGCCTGGGCAGAAGGGCGCCCCAACGTAAAGCTCATCTGCTTCAACCAGAACCAGGGCATGTCGGCTGCCTACTACCGCGCCTTCCAGGAGCTCCGTCGCCGCGTCGATGCCGGCCTACTGGACCCCGACGACCTTGTCCTGACCGTCGACGCCGACGGCCAGCACGACCCCGAGGAAGTCGATGAGCTGGTCGAGTACCTGACGGACAACCGTCTGGACGCCCTGATCGCCCGCCGAGACCTGTCGAACTACACGCTGTACAAGAAGGCCGGCAACTTCATTATGTCGCTCTGGGCGTCGCTCTGGGCCGGAAAACGCCTGTACGACGTCGAATCCGGCTACCGCATCTTCCGGCTGGGCGCCCTGCTTGCGGCACTGAAGTTCTACAAGGGCTACCGGTACAGCGAAACCGTCGAGGTCGCTGTCATCCTCCCCCGACTTGGCTACCGCATCGATAACACCTACGTGGTACCGGTGCCGATTTTCCGCTCTCGTACGCGCCTCAAAGACGTCGCCATCGACCTTGCCGCCATTCCTGCTGCGGCGTGGCGGGTGGCCGCGCTCCGCGAAGCGCCACCGGACCTCAAGCGGTGGATGGCCCTGGCCCTCGCTCTTGTCGCCCCGGTGCTTCTGGTCGGCATGACAATCGGCGTACTCAGCCATCGCCTGTACCTGTCCAGCGACTCGATGCAGCACTACTCGCACGTGTGGTACATCTCGACTCAGTTGTTCCAGCACGGCCACCTGCCTCTACACATCGCTCTGCTCGATAGCGGAAACGCCATGACGTTTCCCTATGCAACAGTGCCGTATCTGGCAGGGGCCGCCCTCCATCCGCTGCTCGGGGACTGGGCGGTCTCCCTCCTGGCAGTAGTTGGCTTCGTCGGTCTCGTCCTCGCGATGCAGCTTGCCCGCCCGGCGATGCGCAGTCCGTGGCTGCTCCTGATCTTCGTCCTCAACCCCTTCTTTATCGATTCGCTATTGGCTTTCCAGTTCGCCAGCATCTGGAGCGGCGTCTTCTTCTTCCTCTTCGTCTGGTCTCTCGAGCGCCGGCGACTGATCCCGGCAACCCTCTTTTCCTGGCTCGCGCTCACTACGCATCCTGAGATGGGCGGGTTCGCCGTGCTCGCCTACGGTCTCTATCTCATGTGGCGGGATCGCAGCCTCCTGAAGCACTTCGTGATTGCCGTGGCGGTCTCCGGCGTGGCGGCACTGCCCTTCGTCTGGATGACCTTTCAGACCCCCGGGATTGGCGAAAATTCAGTACTGGCTATCGCACTGTCTGCACTGGACAGCGTCGTCAGGCGCGGCACCGTTCTCGCACTGCCCTTCGTCCTGCCCCCTCTCGACGGCTTCGTACGCAGGAACTACTCCCGTGTCCTCGTTGGCTCAGGCGTCGCCCTTGTTGCGGGAATCCTCTTCTCCGCTGGGATTGTCCCCATTGGCGACCTCAACCACGGCACCTACTCTGGCGTGTTCCACTCCGGCAGCGACACCTATGCAGCGTTCTTCCAGTCACCCGCCTTCGTGCAGGGCGCTACGTATCGAGTCATGGAACCGACCGACCGCGAGGACGGGATGTACCGCTTCATGCAGCACGGTGCCGTCATCGGAAATGAGTTCTTCGGCGAGAGCTATCAGCGGCGCAACTGGACGCCTGAGCAATTTAGCTGCTACGTACAGGCCAAGTCGGTGTCATACGACGTCATCGAAGCCTCATACAACCGCCAGTACGGCAAGAACGAAGAGCCCGTAATCCGCCAGTTTGTCGCAGATGGCCGGGCGTCGGTTGCCTACATCGATCCGGCGGGGCGCTTCACCGTCTACGACCTCACACCGCTGCAGGCCGGCGGCTCTCACCCAAGCATCAGCGAGTGCGGCCTCTAATGCGCCATCTCACTCCAGGTCTGGGAGACTGGCTCGATGATTTCAGAGCTCCAGAAGTCCGCCGGCTCATACTCTATGTCTACATAGTCGACGCCAGTTTCGGCCTGCTCTTCATGGTCGCCCTGCAGTCTTATCTCGACGTTCAACGCCTGGCAGGCTTGTCGCTCCCGGGCCTGGCGTTAGCCCTCTTCGCCGCGGGCAAGCTCTCGACGCAGTACATCGCCAGCACCCTCACAGACAGAGCGGGGCCTCGCGCGGGATTGCTTGCCGGCCTTGGCGCCTACGCAATCAGCCTCATCGCCTTTCTGTTCGGGTTGCACGCAGCCGCGCTGCTTCTGGTAGCGAGCTTCATCTACGGCGTCGGCAGCGCGACCGTATGGCCGGCCCTCCTGGCGCAGGCGGGACAAATCGGGCTCGAGCGCCGGGCACGCCTTACCGGGGCGATGTCCGCCGCTACCGGCTGCGGTCTCGCCTCCGCTCTCGTAGTAGGCTTCGTACTGCCCACCGGATTCCCGTTCTGGCCCATCGCCCTTGTCGACCTTGTGGTGATCGGCGGGCTCCTCCTCGCGACGCTGGTTCACCCAGGCCTTCGGTCTCCCGAGCCACACCCCGACGATCGTGTTCGGCACGAAGGGGCGTCGGGCCGGACACCGGCGGTGATCGGCGTCGGCGCGATCTTCTTCCTCCAGGCCACGGCAGGTTCGGCCCTGCTCTCGGTCTTTCGCTCCCTGGGCCAGGAAATCCTTCACGTCTCTCTCCGCTGGCAGATCGCCATGTTCATGCCGGCGTTCGCGGCTGTAGCCATCGGCGTGTTAATCGCGGGACTGGTCGGTCACCGGACCAGCCGGCCCACCATCTTGAGCCTCGCTTCTGCCGGTGCCGCGCTCGCACTGCTCGGGTTGGCCGAGTCGCACACAGCCGTGGTCAGCCTTGGCCTGCTCTATGCGGGCGCGATGGCGCTCGGCCTTGCACTGCCCACGACAACCGCCGCCGCTCTCGATGCCGCGGGTGGCAGGTCGGCGGCGGCCTTCGGGCTTATCCTCACTTTCGAGGGTGTCGGCCACATCGTCGGACCAGCCGTTAGCGCCGTCCTCGTAGACGTCCGGCTGGTTCTCGCATTCGTCGCGATGTTGATGTTCCTCGGCTGTTGTGGGGCACTCGCCCTTCGCGCCGTGTCTCAATTCAAATGGCAGCCTGCCACTGCGGAGGTGGGCAATGCCTCCTGAGCTTTCGCCTGAGGCGCACGAGCTCCGGGGACCGTTCCTTGTCACCGGCGGCGCGGGATTCGTGGGCTCGCACGTGGCCCGGGCGCTGCTCGACAAAGGGCCCGTCCACGTTCTGGACGACCTCAGCACCGGCAGCATCGATCGTCTGCCCGAAGGCGTTACGTTTCACCTCGGTGATATACGAAGCGACCATGACATCCAGCGAGTCCTCAGCTCGGCTCGCATCCAGGCGATCATCCACTGCGCGGCCCAGACGAGTGTCGCTCGCTCCATGGCTGACCCGGAGATCGACTGGCAGGTGAACGTTCTCGGCACGCACTCTCCTGGCGCGCAAGGCGAAGGCAGCAGGCGTGAAGCGTTTCGTCTACTTTTCGTCAGGCGGCGCCATCTACGGCGACACGGACCATCCAGCCATCGAATCCGACCTGCCGGCGCCTCGAAGCTATTACGGCCTGAACAAGTACGCGGCAGAGCAAATCGTCCGGCTGGAAGCGCCGTCTTACGCCATCCTCAGGCCCTCGAACATCTATGGATCCGGGCAGCGCACCGATCTGGAGGGTGGCGTCATTGCCATCTTCTTCGACCGCCTGATGCGGGGCGAACCGGTCGTAATTCATGGGGACGGAAGCCAGGAACGGGACTTCGTACACGTCGATGACGTCGTTGCTGCGGTCGAAGCCGCCCTTTCTAACCCGGACGATGTGGTGTGGAATGTTGCCAGCGGCGAGTCAACGTCGATTGTCAGCCTCTACGAGCAAGTCCAGGGCGCCCTCGGTATTAACTGTCCACCGCACTTTGCCCCCCGTCGGGCCGGCGACGTCGACCGTTCGGTTCTGTGCCCACAGCGGCGCGCTTCATATCCCTACCGCTCGATAAGCCTTGGCGAGGGACTGCGTATGTTGGTCGCCGAGATGCGTGGGGAGCACAGCCTCCAGGCAATCGCCGGTAGCTAAGGCAGACTGCAGGGGACTGCCTTGACCGGCTTCGATCAACTGCTCTGGCTCATCCTCCCCGCCGTCGCCCTCCTGTCGAACCGGACCATGCGACTGCTACGAGGCGTGGCACTTCTCATCGTTGGGGGAGCGATAGCGCTGCTGCCCATCCTCACCTGGTTTACGCCCGAGCGGTGGCCGGGCGTGCTCGCCTTCCTTGCGCTCACGGGTGGTCTCATCACTTCCCGGAAGGTCTGGCACCGCTGGCAGGCGAATGCGGCCTTCGGCGTCGTGGCCGCCATCCCTGCACTGACCTGCTTGACCGTGCTCGCCGTCGTAGCGCCCAACTCCGACGCTTTTGGCAACGTCATCGACCATGGCCCGCGAACTCAGAACACCGTCGCGATTACATTCGATGATGGTCCCGACCCTACGTGGACGCCGCAAATCGAGGCGATTCTTGACAGCGCTGGTGTCAAAGGCACCTTTTTCGAGGTCGGCCGTGCCGTAGAAGCCCATCCGGATATCGTCGAGTCACTGGTGTCGGACGGTCACGAGATTGCGAACCACTCCTACTCGCACGGCGCCTGGGACTGGTTGAAGCCGTCGTACAACGACGGTGCGAGAGCAGAGGAAGCATTCAAGGCGACCGTTGACCTCTGCCCCGCGCTGTTCCGGCCTCCGCACGGCAGCAAATCCCCGATGCTGCTCGAGAGCATCTCAAACCTGGGGCTCGAGACAGTGACCTGGGATGTCACCGGCCATGACTGGCAAATCAATGACCCGGAAGAGGTTGCCCGCCAGATTCTCGATGCGGTTAAACCCGGTTCCATCATCCTCCTGCACGACGCAATCGCAGGAACGTCGAGCGACAGGTCAGTAGTCGTCAAGGCGCTCCCAATAATCCTGTCGGGCCTCAAAGCCAGGGGCCTTGCGCCCGTTCGGCTGGATCAGCTCCTCTCGACACCAGCGTACCTGCCCCAGTGTCAGTGACTTGG
>CAVSWS010000004.1:0-124059 GCA_963731765.1 uncultured Chloroflexia bacterium
CAACGTGTGCGCGGAGGAAGGCCGTCACGAGATGATGCTGATGCTTTGTCCGCTAGTCGTTGAGGGCGGTACGGGCTCTCCCCTCAACCCCATCGCCATGTTCTAGGCCACCGCGTGACGGTGCAGGGCTGCCGCCGACAGGGTGGGGCGAGTCGCGTCATTCGGTGTCGTGACGCCGCCCGAGGTGAACAGGCTTTAACAACAGAACGGGACGCTGGAATGGGCGTCCCGTTTCTTTCTGCTCAGGTCAGGGAAGCTGACTCAGGAACGAAAGCAGTGCTGCGGTTGCTTCGTTCCAGACGTCTTCGCGGGTACGGCCGGAGGACTTGAGGACGCTGAAGCCGTGGTCGGCGCCTTCGAGGAAGTGAGTCGTGGCGTTTGGGACGAGGCGGGCTGCTGCTTCGAGCTGATCGACGGTGCCGAAGGTGTCGCGGGTGCCGGAGCAGAAGAGCGTCGGGACGTGGAGGTGGGGCAAGTGCTCCGAGCGAGGTGTCGCGTTGCGGCCGGGTGGGATTAGGGGGTAGGCGAAGAGCGCGAGGCCCTGCACATCGGCACCCTTCGCCACGACCATGGATGCGATGCGACCGCCCATAGACCGTCCCCCGATTACGAGAGCCTCAGGGCCTTCGGCGCGGGCGAGGTCGAGTACGGCAGTCCAGGTGGCTTCGAGCAGCGCGGGCGCGTCGGGGCGTTTGCGGCCCGCTTCCATGTAGGGAAACTGGAATCGCCAGAGCTCGATGCCCTCCGCGGGGAGGGCTGCGGCGAGATGGGCACCGAAGGCGTCGTTGAGGTTGGAGCCTGCACCGGGCGCGTAGACGAAGGCGACCGCACTATCGCGGGACTCTGGTTTGGAGCGCAGGACGGAGACCGTGATGCCGGGCCGGACCGTGACTGCGAGGCGCTGGGCTTCCACGGCTTCAGCTTAGCCCGGTTCGTGGTCTCGCAGGGAGGCGAGGGCGATTACCGAGCGGTACTTTCCGCCGGGCGCCGGCGCTGGCGCCCGGCCCGGAGTGTCAGGAGGGTCGGCGCCAGGCGGAGTGGCCGTCGCCGGCCGCCGAGCCCGAGTGCGTACTCGAGAACGTCTGGCGTCTCGGCGGTGCGGGTGCCCATCCCGCCGGCCTGGGGGCGGCGACTCGCTGAGGTTGGGTCGCGTGGGCGCGGCGATGAGCCCAGATGCGACGGCCGGACTCCCAGGCGTTGCCGGCGAGCAAGGCCGAGGTCAGGTAGTAGTCGACGCCGAAGAGTTTGAAGACAACGAAGGCTGTCGTGGCAACGATGGCGGCGAAGACTGCCTGGTCCTCGTAGCGAATCGGGCAGGTCGGCGGGTCGTCCAGCATGAAGAAGCCGAAGAACAGCACGGCCTGAAGGTCCGGGGTACGGAAGATCTCGGCGACCGTGGTAGGCGTGCCGAGGAAGCTATCCAATGTAAACAGGCCGAAGTAGACGGCGAGGAAGATGCCGACGAGCGGCAGCTTGTTGATGCGATCTGCCATGAAGGCGCCGGCCACCAGTACGGCCAGCAGGCCGATGACGCCGGCGTCCGGCAGCGCGCCCCACCAGCTCTGCCGGGCGCCGAAGATCAGGGCGCCGGCGACGAGGGCAAGGGCAGCGGGGTTGAACACGTTGGACCAGCGGGTGCGCAGGGCGTGCTTGGCGCCGATGGCGATACCGGTGACGGCGATGATGGTGGCCAGCGGCTCCTGCGGTCGCAGGACAAGGGCGATGATGAGGCCGGTGAGGATGGCGCCATCGGGCAGCCTTAGCCTGTCATACAGGGTGAGATCGAGCGCGAAGTCCATAAGGGCCGCGAAGCCCACCGCGACGAGGACGTTGGTCAGGAGCTGGCCCGAGCCGATGAAGGGTATGGCAATGGCGACAAAGCCAACGAGGATGCCGATGAGGATGCCCTTCGGGGATTTGGCGTAGCGCAGGGAGCGCTCCCAGGTCTTACTGCTGTGAATTGCGATGTCGTTCAAGCTCGGAACCTCCCGAAGCCGCTTGTTTCCCAGGTCTGTAGCTCGTCCGAGACCATCAGCCCTTCGACCCCCTGACGCTCCAGGAAGTCGATGCCACGTTCGGGGCCGAGAGCGTATGCCGCGGTCGAAAACGCGTCGGCGCTCATGGCGGTGGGCGCTACGACGGTTGTGCTGATGATCGTGGGGCCCGTGGTCCCGCGTTGGGTGAGGATGTGGCCACCGCTGCGGCCGTCCGGTCGGGCGCGCTCGTAATCGCCGGAGGTGCATACGGCCATGTCGGTGACAGAAAGCGTCTCGATCGTGTCTTCAAGGCTCCGCGGGTGGCGGATGCCGATATGCCAGGAGGTACCTTCGGGCGAGTCACCGTAGAGCAGCACGTCACCGCCGGCGTCGATCGCGAACCCGGGCGCGCGGTTGAGCTCGTTGCCAGCGAGGTCGATCGCGAAGCCCTTGGCAACGGCGCCGAGGTCGAGGACGAGGGGCCGGAGTAGGGTGACGGTCTGGCACTCGTCATCGAGGCGAACGTCGCGGTAGGAGGCCTGGTCCGTCGCGCTTTCGTGGGGGCTGGTGACGTCGCCGCTGCGGTAGTTGCGGTTGAAGCCGGCCAGCTCCAGGGCGCGGCCCACGGTGGGGTCGAATACTCCGTCTGTAGCCTCGGCCACCGCAAGAGCGAATTTCAGGGCCTGAAACAGGATGGGACTGACCTTGACGCTCTCAGCGTGGCTGTTGTTGAGGCGGGACAGCTCGCTGGTGGCTTCGAACCGGCTGCAGATGGCCTCGACTTCACGAAACCAGCCGAAGGCGGGTCCGGCCAGCGCCGCTGCCCCGCGTTCGTCACCATCGTGCACCACCTCGATGGTGACGAGGGTGTCCATGAAGACGTCGGAGGCAATGACGCTGGTCGGCATGGGTCAGCCCGCCTGCGACAGGGCGTTGGCCACGGCCTGCTTGTAAGCGCGGGAGCTATCGCTGGCGCCGGAGACGTGGTGCACCGGGGCTGCCTGGATGCGTACGACCTCGTCGACCAGCGGCGCGACGTCGGAGCAGGGGTAGCGCGTCATGCACTGGGAGATGTCGGCGGAGACGATCTGGCCGTTCTGGATGACGACGGTGGCTTCGATGTCGCCGTGGCGGCTGGTACCGCGGCCGACGTAGGTGCCGTCTTTGTAGCCGACCTGCGCCTGAGGCGTCGGTGTCGAACCGGGGCGCGACACAGTCGAGGCGTGGGGCGCGGGAGTGGCGGCGATGTCAGCGAGGTTCGAGCCGCTCGCGGTGCTGGTGTTGAGATAGCCCAGTCCATAGACGGAAAGGATGGCGGCCGAGCTGAGACCGAGCAGGCCGCTGGTGAGTCGAATGCGGGCGTGGGTGCCCCTCGACTGGCTGTGGTTACCGTCGGCGTCTGATCGCGTGGGACCAGGGACGTTCATGCGCTGTTTTCGTTTGGCGTGTCGTTTCGGCAAGGCAATCCTCGACCATGCTGTTTACGTTTGATCTCAAATTAGCGCCTGATTCTTAGAAAGAGATTGGAAGACGAGGATGATGTGAGAAACGGAAGAGCCGTCCAATAGGACGGCTCTGTTGAGAAGTACGGGGACCTCTTATTCACGTATGGCGGAGAGGGAGGGGATCCGCACCCCCGGTGACGCGAAGGCCACAACGGTTTCGAGAGCGTAGACGATTGATTATTGTCGTGCGCCAACGTCCGCTTACGACTGCGAGATTAAGCTTTAGTCCGCTCATCGCCGCTATTGTTCGCTGCCCTTATCGCCTGGGGTGGGCGGCGAAGAAGGCCCAGATTAGCTCGGACGCGTTTATCGAGTGCGTCGTCTTTCCCAGGTCGGGCATCTCGCGGGTGGCGCCCGGCCATGTATGGCCGCCATCTTCGATGACATATAAGTTGACGTCGGAACCTTCGTCGCAGTTGCCATACGACTCGAGTACAACGTCAGAGGCGATGCGCTGGCTAAGAAGTGTCATGTCGCAGCCGTTGTGCTGAGCCCAGCCGCGCATGTCGTTGCGGGCGCCAAAGCGAAAAATGTCGGGTCGGCCTGTGTCCGGCTGTTCTTCGAAAGGTACCAGCGGATCCGCGGTGCCGTGGAAGGCGATGATCGGCATTGGTCGCGTGCCGGTGCAGCGGTCTGCTACGAAAGGCGATCCCGCGATGGTCGCGATCGCCGCAAGCCGGTCGTCAAGCTCGCAGCCCAGGAGCGACGTCATGCCGGCGCCGTTGGATAGGCCTGTGGCGTAAATGCGATTGGGGTCGATGCATAGCCTGTCGCTCAGGTCGTCGATCAGCCTGACCGTAAACGCGAAGTCGTCAACATAACCGTCCTCGATTGGGCCGTAGAGATACCACTCGGGCGGGGAGCCGCTGGCCTGAGGGGTTGCCAGGATGAAGCCATATTTGTCGGCAGTATCCCGCAGGCCGGTGTAATCGTCCTGCTCTACGGCAGTGCCACCAAAGCCGTGGAAGCTAAGTACCAGCGGCGCCGGCGTGTCCTGTCTGTATGACGCCGGTACGTACAGGCGGTAGCTAAATTCGACGCCGTCAGACTGGGTCGTGCCCTCGGCAGCGCCGGGTGTGGCATCCATACCGCACCCGGCGCTGCCGAGTAGAGCGGGCGTGGCAGCCTCCTCGGGCGCGGTGATATCCGGCGATGTGGCCGTCTCGGTGGCGTCGGACGCCGAGGTCGGGGTCTGCGCGTCAGTGCTGGCTGGCGTCGTGTCAATTGCCGGTGTGACCGTCTCCGTCACCCGTCCTGGCGAGGGAGCCTGCCCGGCATTTACGGCCGTGGTCGAAGGCTCCGGCTGCGTCGCCGCCTTCATGCAACCAGCGAGGAGAATCGCAAAGGCGAGCGTGACGGCAAGGCAGAGGTAGAACCGCATGTTGGGTACGCGGTCAGAATAACCTGAGTGGGCCTCCGTTACCGCAGCGGGTGACCCGCGATGCCCGATGCCCAGGTCGAGCGAATTTCTTAGTCCTCTTCCGGCTGCCAGCCTGTGAAATGAGGTCCATCGGGTTCTCGGTACTCCCGCAAAGCGAGCTGGGCGCCGCCAGGGTCTCGAATCACGGCCTGCCTTCCGTAGAAGGTGCGTGCCTTCCAGATCGGCCGGGTGACCTCGATGCCTTTGGCCGTGAGGTCTCGAATAGCCGCATCGAGGTCATCGACCACCAGGCCGAATATGTAACCCGTCGGACGGTCGGGGTCAGCCGGGAAGGTATCGCGACGGGAGAGCTCGAGAAGCGTATCGCCGAAACCCACATAGGTAGTGCTGCCGCGCTGCTGCAGGTAACCGCCAAGCGTCCTGGTGAGAAAGTCGAGGGTCTTGTCGTAATCGGTCGTCGGATAGGTAATGTGGCTTACGTTACTGATCTTGAACATCTTGGCCTTTATGTTTCTTCAGCTGGCGAGCTCTGGCAGGTCTCCCGGAATTAATCTACGGGTATCGTGGCGAAGACTCTGGGAGAGTCGCTGACGACCCTGGTTGTGTGACCCTGGCCAGTCAGATCATCAGCTAGCATCACGTCGCCCGCACCGAAGGTCTTCGAGGTACCGTCTCCGAGGCCGATTTCGACGCGCCCCTGCAGTGTAATCAGGTATTGGCGTCTGGGCGCGGTATGCCAGTCCTGGAAGTTGCCCGGCTCGGCCTGCCTGAACATCACCCCCGTTGCGGACTGCATGTGGCCGAATGCTGCGAATCCGCTTGCCAAATCCAGGTCTTCGAAATGGGACCGGCCGTCATCGCCGGTGTAGAGTCGGACAAACATTCCAGACATCCCCTTGCGTTTTGCCTTCACCAAACTGCCGGGGCCTTCGCGCTCGCTCCAGCGCCGCCTGCATCTCGAGCAGAGGTTGGAGGAAGTCGCCGGTCACGGTGCGCTGATTCTGTAGCGAGCCTTAGAGGCTGTCAAACCGGCGTCGCGATGTGACGCCTGCGCTTCACGCCGCTGCAGCGAGCAAAATGCAGGTTCTGTTCGCCTGAGTTCGCCTTCGTCTGTGGAGGTTGCTGTCAGCGTTGCTGTCAGAAAGGGAAGAGCCGCCCGATATGGGCGGCTCTCTGTCTAGAAATACCTAGACTCTAGAATCGCGAATGGCGGAGAGGGAGGGATTCGAACCCCCGGTGACCCTAAAGCCACAACGGTTTTCGAGACCGCCGCATTCAACCGCTCTGCCACCTCTCCACTCGGGAGTATAGCAAGCGAACCGGCTTAAACGCCCGGTCTTTTGGGCCGGGCGGGAAGTCATCGTGGTCGAGCCGCATACAACAAACGGCGGGCCCATGCCCGCCGTTTTGCCTGTTGGTCTGCGTCAGGGGTTAGCTGAGCCGGAGTGCGACGACGTGACGCTGGTCGTAGTGGCCGCCGCCGAAGGTGCCGGTGCAGGTAATCAGGGTCATGTCGGCAGCGCCATCAGCGACGATGCCACTGAAGTCGGCGCCGTCCGTGACGTCGTAGGACGAGACGACGACGTAGTTGCTGACGGAGCCGTCCGGCGCGACGTACTGGGCGGTGGCACCGGGCGCGAGGTTGCGGATGTACCAGAAGACTGCCGTACCGGAGCCGCCGTCGTAGCAGCGACCGCAGTCGACGTGGCCGGCGAGGACGCGGTTGGTGCCGCCCAGGCCGGGGTAGTACGGGAAGCTGTACTGCACGGCGTTGAAGTAACCAACCGGGTTGGGCATTGCGCCGTCAGCGCCGACGTCCATGCCATTCACGGTGGTGTCCAGGCCGATAGAGGGGATGATGAGCCGGGCGCCCAGGGCGTACTCGCTGCCGCTAACGGACGAGCCGCCGCCGCCACCACCGCCACCACCCGTTGCGGCCGTGCTGGTACCAGTGTCCGTTGTTGTTGTGGTTGAGCCGCCGTCGTTCGTCGCGGTTGTCGCACCGCCGCCGAGGCAGTTAGCGAGGAACCAGGTGCGCTCTTCAGGAGACTCGTAGTCGGTACCGCGAATCGCGTCGCAGTCGGCCCGGTTCGGTGCTTCTACGGTGGGCTCCACCGTCGCGGTGGCGCTGGCGAGAGCTTTTGCCGTGGGGCTGGCTGTCGGCGCGGTGTCCAGATTGTTGAGGGACGGCGCGACGGTAGGGTTAACGGCTAACGGCTTGTCGTTGTTGCCGCCTCCGCTCGTCGCCAGGGTGATGGCGACGGTCACCAGGAAGATGGCGACCGGAACCGCAATCAGGAGCGCCTTGCGAGGCGCGTTCCGCAGCGAATCGATGATGCCCTGGATAATGTTTTGAGGCTCCACGTGTCCCCCTTTCAGGCCTGGGATATGTCCCTTACAGGAGAAGGCCGCCTGGAGAGGCGACCGTCCTGATTATTGTCAACATACATGTCTTTGTCGAGTGTTTTCACGCTACGTTATGGATCAGGATGGAGCGGGTTCCTGGCCGAGGAACTTCGCCTTCACGACCTGACGTTTGTCGTACTCACCGGTATCGCGGTTGAAGTCGCCACCACAGGTGATGATCGTGAGGGTTGGTTCAGCGGTGGAGCTAACGATCTGGTCCCAGGGGCCGGTCGTTGCGTTCACAGGCTCGTTTGAAGTGACGGCGTACTTGAAGAGGGTGCCGTCCATGACGACGTGAATCTCGTCGCCCACGGCGAGGTTGTTGAGGTCCCAGAGGACTGCCTCACAGGGCGGCGGGACCGCGCCGTAGTTGCAGGGCTGGTGACCCGAGTCGACGTGGCCGGCGAAGATGGGGTTACCGGCGCCGGGGCGGCCACCCTTGCCCGGCCAGGCGCTGAAGTCGTAGTAAGCGACGTCGTCCGGGCTTTCGGGGTTGGGCATGATGCCATCGCCGCCGACTGCACGGTAAGTAATCGGTGCGTCGACGTTGAAGCGCGGGATCTGGAAGCGGGCGCCGTCGCCGATGGTAGGAAGGTTTTCCGCCTGGGCGGTGGGCTGAGTCAGGTCGGCGGTCGCCTGGGCGGTGGGTTGGGCGGTCTGGAGGCCGCCGGAGATGGAGGTTGGCGTTGGGCTGCGAAGAGCGGTGACGCCTGAACTGCCGGAGGGGCCGTTGTTGTTGCCGCCGCCTCCACTGCTCAGGGCGACGCCGACAATGATGATGAAGATAACCACCAGTGCTGCCGCTCCACCAATGACCGGCAGTGGTGCCTTATCCAGGATGCCGCCTCCGCGCGACGGGGTATTCTGCGCCATACGTTTGGGACCTCAGAAGCTCTCGTTTTGATTTGTAGTTTTCAGGGGTGGCTAATCCAGAATACGGACGCCTCGGAACAACTGCAACTTGGCTGTAACCTTTGGGCGCGGAAAAGTGGCTCTGGTTTCAAACCAGAGCCACTTTTCCTATGCCGGTCTTCCGGAGCGGTTACTAATTAGGCTCGCACCTTGACGATGCCGATGGCACCCATCGCGGCGGCGACCAGGAGGCCGATGCCGGCGAAGGCGAACCAGTTGCTGCCGGATGCGTTGTCTGCCAGACCTGCGTCACCGGTGTTCGGCGGCGAGATGACGCCCGTGCCGGTCGTCTGGGTCGGAGGCGGTGCTGTCGTGGCGGTCGGGGTGGCAGCGCCACAGTTAACCGTCACGTTCGTGGTGCCCTGAGCGTCGCCGGCCTTGGCGGTGACGACGGCCGTGCCACCCTGGTTGGCCGGGGCGGTGAGGAACACGAAGGCGTTACCACTCTCGTCCGTGGTCTGGCCCGCGGAGGGCTCAACCGTACCGAGCGTGGTGGTGATGGTGACGGTGGTGCCGGGCGGGACCGGGTCGCCGCTGGAATCGCGGACCTGAATCGTCACGATGCTGGTGCCGGAGCAGGAGATCGTGCTCGGCGATGCGTCGGTGGTTACCGTCGCGGCCGGGCCAGGCGTGCTGGTGACAGTGCCTGTCGCGGTTGGCGTGGCGGTTACGGTGCCGGTCTCGCAGTTACCAACGTAGAGCTCGACCTGTGTGACCTGGCCGGACTGGACACCGAAGTCTTCGCCGTTGGTGTTGATCACATCGCAGGAGAAGCTGTTGGGGAAGTCGACGATGCTCGCGTTGTAGTCGTTGCCGGACGACGGGCATGCCGAATTTTCGCGGATAGTACCGACGGCGTTCGAGTCGTCGCTGCTGCCGTTGTCCGTGTAGATACCCGTGCCCGCGTTGTCGGTCGGGTCGGGCTCAATGCGAACAGAGATACCGGCCGTGGTGACCGGGTCGCCGCCGTTGTCGAGGTCGCGGATGAGGACCTGAATGATGCCGACCGAGCCGCCGCAGTCAACGGCAGCGGATGCGGTCTGGGGCTGAGAGGCTCCACCTGGAACCAGGAGTATGGCGCCAAAAGCGGCAAGGATCGCCGCTAGAGGCAAGAGTTTCCACGGTAGTGACATAGTGGTTCTTCGCACCTCCGGAAGAATCGTCCCTTGCAACAGGCATGGGACACTGGCCCCGGGGAAAACGTCCATTTTCGCAGACGCTCCGCCACTCTTCCCTTGGGCATAACGATGAGCTTGCAAGCCAAGCAAGCTGGTCAGACATCGGGTCTGAACACGCGAAGTATAGCATCGCGTATCCGCGAGTTAATCAGGGTATGCCCTGACCTCGTGTTAAAGAGCCATCACAAACCGGCCGGGTTACTACAGAACCGGCAGGTATTCTTGCAACTCGTAGTCGGTAATGTGAGATCGGTACTTTTCCCATTCGATACGCTTCGAGGTCAGGAGGCTGTCGAAGACGTGGTCGCCGACGCAGCGCCGGAGCAGGTCGCTGTCCTCGGCGAGCTGGATGGCTTCGTAGAGGCTACCGGGAAGAGTCTGGGCCCGTTCCATGCTGCCTTCGTCCGAGGCGTCGAGGCTGGGCGGCAGGTCGTACTCCTTCTCGATGCCTTCAAGGCCGGCTGCGAGCAGGGCGGCGAAGGCGAGGTACGGGTTGCAGGCCGCATCCGGCGCGCGGTACTCGACGCGAGAGGAGATCTCGCGACCGGTGCGGTACTCCGGCACGCGCAGGAGGTCACCCGGCATGCGTCCGGCGGCGCGGGCCTGGGGCATCGTGAGGGGGAGCCGGGCGTTCTTGCGGTTCCAGGCCACTCGCACGGGCGCTTCGAAGCCGGGGATGAGGCGCTTGTAAGAGTTGACCCACTGGTTGGTCACCAGCGTGATCTCACTGGCGTGACGCAGCAAGCCTGCGATGAAGCCTCGCGCCACGGCGGAGAGGTGTATGGGGTCGTTGCCATCGAAAAAGGCGTTGGTCTCGCCGCGGAACAGCGAGAGGTGGGTGTGCATGCCGGAGCCGTTCTCCTTGGCGAGGGGCTTGGGCATGAACGTGGCGTGGACGCCGGCGGCCATGGCGACTTCTTTGATCACGAGGCGGCAGGTGAGGACGCTATCGGCCATCGTGAGGGCGTCCGTGTAGCGGAGGTCGACCTCGTGCTGGGAGGGAGCGACCTCATGGTGGCTGGACTCGACGCCGATGCCCATCTCCTCGAGGGTGAGGACGGTCTCGCGGCGGAGGTCGCTGGCGCCATCGAGGGGGGTGAGGTCGAAGTAGCCGCCCTTGTCGAGGGGGTCGGGTGCGTCGGAGCTATTGAAGTAGAAGTATTCGACCTCGGGGCCAACGTAGAAGGTGAAGCCGAGGGCGGCGGCACGCTCCAGGTTGCGCTTGAGCACGTAGCGGGGGTCGCCCTCGAAGGGGGAACCGTCCGGGAGGTGGACGTCGCAGAACATGCGGGCCACGCGGCGCTCGCGGGGGCGCCAGGGAAGGATCTGGAAGGTAGCGGTGTCCGGGATGGCGGTCATGTCGGACTCGCCGGCGCGGGCGAAGCCGGCGATAGACCCGCCGTCGAAGCCGACGCCCTCTTCGAGCGCCTCTTCCAGCTCTTCGAAAGTGATTGCAAAGCTCTTGAGGGAGCCGAGAATATCGGTGAACCAGAGGCGGATGAATTTCACATCCTGCTGGCGGCACTGCTGTAGTACGAAATCGCGACTTTCTTCTGCCATAGTCTCCCAATGATAGACGCCAGCCTGCACGCGCGACATCGCATCGAGGCGAATCCGGCGCATTAAGTTCTGGTTACATCGTCTCCAAGAAGGGTCTTAAGGGGTTCTATAGTGGCTTTCGGCGACTATACTCCCAGACTATGCAAAAGGTACTTCTTCTCTACCAGACCGAAGGCGTTTCTGTCCTTCGTCACGACCTGTCCGGCCTTGACTTTGAAGTCGAAGCCGCGACGCTGGCCGAGGCGGAGGGAGCGATGATGGACCCGGGAGTGGACGTCATCCTGCTCGAGGCCGCCAGCAATCTGGAGGAGACGAAGCACCTGCTGGAGTCACAGGCGCGACCCTCCCGTGCGCCCCTGTTGCTGGCGATGCGCCAGGAGCAGCTCGTGGGTCTGGACGCGACATGGCCGGCGGACGACTTCCTGGTGCTGCCCGTGGCCGCGGACGAGATGATGCTGCGGGTTCGGCGTGCCATCTGGCGCAAGACCGGCGTGGATACGGCGAATGTCCTGCGCAAGGACGACCTGATGCTCGATCTGGCGAACTACAAGGTGTTCGTGGCCGAGCAGCCCGTGACGCTGACGTTCAAGGAGTTCGAGTTGCTGCGGTTCCTGATGACGAACCGGGGCAAGGTGTTCACGCGAGAGGCACTGCTCAACCGGGTGTGGGGCTACGAGTACTTCGGTGGCGCCCGGACGGTGGACGTCCACATCCGGCGTTTGCGCGCGAAGATCGAGACGGGCTCGACGGTTTACATCGAGACCGTGCGCAACGTCGGGTATCGCTTCCCGGTCGAGTAGCCGTTCGCTTACCAATCGGAAACACGCCAGAAACAAATTAACCCCAGCGTAATTGACCCGAAACATGCGCGTAACATTGCGTTCCTACCCTCGGAAGGTCATCGCCAGGCGGGTTTGCTGACTGACCTTCCGCCTGGCTCACCTGAGGGGGAGGTAGGCGTATGGATTCGGGAGACACCGCGTGGATGCTGATGTCATCGGCACTCGTGATGCTGATGGTGCCGGGACTGGCGTTGTTCTACGGCGGTCTGGCCCGTAGCAAGAACGTGCTGGCTACGATCATGCAAAGCATGTTCATGCTGGGCGTGATCACGATCGTGTTTGTTTGCGTCGGCTATAGCCTGGCGTTCGGACCGGACCACGGCGGTCTCATCGGTGACTTCTCGTGGGTGTTCATGCGGCACGTTTCGGCGTCTGAGCCGGGGCCCTACGCGCCCACGGTGTCGCACCAGACGTTCATGATCTTCCAGTGCATGTTCGCGGTGATCACGCCGGCGCTGATTACGGGCGCCTTCGCCGAGCGGGCGAAGTTCGGCACGTTCCTCATCTTCATGGTCGTGTGGTCGCTCGTGGTCTACAGCCCGGTGGCGCACTGGGTGTGGGGCGGCGGCGGCTGGCTCGGTAGCGTGCCGGACGCGAGCGGCGCGACGGGCATCGGCGCTCTCGACTTCGCGGGTGGGACGGTCGTGCACGTGAACGCGGGTATCGCGGCGCTGGTGGCGGCGGTGCTGTACGGCAAGCGCCACAACTTCGGCCGCGAGCCGATGGAGGCGCACGACATCACGATGGTGGTGATCGGCGCGGCGCTGCTGTGGTTCGGTTGGTTCGGCTTCAACGCCGGTAGCGCGCTGGCCTCGAACGCGCTGGCTTCGAACGCCTTCGTCGTTACGCACATCGCGGCGGCGGCGGCGATGGTGAGCTGGGTTGGTTTGAGCTGGGTGGTTCAGGGCAAGCCCAGCGTGATCGGTGCGGCAGCCGGTGCCGTCGCAGGGTTGGTGGCGATTACGCCGGCAGCGGGCGCGGTGGACGCAATGGGCGCTATCGCGGTCGGCGCGGGCGCCGGGGCGATCTGCTACACGGCGGTGCGACTGCGCACGAAGACGGGCATCGACGACTCGCTGGACGTGGTCGGGGTGCACGGTGTCGGTGGCGCCTGGGGTGCGATCGCGACGGGCATCTTCGCGACCGCGACAATTACGGGCGGCCCATCCGGCCTGATCCACGGCGACGTGTCGCAGTTCCTGGACCAGCTCATCGGCGTCGGCGTGACCATGGGCTACTCGCTGGTGGTGACGTACGTCCTGCTGAAGGTGCTGGACCGCGTGTTCGGCCTGCGGGTGAGCCCGGAGGCGGAGATCGCCGGCCTGGACGTGAGTGAGCACGGCGAAAGGGCCTACATCCTGGACGGCGGTTCGCCGTACGCTGGCATTCCGGTGACGCCGGAAGCCGTAGGCGGTGGCTCTTGATCGCCGCGAGTAAGAGTGGACGGCGCGTCGAGTTCAGAAGCAGGGTGGAGCGATGAACAAGGTTGAGGCGATCATCCGGCCGGAAAAGCTGGAAGCAGTGAAGGAAGCGCTGGCCGCGGCCGGCTTCGTAGGAATGAATATCGTCAACGTCACGGGCCGCGGCGTGCAGAAGGGTATTGTGCACGCGGGCCGTGGCGGCGAGGAGTACCGGGTCGACATGCTGCCCAAGAGCAAGGTGGAGCTGGTAGTGAGGGACGACGACACGGACCGGGTGATCGATGTGATCATCGCGGCCGCGCGGACGGGATCGATTGGAGACGGGAAGATCTTCGTGATGCCCGTTACGGAGTCGATCCGAGTGCGGACGGGCGAGCGGGGAGAGGCTTCTCTCTGAATCTGATTAAGATCGCGTGAACTGTTTACGAGCGGGGTCGGAATGCATTGGTAGCTCTGGCGCGTACGATGGTCGCCAGATATAAAAAGTAGATGTAACCCCGCAGGATGCATACATCAACGAAATAGTGGTGGAGGAACAAAGTGCCATATAAGGCCGAATACATCTGGATTGACGGGACGGAACCGACCGCCAAGCTGCGCTCGAAGACGAAGGTGATTCCGGACGGACAGCAGCCTTCGATCTGGGGCTTTGACGGTTCATCCACGAACCAGGCGCCCGGTGCCGCGTCCGACTGCGTTCTGCAGCCCGTGTACGTCGTGCCGGACCCGCTGCGGGGTGGTGACAACAAGCTGGTGATGTGCGAAGTGCTCCTGACGGACATGTCGCCCCACCCGACCAACACGCGGGCTCACTGCGCGGTCATCGCCGATAAGGTGAAGGGCGAGGAGTACCTCTTCGGCCTGGAGCAGGAGTACACCTTCTTTGTAGGCTCGCGGCCTCTGGGCTTCCCGGAGGGCGGTTTCCCTGCGCCCCAGGGTGGCTACTACTGCGGCGTCGGCGCCGATGAGGTGTTCGGCCGCCCGGTGGTGGAGGCGCACCTTGACGCCTGCCTGGGGGCCGGTCTGCACATCTCCGGCATCAACGCCGAGGTAATGCCCGGTCAGTGGGAGTTCCAGGTGGGGCCGCTGCCGTCGCCGCAGGTGGGTGACGAGCTGTGGCTGGCGCGCTGGCTGCTCTACCGCGTGGGTGAGGAGTTCAACATCAGCGCGACGCTGGACCCGAAGCCCGCACGCGGCGACTGGAACGGCGCCGGCTGCCACACCAACTTCTCGACCAACAAGATGCGTGAGTCTTACCAGCCGAACGTCGATGCGGCTGAGGCGCTGAAGAAGCGTCACGAGCTGCACATCGCCAACTACGGTTACGGCATCGAGGAGCGCCTCACGGGCGCCCACGAGACGGCGTCATTCAGGTCGTACTCGTACGGCGTTTCGAACCGCGGCGCCTCCGTGCGTATCCCCTGGCAGGTCGAAGTCGACGGCAAGGGCTACATCGAGGACCGCCGCCCGAACGCGAACTGCGACCCGTACAAGGTGACGGGCCTGATCATGGAGACGGTCTCGCTCGTCGGCTAACCGGCATTCGTTCACCGCTTTTGAGGGCCCCGTGGCAACACGGGGCCCTTTGCTTTGGGGATGAAGTGGGTCTCAATGCCGGTTCGTACGGAGCACAGAGAAGGGACGGTCCATGTGAGCCGTCCCTTCTGTATATGTTCGGTAGGTCGATGTTCGGTTCGAGGGGGCGGCCTCTTATGCCGTCTCCGCTGTGACCGGGGCGCGCAGGTTTTCGATGTCGAGGTCACCGGCCAGCAGCGACGTCATCTCCGGCGGCACGTGCCCCGACTTGACCTCCATGAGCACCTCTTGCGTATCGGTCGAGAGATGGCGCAGGCGCGAACGCAGGGAGAGGATGTGCTCCTGGGTCGCGACGCGGTTGGCGTCTTCCTTCGAGTGCCATAGCGACACTCGACCGAGCCTGTCCGTTTCGACCTGGGTGACGAAGCTAAGGACCAGGCCCTCGGCACTGGCGAGCGACTCATCGAGCTGATCGAGAAGTCGCTGCACCTCCTCCGTGGCCCCGATGCGCGGTCGTAGCAGGGTCAGCCTCAAGCAGGCCATAGCGACCTCTGGGGACCGTCCGCAGCGACACGGTTGACGAACTGGACTACCGGGGGCTCCGCTTTCAGGGATGAACGGGAAAGTCGGAGGACAACGCGGTCGTCGAGAGCATCACGATTCAAGCGAGTCTGAATGTGCTCCACTCGATCGGACTGTATGTTCATGCTCATCGATTGCCTCCTGGGTTGATGGTTTAGCTTAGTCCGGCAACCTTTTCGGCAGCGTTACACCGCCGTTGCATCAGTGTTAAGTCTGGTTGCCGTCTCATCTCCAGACCGTCGCGACGGGCATGAGGCCTTTGCGATTGGGGCCAGGTGGTCCAATCGAGCGACGTGACTAGGGCAAGCCGGTGGGGTCCTTGATTGCCGTCTTTACGCCCTTGGAAGCTCTCTCTGTCACCGACTTGAGCCGTCGGTATCAGCACGCCATCATGCGCCCTGAGGGAGGACGGCATGGTCAACACGCCTCGATATGACCGCATCGGCCAGGGATACGCGCAGTACCGTCATGAGGACCCGGCGATCCTTCAGCGCATCCGCGAGTGCCTCGGTGATGCGCGCACGGTCGTCAACGTCGGTGCCGGCGCTGGTTCGTACGAGCCAACAGATCTCGACGTGCTGGCCATCGAGCCGAGCGAGGTGATGGTGTCGCAGCGGCCGAGCACGCGTGCGCCCGCCGTCAGGGGTGTGGCATCGGCAGTGCCGCTACGAGACGATTCGGTGGACGCGGCGATGACCGTGATGAGCCTGCATCACTGGGACGGCGAGCAGGAGCGCGGCGTGCGCGAGCTGTGCCGGGTGGCGCGAGACAGGGTGGTGCTCCTCACCTACGACGCGCGAGTTTCGGGACAGCTGTGGCTGATCGCCGAGTATCTGCCGGAGGTCGCCGCGCTGGACCTTGCGATCTTTCCCGCGCCGGAGGTGATCGCCGGCTGGCTCGGTGCGAACGTGCGCATTGAGCCGCTGCTGCTCTCACGCCACACGCCGGACTGGATGCTCGGGTCCTACTGGGCCCACCCGGAGCGGGTGCTCGATGCCGAGGCTCGCGCGGCGACGTCCGGCTTCGCACGCATGCCGAGCGACGTGGTGGAGCGTGTGGTGGCGGCGGTCACGCGCGATCTGGAGGATGGAACCTGGGACGCACGACACGGCGAGCTGCGCCAGCTCGAAGAGTACGACGTCGGCCTGCGCTTGATCGTTGCGGAGCTCGATGCCGCTTGAAGCAGTGCGCCGGTCGCGTCGCAGCAATTATTTAGAGGGTCTGACCTAACGGGATCGTGTGCTAAAATTGCGGACGCCTGCCTGGAATACGGCAGGCGTTTGTTATCAGCCGACGTAGCTCAGTGGTAGAGCAGCCGATTCGTAATCGGCAGGTCGAGGGTTCAAGTCCCCCCGTCGGCTCCACTCCTTCTCTTTCGAGGCAGGCGGTATCGCCCCCTGGGGGTATGACGGCAATGGACCCTTACGCCCCGATCGCCGACCTCTACGACTTCTCGTACAGCGACTTCACAGAAGACATCGAGTTCTACGACAACGTAGCGCGCGCCGTCGACGGGCCGCTGCTGGAGCTCGGCGTTGGTAGCGGGCGCGTCGCGATCCCGCTGGCCGAGGCAGGCTACGAGGTCGTCGGCATCGACAACTCACCGAGCATGCTCGAGGCGGCGCGCCAGCAGCTCGATGCCCTGGGGGAAATCGAGGGCAGTCTGGAGCTGATCGAGGGCGACATGACGGCTTTCGAGCTGGACCGGAAGTTCGGCATGGTCTTCGTTGCCGCGAACACGTTCCAGCACCTGCTGACGACCGAGGAGCAGCTGGCATGCGTGCGCTGCGCTGTGAAGGCGCTGCAGCCGCGGGGGATCTTCTCGATGAGCATCCGGTCGCCTTCGACGGTGACCTGGGACGACACGGACGGCTGGGCGCCCATGCTGATGCATTGGAGCCGGCTGGACGAATCGACGGGCGAGACGGTGATGAAGTTCTGCGTGGAGCAGCCGGACCCGGCCCGCATGGTGCGCCAGCTCACTTACATTTACGACCGTGTCGGGCCAGGCGGTGAGGTGAAACGTAGCGTATTTGCCACGGAGCTGCGGTACTCAACCGAAGCCGAGATTCGGTTACTATTGCAGGAGTGTGGACTGCGTGTTACACACGTTTACGGCGACTATGACTTGACTCCGGTGGGAATCGGGGAAAATCTGGTATTCATCGCCAGAGCGGAGACTTCGGGTTGAAAGTAGCGCTTGATGTCCTTGGCGGCGACCTGGCCCCTACGGAACAGGTAAAGGGCGCCCTGCTGGCCGCGGAGGAGTTCGGCGTCGACGTCATGCTCGTCGGGCCGCGTGCCGTCATCGAGAAGGAACTGGCGAAGTACCCCCAGAACAATCGCATGTCCATCGTCGAGGCGACCGACGAGATCACGATGGGCGAGGAAGAGGTCGTCAAGGCGGTCCGTACGCGGCGCGGGGCCTCGATCAACGTAGCGATGAAGCTCGTGAAGGACGGCGAGGCCGATGCGATGGTCTCAGCCGGCAACACGGGCGCCGTGATGGCATCGGCCTTCTTCGTGCTGGGTCGCATTCCCGGCGTCGAACGACCCGCGCTCAGCACGCTGATCCCGTTCAACGCGGGGCGGGTGTTCCTGCTGGACGCCGGTGCCAACGCAGACTGCCGGCCGAGCTACCTGGCGCAGTTCGCGCAGATGGGCGCCGTGTACTCGCGAGAGGTTGTCGGCGTGACGAACCCGCGGGTCGGTCTGCTGAACACGGGCGAGGAGTCCAGCAAGGGCAATGAGATTACTTCGGAGGCTTACGAGCTGCTGAAGGAGTCCGGGCTCAACTTTGTCGGCAACATCGAAGGGCAGAACGTTCACAAGGGCCTCTGCGACGTTGTGGTGGCAGACGGCTTCACGGGCAACGTGGCCCTGAAGGTCGGCGAGGGGATG
This sequence comes from uncultured Chloroflexia bacterium, assembly GCA_963731765.1. Lineage (GTDB taxonomy): Bacteria > Chloroflexota > Dehalococcoidia > DSTF01 > WHTK01 > WHTK01. The sequence goes on from CAVSWS010000004.1 coordinate 18,201, forward strand.
GCGGACTACATCCTTCAGCAGGTGCGCAGCGTGATCCGCAGCAGCATTTTGTACGCGCCGGCGGCAATCCTTCTGAAGCCGGCCCTGAAGCGGGCGCTCAAGAGCCTACAATACGAAGAATACGGCGGCGGCAACCTGCTAGGCGTCAACGGCGTGGTGGTTGTTGCCCACGGCCGTTCCGATGCCGTCGCGATCAAGAATGCGCTGCGCGTCGCCAACGCTTCGGCAGCCAGCGACCTGATGGTCAAGATGCGCGAGATCTTTGCGCAGCCTGGAGCACCCTCGGCCGCAGGAAGGTAACCCCATGGACGTAGTTAATATCAGTCGCTCCCGGCGATTCCTGCGGGAGCGGCCGATGCATGTCAACCTGTTCGACAGGCCTCGCCTCGTCGTCGACCTCCTGTGCCTGGAAGCAAACCAGGAGGAGTCGCGCACGGGCTTCGAGAAGTCGGACTCCCTGCTTGTGCTGCTTGAGGGTGAGGCGCGACTGCGCGCCGGCCCCCAGATCGAATCGTTGCAGGAGATGGATGCGGTGCTGGTGCCGCCGGGCCAGGAATACACGCTGGCCAACACCGGCGCCGGCCAGATGATGGCACTCGTGATGCTGACGCCGAAGCCGACGCGGGCCGACGAGGTGCGCGTGCCGGGCGACCAGCGGCCGTTCCGAAGAGTGCGCATGGACGAGGATGAGGGTCAGTCGCGACCGCCGATGCGTTCTTCCTTTACGCAAAACGGGGGCGGCGAAACGTCGAGCGGCGATCGTCCGCGACGAGGGCCGTCTTACGCAGGCAGAGACAACGGCCAGCGCAGTGCCTATCCGCGCCGCGACGATAATGCGCCCCGAGGCGGTTACCCGCGCCGCGATGACCAGGGCGAGCGCAGCGCCTATCCGCGCCGCGACGACAGCGCGCCACGAGGTGGTTACCCGCGTCGCGATGACCAGGGCGAACGTGGTGCTTACCCGCGCCGCGACGACAGCGCGCCACGAGGTGGTTACCCGCGTCGTGATGACCAGGGCGAACGTGGTGCCTACCCGCGCCGCGACGACAGCGCGCCACGAGGTGGTTACCCGCGTCGTGACGATCAGGGCGAACGCAGCGCCTACCCGCGCCGCGACGACAGCGCGCCTCGAAGTGGCTACCCGCGACGTAATGCACCAGGCGGCCGGCCGGCATATCCGAGGCGAGACGGCGCACCGAGCGGGCCGCGAGGCAACAACGGCGGCGGCTTCGACCGCGGACGGCCTCCACGACGAGATGCTTCGTCAGACGATCAGTCGGGGCCTCGACGCGGGACGACGGGTGCGCGATCACCACGACGAGGTGAGGGCGAGGGTCCTGTGTGGTACCCGAAGCCGAAGCCGGCGTGGCGACCGTTTGGTGCACCGCCGGCAGCGCAGGGCCGGGGCAAGCCGGGCCAGAATCGAGACCAGGGTGAGGGCCGTCGCGGTAGCTACGGCGGCAACGGAGCGCCGCGTGGCGCCTCGGGCGGCGCCGGGGGCCGCAGTGGCGGCTACGAAGCGCGCGGCGGTTCAGCTCCTCGAGGGCGCAGCGGTGGCTTCGACCGATCGGCGGCGCCTCGCGGTGGCGGCAACGGCCGCAAGACGGGCGATGCGCGCCGGGCTAGTCGCGGACAGGGACCTCTGACCGGGCACCGGGGACCAGGCCGTAGCGAGCCCAGGACTTGAGGACGTCGGCGATTTCCTGAGTCACGGGTGAGTCCGGCGGCAGGCCGTCCAGAAGACAGTCGTCGATGTGCGTCTCCATGAGCAGCAGACCAAGATGGTCCAGGCTGCTGCGTACGGCCATGATCTGCGTGAGCACTTCTTCGCACTCGCGGTCGTTCTCCAGCATGCGCTGCAGGCCCTGTACCTGGCCTTCGATACGGCGCAGGCGGGTGGTCAGACTCTTCTTGGTTGCATCATCCATGCGAGGTTCTTTCCGGGTCATTTGAGGCCCTTGACATACCCTCTGGGGGTATCTATAGTGTAGAGCGTAAAGACTTTCTAGTCAAAGGTCCCGGAATCGCTTCGAGACCGCAGAGGAGGTACAGAAATGGCAAAGCCGAGCGAAGTTAACGACACGAGTTGGGACACTGACGTCCTCACCTCCGACAAGCCGGTCCTGGTGGACTTCTGGGCGCCCTGGTGTGGCCCCTGCCGCATGGTAGCCCCCATCGTCGACGAGCTTGCCGATGAGTACGACGGCAAGGTTGAGTTCCGCAAGCTGAACACGGACGACAACCCGCGTGTCGCTGCCAAGTACGGCATCCGCAGCATCCCGACGCTCCTGGTCTTCAAGGGCGGCGAGCAGGTCGGCTCCATCGTCGGCTTCCGGCCGAAGGGTGACCTGAAGAAGCGCCTGGACGACGCCCTCGCCTAATCGGGGCGCCGGATAAGCATGCACCGGGCGCCTGCATTGCGGGCGCCCGGTCTATTTCAAAGCGAATGCGCCGCCGGGTATTCGAGCGCTGATGATCGATGCGCTTGAACCGAGTACTGTAGAAAGCGCGCATATCGCTCGCAACTCCTGCTCAGAAGAGGGTTGGTCCCGTGAAGGAATACGACATTGTGATCATCGGCGCCGGTCCGTCGGGCCTGGCAGCCGGTCTATACGCGGCGCGCTCCCGTCGTAGCACGCTGCTGATCGAAAAGAACATCACCGGAGGCCAGATTGCCCTCACCGCAGTGATCGAGAACTACCCGGGTATCGAAGAGATCAACGGCTTCGACCTGGGGCAGGCGATGCAGACGCAGGCCGAGAAGTACGGCATGGAGACGATGTACACGACCGTCACGGCCATCGAGCCGGGCGAGGGCGGGCACATAGTCCGGACAGAAGAGGAAGACGTGCTGGCCCGGGCGGTGATCGTCACGGCCGGCGCCGACTACAACCGTCTGAACGTGCCCGGGGAGCATCGTCTGACCGGCTACGGCGTCTCGTACTGCGGTACGTGTGACGCGGCCTTCTTCAAGGACATGGAGGTTATCGTCGTCGGTGGTGGTGACGCCGCGATGGACGAGGGCCTGTTCATCTCCCGCTACGCCTCCAAGGTGAAGGTGGTGCACCGCCGTACCGAGCTGCGGGCGAGCACGATCCTGCAGGAGCGCGCGTTCGCAAACGAGAAGATTGAGTTCATCTGGAACACCGTGGTGGAGTCGATTGACGGCGAGAAGGAAGTGACTTCTGCGCACCTGAAGAACGTAGTAACGGGTGAGGAATCGGACATGCCGATCTCGGCCGTGTTCGTGTTCATCGGCCAGACGCCGAACACGAACTTCATCGAGGGGCTGCTGGACCTCGACCCCGGTGGTCACATCGTGGTGAACGACTGGATGGAAACGAATGTACCGGGCATCTTCGCGGCCGGCGACGTACGCGTCAACGCGGCGCGGCAGGTCGTAAGCTCCGCCGGTGACGGCGCCACGGCAGCGATCCGAGCAGATCACTACATCTCGAACCACTACAGCTAACGGGCGAGCTGTCAGCGTTCAGCCTTCAGTCCTCAGCGAAGTAGCAGCCGGTAAGAAGAACCGCGCAGGTCGAAACACCTGCGCGGTCTTTTCTTTGTGCCCGCGATCTCATGACTCTGTCGTTGCGAGGCACGCGTTAGCGGGTCGCGGCAACCTTTCAGCGCCTCATGTGCGTCCGAACGCTGGGCCCAGAAGCAGCGCCGAAAGATTGCTTCGTCGGCTTGGCGCCTCCTCGCAACGACAGGGTAGGGAACGTGTGCGCCGGAGGGCGAGAGGCTTGCGCGGTCTTCTCTATGCCCGCGATCTCATCACTCTGTCGTTGCGAGGCACGCGGTAGCGGGTCGCGGCAACCTTTCAGCGCCTCATGCGCGTCCGAACGCTGGGCCCAGAAGCAGCGCTGAAAGATTGCTTCGTCGGCTTGGCGCCTCCTCGCAACGACAGGTTAGGGAGGCACGTGGATCAGAGTGATCGTTGTCCAGAGTGATCGTTGTGATGATGTGGTTGGCTCAGGCTGCCTTCCGGAGGTCGGGGGCGTGGGGGATGTCTTCGGCCACGACAGGCGCCTCGATCTGGATCTGGGCGGTGCGGGCGAGCGGGCTGGTGGGGTCGAGAGCGTCGCGGAGGCCGTCGCTGACGAAGGTGAAGGCGAGCATGAGCAGGGCGATGGCGGCGGCCGGGAAGACCATAAGGTGGGGTGCGGCGAAGGCCGCGTAGCCCTCCTGGACCATCGCACCCCAGCTCGGCGTACCGAGTGAGACGCCGTAACCGATGAAGCTGAGCGTGGCTTCGATGAAGATGGCGCGCGGAATGCCGATGGCGAGCAGGACGATCAGCGGGCCGGAGAGGTTGGGGATGAGGTGTTGCACCATGATGTGTGCATCGCTGGCGCCCATGGCCTGCGAAGCGGTGATGAATTCGCGCTCTCGCAGCGAGAGCACCTGACCGCGCACGAGGCGCGTGACGTCCATCCAGGTAACGAGGCCGATGATGCCAATGAGCAGCGCCAGGTTTCCGCCGATAACGCCCCTGAGGAGGATGACGAGCAGCAGGTCAGGGAAGGCGTAGGCGAGGTCGGTGAAGCGCATGATCACGCTGTCGGGGCGGCCGTTGCGGATGCCGGCGACGAGGCCGAGGGGCAGGCCGATGCCGAGCACGACGAGCTGGGCGAAGACGCCCACGGCGAGAGACACCCGCGTTCCGTAGATCAGGCGGCTGAACCAGTCGCGCCCCAGGCCGTCGGTGCCCATGAGGTGGGACCAGCTCGGCGACTGGTACTGCAGACCGGCGCCGAGGTTCTGGGCACCGGGGTCGTGCGGGGCGATCAGGGGCGCGAGCACAGCGACGAGAATGAGCGCCGCGATGATAACGAGGCCGGCGACGGCCAGGCGGTGGCGCAGCAGGCGCTGCCAGGCCATCAGCCAGTAACTGGGTACCTTCGCCAGTGCCACGGCATCGCTCTGGGCGAGGATTCTGGGCCAGGCATTCCGAGGCGTCATTGGTAGCGCACCCGCGGGTCGAGGTAGGCGTAGGCGATATCGACGAGCAGGTAGAGCACGAGCGCGACGGTGGCGTAGAACAGCGTCATGCCCATGATCAGGTTGTAGTCGCGCGCTTCGACCGACCTTACGAACAGGGTGCCGACACCGGGCACGCTGAACATGTTCTCGACGATGAAGGAGCCGGTGAGCAGGGCGCCGGCGACGGGTCCGAAGATGCTGACGATGGGAATCGCGGCGTTGCGCATGCCGTGTCGCCAGATGACGGCGCTACGGGGCAACCCCTTGGCGCGGGCAGTGCGCATGTAGTCCTGCTGCACCACCTCCAGCATGCTGGCGCGGGTGATGCGCGCCAGGTAGGCAAGGGGCAGAAGCGCAAGCGTAACGACTGGGAGGACCATCTGGTCCAGGTGCGGGAGCCATCCTGCGACAAGGCCGGTACGCAGGTCCCAGCCACGCGTCGGTAGCCAGTGGAGCTGGGTGGCGAAGAGGTAGATCAGCAGGATGCCGACGACGAAGGCCGGCAGCGCCGCGCCGCCTGTCGAGATCAGGACGGCGCCGTAGTCGGGCAATCGATTGCGGTTAAGGGCGGAGAGCACACCGAGGCCGATGCCCAGCGCGGTCGCGAACACCAGGGCGATGAGGCCGAGAATGACGGTCGAGCGCAGGCGGTCAACGAGCATCGACGTGACGGGCTCGTTCTGCTGCACCTTGAGGGACACGCCGAGGTCGCCCTGGATGGCGTGCGACACGAAGATCGCGTATTGCTCCGGGAGCGATTTATCGAGGCCGTACTTGCGGTTGAGGTTGTCGCGGACGGTATCGGTGAGATGGGGGTCGTAATCGTAGGGGCCGCCGGGCGTGGCGTGCATCAGCCCGAAGGTGACGAGGGAGATAAAGAAAAGCGCCGGACCGAGCCAGAGCAGCCTGCGCAGGATGTATGTCGCCATATTGGTAAGAGGTGGAGGAGGGGCTGCGAACAGCCCCTCCTCACTTCAGTTGCCGCTAGTTGGTGCCCGTATCGAGGATCTTCGTCCGCCAGAAGAAGAGGTCGCCCTTGAGCGCGCCATCGATACCGGTAGTGATGAGTTCGCTGACCGAGGGCTTCACGTAGAGGTTCGTGACCTCGTTGTAGAGCGGGGAGAGGCCTGCGTCCTTGAGGAGCAGCTCCTGGGCCTGGTTGTAGAGGTCCAGGCGGGCGGCCGGGCTGGCCTTCATGGCCGCGTCGTCCAGCAGCTTGTCGTAGTCAGGGTTGTTGTAGGCGCTGAAGTTGGAGTCGCTGCTGCTGTAGAACAGGTTGAGGAAGTCGTCCGGGGACGGCCAGTCCGCGATCCAGCTCTGAATCGTGGCGTTGTAGTTGCCGGAGAAGAGCTGGTCGAAGTACTCGCCCTGGTCGTAGAAGTTGACGTTGACCTTGGCGCCCAGGTTGGTCTCGAGCTGGTCCTTGATGAACTGGCCGACGAGGTTGTTGTAGTCGGACGAGATCATGGCCAGGTTGATTTCGGGCAGGCCCTTGCCGTCCGGGTAGCCGGCGTCGGAGAGCAGCTGCTTAGCGTGGTCTACGTTGAAGGACAGCGTGTCGCCGGGCTGGTCGATGTGACCGGGCATGCCGGCGGGCACCCAGGTCGTGGTCGGGACACCGGCGCCCTGGAGCACGCCGTTGACGTAGGCGTTACGGTCGATGGCGGAGCCGAAGGCCTCGCGCACTTTGGCGTTGTCGAACGGCGCGCTGGCATTGTTCATGAACAGAGCGTAGGTCGAAAGGTCCGGCGACGTGACGAGCTGGCTCTTGTTGTCACCGCTGGCCAGAGAGGCCGTGGTGGCGCGAACCGCGTCGAGCTCGCCGTTGACGTAGGCGTTGTAGGCCACGGCGTCGTCGGAGAGGAAGCTGACTTCGATGCTGGTGAGGGTCGGCTGCGTGCCGTACCAGTTGTCGTTGCGGCTGAGGGTGATCTTGCTGCCGCGGTCCCAGCTCGCGAGGGTGAAGGGGCCGTTGCCGAGGTAGTTGCCGGCGTCGGTCCAGGCGTCGCCGTACTGCTCCACGACGCTCTGCTTTACAGGCGCTGCCGAGACGAGGGCAAGCACGTTAAGGAAGCTGGGATCGGGAGCTTCCAGGGTGTAGACGATGGTGCTGTTGCCGTCCGCCTTGACGCCGACCTGCGAGCGCAGGTTGTCGATCTCAGAAGCGGGCGGGGCGGGCTTGCCGTCTTTGACGTCCAGGGACGTGTTGTAGGCGGCGGCACCGGCGATGTTGTAGAAGGCCCAGGCGGTGGGGCTACCGACAGAGGGGTCGAGCTCGCGGAGCATGCTGTAGACGAAGTCGTTCGCGGTGACCGGAGAACCATCGCTCCAGGTGGAGTCCTTGAGCTGAATCGTGTAGGTCAGGCCATCGGCCGAGATGCCGCCGTTGTCGGTGGTGGGCATCTCTTGAGCCAGGGCGGGGACAACGTTGAGGTCCTCGTCATAGGTAAAAAGACCCGTCGTGAGCTGGCGAGCGATCGATACTTCGTTGCCAATGGATGTCAACTGCGGGTCGATGGTCCCCGGCTCGCTGTTCATGCTGAGGTGCAGTACCTGCTGGTCGGCCAGCTTCGCACCCGTACTGGTGGTAGAAGTGGCGCCGCTGTTTGCAGGCGTGTTGTTGTCGTTGCCACCGCAGGCCGTGAAGACCACGAGGCTGAACACCGCAAGGATGTAGGCAAGCCTGCGGGACTTGAGCAGCGTCAAATTCTCCATGTCGATCCCTCTGTCACAAGCGACGATTCACCGAGGCATCCCATTGCCGTCGGTATCTACAAGTCTTTTATCGGCGCAAATTGTCGAGACAGAAGGTCGCTATCAAAAAATCGGGTTAAGCCTTAACCATCGATTCGCCAGCGAAATGAATCGAGGGCGCGTATAGCCGCAGGTGTGAAGCTACTTTCGGGGCGCCACAAAGACGTCCTCGCCTTCGATGCGGACGTCGTAAAGCTCGAGGGAATCGTCGGCCGGTCCTGAAATGGGTTCACCATCTTCCAGACGGAAGTAAGCACCGTGAGCGGGGCAGTGCACGCGGCCGTCCTGCAGGGTGCCCGGGGTAAAGAAGAACCCGGCATGGGTGCACTGGTTGCGCATGGCGTAGAAGCGATCGCCGTTGCGGACGACGGCAACGTATTTGCCATCCACCTTGTGGTTGTACAGGACGCCTTGCTCGTAGTCTGCGACGGCGCCGACGCGTGTGAAGCTGGTCTCGGTCTCGTTTTCCGTGCTCATGGCTATCGAACCAGTTTGGCGCGCTCGTCCAGGGCGGCCCACACCTCGTCCGGCGAGGCAGCGGGAATGCCGAAGATGACGCGATTAACGCCCAGGCGTTCGCACTCGTCGATGGCCTCGGCCGTGGGCGGGCAGCTGAAGACAGAGACGCTGATGGCGTCCGGGTCGCGGCCGGCGGCGGAGGCCCGGGCACGCAGGTCCTTCATCTTCTCCTCGAGGCCGGCCGGGAGTCCGCCACGGGCGATGGGCATCCAGCCGTCGCAGAACTGGACGACGCGGTCGAAGGTGGTGGGTCCGTCACCGCCCATGATGATCGGCGGGTGCGGCTTCTGCACGGGCTTCGGGTTGCTGTAGAGCGGGTCGAAGTCGACGTACTGGCCGTGAAAGTCGGCCTGGTCCTGGGTCCACATCGCCTTCATGGCGAGGACGCGTTCTCGCAGGACGGGGAAGCGCTTCTTGAAGGAGATGCCGTGATTCTCGACCTCCTCGGCGTTCCAGGCGCCGCCGATGCCGAAGATGAATCGGCCGTTGGAGACGCGGTCCAGCGTGGCGATAGTCTTGGCCGTGGTGATGGGGTCGCGCTGGACGATGAGGCAGATGCCCGTCGCGAGCTTGAGGTCGCGCGTGACCATAGCGGCGGCGGTAAGGGCGATGAAGGGGTCGTAGGAGTTGTAGTACTCGCGGGGGAGGTTCGGTCCGCCGGGCCACGGCGAGCGGCGCTCGACAGGGATGTGGGTGTGTTCGGGGAACCAGATGCTTTCGAAGCCCCGCTCCTCGGCACGACGAGCGAACTCGTCCGGCTGAGCGGTGTAGTCCGTCGGGAAGATAGTCAGTCCGAAGTGCATGGTCCCTCCATGGTGAAGCGGCGGCTAAAGGCGCGTGGTGCTTAGCCTTGGCGATTCGGGCCCGTGCGTCAAGCCATCGTTTGTAGGGCGGGAATTACGTTGCCTATAGTGAGCGCAGGAGACTGACGATGGCGAAGTCGAAAAAGGCAGAGATCGAGATGCGGGCTGATGATGACGGCGAGGCTGCATTCATTGCCGGCACCGCAGTACGCGTCTCTGATGTGGCGCGTCTTTATCCCCTCATGCAGGAAAAGATCATTATCGAGCGTATGCAGCGCCTGCTGCCCAACTTGACGCAGGAACAAATTGCGGCCGCGATTGATTACTGGCGCGCTCACGGCACTCAAATTCAGACTCAGGTCCACGCCAGTGAGGGAGGCCTAACGTCTAAGGAGACGCAGGCTTTCTACGACGTCTCGATGAGTGCATTCGCGGATGACTGGGAAAGTGACGAGGACGCGGTCTACGACGACATCCTGACAGATGCCGATTCACGGTAGAGGGGACGTCGTAATCGTTTTATCCCTTTTCCGATGGCAGTGGCGTACCAAGCCCAGGCCCGCCGTCGTGGTGAGTTCGGATGAGACAACGAGTGGGATTACGCGCGCCTTCTCGAGTTCGTGCGAGCAGGATTGCCGCGGTTCAACTCGATAGGGTCCGCTTAAACCTCGGCCGGCTCTCGCAAGAGGATCTGATTCTTCTGGAGACTAACCTTCGCAGAGCTCTGGGGCTGTAGCTAGCGGACTAGCGCGCTTCGATGCGGACGCGGCCTTTGGTGCCGTCTACTGTGAGCGACATGCCGTCTTTGATCGTGGTGGTGCCGATGCGGGTGCCGACCACGGCCGGGAGGTTGAACTCCCGCGCGACGATGGCGCAGTGGCTGAGCACCCCACCTGAATCGGCGACGACGGCGCCGACGGTGGCGAACAGGGGTACCCAGGTGGGCAGGGTCATCTCGCAGACCATGATGTCGCCATGCTGAAGCTTGCTCGCCTCGACGAGCGTGCGCACGACCTTGGCGGTGCCGGTGTAGGCGCCGGGCGAGGCGGCGACGCCGTTGATCACATCGGCGTCCTTGCTGGCTTCGACGGGCAGCAGGCCGAGCATCTTGTCCACGAGCGAGACGAAGAAGGGGTCGGCAAGGGCAGGCGTGGGCTCTCCGAGGTGGTCCGGCGGGACGACCCTGGCCCATTGCTCGAGGTCGGCTCGGCGCGCTGCCACGGCGTGCTTCATCTCGGTGCCGTTGGCGAGAGCGTTACGCAGCTCGTCTTTGTAGAGGAAGAAGACGTCCTCCGGCGACGCGATCTGGCCGCGCTCGACGAGGCGGCCAGCGAGCTGGAGGGCGAATCGGCGGAAGGTGGCGATGCCCATCTGGTCGATCCAGTAGCTGTGGTCCTCGGTGACCTGGAGGTTGTAGCGGGAGGCGGCCAGCAGCTCGTCCAGGCGCGCCAGCTTGTCGGGTTGACCGGCGAGGCGGGCCTTGGCGGTAGCAACGAGGTCCTCGCGGCGGCGGACGGCGCGGTGGAAAACGGCTTCGGGGTCGTTTTCATCGGAGAGCGTGAGGTAGCCCTGGATCGTGTTGAGGGGAATCGCCAGGTTCTCGCGCCAGGTGGCCTCGGCGATCTCGTAGATGCCGTCGCTGCGCCAGCCGAACTTGTCGAGGAACTCGCGCAGCTCGGTGAGGAAGGCAGCGCCCTCGTTCGAGAAGCCAAGGGCAACTTCGATAGCTTTGGGGTCGCCGCTCTGGAAGATCTGCGAGAGGGCTTCGCTGGCTCTTGACGATGCGGCTCAGTCGCCAGAGGCCGGCCGCGGCTTCGAGCGACTTGGTGCGGTAGCCCTGCATGAGCTCGTACGCCTCGGTGCTGTCTTCCGGCTTGAGCTCTGCGTTGTAGAACTCCGTGAGGGCGTTGGAGGGGACGAGCACGAGGTTGATCCAGCCGTGGATGGTCCAGAAGAAGACGAGGTTCTGGAGCTGCTCGTCCAGGGCGGTTAGCAGGGCATCGTCGCTCAGCGAGGTGTAGTCGGTAGTGCGCGCCTTCTCCAGCATGGGGATGAGGGAGGGCTCCCATTCGTTCACCCAGCGCTCGCCGATGTGCATGGCGTCGGTCGAGAGCATCTTCTCGTAGCGGTCCTGCAGGGCTTCGGGCGTCTCCGTTATGCCGGTGTAGTCGGGCCGGAAGGAGGAGTAGAAGTAGTTGTTGATCATGCGGCACTTGAGAGAGAGCGGCGTGCCGAAGGCGTGCTGGGCGATCGTGAAGCCTTCGCCCATGGCCATGACAACGGCGTCTCCGGCCAGCGGTGTCAGCGGCCGAGGGGCGTGGATCTTGTCCCAGTCCCAGTAGCCGTCGATTTCATCCTGCGAAGGGAAGCCCTCCTGGGTTTGCGTGGCCATGATGCTCCTCCAGCCAGCAGCGTGCGGTCCGAAAATTTCGGGGACTCGTGTGACGTGGGCGAACGTTATCAGGTGGCGATCAGGCCCGCAAGCTGGTGGCGACACGACACCAGTTGGTGTGTGGTGGTCGGGTGGGTGTACCGCGGGCTGAAACTCGCGGCGTGTGGGAATCCGGCGCTCTGCGTCTGGTTGCGAATGGAAGCAGAAAGGCGAGGAACAGCTCCTCGCCTTTTCTGCGCTGATTGCGTTTGTGCTACTGGTTTGGCGGGACCGGGATCATGGGGCACTCGAAGCTGTCGCTGACCGGCAGCAGGGTGGCATCCCCGGCATTGACGGCGGCTTCGATCTCCGCGGCGCTATCGAAGTCGCCGCTGTTGTTGGTGTCGTAGGCGGCGAGGGCGGCGTCGTAGTCGTTGAAGCTGACGGGGACGACCATCCAGCGACCGCCGTTGAAGTTGGGCGCACCCGGGGCTGCATCGGCCACGTTGTGGTCCTGGTAGTCCGAAAGGGCGTAGATCGTGTCGAAGCTGTGATCCGGAGCACCGGTCTTGGCGAAGTGATGGGTAGGCGTGGCAACGGTGCGATACAGGGCACCGTTGTAGTAGATAGCCGGTCCGGTAATGCCGCCCGATCCGTTGGATGCAGCGGCAATAGAGGTGATGGCGAACACCGCCACAAGGGCGGCGGCCGCACTAACAAGCCATTTCATTCTGTTTCGTTCTCCTCATGAGATTTGCCGGCCAGCAAGAGTGAGGCTACGGCTCAGTTCTGTCATGGGAGTGACGAATCTTACTTTTCCCTGACGAGTTCGGGCCTGAAGTTTGGGAGGCAGGACAGGCGACTTGCAGGGAATCAAGAGCCGGGCCGCTATAGAAAACACTCATTTAACAGTTGCTTATTGGGCACTAAGTACCCACTGCTGATACTGACTATGTGGAGCGGGCTGCTCCTATGAGCTGTGCGGTGGGGGTGTGGTATCGTGAGTGGTATAGGTAGCAGCCCGCTTTCTCATAATCAAATTATGGCCAATACAATCCTGGTGGTTGACGATGAAAAGAATATCGTTCAGCTTGCCCGTCTCTATCTCAGCAATGAGGGCTACCAGGTAGAAGAGGCCTACGACGGCAAGCAGGCGCTGGACAAAGCCCGCACCCTGAACCCCGACCTGATCGTGCTCGACATCATGATGCCGGAACTCGATGGCATCAGCGTGTGCAAAGAGCTGCGCAAGACGTCCAACATTCCCGTAATCATCTTGACGGCGCGCGATGACGACGTGGACAAGATCGTCGGCCTGGAAGTGGGCGCGGACGATTACGTTACGAAGCCTTTCAACCCCCGCGAGCTGGTAGCGCGTGTCAAAGCGGTGCTGCGACGTACTCAGAACTCGGTTGCACCCGACGCCGTCCTTGAAGTGGGCGACATCAAGCTGGACCCGGCTCGGCGCGAGGTGTGGGTTGCCGGCAAATCGGTGAGCCTGCGCGCGAAAGAGTTCGACCTCCTGACCGCATTCATGCGCCACGAAGGCGTTGTTCTGGACCGCGAGAGGCTTCTGAGCCTGGTCTGGGGCCAGGACTTCTACGGCGACACGCGCACGATTGACGTACACGTTGCCTGGCTGCGTGAAAAGCTGCATGGTGCGAAGGCGCGGGTCCAGACCGTATGGGGGGTGGGCTACAAACTTGTCCTGGATGAGCAGGCTACTGCCGCGAAGCCTTAGATTCCGCCTTATATTCTCGTTTGGCCTCCTGATTTTCGTCACGTTGTTCCTGGCGGGAAGCGCGACGGTCTACCTGCTCCGGCAGCAGCAGGAGGAGGCGGCGACGGAACGTGTCGGCCTGCTCGCGGACCCGATGTCTCGTCGCGCCGGCGAGCTGGAGTACATCGGCGGCACGCCCAAGCAGATCATCGATATCCTCAAGTCGGAGTACTCGTACGAGGGCGTGCGCATACTCCTCGTCGATAGCAATGACGTGGTGGTCGGCGACAGCGCGAACGATGCCCTGAAGGGCCAAACCCTGTCGCAGATCTCCAGCGCGGATGGGAACTCCGAGGTTAACGAGGACCTGCAGTACCAGGTCTCGACTCTGAACCGTGGGCCGGACGACCTGCTCCTGTTTACAACCACCCGATACGGCCGGCCCGGCTACGTGATCCCGTTCACGCCGACGCTGCAGACGATTGTCGCGGTGGACCAGAGCGACATCCAGGGTGCGTGGCGGGACCTTATGCCGCGTCTCTTCCTCGCCGGCGGTATCGCGCTGTTCTTCGGGGTGATCGCGGCCGGCCTGCTGGCGCGGTCGATTACGCGGCCACTGGCACGGATCACCGCCGCGTCCGAAGAGATGGCGCAGGGCAACTACGAGCAGCAGATCCCGGCCTACGGCGGCGATGAGGTGTCGCGGCTGGCGAGCGGGTTCAACGCGATGTCGCGCCAGGTCAGCCGGTCGCACCGCACCCTGCGCGACTTCCTGGCCAACGTATCGCACGAGCTCAAGACGCCCCTTACGTCCGTGCAGGGGTTCTCGCAGGCGATGGTCGACGGGTCGCTGACACGACCGGAGGACTACGCGGAAGCCGGCCGCATCATCAACGACGAGGCGGTGCGTATGCGCGGACTGGTCGATGACCTGCTGTACCTTTCGCAGGTGGAGCAAGGCGAGTTCAGCGTGCAGCTGGACGACATGTCGCCGACGGAGCTGCTGCGGGCGACCCAGGAGCGCTTCGAGCGCCGAGCGGAGCACGCCGGCGTGAACCTGACGATCGAGGCCGGGGATACGCCGATCATCCGGGCAGACGGGCGGCGACTGGAGCAGGCGCTGGCGAACATCGTCGATAACGCCGTGCGCCATACACCCTCCGGCGGCAGCGTGACGCTGACCTCCGTGGCAGACGATGGGCATATCCAGCTATCGGTGCACAATACAGGTTCCGTAATCCCTCCCGAGGCGCTGCCGCACGTGTTCGATCGCTTCTTCCAGGCAGACCCGGTGGGTGCGCGCGCCGACGCGAACACGGGCCTGGGCCTGGCGATCACGCGGGAAATCGTGCAGGCTCACGGCGGCAGCGTGGAGGTAAAAAGCTCCCCGGAGGACGGGACAAGGTTTACAATAACGCTGCCGGCAACGCAGTCGACGTCAGCCAATGGCAATACTCCTAGGAGTAACTTAGTCTGGTCAGCTCCCGGGTCCTCCCGCCCCTGATAGCCCTTGCTCTGCTCATGCTCGTCGTCAGCCTGGCGCTGGTTCTCGTGCTGGCGTCGGGGGGCGACGACAACAAATCGGCCATCGCAGCGGCCACACCGACGCGGGTGACGATTGTCGCCACGCCCACGCGCATCCCGGCACCGACGGCCACGGTGCAACCGACCGCGGTGCCCACCCTGACAGCCGATGTGCTGGCGCGCGTCCAGGCGCTGCCGGAGAAGCTGCGCGGCGACACGCTGGCGGCGTACGCGAGCGGCGAGCTGAGCGTGGAGCAGCTGCAGGAGATCCTGCTGGACTACGAGAACCGCAACCCGGCCGTGCGCGTCGGGACGGTGCTCGGCGTGTCGGAGGCCAACCTGCGCTTCGAGGTGTTCACTACGGGCGACCAGGTGGAAGTCGCCACGAACAACAAGACGCAGATCCGGCGCGGCGCCAGCAAGATCGGTCTGAGCGCGCTGACGCCGGGCGAACTGGTGATGGTCGTGTCGTCGGACGATGGCTCGACGGCGCTGACCATCGATGCGCTTGGGGTGCAGGCGCCGTAGGACCTGGCGAGGCCAGTACAGGGCAGTTCCCTCGCCCCGCTGGGGAGACGGCCAGGGTGAGACCCTCTCGGAACGCGCAGGAAAGCGCTTTGTAGCGTGGGGAACCTCACCCCGCCGACCGCAGCCGGCACCCCTCTCCGACCTCGGAGAGGGGAAGCCTGGTACGGATTGTCGCCATCGACTCGTGCGTCGCTTGAGCCTTCAGCGACCAGCGGAAGGCTCACTGCCGCCCTAGCTTGTTGGGATCTCGGCCGCCGCTGCTTGCGCCTTTGCCTCCGCGAGGGGGTAGGCCTCCATCTCGACGGTCGTGGGGTCGTCCTGGGTGCCGAGCGTGCGCCAGTCTTCGCCGGGGGCGAGGATCTTCTCCGCGGAGTAGACGCGCGCCAGCTCCGGCGATGGCTGGATGGCAGGCGGCTCGATGCCCTTCTGGTCGAGGTCGCGGGCAGCCTGTAGCAGCATGCGTCGCATGTGGATGATCGCCTTGTCCGTGTTGCCGAGGTGCTCCTGCGAGCGGTTGTAGACGGCGCCCATGCTCTCTGTGGCCATGAGGTCCTGGCTGACGAAGTTCTCGATGCCGGTGAAGAGGTCCTTGCCCTGGACACCACGGTCGATCTGGTAGTCGTTCTCGGGCAGCCACTTGCGCTCGATGAGCCCGTTCATGGCACCGGCGCCGGTGGGGCCGCCGTAAGGGAACTTGTAGGGCGTGCCGCCGGGTGTGTTCGCTTCGTAGCTGAAGGGGCGGTTGAGCATGCCGGAGCTCACCGTGAAGCGCCAGCAGGTCTCGTCGTCGCGGGGCACGAAGGTGGTGCCGCCGGCGCGGATCGGCATGCCGGCCACGATGGTCTGGTAAGGCATGATCCAGTGCGTGACGCGGACGTGGGTGTGGCCGTTCGGCGTGGTGCGGATGCCGGCGTACTTGAAGCCGTAGAAGGTGTCTTCGACCTCGAGCCGCGGGGCGCGGTCCTGGGTCCAGAGGTACCACGACTTCGCCTGCGAGGGGTAGCCGGGCTTGTCCGTGCCGTCGTCCGGCGTGTCGAAAAGGTCGAAGTAGGCGTGGAGCCAGGAGATGTGCGAGGTATCGATGTTGCCTTCGAGGGCCTGGATCCAGTTGCAGTATGTGATCTGCTTGGCGGCACGACCGGCACCGTCCTGCATCACTTCGGTGCCGAGGTCTCGGAAGGGCGGCGTGGTCTCGGCCGGGCCCATGTAGGCCCAGACGATGCCGCCGGACTCGTGCGTGGGGTAGGCGCGGATGCGCACCTTGTTCTTGAAGTTGCTCTCGGCGGGTTCTGACGGCATGTCGACGCAGGCGCCGGTCGTGTCGAACTTCCAGCCGTGGTAGACGCAGCGCAGGCCGGCTTCCTCGTTGCGGCCGAAGAACATCGACGCGCCGCGGTGGGGGCATGCCTGGACGAAGAGACCGACCTTGCCCTCGCTGTCGCGGAAGGCGACGAGGTCCTCGCCCAGCAGGCGGACGCGGAGGGGCGGACCGTCCGCCTCCGGTAGCTCGGCGGCGAGCAGCGCGGGCGTCCAGTAGCGACGCAGCAGCTTGCCCATGATGGTCTCGGGGCCGACGCTGGTGAGGGTCTTGTTGTCTTCCGGCGATAGCATGGCATGCTCCTCAGCTTCGTTCGAAGTGTGTAAGTAGAGTCTACGAGCATCGAAGGATTCTGTCGTGTAGGACGCGGCCGGTGCCCGCAGATAACAGAGATCTGATAGCAGTGGGCCTTGCAGAGCCTGTCCCGTGCTCTCTGTTACCTGCTACTCGTCTACTCGTCAGGGCATGAGGAACCACGGCGGCGCGCGGAGCCTCGATGGGACATGGGGCAGAACGAGGCGCGAGGCCCTGCACGTCGCCTCGAGGGCGCGCTGGCGGTTGGGGCCCCAGGCGAGGCCGAACTGGGACCGCAAGGGCTCCGGCAGCAGGCCGGCGGTGAGGACGCGTACCGAGTCCATGACGGGCCAGGTAAGGACGTTCGAGGCGAAGAGCGCCTCGGTGATCTCGCGGGCTTCATCCGAGACGACAAGGGTGCGGCACATGCGGTCGACGTAGGCTTCGAGGGCGTCGAGGTTCGCCGGCATGACGTCCTCCGGAATGCCCAGCAGCGAGCCGACGTGGCACATGTCGGCGTAGTAAGCGTCGCGTTCGGCAGGGTCGAGGGGGCGGACGAAGCGCTCGTGCATGAACACGGACGTGTCGATGAGGGTGGCGAGGACCCAGAGCAGCAGGTCGGGGTCCGTGGCGGCGTAGGTCGCGCCCGTGACGCGCTCGTGGATGCGGTTGATGCCGGCAGCGGCTTCGAGGGCCTGCTGCCTGGTGCCGAAGACGATGGCGAGGGTGGGCCGCAGGGTGCGGAGGAGGCGGTCGATGCGGTCGGCACGGAACCGGCTGTGCTCGGCGACGCCCTTCGCGACGGAGGGGTGGGCGATCTGCATGAGCAGCGCTCGGCCGCCGCCGAGGAGCAGTACGCCCTCACGGTGCACTCGGCGGGCCATGCAGTCGTCCGGGAAGGGGAGGAAGGCCGGTTCGAGGGACAAAACGGGGTTTGGGGTAGTCACGATGGCTAAGTCTCTACGTATACTGTGCGGCATGAGCGAAGAGGACATCCAGGAGACACCGGAACGCACGTCGATCATCATCGTCTCAGACTTCGTTTGACCGTGGTGCTACATCGGCCTAGTTGAGGTCGAACGACTACAGCAAGAGTACGACTTCGATGTACAGTTTGCGCCCTTCCTCTTGCGCCCGGAGACGCCGCGGGAAGGCATGCCCGCCCGTCGCATCGTGACGCCGGACGCGCCGCCGACGCCCCAGGAGCTGCGCGGTGAGCAGCTCGGTATCACCTTCTCCCGCGGCCGGGTGTGGTCTTCCTATTCACACCTGGCGCTGGAAGCCGCCGAGCACTCCCTGCGCACGACGGACTTCGATACGGCCTGGAATTTCCACAAGCGCATCTTCAAGAGCTACTTCACGGACCTGGAGAACATCGGCGACATCAGCGTGCTGGTGCGCCTGGCGGAGGAGATGGGCCTGGACGGCGCAGAGCTGCGGCGGGCGCTGGACGACCGGCGCTACGAGCAGGAAGTAGACGAGGGCATTAGCTGGTCCCGGGCCATCGGCGTGACGGCGATCCCGACCTTCGTGTTCAACGAGCGCATGGGGATGGTGGGTGCGCAGGAGCTACCGGCGTTTCGGGAGATGATGAGCCGGGTGGGGAATCCGCCTCGCTCGGCGAGCGAGTAGCCGTCAGCGATCAGCATCAGCGCTGAGATTCGGTACCACGGCTTATCGGCGGCGTACCGCTGCGTCATTGCGAGAAGGCGAAAGCCGCCGTGGCAATCTCACATGTGCATGGGAGTGCCGAAAGCATTTCGTGGGATTGCCACGGCCCATTGGCAAGGGCCTCGCAATGACCACTCGTCCGGGCGGCATTTTCCCTGTACTGCAGAGGGCTCGTCCGCCCAGCCAGGGTGCTACTGCCAGGGTGCTACTGATTGATCAGGAACGTCGCGGCCTGCTCGAAGTAGTCGCGCATGTGGGTGCGGGCGGGCTCCGCAATGCCGGTTTCGTCAACGGCGGCGAGCATGTGCTTGACCCAGGCGTCGCGCTCCTTGCGGTCGATGACGAAGGGGAGGTGGCGGGCGCGCAGGCGAGGATGGCCGCGCTGCATGGAGTAATCCTGTGGGCCGCCGAAGAACTGCGACAGGAAGAGCGCCAGGTGCTTGCGTGATTCGTCCAGCGACTCGGGGTACAGGGGACGGAGCACGGGGTCCTGCTCTACGGCGTCGTAGAAGTGGTCGACCAGCTTTTCGAAGGTGGGGTAGCCGCCGACGATGTCGTGGATGTTGAGTTCGTTCTCTGCCATGTCTGTCCCAATAGTAGTACGCGGGGTCTCGCTGACTCGATAGCCTCATCGGGCAATCGGGCACCCCTCGACCACGGCCGGTGGGTCGGAACGCTCGGAACCGCTCGGATGCGTGACTTGGTGTGATAATGACGCCAGCTTTCGACTGAAGGGACGGGCGCCATGCTGAGCAAAGAAGACAACGAGATCCTGACGCGCACGAACGCCGGGACACCGATGGGTGAGTTGTTCCGCCGCTTCTGGCTACCGGCGATGCTGCCATCGGAGCTGCCGGAGGTGGACTGCGCGCCGGTGCGTCTGCGTTTGCTCGGCGAGGACCTGGTGGCGTTCCGGGACAGCAACGGGTCGGTCGGCTTCTTCACGCAGGCGTGCCCGCATCGTGGCGCTTCCATGTTCTTCGGGCGCAACGAGGAGGAGGGGCTGCGCTGCGTCTACCACGGCTGGAAGTTCGATATCACCGGCGCGTGTGTCGACATGCCTTCGGAGCCGGCCGAGAGCAATTTCAAGAACAAGGTGCGCATCAAGGCCTACCCTTCGGCCGAGTTCGGCGGGCTGGTGTGGATCTACATGGGTCCGCCGGAGAAGGAGCCGGCCCTGCCGCACTACCAGTGGACGCTGCAGCCGAACGCGGAGGCGAGCCGCGTGACGAAGCACATGCAGGACTCCAACTACACGCAGGGCCTCGAAGGCAACATCGACTCCGCCCACGTGACGTTTCTGCATCGGGTGTTCGGGGCGGAGACGTTCCTGCGCGGCATCCCGTACGCGGCGCCCGAGATCACGGAGTCGCGCGAGACGGAGTTCGGTTTCGTGTACGGTGCTCGGCGGCAGACGCCGGCGCCTGATGAGTACTACTGGCGCGTGACGTCTTATGTGTTCCCGACGTTCACGTCGATCGCGGGCACGTCGAAGGCGGGCGGGGGCATCTTCGTGCTGCCGATGGACGACGAGCACAGCTGGTGGTTCATGGTGCAGCCGCCATCGCCGGAGCCGGAGCGGACGCAGGCAGCGGTGCGGTCGCAGTCCGGGCCGTTCGCGTACGTCTCTCAGTTCGACCAGTCGACGCTGGGCCTGATCCCCGGGACGTTCCGCTACTTCCGCAACAAGGACAATGACTACCTGATCGACCGCGAGAAGCAGAAGACGCTGAACTACACGGGGCTGCCGGGGAACCGTACCCAGGACGCAGCAGTGACGGAATCGATGGGGGCGATCTACGACCGCTCGCAGGAGCACCTGGGGACGACGGACGTCGCGGTGATCCACATGCGCCGGGTGCTTATCGAAATGGCGCGCGACCTGCAGAACGGCATCGAGCCGTCGATTCTCAAGGCGCCGCAGAGCTTCCGGGCGATCCCGCAGGACGTCGTAACGGAGAAGCAGCATCTCGCGGAGGTGTGGGACCCGTACTGGGCCGAGTTCAAGGCCGAGGCGGGGATCGAGGCGCCGGCGATTACGGGCTAGCTCGTAGCGGCTAAATCAGTTCGTTAAGGCATCCTGAGCTTGTCGAAGGATGTCGGCGTCGCGGCGAATAACTGACTCCTTGCGCTAATGCAGCCCTGACGTGCTTCGGCAAGCTCAGCATGCCGTGGTCGGCATACCGTCGACCACTTCGCAGCGCTGCTGCCCCTCACCCGACCCTCTCCCCAGCGGGCCGAGGGGGAATGATCTGTGCTGCTGGGGATATTCTGCAGCGCTTGGCCGCAAGACCTTGCATTCTTAGCCCCACACCTTCCTTGCCACTTCGCTGACGAGGCGGAGCTTGGCGAGCTGCTGCTCCTCCGTGAGCGGGTTGCCGCCCTCGGCGGAGGCGAAGCCGCACTGGGGGCTGAGGGCCAGCCGCTCCAGCGGGATGATCTCGGCGGCGGCGTGGATGCCGGCTTCGACCTCGGCGGCGGATTCGAGGGTGCCTTCCTTGGTCGTGAGCAGGCCGAGGACGACCGTGGTATCCGGCAGGATGTGGCGCAGGGGGGCGAAGTCGCCGGCGCGGGGCGTGTCGTACTCCAGTAGCAGGGTGTCGATGTTGGGGATGTGCTGGAACAGGGGCGCCAGGGGCTCGTAGCCGCCGTTGGCGCTCCAGTAGCCGCCGGGCGAGTTGCCGCGACAGACGTGCATGGCGCAGGTGACGTTGTCCAGTCCCTCGAAGAGGTAGTTGTCGACCTCGGCGTCCTCAATGAGGTTCGCGGCCATGTCCTGGGCGTCCTCGGTCTCGTAGGCGGCGCGCACCTTTGGGTCGACGTAGAACTGGCCGTAGTTCGGGGCGTCGAGCTGGATGTAGTCGCAGCCCATCTCGAGCAGGGGCTTCACGACGTACTCGCGCAGCTTGTCGGCGATGTCGTAGAGGAAGTCGCGCGAGGTGGGGTAGGCGCCCGTGGAGTAGTTGCGGTCCCAGTAGATGCGGTGGTAGCTGGGCGACGGGAAGCAGAACTTGGTGCGGACGGACGCGTGCTGCCTGAGGAAGTCGTAGTCCGAGGTGATCTCGTTGGAGAAGGCGATCTTGTCGACGACGACGCCGCGGGGACGGGCACCGCGTTCGATAAAGTTGCCCTGGTTGTCCCACCAGAACCGGATCCAGCCCGGCCCTGCGTCCGTGAGGATCTTGAAGCCGCTGAACGCCGAGCGATGCAGGCCTTCCACGGTCGTAGGCGCGGTGGCGATCCAGGAGACGCGTCGTAGCTCGCCGTCCGTGATCACGTCGAGGCCTGCCGCCTCCTGCAGGGTGATGGCCTCCATGACGGCGCGGTTCTCCACCTCGCGGCGCTGGGTCTGGCTGACGAAGCCGGAGCGCACACCGGCGCGCATGTCCTTCACGTAGCCGGGACGCAGCAGGCTGCCGACAACTTCAGCGCGCGGTATCGATGCCATGGCGGTGCTCCTTTTGAGGTTGGGTCGTGGTATCTGCGCATGCTACAGGAAGCGTCGCATGCGCGTCCGTCCGGGAACCTCCGATATGCTGCGGCTATGAGTGACCAGAACGGCGCCGTGCTGATCGTCATGGGCGGGCTGCCCGGCACCGGCAAGACGACGATCGCGCGAGCCCTGGCACGGCGCATCGGGGCCATGCACGTGCGCATCGATAGCATCGAGCAGGCGCTGCGAGACGCGGGTGGGACGTTGGCGGTGGGCGACGAGGGCTATCGGGTGGCGTATGCGGTGGCGGAGGACAACCTGCGCCTGGGGCATACCGTGGTCGCCGATTCCGTGAACCCGCTGGTGATTACGCGCGAGGCATGGCGATCGGTGGCGTTACGAAGCGAGGCGCGGTGTATCGAGGTGGAGGTCGTGTGCTCGGATGCGGCGGAGCACCGCCGGCGTGTCGAGTCGCGTCAGGGCGATATCGAGGGCTTGAAGCTGCCGTCCTGGCAGGACGTGATCGAGCGGGAGTACGAGGTGTGGGAGCAGCCGCATCTCGTGATTGATACGGCGGTGATGGGCGTGGAGGAGGCTGCCGGCGTTATCGAGGCGGCGCTGGAGGGCGGGGCGTAGGCGTCGGTGCGCTTCGAGGTGTGGTGAGGCGCCGGCCTCTACGGTGTGGTCTTGGCGGCAGAAGCGGGTCCCCGGCTGGCGACCAGGTAGATCGCGGAGTCGGTGCCGACCTTGCTGCCGGCGGGCGGCGTCTGCTCCATGATGATGCCCTTCGCCACCGTGTCGCTGTAGACCTGGATGATGAAGTAGTTGACGTCGTTGTCATTGAGGAACGTCATGGCGCTCGCGAGGTCAGCGCCCACGAAGTCGGAGTACTGGCCCGGACGCGCCGGTGTGATGCTCTTGCCCTGAACCGGGCTATCGCCTCCGCTGGTGGGCGGCGCCTGCACCTGGCCGCCGGCCGTGGTCGAGACGCTCTGCGAGAGGGCGGCTTGCTGGGCGGTGAGGTCCTCTGGGCTGACAGCGGGATTGCCGCTGCCGGTGCGCATGAGGAGGACGCCCGCTCCCAGGAGGAAGATGGCGACGAGGCCCGCGACGAGCCAGTTGACGTTGATCAGTTGCTCGGGCGGCCGGGATACCGTGGGCAGAGGTGTGATATCGACTGTGAGGTCGGCGCTCGGGAAGACGCGCAGGAGCTCGTCCGGGTTGAGGCCGAGGTAGCGTGCG
Organism: uncultured Chloroflexia bacterium; assembly: GCA_963731765.1. Lineage (GTDB taxonomy): Bacteria > Chloroflexota > Dehalococcoidia > DSTF01 > WHTK01 > WHTK01. The sequence continues at coordinate 41,367 of CAVSWS010000004.1, forward strand.
TAGGTACGGAGGAAGCCTCGGGCGTACACAGGCGCCGGGAAGATCGAGAAGTCTTCGTTCTCGAGCGCCTGGAGGTAACGGCGAGAGACGTGCGTATCGCGCTCAACGTCTTCGAGCGTGATCGCCCGAGCGCGTCGTGCACGTGAAAGCGTATTGCCGAGCTCGCCCATCCGTGGAGTGGGGGCGGAAGCCGGGTACGGCCGCTCGACAGCAAGCTGCAACGTAGAGTTGTCTTCTGCGGTGGTCATCAATATTTAATTACAGGGGATCGAAAGAAGAACCCCCGCCTAGCCGGAACCAGCCTACCACATGTCTATGCAAATCTCGGAATTCTTATGTCTTTTCGGGAGGGAGGCCAGACGTGACCCCATGCTAGAATGGCGCCGCTCTGCCTAATTTTCGTTATCAAATGGCCGCGGAGAGCGGCTGGATTCGGGGCGTCTGCATGGATCTGGGACTCAAGGGCAAGGTCGCTATCGTCACCGGCGGCAGTCGCGGCATCGGCCGGTCGATTGCGCTGGGGTTGGCGGCAGAGGGCGCCAACGTGGCGATCTGCGCTCGTGGCGAGGAGAAGCTGCGCGAGACGGAGGCCGAGATCAAGGCGGCAGGCGTGAAGACGTTCGCGATGCCGCTGGACGTCACGGACGGCGCCGCCATCGACGACTTCGTGGCGAAGACGGCCGCGGAGCTGGGCGGCATCGATATCCTCGTGAACAACGCTGGGGGCTCACGCCCGGGCGATGAGGACGAGGTCTGGCAGGGCGTGTTGGACGTCAACCTGATGGCGGCGGTGCGAGCGAGCCGGGCCGTGATACCCCACCTTCGAGAGCGTGGCGGCGGTTCCATCGTGCACATCACCTCGATCTACGGCCGGGAGAGCGGCGGCGCGGCGACCTACAACGCCGCGAAATCGGCCATGACAGCGCACGCCAAGAGCCTGGGGCTGCAGCTGGCGCGCGAAGGCATCCGGGTCAACTCGATTGCGCCGGGCTCGATCCGGTTCCCCGGTGGCGGCTGGGACCGACGCGTGCAGGCCGACCCGGCAGCGATGGAGCGGTTTGTGAACGACAACATCGCGGCGGGGCGGTTCGGCACGCCGGAGGAGGTCGCGAACGCCGTCGTCTTCCTGTGCTCCCCGGCCGCGAGCTGGGTGGTGGCCGCGTCCCTGAACGTCGACGGCGGCCAGAGCCGGTCGAACATCTAATGCAGCTACTTTCTCGAACCTCCTACGTACAGAAATTGTCATTGCGAGCCAGCGCGGCAGCGAGGCGCGGCAACCTGGGGAGCACTGCATCGACTGGGCAGCTGGCCTCCGTGAGAGCCCCATCCGTACAAGAATGGCTGAACGACTGCCACGGCCCGCTAACGCGTGCCTCGCAACGACAGCAGGAGGGAGCGTCCCGCCGGGGATGAAGCTATGAGTAAGGTTCCCGAATACGCCGTCCGTCTTTTCCTGCACTGGCTCAACGAGCGCTACGCTCGCGGCTTCGTGCCGTCGGCGGGCGACGACGAGCTGTGGCAGGCCAGCGACCCGGAAGCCGGCAGCATCACGATGGCGACGGCGTACCTTTACGAGGGCGATGAGGCCTGGCGCGAACGCTGCGCCGACCTGGAAGAGCGCCTGAACGGCTCTCGGCCGGGCTCTTACGTGCTGTGGCAGCCCAAGGGCGGCAACTTGCCCGACGAGGAGCCGGACGAATCGGAGTGGGTGCGTCGCGTGGTGCTGACGGCTTCGAAGCTGGCGTCGGGACGCAGCGGCGAGGCGCGGTTACCCGTGAAGCTCGGCATCGGCAAGGTGCGCGACGAGGGCGGCTATGCCAGCGTAACGGGCGGCCTCGGCCGGCACTGGCCCGACATCTCGCAGCGCCTGGAAGGCAGCTACTACCTCGATAGCCGGGGGCTGAACCGCCTGACGACGAACGAAGAAGAACGCGTCGAGCTGTTCGACCACATCGGCATGCTGAGCCAGGCCATGACGACGGGCGATTTCGTGGAGTTCGAGCACGAGGACGCGTGGTCCTTGCAGCGGCTGGCGCGCGGCCCCGCCAGCGAAGGCATGACGGACGGCTGGGCGATCGCGGGCTGCCCGCCCGGGTTCGACCCCAGCGATGGCGGCGCGATGCGGCGGCTGCTGCGCCGGAGCCTGACGACGGCGTCCGAGAAGCTGAGCGGCGTTTCGGGCAGTACGCGGGCGCTGGTGCTCGTGGGCGCCTACGACTACATGGAGAACGAGAACGCCGGTCCCGCCCTCCGGGGCTTCGACCCCATGCTGGCGGCGAGCTTCGACGTGATCGCGCTGGTGTCGGACGCGGAGGTGAAGTCGCTGCGGCTGGCGCGCGGGCTGCCGTTCGCGCGGGAGACCGCGTAGGACGCAGCTTTTCTGACTCCGTCCATCTGTGCCCGTTGACTCGCGTTCGCCCTGAGCCTGTCGAAGGGTGAGGGGCGATGAGGTTTCATGCGCCAGTCGATCACCTGAGACCAGCGCTCCCTCGCTCGCGCAGGATGCCGCCACGGGCTGGTCGGTAGCCATCGCCAGGTTTGAGGCGCAGAATGGGCGGACAGCAGGGTGCGGCTCGGGCGAAAGGGGCGATGATGGCGACAGTACAGGTGATTCTCAACGGTATGCCCGGCGGCACGGTGCACGACACGGAGCAGTATCCGGTGGTGCTGCGGTTCGAAGACGATAAGAGCGTCGAGAACGCCGTCTGGGTGATCCCGAGCTTTCCCGGCGAGATCCCGGCCGCCATGCTGTCCGAGATCCGGGTGCAGGTGGGGCCGCTGCAGGCGATGGTTGATGGGCCGGAGGGCTTTCAGTCCGGGCCGCACGACACGACGTGGATCCGCTGCGATTACCCGCGCGGCAAGCTCGTCTCGTTTCTCCAGACCGGCGGCGACACGCACAAGATGACCGGCGTCAGCGTCTCGATTGTCGAGGACTCCCTGGTGGTCGACGAAGTCACCATCGGCGGCGGCTCGAGCTCGTCGTCGGGCGGTTCCGGGTCATCAGGCGCCGCCGGAGGCCAGAACCCCGCTTCATAGTCCGTCGTCCTTCCCCTAAAGGGCAGGACGGTCCAGGGCGTCCGTTGCTGTCGTTGCGAGAAGGCGATAGCCGACGAAGCAATCTTTCCGGGTTCTTAATACTCAAACGTCTGAGCCGATACCGAGGGCTGAAAGATTGCCGCGGCCCGCTGTCGCGTGCCTCGCAACGACAGTGCCGGTGCTCCCCGTCGAGATTCGTCATGAGCACGCCCCGGCATGCGGGGCACCACGGCTTCGGCCTGTCCGGGAGAGATGGGCGACGAGGCTGCGGATACGTCCTGGTGTGGTCAGGCGTTGGCGATGACGTCGGCGCGCACGACGAGGTCAGCACGGCCCAGCTCTCGCGTGGCGCCCGAGACGGCTTCGGCGAATGAGGGCGCATCGTCGGCGGGCATGGTGACGACGGTAGAGCGGCGGTTGAGGGCCCAGATCTCGTTCGAGATCGAGTGCAGGGCCGCTTCGGCGCTGAGGTCTTTCGCGACGCCGCTGATGGCGATGTCGGCGCCGGCCTGGGCAAGGGCGACCGCGACGCCGCGGTGGGCATCGTTGCCGCCGCCGATAACGACCGCGACCTTGCCTTCGAGATAGCCTGCCATGTTTGCTCCTTTAGTCTGACTGCGCCTGCCGGTAGGATGACAGGGTGATTATCGCTGGCTGGGCAATGATGGCCATTGGGCTGATCTGCTATCTGTGGGCTTTCGCGCTGGGGTCGGGTCCGACGATGGGCGATTCGACGTTCCAGGCGTCGCTGTTCTCGGGCGCCACGCTGCTGATGATTCTGGGGTTTGTCTTCGTGGTGGTCATCTAGCGGGCAGTTCCCGGCCTCTTTGCACTTCGCAGGGAGTTGTTCTCAGATGGCCTGACTTGCACCTCATCGTTGGCCTGCGCCTTGAGCTACGCATCCCTGGCGGGCTGCTCCGCACGGGAAATTAAGTAGAGCATTGCGAGGGGACACCCCTCGCGCTCCCCGCGCATGGGACTCCGTCCCCCGCTACCCCCTCGTGATGCCAGGCATCGCTTCCCGGGCGATAGAGTGTCGCGGCACCAGCGCTGGCCCCGTATCTCTTATGCGCCTTCTCAAGTCTTGGCCTGCGCCTTGAGCGAGGCATCCCTGGGGCGGGCTGCTCGGCACGGGACATTAAGTAGAGCATTGCGAGCGGAGACGCCTCGCGCTCCGCGCGCAGTGACTCTGCTCCCCGCTACCCCTCTTGAGACAAGGGATCGATTGAGGGCGGAGGCAGGCTTCTGTCGCATAAACCCGCTCATCCTGAGGCTCTCGAAGGATGCGACGTCGTACGGCGTTTCGAAGCGCGGCACATCTGCGCCCGGGTGCGTTCAGGTGCTCTCGATCGCCTGGAACAGCGGCTTCGACAGCAGCGTCTTCGGTCGTGTCGGGCGCGAGCTTGATCGTGCTGACGGCGATGCCGCTGGGGGCCCATTCGCGAGCGAGCGCGGCGAGGAGGGCTTCCGCACCGGCGCGGGCTGCGAGGAGCACCGGGGAGCTCGAATCGGGATCCAGGGCCGGGAGGAGGGCGATGATGCGGCCGCGGATGCCTTCGACCGGCTCGTTGTCCGTGAGCTCTTTGGAAGCGGCGCGGGCCGCGTAGAAGTAGGCGCCGAGGTTGTAGCCGATGGCCCGAGCCCACTCCGAGTCCGTGACGCGCTCGGAGGGCTTGTCGAGGCCTTCGCCGGCAGCGATCACGACGAGGTCGAGGCGGCCGAGCTGCTTGGCGATCTGGCGCACGGCTATCTGCACGCTCGAACCGTTCCCGAGGTCGGCGATATCGGCGATGGCCTGGCGTCCTTCGGCCTCGATGGCGCGTCGCAAGGGTCGCAGCGCGAAGGCCTCTTCGGGATCGCCGTTGGTGCTGGTAACCGCGACGTCGGCCCCGGCCTGCGCGAGGGCGCGAGCAATCGCGGCGGCGTGGGGGTCGTTGGCGCCGAGGACGAGGGCCTTACGGCCGGTGAGATCGGGTGTGTCCATGCGCCGAGTCTAACGCCTTGGCGCTGTTGGGCCAGTGGCGTAGCATCAGGCCATGAGAGTCGAACTGCCCTACGGTCGCGAGTTGCTGAGTGTCGAGGTGCCGGATAGCGCTAACGTGCTGCTGCCGCACCCTGTCGATGCGCTGAGGGACGCGCCGGCCGCGATGCTGGCGGCGCTGCGTACACCGACAGCGGGGCCGCCGCTGCGAGAGCGGGTGCGCGCCGGCCAGAAGGTCGCCGTCGTCGTCAGCGACATCACGCGGCCCGTGCCGAACGAGCTGATCCTGCGACCGCTGCTGGCGGAGCTCGAGGCGGTGGGCGTGCCGGTGACCGACGTGACGATCGTCAACGGCACGGGGCTACATCGGGTGAACAACGAGGCGGAGCTGCGCGAGATGCTGGGGCCGGAGATCGCGTCGCGATACCGCATCGTGCAGCACGTAGCGCGCGACCGGTCGACGCTGACGGAGGTCGGGCGCAGCAAGGGCGTACCGGCGGAGATGTGCACTGCGTACGTCGAAGCGGACGTGCGCATCGTCACCGGCTTCGTGGAGCCACACCTGTTTGCGGGCTATTCCGGCGGGCCAAAGGGGATCATGCCGGGTGTGGCGGGCGCGGAGATCGTCATGAGCAACCACGGCGCGCCGAACCTGGCGAACATGCAGGCGCGCTGGGGTGTTACCGAGGGCAACCCTGTGTGGGAGGAGATGCGCGACATCGCCGCGATGTGTCCGCCCCACTTCCTGGTCAACGTGACGCTGGACAGCGAACGCAACGTGACGGGCGTGTTCTCCGGCGACCTGATGCCGGCGCACGCCGCGGCCGTGGCGCAGGCCCGCAAGCAGTACCTGGTCTCGATCCCGAAGCCGTACGACGTGGTGGTGACGACGAACATGGGCTATCCGGCCGACACGTCGCTTTACCAGTCCGTGAAGGGCATGTCGGTGGCGGCGGAGGGCGTGCGCGAGGGTGGCGCCATTCTGCTCGTGGCGGGCTGTGAAGAGGGCATCGGGTCTGACGACTACGCCGAGGGCCTGCGCGCCGCCGAATCGCCGGCGGCGCTGCTGGAGCGCATCCTCCACACGGAGCATCCGCGGCACGACCAGTGGCAGATCCAGTGCCAGGCCATGGTGCAGGCGAAGGCACGCGTGCTGGTGAAGTCACTCCTGAGCGATTCGGACGCTCGCGCCGCGCATGTTGAGCCGGTGGAAGACGCGTCGGCCGCGGTACGGGCGCTCGTCGAGGCGGCGCAGCGAGAGGGTCGAGAAGGCTCCGTGCTGGTGCTGCCGGTCGGGCAGCTGACGGTGCCGGTGGTGGAGTAGGGGCCGAGAGCGCTGCTCCAGTGTCGAGACTCGTTGGTATCGGCAGGGGCATTGGATGCTCGGTGTGGGCCTGACGTGCTTCGACAGGCTCAGCATGCCTTTACGGAACGCCTTGGTCTGCCGCGAGATGCAGTGGTCATTGCGAGCAATAGCGAAGCAATCTCACGCCGGGGTACTGGGAGACATGCGCTGGTCTGGACTCTCGACGGGCTGCAGTGAGCGGCGTTTCGGTTCGAGGGCGGATGGGGTGTGGTTGCACGATGTGGGATTGCCGCGCTTCGCTCGCAATGACCATTTCGAACGTAGAAGGCCCGTACTGAGCAGTACGGGCCTTCTTGATGTGCGTTGCTGAACGTTGCTAGTCCGGGTCCTGGGGGGCCTGTGCTGGGGACGAGGCTGCTTCGGCTTTGAGGCGCTCCAGGAGCCAGTCGTCGAGGGCGTCGGCGTATTCGCGGCGGTTCTCGATGTGGTTGCGACGGATGATCTCGTTGAGGTCGCGCTGCAGGATGGAGCGACGGCCGTAGGAGTCGTCCGCGGGGTTGTCGCCGAGCTCGGTGACTTCGAGGACGTAGAGCGCCTGGAAGGTCTCGGTGCCTGCCGCGAACTCCTTGTTGAAGGAGGAGGCGGTCCAGCGGTAGTGGCCCAGGTGCTTCGAGGTCGCATGCAGGATGCCCACCTGCTCATTGGCGATGCGCTTGATCGCATCGAGGACGTTCTCGCCCTCGTGTACGTCGCCCTCCGGCAGGTGGCCGGCGCCGTCCTTCCAGGCGACAACGGGCCGCTCGCCCCGGTACGGGATCAGGGTGATGTGCGTGATCTTTGCGTCGGCAGGGAGGCTGCTGGTTTCCCACCAGGCCCGCCAGTCGTCGCCGATCTTCTTTTCTGTGTATGTAGAGCGTTCCGACTCTCGAGGACGGAAAAACGTCTTCGGGAGTGCGCCGCCGCCGCCGTCTTCTATGACGCACCTCCTGGGTGGTTGTTAGCTGTCAGTCGCAAGTTATCAGTTCTCAGTTTGATTGCTGTCTCACCGTAGTACGTCGCCCGGCCGGGCCGAGATTCGAGGGTGCCCCATCAGCGTGGCCGAACTGATGACTGATGACTCCTATTCTTGGAAACGCGTGGGCCCGGTGCAAGTATCAGCCGTTCGCCTCGATGGGAAGCCACTTGCGATGGCCTTGCTCGGTACGAGTCATGTGGCCGAGGCCCGGGAAGGGCGAGTGTACACCAATGATCAGTGAGCCGTCCTCGATCGCCTGCTCCACGATGCGCTTCTTCGTCTCCATAGTGAGCAGGGGCATGATGTCGAAGGCTGAGACCCAGGCCGTGCGCTCCAGCTGCACCGCCATCTGGGCGAGGTCGCCGATGTAGATCGCCTTCTCGCCGGCCGACTGGAGGACGATGGCGCAGTGGCCGGGCGAGTGTCCCGGCGCGGGCACGATCGTCACCTCGTCCGTCACGGCGGTCTCACCGTCGACGAGGGTGAGGTGGCCCTTCTCCTCCACCGGCAGCAGGTTCTCTTCGATGTAGGTGGCGCGTGTGCGCTCGTTAGGGGCGATGGCGCCTTCCCACTCCTCCCGCACGATCATGTAGTCGGCGTTGGGGAAGGTTGGGACGAGCTCGCCATCGAGGTAGCGCGTGTTCCAGCCGCAGTGGTCGGCGTGCAGGTGTGTGTTGAGCACGACGTCGATCTCCTCGGGCCGCACGCCCAGGGCGTCGAGTTCCGTAAGCAGAGTGCCGCTTTCGGCGGGGCTGGACTGTCGCCGCCAGCCGGAGGCTTTGTCGCCCACGCCGGTCTCGATGAGTATGAGCTTGCCCTGGGAGCGCAGGAGCAGCGAGTTCAGGCCGAGGGTGACTCGATGGCGCGAATCGAGCTCGCCGGCATGCGATTCCCACATGACGCGCGGCACGATGCCGAAGGTGGCGCCGGCGTCGATATAGAAGTCGCCGTCGGAGAGGATCGCGAGGTCGAGGTTGCCGAGTCGGTGTTTAGCAGGCACGGCCCGATCATAGCGCGTGTCGACGTTAGGTTGCAGAAACCTAACGTTGAGAAAGGGCTGCTACTATAGAACGTCATCTCCCAGCCGATAAAGCTGGAGACGGAGGCCCCGCCTGAGCTGGTTTAAGGTCGTTTCCCTGGGCGTCTTCGTGCTTGCCGTATTGTCGGCCGGCGCGTTCGGCATCGTCGCCATGGCGCTCCAGGACTCCGCTGAGCCCACCACCCACGTCGCAACGCAGGCCGGCATGAGCGATAGCCTGCCGAGCTTCAACACGTCGGCCAGTGGGAACAGCAAAGAGCTGGCGGGCCTGGCAGCGCTGGCCGACTTCGCCACCTCGACGCCGACCCGGACCCCAACACGCACGCCCACGGCGACCGCGACGGCCTCCCCGACCGTGACTGACACACCCGTGCCGACCGATACGGTTGAGGCCGCGACGGCGACGGAGCCGCCTCCGACGGACACGCCGGTCCCGGCAACCGATACGCCAATCCCGCCCACCGACACACCGGTGCCTCCCACCGATACACCGGTCCCGCCGACGGCGACGCCGGTCCCGCCTACCCCCACGCCGGTCCCACCGACGCCGACACCGGTGCCCCCGACGGCCACGCCGACTCTCGCCGTGCCCACGAATATCCCGCTGCTGGGCGACTACGTGCCGCCAACCGCCACGCCTGTACCGCCAACGCCGACTTCCAGGGCGGCGACACCGACCGCGACGCCGAGGTCGAACCCGCCGATTAACGCGGATGGGCCGGTCTCCGGTTATGCGACGCGATACGCCGACAGCCTGGAAGGCAACACGATGGCATGCGGTGGCATTTTCAATCAGGACAACACGTTCATCGCGGCGGTCAGCTACCTGTACGACCCGGTCTGGCCCTGCGGCACTCAGCTGGAGGTGTGTGGGCCCGCGTCATGCATCAACGTCGTTCGCACGGACACCTGCCCCGGGTGTGCCGGTGCCGACATCGACATGTCGAGGTCGGGACTGGCGGCGGTGTGCGGCAATCAGGGCGGTTGCAGCGTGGTCATCCGGCGGCGCGACTGAGGCAGGCCCATTGATCAGTTGCTCGCGCTCGGGCACGCTCCTATAATCTGCACACCTAAGTTCACACATTATTTCAGCTGGTTCCGGAGGGCCTGACCCCAATGTCGACGCCGTATGCGTATTTTCAGAAGCAGATCGTGCCGCTGGCAGACGCCAAGATTGGCATCATGACGCACGCATTCAACTACGGCACCGGCGTATTTGAGGGCATTCGAGGCAACTGGAACGAAGCAGAAGAGACGATCTACCTCTTCAAGGTGCAAGAACACCTGAAGCGCCTGCGCAACAGCGCCAAGATCGTCCGCATCGCCATCGAAGAGAGCGACGAGCAGATCTTCGAGAACCTCCTCAAGGTCGTGCAGATGTCCGGCATCCGCGAGGACCAGTACATCCGGCCCCTCGCCTACAAGAGCTCCGAGGTGCTGGGTGTGCGCGTCCATGACCTGGACGACGACCTGCTGATCTTCGTGGCGCCCTTCGGCCCCTACCTCGACATCGAGGCCGGTATCCGCTGCCAGACGTCGTCATGGCGCCGCGTCGAGGACGTTTCGATCCCGGCGCGCTCCAAGAACACGGGCATTTACATCAACTCCGCCCTGGCCAAGACCGAGGCGATCCTCAACGGCTTCGACGAGGCGATCATGCTGGACAACGCCGGCCACGTCTCTGAGGGCAGCGGCGAGAACATCGTCGTCGTGCGCGACGGCAAGCTGATCACGCCGGCGCCGTCCGACAACGTCCTCGAGGGCATCACGCTGGACACCGTGCTCTTCCTGGCGCAAGAGGAGTTCGGCCTCCAGGTGCAGGAGCGCTCAATCGACCGCTCTGAGCTCTACGTGGCGGACGAGGTGTTCATGACGGGCACCGCGGCTCACGTCACGCCGATCACCGAGGTCGATACCCGTTTCGTCGGCGACGGCCAGATCGGGCCGATCACCGCCAAGCTGCAGCGGGCCTACTTCGACATCATCTACGGTCGCAACAAGAAGTACATCGACTGGTGCACGCCGGTGTCGCTGAAGCAGGCCGTAACGCCTTAGGGCTGAAGCCCCAATCCACGGGTAATCGCACTACGGCGTCGGCCGGTTGTGATGTCATACCTTGCTGCCACTTGTTCGTCGCGGGTTTTCCATAGCGCCGCGACACTCTCACGCAATTTATTTACCTCGTAATGTGGAATATGTTGCGCCTTTGTCGCGGTAAATAATAAGCGGGAAAAGGCATCCCATTATCAGATCAAGTCTCTGATGATGCGATAAGAATCCCTCGTCCATTTTTAAGCTCCAATTCAGACCCTCTTCAGTGGAACGTTAGCGAGCCGCGCGATAAAGAGTGAGAACAAGGGCGCGGAGAGCAACAAAGGAAATACTCGCGATTTCGAGTCGAGTTTTTCTTCATAACTGTCTGCGTTATTGCTTATGTAATAAGGCGGGATCCTTGGCTCGGAAGGGAGGTGTGTGGAGGCTCTCGCCGGATGGGATTCATAAGTGAAGAGCTAGGAGTCGCCACAGGTCATCTGTGACGCGGAGGACGAAATTGAATAAGAGAATGCTTCAGCGCCTGGTGATTCTCATCCTGGGCGTTGGCTTCGGAGTAGGCAGCCTGGCAACAGCAGCCTCTGCACGGTCCGTGGATTTCTACGTTTCTCCATCAGGTAGCGATAGCAACTCATGCAGCCAGAGCGCTCCTTGCCAGACGATTGGCCAGGCGGTCTCGGTGGCTGCACCACAAAGCCGGATTTATGTTGGTCCCGGCACCTACACGGAGAGCGTGGAGATAACGACCCCGCTCACGCTCATCGGCGACAACGCAACCATCGATGCGACCGGCCTTGACCAGGGTGTTCACATCCATGGTCCCAGCGCTATCGGCGCTTCGGTCAGCGGATTCACCATCGAGAATGCGACCTTCGAGGGCATCCTGGTGGAGCAGACTGCCCGTGTAACGATTCAGGACAACACCATCCAGAACAACGACCAGGGCGCGTTTTCGCCGAATCCCACCGGCCTATGCGCACCAAGCGGCGAGGTGCCGGGCGACTGCGGCGAGGCGGTCCAGCTTCTGGCAGTGGCGCACTCGCGAGTCGTGGGCAACACGGTCCAGAACAACGTCGGCGGCATCCTCCTGACCGACGATGAGGGTCCGACGTTCGATAACCTCGTCATGAGGAACACGGTCCTCAACAACCTCGAGGACTGCGGAATCACGCTGCCCTCTCACAACCCGACCGCGGCGATGAATCCGAGTACGGGTGGGGTCTACGGCAACGTCGTTATCGAAAACGACTCCGAAGGCAACGGTGGGGCAGGGATCGGCGTGTTCGCTGCACCTCCCGGCGCGTCTGCCTACAACAACCTCATCCTCAACAACACCGCGAAGGACAACGGGGAGGGTGGCATCAACATCCACAGCCACGCCCCGAACCAGAACGTGAGCGAAAACAGGATCACCGGCAACGTGATCGCGAACAACGGAATGGACCCGGACGCCGGCAGTCCTGGTAGCAACGGTATCTCTGTCTTCAGTGCTGTGAGCCCTCAGACGGAGATAATCGTTGGCAACCAGATCAGCAACGAAGACGTCGGCATCTTCGTCAGTGGCAGCTTCACGCTGAAGGGCCTGCCCAGCAACCACTTCGACGCTTCGGTCGTGACGCCCATTCAGCAATAAAGTACGGAGCAATCGTGTAAAAGAGGAGGCGGATTTGTCCGCCTCCTCTTCTGTATGCACCTCGTCTTCCAGATACCCGGCGTCGACTCTCGGTGAATTTCGAAGCTGCGGAGGCGTGCGCCTGAGTCCGTAAGGCGCTCTCGCCGTACAATCCCATCATGCCTTCGTTCACGGCATTCCGACCGGCCAACGCAACGGGCACGTTGTACGGCCTGGCGATCTCGGTCGTGGCATTGCTTGTCGGCGGAGGCCTGCTCTACCGCGGCCTGACGATGGACCCTCAGCTGGTGCAGATCCTGCCGTTGCTGGCGGGCGCTCTGTGGCTCGGCATCGGGCTGCTGTTCGCGTACTGGACGTGGGGCTGCAGCTCTATGCGCTACATCGTGGACCGCAACGCGCTCTCGATTCGCTGGGGCAACGTGCAGCAGATCGTGCCGCTATCGAGCATCGAAAAGCTGATCCCGGCGAACGCGGACCCGGTTCAGATCGCCGGCGTGAACTGGACGGGCCATCACGTAGGCCGGGGCGATGTCGATGACGTGGGCGAGGTGCTGTTCTATTCAGCCCATCGCAACCCCAACGAGGTCCTGTACGTGGTGACGCCGACGGAGACGTACGGGATCTCGGTGCTGGACCACGTGTTCTTTGCCCAGACCGTGCAGTCCAACCAGTCGCGCGGGCCGCTGTTCGAGCAACGCCAGGCGGTGCGGCGCTGGGGCATCGCGGCGCAGTCGTTCTGGCTGGACCCGGTGGCGCGGGTGCTCTCGCTGGTGATGCTGGGTGCGTTCATCGCCGTGCTGGCGTACGTGCTGGACATGTACCCCGGGCTGACGCAGAGCGTGGCGTTGCGCTTCCCATCGCTGGGCGGCGTCGTGCGCGTGACCGACAAGTCGGAGCTGCTGGATATCCCGCGCTCGGCCTTCGGGTTCCTGGCCGTGGACCTCGTGCTGGCGGCGATGCTGCATAGCTGGGAGCGCATGGTGGGCTACGTCCTGCTGCTGGCGGGCGTGGCGATCCAGGTCATGCTACTCATCGCCGCGGCCGTGGCGGTGGCGTAGGGCCCGCGGCAATCGAGTGCCCGCGCATGGCGGACTAGTGTAATTCGAGCCACCGGTTCTTAACATCGAGCCATGAATCGCCGTGGCAGGCCGAGGACGGCGGACGTGCTGACACCTCGCGAGTACGAGGTGCTAGCGCTGATCCGGGACGGGCTGTCGAACCGGGAGATCGCGGAGCGTCTGGGCATCTCGCTGGCCGGGGCGAAGTTCCACGTCTCGGAGATCATCAGCAAGCTCGGCGTTTCGAACCGGGAAGAGGCGGCGCAGTGGCGGGGAGAGCGTGGGCTGCCGGTGTTGTTGCCCCTGTTCTGGCTAAAGCGCAGCCTGGGCCATGGGCTGATTCGGATAGTATCGCTGGTTGCGTTTGCGACTGCGTCCTTGCTGGTACTCGCCCTCGTCGTAGCGCACGCTCGCGGACCAGGAAGCTCGGCATTGTCGTCCGACAAGGATGACGCGGACCTTGGGGCGGTAATGCAAGGTCTCCTGCCGCCCAGCGATGAGCGCTACGTGGGTCCCATCGGCCGCCTCGCGGCGATGGATGGGGACGTGCTGACCATTGTCGATGGTGAAGGTGATCACCTGGTAGTGGCGGACGATGCGACGATCCTGAGCCGGCCCAGCGGGCATCAGTGGGCAACCGACCGCGATCTTTCGCGTCTCCGGATAGGAGATTCCGTTGCGGTCGCGGGTCATCGCCAGCCGGATGGATCTCTGCTTGCCGTCGTGCTCAGCGCAAACGCCTTCGTGACGCACGACGGCATCATCACGTCCCGCGCGCAGGACTACATGGACGTGCGTCTGCGGCTGGACCGGCTGTCTACGGAGTACGCGGAGGACTCGACGCGCGTATGGTTTGCTCCCGGCCTGAATGTCGAACAACTAAGGCCCCTGGGTGGGAAAGAGCCGAGAAGTGTAGGTGATCTGCAGGTCGGAACGTGGGTTTCGTTCCAAGGCTTCTTTGCGGACAACGGCGATTGGGTGGCACTCTACGTGTACGTCACTGACCGCAGCGGTCCCTAGTGATCCATTTGGCCGCACCGGCCCGGTTTTGCTTCGCTCTAAGGACGTGGCGTTGCTAGACTTAGAGCGTGGCGGGATTTGACGTTGCAATCGTAGGCGCTGGGCCTTCGGGTAGCACTGCTGCGTACCATTTGGCGCGCGCGGGCGCCCGTGTCGTCATTCTCGACCGTGCTGAATTCCCGCGCGAGAAGCCCTGCGGCGGCGGCGTTACTGCGAGAGCGTTCGAGCGCGCACCGGTCGACATCACGCCCGTCGTGGAGCAGATCGTCACAAAGGTGCGCTTCAGCTACAAGCTGGGTAAGTTCTTCGACTACGAGTACAACGTCGGCCTGCCCGGCGCGGAAGAGCCCCAGAACCTCGTGTACATGACCCAGCGGGTTCGACTCGACGAGTTTCTCCTCAACAACGCGTGCGAGGCGGGCGCGGAGTTCCGGGGCGGCGCGATAGTGCGCGGCGTGCAGATGGACCGCGACAGCGTCACGGTCGAGGTCGATGGTGAGGACGTCGAGGCTTCGGTGCTGATCGGCGCCGACGGCGCGAACGGCATCGTGGCGCGCAGCGTGGGGCTCAAGCCCGTGACCGACCCGCCCGTGGCCCTGGAAGCGCAGTTCCCGTACTCGACCGATGACATCCCGGACGAATGGTCGCACGTGCTGGCGCTGGAGCTCGGCAGCATGTCGGGCGGGTACGGCTGGTCGTTCCCCAAGGCGGACCACTTCAACGTGGGGTGCGGCGGCTACCACAGCGAGGGCGGCAAGCTGCGCCAGCACCTTTACGAGTTGCAGAACCACTACCGGCTGGGCGCGCTGCCGACGCGAAACATCCGCGGCCACCACCTGCCGACACGCGATGAAGGTGCGCCTATCGTGCGCGGCCGGACGTTGCTGGTCGGCGATGCAGCGGGCCTCGTGGACCCGATGTCGGGCGAGGGCATCTACTCGGCGTTCGTGAGCGGCCACCTGGCGGCGGCGCGACTGCTGCGCTTCCTCGACGGCAAGGACCCCGACCTGTGGTCCTACGAGGCGGCGATCGAGCGCGAAATCATGTCGGACATTCGCGCGGCCAAGGTGCTGCGAGACGCCTACCACTACACGCCCTGGCCCAGCTACTTCATGCTCAAGCGCAGCGAGAAGATGCGCGAGATGCTCTGCCAGCTGATCACGGGCGAGCGGACGTACCGGGGCTTCTTCCGCCAGCTCGGGCCGCTCGCGTACGTGCTGCGCTACTGGGCATCTCGCGGCCGCAAGGCGCACCTGGCGGCTGAGGCAGCCGCCGCGAACTGAACTCAAACCTTCATCATGGACTGGAGTACTGGGCATAGCATGCCATACACTGTTGTGTATACAGGAGTGTGTGCCATGACCACCGAACGGCTTGCGGTCAGATTAGATCGGGAGCACAAGCGGAAACTGAGTGAACTCGCCGAGCGTGAAGGAGTCCCCATCTCAGAGGTAGTTCGACGCCTGATCGACAATGCATGGGAGATCGACAGACGGTCGTATCTCTTGAAGCTTGTAGACGAGATGGCGACACTGAACATCGAGGATGTTCCTGATCCGGATGAACTCTCGCGAGAGCTTGCAGTGAAGTATGACTTCGAGCACCTTTGTTGATACCAACGTTCCGATTTATGCCTCGGGCTCCGCGCATCCTTTGAAGGCACCGTGCCTTGAGATACTACGAATCATCATCGACAATGAGTCCGCATTCGTGACTGATGCGGAGGTCTTGCAAGAAATTCTCCACCGATATCTCGGCATTCGTCGCCTGGAGAATGGCATTCGAACACTTGCCGACTTCTCCGAAGTAATGCGAGGCCGGATCGAATCCATTGTTGCCGTCGACGTTCTGACAGCTGGCGCATTGGCACCACAATTCATTCGCCTCAGCGCGCGTGACCTCATACACCTCGCTGTCATGCGCCGCATTGGCGTAACGCGCATCGTGTCTGCGGACGGTGGCTTCGATGGCGTTTCCGGTATCGAGCGACTGGACCCGGCTCGGCTGGATGAGTGGCGCGACAGAGTTACCGACTGACCGGCTCTTACTTCTGCTTCACCGGCCAGTAGACGATGGTCTGGGTCTGCTCCGGCGGCGCCTCCGGGCCGGTAAGGTATTCCTCCCACATCGGCGCGCCCATCTCGATCGCTTCGCCCAACGCTTCAGTCTGCTCCGCAAGGGCGGCGTAGGCCTCCGGCAGGGTCTCGTAAGGGCCGACATGCGTCGTAGTGGCGACGCGGCCGGCGGGCAGTTCGAAGGGCAGGACGGTGCCGTTGCCTTCGATGGGCGCAGCGAGGATGAAGCCGGCTCGGACGTCGAAGCGCTCATCGCCGAGCTGCTCGTAGTAGCCGATGGCGGGGCCGGCGATCTGCGCGTTCGTCTCGGTTACGTATTGCATGACGGCGGCGAAGGCCTCTCCTATCTTCTGGCCCATCTCCGGTACGCCGGCAGTGAAGAGGACGACCGCCGCGGTCTTCGCGGCGACTTCCTTGATTTCGACTTTGTACGGCATCGTGGTTCCTCCTCACTGAGAGTAGCCGTGCGTGGTTTGGCCTGACAGGGCCATTAGGGCCGAACGCCTCATCACGGGTCCGCCAGGACAGGTGTCGGCGGAAGGTCTGGAGCATGTCGCGGCTCTGCAGCCTCGCTTTGGGCAACAAGAAGGGCCGGTCATCATGACCGGCCCTTCTCTATGAACTAACTACGAACGAACGACTGGAGGATTACTCCTCGTCTTCGGCGATGGCGGCGAGGCTGGCCTCGTCGGGTGCGGCCTCCTCGTCATCGTCCACCGTCATGTCGATGTGGTCCTCTTCCTCGACATCGAGGATGTCGAGGTCTTCGAGCTCGTCCTCACCTTCGAGAAGGTGACGCGGCGCCTCGATCTCCTCCACGACCGGCCGCGGCGGCAGATCGATGGGAGAGCGAGCCGGGATGAGCTTACCGATGATGACGTTCTCCTTGAGACCCATCAGGTGGTCGGTCTTGCCGGAGATGGCTGCTTCGGTCAGCACTCGCGTGGTCTCCTGGAAGGAGGCGGCGGCGAGGAAGCTGCTGGTGTTCAGCGAAGCCTTGGTGACACCGAGGAGCACCGGCACCGCGGTTGCGGGGTCGCCGCCCTCCGAGAACACCTTGGCGTTCGCGTCGTCGTACTCGAAGCGGTCGATGTACTCACCGGGGAGCATCGTCGTGTCGCCAGGCGAATCGATAATCACCTTGCGCATCATCTGGCGCACGATGACTTCGATGTGCTTGTCGTTGATGTTCACGCCCTGGTTGCGGTAGACCTTCTGGACTTCCTCCACCAGGTAGAGCTGCACGGCCTCCGGACCCTGGATGCGCAGGATGTCCTGCGGGTCCATCGGGCCATCGGTAAGCTGCTGGCCGGCGTGAATGTACTCACCAGCCTCGACGCGGACGCGGGAGGCCGCCGGGACGACGTACTCACGCTCTTCGCGCTCTTCGTAAAGGATCGAGACGCGCTTCTTGCCATCAAGCGTGACGCGACCGGGCAGGCGCGCGAGCACCTGAATGACCGGAACGTCCTTCTTGTCTGCTTCCACAGAGCGGGCAAGCACGGCGCCGGAGTCGACCTGCTGGCCTTCCTTGACCACGACCTCGACGTTCTGCGGCAGGTCGTAGCGGTCGGAATAGACCTCGCTGGAGAGGACGCGGATGCGGCGAACGTCGCTGTCGCGCGAGACCTCCACCACGCCGTCGATCTCGGAGATGATCGCCTTGTTCTTGGGAGAACGGGCTTCGAACAGCTCCGTGACACGGGGCAGACCGGTTGTGATCTCACCACCGGCGACGTAGACACCACCGGTGTGGAAGGTACGCATCGTTAGCTGCGTACCGGGCTCACCGATGGACTGGGCGGCGACGATGCCGACCGCCTCTCGCTGACCCACGAGCTCACCGTGTGCAGGGCTGATGCCGTAGCACAGGGCGCAGATACCGCGGCGAGCGCCACAGGTGAGGGTCGAACGCACGTGGATGCGCTCGTGGCCCGCAGCGAGGAGGGCGTCCGCGATCTCGTTGGTTATGACTTCGTTGCGGTCGACGATGACTTCGCCCGTTTCCGGGTTCGCCATTGCCGACGCGGCGTAACGGCCGATGATGCGCTCTCGCAGCGACTCCAGCACGGCCTTGTCGTGCGGCTCGGTGAGCCACACGCCGGAGAGCGTGCCACAGTCCTCTTCGAGGGTGATCACGTCCTGGGCGACGTCGATGAGACGGCGCGTCAGGTAACCGGAGTCGGCGGTACGAAGCGCCGTGTCGGCCAGACCCTTGCGGGCGCCGTGTGTCGAGATGAAGTACTCGAGCACGGAAAGACCTTCACGGAAGTTCGACCGAATCGGCAGGTCGATGATGCGACCGGAGGGGTCGGACATCAGGCCTCGCATACCAGCCATCTGGCGGATCTGGTTCAGGTTACCCTTGGCGCCAGAGGTCGCCATGAGGAACACAGAGCCGTACTCCGGCAGTCGCTGCTGGATCACGTTGGTCACGGCATCGGTCGCGTTGGCCCAGACCGCAACGGTGGACTCGTAGCGCTCCTGCTCCGTGATGAGACCCATCTGGTACTGCTCGTTGATCGCCAGCACTTCCTGCTCGGCGCCTTCGAGGATGGCCGTCTTCTCCGGCGGGACCTTGATCTCGCTCGTGGACATCGTCACACCGGACTGGGTTGCGTACCGGAAGCCGATGTTCTTGATCTTGTCCACGACCTGAGACGTGCGGTCCATGCCGAGGGTCTTGTAGCACTCCTGGACGACAATCTTGAGGGCCTTGCTGTCCAGGGTGTCGTTGACGAACGGCATCTCCTCCGGCAGCGTCTCGTTGAAGAGGATGCGGCCGACGGTGGTCTCGATCAGCTGGTTGTTGGTGCGGCGGTCACGTACGCGGACCAGCGCCTGCAGCTCCAGCAGACCAAGGTTGTGCGCCAGGATGGCCTCCTGGAAGCTGCCGTAAGTCCCCTGGTTGGACACCTTGGGGTCGAACTGACCCTTGGCACCCTCTCGCAGGGACGTCATGTAGTAGCAACCCAGGACGATGTCCAGGCGGGGCGCCACCATTGGCTCACCGGAGGACGGGCTGAGCAGGTTCTTCGTGGCGAGCATGATCTGACGTGCTTCCGCCACTGCCTCGCGAGACAGGGGGACGTGCACGGCCATCTGGTCGCCGTCGAAGTCTGCGTTGAAGGCGAGACAGACCAGCGGGTGAAGCTGGATCGCGCTGCCTTCGACCAGCACGGGCTCGAACGCCTGGATGCCGAGGCGGTGCAGCGTGGGGGCTCGGTTGAGAAGCACCGGGCGGGTCTTGATGACCTCGTCCAGGACGTCCCAGACCTCCGGCCTCGCACGCTCGACGATGCGCTTGGCGCTCTTGATGTTATGCGCCAGGCCACGGTCAACCAGGGCGTGCATGACGAAGGGCTTGAACAGCTCAAGCGCCATGCGCTTCGGCAGGCCGCACTGGTGCAGGTTCAGCTCCGGACCAACAACGATGACGGAGCGGCCGGAGTAGTCGACGCGCTTGCCGAGCAGGTTCTGGCGGAATCGGCCCTGCTTGCCCTTGAGCATGTCTGACAGGCTCTTGAGCTTGTGGTTACCGGTACCGGAGACGGCACGACCGCGACGGCCGTTGTCGATCAGGGAGTCGACTGCCTCCTGCAGCATGCGCTTCTCGTTGCGAATGATGATCTCAGGCGCACCGAGCTCCAGCAGCCGCTTGAGGCGGTTGTTGCGGTTGATTACGCGCCGGTAGAGGTCGTTCAGGTCGCTGGTGGCGAAGCGGCCGCCATCGAGCTGCACCATGGGGCGCAGGTCCGGCGGCAGCACCGGCAGCGAGGTGAGGATCATCCACTCCGGCTTGTTGCCGGACTTGCGCAGCGCTTCGATGACGCGCAGTCGCTTCGTGGCCTGCTTGCGCTTCTGGCCCGAAGTGGACTGCATTTCCATCTGGAGCTTGGTGCGCATCTTCTCCATGTCCACCCGGTTGAGGATGTTCAGGAGGGCGTCCGCACCCATGGCAGCGCTGAAGACGTTGCCGAACTTCTCCGTCAGGCGCTTGTAGTCCGCGTCCGTGAGGAGGCGGATCTTGCCTGCCGGGTTCATGGCGTTGATCAGCTCCGCCGGGTCGTGGAGGTCGTTGAGCTCCTTGAAGTCGTCGGCGAACTGAGTCTCGACGGCCTTGCGGGTCTCTTCGACCTTCTTGCGCAGCGGGTCAACATCGCTGGCGGCGCGCGACGCGGCTTCTTCGATGTTGTTCTTGGAGACGAGCTCCATGTTCTCCTGGCGGTGGGAGAAGTCCTGCTCCAGCGCGTCCATGAGGTCCTGCGTGATGCGGGTCATCGACTCGGCGTGAGCCTCGGTGACGACCTCACCGGCGGGAACCACGGTGACGCCCTGGAACTCGACAGCCTTGCGCTGCAAGGTGCCGACCTGACCGCTCAGAGTCTGAGTCAGCTCCTGAGCGCCCATCACCAGCGCGTCAACAGCCTGCTCGCGCTCCTGGAGGAGGGCAGAAAGCTCCGACTCCAGCCGGCTCTTCAGCGTGGCGATTTCTTCGTCGCGCTTGGATTCGACGGAGGTCAGGGTGTCGGCCCACTCCTTGACGCGGGCCTCGATCTCCTTGTCCTGTTCGATCTGCAGGTGGTCCAGGGCGCGCTTCTTCGCCGCCTCGTCCACTTCAGTGATGATGTACTGGGCGAAGTAGAGCACGCGCTCCAGGTTGCGGGGCGAGATGTCCAGCAGCAGGCCCAGACGGCTGGGCGTGCCCTTTACGAACCAGATGTGCGCGACGGGTGAGGCCAGCTCAATGTGACCCATGCGCTCGCGGCGCACCTTACTGCGCGCAACCTCGACACCACATTTGTCACAAACGATGCCCTTGTAACGGACACGCTTGTACTTGCCGCAGTAGCACTCAAAGTCCTTCTGAGGGCCGAAGATCTTCTCGCAGAAGAGTCCGTCCTTTTCCGGCTTGAGTGTGCGGTAGTTGATGGTTTCGGGTTTTGTTACTTCCCCGTACGACCATGACCTCACCTGCTCCGGTGAAGCCAGGGAAATTCGTACGGCGTTGAAGTCATTGACTTCGAGCAGTGCCACTGGATCCTCCCTTGTAAACCCGATAAGCCCCATGCTGCCCCGGAACCGATCGTCCGGGGCAGTCGGTAGTAGTTGTTGTTAGAGAACGCCTCGTTCGCTCATGACGTCCTCGTTCTCGAACCCGCTGAGGTTGATGCCGAGGCGAGGCGTGTCGTCGTCGAGACCTTCGTCCGCAAACAGGACCTCCTCTTCGTCCTCGTTGAGCACTTCGACCGAGAGGCCGAGGCTCTGCAGCTCCTTCACGAGTACCTTGAACGATTCCGGAATGCCGGGTTCGAGTACGTCGTCGCCCTTGACGATGGCTTCGTAGGTCTTGACGCGACCGACAACGTCGTCGCTCTTGACCGTGAGCAGCTCTTGCAGCGTGTGAGCGGCGCCGTAGGCTTCCAGAGCCCAGACCTCCATCTCACCGAAGCGCTGGCCACCCATCTGTGCCTTACCACCCAGCGGCTGCTGCGTGATGAGGGAGTACGGGCCCGTGCTGCGGGCGTGAATCTTCTCTTCCACCAGGTGGACGAGCTTCAGCATGTAAATCTGACCGATGGTCACGGCCTGGTCGAACGGCTCACCGGTGCGGCCATCGAAGATGATCTGGCGGCCGTAGACGGGGGCGGCGAGGCGTCGCTTCATCGACACTTCGTCGGCCAGCTTCTCCAGCTCGCCAAGGTTCTTGGCGTCCTTGACCTTCTCGCCGATGCTCTCGAGCCAGATGGCGAGGCAGACACGCTTGCCTTCCTCGGGGTGGGACTCATCGAACACCTTGTTGAAGTCGTAGCCGCGTTCCTTGAGCCAGTCCTCCATGACCGGTACGTCCAGGTTTTCGCCCCAGTTCGGTGCGTTGACGCTGATGCCGGCGTGAATCGCGTCGGCCTCCTGCGCCATCCAGGCCCGGCCGAGAGCGCCTTCGATGCTGATGTCGTCGGCGCCGTCGAACACTGGTGTGACGGCTCGGAAGCCGAGTACACCGGCGGCCCAACCGAGGTGGGTCTCCAGCACCTGACCAACGTTCATACGGCTAGGAACGCCGATGGGGTTGAGGATGATGTCGACCGGCGTGCCGTCCGAGAGGTACGGCATGTCTTCGATGGGCAGGATGCGGGCGATGACGCCCTTGTTGCCGTGACGGCCCGCCATCTTGTCGCCTTCCGCCAGCTTGCGCTTCTGGGCGATGGAGACTCGCACCAGCTCGTTGACGCCGGCGGGCAACTCGTCGTGGTCTTCGCGGCGGAAGACACGCACGTCGATTACCTTGCCGTGCTGGCCGTGCGGCACTCGCAGCGAGGTGTCCTTCACTTCGCGGGCCTTCTCACCGAAGATTGCGCGAAGCAGCTTCTCCTCTGCCGTGAGCTCCGTTTCACCCTTCGGGGTGATCTTGCCGACGAGGATGTCGCCGGCCTGGACCTCGGCGCCGATGCGGATGATGCCCTCTTCGTCGAGGTCCTTCAGCGACTCGTCGCCGACGTTCGGGATGTCGCGCGTGATCTCCTCCGGACCCAGCTTGGTGTCGCGGGCTTCGATCTCGTGCTTCTCGATGTGAATCGAAGAGAACTTGTCCTGACGGACGAGCTCCTCAGACAGGATGATGGCGTCCTCGAAGTTGTAGCCCTCCCAGCTCATGAAGGCACACACCACGCTCTGGCCAAGGGCCAGCTCGCCGTGCTCCGTCGAAGAGCTGTCGATGAGGGTGCTGCCGGCGCTGACGCGGTCGCCCTTGGTCACCAGCGGTCGCTGGTTGAGGCAGGTTGCCGCGTTGGAACGCAGGAACTTCATCACCGGGTAGGACTCCACGCGTCCGTCGTCGTAGCGCACGTCGACGGAGCGGGCGGTAGAGCTGATCACTTCACCGGGGCCGTCCGCGATGATCACCTGACCGGAGTCGACAGCGACCTGGCGCTCCGTACCGGTGCCGACCAGCGGGCGCTCCGGGCGCAGCAGAGGCACTGCCTGGCGCTGCATGTTGGAGCCCATGAGGGCGCGAGGCGCGTCGTCGTGCTCCAGGAACGGGATGAGCGACGTCGCGGTGCTGAGGATCTGCTTCGGCGAGACGTCCATGAAGTCGATGTTCTCGGGCTCCGTGAACTCGAACTTGTCGCCGTCCCGGACCTCGATCTCGTCGCCGACGAAGTGACCGCGCTCGTCAACGACGGCGTTGGCCTGGGCAACGATGTAGTTGTCCTCTTCGTCAGCGGAGAGGTAGATGATGTCAAACGAAGCCCACGGCACCACCTGAACATGGCGGGCGCCGTAAGGCTGCAGGGTCTTCGCCAGCTCCGGCGTGATTTCCTCACCGGCCTTGACGATGACCTTGCCATCGACCTCGAAGTCGTCCCGCACGATGCGGCCCACGAGGTCCTCTGAGTCTGCCGTCAGCTCCTTGATTACGCGGCGGTAGGGCGTCTCGATGAAGCCGTACTCGTTAATCACGGCGAAGGACGCCAGCGAGACGATCAGGCCGATGTTCGGGCCTTCAGGCGTCTCGATGGGGCAGATACGGCCGTAGTGGCTGTGGTGAACGTCTCGCACGTCGAAGCCTGCGTGGTCGCGGGAAAGACCGCCCGGGCCCAGGGCTGAGAGCTTGCGCTTGTGCGTGAGCTCCGCCAGCGGGTTGGTCTGGTCCATGAACTGCGAGAGCTGCGAACCGCCGAAGAACTCCTTCATGGCGGCGACGACGGGCCGGATGTTGATCAGGGCGCTCGGCGTTGCCTGGTCCGGGTCCGTAATCGTCATGCGCTCGCGTACCACGCGCTCCATGCGCAGGAGGCCGATGCGGAACTGGTTCTGGATCAGCTCGCCGACGGCACGCACGCGGCGGTTGCCGAGGTGGTCGATCTCGTCCGTCTCACCGATGCCGTTGTTGAGGCGTACGAGCTCCTCCACGATTGCCTTGATGTCGGCGATCGTGAGGGTGCGGTCGCTCAGGTCCGTGTCCTGCTTGAGGCGGCGGTTGATCTTGTAGCGGCCGACCTTCAGGAGGTCGTAGCGGCGCGGGTTGAAGAACAGCGAGTTGACCAGCGTGCGGGCGTTCTCCAGCGTTGGCGGGTCGCCCGGGCGCATGCGCTTGTAGAAGTCTTCCAGAGCGCGGAGCTTGTTGCCGGTCTTGACCTCCGGCGTCTCCTTGTCGAGGGTCGTGGCGATGTAGTGGTGGTCCGGGTTGACGTCGACGTCCTGGTACCACTCGAGCATGCGCTCGGCGGTGCCCAGCTCCTGGTCCTTGACGCCTTCGACGGTGTCGATGGCGCGGAGCAGGGTGGTCACCGGGATCTTGCGCTTGCGGTCGACCTTGACCGAGATCACGTCACGGTTGGAAGTCTCGAACTCCAGCCAGGCGCCGCGGTTCGGGATCACCTTCGCGAAGGCGAGGCCACGACCGGTGGTCGGGTCCTTCTCCAGCGTGAAGTAGACGCCGGGGGAGCGCACGAGCTGGGACACAACCACGCGCTCGGCGCCGTTGATGATGAAGGTGCCGGTGGGGGTCATGAGCGGGAAGTCGCCCATGAACAGCTCCTGCTCCTTGACCTCGCCGGTCTCCTTGACGATGAGCTCCACCTTGACACGCAGCGGCGCGGCGTACGTGGCGTCACGTTCGCGGCACTCTCGTTCGCCGTACTTGGGCTCTCCGAAGGAGTAATCGCCGAAGCGAAGCTCCATCTTGGAACCGGTGAAGTCCTGGATGGGCGAAATCTCGTCCAGTAGCTCTCGCAGGCCTTCGCGCAGGAACCAATCGTAGGAGTCCAGCTGGACCTTGATCAGGTTCGGCATCTCCATGATTTGCGGGATCTTCGAATACCATTTCTCGGAGGCGGGAATGTAATCGCCGAACCGCACAACGTCTCGCGCAAGCGTCATTGTTTGTCGCTCCTCAGCAGGCTCTAGAAATACAGACAGACTGGTTTAAGGGTCGGGCCCTTAGGGGGATGTTGGTGGTGGGGGTAGATTCTGGACAGGATGAAATGAGTATACAATCAGCCCCGGAAGCTGTCAACGGAGCAAATGAGAACGATACCACATTCTGTCAATATGTTCCGGGACACCAGTGAAGGCGAAGCCCTCGTGACTGGTGCCCCGGAGTGCGACGAACTGCCCGCGGGTCTGCTACGCCTCCGTGGCGCCGAAGTCGATGACCTCCCAGCCCTCCACGGCACGTCCGTCCTGGAAGCGGGCGAGCCAGAAGCCGGTTGCAGTCTCCTGCTTTCCGGTCGGTTGGCGGCCCAGGAAGGCGGCCCGGAGCGTACCCGTGCTACTCCAGCGCACAGCGACCCTATCACCCTCGGCTATCACGTCGTAGACGGTTGCCTTGCGGTCCGGGTACGCGGCGAGGATGGCTGCCGCGGCTTGCTTCACCTCGTTGCGCCGCAGGTCCCCGGTGAAGTTGGCGTGGTGCACGTAATCGGGTGAAAAGATCTCGTCCACGACTTCGGGTTTGCGACCATTGATCACCTCATCGAACCAACGACGTGCGATTGCTTTGTTCTGATCTGACATTTCGTCCTCCTTCTGCGAGTAATTTCGGTCCGGGAGGATCGCGTGCCATCACAACGTCTGGTAGTTCTGGACGGCTCAGTCGCCGGGCGCGGCTCAGCCGTATAGCAAGGTCTCTGTAGAAAGGGCCTAGATGAGGCGGTTGCGGGAGGCGAAGGCTGTTGCCTCGGCGCGATTGGCGGCGCCGGTCTTGTCGTAGACGTTGCTGAGGTGGCGCGCCACTGTGTTGCTGCTGATGACTAGCTTATCTGCGATTTCCTGGTTGCTGCGTCCCGAAGCCACGAGCCGCAGGACTTCCAGCTCTCGCCTCGAAAGCCTCGGCAACGGATGGGGCCTGTCTGCATCGTCCCCTGCCAGGCCCGTCAGAAACTCCGAGATCGCCGTGAAGGCTGGCGGTATGTCGTGGTCCTGAGAGCTTGTTGCGGCAAAGGGGTCGAGAATGCGTAGCCGTGCACCCGGAATCGAGGCGGCCAGCTTCTGTGCTTCGGCGACCATGGGAAAGTTGGGGATGCGTTCGGCCAGGATGAGAGCGGGCAATTGCAGCTTCTCCGCGTCTGCCGCGATCGAGAGCCGGGTGGCTGCCTGGACTCGCATCGCGAAGTCGGGGCGTTCCACCGAGAGACGCGCCATCTCCGTGGCGATGGAGGCGTCGTCCAGCGGGAAGTAGGCGCGTCCGGTGGTTGCCAGGAAGTACTCCCAATGGGTACGTGACAGCTCCAGGTGGGCGTGGGCGAAGGAGTCGCGGTAGTCGAGCTGTGGGTTCCAGAGGACGAGTGCCTCGACGCGCTCCGGGTGAGCGAGGGCGTACTTCACAGCGATGGAAGCGCTCGTAATTCGGCCGACCAGAACGGCGCGATGGAGGCCCAGCGTGTCCAGAACGCAATCCAGGTCGATGGCGTAATCCAGTATCGAGAAGTCTTCCGGCAGCCCACGTGAGGACATGCCAGAGCCGCGGTTGTCGAACCGAACCAGCCGGTAGTTACGCGACATCGCCTCGAGCAAGGGGCCGTACGTCGCGGAGCCCCATTCGATGCCGATGTGGTTGACGGGCTGAGGCATCAATACCAGGGGACGTCCTTCACCCGACACCGCATACGCGATGTCGAAGCCATCAGGCGTTCTGAGGTATCGAACAGGTGGAGTATCCATTGCAGCGCGCTTCCGGTGGGATCAGAGACGCTGGCCCCACTATAGCCGGGCTGTCCAGGTCTCGAGATCTCTCAGGCATCCTCTACGCGGCAGCCACGTCCATCTCGAAGCGGGACAGGGCGCTCGCCAGCTCCGGTGACGGCGAGCGGCCCGAGGTGTAGACGAAGCGCGTGGAGCCACGGTCCGTGCTCTGAGGCGCCCCGAGCAGATCGACGACGCGCCGGGCTATCGCTTCTGCCGGGTCGACCCACTGCACGGACCAGGGAGCGATGCGCTGGAGCTGCTCCAGCAGCAGCGGGTAGTGGGTGCAGGCGAGCACGACCACGTCCGTGCGCCGGCCGTTCTGCTCCTGGAAGCACTCGGCGACTTCGCTGGCGAGCAGCGCTTCGTCGATGGCCTCGCCGTTAAGGGAAGCTTCGGCCATAGATGCCAGGCGGTCTGAGCCGACGAGCGTGAGGCTGCAGTCCTGAGCGAAGTCGCGGATCAGGCCCTGGGTGTACTCGCGGGTAACGGTGGCGTCGGTGCCGAGCACGCTGACGAGGCGGCTCTGCGACAGGGCGCAGGCGGGCTTGATCGCGGGGACTGTGCCCACGAACGGTACCTGAAATCGGGCGCGCAGGGCGGGCAGCACGATGGTCGAGGCCGTGTTGCAGGCGATGACCACGAGGTCGGGTCCGTGCGTTTCGATGAGCTGGCCTACGACGTCGAGGATGCGAGCCGTCAGCGTGTCTTCGTCGTGGTCTGAGTAGGGGAAGAAGACGTCGTCGGCGGCGTAGACGTAGTCGGCATCGGGGCGGGCGCGCCGGATCTCCCGGAAGACCGTGAGACCGCCGAGGCCGGAATCGAAGACGAGGATGCGGGGCTGCGCGCCACCGCGTGTTGAAATGCCCTGCATCGAAGCCTTAGCCGGCGCTCCTTCCTGGTCTGAGGTCACGCGGTTAGCACCTCGCGCAGGCGCCGGGCGACGATCTCGGCCTCGCCGTCCTGCAGGAAGCCGACGGAGACGTTGACGCGGTCGGCTTCGATGCGTACCCAGACGCTGGGATCGCCGTCACGCAGCGCTTCGAACACGGCATCGGGCGACTTCGACCCGCTGAGAAGGATGCGCACACCATCGCGTGTGGTGGCAGACGGCGTTTCGACGTCGGAGATGCGGAACGCCTTGATGCCTTCGATGCCGCGGAGGGCGCCCAGGATAGTCTCGCTGTCGGCGGCGTAGCGAGAGAGCCGGCCTTCGTGGTCCATGGCGAGCCATTCGCGCAGAGCGACCACGCAGGCGAAGATCTCCTGGCGGTCGACTTTCATGGCGCGGCCGATGGTGTAGGTGCCGCTGGTCTCGAAGCCGACGAAGCCGTTGATCGCTGCGACCTCGACGAGGTCCTTGCGCCCGACGATCAGTCCTGTGGAATGGGGGCCGTCGAAGTACTTGGCGGCGTAGCAGACGAGGTCGGCGCCGGCGCGGGCGAATCGGCGCAGGTTGTCGATGGGGTAGGTGAGGCCGGCGGCGTCGACGATGACGGGCTTGCCGGCTGCGTGCGCCGTTTCGACCACGGCTTCGATGCTCGGCGTGCCGGGCGAGACGCTCTGGGCGAAGTAGTGCACGGCCGCCGTTTCGGGGCTGATGGCCGCGGCGAGCTGCTGTGTGGTCAGGCCGTTGGCGTCACCGACCTCCACGATGCGAGCGCCGGGGAAGCGCAGGCACTGGTCGTACTTCTGGCGGCTGTTCTGCTGCACCAGCACCCGGTTCGGGATGCCCTCGGTGTCGGGCAGGCGTTCCAGGTAATCGCGGTGGTCGTGGGTAAGGCAGGCGGCCATCGAGAGCGAGAGGGCGGAAGCAGCGCCGGCCGTGATGTAGGCGGCTTCGGCGTCGAGCATCTCGGCGATGAGGCGGCCGCTGCTTTCGAGCAGGCTCTTCATGTCCGCGTAGGAGTGGTTGGCCAGCTCCATGGCCTCGCGTACGCCGGGGGAGAGGCGCGAGCCGCCGAGGATGGTCAGGGCGCCTGCCGCGTTGATCACAGGCCGGGCGCCGAGCGAGGCGTACAGCGCGTCGGAGTCGACGAGGCCGGCGTCTTCGGTTTCGAGCATCGGTCTGATTGTAGTGGGTCGGGGGGCTTCGCGCAGATAACAGGGGCAGACAACAGCAGGCGGTTCGAGGCGACCGAGGCGGGCAAACACTGCTGGATGAATCCTGCAGCTTGCGTTTAGTGTCCAGTCGGTCGTAGCTGCGGGTTTCAACCCGCAGTGTCGTAAACAGCTCAGGGTTTCGGCGGGCAATGAGTCTTTTGGGTCAGGTCGAACGGTTCGTGCAGTCCGCACCGTGCACTCTGTACTCTGTAAGAGACATGGCTGACTTCAACCCCTTCGACCCACGTCTGCGCACCGACCCGTACGAGGTCTATCGCGAGCTGCGCGAGGAGGCGCCGGTGTTCTGGAGCCAGATGATGCACGTGTGGGTACTGACCCGCTACGACGACATCTTCGAGGCGCTGAAGGACCACAGGCGCTACTCCTCCGAGCGAACGCGGTCGACGAACCCGCTGGTGCAGCAGCTGGAGAACTACCGCATGAGCTCGGGGCCGCTGGGCACGACGCCGACGATGCTGAGCATCGACCCGCCCGACCACACCCGCATGCGCAGCCTGGTGAGCAAGGCGTTCACGCCGCGACAGGTCGAGCGCGTGCGGCCGCACATGCAGGAGATCGCCGAGGAGCTGCTGGACGCGCTGCCGGAGCCGGGTCGCATGGACGTCATGGCAGACTTCGCGGTGCCTTTCCCGATCATCGTCATCGCCGAGATGCTGGGCGTGCCGGCGGGAGACCGAGCGCAGTTCAAGGCATGGTCGACCGACATTGCGGCGACGCTGGGCGGTCCGTTCCAGCCGCAGGAGGTGCTCGAACGCTCCGTGCGGGCTTCGAACGAGCTGGCGGATTACTTCCGGGGTCAGATCGCCCAGCGGCGAGCCGAGCCGCGCGACGACCTGCTCAGCGCCCTCTGCGCCGTCGAGGAGCAGGGCGACCTGCTGAGTGAGGACGAGCTAATCGCCACCTGCATTCTGCTGCTGGTGGCGGGCAACGAGACGACGACGAACCTGATCGGCTCCGGCATGCTGACGCTGCTGAAGAACCCGGACGAGCGTCGCAGGCTGCAGGCCGACCTCTCGCTGATGCCGAGCGCCATCGAGGAGATGCTGCGCTACGAGCCGCCCGCCCAGATGACCTCGCGCATCGCCGTCGAGGAGATCGAGCTGCGCGGCAGTCACTTCGAGCCGGGGCAGGTGGTGTTGACGGCGCTGGCGGCGGCGAACCGCGACCCGGAGGTCTTCCCGGACCCGGACCGCTTCGACATCACGCGCCAGCCGAACCGGCACCTGGCGTTCGGGCACGGTATCCACTACTGCCTCGGTGCGCCGCTGGCCGTGGTCGAGGCACGCATCGGCTTCGAATCGCTGCTGCGCCGCATGCCGGAGCCGGAAGCCGCCTTCGAGGCGCCGGCATGGGGTCAGTCGTTCGTGCTGCGGGGGCTGAAGTCGCTGCCTGTGACGTACTGAGGTTCTAGCAACCCAGCCCACGAGCAAACAAAGATCGGGCTAAGAACCAGAGCGCCCTTAGAGCTTCGGACCGCCAGGCCTTCGTGACAGCTCCGCGAGGTGCTCCCAGTCGTGCTCCAGGATGCGGCGGAGGCCCTTGCGTAGCGTGCGCAGGTCGTTGGGGCGTTGGACGACAACGCTTCGTTGCTCTGCGGTGGCTGCGTGCAGCCGTTCGGCCACGATGGCGGTCGATCGCCGGAGAGCCTCCGCGATGGGGAGCTGACCGCGCTCTGCCTGCGTGTGAAGGCTGGAAATGCCGGAGATGGTGCCGAGCACGGGCGAGAGGAAACCGCCTGTTG
Source organism: uncultured Chloroflexia bacterium (assembly GCA_963731765.1). GTDB lineage: Bacteria > Chloroflexota > Dehalococcoidia > DSTF01 > WHTK01 > WHTK01. The sequence goes on from CAVSWS010000004.1 coordinate 72,136, forward strand.
GCCCGAGGACGTGCAGCAGGATGGTCGTTGCACTGCGACTGCTGCCCGGCACCATCGCATCGAGAATGGCGGCATCGGCGGCTTCGGCCCAGACAGCGATCTCCTCGCGCAGGCAGGTCATGCGACTCGTAAGCACGCCCAGCTCAGCCTCCGAGACGGGCTCGTAGTCCGGCGTGAATATGAGGTACGGGGAGCCGTTGCCCAGCCAGTCGCCCTGTGTGATGTGCTCCTCGACATGCGTCGTGAAAGGCGCGTCAGGATCGACGCCTTCGCCGCAGCGCCGGAGGAACCGCAGGTACGCCGCGATGGCCTCGGGCGCGTTCTCGATCGCCTCTTCCGTAGTGGGGCCGACCGCGACGCAGCCCAGCAGGTCGAGGGCGTGCACCATCGTCTTGCGACGCTTCGGGCCCGACTCGAGATAGAGGGCGTAATCGGTGGTCACGTTGCGCTTCTTCGGTTGTGTCAGCTCGCCCAGGGACCGACGCCGCCGAAGCGGGTCGGCGTGATGTGAGTGATAAAACCGGGGGGCATCGGGTTGTCGCCGGGCGGGAACTTGCCCACGTCCGGGCCGAGGTAGAGGTAGGCAAGCTGCTGCAGGAGCTCGGCCGCGCCGCCTTCCGTGATGCGCGCGGTGCCGTGCACGACGAGGTACTCCTGCAGGCCGGCGGCGTTCACGTTCTCGGTCTCGATCGAGAGGCTGACGTTCGGGTTGCGGCGGATGTTCTTGATCTTCTGGTACTCGCCGAAGCTGGCGACGACGATCTCGTCACCATCGAGGCCGCCCCAGACCAGGCTGACCTGCGGCGTGCCGTCCCGATTGAGGGTGACGAGGTGCACGAGCCGGGGTGACTCGATGACTTTGCGGGCGGACTCGGGAATCTCCATCGATGCTCCTCCGATGTGAATCTGTAGCTCAGGTTGCCCAGTCTAGGCCATCGCCGTCGTGCAGCTCCTGCCAGCAGCGGGTGATGGTGCTGCGGGCGATGCCGTAGCCGAAGCCGCGGCTGGCCAGAAAGCTGCCGAGCCGGCGCTCGAAGGTCTGCTTGTCGGCGTCTCGCAGGGCTCGGAGACGGCGCTGGGCGGCCTCGTAGGCGGACTCGGCGTCCGAGTGCTCTTCCAGGGCCGTTTCGACGTGCTGCTTGTCGATGCCCTTGCGGGAAAGCTCGAAGGCCAGGGCGCGCTTCGAGCGGGGCGATGCCTGACGGGCTTCCACGTAGTAGCGCGCGAAGCTGGCATCGTTCAGGTAGCCGAGCTCCTTCATGCGCCGAACAGCGTGCTCGGTGGCCTCGGATGTGAAGCCGCGGCGCCCCTTGAGGCGGTCGCGCAGGTCGTGTTCGCTGCGGGGCCCCATGGCCAGCAGCTTGAGCGCCGCCTCGACCGCACCGAGTCGCTGGTCCTCCGCCTCCAGTTCCCTCCTGCGTTTCGGCTCCACCTCAAGCCCAACCTCGAGGCGGGCGAGAGTGATGACATCGAGGCGCAGGCTGAAGGCGTACTCACCGTCCAGGAAGACGTTGGCGCGAGGGCGCCTCGGTTGCTTCTCGAGGGCGGTGATCGTGGGCATCAGGAGGCTGGCTCCGTTGCAAACGAGTCGAACGCGCCCTTAACCACCGCTCGTCCTGAGGCTCTCGAAGGACGAGGCTCGACCTTGCTCTGGAGTGACTCGACCAGACGTCATGCGAGAGATCGGGGTCCTTTACTCGTCTTCCGGCTCTTCGTCGTCCTCTTCTTCGACCACCTTGACCTTGGGCTTTGAGCCGGGGGTGATGGCGGCGGCCTTGGCGGCGGCACGAATCTCCAGCTCGATCTGGGTGGCCAGCTCCGGGTTCTCGATGAGGAAGTCGCGAGCCTTTTCGCGGCCCTGGCCCAGGCGCTGATCGCCGTAGCTGTAGAAGGCGCCCAGCTTCTTGAGGATTTCGTACTCGACACCGAGGTCGAGGATGTCGCCTTCGCGGCTGATGCCGGTGGTCTTGCCGGTGAAGAGGAGGTCGAACTCGGCCTGGCGGAAGGGCGCGGCGACCTTGTTCTTGACGACGCGGGTGCGTACGCGGTTGCCGACCACCTGCTGGCCCTGCTTGAGGGATTCAATGCGGCGGATGTCGATGCGTACGGAGCTGTAGAACTTGAGCGCGCGGCCGCCGGGGGTGGTCTCAGGGTTGCCGAAGACGACGCCGATCTTCTCGCGTAGCTGGTTGACGAAGATCACGGCCGTGCGCGACTTGGAGATGGAGCCGGTGAGCTTGCGCAGGGCCTGCGACATCAGGCGCGCCTGCAGGCCGGGCAGTGAGTCGCCCATGTCGCCTTCGATTTCAGCGCGCGGCACCAGGGCGGCGACGCTGTCGACCACGACGACGTCCACGGCGTTGGAGCGCACGAGGGCTTCGGCGATCTCGAGGGCCTGCTCGCCCGTGTCGGGCTGAGAGACCAGCATGTCGTCAACGTTGACGCCGATCGCGCGCGCGAATGCCGGGTCCAGGGCGTGCTCGACGTCGATGTAAGCGGCGAGCCCGCCGAGCTTCTGAGCTTCGGCGATGATGTGCTGACAGAGGGTCGACTTGCCGGAGGACTCGGGGCCGAAGAGCTCGGTGATGCGGCCGCGTGGCACGCCGCCGATACCGAGAGCGAGGTCCAGGGAGAGCGAGCCGGTAGGGATGGCCTCGATTTCGAGGTTCTTCTGGTCGCCCATGCGCATGATGGCGCCGCGGCCAAACTGCTTTTCGATTTGCCCGATGGCGAGGTCGACTGCGCGAGTGCGGTCTTCAGTCATTGTGGTCATCAGTATCTCCGTTCCGTATGAGCCCGTCGAGTGGGCCGGATGCTGGGAGCTGCCCTCGCCATCAGCCGTATAGTGTTAGCCAGGCTCAGCAATTGTTCGAGGCGAACTCGTTGTTGAGCACAGTCGCAGTTTAGAACGCATGTACGATCTGTCAAGTCCCTGGTTTGCGCGATGGATTCCTGCCTGATCCGCGTACGGGTGACGCCGCGCTCCGGTCGCGACGAAGTGATCGGCTGGCAGGACGGCGAGCTGCGGGTGCGCGTGCGTGCGGCGCCGGTGGAGGGGCAAGCCAACGAAGCGCTGTGCCGCCTGATCGCGAAGCAGGCCGGCGTGCCATATTCAGCCGTCGAGGTCGTCAGCGGCGGGACAGCTCGCGTGAAGACGCTGCGGGTCTCGGGGATAAGTGAGGCTGAGGTGCGGTCGAGACTGGGGTAAGCGCTTCGCCGGCTCTGATGAGATCAGGGCGCCGAAACCCCGGTGGGTAGCCCTTGGTTCAACAGCCGTAGCTGCAGGTTGGAACCCGCGGTGTCCTGGCGCCCGTGGTAGAGCTGGTCAGGCGTTGGCGGCGATGATGCGGGCGAGGACGTTAAGCAGCAGGATGGCGAGCATGGGCGAAAAGTCGAACATCATGCGCGGCATGAGGCTGCGGATGGGGGCGAGGATGGGCTCCGTGACCGTGATGAGGAACTCGGCGATCGGCCCTCGCGGATCGATGATGCCGGGGACCCAGGAGATGATCGCCCGGATGAAGATGAGGATGGAGAGGACGGTGAGGGTAGTCGAGGCGATCTCGGCGATCATTACTTGCTTTGTTCTCCCAGCGCCCTCGACTTCTCGTAGGCCGCAATGACTGCTTCCAGGACGTCGGCGCGCAGATTGCCGTGCTCCAGCGCCTTGAGCCCTTCTGCCGTTGTGCCACCCGGCGAGGTGACCTGGTTGCGTAGTTCGGCCGGGTGCTTACCTGTTTTTTCGGCGTAAAGAGCGGAGCCGATAACCGTCTGCAGCGCCATCGTGGCGGCAATGTCGCGCGGAAGCCCGACGTGTACGCCGGCGTCCGTCAGGGCTTCGATGAAGAGGAAGACGTAGGCGGGGCCGGAGCCGGAGAGGCCCGTGACCATGTCGATGTATTTCTCGTCCGGCACGTAGGCTTCTTTGCCCATGGCGCCGAAGATTTTGCGGGCGCCTTCGCGGGCAGCGTCGGTGACAGAGGGCGTGGCGGTCCAGCCCGTCATGCCCTGGCCGATCTGGGCCGGCGTGTTCGGCATGGCGCGCACGATGTTGTCGGACTGCAGCACGCGGCTGAGGCGGGGCATCGTGACGCCCGCCATGATCGAGAGCGCCGTAGTGTTGGCGAGCTTGCCGGCGATGGGCGCGACGGCCTTTTCAAAGTCCTGAGGCTTGACGGATAGCAGGACGAAATCGGTGTCGCCGACGAGGTCCTCGGTGGTCAGCGCGGCTTCGATGCCGTAGGTGTCGACCAGGGACTGCACGCGCGGTGCGGCGATGTCGTAGAGGCGAATGTCCGTCGAACTGGCGACAGGCGAATCGCCGGAGGTGATGGCGGCGATGATCGCCTCGCCCATGGCACCACCGCCCAGGAAGCCAATCTTCATGTGGGTCTCCCTCCGAAGATGGCGCGGCCGACGCGGATCATCGTGGCGCCTTCCTCAATCGCGACCTCGAAGTCCTCCGTCATCCCCATCGAGAGCTCTGGCAGCTCGTGCTGCCGGGCGAGCTCGCATAGCTGACGGAAATAGGGCCGGACTGCTTCCGGGTCGTCCACCTGCGGCGCGATCGTCATGAGGCCGATGAGATCGAGGTTGGGCAGGGGACGGATGGCATCGATCGCTTCCGCGACCTCGGTGGGCGCGAAGCCAGACTTCGAGGTCTCTCCGGCAATATTAACTTCCAGCAAGATCGGTTTCGGTGCAGCAGCCCGGCGGCTGATCTGCTCTGCCAGGCGAACGGAATCGACGGTCTGGAGTATATCAAAGCAGTCGAGGGCGTCCCGGACCTTGTTGGTCTGGAGGTGGCCGATGAGGTGCCAGGTCGCGTCGTGAGCGGCGGGGCCAAGGGCTTCGATGTGGGCTTCGGCCTCCTGCACGCGGTTCTCTCCGAAGTCGCGCACACCGGCTGCGAGGGCCTGCTGGATCTGGTCGACTGTGACGCCCTTGAAGGCCGCGGAGGCGCCGATAAGGCGAATCGATGCCGGATCGCGCCCGGCGCGGCCAGCGGCGGCCTCGATCCGGCTACGTAAGGCGGCGACGTTCTGGGCGACGGCGTTCATGACGTGCCCAGCATAGCGTTTGTGTTCTAACGGGTCACCGCGTCCGCGGATCGATGCGATCGCTGTCGTCCGGGGGCGGCAGGCCATGCTTGCTGCGCTGGTACTCCCATTTCGAGAGAAGGGTGAGGACGGCGATGGTGGCAAGAATGACGGCGAACCCCAGCCACATGCTGGCGGCAAAGGCGTAGAGCGCGACGATTACGCAGACGACGCCGCCGAGAATGAGCAGCATTGGCACCAGGAGAATGCGCGCGATCATGCGCGAGATTACGAGAGCCTGCAAACAGCCGTTGGGCTCCTTCGGGGGCGGTATGCGGTGCTGCATGTTTCCCGAAGGATAACGCCGGGCGCGCCGTGCTCCTAGCGCCGGCGGGTGCCGCCGCAGATCACGCAGCGGAACCAGCTCTCGCCTCGCACGACAGGGCCGCCACAGTCGGGGCAGCGTGCGCCGTTGGGTCGCTGAATGATGCGTCGTCGGGTCATCTGAGTGCCTCCACGTCCTTAAGGACGTTTGTTCTAATGTCAGATTATGTTTGCATTAGAACGGGCGTTCGTCAAGCGATCCGGTGAGGAATTTAGAACAAAATAGCTAAGAGGTTATTCGGCGAGCCAGGCGGAGAAGTCGCGGATGCGGTCGAGCACGCGCTGCAGGCGCTCCGGGTCGGAGATGAAGAGGACGGACGTGATCAGGACGGCGACAAGAACCTCAGCCATAAGCGCAGTTTAGCACCAGGCTCAATGCCCGATTCTGCGCGATGCCCTTTATGATGCGGACGATGGGCGGTCTGATCCTGCTGATGCTGGCCAGCTTCGTGGTCCTTTTGCCGTTTGTGTGGCTGCGCAAGCCCTGGGCCGTTGCGATCTGGCGCAGGGCCAAGCTGATCGGCATGCTTTACGCGCTGATCATCCTGCTCTCCGCCATCGTCCGGCTCGCGTTCAACTGGAATGACATCTACGGCTAGTCGACGGGTCCTCGTGGCGCCCCAGGAGTTGAAGGGGACGCTGACGGCCGTCGAAGCGGCGCAGGCCGTCGAGGCCGGGCTGCGCGCTGCGTATCCAGACTGGCAGTTCGACCTGCTGCCCATGGCGGACGGTGGGCCCGGCACGACTGATGCCCTGCTGGCGGCGCTCGGCGGGGAAGGGCGTTCGACGCCGGCACACGACCCGCTGATGCGCGTGATCGATGCGCCGTGGGGCGTGCTGCCGGGGGGCCGTGGCGTGATCGAGTGCGCGGCGGCGTCCGGCCTGCTGCGACTACGTCCCGATGAGCTGGACCCGCGACGGGCAACGAGCTACGGCACCGGGGAGTTGATCGCCGCGGCGCTGGATGAAGGCATCGAGGAGCTGATCGTTGGCCTCGGCGGCAGCGCCACGAACGACGGCGGCGCGGGCATGGCCCAGGCACTGGGGTTTCGGCTGCTGGATGCGGCGGGCCGGGACATCGAGCCCGGCGGCGCGTCGCTGGCTGGCCTCGACCGTATCGATGCCGGTGGGGCGCATGAGGGACTGCAGAGGCTTCGCTGCTTCGGCGCCACGGACGTGACGAATCCGTTGTGCGGGCCGACGGGCGCATCGGCCGTTTACGGGCCGCAGAAGGGCGCCGACGCCGCGGCGATCGAGGAGCTGGATGCGGCGCTGTCGCATTTCGCCGGCATCCTGAAGCGTGATCTGGGCGTGGATGTGTTGGAGATGCCGGGCGCGGGTGCGGCCGGCGGCCTGGGCGCAGGGATCATCGCGTTTCTTGGGGCGAAACTGCAGAGCGGCGCCGAGGTGGTGGGCGAGGCTGCCGGGATAGCGGCGCGTATCGCTCAGGCAGACGTCGTGATCACGGGTGAGGGGCGGCTGGACGGCCAGACGGCGTACGGCAAGACGCCGCAGTACGTGGCAAAGCTGGCGCAATCGGCCGGCAAGCCCGTGCTCTGCATCGCCGGAGCGCTGGGCGAGGGCTACGAGACCTCCGCGGCGCTGTTCGGCGCGGTCGAGGCGCTGAGCGATGGTACCGGGCCGCTGCCGACGCGGGCGGAAGCAGCGCGACAGGTGGGCGTTGCGTCAGTGCGAGGCGTCCAGGCCCTCATCGACCGAGGTCTGCTCATCGTGCCAGGCGCCTGAGGCCCTGTCGGCTTCCTGCGCGTCGAGCTTGGCCTTCGCCACCGCGCGCTGCTCCGTAATCCAGATGAAGGCGAGTAGCCCCAGGAAGATCGCGCTGACCGCGACGGGCAGGATGCCATCGCTGACGCCGATGGTGCTGGAGAGCATGCTGTAGCCCACGGCGAGGAACACGGCGAGCTGCCCGCCGAAGGGGACCCAGTGCAGCATGGGGTAGCGCTCCGGATGCCAGGCAATGAGCACGTAGATGGGCACCAGCAGCAGCATGTGGGCGCCGACCAGGCGTTGACCGGCTGTGTCTTCCACGCCGGCGCCCAGCGCACCGGTCGAGGCGTCGTGGAAGAAGGCGAGGACGATGCCGTAGACGAGGCTCCACGCCGCGATCAGGCCGACGATGATCCGGGTGAGGATGCGCGTGCTGATCTGCGTATCGAGGGCCTCGATCTCGACTTCGTCAGGCACGGCTACCACCGTGGGGCATGTTGACGATGAGCAGGGCCAGGAAGAACACGGACACCACGATCGTGAGGACGGCGCCTTCGACCTTCAGGTCGTTCGAGGCGACGTAGTAGAGGCTGGCGATGATGGCGGCAGACTGCTCGACGACGCCGACCCAGAGCACGCCGGGATGACGTATGGGGTTACGGACGAGGCCGTAGAAGTAGACAGCCACGGGAATGAGGCCTGCGCCGCTAAATGAGGCTTTGGCCCCCATGAAGCCCCCGATTTCGGTGCCATCGATCTTCATGAGGACGCTGCCGAAGGAGAAGGCGGCGAGTACGGTGATCAGATCCCAGAGCAGCATGAGCACCAGCAGAGTCTGAAGTCGGCGCAGGTGCGTGGACGACGGGCGGCCTTCGATCGCGCTCATGTGTGCCCGATCTTACGGGTAGCGGGGGCGTTTATCACGTCGAGGACCGTCGATTTGCGTAGATTAGGCCGTTCGGACCGTCGACTTGGTCAAGGGCTCTGAAGCGCGGGCCGCAGCTGCACCTCGAAGCGCCGCTAGCGCAGCCGGGGTTGCTTCGCCTCCGCGTTCGCGGATGCTCTCGTAACAAGTAGCGGCGCCTACTGCACTTTCGTGCCGTGAAGGCCTTCTTCATCGATGCCGAAGTGGTGGGCGATCTCGTGGTGGAGGGTGTTCTTGACCTGCTCTGCCAGCTCATCGTCATCCGGGAAGTCACGCAGGAGGGGACCCCAGTAGATCGTGATGCGGTCGGGGAGGACGCGGTCGTAGCCGGATCCGCGCTCGGTGAGTGGGACGCCTTCGTAGAGTCCGTAAAGGGTGGCGTTGCCGAGATGGAGGCGACGGCGGGCGCGAGGAAGAATGGCGCGCTCGACGCGGATGACGACGTTGTCCAGGGCTTTGGCGTACTGCTCCGGTAACGCTTCGAGGGCCTCTGCGATCAGGCGATAGACGAGAACGGCGCGAGGCCGGGGCATGCAGTCGCGATCAGGTGGCGGTGCGCTGCCAGACGGTCTGGAAGCCTTCGCCGACGATGGCGTTGCGGATCTCTCGTTTTTCGAGCTTCAGGAGCTCGTTAATCACCTCGTTGCATTGGCGGGTGCTGTCTTCGTGACCGGATGCGGTGATGCGTTGCACGATGGCGCTCCATACGCCCGTGCTCTGCAGCGTGGTGACGTACTTCGGCCACATGATCGCCGTCATCTTCTCCGGCAAGGGGAAGCGCGGGCGCAGTCGCTTCAGGCTGCGGAAGCTCTCTTCCGAGGAGCCGGCGCGGTTGACGACCTTGACCATGGGGCCTTCGTACTCGCTGAAGCGGTTATCGATGAGCAAGCGCTTATCGAGGAGGCCAAATCGTATACGCACCACTTCTGCGGTTTCGACAGTATGGAGAATTTCGTCCAGGTTCAGTATGTAATCGTTATCCATGGGGGTGACTCACTCATGTTATCAGGCCGGCGCCTGGTGTCCAAAGGCAAAGAGGCGCGGGAAATCGAGAATCTCGCAGAATCGTTGCACTTCGTTACAGGGTGATTGCCCGCTGACTGAGAGGCGGAGAGATGGCTCGACAACGTCCCGCCATTTCGGAGGCAACAGCCAGGAGCATCGTCGCGGAGAACATCCTGGACTACTAACGTGAGGCTAGCCTGGCACCCGCGTACGCCATGGCGTTCGTGCCCGAGTCCAGCGCCGGTAGCTGACCGTCGCCGTCAGTGCTGTCAGCGCAACGATTAGTCCCAGCACGCCATCGAGGAACCAGTGGTTGCCCGTGACGACCGTCGCGGTCGCCATCATTACGGGCATGGCAAACGCGAGCCAGCGCCAACGCGTCTTCGGCAGGGCCAGGGTTAGCGAAACGGCAAGCAAGAACGTCCAGCCGATGTGCATGCTGGGCAGCGCGGCGTAGTGGTTCACGCCGGGGATATCGCTGTAGGTGGGCGTCAGGCCGGAGTTCAACGTATCGACAAAGCCGACCCCGAGTAGTCTCGGCGGCGCCGTGGGTAGGGCGAGGAAGAAGCACACGGCGATTGCACCGGAGGTCAGGAAGGCCGTGCGCGCCAGGGCATAGACCTCCGGGTGCTTCCAGAACAACCACGCCGCGATGGGGATGAGCATGGGGAAGAAGGCGTAGAAGTAGAACACATTGAAAACGTCCAGCAGGGCCGTGTGGGGCAGGATCCAGCGCTGGACCGAAAGCTCGCCGTAGATGCCGAGGCTCTTCTCAATGTTAACGATGTGTCGCGCGTTGCCCATCGCGTCTGAGACGCGTCCGCTGGCGAGGCCCCGCACCTGAGAGTAGACAAGGTAACCCAGCCCGACGAGAAGAAGCTCGCGGAGCAATCGCTTTGGGATCGAGTGCTCTGCGGTTCGTGTGGCGGGAAGCGTTAGGGATGAGCCGTCGACACGGACATCCGCTGCTTCGACGAGTTCCTGAGCCAAGACTCTAATTATAGCCCCTACCGCTATGCGCGCCTCATCAGCGGAACATATCGAGCTCGGCCGCGCGCACAATCTCCTTCGCCGAACCATCGCCGCGCGGGATGGCATAGCCCCGGATCAGGGCGACTGGCACACGGTTCATCTTGCCCGTGACGAGCTCGGCGGAAGATGCAAGCTCATCGGCGATGCAGATCCACGTTGCCTTGAGCTCGCGGCCGTGCGTGTCCACCTGTCCGACGTAGTCGAGGATGGGCAGCATGCCCGCGACGCCGATAGCGACTTCCGTGTAGCCGGCGCGCCACGGCCGCCCAAAGGTGTCCGAGATGATCACGGCCACGTCGGCGCCGGTGTGCTGCTTCACGGAGGCGCGAATGCGGGCAGCGGAGGCGTCGGGGTCGATGGGCAGGAGCATGAGCTTGCCGTCCGGCACGTTGGAGGCATCGACGCCGGCGTTGGCGCAGACGAGGCCGTGCCGGGTCTCGCAGATCATGACGCCGCGGTCCATGCGCACGAAGCGCTTCGTCTCGCGCAGGACGACCTCGACGTGCCGGGGGTCCTTGTCGCCCGCCTGGGCCAGCTCGATCGCGAGGGGTGATGGCTCGATGGTGTTGAGGTCGACGCCACGGTCCTCCGACTTCGAGACGGCCTTCTGGGTGACGACGAGCACGTCGTTGTCCTGCAGCGTGACGTCCTGCGCCGCGCAGGCGTCCGCGATGAAGCGCCCGAGGTCATCGCCGGGGTTGATCTCGGGGATGCCTTCGATGCCGAGGATGGTCACTGGCTGGGCCATTGGGGCTGCCTTTCCGTATCCCGGCCAGAGGCCAGGATTGATGTCGCATCGATGTTTGTGCTCGTAAACCCGGCGTTCGAGGGCATTCGTGACGTCGGTGTAAAGCACGGTCGAGAGTTGTTGGAGAGAATGTACACGTAGTAGGGCATCACGAACCCTGCAGATTCTTCATTCCTCAGACTGACAAAAGGGGCTCATCGGGCAATCCCTTTGTCAGCTCCCGCGCCCTTGAGGGAGAGGTATCTACCTACACCCCGACGATCTTGATCGACGTCTCCGTCTTGTAGTTGCGGTTGATGTGGACGAGAAGCGTCGTAATGCCTTCGACGAAGTGACTGGTGGCGAGGGGGCCGCCGTTGACGCCTCGCAGGCCGGGGATCTGCTCCGTGAGCCAGATCACCTCTCGAAGCGCTTCCTTGTCGTCAGAGCTGACGATGACGTCGGCGTCAAGCTCGTGCTCCACGTCGAAGAGCTTGCGGGCGGCGAGGTTCTGGTAGGCGGCGACAACGCGGGCTTCGGGCAGGAGTCGCTGCATCTCCTGGGCGGCGGAGCCGTCTTCGACCATGAGCATTTCGACCTTGCCGGGACTGAACTGCATCGGCACGACGGAAGAGACAACGATCTTGTTGCCGATATCGTCCTTCAGCGCCGCCAGCGTGTCGGCCTGGCCCGAGTAGGGCAGGGTGACGACGATGATCTCGGCGGTGCGGACAGCGTCGGCGTTGGCGGCGCCGCGCACGTTACCGCCGGCGCGCTCTCGTACGTCCTGGGCGGCCTCTTCCCCGCGCTCGGCGGAGCGAGAACCGATGAGCACCTCCATGCCGGCGCGGGCGAAGCGGGCAGCGAGCCCTTTGCCTTCGGGTCCGGTGCCACCGATGATGCCGATTGTCTTGGCCAATGAGCGCTCCTCTGTCAGTCGCGGGGAAGGGTTATGATCTGCGCCAAGAGTAAGGCTGCGGGGCAAGCGTGAGCAACGACGCGGACATTCACATCGCCGTTTCTGGTGTAGACGTGGTCTACAAGGGCAACCGGCGGCCTTTGCAGGCGCTCGCCGCCATCGACCTCTCGATACGGCGGGGCGAATTCGTCTCGATCATCGGCCCCAGCGGCTGCGGCAAGTCCACGTTGCTGCGGGTGATCGGCGGGCTGCAGGACGCATCGACCGGCAGCGTGCTGCTGGACGGCCGGGTGCCGCGCGAGGCCCAACGTCAGAAGCAAATCGGCGTCGTGTTCCAGGACCCTTCGCTGATGCCGTGGCGCAGCGTGATCGACAACGTGCGATTGCCCCTGCAGGTGAACGGCGGCGGCCACGTCGGCGAGAGTCCGGAGCGCATGGTCGACCTCGTGGGGCTGGGGGAGTTTCGGGGCTACTACCCGCATCAGCTCTCCGGCGGCATGCAGCAGCGCGTCGCCATCGCTCGCTCGTTCGTCACGGCGCCGTCCCTGCTGCTGATGGACGAGCCCTTCGGCGCCCTGGACGAGATTACGCGCACGTCGATGCGCTACGAGCTGATGCGGATCTGGCGCTCCGAGGCGGCCGAGCGCGCCTGCACCGTGCTGTTCGTGACGCACAGCATCGCGGAGGCCGTGCTGCTGTCCGACCGCGTAATCGTGATGACGCCGCAGCCGGGACGCATTGCAGCCTCCCTCGACATCGACCTGCCGCGGCCGCGCGACGAGGAGGTCGAGCTGCTGCCGGCGTTCATCGAGTACACGCACAGGCTGCGAGGTCTGCTGCGGGAGCACGCGCTGGTATGAGCACGGAGCAGCTGAAGCAGGACCGCGAGTGGTCCGAGCCGCCGTCGGAGTCGATGACGTTCCTCATGTGGTGGGGCGGGATCGGGCCACGGCTACGCCAGACGGGGTCGCTCCTGTTGCCCGCCGTCCTGGGCCTCGTGCTGCTGTTCGGCGCGTGGCAAGCCTGGGTGGAGCTGAAAGACGTCAAGCCGTACCTCGTGCCGGCGCCCACTGCGGTGTTCGAGCGGCTGTACCAGGACCCGTGGCTGTTCATTCACGAGGGGCTGAGGACGCTGGAAGGCGCTCTGCTTGGCTTCGTCATGGGTGGCGGCGTGGCGCTCCTGCTCGCCGTGATCATGTCGCAGACCCGCTTCCTGGAGCGCATGATTTTCCCGATCGCGATCCTGGTGAAGGTGACGCCGATCGTCGCCATCGCGCCGCTGCTGACGATCTGGTTCGGGTTCGGGATCTGGCCGAAGGTGTTCATCGCAGCGCTAATCGTCTTCTTCCCGATCATGGTCAACGCCCTGATCGGCTTCCGGTCCGTGAATCCGAACGCCCTGGCGCTGATGGAGTCCCTGTCGGCCAGCCGGTTCGAGGTGTTCTACCGCCTGCGACTGCCTTCGTCGCTGCCGTACCTGTTCGCAGCGTTTCGGTTCTCGATACCCCTGAGCGTGATCGGCGCCGTGGTGGCCGAGTGGTTCAGCGGCGACCGCGGACTGGGCGGCGTGATTTTCGTGGCGAATGGCAACCTCGACATGGCGACGGCGTTTGCGGGCATCCTCATGCTCGCCATCATGGGCGTCGGCCTGTTCCTGATCACGGCGGCTATCGAGCGGCGCTGCCTGTTCTGGCACGAGTCGACGTGGGACGTGAGATAGCCCGGAGGGCCTGGTAGCAAGCAAGGATCGGGTGCGGTGAACGAGCAAGCGGACCTTGTCGATTCTTTCGTGCGCATGCGGGAGACGCTGCTTCGAGAGGCGGACGCGGTGCCGCCGGAGATGCGCGAGACGCCGTTCGTGGGGCACTGGGACCTGATGGACGTGCTGGCCCATCTCGTCGGGTGGGACTACACGAACCTGCGCGCCATCGAGGAGTTCAGACAGGGCCAGACGCCCGAGTTCTACCGCCACTACGACTCCGGATGGGCTTCCTACAACCAGCAGCTCATCGACCACTACGGCAGCAGCGACTGGGTGGCGCTGCGGTCGGCGCTGGAGAAGTCGCAGGCGGCGGTGGTGGGCGTGTTGCGGGGATTGAGTTCCGAGGAGCTGACGCGGGAGCTGTCGAATGCGGGACGTCGCCGGCCCGTGACGATCGCGGCGATTTTGCGCGCGGCGGTGCAGGACGAGCAGGAGCACATCGAACAGATCAGGTCGTTCATGGCCGGCCAGGCGCTGCGGTAGCGCATCGGTCCATCGACGCCACTCCGGGCTGAACCGTGGGGCATGGCTTGCCTCGGTCTCGAAAGGCTGAGCGCTGAGAGCTGATGGCTCTCCTGCTTGCGGCTTGTCGCTTCAGGCCCGAAGCTAGATTCGATGGCGACGGCGTACGCGTTTGAGGGTGAGCGGCTGCGAGGGCTGGACTGGGAGCCGCAGCGCACGTTGCGATGGTTGAGCTGGCGTCCCGATGGCGGTGTCGTGCTGGGCGTGGGCAACGGAGGCTACGCGGTGCTCTCCGACGGGCGGCGGCTGGATACGGTGGAGACGCGCACGCGTCAGAACCTGCGTGGCGCTGCCTGGTCCGCGGACGGCTCGAGGGCGCTGCTGGTGGGGAACCGAGGGCTCGTGCTGCGGCTGCGTGGCGAGTCGATCGAAGAAGTGCCGTCGGCGACGAGCGAGAACCTGCGCCGTGTGGCCTGGCATCCCAGCGGCGCCTATGCGCTGATCACGGGCAACGGCGGCACGGTGCTGCGCTACGACGCGCGTGACGAGCTGCTCGTGGCGCTGCCGGGGGACCGGGCGCATACCCTCCGCTCGATTGCCTTCCGGTCGGACGGGGCTTACGCGCTGGTGGGGGCGTACGCCAGCCGGTTCGCCGGTTATCCGAAGCCGCATCCGCTGTATCGCTGCGACGGCCGGTACCTGCTCAGCTTCCTCTCGACGGACGACGAGGACGACTTCGTCTCGGTCGACTGGTCCAGGTCTTCACGGGCGTTGGTGTGCGGCTATGCGTGGATGCAGGACGGCACGCTGGTGAACAAGGCGCTGGTGTACGACGGCTCGGCCTGGCAGACGGTGCGCTGGCCGTCGCGGGGCATCGTCCTCGGCGGCGCCTGGCGGCCGGGGTCGGAAGACGCGCTGATGGTGGGAGAGAGCGGCCTGCTAATGCGACTGACCGGCGGCGTGGCCCTGGAGCCACTCAGCAGCAGCACGAACGACAACCTCATCGGCCCGTTCTGGCGACCCGATGGCACCGAAGCGCTGATGCTCAAGGGCCCGGACGAGAAGGTCTACACGGTTTAGGCACAAAGAAACCGCCCTGGGAGAGGCGGTCTCAGGTTGCTTCTAGGAGTACCGGATCTGTGCTGTTAGTCCCCGGCGAATGGGTACAGAAAAAGCAGCGCCAGGAAACCCAGCAGGCCAATGCCGCCCGCGATCCCGAACATGAGCCAGGCAGGGTTCTCAAGGACCTTGTCTACTTGAGCGAGTATGTCCAGTACCGGCATTTCAGTTCTCCCATCTCCGGCGAGTGCTAATTCGTCCCGAATGCTAGCAGACGAGCGCGTTTGGGTCACACGCCGATGCAAGTGCGCTACGCGCTGACTTTGACGTCCTCCGGTCGCTTCAACCAGGCTTCGTGGAGCGCGGCAGCGAGGGCTTCGGTCGCGGCCTTGCGGTCGGCGGCTCCGGCGATGCCTGTGGCGACAGCGATGCCCGCAGCGCCCGTCTGGACGACCTCGGCGATGTTTTCCGTCGTGATGCCGCCGATGGCGATGACGGGGATCGAGGTGTCTTCGACGATGTCGGAGATCAGCTTCGGACCCACCGGCTTTTCGTCGGGCGCCTTGGAGCTCTTGTAGATCGGGCCCGCGAGCACCCATTCGGCGCCCTCGGCCGTGGCCTGGAGGGCGGCAGCGTGGTCGTCGGCGCTGCGGCCGAGGACCGTGTACTTGCCCATGAGACCACGGGCGGCGCGAGTGGGCAGGCCGTCCTCGGCCAGCTGCACGCCGTCGGCCTCGACGGCCTGAGCCACATCGATGCGGTCGTGAATGACGAGCAGCGCCTTGCCGCGGGTAATCGCCTTCACGCGCGTGGCGAGCTCCGCCAGCTTGCCGGCTGCCATGCCGGGCTCCCTGAGCATGACCATGGTCACGCCGCCGGCGACGGCGTCGGTAACGGCGGCTTCGACGTTGCCGTCTTTGAGGTCTGCTGAGTTGGCCACGAAACAGAGGACGGGCAGTCTCAACCGTCCAATTCGAGTAGGCAGCGCCATGTCGTTCTCCCTCTGTGCTTATCCTGGATCGGCCGTGAGCATCGCGTCCTGCGGCTGCGCCGGCCGGTCAATTTGCCCCATTCGAATCACAGTGTCTAGTGCCTACGATACGCCTCTGCGTTGCGATGAGCGAGCGCTCCAGCGGCTATGAGGCACTGGGTTGCCAGTAGCGATAGAAATGATGCATCGCCCGCACGCCGCCCAGGTCGTAGGTGCTCTGGAGGGCTTTCGTGACGTAAGCCTTGCCCGCCGCAACGGAGTGCTCAATGGTCTCGCCCTTGGCCAGCGTGGCCGCGACAGCGGCTGCGAAGGTGGTGCCGGCGCCCCGGACGTCCATCATGTCGACGCGCTCGGCGGTGTAGTCCCGGTAGTCCTGGCCGTCGAACAGGAGGTCCGTCACCAGCTTGCCCTCATGCTTGCCGCCCTTGATCACCACATTGGCGACGCCCATTGCCGCAATCGCGCGCGCCGCATCGCGCATTTCGTCCCAGGACTCGACTTGCATGCCCGTCAGCGCGAAGGCTTCGGGAACGTTAGGTGTGGCGAGGTAGGCGAGGGGTAGCAGGCGCGTCTTCAGGAGCGCGGCCGTGTCCGGGTCCTGGGCCGCATCGGCCGGGTCGAGCACGACGAACTGCACGTCCTGCCGCTTGAGGGCATCGGCGATGACCTCGAGGTGTGCGGCGCTGGCGGGGCAGACGACCTTCACGGCATCGACGCGGATGGCGCCAAACACGGATGAAAGCTGCGATGCGAGGGCCGATGCGTCGATAAGGCCGTCGCCGGTGGTCGTGACGGCGGCAGCGGCGTGCAGCCCCAGGGCGGAGAATGCTTTGACGTCTACCAGGACGCCGTCCTGACCCCGTGGATCCAGGGGCCCAATTGTCAGTGCGGTGAGCGCTCTAGCCATATCGAAAATGCTAGGGGCTGAGCAGGAGACCGTCCAGACACGGTGCGCTATCTTGATGAAGTCGATTTCATCTTTCGGTCCGGAGCCCTACCAACTTGAAGCAACCTCGTCTGTCATTCCCGGGTCTACTCATGGCCCTGATTCTGCTCGTGACGGCCTGCGGTGGTGGCAGCTCGGCAACCCCCGAGCCGTCACCTGAAGCCTCAGCCACGACCGCACCGGCGGCGTCCGATGCCACAGCTGTGCCGACCGTCGTCGCTTCGACAGGAGCGGAGGCCGATGCTGCCCTGCAGCCCGGACCACAGCCCGGCACGGCATGTCCGGTGGCGCTCGGTATCTGTCAGTTCGCCGTGGACATGGAGTCCGTGATCAAGACGGGCAACGTCGATGGCTTCTTCATGCATGCGACGCCGGTACAGGTCGCGTGCTCCGGCGAAGCGACGACGGCGGGCGTCTCGCTGGCGGTGTGCCAGGGGGCTGCGGCGAACGAGGTGCGGCAGGGCTACTGGGCGTTGCAGGGCGGCACCGGCCTCGTTGTGTCGGAGGCCGAGCTGCGCGAGGGTCTTTCGCGCTGGTTCGATGCGGCCTCGCGCGCAGGCGGCAGCAGCGATGTCTACGGGCCGGGCGCGGTACGGATCGGCTCCTTGAGCTGCACCCGACGCCCGGACCAGGCGAGCGGTACCTGCATCGGCAACTCGATCCAGGTGCACTTCACGTTCATCAACCCGGAGAACGTGCAGGGCACCGGCGCAACCGGCGAGCGAGTGACCTTCCATGTCTCGGCCAGCGTGGTGGACGGCGTGGCAAGCGCCAACGGCCTCGGTACAGTCTCGCCGCCGAACCGGGTGCTGGCGGCAAACAGACTCGACATCCAGGACGCACAAGGCAACCCGCTGGTCCTCGAAGTCTATCCCTGGACGCACTGACGCCTCGCTAAGATGCGAGGGTGACCACCGACAGGTTCCCGTCCGACGAGGTCCTGCTCTCTCAATGCGAGGTCGATACGTATCGCGCATCGGGGCCGGGCGGCCAGAAGCGCAACAAAACCGAATCGGCCGTGCGACTGCGCCACAAGCCCAGCGGACTGATCGTCATCGCGGAGGAAAGCCGGTCGCAGCCGGAAAACAAGGCGCGGGCGCTACGGCGGTTGCGCAAGGCGCTGGCCGTGAAGCTGCGTCACGCCGCCGATATCGAGCGCGTGCCCGAGGCGGTGCTGGCGTGCATCGACAAGCGTGGGCGCCTCGATGTGGGGCAACGGGACGCGCGCTATCTGCCGGCCGTCGCGGCTGTCCTCGACGTCTTCGTGGCGTGCCGGGGCAGCGTGGCTGATGCAGCGCGGCATCTCGGCATCACGACGGGCAACCTCTCGTCCTTCCTCACCGACGACGAGGACGTCTACGTCGAGGCGAACCGGTTGCGTTCGAGCTTCAAGCTGAAGCCGCTGCGACGGGGTTAGATGCCCTGATTGTTCCAAGTCAAAGCTGCGGGATTCATCCCGCAGTGTCTTCAGAACGAGACGCGTTGTACTGACGTCTAACTAGTGACCTACAGCCAGGCGTGAGGCGAGGGCTTCCGGCAGGCCGGCGGCGCGGATCTTCGCCTGTGCCGCGGCGATGTCGTACTCGATTCGGTGGAAGGTGATGCGTCGGGCGTCCGTATCCACGAGGGCGTAGGCGGCGCGCGGGTCGCCGTCGCGGGGCTGGCCTACGCTGCCGGGGTTGGCTACGAAGCGGCGTCCGTCCAGCGGGACCTCGGCTTTGTCGGCGAGGAGGTTGCGGCGAATGTCGCCCTCGTAGAAGGCGAGGGGCAGGTGGCTGTGGCCCACGAAGGCGTAAGGCGTGGTCTGCTTCTGGAAGTGGTCCGAGGCGGCTTCGGGGTAGACCAGGTACTCCCACACCGGGTCGAACAGGCTGCCGTGCGTGAGCGTAAACTCCTGCGCCACTATGACGACGTTAGGCAGGCCGAGTAGCCACTGCCGGCTCGATTCGCTGAGCTGCTCGCCGGTCCAGTTGGCGGCGAAAGCGGCGTTCAGATTGAACTCGGACGTATCGATGGCGCCGACGGCGGCGAGGTCATGGTTGCCCGCGATGGCCTCGCAGGGATAGCTGCGCAGTCGCTCGATGCAGGCGTCTGGCTCCGCGGCGTAGCCCACGGTGTCACCGAGGCACCAGATGGCATCGAGGGCGCCCCGGGCTTCCGCGTCGCGCAGAACGGCGTCGAGGGCATCGAGGTTGGCGTGGACATCCGCGACGACGAGGGCTCGCATCGCTCCACTGTAGCGCCGGTCGGAAAGGGAGCGCTCCGTATAATCGGGCCGTGAAGGTGTCTGAGGTTGGCGAATTTGGCCTGATCGCGCTGCTGACGCGCGAGTTCGGCATCGAGTACCCGCCCAGGCGGGGTCAGACGATGCCGGGGCTGCTGGTGCCCCTGGGTGACGACGCCGTGGTGACCGACCGGCGGGATAGCGCCGTGATCTGGACTACGGACACGATGGTGCAGGGCGAGCACTTTCGCAGTCAGTACACGGCCTGGCAGGACGTGGGCTGGAAGTCGCTCGCCAGCAACGTGAGCGACATCGCGGCCATGGGCGGCGAGCCGAACCTGGCGCTCGTGACCCTGATGCTGCCCGCGGCGTTCGAGGTCGATGACGTCCTGGCGTTGTACCAGGGTCTGCATGAGTGTGCGAAGGCGTTCGGCGTGACGCTGGGCGGCGGTGACATCGTGCGCTCGCCTGTATTCGCGATTACGGTGGCGCTCTCGGGTTGGGCTTATGCGCCGAGCCTGGGGCAACCCATCGTGCTGCGCCGGGATACGGCGCGTCTGGGTGACCTCGTGGCGGTGACCGGGACGCCGGGGGACAGCGCGGGCGGTCTCAAGCTGCTGCTCGACGGCGTAACGGTCGAGACGGAGCCGCAGAAGCATCTCGTGGCGGCTCACCAGCGGCCGGTACCACGCGTCGCGGCGGGCGCGGCGGCCGTGCGCGGCGACCTGCGCTGCGGCATCGACGTCAGCGATGGGCTGGTGCAGGACCTGGGGCACATCGCGGACGCCAGCGGCGTAGGCATCGTGGTGCACGTGCGGATCGGCTGCCGGTCAGCGAGGCCTTGAAGCGCGTATGGCCCGCGGAGGCGCAAGACCTGGCGCTGGGCGGCGGCGAAGATTACGAATTGATCGTGATCGGGCACCGGGCAGCCATGGAGCGTTACGTCTCGGTGCCGGACAATAACGCTACGGTGATCGGTGAAGTCGTAAGCGCAGAAGAGCCCGGCGTGCGTGTGCTCGATGCCGGCGGCAGCGAGATCACACTCGCGCGCAAGGGTTGGGACCACCTGACGGCATCATGAAGGCGACGTACGAATCTGCGAGCCCATCTGAGACGCAGCGACTGGGTCGCCGTCTTGCGCCCCTGCTCGTCCGCGGGGGACGTCCTCCTGCTCCAGGGCGAGCTGGGCGCCGGCAAGACGTGCTTCACGCAGGGCATCGGCGCCGGATTGAAGGTGGCGGAGGCCGTGAAAAGCTCATCGTTCGTGCTGGTGAACGAGTACAGCGGCCGCCTGCACGTTTATCACGCCGACCTCTTCCGGCTGGAGGACCCGCAACAGGTGTTCGAGCTGGGGCTGGAAGAAAACGCGAGCGACGGCCTGCTCATCGTCGAGTGGCCGGACCGCGCGCCGCAGGAGCTGCCGCCGGAGCACCTGATGGTGCGCTTCCAGAGCACGGGCGCGAAGTCGCGACAGATCACAATCGAGGCGGTGGGCAGTCACTACGAGGACGTGCTGCAGCGATTCGAGGCGGGGGTGCAGCGTGGTTAGTCAGGCCGAAGGGCTATGCCTCGCCATCGATACGGCGTCGGACGTGGCCGGTATCGCGCTGTTCGAGAACGGCGTGCTGCTGGCCGAGACGTCGTGGCGGACGCGCCAGAGCCACTCGCGTCAGCTCCTCCCGGCCATCGATTGGCTGCTGGGCCTGCTCGAACGCAGCAAAAACGACCTCGCAAGCCTCGTAGCCTGCCTCGGACCCGGCTCCTACGCCGGCATGCGCGTGGGGCTGAGCACGGCGAAGACGCTGGCCTACGCCCTCGACCTGCCGCTGGTCGGCATCGGCAGGCTGGCGGCAGACGCATTGCCATTGGCCGAAGCAACGCAGGCGCGCGTCGTGGCGATCCAGGCGGCGGGTCGGGCCGAGCTTGCCTTCGCGGCGTATCAGGCCGTGGGCGACCTGCTGCAGGAGCTAATCGCGCCGGGACTGGGCTCTGCAGCCGTCGTGCTCGATGCGCTGCAGACCGGGGACATCGTCACGGGCGAGATCGAGCGCCTCGATGAGGCAACGGCAGCATCGATTCTTGCGAAGGGCTGCCGTCTTGAGGCATCGATGGCGCCGCGGGCCGTTGCGCTGGGGCGACTCGGTCTTCGCCGGCTGGCCGTCGGGTGAGATCGACAATCCAGATACGCTTGTGCCACTGTATTTGCGCGCGCCGGCCATTGGGCCGCAGCCGCCCCGTTAACTCACAACCAACCTTCCGTTTCGAGAAAGGACCGAAATACTGCCCATGGAACGCACCCTTGTACTGATCAAGCCGGACGCGATGCAGCGCGGCCTCGCCACAGAGATCCTCGGCCGCCTGGAGCGTCGTGGTCTGCGCATCGTGGGCCTGAAACTGATGCAGGTGGACCGTGCGCTGGCGGAGCGCCACTACGGTGAGCACGCCGGCAAGCCCTTCTTCGAGGGCCTCGTGTCCTACATCACGGCCTGTCCGATCATCGCGGCGGTGTTCGAGGGCACGAATGTGGTGGAGTCGGTGCGCAACACCATGGGCAAGACGAACCCGAAAGACGCGGCGCCCGGCACGATCCGCGGCGATTACGGCCTTGAGATCGGGCGCAACCTCGTGCACGGCTCCGACTCAGTCGAGAGCGCCGAGCGCGAGGTCAACCTCTTCTTCTCGCCCGCCGAGGTCCTCGAAGTGAAGCGTGACGTCGACCCGTGGGTGTTCGAGTAGCAGCTTAAGCCCGGGCCGCCCTCATCCGCGCACTACTGGCTCGTAGCGCTCGACTGACTCGACCCTCTCCCTTCGAGGGGGAGGGCAGCGTCTTGGACCGTTGTCCTGGTCGGTTGCAGCGTCTGACAACGCGGGTGGGGATGGCTTCGACGTCCTGCTACTGGAAGCGGACAGGCGCGACGCCGGCCAGGCTCCAGAGACCTTCGAGGTCGTAGAACTCGCGGTCTTCGGCGGTGAAGAGGTGGACGATCACCGGGCCGAAGTCGATGAGGACCCAACCGGAGTCGGATCCCCCTTCGCGGCGCAGGGCGTCGATGCCCTTGTTGGCGAGGTCTTTGTCGAAGACGTTGAACAGGGCGTCCATGTGGCGCGGGTTTTGCGCCGTGGCAATGACGAAGAAGTCGCTGAACGTCGACTTCTGGCTGATGTCGAGCAGGACGATGTCCTCGGCCTGGTGCTCTGACAGAGCGTCGACGATGGTCTGGGCGATTTCGGAGGGCTCGAGTAGTTCTTCTGTCACGCCTGGATCATAACAGGCATAGCGCCGGGTTTTGGCTGGGCGCGAACTCTCTCGTAAGATGGGGCTATGACGACAAAGAAGCGCGTGATCGTCGCAATGAGTGGCGGCGTCGATTCTGCCGTGGCGGCCGGGCTGCTGGTGCAGCAGGGCTACGACGTCGTGGGCATCACGATGCGCCTGTGGACACACGAGGACGACCAGGCACGCACGAACCAGAAGCGCTGCTGTGGCGTCGAGGACGTGGATGACGCCCGAGCCGCGGCTGAAGTACTGGGCATCCCGCACTACACGCTCAACCTGGAAGAGGAGTTCGGGCGCAAGGTCGTCGATTACTTCGTCGGGGAGTACGCGCGGGGACGCACGCCGAACCCCTGTCTGGCCTGCAACGAGCACGTGAAGTTCCGCGCCCTGCTGGACCGCGCCGTGGCGCTCGACGCCGATTATCTTTCGACGGGGCACTATGCCCGCGTGCGCCACGGGGAGCACGGCGTGGAACTGCATAGGGCGCTGGACGACTCCAAGGACCAGTCCTACGTGCTGTATACATTGCAGCAGGCAGAGCTAGCGCGGCTGTTATTCCCTGTCGGCGAGTATCCCAAGGTGGACATTCGCAAGATGGCCTTCGACATGGGGCTGCCGTTGCATGACAAGCCGGACAGCGCCGAAATCTGCTTCGTGCCCGGCAACGATTACCGTGCCTTCCTGGCGGAGCGCCTGCCGCAGCAGCCGGGTGACATCGTCGATGGGCAGGGTGCGGTAGTGGGAACACACGATGGCGTCGCAGGGTACACGATCGGTCAGCGCAAGGGTCTGGGCGCGTTCGGTAACAAGCGCTTCGTGACCCAGATCGACCCGGAGCTGAACGTGATCACGATCGGCGACGAGGAAGAGTTGCTTGCGTACAGCCTGGTCACCGAGGCACCCAGCTGGGTGACTGGTGAGGCGCCGGGCCGCGAGTTCGAGGCTGAGGTGAAGGTACGCTACAAGAGTCCACCCGTGCCGGCTCGTGTCCGTGTCGAGGGTGATGTGCTGCGCATCGACTTCAGCCGTCCCCAGCGCGCCGTGACGCCGGGCCAGTCCGCAGTGCTATACGAAGGCGATCGCGTAATCGGCGGCGCGACAATTTCGCATGCGGTTTCGGCCAAAGAACCGGCTGATATACTGCGCGAGAGTTTCTAACCCGTCGTTTTAGTTGGAAGGAGCACCGAATGCCCCTGCTTAATACATTGGGAGATCTGCGTGACATTGTTGTCATCGTCTGGGGCATCATCAGTGCAATCTTCTTCCTCGTCGGCATCGTTGTTGCAGTAGTGGTTGGCTTCTCGGTCAAGGGACTGCTCAAGAAGGTGCACTCATTGCTGGACGAAGACGTGAAGCCGACACTGGGCTCCGTTAAGGAAGCGGCAGAAACGGTGCGCGGTACGACAGAGTTCGTCGGTAAGACCGCGATTACGCCCGTGGTGAAGGCATACGGCACCATGGCGGGCGTCAAGAAGGGGCTCAGCGTCCTCGGCAGAGTAAAGGGTAAGAAGTGATGCGACTGGGGTTCATTCTCGGTTTTCTGACCGGTGGTGGTATCGCCTCATTCCTGGGTCGCATGAAGGAGCAGGCCGAGGTGGCCACCGAGGAAGCCGCGCTGCGAGTTGGCGATGCGGCCGAGGCTGCTTCCGGGAAGGTAAACCCCGTAATCGGGCGCGTGAAGCAGCAGGTAAACGATGCGCGCGACGCAGCCCGCGAGGCCCAGCTTGAAAAAGAGGCCGAGATGCGCCAGACGTATGAGAACATGGTGCATCGCAAGCCCGCGACTGACCACAAGTAGCTTCTCCAGATCAGCCTTCGAATTTCAGATAGCTGCAGATGAAGCAGGCGGACTCACGCGCCTGAAGTCGGCCACGTACTCGGGCGAGAGCGTCCCGAACAACCGGTCCCACACCAGTAAGTAGAAGCCGTAATTGAATTGGCGGTCCGTGTGGTGCTCTGCATGGAAGGTGCTGGTCGCTACGTAGCGCAGCAGAGGCACTCGCACCCAGGCCTCCGGCGCTGGTTCGACGCCCAGGTGGCCGATCAGGCCGAAGCTCAGGTTCGCCGTAAGGTAGATCAGGACGCCTTCGATGGACGATGTGTAGAGGAGCAGGACCACCAGCCAGAGCGCGCCAAAGCCGAGAACCTCGATGGGGTTAAGGACGAACAGCGTCAGAGGTCGCGGGTTCTCGTACAGGTGGTGCGTCTTGTGGGCGAAGGGAAAGAGCAGCGGGTGATGCGCGATGCGGTGGAAGACGTACATAGCGAAGTCCATCGCCACGAACAGGACCACGGCATCCAGAATCACAGTGAAAGCACCGTAGTCGCCGTAGGGACGTAGATCGAGCGCACCTTCACGCCATAGGGCCACGCCTGCAACCGCGACGCCGGCGTTGAGCACGACGCACGCTGCCGCCAGGATGAGCTCGATGCGAGTAAGGCGCGGCGGCAGGGGCGTCACGCGGCGGTCGCTGAACCGGCGCGTCAGCAAGTCGCCGGCCACCAGCGCGACAACGAACATGCCGCTGTTGGCGAGGAAGACCCAGAGCGCTGCCTGCCAGAAAGGAATATCGTGCATCCAGCGAATCGTGTCGTAGAGCGCATCCATCACGAGCAATCTTACGCTCTACGCGACATCATCACCCCACGATGGACGCAGAAAAGCCGTGTCACGATTCGACACGGCTTTGGCATTCTGGCTGGCGGAGAGGGTGGGATTCGAACCCACGAGCCCCGTTACCGAGACTACACGCTTTCCAGGCGTGCCTGTTCAACCACTCCAGCACCTCTCCGCGGGGGTCACACCACTCTAGCAAACGCGGATGCTTAGAATCCATGGGCAGGCTATACGGATTTGAAATCCCGGCACTTGGTGCTGCGCTAAGTCAGTGCTTGATCGATGTGCTTGAAGGCCATAAACTCGTGAGGCTTAATAACGCGTTATCAGGAGTCTTTAATGCCGAAACTACACGTCCGCAAGCCCAATGAGGCACCTCCTCCTTCTCGATCTTCCAAGGCTGTTCGAGAGCAGCAGCAGAAATACGATGACTTTATCCGAGGCATTGATACAAACGACGTCGGCGACTTGGAGCTAGATCCGGGTGAAAACGTTCGCAGCGTCAAGGTGCGGCTACGCCGGGCCTCTTCGCGCCTCAACTCCGACATCGATATCTGGGACGTCAACGGCCATGTCTACTTCCGCAAGGTGACGCGCCGCGGAAGGCCGCGAAAGCAAGTCTGACTCCTGTCACAGCAATGACCGCAACAGCGCCACATATCCGTGGCGCTGTTTGTTTGTGGGTCGCTACGTATAATGGCCGGGCTGCTCGCGCTCGGCGACGGGAATTCGGAGGTCCAGATGCTCATCGATATGCACGCTCACGTCATTCCGGAGAATTTCCCGGAGGCCGGCAACAGGGCGAGCGCCGATCGATGGCCGACTCTGGACCACTTCGAGCCGGGCCGGGCCAACGTCATGATCGCGGGCGAGAACTTCCGCACCGTGCACTCCGGTAACTGGGACGTCGAACGACGCCTTCGGGACATGGACGCGCACGGCGTCGATGCGCACGTCATCTCGCCGATGCCGGAGCTGCTTTCGTACTGGTTCACGCCGCAAGACGGCCTGGAGTTCTGTCGCTACACGAACGAGTTCATCGCGGCCATGTGCTCGGCAGCGCCCGGACGGTTCTTTGGACTCGGTGCCGTGCCGTTGCAGGACCCCGACCTGGCCGCGAAAGAGCTCTCAACCTTGATGTCGATGGGACTCTCCGGCATCGAGCTGGGCTCGAACATCCTCGGCAAGTCACTGGGCGACGAACGGTTCTGGGGCTTCTTCCAGGAGGCGGAGCGCCTGAACGTGCCGATCTTCGTGCACGCCCTGCATCCAACGGTCGCTGGCCGGATCAGCGGGCCGCAGATGAATCCCATCGGCTTCCCAACCGACACGGGCCTCACGATTGCCTCGATCATTGGCAGCGGCCTGGCCGAGAAGTGCCCGAATTTGCGACTCGCTTTCAGTCACGGCGGCGGCACCTTCCCGTTCATGCTGCCGCGGTACGTGCACAACTGGTCCGGCGTATGGAACGAAGAGACGCCCATCGGTGGCATGGGGGCGAGCGACCTGGCGCGGTCGCCGGCGGAGTACGCACGGCGGTTCTACTACGACACGCTGCTCTTCGACGCGCGGGCGATCCGGTACCTGCTGGAGATTATCGAGCCTTCGAAGCTGCTGGTCGGGACGGACTACCCGTACATGGCGATGGAGCAGCCGGTGGGCAAGACCCTGATGTCGATGGGCCTTTCGCAGCCGGTACTGGACGACATTACATGGCACAACTGCTTCCGATTCCTCAACCAGGAAGCGCCGTCCCGATAACGCCCTCGCAATAAGACCTTAACGAAGGGTTCGATTGTAACCTTTACGTAAGCTCTGCTATACTCCCGACTATTCTGGGAGGTAAGGCCCGATTCGCTACGCGGGCTCAGGGGTGGTAGACATAGTGGAGTTCTCCAGCTTGCCCAAGTGCCAGAAGTGCAAAACTGGCGACTTGGTTCCTTTGTCCGATTTCGGCAGCCAGGGCGCCGCCATCCACTACAAGGCGTGGGTGTGCACCAACCCGGATTGCGGCTTCAACCTGAAGATCCGTAACGGCGACCTGTACATCGACGAGCCGATCTCGAACGGCGCCGTCCACACGCCTCGATACAGTCGATAAGACCCGCAACGTCTTCTTCTCGCGCTCTGCTCCGGCAGGGCGTTTTTTTTTCGGGGGGCGCCTCCAGACGCCGATGAGCCACGATGACCTGACGTGCTTCAACCGGCTCACATGCCTTGAATGGGAGAACGTGGGCGCCTGAAGTGATGAGGTGCTACGGCTGGCCGATAGCGATGTAGCGCAGGCCGGATTGCTCGATGGCGTTGCGGTCGATGGCGTTGCGGCCGTCGAGGACGACGCGGCAGCCCTGGATGCTGGCGTAGTCGAGGCCGGCGTACTCGGGATGCGAGGCCTGCAGGATGACGGCATCCACGGGCGTCTCAGGGGGTAGCGGAGAAGCCTGCAGGCCGTAGTTGCTCAGCTCTTCGTCTGTGTAGAGCGGGTCGTTCACCAGCACTCTGGCGCCGCGCGATTTTAGAGCTTCGGCTGCCAGCAGCGCGCTCGATAGCTCTGCTTCCTTCACGCCGCCGCGGTATGCCAGGCCGAGGATGAGCACGGTCTTGCCGTTCAGGCCGTCCAGGGCATCGGCGAGGCGCTGCACGCCGTGGTCTGCCATCGCGTCGTTGATCTCGCGCCCGAGTCCGATGAGGGGCGCATCGACCGCCTGGGTGAGGAAGTAGGGATACACCGGGATGCAGTGGCCACCGACGCCGAGGCCGGGGGTATGCAGGTGGGAGTAAGGCTGCGAGTTACCGGCGCGGGCTGCTTCGGTGTAGGAGACGCCGAGACGCTCCGCGGCCATGGCGAGCTCGTTGGCGAGGGCGATGTTGACGTCGCGATAAATGCTCTCGGCCAGCTTGGCGAACTCGGCCGTCTCGGTGTCGCGCAGCTGCATGACCTCGGCGTCGAGGACGCTGCGATAGAAAGCGGCTGCCGCGTCGCCGCTGGCCGCATCGATGCCGCCAACGAGCTTGGGGTAGGTGCCGAGGTCGCGGAAGATGCTGCCGGAGGAGACGCGCTCCGGGCTGTAGGCGAGGCGGAACTCGCTGCCGGCCTTGCGTCCCGATGCGCCGGCGAGACGGCGGCCGAAGCGATCGCGGGTGGCGCCGACGGGCACGGTGCTCTCCAGGATCACGAGCGTGTTGGGCCGGAGGCCGCGGCCGATGGCGTTGGCGGCGAGGTCCAGGTGATGGAAGTCGGCGTGCCCGGAGGCATCGAGGCCGACACGCACCATCACCACAACGATGTCGCTCTCGGCCACAGCCTCTGCGGAATCGACCGTGGCGCGCAGGCGGCCCGACTCGTGGGCGGCGCGCACCGCTTCGGCCAGCCCCGGTTCGCCGCCGACATGACATTCGCCTGCATTGACGCTCGAAACGACCTCGGCGTTAATGTCCGCGCCGATCACATTGCAGCCCTTGCCGGCGTACAGGGCGGCAAGAGGCAGCCCGATCTTGCCGAGGCCGATGACGGCGACGGTGGTCACGACAACATCTCCCGCGGTGAGACAGGCTGTCCGGTACGCGCCGACCGGGTCAGGGCATCGGCGATGAGGACGGCCATCAGGCCATCCTCGCCGGTAACGGGCATCGGCGTGCCATTCTTCACGGCGGCGACGAAGGCGCTGAGCTCGGCTTCCAGTTGATCGTGGTGCTCGACATGCAAGGGCGTGCCCGGTTCTCCGGGAGTGCTGTGCAGCGTGAGGCACTGCGCCGCGTAGTCGAGGTGAAGCGTGCCGGTCTCGCCCATCACCGTAAGGTCGCGCACACGGCGGACGGAGAGCCAGTTCACCTCCAGGCTCGCGACAGGCGCCGGGCTGCCTCCGTGCGATGCGAAGCGCAGAATGGCGCTGATACCGTCCTCGGCGGGCGTGACGATGCCGGACTGCGAGGCGCCGTACACGCTCTCGACTTCGAGCCCGAGGATGCTGCGGATGGCATCGATGTCGTGGATGGCGCTGTCGTGGACCACGTTGACATCCGTAGGGGGCAGGCGGTTGCCGTGCGGGCCGGCCCGGGTGGCGCTCATGCGGCGCGCCGTGATCTGGAGCACGCGGCCGATGGCGCCGCTGCGCACGCGACGGGTGAGCTCGATGAGCGCCGGGTTGAAGCGCTCGATGTGCCCGGGCATCAAGCGGGACGCCCTTCTCCTGGGCCGACACAACGATGCTCTTGGCGTCGCGGTAGCTCGGGGCAAGGGGCTTTTCGATCAGCACGGCCGCTCGTACATCGATCGCCGTGATAGCAACGTCGAGATGCAGGCCGGCGGGCACGGCGATGACGGTCGCGTCGAGGCGCTCGGAAGAGAGCATCGCGGTGTGGTCGGAGTACGTGTGCACCTCGGTGCCGTTGTAGAGGGCACGTCGCTCCTCGGAGGCGTCGGCGACGGCAGCGAGGCAGACGCCGGGCATCTCGTGCAGGATGCGGGCGTGATTGGCGCCGAAGCCGAGTCCGATAACACCGATGCGCAGGTCGTTGCTCACGTCGTGGTTACTTTGCCCCGCGTGTGTGTGGCGGTCCATTGATTAACCGCCCCGACGATGGTCTCGAGGTCTGCCTGGCTGAGTCCTGGGTGCACAGGTAGGGAAAGCACCTCCTGCGTCAGGCGGCGCGCCATCGGGAAGGCAGCGTCGTCGTAGCCGAGGTCGCGGTAGAGCTTCTGGGCGGGCAGCGTCTTCGGGTAGTAGACCATCGCCTCGATGCCGTGGTCGCGCAAGTGCTGCTGCAGAGCGTCGCGACCCTCCGCCACCCGGACGGTGTACTGGTGCCAGACGTGCGACGTGGCGTCAGCGGGCGCTTCGGGCGTTGAAACGCCTTCGAGGTGCTGCGAGAGGAAGGCAGCATTGTCGCGGCGGCGCTGATTGCCTTCGGCCAGGCCGTCGAGCTGGCTGAGCGCCAGGGCCGCGCCCACTTCTGTGATGCGGTAGTTGTAGCCGACTTCGATGCTCTCGTAGCGCTCTGCTTCGCCGTGGCTGCGGAGGCGCCGCAGCCGTTCCGCGATGGCGGAGTCGTTCGTGGTGATGACGCCGCCTTCGCCCGCCGTGAGGTTCTTCGTGGCGTAGAGGGAGAAGCAGCCCGTGCTGGCTCTGAGGTTCGAAGGAGCGGATGTGGCGCCGTTTGACGCCGGACTCTGTTCGGTAAAAGTTGCGCCGTGCGCTTGTGCCGCGTCCTCGATGATGGCGAGGCCGTGGCGGGCGGCGATATCGCAGAGGGCGGGCATGTCGCAGAGGCGGCCGTAGAGGTGTACGGGCAGCAGGGCCTTCGTGCGCGGGGTGATGGCAGCTTCGACCTGCGAGGCATCGAGGTTGCCGTCGGCGCCGAACGTCGACGAAGACGGGGCGAGCGCCGGTGGCGAGCACCATGTTGGCGGTGGCCTGGAAGCTGAAGGGCGACGTGATCACCTCGTCGCCGGGGCCGACGTCGTGGGCGAGGAGGGCGAGGTGGAGGGCCGCGGTGCCGCTGGAGACGGCGACGGCCTCGGTCGTGCCGGAGACGTCACGGGCGAAGGCTTCTTCCAGCCGCCGGGTGTAGTCGCCGCCGGTGAGGCGCCCCGAAGCAAGGACGTCGAGCACGGCCTGCCGTTCTCGCTCGCCGATGCGCGGCTCCGCGATGCGGATCACGTCGATGGCTCTTGATTGTTTGATTGTTTTCGGGGGATGTGAACGCGTTCGTGTACGGCCGGAAGGTCGTGCTCACGGCCACAACTGACGCAGCGCCAGGTGGAGCTGATCTCCTCCAGCGGGCTGCCGCACTGGCAGACGTAGCCGCTGAGGTAGGCCGGGTTGCCGGTGACGAGGCCGTGGTCCGGTACGTCGCGGGTGACGACGGCGCCCGCCCCGATCATGGCCCACCAGCCGATGGTGACGCCGGGCAGGATAACGGCGCCGGCACCAATGGAAGCGCCGGTGTGGACGTGCGTGGGCGAGACCGTCCAGTCGCCCTCGGTGCTCAGCTCTCCGTCCGGGCGGATGGCGCGCGGGAACTTGTCGTTGGTGAACGTGGCGTGGGGCCCGACGAAAACGCCATCGTCGATCGTGACGCCGTGGAAGACACTGACCCGGTTCTGCAGCTTGCAGTTGTCACCGATGCGCACGCCGCTATCGACGTAGACGCCGAGGCCGAGGATGCAGTTCTCGCCGATGACGGCGCCGGCCCGCACGTGGGCGCTGTGCCAGATCTTGGCGCTTTCGGCGACCTGTGCGCCGGGCTCAACTTCAGCGGTTGGGTGGATCATGTTGCAGGATCTCGACGATCTTCTCGGCGGCGCGGCCGTCTCCAAACAGTGGCGGCGGCGGTGACAGAGGCCGGGGACGCTGTGCTGCTTTGACGATGGCTTCCGTATCGGTGCCTGCGAGCACGTCCCAGCCGGTTTCGACCGTCTCAGGCCACTCCGACTCTTCCCGAAGGGTAACACAGGGCAGGGCTAGCCAGTACGCCTCACGTCGCACACCGCCCGAGTCTGTGAGGACGGCGCGGGCATTGCGTTCGAGCGCGAGCATCTCGAAGTAGCCGACCGGCTCGATGACGCGGACGTTGGCGGGCGCCTCGAAACCGGCCGAGCGCATCGCCGCGGCAGTGCGGGGGTGCAGCGGCAGTACAACGGGCGCATCGAGACGGGCAAAGGCGTCGAGGACGCGCGCGAGGGCGTCGCGGTCGTCCGTGGTGGCTGCGCGGTGCACGGTGGCGAGGTAGTAGGGGGTGACGACCCCTCCTCTGGCTGCCGCCATCTCCTCCCCGCCGGCGGAGAGGAGATCCGCGTTTCGAGTCGGCTTTGGCGACGAGGTCGAGGTGTCTTCGGGCGTTTGGATGACACCCTCACCGCGGCCCTCTCCCTCCAGGGACAGGGAGCTGAAATCGGAGCGTTGGGAGATGAAGAGACCCAGCTTGTTGAGGACGGCGGCTTCTATCGACTGGGCGTGGGGGAGGGCGGTCAGGAGCGAGTCGTACATGAGGTCGCCGGTGAAGTGGGCGGTGGTCGTGATGCCTTCGAGGGCCAGGGCTGCGACGGCGCCTTCGGTGGCGCAGAAGTGGTACGCCGCGACGTGGTCGGTGAGGACGCGGTTGATCTCTTCCGGCAGATCGCGCTCGTGGGTACGAAAGCCGGCTTCGACGTGGGCGACGGGCAGGCCGAGCTTGGCGGCGGCGAGGGCGCCGGCCAGCGTGGAGTTCGTGTCGCCGTAGACGATGACGAGGTCGGGCTCTTCGCGCTCGTACACCGCTTCGAGGCCTTCGAGCATGCGGGCGGTCTGTACGGCGTGTGACGCGGAGCCAACGCCGAGATTCACGTCGGGCGCGGGAAGACCGAGGTCACGGAAGAAGACGTCCGACATGAGGTCGTCGTAGTGCTGGCCGGTGTGAACGAGGACTTCGTTCCAGTGCTGTCGCAGGGCGCGGGAGAGCACGGCGGCCTTGATGAACTGCGGTCGGGCGCCGACGACGGAGACGAGTTTCACTGAGGGTAACCCCTCCCCCCGGCCCCCTCCCCGTCGACGGAGAGGGGGAGCAGATGCGAATTCGACCTAAGGGGGCGATTCGTGATGGTGCCAACCTCACCCCCGGCCCCTCTCCTTGCGAGGAGAGGGGGGAGCATCGAATGCGTTGAGATGCTCGTGGACGTGACGCTTCGGCCACGTCAGGCAGGAAGCCAGTAGAGGCGCACGGCTGTGCGCCCTTACAGGGGTTTGGTATGCGTTGGGGTGGCTCGGAATGCGCACCTGCGAGGCGCCCCCTCTCCGAAGTCGGAGAGGGGGTTGGGGGGTGAGGTGTTCGGCGAATCGAGATGCCTTCCGGTGTTCGGAGGACACCCTCACCCCGGCCCTCTCCCTCAAGGGAGAGGGAGCTATTTATGCGGCGCGTTCCGATGGGTCGCGAAATCACTGCTCTCGTTGGGGCTTTGACTCTACTTCGTCCGCGGTGGTCTCGGCGGGCTGGAGGTCGAAGCGGGCGAGGGCGTGGATGCGGGCAGGGAGGTTGCCGCTGCGACGGCGGCGGTCGACGTCGAGCTCGCCGATGGCGGCTCGGAACTCGCTACCGGAGAACGGCTGCGAGGAGATGGCGGTGAGGACGCGCGGGTGAGTCGTAGGTTCGAGGCGCTCGTGCTCGCCGATGAGGGCTTCGCGTACCTTCTCGCCCTCGCGCAGACCGGTGTAGATGATCTCGATGTCCTTGCCGGGCTCCATGCCGCGGGAGCGGATCAGGCGCTCGGCCAGCTCGGCGATGCGCACCTCGTCGCCCGTGTCGAGGAGGAAGATGTCGCCGCCTTGCGATAGGGCCGCGGCCTGGATGACGAGGCCGGCGACCTCGCTGATCGTGAGGAAGTAGCGCGCGACCTGCGGGTCTGTGACGGAGACGGGGCCGCCGCCGGAGATCTGGCGCGTGAACAGGCCGAGGACGGTGCCGCGGGCATCGATCACGTTGGTGAGGCGCACGCTGCAGAACCGAGTGCGCCCGCGGGGCATCGAAGTGGTGAGGAGCTCGCCGATGCGCTTGGAGGCGCCGTAGACGCTGGCCGGGTTTACGGCGGTGTGGCTGGAGAGGAAGATCACCTGCTCCGCCTGGACGGCCTGGGCGGCTTCGAAGACGTTGAGGGTGCCGAGCACGTTGGTCTCGAAGGCCTGCTCCGGGTTCTCTTCCATCATGCGGATGTGCTTGTAGGCGGCGAGGTGGAAGACGACCTGGGGCCGAGAAGCTTCGAAGATGTCCTGGAGGCCTCGGCGGTCCGAGATGTTGACGAGCCAGGGCCGCACCGGGATGTTGCCGCCGGACCGCTGCACCATCTCGACGCGCAGCTCGTGCACGCCGGTCTCGTTGGAATCGATGAGGTGGAGGGCGCTGGGGCCGTAGTCCATGACCCGGCGCGTGAGCTCGGAGCCGATGCTGCCGGCGGCGCCCGTGATGAGCACGACGCGACCGGCGATGGCAGCGCGACAGGCCTCGGCGTCGACGTCCATGGGCTCGCGCGCCAGGAGGTCTTCGACCGTGATCTCGCGCATCTCGCCGCGCTGGGCCCGGCCTTCCATGACGTCGGCCATGGCGGGAACGAGGCGGACGGGGACCTTCGAAGGCTCGATGAGGGCGAGGACTTCCTGGAGCCTCGGCGCTTTCTCGGATTCGAGGGCGATGGCGACGAGGTTGATGTTGTACTTCTCGATCGTGCTCGGGATGTCGAAGCGACCGCCGACGACTGGAATGCCGTGCACGCGCTTGCCCTGGAGCTTCGTGTCGTCATCAACGAAAGCGATGGCGCGGTAGGGCTGGGCGCGGTTATGCCCGAGCTCCCACGCCAGGAGCTGGCCGGTATCGCCGGCGCCCACGATGAGCACGCGTTGCTGCTGGGAGGCGAGGGCCTCCGGCTGAGCCGCCGCGTTCCACAGTCTGGGGAACATGCGCACGGCGCCGTGGCCCAGGAGCAGGAAAGCGGCGCTGATCACGTTCACGGTGAGCGGGATGGGCCGGTGGGGCAGGAGGAAGTTGACGATCAGGACGCCGGCCGTAACCAGCGCGACGGCGCCGCCGAGCAGGAGGGCGTCTCGCAGGCTGCCGTACTGCCAGGCCGTGCGATAAACGCCGAGGGCCTGGTAGGCGAGGATGTAGGCGATGGCGATGAGGGGCGCGGCCCAGAGCATGGCGCGCTGAGACTCGCCCGGGACGTCGCCGTCGAACTTGAGCTCGAGGGCGATGGAGTAGGCGGCGACGACGATGCCGATGTCGAGGAGCAGGGAGAGCCCGAAGCGCCCGAGGTGGCCGGCGGTTTCGGTCTTCATCGGGCGCCCTCGCGGCGGATCAGGGGGCCGAGGGTGCCGAGGATGATGCGGATGTCACCGGAGAGCGAGCGCTTGTCGACGTACTCGAGGTCGTAACGCATGGTCTCAGCATAGGTGAGATCGGCGCGGCCGTGTATCTGGGCCAGTCCCGTGATGCCGGGAGCGACGTTGTGGCGGCGGCGCCATTCGGGCAGGTACTGGGCGACGATCTCGGGTTCGTCCGGCCGGGGGCCGACGATGTGCATCTCGCCCTTGATCACGTTGAGAAGGTTCGCCATCTCGTCCAGGCTGCAGGCGCGGATGGTGCGGCCGATGACGGTCTTGTGGCCTCGCGGCGTGAACTGGAAGTTCTCGATGTCGCCGATGGCGGTGTCGACGCGCTGTTCCTCCGCGGTTGCGACCGTCATGGAGCGGAACTTGTAGACCTCGAAGGGCTTTTCGTCTTTGCCGACGCGGGTCTGCTTGAACAGCACGGGACCGGGCGACTCCAGCTTGATCAGCGCGGCGATGACGGCGAGCACGGGGCTGAAGACGACGAGGGCGAGGCCGGCAACGAGGACGTCGAACAGGCGGTGCAGGGAGTCGTCCTTGCGGGGAGGCTCGCTACTCATGCTCGGCAAGGGCGTCCTTGACGGCTTCGACGACGCGCTCCACGTCGTGCTCGGTCATCTGGGGGAAGAGGGGGAGCGAGAGAATGCGGTCGAACTCGGACTCGCAGACGGGGTAGTCGCCTTCGCGGAAGCCGAAGTGCTCCCGGTAGTAAGGGTGGTAGTGAATCGGGTAGTAGTGCACGGAGCTGCCGATGTTGCGCGCCTTGAGCGCCGTGACCAGGTCGTCGCGCGCCAGGGTGGTGTCGCGCAGGCGGATGACGTAGAGGTGCCAGTTGCTCGTGATGTCCGGGCTGACCGTAGGCACTTCGACCTGGGGGACGCCGGCGAAGAGCTGCGTGTAGTGCGCGGCAAGCTCGGCGCGGCGGGCGTTGAACTCGCCGAGGCGCTTGAGCTGGCCGAGGCCGACGGCGGCGAGCAGGTCGAACATGCCGTAGTTGAAGCCGGGCTCGCTGAGCGTGTAGAAGGGTCGGGACGCTTCGGAGGAGTAGCGCTTCCAGGCGTTCGAATCCAGGCCGTGATTGCGCAGCGAGCCGAGCTTTTCGGCGTACTGGGCGTTGTTCGTGGTGACGATGCCGCCCTGGCCGGTGGTCATGTTCTTGATGGGGTAGAAGCTGAACACGGTCATGTCGCCCAGGGCGCCGACGGGCCGGCCCTTGTAGGCGGAACCGGCTGCGGTGGCGGCGTCTTCGATAACGACGAGGCCGCGCTGCTCGGCGATGGCCATGATCTCGTCCATGGCGCAGGCCTGACCGGCGTAGTGCACGGGCATGATCGCCTTTGTCTGGGGCGTGATGCGCTTGAGGATCTCGTCCGGGTCGATATTGAGGTCGTCGTAGCGGATGTCGGCGAGCACGGGCGTCGCACCGGCGTGGACGATGACGTTGGCGGTGGCCGCGAAGGTGAGGGGCGTCGTGATCACCTCGTCGCCCGCG
This sequence comes from uncultured Chloroflexia bacterium, assembly GCA_963731765.1. GTDB lineage: Bacteria > Chloroflexota > Dehalococcoidia > DSTF01 > WHTK01 > WHTK01. Next base: position 108,579 of record CAVSWS010000004.1, read on the forward strand.
CCGATGCCCGCGGCGAGAAGGGCGAGGTGGAGGCCGGCGGTGCAGGAGTTGGTTGCGATTGCGTGCTCGGCGCCGACCATCTGCTTGAACTCGGCCTCGAAGCGCTGCGTCTTGGGGCCGTAGGTCAGCCAGCCGCTCTGCAGGGTATCCACGACCTCCGCGATGTCGGCGTCGTCAATGTCGGGTCTGGCGATGGGGATGAAGTCGTCTGGCAATCGAATCGGCCTGCTGGCGTGGCGGGTAGCCGCGGCTACGTATGCGGGATGAGTCTGGCAGCGCTATATGTGCACTGCGGCGACAAAGTGGGTCCGCAAAAAGGTTAGCACGTCGAGCAGCGTACAGGCGACGCGGCCGCCGGGGAGCCGGAACAGGGCGCGGGTAATCGGTGGCGCGAGGGTGGTGCTGCGGAAATCGATGGTGCGGCCCGGGAAGAGCTGTCGCACTTCGGCGCGGCGCAGGGGTCGCACGGTGCGGTTCGTGGGGTTGATCCAGAAGTCGTAGAGAAGGACGAGGCCGCCGGGTCTGGTGACGCGGACCATCTCCGTCGCGACCTGGCGTCGAGCGGCGGGGTCCATCACGGAGGAGAGCAAGGTGAAGCCCAGGGTGAGGTCGAAGCCGGCGTCATCGTAGGGAAGGGTGCGGGCGTCGCCGGCCTCGAAGTGGGCGCCGGGGAGCCGCGCTCGGGCGCTCTCGATGCGGTCGGGCAGCAGATCGATGCCGTGAAGCCCGTCGAGCGAGGCGCCGCAGCGCAGCATGCCGGCGAGCACGGCGCCGTCGCCGCAACCCACGTCGAGGATGCGTTTGTCGAGCAGGGGCAGGAAGCCGGCGGCGTCGAGCAGCTCGAGGGCGGCACGCTCGCGGGCCTGGTAGATGAACAGGTTATCGGGGCGCCAGTAGTCGTAGCGGGCGTCGAGGCCGAGGCGGTCTCGACGGGCGTAGGCGGCTCGAAGGCGCGCAGCTTCGGGGTCGTCAGTCATGAGGAACCCAGGACGAGCAAGTCGAGGCCGTCGAACTGCCGGAAGGCTGCATCCGTAGTGACCATCTGGTACCCACCCGCGCGGGCAAAGGCGGCCAGGTAAGCGTCCATCCAGAGCTTCGGCGAGGACATGGGATGGCTGGCGTAGTGGCGCCAGTGGTCATCGATGCCTTCGGGTTCGTTCGGAACATAGGCGATGCGATCGTCGGAGAGGAGTGCCTCGTAGGCTTGCCAGGCTCCCTGATTGGTGAACGCCGGAAGCGAGTATTGAGTCATCGTATTCGCAGTCGTAAGCAAGCGAAGAAAGGACTGCTGAGTGGAGCGACAGAAGAGAACACTTGCAGGCTGCACCTTCGTCTTAAGCCAGTGCTCTGCGGCTGCGTGATGGCTGTGTGCGCCTACAACAAGCGCGAACCAGACGTTCGTATCGCATAGAGACTTGAGATCGCCTAGCGCCCGTACCACTCGACTTCCTGCTGGATGAGGATCTCGGCTATCTGCTCGGGCGTCAGCTCCTTCCCGGGCGCTGCCGGTTTTCCCTGCACCAGGGGCAACTTGACGCGATGCCGAATCCGAGGCGGCTCTTCCTGCTGAGACAGGCCCCGGCGCAATAGCTCGGCCACAACGTCTTTGAGCCTGCGGTCCTCCTGAGCAGCACGCACTTTGATTGCCCGCATGAGGTCGTCAGGTAGTTCGAGGGTGGTCTTCACGCTCCCATGATACCAGATAACCATAAAACCAGTTTTATGGCTCTTGAGACTACGGCGCAACGCTTACCCAGAGGGTTCCTTCCTCGCGAAAACAGGCGCCCTGCTGCCCCGGGATGAATCCCGGAGTGTTGTACAGGTCTCGGGATGAAGCACCCGTGTTCATCCCGTCCGGAGGTTACTCGTGGTGATGGTGCTGCCCTTCATCCTCGACAGCTTCGCGGGTGACGCGCTTGAAGTTGCGGGCGACGCCGGCGAGCATGCCGGCGCCGGCGGGAAGGTGGATGCAGGCGAAGGCAATGGGGAGGTAGCGGGCTTCTCGCTTGTTGTCTCGGGCGAGGCGAAGGGACGCGAGGGCATTGGCGGCGGCATAGGCGCCCGTGGCGAGGAGGGAGAGCCGGGTGAACCATTTGCTGACGCCACCGAGGAACAGGCCGCTGCTCATGGCAACGACGAACGCGGAAGGTACGAGGTGACGGGGTCGAATGTGCTTCGGGTGCTTGTGCAGGACGGCCGCCTTGGCGAGGCCGTAGTGCCAGTACTGGCGGGCGAGGTCGCGGAGATTGTCGCGGCAGTAGTACGTGCTGCGGATCTCGGGGGAGAGGACGATGCGGCCGCCGGCGTCTCGCAGCCGGTAGTTGAACTCGTCGTCTTCACCGCGGTCGATGTTTTCGTCGAGGTTGCCGATGCGCTCGAAGACTGCGCGGCGGTAAGCGCCGTAGGGCACGCTATCGGTCTCCTGCAGGCCGGCGTCCTTATCGCGGAAAGCGGTGTTGCCGATGCCGAAGGGCGACGACATGGCGAGGGCAATGGCGCGACCAACGGTACCGAAGCCGCGTGTCTCGATGGGCCCACCCACCGCATCGGCGCCGCTGGCCTGCAGGGCACGCACGCTGGCGCTCAGGAAGTCGTTCGCGGGCCGGCAGTGGCCGTCGAGGCGGACGATGACGTCGCCGTGAGCGAGCGTGAGGCCGAGGTTGAAGCCGGTGGCCGTGGTGTGCTTCGGGTTGGGGGCGTAATAGACCGTGAGGCCGGCGTTCTGAGCCGTGAGCTCCACTTCATGCTCGGTCTGGTCTGTCGAGCCGCCGTCGAGGACGATCGTCTCGAAGCGGTCTTTGGGGTAGTCCTGGCCGGCGACGGCCTGAAGGCACCGGCCGATGAAGCCCTCTTCGTTGCGGACCGGGATGATCACGGTGACGAAGGGGACGTCTGGGCCGGTGGAGACGAAGGGCTGCGGTGTTTGCATAGGCTTCGATTGTACGAGGTGGGCAGGAACAGGGAACCACGAACAGGGAGCAAGGGAGCAAGACGGGGCGTGCCTGGCGCTCCTTCCACCGTCATGCTGAGCCAGGGGCGAAGCATCTGCAGGACCTGGCGTAGCCGGGCGTTCGTGCGCTCTTGGCAGTCGGTCAGTTGTCGAGAAAAGATGCGCTGGCTCTCACGCCGTTCGTCCTGAGCTTGTCGAAGGACGCGTCATGCCGAATGGCGCATCGTTCGTTGCCTTCGAGGCTGTGAAGGACGCGTGACTCGACAGGCTCACCACGAAGGGGCAAGGGATGGGCGCCGAGGAAGTCCGACGGGTCTACTGCGAGGGACGGTGCTTGTAGCTTCCCAGCATGCTGGGAAGCTACGGTGGACGTGAGGCGGTGGTTGGTCCTGGGCAAATAAAGAGGAGCGGCACCATCGGTGCCGCTCCTTTGCTGCTTGCGTGAGGGTGGCTGAGCTGTTACCAGCCCTTTTCTGCGACCATCGCCGTGATGTCGGAGAGGCGGCAGGCGTAGCCCCACTCGTTGTCGTACCAGGAGACGATCTTGACGAGGTCGCCGCCGACGACGTTGGTCATCAGGCCATCGATGATCGAGGAGTGCTCGTTGCCCTTCATGTCCATGGAGACGACCGGGTCGTCGGTCCACTCCATGATCCCCTTCATGCGCTCCGCCGACCAGTGGCGCAGGACGGAGTTCACCTCGTCCTTGCTGGTCGACTTGCCGACGAGGCCAACTACCTCGACGACCGAAACGGTGGGCGTCGGTACTCGGTAGGCCATACCGTCGAGGATGCCCTCGACCTCGGGGATGACGAGCCGCAGGGCGCGCGCCGCACCTGTCGACGTGGGGGCGATGTTCATCGCACCACCGCGAGCCTCACGCAGGTCCTTCGGACCGGCGCGGTCGAGGATCTGCTGCGAGTTCGTGTAGGAGTGGATGGTGGTCATCTGGCCCTTGATCAGGCCGAACTCGTCCACGAGCACCTTGACCGGCGGCGCAAGGCCGTTGGTGGTGCAGGACGCGTTGGAGATGACGTGGTGCTTGGCGGGGTCGTACTGCTCATCGTTCACGCCGAGGACGATGGTCTTGTCCTCGTTCGTGGCCGGTGCGCTGATGATCACCTTCTTAACGGAGTCGTGACGGTGGGCCGCCGCCGCCTGGCCGTTGGTGAAGAAACCGGTGGACTCGATGACGATGTCGACCTCGGCATCGCCCCATGGGATCTTGGCCGGGTCACGCTCAGCGAACACCTTGATCAGCTCACCGTCGACCACGAGGCCGCCGTCTGCCGCCTGGACGGTGCCGTTGAAGCGCCCATAGTTGCTGTCGTACTTCAAGAGGTGGGCGTTGGTGGCCGTGTCAACGAGGTCGTTGATCGCGACGACCTGAAGGTCATTGCCGTGACGCTCACGAATGGTGCGAAACACCAGACGGCCAATGCGTCCGAATCCGTTGATGCCTACTCGCGTTGCCATTTCAGGCTCCTTTCAGGTTTACGCGCGGGTTGCGAGGCTCTTCTTGATGGACATTCTAAGAAGCTAATTGCTTGCGGGCCATAGTCCTAACGGCCCGAGTATGTGGATGCAACGTTTCGTTAACGGGAACCTGGCCGGGAAACCAGATTGCCGCCCTGAATAATCCGCTGTTATTATCGTCACGAAAGGCTTCCGTGGCATGAGCACAACTTCGGTTCTCGTTCTGAATCAGAACTACGAACCGCTAAACGTGTGTAACGCTCGGCGTGCATTCGTCCTTGTGGATAAGGGCAAGGCGGAGATACTGGAGCACGCTGAAGGCCTGCTCCGCTCCACACTCGAGTCCTTTCCCAGACCTTCCGTCATCCGCCTCATCTACATGATCAAGCGCCCCCGGCCGCAGATGCGTCTGACGCGTCGCGAGGTGTTTGTGCGTGACCGCTACACCTGCCAGTACTGCGGCAAGCAGAGTCGCGACCTGACAATCGACCACGTCATGCCGCGGCACCGGGGTGGCCGGCACACGTGGGAGAACCTGGTTTCGGCCTGTCGGGCGTGTAACCACCGCAAGGCCGGGTTCACGCCGCAAGAAGCGCGCATGGCGCTGCTTTCGGAGCCGAAGCGCCCGCCGGCTTCCGCGTACTACATCTTCTACCACCACCTGGAGCAGCAGTCAGACTGGCGCAAGTTCATCCCGGGGTGGGAGCAGCTCGAGGACGTTGCTGCGTCCTGAGCCGTCAGGCTCACGTTGGATAGTCGGGACAATGCATGCCGAAGCTTCCTCGCGACATCTCTCAGGATCGGGTCGTGAGGGCGTTAATCCGAGCAGGTGGTGCTGAGGTGAAGGATGCGGGCAAGGGCAGCCACCGTGCCGTGGAAATGCCGAATGGGCATACAGCAATCGTTCCTCGCAAGATAAAGCCTGGCCTTCTGAGCGGTCTCCTCAAGTCGGCTGACCTCAGCCTCGATGACTTTCTGCGATACTTGTAGTGAGGTTTGTCGTGCAGACGTACACAGTCATCGTGCATGAAGAGGAAGAGCCCGAAGAGGGCGGCTACTGGGCGGAAGTAGTCGAACTGCCGGGATGTTTCGCCTCAGGCGACACCCTGGATGAGTTGGAAGAAGACGTGCGTGGCGCCATCGAGACTTATATCGATGCACAACGCAAGCTCGGCAAGCCTGTTCCGGAAGGGCCGGGCCTTGAAGGGCCGCTCCTGCGCCGGTGGGAGCTCGCAGTTTCGTAGCTGGTTACAGCAGTACCTTCTTCGGCGAGGCGCTGGGGGCGCGGCGGAAGTTGTGCACGAGATAGCGGCGGTCACCCCGGTCTGCGACCTCTTCGATGCGACATCGGTCGTTACGCGCCAACGCGGTGTCGACCTGCTTACGCAGCGCTTCGTAACGTTGAAGGCGCTCGTCTGACACGGGGAAGATATCGGTGGCCTCGATGATCACCTGGAGCTGTCGAGCGGCGAGCGCGAGGAGCCAGCCAAGGGTGATTTCGGCCCAACCGAGGTGGAACGACGCGTCCGCGAAGGCGATGGCGAGCCGGATGTTGTTGGACTCGGGACCGGTCTGGAGCAGGGTGGCGCCGAACGCGGGGCGGCCAAGGTCGGCGGCGGGACGGTAGACGGCGCGCAGCACCTCGTCCTTGACCACGACTTCCTGGGCGAAGTAACGACCGAGCTGGAACTCGAAGGCCTTGAACTGTTCGTTGGGCGTCAGGGTGTTGCTGAGCCACTCATGATGCATCGACATCTCGCCCGCTCGAAGACCCTCGGTGGCGGCGACGCATTCGCAGGCAGTGCGGACGAGCGGCATCACGGAGGTGTAAGAGCCGCGGCTTACCAGGAGCGCGGCGTCGGAGACGTAGGTGTAGGTGCGCGACCAGAGAGCGAGGATGGCGGCGGCTTCGGGCGTACGGGTCTGGTAGGCGTCTTTGACGAGACCGAGATGCAGGTCCATGACGTCGTGCAGCAAGTCGAGGTCCTCGCCGAGGACGAATCGGGTCTGGCGATAGGCGTCCTGGGCCTGCTCGCCGGCAGACTCCGGCGGCCTCGAGGGCGGTGCATAGGCCTCGGGGCCCTTGATGCCGGAGACACGCTGGGGCGGTCGGTTCGTCATGAGGCGAGTCTAGTACATCAACGTCAAGTCAGTGGCTAGATGCAGCAGTGCACCTGGTCATGCAGATCTGCATGTTAAGATGCAGTTATGCCCAAGACGATCCAGATCCGCAATATCGATGATGACGTCTACGCTGCGCTACGCCGCCGCGCTGCTGAAGCCGGGATCTCAGTGCCGGACCTCTTGCGACGGGAAGCCGAACGCCTTGCTTCGCGCCCGACAATGAAGGAGTGGCTGGAGCGAACTCGACGGGGGCCGGTGAATACCAAAATCACACCGGAGCATGTCCTGGAGGCACTGGACGAATGGCGGGGACCATGGCCGGATGCTGATAGTTGACGCCTCCTGTCTCTATGAGGTCTTGTCGCGGGGGCCGATAGCCGGCCAAATTCGGGCACGACTGGATGCCGAATCCGAGCTCGCCGCTCCTCATGCGATCGATGTCGAGGTCTTCGGGACGATCCGGCGAGATTACCGGCGGGGCCTCCTGGACTACTCGGCAGCCTCACTGGCCGTGGAAGAGTTGCGCGATTGGCCGGGTGAACGATTTGCCCATTACTTCTTGCTCAATCGAGTCTGGGAGCTAAGTGACAACGTGCGCGGGTGGGACGCGTTCTACGTAGCCCTCGCCGAGCTCTTCGATGCGACGCTCATCACGCTGGATGGCCGGCTTGGGCGTGCATTTGGAATCCGTTGCCCCGTCGAAGTACTGGCTTAAGCGGGCCTCGTGTCCATCACCCCTACCGCCGCTGCGCCAGCATGCTGCCGCCGGCGTAGCGCGCCCTCGACCCCAGCTCGGCCTCGATGCGCAGGAGACGGTTGTACTTGGCGGTGCGCTCGCCGCGGGCCGGGGCGCCGGTCTTGATCTGGCCGGTGCCGAGGGCGACTGCGAGGTCGGCGATCGTCGTGTCCTCCGTCTCCCCGCTGCGGTGGCTCATGACGGCAGACCAGCCGGCCGTGCCGAGGGCCGTCTCGGTCGCGGCCGTGGCTTCGGTGAGGGAGCCGATCTGGTTCACCTTGACGAGGATGGAGTTGCATGCCTTGAGCTGCAGGGCGCGTTCCAGGCGCTCCGTGTTCGTGACGAGGAGGTCGTCGCCCACGAGCTGGACTTTGTCGCCGAGACGCTGTGTCAGCAGCTGCCAGCCGTCCCAGTCGTCCTCGGCGAGGCCGTCTTCGAGGCTGACAATCGGGTACTTGTCGCACCAGTCAGCCCAGAGGTCGACCATCTCCGCGCTGGTCAGGCTGCGACCTTCGGAGGCCAGGGTGTAACGGCCGTCCTCGTAGAGCTCGCTCGTCGCGGGGTCGAGGGCGAGGGCGATGTCGTCGCCCGGTCGATAGCCGGCCGCTTCGATGGCTTCCAGGAGGACTTCGACGGCGGCGGAGTTGCTCGGGAGCGACGGCGCGAAGCCCCCCTCGTCGCCCACGTTGGTGCCGAGGCCTCGAGCGCCGAGGACCTTCTTCAGGGCCTGATAGCACTCGGCACCGGCCCGCAGCGCCTCGCGGAAGCTGGGCAGGCCGATGGGCATGAACATGAACTCCTGGAAGTCCGTGCTCTTTTCCGCGTGCTTGCCGCCGTTGAGGACGTTGAACATCGGCGTGGGGAGCAGATTGGCGCCCGGTCCACCCAGTGAGACGTAGAGGGGCATGCCTTTCGAAGCGGCGGTGGCGTGTGCGGCGGCGAGAGAGATGCCGAGGATGGCGTTGGCGCCGAGCCGGGACTTGTTGGCCGTGCCATCCAGGGACGACATGAGGCGGTCGAGGCCCTGCTGGTCGTGGGCGGGTTGGCCCATGACGGCATCGGCAAGCTCGCCCGTGACGTTGGCGATGGCATCGAGGACGCCCTTGCCGCCGTAGCGCTTCGGGTCACCGTCGCGCAACTCGTGGGCCTCGTGGATGCCGGTGCTGGCGCCGGAGGGGACGATGGCGCGCCCGACGCTGCCGTCCTGGAGGCGAACTTCGACTTCGACTGTAGGGTTGCCGCGGGAGTCGAGGACTTCGAGGGCGGTTATCGCGGCGATGCGGTCGTCTGCCATGGGTTGTCGCTCCTGTGAATCAGATGAATCGCTTCAGTTTGACGGGTGGCGCTGCGCATCGCTATCGCGCTGCTACGCTCTGAGTTTAAGAAGAAGGGAGGTGGGGGGACAGCCCCAACGATCCTCGCGCATGGACTGCGTCCCCCTACCCCCGCTTACCCATGCTATCGCGCGAAGCGCCCCTGGCTGCTACGGCAGAAGCACGAGCTGCCCGCCCTCGAACCGCTGCACCACCGGCGTGTATTCAGCCTGCCGGGTGTCCGACATCGTTACGCTGCCCAGGGGCGTGTCGACGCCTCGCAGCGACGCGAGGGCATCGCGCACGGCCGGACCGCTGGTCGATCCGGCGCGCTGTACGGCGTCGAGCAGGAGGTAGACCGAGCTGTAACCCTGAGCGGCGAATTGGTCCGGTGCCGATTGGAAACGCTTCGTGTAGGCCGCGACGAAGTCCTTGCTCGCGGTGGTGTCCTCGTCCGGGTTCCATGCCGCGCCGACGTACGTTCCCTCGACCGCCCCACCGGTCGCCGTTGCCATGTCCGGTGAGTTGAAGCTATTACCGCCGATGAGCACCTGCTGGAAGCCGTCGTTGCGGAGCGCTTTGACGACGTCGGCCGACTTCGCCAGCAACGGGGTTATCAGGACGGCATCGAGCGGCTGGCCGTGCAGGTCCGGCAGCGCAGCCGCAATCTCAGTGTTAGCCACATCGACTTCGGACGATATCTGACCGCCGATAGCTTCGAGGCCATTGCGCATGGCGTTGGCTGATGAGCGCGAGAAGGCATCGCTGCTATCGAAGATCAGGGCCGCGAGCTTGATCGGGGCGTCCTGGTTGGCGCGCGCGATCGCTGCTGGTACTACGGCCGCTTCGGTCAAAGCGACCTGGAATACGTAGTTGCCGATGTCCGTGATGCCGTCCGCCGTTGTCGTCGCGCCGAGCACGGGAATAGACGCCTTCTGTGCTACCGGCATCGCCTCCAGGGCAACGTTGGACAGCGTGGGGCCGATTATCGCGGTTACCTTTCGATCGGAAAGAGTCTGGAATGCCTCGGTGCCTGTGTCCACGTCGCTGCTGTCATCGACCAGCGTGACGGCGAAGTGCACGCCGTCCTGCGACTGGTTGATCTCATCGACGGCCAACTCGATGCCCTGCAGCGTCGACTTGCCGTAGACGCTCGCGCCCCCGGACAGCGACTGAACGACGCCGACCTGGACCTGCAACGAGTCATTCTTATTGGTGTCTGAACAGGCGCCGAGCAGCGACATTGCTGCGAGGACGCTGCCCGCCAGTAGCACGGCACGGGACGTCAACCACATACAGGCCCTCCAGAACTTATCGGCCCAGAACCGGCTTCAGCTTAGGCTCGAGCTGCCGGCAGCGGTCCCGCCCGCTCGTAGGCTTCGAAGGCCAGCGAGACGGCGCGAGCACAGTCCTCCGGCGTCGTGGGCGGCGGATCGCCTCGGCGGACGCGCGCCAGGCAGTCCTCGATGATACCTGCCCAGGTCGAAGCGTAGCCCGGCGGCTCCACGATGTGTTCCTCTCCCGCCGGCGTGACCAGGACGCAGCCCGCATCGTCGTCGCGCAGGAGCAGGCGGTCTGAAGCGATGACGCGTTCGTCGTCATTTCCGGTGGAGGTCGGGAACGTGTAGCCGACCTCGACGTGGCAGACGGCGCCGGAGGGCGTGCGCAGGGTCACGGCCGCATAGTCCTCCACCTCGAGACCGAAGACAGCGTTGCTCGTGACGGCCGAGACAATCTCCGGCTCCTCGCCTGTCAGCCACCGCGCGAGGTCGAAGCCGTGCACGCCGAGGTTGAGCAGCACGCCGCCGCCGGCTTCACGCTGGCTCAGCATCCAGGCCGAGTCCTGCTCGCGATAGCGCTGAACGCCGGGGCGGATCATGCGGAATCGCAGGTGGGAAATCGTGCCGAGCTCGCCCTGCAGGAGCAGCTCCCGCGCCCGCTCTGCCCATCGCGTATATCGAAATGCGAAGGGTGTCGCGACCCAGGCGTCGCGCTCCTCCGCCAATCTCGCCAGGGCTTGCACAGTCGCTGCGTCCACGCCCCACGGCTTCTCCATGAGAAACGGCACGCCGGACTCGACGAGGGCACGGAAGATATCCGGCATCTCGTAGTGGCGGCCGAGGCCCAGCACGAAGTCGGGGCGCTGCTCCGCCAGCATGCGTGGCACATTGCTGTAGGCGAGGCCGCCGAAGCGGGCTGCGCGGTCCCGCGCCAGCTCTTCATCGGAGTCGGAGACGGCGACCAGCTCAGCGCCGAAGCGCTTCAGCAAGTCGAGGTACACCGGGTAGTACGCAGCGTGGTAGTGCCCCACGCCCGCGACGGCGACTCGCAACGGAGCTTCGGGAGTCGTCACGCAGGCGTGTGTTGCTTGAGGAAGGCGTGCATGCGTTGCTTCGCGGCAACCAGCGGTTCGCCGTCCTTCCACTCGGGGATGAACTCGGCGTCCGGCAGGAGCTGCGCAATCTCCTCGGCGATGGCGAAGGGGTGGGCGGCATCGTTGCCGGCGAGCACGAGGCACGGCGTCTGGCAGCGCTTGATGAAGTCTCGGTCGGCGCTGTAGGCGAAACCGGCACCGTACAGGTTCCAGTAAAAGGCGTCCAGCACCGCGTCCGTCGCCTCCGGGTGGTCCTTCAGCGTCTCGACCCAGCCCGCGAAGCTGCCGGAGCGTGTCCGCGAGACTTCGTTCACGGCGCCGATTGGCTGGGCGACGATGGCGCTGACGAATCGCTCCGGTTGGGCCTTGAGCAGGCTCCAGATGAAGGGCCCACCGATGCACTGGCCGTAGAGGTGGCACTTCTCGATGCCCAGATGGTCGAGGATCGCCAGGTGGTCAGAGGCGTAGCTCTGCCAGCCGTCCTGGGCCGTGATGGGAGCGCGCGACTGGCCCGGTGCGTTGCGCTGGTCCATGGCGATCACGCGGTACTCTGAGGCGAACTCGGTCGTCGGGTTTACCGGCGCGGAAGGGCGGCTCCACACCTCGATGGTGGAGAGCAGGCCTGCCGGGGCGAAGGTCAGGATCGGGAAACCCTGGCCGAACTCCTCGTAATAGATACTCGCGCCGCCGTTCTGAATCGTGGGCATCGATGGTCCTCTTCTAGTGCTGCTAGTCGTCGACGGCGCTCAGCATACTCTCTGCACCGCCTCCTCAGTCATCCAAAGCGTCCGGCTCCCCGCTGTCATGCTGAGTGGAGCGAAGCATCTGCAGCCTGCCGGAGGCCAACGCCCGTCTCGTGTCGCATTCCGGCCGGCCGGCGTGTGACGGGCCTTCGATCCGCCGCCGAGTGCCCGCGGATCCTGAGATGCCACTCGAAGCGTGATATTGGGGTGCCAGCACCTACTCTCCGGAGACGACATCCTCCCACGATGGCGTCTCGCGCGCCTCGTAGGGCCGGTCCCACAGGTCGCAGTTCGTGGCGTCGACCAACCTGGCGGGCAGGCTGACCTCCTTCGGCACGGACTCGCCGCGGAGGTGACGTGCTGCGCACTCGGTTGCAATCGCCGCCATGTCCATCGCATTGAAGTCGGCCGTCACCAGCAGCTCTCCGCGCTTGATCGCAGCGATCGCCTCGGGCACGGCGTTCACGCTCGCGACGATGGCGCTACGTCCCGTCTCGTGCAGCGCCTCGATGACGCCGAGGGCCATGCTGTCGTTCGCGGCCAGAAACGCATCGACCGTCCCAACCCGCGGCAGGAGCTCGAGCACGACTTCCCGAGCCGGTGCCTGCAGATACAACCCACAGCACCTCGCGACAATCCCGATACCGGGAAACTCCTTCGCGGCGTCGTTGAACGCCAGTGAGCGCGCCATGCTGGTGACGTTCTCCGGTGGCCCCTCCACGAAAACCACCCTGCCTCGTCCCTCGAGGTGCCGGAAGAGATAACGCGCGACGTCCAGCCCAAGTGCGTAATCGTCCGAGCCGACGTACGAGACGGACTCGCCCTCCGGCAGACGGTTGATGCAGTTAATCAAGGGCACGCCGGCAGCGTTGATCTTATGGACAGCGGCTTTGATCGCTGTGGGATGACACGGGACGAGGACGATGGCGTCGACGCCGTCCGCCAGCGCCTGCTCGATCAGGGCCGACTGCTCGACCGGGTCATCGGGTGTTTCGGGCACGTAATGCGCGGTCTCGGCGCCGAAACGCGCGGCCACTCGGTCGGCTCCCAGACGGGCGCCGGCGTAGGCGGGATTGAGGCGGTTCTTGGTGAAGACGGCAATACGCATGGGTCGGGTCCTCCGTTCGGCGCATCTTAGCCGCGGACGGGAACTTTTTGCCCCTCGAAAACGATCGTATAGATGACGACGATTACGTGATCGTGCATGCTTACATAGCGGGTAGATGGATCTCGTAGTGCGCAAACACTGCACCGCCCTCACGGGATTCTGGCACTGATGGCTTCGGTGCCAGAGCCACACCTCGAACCCCAACCGGCGATCAGGCCGGTCAACGACCTGACGATTCGTTGGGCCCGGTTCTTTCTGGGCGTCGCAACGGCATTCGCAATCATGGGTCTCGTTGTCGCGTACATCCACAAGGACCAGTACACGGACAAGTTCGCCAACTTCAGCCGCAGCGTTATCGGCGACGAGAATACGGCGCGGGTCGAGAGCTGGTACTTCGCCGTGCAAGACCGCGTCGACCGCACGAAGTACAGCATCTTCGGCGGCGACAAGAACCCCTTCGTCGAAGACCCGAACCAGACGCAGTATCTCGCGGCCATTGTGCCCACGGTGCAGGTCCTCGGTCCCACCGCCACACCCATCCCCGATGTCACACCCACGCCGACGCCTGTGCCGACACCGCCGCCACTGGTGCTGCCCGTGACCCGGCAGGTCAGCGCCAGCCTGGAGCCGGGCGAGGGCGTCTGGACTACGGATGGCCTGCCCCACACCTCGCCGGACGACGTGCTCATGGCCAAGACCTTCGTGCGCCCCGACCTCGAGCGCCCCTACTCGCTGGTCGGCATCCTGCTTATCGACCACCGTCGCGTCCGGTTGCACATGACCGGCGGCACCAACGACCCGGGCGGTGACCTCGGCGTACACGGCCCCGGCCGGATACCGGACTCCGACCTCGCGAACCTGCTCGTAGCCTGGAACGGCGGCTTTCGTGGCCCCCACGGCGGCTTCGGCATGTACGCCGACGGCCAGCAGTACCGGCCGCTGCGCGACGGCTTCGCTTCGGCCGTGCTGTATAACGATGGCTCCGTGCGCATCGGCCAGTGGGTCGCGACGTGACCTGGAGCGACAACATCGAGGCCGTGCGCCAGAACGCCGCGCTGCTGGTCGAGAACTGCGAAGTCAGCCCGCGCACGAACGAAGGCAACGACACATGGGGTTACGTCCAGGTCAACTCCGCCGAATTCATCACCTGGCGCTCCGCCATCGGCGTCACGAAGGACGGCGATCTTCTCGTAGCCGCCGGTAACTCCCTCAGCGCTGCTACCCTCGCGAAGGCGCTGTGGGCCGCGGGTGCCTGTTGGGCGATGCAGCTCGACATCAACACCCCCTACGTCCTCACGTCCACCTTCTTCCAGCAGGCCGATGGCACCATCGACGCCGAAAAGTTCATGCAGTCGATGTCGGACAACCCGGCCCGCTTCCTTGGCACCCAGGTGAACGACTTCATGTACGTGACGCTGGATGAGACGAACTACGTGCCGTAGCTGGTGGCTGGTCGTTAGTTCTTAGTCGTTGGTTATTGGTTGCTAGACATCAGTTGCCCACACGGGCTGTTGACCCGGGTGACGTATCATTCGCCAATCTGCGCTCCGTCTCTGTCGTTGCGAGGCACGCGTCAGCGGGCCGCGGCAATCTTCCCGCATTCGAAACGCCATATGCGGCCACGGTACGCCGAGATCCACGGTTCGGTATCCCGTACAACGCCGCGTCCTTCCAGAGCCTCAGGCCGAACGGATCAAGGGGGACGGCGGCGTTTACTTACGGCGCAACGAGGCGGCTAGACGGCTTTCGAGAACAGCGGCCGCAGCTCCCGGATGTCGCTGACCGCTTCGATGTTCCAGATGGCATCGCAGAGGGCGCGGGCGCGTCGGTTGCCCAGCACGGGCGCGATGAGGGGGTAGCACTTCTCGTCTACCTCGTCACGCGCCATCGGGTTCTCCGTGGTGCCGCGAACTGCCTCCGTGCGGTGCGTCAGGCGCCGGCCGTCCTTCAGTGCCAGCTCCACGATGCCCTGTCGCGACGGCAGTAGCGCCTGCATCTCGTCATCGCCCAGTAGCTCGATGCGCGCTCGTACGGCCTGCGTGGCGGCGTCGTGCATACGCGCTTCGTCGTGGGCCGACGCGAAGGTGACGATGCCGTCCATGAGCATGACGGCGCACATTTGTGCATGCAAATGTCGGGGATGTGGCGGTTGTCCGTCGTCGTGGCGCCGGTGTGCGAGACCTTCACGACAACGTGCTCGACGTCATCGGCGCTAAAGCCGTGCTGCTTGATCAGGTCGGACAGGGAGTCGAGGGGCGCCTGGATCGGCGAGCCGACCGACCAGCGCTTGATGTTGGTATTCATCACTTCGTACGTCTGGCCGAGGCCGCGGACCAGCTCAGCCGGGTCGGCGCTACGACCGGGGTGCGTGTAGGCCTGAAAGAAGTTGCGCGGCCCGGAAAACATATCGTCCGTTGCCGTGAAGCCCTGTCGCACGAACGAGGCGGCCGTAACGCCGTTGCTCGCGGGCATACCGCCGAAGTCGAACGCCTTCTCGATGTGGTCTGGGTTGCCGATCCATGAGCGGACGCCGGAGGCCTGCTGGCCCGCATACGTCAGCACGTGGAGCATCTTGGCCGCGTTGAGCCGCGCCAGCGATCCGGCCGCAGCCGCAGCGCCAAATGTGGGCCCGAAGCTGTGTGTTGAGTGACCTTCCT
>CAVSWS010000005.1:0-83204 GCA_963731765.1 uncultured Chloroflexia bacterium
AAACCGCTACGACCTGCAGGCGCCGCTTCCCATCGGCTGCCTTCCATATGCCGATGCCACAAGCTGCCATCAGGACGTGGTAGACGATGGCAAGCGAGACCCAGAGTGTTCTGGTTGGCGCTCCGACGGCAGAGAGCTCGCTAAGCGTCTGGTCGACGTAGCTGTAGCCCTCGTATCGCAGGGACGCCGAGATGTCTGCCACAAGGTAGACCATCATGGCCGCTACGCCACAGAGGAGAAGGATTGAAATTAGACGGGAGTCTTCGGCTGCCGCTCGCGGCGAGCGAGGACGGGGCTGCGGGGTGTTTTATCCAGACTGAGACTCCTTCCCTTCTACGATGCCATGGAGAAGCAGCCGCCTCGACGTCTGGACACGGATTCTTCATATCAAAATTCGGCCGGCACACCGCGGTCACTCGGCCACTCAGCGGCCAGTTGCATCCGCTTGGCCCTAGTCGTACACGGTCTGCAGGTACGCCTCTCCGTTGACGAACGCCTCGATCACGCTCGGTCCGTCGAGCGCGAAAGCCCAGTCGAGCGCCTCGTTGAGCGATGCGGCATCGTGCGCGGGGCGCACCGGGACGCCGAAGTAGTGCGCAGGTGAGGCCGGCGGCTCTCCGAGAAATACGCCGTTGACGCCAAGCTCGCGCCGCTGCTGCTTGATCTTGATCAGGCTGAGCCAGCCGTCGTTCAGCACGACAATCGGGACGTTCAGGTTGAGCCGGCGCGCCATCGTCAGCTCGCCCGACCGTCATGGCGAAGCAACCGTCGCCGATAAGCCCGATGACGGTGCGATCCGGGTAAACAAGCTTCGCGGCGTAGGCGGCGGGCATACCGAAGCCCATGCTGGACCAGCCGTTGGTGCTGAAGCAGGTGAACGGCGCATCCGTGCGCCATTGCGTCGCTATCTGGTGCGTATGGGCGCCCACGTCGTAGGCGAGGATGGCATCGGCCGGCAGGCGCTCTCGCAGCACGTCGATGACGTGGTGAGGCGCGAAACCGGTGCCCTCCGGTCGCAGGTTGGCGTCCAGGGTGTCGCGGTGCTCTGCGACCTCCTCAAGCGTCCAGTCGTTTCCAAACGCGGGCAGGGACGCCAACGTCTCGATGGCGCCTGCGAAGTCGCCGCCTACGTTGACGGGCAACAGCAGCTCCGGGCTGAGCTCTGCCGCCTCCGCGCCGATATGCACGATAGGCCGGTCGCCCACCCACTCCTCGTAGTTGATCTCGATCGGGTCATACCCGACGGCGACGATGAGGTCGGCGCGGTCGACGAAGCGCTGTACGTCGGAACGGCGCGCCCGCCCCAGCACGCCGGCATAGAGCGGATGGCTCTCGGGCAGGAAGCCCTTGGCGTGCAGCGTCGTGATCCAGGGCATCTGCTGCGCCTCGATGAAATCGAGCAGGCGCGCGTGGTTCTGAGCGCGAGTCAGGTCCAGACCGGTCACCAGTAACGGGCGTCGAGCGGTCTGCAGCAGCGCCTGGAGCTGCTCAAACGCTTGCGGCGCGATCGGAGCGAGGCTGAACTTGGGCAGAGGCGATAGCTCATCTTCCGTCGCCGGCTCCTGTGCAACGTCCTCCGGCAGGTCGAGGTGCACTGGCCCAGGCGGCTCTGTACGCGACAGGGTCAGGGCTTGCGACACCGCTCTCGCGACATTACCGGTACTCAGGGGCAGCGTCGCCTTGGTCAGCGGCGCGAACAGAGCATGGTGGTCGATACGCATCTGAATGCGACGGTCCAGCATGCGCGAGGGCACGTTACAGGTGATCGCGATGACGGGCGCCCGATCCAGCCACGCCGCGCCGACGCCTGTCGCCAGGTTCGTCGCGCCCGGCCCCACCGTCGCGATGCACACGCCCGGCACGCCGGTCATCGCCCCGACCGTGGTCGCCATGAAAGCCCGCCGAGGTCTCGCTGGCCGTGAGCACGTACTCGATGCGACTGTTGCGCATCGCCTCGATCAGGGGCAGCACCGGCCCTGAAGGCACGCCAAACGCCCACCGGACGCCCGCGTCCTCCAGCATCGACACGATGAGCTCAGCGTTGTTCATGAGGGAAGCGTAGCAAGGGTTGAGGGGCAAGGGACAGACGACGCCAGTACCGTGTAGCCTTGTCTCATGCGACTTTTCCTGGCCGGTCTTGGGATTGTTGTTGTTCTCCTGGGCATCGGTGTGCTCGTTATCGGGATCGGAGCTGTTACTCAGGTTCTCTTCGGACCTTCTCTCGATACAAGTGAATCGACGTGGACTGTCGTCTACTCGCTCGTAACGGCGTTAGCACTGGCAATGCTGGTCTTTGGAATCGGGCTAATCCGGGTTGGGCGACGGAGGTAGAGTCGCTCGAATTGACTCAACGCCAAGTGTCGCCAGCGTGGCGTTCCCAAGGGCCTGCAGCATCGGGTCGTCCGAGCTCGCGAACCAGCCCGCCATGCTCTCCCGGTCCACGCGCGACCGGTTCTGCCCCAGCTTGAACTTCGTCTCCACCTTCGTGACCTCGATGCGGATCGCGACGATCTGGCGCAGCATCGACTGCAGATAGTTTTCGGGTAGCTCCGGGCTCCAGGGGGTCTGCGAGCCTTCTTCGTGTTGCGCGATCAGCGCTAGCACGTGTGCCCGCATACCCTCGGGGTCATCGACGATCGACGGCGTGCCTGACGCGTGCACGACCTGGTAGTTCCAGGTTGGCACGCTCGGGTGCGTTTCGTAGAGGGTCGGTGAGACGTAGGCGTGCGGGCCCTGGAAAATCACCAGCGCTTCTGTCGAGCCATCGAAGTGCTGCCATTGGGGATTGGCACGGGCCAGGTGGGCGTGAAGCGTAGTCGCGCCCTCGTCGCTTCGGCGCACGATGAAGGGCAGGTGGCTGGCTTCCAGGCCATTCGGGCCGTGGCTGACGAGCGTCGCGAAGTTGTGCGCTCGCATGAACGCGAGGGTCACCGTAGGGTCGTCGATCTCAAACGCCTTCGGGATGTACACGCGCTGCCTCCTAGCTGAAGTAGCCACTGTAGGTGAGGGGCCAGGCCCGAAAGAACTGGACCATGGTACGAGGCGCGAGATTATTGCCCGCGCATCGTCTATGCTTCGAGGCACGAATTGCTAGATTGGGTTCACCTATGACACTACCTTCTCGACTCAAGTTTGGCACCTTCATGGCTCCCTTCCACCAGCTCGGCGAAGACCCGACGCTGGCCCTGGACCGAGACCTGGAACTGCTGCAGTGGCTCGACTACCTCGGCTTCGACGAGGCCTGGATCGGCGAGCACCACAGCGCGGGCTGGGAGATCATCGCCTCGCCGGAGGTGTTCATCGGCGTCGCCGCAGAACGCACGAAGCACATCAAGCTCGGCACCGGCGTGATCTCGCTGCCATACCACAACCCGTTCATGGTGGCGCAGCGCATGGTCCTGCTGGACCACCTGACGCACGGCCGCGTCATGCTCGGCATCGGGCCCGGTGCGCTGGTGACAGACGCCCTCATGCTCGGCATCGACCCCAACACGCAGCGACCGCGTATGGACGAAGCCATGGGGCTCATCGTTCGTCTGCTGACCGAGACGGAGCCGATCACCTACAAGAGCGACTGGATCGAGCTGAACGAGGCGCGGCTGCACCTGCGGCCCTACACGCACCCGCACCTGCCGCTGGCCGTCGCCGCCGCCGGTTCTCCCTCCGGCATGCTGATGGCGGGCAAGTACGGCCTCGGCGTCATCGGCATCTCCAGCCCGCGCGGCGATCTCACCCTGCGCGACTTCTGGAACATCGCCGAGACGACGGCCGCGGAGAACGGGAAGACCGTATGCCGTGACGACTGGAAGCTCGTGCTGCACGTCCACCTGGCCGACACGAAGGAGCAGGCCTTCGCCGAGATCCGAGAGCGCTCCGGCAGCTACTGGCGCGACTACTTCGAAGGCACGATGGGCTTCCCGCGGCCCTTCGAGAGCGAGAAGGACGGCATCGTCGAGGGCATGAACGAGCGCCACACCTGGGTGATCGGCACGCCTGAAGACCTCGTCGCGGCGATTAACCGCCTCGATGACGCCAGCGGCGGCTTCGGCGGGATTCTGATCCAGCAGGTGGACTGGGCGACGCGCGAGCAGGTCATGCACAGCTTCGAGCTGATCGCCCGCTACGTGAAGCCACAGTTCCAGGGCTCGCTCGTGGGCCTGCGCAACTCCCAGGCGGCCGCCGAGCGCACCGCCGACGCCGTCAACGCGGCCCGCACCGAGGCGACAGCCCAGGCGCGCGCCCGCTACGAGGAGAAGCGCTCGACGCCGGCGAGCTAGCCTGCGCTCTTCGTGAGTGCCATGCGGATGTGCCGCACGGCGAAGCGCCATCGCCCGTCGACCTTGACGATATCGTCGGTATAGGTACCGACCATCCGAACCTCGATCCGGTCGCCGGCCTGGGCAAGGATCGTCGCGTAGGTGACGGCATGGCAGCGCTCGCCGTCACCGGTAATCGAAGGCATGCCCATAACGTGGCGCATGCCGCCGCCGGGTGCGGGGTTGCGGGCTGCCAGCAGCTTGCCGACGTAGTCGCGGATAGCTTGCCGGCCCTCGAAGCGCCCGCTGGTGCTGTCGAAGACGCCGTCCGGCGCGAAGCAGTCGACGTAGCCATCGAGGTCGCCTGAGTCGAGCCTGAAAGCGTATTCGGCGATCAGGTTCATGACGGCGACGTGGTCTTGGGGTGAAATCGTGTCAGACATGTCTTGAGTGCCTCAGTCCCGCCGGCCGCTCAGCTCTGCGTGGATGATCCGATGCCGAAACTTCCACTGGCCCTCCACCTTCGCGATGTCGTCTTCGTAGCGACCGACGAGTGGCGAGCGTATGCCTTTGTCGGGACCGTAGTCGAGAATGGCGCAGTAGGTCTGGGCCGTGCAGTGGTCGCCTGCGCCTTCGATGAGCGGTAGGCCGACGAAGTGTCGCAGCGTAGGCGGGTCGCCCCCGACGTGGCCGCTGGCGATCAGGCCGGCCACCCAGGTCCTGATGGCTTCTCTTCCCTTCAGCCGCTCACCGCCGCTGCGGTCAAGGATGGCATCGGGCAGGAAGTTGTCGGCGTAGGCATCTGCATCGCCCGAGTCGATGGCGCGCGCGTATCTCGCGAGGAGGTCGATGACGGCAAGGTGGTCTTCCGGGCTCAGGGGCAATTCGGGCTCCTCTTTGACGGTATGGACGGCTGGAATGCGCGCAAGCTACGCCTGTTGCGGTGTGCTGTCGAGATCGACGCCCGCAAGGGGCTGAGCGCTAGGACTCCAGCCAGAGGACGTCCCCGCTCAGGTCCGGGTCGTGCGGCTTGCTCGCGAACACGGCGTACTCGGCCTTCGATGCGCCGATTGTCGTGTTGTCGCCGTGACCGGGATAGACCGCGACCTCATCCGGGAGGACGTAGAGCTGGCTCTTGATCGACTCGATCTCCTGCAGGAGCAGCTCGTTGCTCCGCGTGCGGCCGGGGCCGCCGGGGAAGAGCGTATCGCCGCTGAGCAGGTGATCACCCGTGAGCAGGCAGACGTGTCCGGGCGTGTGTCCCGGCGTGAACAGCACCTTGAGCTGCAGACCTCCGACCTCGATGTGGTCGCGGTCGGACAGCGTCTTCGTGACGTACTGCTCGTGCGTCTCGCGGTCGCTCTCGCCGGTGAGCACGGGCGCTTCGACGAATGAGAGCATGGTGTCGATGCCGGCCCAGTGGTCTCGATGGCGGTGCGTCACGATGATCGAGTTCACCTTGAGCCCTTCGAGCGCCGGCTTGATCGCCTCGCAGCCCTCCGGCGCATCGATGACAACGGCGTCTTTCGTCTCGTTGTCGGACAGGACGTAACAGTTATTCGAAGCGAAGCCCAGCGGCCCGAACTTCACCAGGGTTAGCCTGCCGTCGATCACAGATTCGTTCGCCATAAGAAGCACCTCCAGATGTAGCCCTGAGTCTACAGGACGACGATCCGTCCTTCTGCAGTACAAACCGGAGACCCTTCCGCTAGAATCGGCTCGCCGTTAGGCCCGTAGCCCGGAAGGAGCGCATCGCCATGAAGATTACGCACGTCAAGACCCGTGCCCTCTCGACACCGTCCGACAATCACCTGATCACCGACATGCAGCAGGATGGCTCGTTCGGCGATGCGGCGGTGCCGGAATCGACGGGCACACGTGAGTTCGTCACGGTCGAAATGATGACGGACGAAGGCATCGACGGCGTCGGCATCACCTTCTTCGGCGCGGCCCTCACGAAGGCGCTGAAAGAGGCGGTCGATGCGCTGGCGGAGCTGGCGATCGGGCAGGACCCGATGCGAGTGGAGCAGGTCGTCGGCAAGCTACGGGCGGCCGCTTCCGGCGCCGGGCCGGGCGGCATCTTCACGCTGGCGCTCTCGGCCCTGGACATCGCCATGTGGGACATCAAGGGCAAGGCGATGGGCCAGCCGGTATCGCGGCTCGTCGGCGGCTATCGAGACCGCGCGCCCGTCTACGCCTCCGGAGCGCTGCTGCGGCAGCACGGCCTGCGCTATCTCGACAAGGCAGGACCGAAGCTGGTGGAGATGGGCTTCCGGCAGATGAAGACGCAGATGGGCTCCGAACCGACGCCCGCCGCTTCGGCCGAGCGCATTCGGGTGCTACGCGAGGCCGTTGGACCGGACATCGACATCATGTGCGACATCAACCAGCTCTGGAGCGCGAACCAGGCCATCGACGTCGGCAAGCGCGTGGAGCCATACCAGCTGTACTGGCTGGAGGACGTCGTGGCGGCGGACGACTACCAGGGCCTGGCAAAGGTGGCCGACAACCTCTCGACACCCATCGCCGCCGGCGAGTACGTCTACGGCATCACGCCCCACCGCCAGCTCATCGAGCACCGGTCCGTCGATATCGTCATGGTCGACCTCGTGCGCGTCGGCGGCGTGACCCAGTTCATGAAGGTGGCGGGGATGGCGGAGGCGTTCAACATGCCGGTCGTCAGTCACCTGATCCCGGAGTTCCAGGTCCACCTGATCTCCGCCATCCCGAACGGTCTGACGGTGGAGTACTTCCCCTGGACGAAGCGCTTGTGGCAGGAGATGCCGGCTATGGAAGATGGCATGATCGTGGTGCCGGACAAGCCGGGCTTCGGCCTCGCTTTCGATCAGGCTGCGCTGGATAAGTACGCAGTGGGCTAGAACTGGTAGAAGCCTTAACACTTCCTAAATGCCTTTCCTTCGCAAAAGAGATACCATCAAATCAGGTAAGCGATGGGTTCGTGGAGGAGGTTCATGATGGACACTTACCGTTTCTCGTTGCGCCGGTTCCTCGCTTTGCTGCCGCCGCTGGCGCTCACGATCCTCGGCATCGCAATGCTGGTCGCCGCACCATCGGCCTGGGGCAAGGGCGATCAGGTCGACCTGCCCGCCTGGATGCCGGCGGCCTCGACCGTGCTGTTCGGGCTGCCCGCCGTGGTTATCGGCCTGTTGTTCCTGCGAGAGGTCGTCCGCCGGACCCGCGGCGATTTCACCGCAGGCATCCTGTCGATGCTCGGTGCGCTGCTGGCGCTTGCGGTTGCCATCGCGCTCGAAGTTGGGCTGCTCATGCGTGTCGGCAACGCCGATACGTACAACTCCCTGAAGGACTCCAGCGGCAACATCACGACGACCCCCGCTGCCTTCATGGTCTTCACCGTGATTGGCGTGATGATGATGTCGCTGCTGGTTGCCGGCGCCGCGTACATCTACCGCCAGGCGATCACGCCCGTACTGCACCTCTTCGACCGCAGTCCCGACGAGCGAGACAGCATCGGCGAAATGCTGCTCCACAAGCCGCTCGGCCACACGTAGCCCGGCCCGAAGCAAGCTTAAGGACTTTGGAGGCGGCCTCTACCGGCAGGACCCGTCCCGGCGCCTGCCGCGGGATGAAACCCGCGGTAGGTCCTTTGCCGGCCACGACGGTTTCCTTTCTACCGCGCAGAGTGCATGATCGCGGGCGAACCCAAAGCATCTCTGGTGGCAGTTTCTAGAGGAGAACACGCAATGGCTGACAAGATTCGCGTCGGTATCGTCGGCGCGACGGTGACGCAGGGCGGTAGCGGCTGGGGCGCCAACGCCCACGTCCCCGCAATCGATGTCCTGGAAGACTACGAGCTCATCGCCGTCTGCACGACGCGCGAGGAGACCGCCCAGGCATCGAAGGAGAAGTTCGGCGCCAAGTACGCCTTCACCGACATCCACGAGATGGCCAAGCACCCGGAGGTCGACCTGGTCGCCGTCGTCGTCCGCGTGCCCGGCCACAAGGACCTCGTCATGGCCGGCCTCGAAGCGAACAAGGCCGTCTTCTGCGAGTGGCCCCTCGGCGCCAACCTGGCCGAGGCAGAAGAGATGGCAAAGCTCGCGAAAGAGCGCGGGCTCAAGACGATGGTCGGCCTGCAGGCCCGCAGTGACCCGACCCTGATGTACGCCCGCGATCTGATCAACGACGGCTACATCGGCGAGGTGCTGACGGCCAACCTCAGCGTGATCAGCGCCCAGGCCCTTGAGCGCGGCGCCGGCCGCATCTGGCAGGGCGACCGCAAGAACGGCGCCAACACCCTGACCATCGCCGGCGGCCACGCCATCGATGGCATGTGCTACGTGCTCGGCGAGTTCAAGGAAGTCGCTTCGCACCTCACCACGCGCATCAAGGCGTGGAAGAGCACCGAGACGGGCCAGGACATCCCCGTCGACTCTCCCGATAGCATCAGCGTCCTCGGCACGCTGGAGTCGGGTGCGGAGGTCTCGGTGCAGGTCGCCGCGATTCCCTTCAACCCCAGCGGTACCCGGCTGGAGATCTACGGTCGCAACGGAACGATGGTGATCTCGGCCCCGCGCGCCTTCAACATCGGCCCCAACGTGCTCTACGCCTCGAAGGGCAGCGAGCCGCTGGCCGAGATGCCGCCGCCGGACAAGTACGTCCTGGCGCCCGAAGGCACGCCCGCCGGCTCGCCGCGTAACGTGGCCCAGGCCTACGTCCGCGCCGCTGACGCGCTCAACGCCGGCGGTAGCTTCGACGTGGACTTCGACCTCGCGGTGAAGCGGCACAGGCTGATCGACGCCATGGAGCGCTCCTCCGACTCTCAGCGGTTCGAGAAGCCGTAGGCGAAGCCCATCCGCTGCAGGAACAGAGAAGGAGGAGCTTTGGCTCCTCCTTCTTGCTGAACGAGCGAAGCTACGCGGCTCCCGGTTGTGACGGATCCACCCACCAGTTGATCCGCTCCTCCACCCAGATGTTGCCGCCGGCGTAGGTATTGTTCAGGCCGACATTTCCTATGGCCGGCCACCAGTTGGTGAAGGGCTTGGCATTGGTTGGACGGGGGATGTTGTACATCTCTCCCGTGATGTAGCGGATCGCATCCTTCACCAGGCTCTTCTGCGCGTCAGGATCGGCCTCGCTCTTGATCTTCTCGATCATGGCAATGAGATCGGGGTCACCGTCCGCAACATTTCCGCCATCCGGCGCGGCGCCGTGGTAGAAGCCACCGTTGGGATGCATCATGCCGAAGAGGCCGGCCGCGACGGTCGGGAAGCCCCGAGTGGCCCGGTGGATGATGCCTGTCAGGGTCTTGTCTCCACGCTGCGCATACTTGTCCTTCAGGTAGTAGTCATAAATCTCGCTGCGGTAGAAGGAGTACGGCTGACCGTCTCGGTCGAGTTTCATGTCACCGTCGGCCATCATGCCCTCGAAGACGTCCAGGATCTGGTGATACGAGGCGCCGTACGTGTTTTCCGAGTTGTAGTGCACGGGGAACGTAACGCCGTCCTGGTAGCCCGCTGCCTCCATAAGCTTCTTTGCCTCGGCAACGTCGTGGCCCAGCCACTTTGCGTTCTCACCAAACTGCGCCTCGTCCTCCGGATCGATCCAGTAGCCGATCTGGCCCGGCGCGACGATTGTGTTGCGGGCGATCTGAAGGTCGAGGCCTTCTGCCGCGTAACCGGAGCGATTCTCGACCACGTCACCAAAGGCCTCGCCATCGATAAGCAGCGAGAGTGCGCGACGCATGCGGCTATCGGTGAATGGAGGGCCGTCCCAACAGAAGGTGATGAAGGGGGAGACCGTGGTACCGAACGTCGCAGCCTCCCGCAGCAAGGATTTCTGCGAATCCTTCTTCAGCGGTACCACGTCTTCAGGGTTTGCCACCGTGGTCCAGATGTTGCCAGCCCGGAACTGTGCGAGCTGCTGCGCATAGTCGGGAACGATGGGCCGTTCGAGGAAGTCTGGGAAGGGCCGGTTGGCGATGTAGTAATCCGGGTTCTTGCGCCACTTCACGCTGGCGGATGGCACGTACTCGTCGAGGCTCCAGGGGCCGTGACCGCGGATCTCCGACTTCGGGTCGAATTGGCCGTCAGACTCGCGCGGCATGACGTAGAAGTGGTCCCACGCGGCGAAGAGCTGGATCAAGGACGAGTCGAACTGCTTGAGCTGCATGACGATCGTCTCGTTGTCAGGCGCGGATATGGAGTCGATCGGAGCACCTGGAGAAGTCTCGGCGTTGTAGACGAGATCGGCCGCGCTGGCGTTGAGCTCCGCGTACTTGTTCCAGCTGAAGAGAATGTCCTGCGTATCGAGAGCGCGTCCGTTGGTGGGCGCCCGCGAGTCCCACTTCATGCCGGGTCGAATCTTGAAGATGACTTGCGTGCGGTCGCCGCTAATCTCATACGAAGTTGCGACCTCCCCTTCAATGGCACCTGATGCCGCATCGGGATATTTCCCTGACCGGAACTTGAGCAAGCGGGGGTAGGCAAACACGGCCGAGAAGTTGATGACAGGATTGTTGGACACCGCAAGGATGTCGAAGTGGAGCATGTCGGCATTCTGGAAGTCGCGCAGCGTGCCACCTGCGACTGCCTTGTCGGTCGTATCGACCGGCTCGGACAAGAGGCCGCTGCTGCTTATTCCTGTCGAGCCACTACCGGCGGCGCCGGTCGGGCCAGTGGAAGCGGATGAGCCCGTGCTCAATGTCGGCGAAGTACCGGCAGCGGAAGGACTCGTCGAGCCAGTACTGGCGCTGTCGTCGTCCCCGCTGCAACCAATGAGGCTGAGTGCCGCGGCACTTAGACTAGCCGCGCCGGCAGCCTGCATGGCCCGCCTTCGACTTGTTCGCTGTCGCGTAAGCTTTGTCCAGTAGCTATCCATTGACATTACCTCACTGTTAATTAATCAACATAAACACTCGGTCGGAGCCAATTAAGGCGAGAGACTACACTGATGGCTGGGATTGTCAACTCAGTGAAATAATTCGCAGACACTGTGCCTTCCGGAGGACAAGATGGAGATCACCGACCTCACCGTTACCCGCTACGCCCAGTCGCGCACGGCCGAGGGTGCTGCTTCCGGCCCCGAGATCCAGATCGTCGAGGTGCATACGGATGAGGGTTTGACGGGCGCGGGCTTCCTCACCGCCTCGAACTCGCAGGTGTCCCCCACGTCGGAGTTGCTGGCGCGCCTGCTCCGGGTCAATCTGCGCAACATCGTCCTCGGCCACGACCCACTGCTGACCGAGAAGGCCTGGCGCGCCATGTACGGCCAGCTCGCGGGCCGTCAGGGCTCTCGAGGCCTTTTCCTGCATGCCATCGCCGCGGTCGACTTCGCCCTTTGGGACATCAAGGCGAAGGTGATGAACCGGCCCCTCGGCGACCTGTTCGGCGACCGGCGAGAGCGCATCGCTACTTACGCCAACGCCGCCCACACCGTGACGCCCGAAGAAGCCGCCGAGACG
Organism: uncultured Chloroflexia bacterium; assembly: GCA_963731765.1. Classification (GTDB taxonomy): domain Bacteria; phylum Chloroflexota; class Dehalococcoidia; order DSTF01; family WHTK01; genus WHTK01. The sequence goes on from CAVSWS010000005.1 coordinate 11,698, forward strand.
GCCGCTGATTACGTCAGGAAGGGCCACAGAGCGATCAAGGTGCGCGGCACCCTCGGCTTCTCACCGCTAGACGTGACGAACAAACGCATCGAGGCCGTGCGGGAGGCGATCGGGCCGGACGTGAAGCTGATGGTCGACGTCAACGGCACGTACGGCGCCGACCTGGCGATCCAGCAGCTCAAGCGCTGGCAGAAGCTGGACCTGTACTGGCTGGAAGAGCCCGTGCCGCCGGAGGACGTGCTCGGCTACGTCAAGGTGAAGCAGCGCGCAGGCGGGACTTACATCACCGGCGGGGAGCAGCACGCCGGGCTGGCCGAGTTCGCAAACCTCTTCGAGCACGACGCCGTCGATATCGTGCAGCCGGGATCGATGCAGGTCGGCGGGCTGACGGAATGGCTCAAGGTCTACCACATGGCGACGGCGCGCGGCATTCCGGTCTCACCCTGGGACCTGCAGGCTGTGCACATGCATGTCGCGGCCGGACTGCCGAATGTGAAGTGGATCGAGTACTTCATGCCGGACAACCCGATGCTGGCGTTCCAGAACCGGCTGTTCGCAGAGCCGCGCTTCGAAGAAGAGGTGACGGAGGACGGCGTCTTCCTGATCCCGCCGACCAAGTCCGGCCTGGGCCTCGTGCTGAACGAGGAGGAGGCAGAGCGGGCGCGCGTCAAAGAAGCCTGAGCGGCCGACGAGTTAGACCTCAGCGTGAGGACTAGAAGGCCTCTATGCGGCGGGCCTTTCGCCGGACTCTGCTTCGGCTCCGTTGCCCGTAGCATGATCCGGCACCTGATCGGGCCACTGCCGTTCTATTGCCGGGCGCCGGGACGCGTCCTCGCGCAGAGTCCGGGCCTCCTTCTCTTCCTCCGTGGCTTCATCGTGCTGGCTGTGACTCTGCACCTGATCAGGCCACTGCCGCTCTATCGCCGGGCGCCGGGCCGCGTCCTCGCGCACAGTCCGGGCCTCCGCTTCTTCCGCCGTGACCTCATTGTGCTGGCTGCGATTCGGAATCTGATCAGGCGACTGCCGCTCTACGGCGGGGCGCCGGGCCGCATCCTCGCGCAGCGTCCGGGCCTCGGCCTCTTCGTCCGTGACCTCATCGTGCTGGCTGCGACTTTGCACCTGACCAGGCGACAGACGCTCTATCGCGGGGCGACGGGCCGCGTCCTCTCGCACAGTCCGGGCCTCCGCTTCTTCCGCCGTGACCTCAGCGTGCTGGTTGCGACTCTGCACCTGATCGGGCGACAGCCGCTCTATCGCGGGACGCCGGGCTGCGTCCTCGCGCACAGTCCGTGCCTCCGCTTCTTCCGCCGTGACCTCAGCGTGCTGGCTGCGACTTTGCACCTGATCGGGCCACTGCCGCTCTATCGCAGGTCGGCCGGCCCCGTTCTTGCGCGCAATGGGGTGCTCTGGCCCGGACACTGGGGCCGACTCAGGCTTGGCCTGACGGTCCTTGACGTGAGCGGGCGGCGGGGAACGTGGCGCTCGAACGAGGTCGGAACGCGCAGCTTCCATCCCACGCAGGATCGCGCCTTCGTCTTCGATTACGAGGGCGAACAGATCGGCAAGGGGCAGTTCTCGGTGCCCGAGGCGCGTACGCATTCCCCGGACGCGCTCCTGCATGTCCTTGATCCGCTGGAGTTCCAGGGGATCCGGCCCTTTACGTAGTCGAGAGAAGAGGCGCATCCGGCGATTCCTTTCGCGGAGGACCCGATTAGTCTCCGAGAAGTTTCCTTCGATCCCTGGCAGTCTCGTGGTATTAGCTTCGGCGGCTGCAGAAGGTTGCTCAGTGCCGTAGGGCACCTCCTGCGACGACCGTCACAAACTTGCAACACCCAGTACCGAAATGGCGACGGCGCGGAGCATACCGGTCTCACCCTGGGATCTGCTGCCTGTGCACATGCATATCCTGGCTGGACTGGCGAATGTGAGGTAGGTCGAGAGGTCAATCCGATGCCGGTGTTCGGAATCGGCTGTTCGCTGAGCTCGCGCTTGACGAAGTCAGGCGACAGACGAAAGCGTCTTCCTCACTCGACAAAGCCCGACCCGGGTCTGGTGTCCAACCAGAAGGAAGCGGAGCGAGCGAAGGTCAGGGTGTCGTAGGCAGGTCCGAGGTCTCGAACGGCTTCAAGTTGGCGTATGCGGCCGGCTGAGGCTCCATGCTGGTGCTCTGCGGTTTGATGCTGGGGATCTGGTCGGGCCAGAATCGCTCCAGCTCGGGACGCTTGACCTCCTGAATCTCCCGCAGCACCGGTCGCTCGTCCTCCTGCAGCAAGGCGAACAGGTCGGCAAGCTCCACGTCGCGCCGCCCGACCTCCTCCCGCATGTTGCGGACGCGCTCCCGTATCTGGGAAACCTCCGCGTCGGAGATTTCAGGTTGCTTGCGGTGAAAGCGGGAGAACAGTGCCATGGGAATCCTTTCGCGGCGCTGGGGCGTGGGCTTCGTAATGATCACAACGCCGCAGCCGGGTCGTCATAACGCCATGGCACAACAGTTGTTCAACCTTCGGGGCTCCACGATTGGCCGAAGGTCGCAAGTATGTGAAGGATTGAACTTTATCGGGTCAATCAGGGGTTCCATCTGGCATAATTCCCACGCCCTGACAAAGAATAGTGACGGAGGTAAACATGCCACGAGTCCCACTACTAACCACTAAGGAACAGCTGCCGGCGGAGCAGCACCACGAGTACGACGAGATCATGGGCGTGCTCGGCAACGTAGGCGGCCCTTTCGGCCTCCTGCTCTACAGCCCCGGCCTGGCCGAGATGGTCTGCAAGACCGGTGCCCAGATCCGCCTCCAGTCCGAGCTGACGATGGTCGAGCGCGAGCTGGCCCTCCTCACCACCCTGCGTGAAAAGGACGCCTCCTTCGAGTGGGGCGGCCACGTTAACACGGCACGCAAGGCCGGTATGGGCGAAGAGACGATCGACGTCATCAAGAACGACAAGGACCCGAGCGGCCTTCCTGAGGACGACCGCGACGTGATCCTGTTCACGCGCCAGCTGCTGCGCAAGAACAAGGTTGAGGACGACGTCTTCAACGCGCTGCAGAAGCGCCACAGCACGCGATGGGTCCTGGAGATCGCCGCGACGATCGGTCAGTACCAGTACATCTCCGCCGTGAACAACGCTTTCAACCAGGAGCCCCGCGAGGGCGCCGAGGTGCTGCCCGAGATCAAGCGCTAAGGCGCCACCGGAGCACCATGGGGCGGCACTTCGCCGCTTCGACACTCGAAAGCCCTGGAGCAATCCGGGGCTTTCGCTCGTTGCGCCATAATGCTCCTGTGCCGGACCTGCCGGCGCAACGGCCATTCGACGTTCCCTAGAAGCGACGCCCATGTCTTCGATCCGCGATCTGGAGTTGATCGCCGGTCTTGCCCTCATCGCCCTGGTGCTCTGGGACGCCTTCGAGACCATCGTCCTGCCGCGCACGGTGCGGCGGCGCTACCGGCTGACCCGATTTGTTGTGCTGGGCGGGTGGTTGAGCTGGCGTGCTCTGCCGGTGCCGGGGGCGGCGCGCGAAGGCTACCTGTCCTTCTTCGGCCCCCTGGTCCTCCTCTTCCTTATCCTCATCTGGGCCGCTGGCCTGATCCTCGGCTTCGCCCTGCTGCTATTCGGTCTGCAGGCAACCCACAGCTTCGGCAGCGCCTTCTATCTCAGCGGCTCGACATTCTTCACCCTGGGTCTCGGCGACGTCGTGCCGAAAGCGAATGGGTCTCGCGCGATCGTGCTCATCGAGGCGGGTACGGGCCTGGGGTTCCTGGCGATGGTGATCAGCTACCTGCCGATCTTCTACCAGTCGTTCTCGCGGCGGGAGATCGCCATCTCGCTGCTGGACGCGCGCGCCGGGTCGCCACCGACGGCGATCGAGCTGGTAAGGCGCAACGGCCCCGAGATCACTTTGGAGACGCTTGTGCTGTGGGAGAAGTGGACGGCGGAGCTGCTGGAGAGCCACCTCTCCTACCCCATCCTGGCGTTCTTCCGCTCCCAGCACGACAGGCAGTCATGGCTCTCCGCCCTCACTGTGGTCCTCGATACGTCCGCGCTGGTGATGACGGGGCTGGACCGCATGCCGGAGGGCCAGGCGCGCTTCACGTTCGCCATCGCCCGCCACGCCCTCGTCGACCTGACGCAGCTGTTCTACGGCGAACCGATCACGCCCGCCCCTGACCGTCTGGACCACGCCACATTTCGAGCAGCTCTGCGAGTCGCTCCGGAGCATCGGTCTCGAGTTTTCGCTGCCTGCCGAAGAAGCAGAGGACCGCCTGCGAAGCCTTCGCGCCGCGTACGAGCCGTTCGCCTTTAGCCTCAGTCGGCGCTTCGTGCTCCATCTGCCACCCTGGATCCCGGGCGGCGAAGAGGACGACTGGCAGGCGAGCCCATGGGACCACATGCCGCCGCTGTAACAGAACTGCTTGTGCCACCGCGGGTGGAAGCCTGCGGCATTTGCAAGCACCGATGAATCTGCGACAAGCCCTGTCAGTACCTCTGCTGGCTACCGGGTGCTAGGCCTTCACCCACTTCGGCACGGAGACCTCGCCCACCTTCTCGAACGTCACCTTGAGCGGCATGTCGACGACGAGGTCGCCGTTGTCGCCGAGGTAGTTGCCGTTGATCCGCGGCCCTTCCTCCAGCTCTACGACGCAGACGTTGTACGGTACCTCGTTGGCGAAGCCGGGGTGCAGCACCTGGTAGTTGAGGACGAAGCTGTACAGGCTTGCGTTGCCGGACGCCGGCTTCCACCCGAGGTCGGTACCGTGGCAGGCGTCACACATCTCCGCGGCCGGAGCCAGGTATCGCGAGCAGGTGGGGCAGTACTTGAGCAAAAGCTTGCCCTCAGCCGCGGCGTCGAAGAAGGGCTGTGAAGCAGCATCCGGGATTGGGGCCGGACGGCCGGCGGGCGGTGCTTGTTCAGACATATCGATAGTCTCCTTACGCTGCGTTCGGGCTGAGGATCAGCGAGGCGTGGTAGTCGAGCTGGCCACCGTTACCGGTAACGAGCACGAGGTCGTGCTTCTCCACCTGCCTGTCGCCGCCGCTGCCGCGAGCCTGGATTACGCCCTCGGAGAGCGGCGTCATGCCCCAGAGATAGAAGGAGCTAAGCTCGCCGCCGCCCGTGTTGGTCGGCAGGCTCCCACCCGGCCCCAGCTTGCCATCCTCCACAAACGGTCCGCCTTCGCCCTTCTCGCAGAAGCCGTAGTCCTCCAGCGTCACCAGCGTCGTGTAGGTGTAGCAGTCGTACAGCTCGCAAATGTCGATGTCGCCGGCGGTGATGCCGATCTGGCCGTAAAGCGTGTCGCGGGCGATGGCGGCGCCCGTCATGTAGTCGTGCGTTTCACCGGCGCGCCTCGAGTTGCCGGGGTAGCCCTGGGCCATCGCCAGCACGTATGCCGGCTTCGACTTGAGGTCGCGCGCCCGCTCGATGCCCGTGACGATGACCGCGACGGCGCCATTCGAGATCAAACAGCAGTCCAGCAGGTGGAATGGCTCCGCGATCCAGCGCGAGTTCTGATGGTCCTCGACCGTGATCGGCGTGCGGAACTGGGCGATGGGATTGTTCACGGCCCACGCCCGCGTCGAAACGGCGATCGCCCCAAACTGCTCGCTCGTCGTTCCGTACAGGGCCATGTGCCGACGGGCGGCCATAGCGTAACCAGCGTTGGGGTTCATGGGCCCGTAGTGCAGGTCCAGGCTGGCGAATCCTGTGGGAGGCTGACGGTTGCGAGCGGCGTTCATACCGGCGCTGCTGCGGGCGCTCGGGTCGCTCATCGGCGCATCGGCGAAGACACAGGCAACGGCGCTGGCCATGCCGTTTTGAATCGCCATCGTGGCGTACTGCACCATCGAGGCCGGCGTGGCGCCCATCGCGTTCATGTGGTTGACGAGGCGCAGGTTCTTGAAGCCGCCCGCGTTCTGGAGCTGCAGGCTGATGCCGGGCTGGCTGATGCCCGACTGCATCAGCAGGCCATCGAGCTGCTCCTTGTGCAAACCGGAGTCTTCCAGCGCGCGGTCGATCGCCTCGAGCGCGAAGCTGGTCGTCGAGCGTCCGTAGACCTTGCCGACCTCCGAAATGCCGAGGCCGACGATCGCCGACTTGGCCTGGTACGCCATGCTTGTTGTCCTTTCGAACCGTCAAGGTGCTAAGTAGTCACGTCCGATGATTCTACAGTCGGGCGCTGCTTCGGTCATTGCACTCTCATGCACCTGTGCAAGCCCAGGCGTCTGGCCGTGGCGGACCATTGGGTCATCCAGCCAAAGCCAGTCCCTGCCCGTAGCCCTCTCGCCTCATCCTGATCGCCATGCGCCCATACCCGTATGCCCGCGCATCCCTACGCCCGTACCCGACGCCCTCGTCACGCCACCCAGTTGCCGTTGATCTGCAGCGCCAGCAGCACTGCCTGCAGGAGCAGCATCGGATAGACGACGGCATACGTGAGCTGCGGGCGCCAGCGGGCGAAAGTCACGCCGTACGCGACGTAGAGCGGGAATGCCACCATGACGAGGCGGGTGTAGGACATGAAGCTGCCCAGGAAGGGCTGCAGACCCACGATGGCGCAGAACAGGAACATCGGCTTGTCGACGCGGATGTAGACGAGAGGCAGCGAAAGGACGAAGACGGCAAAGAAGATGCGGTCGATGGCGGAATCGAGGTAGCCGTGCACGGAGTAGTGGGCGAGGAAGAAGTCGCCGATCAGCCTGTCGGGGCGGAGGAGGTTCTCGATGCTGCGGTTCGAGATAAAGAGCTTCTCGGTGTGCATGGCGATAAACGCATCGCCGATCGCGAAGTGCATGTACACCAGGTAGCTAACGAACCCCGCGATCGGGGCCAGTACGTACAGCAGGTTCGGGTGCCAGCGAAAGCCCTCGAACCGCGGCCGAACGCCATCGAAGCCGATGCGCAACGACTCGCCGCCGATCACCCACGCCATCGGTACCACAGCGACGACCCCGGGCACGCGCAGGACCGGCAGCAGGAACGCCGCCGCGGCCGCCAGCCAGAAACGCCGCTCGTACAGGCCATAGAAGACGATGACGCTGAGGAGCAGAAACAGCGCTTCGGTGTAGATCAGGTTGAGGAAAAACGCCGTGGGAAACGCCATGCAGAGCAGCAGCGTGGCGAAGCCGGCCTCCCGACCCCATCGATTCGCCACGAGCCTGTACAGCAGATAGAGCGCCACCGCCGACGCGACATTCGCCACCAGGAGGCCGGAGACGATGCTATCGCCGGTCAGCAGGTTGGTGAGCCGGATCGTCCACGGGTAGAGAGGCCCGAAGGCGTTCGATAGCAGCCCCTTCTGATATCCCTGCTCCGCCAGCAGGATGTAGTGCTGCGAGTCCCATGTGTTGAAGGAGGCCGCGAACGACGTGGGGACCCGGTCGCCGTAGCGGTAGTTCGCCTCGTAGAGCTGCTGGTTGAACGGCAGCAGCGCCCATGCCACGTACGCCGTAGCAAACGTGCCGAGCTTCCACAGCAGGATTGCAATTACAGCATCGATGCCATCGAAGCCGCGCAGGCGGCCGAGCAGGCCACCTTCATTCTGGATGCTGGTCGCCGGTCCGGCCGGCGGCGCTTCGGTCATCTACTGCGATGCCCGGCCGAGGCGCGCTCGCAGCCAATCACGCTTCCAGTCACCCACCGCGACGAGCCCGAGCGTAAGAAAGCCCAGTACCAGCAGCGGCGTGCGCATCGCGTTGGCCTTATAGACGAAGTAGACGTCGTATGTGCCGGGCTCCAGGTGGATAGCCGGGAAGCTCGGCGCCAGCATGAACGGCTTCACCTCCTCGCCGTTCACGTAGACGTGCCAGTCGGGGTGGAAGGTCGCCTTCAGAAAGACGGTCGAAGGTTCGTCGACGCGCACCGTAGCCTCGTAGTCGAACTTCGTGTCCTTCTCGCTCTCGACCGCGCCGAGCTGATCGGGCGTGTACTCGGCGCGCAGGTGGGTGAGGTCGCTGGAGGCGTTCTTCATCGGCTTGTACGTCAGGCCGTCCAGCTTCGGTGCCTCCGGAATCGCCAGCGCCGGGTAGATGCCCTGGCCCGGGTCGCGGCTGAGGAACCACGCCCGCGACAGGATGTGGTAGTCAGCCTCGACGCCCTCGTAGCCCACGGGCGTCTCGGCCAGGCCGATGTAACCGCCGGACGGCGCTTCGAGGAGCTGATAGCGCTCGCCGAGCATGATCGGCGTCAGGAAGTCGGGCGCTTTGAGGTCGGCAGGCAGGATAACGTAGCGGGCATTGAGGATCTGGTAGTGCGCCAGGTTGTTGTAGTCGAAGTGCCAGATCAGGTCCGAGTTCAACGACAGCGACTGGTACGGCGGCGCCGCGGTCTCGATCTCGTTGAACGTCAGCACGTCCGGAATGCGCAGCGAGCCGACCTTGATGTCGTCGCTAAAGCCGCTGCGGACGCCGGCATAGACCCGGCCCGGCGGCAGCGACTCGATCTTCGCGATGATGGCGCTGAGCTCGGAGTCGCTGTTCAGGGCCTGCTGCGTCTCCTGCATCCACTGCGTGTTGTGGTCGAAGAACTGCCAGCGCTCCGTGAGAGCGGTGATCGTTACGGCCAGCACCAGCACGGCGAAGATCGCCGAGGGCCAGGGGATACGCTTGAACCGATGCAGCAGGGTCCAGACACCACCGGCTGCGACGCCGGTGAGCATGATCACGCCGAGCTGCATGGGGCCGATGTAGCGGTGCATCCATAGCTTGCCGTTGAACGACAGCAGGTCGGCGACGGGGCCGAGGGTCGGGCGGCCGAAGTAGGCGACGAGCCAGAACCCGAACACGGCCAGCGACAGCAAGGCCAGCCGGTTGCGCTGCCACAGCGCCACGAGGACGCCGAGGGCGCCGAACGCCGTGATCACCGGCAGCCGGTTGTAGTCGAGAAGCTCGCCCTTCGCCAGCCAGCCGAGGATCTTCGGCGCGCCGAAGGAGTCGTACTTCCAGTCCTGCATGTACGGCGACGTTGTGTGATAGGCGCCGTTGAGAACGAAGGGCAGCCAGAAGTAGGACGTGATGATCAGGGCCGGCGCACCCACGATGGCCAGCCGCACGATGCGCTCTCGGGCGTTGGCGCGCGTCATGCCCGCGACGAGTACGAAGACGAGGGTGACGCTGACGATGAAGGCGTAGATCACGTGCGAGAGCACCAGTACCGAGAGCGCCAGCACGCTCGCGAAGTAGCTATCGCCATCCCGCAGCGTACGGTGCACCAGGGCCAGCGAGAGGAACGTCAGGTGCATGGCCCAGAGCTGGGTGTACATGCCGTAGCCGCGCCACACGTAGCTGTCGTACTCGAAGCCGAACTTATTGCCGGCCGAGAGCAACGGCGCCACGGCAGCAGCAGCCCCCGCCGCAGCACGCGAGAAGCCGAACTGGCGCATGGACCAGTACACCGTGATCGGGAAGCCGACGAGCAGGACGTAGCGCGTGAGGTTGAACAGCGTCAGCAGGTCCACCTGTCGCAGCAGCAGCCGGTTCAGGGCCACTACGAACAGGTGCGGGATGTGCTGGTAGTAGGCGAACTGCGGGTAGCCGATCTCGAGGTCCGGCGCCCAGTGGTCGAAGGGGTTCAGCCCGGCATCGATAGCGCGACTGGCGTTGAGGATCAGGGAGTAGTGCGCCGCGTCATCGTTCAGGCTCGGTACCGGAATCGTCACTTCGGGCAGAAGCGCCACTGCGAGCACGATGATCGAGAGCCACATCGGCACCAGCGGCAACGCCCACGCGATGCGATCGCTCCAGGCCGTCTCGCCGATAGCGAGGCGCCAACGTTGCAGCGCGATGCCGGAAACGCTCATCGCAGAAATGGTACAGAGTCAGGCGTGCAGAGGGGAGCAAGAGTTTCGTAAGGAAGTGCAGGGGGCGAAACCTCACCCCCGCCGACTGCGGTCGGCACCCCTTCTCCGTTCCCACAGAGAGGGGGTGCCTGCTACGAGGTCACCGCCTGTGCATCGGGCTCGGCACAACTTGTCCCCTCGCCCCGCTGGGGAGAGGGTTAGGGTGAGGGGCTGCAGCGTGTCGTGGGTGCGAGGTCGGTGAATCGGCTGACGGCGCTTCGACACTGCGGGATGAATCCCGCAGCTACGTCTTCAAGTCAACGACACCTTGTACCGATAGGGGAGACACATGGGGCCACCACTCTGTACTCTCCCTCCTGCCCTCGCTACGCTTCCCGTATGAAGAGCTTCCTCACCCACCTCGAATGCACCGACTGCGGCCAGACGTTCTCGGCGTCTGAGCTGCACACGACCTGCCCGGCCTGCGGCAAGGTCCTGTTCGCCCGATACGACCTTGATGGGGCGAAACGGGAGATGACGCGCGAGGCGGTGATGTCGCGGGCGCCCTCGATGTGGCGGTGGTTCGAGATCATGCCGGTACTCGACGAGGCCAACGTTGTCTCGCTCGGCGAGGGCGGCACACCCCTGCTGCGGGCGAACGGCATCGAGAAGGCCACGGGGGCACGCGAGGTCTGGGTGAAGGACGAGGGGCTGAACCCCACCGGCAGCTTCAAGGCGCGCGGGCTCTCGGCAGCGGTCTCGAAGGCGAAGGAGCTCGGCGTCACCAGCATCGCGATTCCGTCCGCGGGCAACGCGGCGTCGGCGCTCTCGGCCTATGGAGCACGGGCCGGCATCGAGACATGGATCTTCATGCCTGCCGACACGCCGGACGCCATGAAGAACGAGTGCCACATCTACGGCGCCCACCTCGAGCTCGTCGACGGCCTGATCAACGACTGCGCCCGCATCGTGCGCGAAGAGGGTCCCTCGAAGGGCTGGTTCGACGTCTCGACCCTGCGCGAGCCGTATCGCGCCGAGGGCAAAAAGACGATGGGCCTGGAGATGGCGCAGCAGCTCGACTGGAAGCTACCGGACGTGATGATTTACCCCACCGGCGGCGGCACCGGCATCGTCGGCATGTGGAAAGCGTTCGATGAGCTGGAGGCGCTGGGCTGGATCGGACCGGAGCGCCCAAGAGTGATCTCGGTGCAGGCGGAGGGCTGCGCGCCCATCGTCAAGGCCTACGAAGCAGGCGAGCGCCACGCACCAACCTGGGAGAACGCCCACACGATCGCGCCGGGCATTCGCGTGCCAGCCGCCATCGCCGACTACCTGATCCTCGATGCGGTGCGCAACAGCGGCGGCACGGCAGTGGCCGTATCGGACGACGAGATCCTGGCGGCGATGTCGGAGATGGCGCGCCTCGAAGGCATCTTCGCCGCACCGGAGGGCGCCGCGACGTATGCCGGCTACAAGAAGCTCCTGGCGAACGGCACGTTGGATCCCGCCGAGAGCGTCGTGCTGTTCCAGACCGGTTCGGGCCTGAAAACGCACGAGCTGGCATCGCGGGTGTAGGGCCACTTGAACCTCGATGGGTCGTAGCGTCCCAGCATGCTGGGAAGCTACGACATTCGGTCGCGCCTGCGATCACGCCTCACGCTACTCGAGAGCAAGTAGCTGCGGGATTGATCCCACAGGCGTCGTTTTTCAGTTCAGTACAGAAGAGAGAGTTGTTAACGAGAGTCTGTCAGGGCGTTTCGACGGGGTGACCTTCGACCCAGGCGGAGCCGTCCGACCAGTGCTCTTTCTTCCACACCGGCACGACTTCCTTGATGCGATCGACGCACCAGTGGCAGGCGTCGAAGGCGTCTTTGCGGTGCGGTGAGGAGATGGCCACCAGCAGGCTGGTCTCGCCGATTTCCAGGGTGCCGATGCGGTGCCAGACCCCGACCTCGCAGATCTCAGGGAAGCGCTGCTTCGTCTCGGCGGCGACTTCGCGCATCTTCTTGAGGGCCATCGATTCGTGGGCTTCGTACTCCAGTCGCTCGACCGAACGGCCTTCGCTGTGGTTGCGCACGTCGCCGTAGAACAGGGTGATGGCGCCGGCTTCGTTACGCCGCACCAGCTTCGCGAGCTCGTCCGGATTCATCACGTCGTAAGTCACCCTGAACAGGCCATCGTCCTCGGCCGAGCCACCGCTGACGGGCGGGATGAGGGCGACCTCGGCGCCGTCGTGCAGGCGCTGCGCGAAGGGCACGTACTCATCATCGATAGCGAAGACGATCGTCTTGAGCATCGGCTCCAGCGCAGGGTAATCGCCCGCGAGTCGCTGCTTGAGGTCCTCTATCGTGGCGCCGTCCGCCAGGTCGAGGCAGACTTCGCGCTGACCGACGGCCTCGCGCGCCGACGCAAACAGATGCAGGGCAACCTTCATGGCCCGATCTTATCAGGCCGCGGCACGAATGGCGCTCCAGTCATCAGGCCGGTACGCCCTATACTCGCGTGCATGCAGAGCCTGAGCATCGCTCGATTGGGCAAGGTCGCGCTCGACCTCCTGTACCCGCCTCGATGCGCCCTGTGCGATACCGGCGGCGTCTTTCTGTGCGAGCCCTGCATCGAGGCGCTGCCGGCGGCTGAGGGTGACCGCTGCGACCGTTGCTGGCTGCCCGTCCGAGCCGATGTCTGCTTCAACTGCCGGGAGAACCCGGGCTGCCTCACGGCTCTCCGATCGCTGTATCGCTACGAACGCGACGTGCGCAGGCTGGTGCACGCATTCAAGTTCGGTGGGCAGAGCTGCCTGGCGCCCGACCTCGGCCGGCTTCTCACGAGCGGCTTCGAGCAGCATGGGCTGGATGCGGACGTCATTGTGCCGGTGCCACTCACGGGCGTGCGGCGACGCACCCGCGGCTACAACCAGTCGCTGCTCCTCGCGAAGGAAGTCTCGAAGCTCACCGGCGTGCCCGTTGCCCAGGCATTGCGACGAAGCGGCCACTCGGTCACGCAGGCAGGCAGCGCATCGGCAGAGGAGCGACGCCGCAATGTCGAGGGCGTCTACAGCCTCTCGAAGGGTCACAACGTCGCCGGCTCGCGTGTCCTCCTCATCGATGACGTCGCCACCACCGGCGCCACCCTGAACGCCTGCGCCGCGGTGTTGATCGAAGCGGGCGCGGCAGGCGTCTCGGCCCTCACCCTGGCGCGGGAGGACTGATGATCGACGAGCCGGTGCTGGTGCTGTTCTGCGGCGGCATGGGCGGCAGCCCTATCGAGGACGCCTTCGGGCAGGCGCTGCGGGAGTGCGCTCTCGACACGCTGCAGGAGGCCGAAGCATCGGGCGCCTTCGAGAAGCTGATCCTGGTGGCGGACGATGCCTCGGCGCGGGCGCTGGCCGGCCGGTTGCCGGCGGGAACGATCGTGGATGTCGACGCACCGGGCGTGGCATGGCACTTCGGCCGCCGCCTGAGCGAAGTCGTCCTGCGCTACGAGCTGCAGCGGCCGGTCTACGTTGGCTCCGGCCTGCCCCTGGTCAGGCGCGACGAGCTGGCGGCGATGGCAAAGGGTGTCGCAGAAGCTGAGAGGGCCGTCGTGTCCAACAACTTCTTCTCAGCAGACATGCTGGGCTTCGTTCCCGGCGACGTCGTTTCGCAGGTCAAGCTGCCTGACAACGACCGCATCCTGCCCCGCCTCCTGCGCGACGAAGCCGGCCTGGAGAACCGGGCCCTCAAACGCAGCATCGAGAACCAGTTCGACATCGATACGCCCGGCGACCTGGCGATGCTGGCATACAGCGGTCGGGCCGGCCCTAACCTGCAGGGCTACATTGCCGCCGCCGGCGTCGACACGAGCCGACTGCAACGCGCCTCAACGCTGTTCACGGACCGTAATGCCGAGGTGGTGGTCATGGGACGCGTGGGCACGCCGACCTGGCAGTACCTCGAAGCAGAAACGGCGTGCCGGGTGCGCATGTTCGCGGAGGAGCGAGGCTTGCAGGCGGCCGGTCGCGACGTCAACGGCGAGGCGCGGTCACTCGTCGCGTACCACATGCAGGCTGTGGGTATGGAGCGATTCTTCCGCGAGCTGGCCGAGCTCGGTCAAGCCGCCTTCATCGACACCCGCCCCCTCTTCGCACATATGAGCCTGAAGCCCTCTCGCCCGGACCGCTTCCTCTCGGACGCCATGACGCCGGATGACATCGAAGACCCCTGGGTACGGGAGCTCACACAGGCCGCGTGCGAAGCGCCAATCCCCGTCGTGCTCGGCGGGGCGTCGCTCGTCGCCGCGGGCGTGCAGCTGCTTTCGGAAGCAGCGTGGGCAGAGCACGACGCGAAGCTGGGGCTGACGAAGGGGTAACTACGCCTCGCGCCGAATAATCCCTGGGAGCTTGTCGAAGTCGCGGTCGAATGAGAAGACTTCGGTGATACCGAGCCGTTGCATAAGGACAGCGTGGTAGCAGTCGGCAAAGCCTGCAGGGGATTCGACAAACAGGTCGAACACGGCTCGAATGCGATTTAGCGAGGGCAGGGCTATCCCCGGCAGCTCGAGTATTGGAAGTAGGTGGGTTGCGATGTCCTGCCGCGACATTTTGAAAACACGCTGCAGCGTAAACACGGTCTCAAACACGACGAAATCAGACGTGCGTACGACAAGCTCACCGTCTTCAATCCGCTTGAGAATGGCGGTTGCCAGAGGCGACTGCACGGGATGGTTCTGTGTGAGGTGGTAGACGAGTACGTTTGTATCCAGAAAGCTCGTCGCCATCTACTGGCTGTTGCGCTCCATGGTTTCGTCCGCCACGCCCTGTTCGACGAATTCACGCATCTCCTCGGCACTCATCGGCGGCATATCTGTCTTGAGAATCCCCTTCGTCCGTTCCACAATGCTCTCCGCCAGTGCGATCTCGACGTGGCTATCCCGGACGATGAACATCACCTTATCGTGGGGCTTCACGCCCAATAACCTTCGGACATGGGACGGAATCGTGACCTGTCCCTTGCTCGTCACGTTTGATGTGGAGGGATGGTTTCGTGCCATTGGTAATACCTCTTGATCAGAGTGTAATACCTATGCGCAAACGCCGGCAAAAGAAAGAGCCCCGGTGCGTTTGCACCGGGGCTTTCGGGAGTGCCAGCCGCACTCTTTAGCTGGCGGAGCCGACTTTGATCTGCTTGGGGCGGAGTGCCTCAGCCTTCGGTAGCTTGAGGGAGAGGACGCCGTTCTCGAACGTGGCTTCGGCCTTGTCCGAGTCGACACTCACCGGCAGCGTCATCGAGCGGTGGAAGGCGCCGTAGCGGATCTCGCGACGGTAGTAGTCGCGCTTCGTCTCCTCGCTCGTGTTCTTGTGCTCGGCCTTGATGGTAAGCACGTCGTTCTGGACGGTGATTTCGACCTCTTCCGGCTTCACACCGGGAAGCGCCGCCTTTACCTCGATGTCGCTCTCCGTCTCGGATACCTCGACGGGGAAGGTCGCCTCGTAGCCCTCGCTGTTGGGTGCGGGAATCAGGCGCCAGGGGCGCGAGAAGCCCTCATCGAACAGTCGATCCATCGTGCCGCGAAGGTCGGCAAACGGGTCCCAGCGGGTAACGTTGGTCATTTCTTTGGTCCTCCATCTGCAGTTGATGCTTTGCTTTGGGCCTGAGCCCTTGCTGTGATCTGAGGATAGAATGAGCTTTCAGCCCTGTCAATATACTTGACTATATCTTTATCAAGATTCTTCTGCTAAGGATTGACGTCTAGTTCACAGGGCGCTAGACTAACCGTGTACTGCATTAACAGGTGTATCAGGTATGGCCAAGGACTATTACGCCGTTCTGGGCGTTGACCGAAACGCGCCAGACAAAGAAATCAAGAGCGCTTATCGCCGGCTGGCGCGCAAGCACCACCCCGATGTGAACCCGGGCGACAAGAGCTCCGAGACGTTGTTCAAAGAGATCAACGCCGCTCATGACGTGCTCTCCGATCCTGAGAAGCGCCGCAAGTACGACAAGTACGGCGACAACTGGGAGCACGCCGACGAGATCGAGCGCATGCAGCGTCAGCAGCGTGGCTCCGGCGGCGGCATCCGATACACGACGGCCGGGCCGGACCTGGGCGCTGACTTCGATATCAGCGACATCTTCGGCGGCATCTTCGGGGGCAACGGCCGGCGTGGTCGCCGTACCGAGCAGCCTCCGCCACCCGTGGAGAGTCCTGTCGACGTGACGCTGGAGGAGGCCTTCAAGGGCACGACGCGCGTGATCATGGTCGAAGGCGACCACGGTGATACGCGCCGTCTCGAGGTCACGATCCCGGCGGGCGTCGATACCGGCTCCCGGGTGCGCATGGCCGGTGAGGGCCGCGCCACCTTCACGGGCAAGCGCGGCGACCTCTTCCTCGTGATCACCGTGAAGCCATCGCCGCACTTCGAGCGCAAGGGCGTCGACCTCTATACGGACGTCGAGGTGCCGTTGACCACACCCGTGCTCGGCGGCGAGGTCGAGGTGCAGGGCATCGAGAAGAAGGTGGCGCTGCGGCTGCCCGCCGGCACCCAGAACGGCCAGACCTTCCGGCTCAAGGGCCTCGGCATGCCGAAGCTCGGCCAGCCGGATACGAAGGGCGACCTTCTGGCGCGCGTCAAAGTGAAGCTGCCGAAGGAGCCGGACGAGGCAACGAAGCAGCTATTCGAGCAACTGCGCGAGGCAGGGCTCTAAGCCCACCCGGAATCAGGCAAGCAAATGACAACAGACCGAATCGAATCTGACGCGATGGACGCTTACTCCAGCGCCGTCTCCGCCGCGGCGGAGCGGGCCGGTCCTGCCGTCGTGCAGGTCGAGCTGCGAGGCGTCGAACGCAAGGGTCGCGGCGGGCAGCAGCCCGCGGGCGATGACGCCTACCGTGCTGCGGGCTCCGGCGTGATCTTCGATTCGCGCGGTCGCGTCGTGACAAACGCCCATGTCGTGCAGGGCGCCGGCAAGCCCGACGCGATCTCGGTGGTGCTGCCGGACGGCCGCCGCTTCAAGGCGGCGGTGGAGTTCGCGGACGCCACCGTGGACGTCGCTGTGCTACGCATCGCGGCAACCGGCGCGCTGCCGGTGGCTGAACTGGTCACAGCGCCTGTAAAGGTGGGCCAGCTCGTCATCGCCATCGGCAACCCGTACGGACTGAGCTGGACCGTGACGGCGGGCGTCGTCAGCGCGCTGGACCGGTCGCTGCAGCTGGGACGCGGCCAGCCGGAGATCCACCACCTGATCCAGACCGACACGCCGATCAACCCCGGCAACTCCGGCGGGCCGCTGGTGGACGCCCGGGGCCGCGTCCTCGGCATCACGACGGCGGTCATGCCCTACGCACGCGGCGTAGGCTTCGCGGTGCCAACCGCGACCGTGCTCGATGCCATCGCACGACAGCAGGAACGCTCGGCCCGAAGCGGCCCCGTCCGTCTCGGGGTCAGCGGCACCGCCACCGCGATAGAAGCGGACGTGGCCCGTCGCAACGGCGTGCAACAGACGCACGGCTTGCTGGTGATGGAGGTGGTGGCCAACAGCGCCGCCGCCCGAGGCAACCTGCGGCCGACGGACGTCATCGTGCGCATCGGCGACACAACGGTCGACTCGCCCGACGCCGTGAAGCGGGCGGTTGAAGCCGTACCGCCAGGCGTCGGCGTCGAGGTCGCCTTCTTGAGAGGCGGCACCTTGCGACGGACCCATATCGTCCTGGCCCCGACCGTTCGGGTCCAGGGAATCGAGGCGAGCTTATGAGTGAAACCAACAACGGCTACAGCGAGGACCACGAGGAGCCCGCGTACATCATCAGCGTGGCGGCGCGCATGCTGGGCGTACACGCTCAGACCCTGCGCTACTACGAGCGCGTTGGCCTCCTGATACCGTCCCGCTCTCGTGGCCGTATCCGCCTCTACTCCCGGGCCGACCTCGAACGTGTAAGGCAAGTGCAACGCCTGATCGACGAGCTGGGTGTCAATCTTGCGGGCGCCGAGGTGATTATCGATATGGGCGCGAAGCTGCGGGCGCTGGAAGAAGAGAACGAGGCGCTGCGCCGCGAGCTCCAGAAGTTCCGGGACACGCGACTCCCCGCACCGAGAACGCAGGGGTAAGCGCTCCGGATCCACCCGTCACAAGCCATTCGGCTGCTTCGAAATGAGTCGCTTGGCCGATACGCCCGCAAGGCGTCAGCCAGACGATGATCGATAAGACAATTCCGGCGCCTCCCGGTTCATGGAGGGCCTTCAAAGCGGGGCAAGGGTGTCAGCCCCGCGATTAGTTGACGACACCACGTGCGCTATGGGCGCAAAGGGAACAACAACATGATGAGACAAGACAGGTTCACAGAGCAGGCCCAGGAGGCGATCCAGTCCTCCCAGGAGATGGTGCGACAGCATCGTCACGCCCAGTGGGATATCGAGCACGTACTGCTGGCCCTGCTCTCGCACAAGGACGGCCTGGCGCGCCAGATCTTCCACCGTCTCAACGTGCCTGTCGAAGACGTGATCGAACGCGTCGCGCGCACGCTGGGTCAGCGGCCGAAGGTTGCCGGCGACACCATGCAGGTCTATATCACGCCGCGTGTGGTCGCCATGCTGGACCGCGCCGAGGCCGAAGCACAGCGCCTCAAGGACGACTACATCGGCATCGAGCACCTTCTGATCGCCATCGCGGACGAGCGTGAAGGCGAATCGGCCCGTATCCTGCGCGACTACCAGGTCGACAAGGAGCGCATCTACCGCGCCCTGCAGGAGGTGCGCGGCAGCGCCCGGGTGCAGAGCCGCAGCGCCGAAAGCCACTACCAGGCCCTGGAGAAGTACGCCGTCGACCTGACGGAGGCGGCGCGCCAGAACAAGCTGGACCCGGTCATCGGCCGCGAGGTCGAAGTCCAGCGCGTCATGCAGATCCTGAACCGGCGCACGAAGAACAACCCGGTGATCATCGGCGAGGCCGGCGTCGGCAAGACCGCGATCGTGGAGGGCCTGGCCCAGAAGATCGTGGCGGACGACGTGCCGGACAACCTGCGCGACAAGCGGGTGCTGGCGCTCGATATGGGTGCCCTCGTCGCCGGCTCGAAGTTCCGCGGTGAGTTCGAGGAACGCCTGCAGGCGATCATGAGCGAGGTCAAGGAGTCGGCCGGCGAAGTCATCCTGTTCATCGACGAGCTGCACCAGGTCGTCGGTGCCGGCGGTGCCGACGGCGCTATCGACGCATCGACGATGATGAAGCCGGCGCTGGCCCGCGGTGAGCTGCGCGCCATCGGCGCCACGACGCTGGACGAGTACCGCAAGTACATCGAGCGCGACACGGCGCTCGAACGGCGGTTCGCGCCCGTCTACGTCGACGAGCCCAGCGTGGAGGACACGATCGAAATCCTGAAGGGACTGCGACCTCGCTACGAGGCGCACCACAAGGTCAAGATCACGGACGAAGCCCTGGAGGCGGCGGCCCGGCTGTCGGATCGCTACATCACCGAGCGCTTCCTGCCCGACAAGGCGATCGACCTCATCGATGAGGCCTCGTCCAAGCACGTCATCGACGCCCAGTCGATGACGCCGGAGCTGCGCGAGTTCAAGCAGCGCCTGGACGAGATGAATAGCCAGATCGAAGCGGCAGCGGGCCGTCAGGACTTCGAGGCCGCGGCAAACCTGCGTCAGCAGGTAATCCAGCTCAAGGGCGACTACGAAGCGAAGAAGGCCGAGTGGGAGGGCTCCGACCATCACGGCAGCATGGAGGTCACCGCCGACGACATCGGTCGCCTGGTGGCCACGATGACCGGCATCCCGGTAAGCCGCATGATGGAGGGCGAATCCGAGAAGCTCCTGCACATGGAGGAGCGTCTGCACGAGCGCGTCATCGGCCAGGACATGGCGATTACAGCCCTGTCCGACGCCATCCGGCGGGCGCGTGCCGGCCTGAAGGACCCCAAGCGGCCCATCGGTAGCTTCATCTTCCTGGGCCCCACGGGTACCGGTAAGACGGAGACGGCCCGCGCCCTGGCGGAGTACCTGTTCGACGACGAGGACGCGATGATTCGCGTCGACATGTCGGAATACGGCGAGCGCCACACGGTGTCCCGCCTGATCGGTGCACCTCCCGGCTACGTCGGCTACGACGAGGCGGGCGGCCTGACGGAGCAGGTGCGGCGGCGCCCCTACAGCGTGGTCCTGTTCGACGAGATCGAAAAGGCCCACCCGGAGGTGCTGAACGTCCTGCTGCAGGTCATGGAAGACGGCCGCCTGACGGACGGTCAGGGCCGCACGGTGGACTTCCGTAACACCGTCGTGATCATGACCAGCAACCTGGGCTCGGCGCAGGACACGCGCGGGTCCTTCGGGTTCTCCTCCACGGAGCGCTCGAAGACCGACGGAGAGCGTCAGCAGCTGGTCAAGAACGTCGAGCGGGCGCTGCAGGGCTTCTTCCGGCCCGAGTTCATCAACCGCATCGATGAGGTGATCATCTTCGAGCCGCTGACTCAGAACGAGTTGCGACCGATCGTCGACATCATGCTGCGAGAGGTCTCGGAGCGGCTGGCGGAACGTGGCGTCACCCTGACGCTGACCGAAGCCGCCAAGCAGGCTCTGGTCGAAGAAGGTTACGACCGCGTCTACGGCGCCCGGCCGCTGCGCCGGACCGTCGAGCGGCGCGTCGAGAACCCGCTGTCCCGGCGCATCCTGGGCGGCGAGTTCAGCGAGGGCGACCACATCACGGTCGACTACCGTGACGGCGACTTCGTCTTCGAGCGATCGAGGGTGGAGGAACCCGTCACGGCTGGTGCCCAGGCGTAACGCCGAAGCGCCCTCAAGCGTAGGACAAAAGAAGAGGCCCCGGATGTTTCCGGGGCCTCTTTCTGTCTGGAGTGCTGTGCTACTTCGCGACGGACTTGGTGCGCGATGGCGCCTTGGCACCTTCGATGCGCAGGCCGCCGTGGATCTGGGTCCGGGTGCCGTCAGAGGTGGTGAGGAGACGGCCTTCCTGGTTGTACAGGCGGTACTGGATGTTGCCCGTAGGCTCGTTGGGGATGATGAGGAGCTGCTCTTCGCCGCATTCGACGCAGAGACCTTCGGGGTAGGCCTGGAAGCCGTCCGAGTCCAACACAAGGTTGCCGTCGCAATCGAAAAGACGGAAGGCAACACGCGCATCGCCGTTAGTATCGGCAGCGACTTGGAGAATCGGTTCGCCGGTATTGCTATCGACGAACACGGTGAGACTACCGGGGCGGTGACCGCCAAGCTTCATCTTGAGACTCCTCCTCAACTCCCGAGCTTTCGGCTCCGGAGCATGTCGCCCCCTTTGGGGGCCCAAAGGCCTGTCAGGCGCCCGCGGTGGCGGGCTCTCCGGCAGGTTTTCCACCTCTGGAGCGACGACGGCGGGGTTTGCCAGTCGGGTCGGCTGCAGCGGGGTCGGTCTGCTCGCTGGGAGCAGGTCGGGCCTGCATAGTGCGCGGTTCGGGCATGGGGCCCGGCGTCGGGGCAGAGATGCGCGGGAGCTTTCGGCCCAGGTGGCGTTCGATCTCGTGCAACTTCTGCAGGTCCGTGGCCGCGATCAGGGTGATCGCCTGGCCGGAGCGACCCATGCGACCCGTACGGCCCACGCGGTGGACGAACAGCTCGCTCGTCTCCGGCAGGTCGTAGTTGATCACACGGTCTATGTTCAACATGTCGAGGCCGCGGGCCGCGACATTGGTTGCGAGGAGGATGGGCAGGCGGCCCTCACGAAACTGCTTGACGATGCGGTCGCGCGCGGGCTGCCCGAGGTCGCCTTGCAGCGCCTCGACGTCGAAGCCGAGCTTCTGCAGGCGCTTCGAGAGGTTGATCACGCCGTGGCGCGTACGCCCGAACACGAGCGTGGCGCCTTCGGACGGCTGAGTCAGCAGGGCGAGCAAGACGTTCATCTTGTTGCCGTCCCAGACCTCAATGACCGAATGCTCGATCTCGGGCTCGGGTTCGGTGTTGCCGATGCTGACGTGCTTGGGCTCGTACAGGTACTTGGCAGCGACGTTCTTTACCCAGTCGGGCGTCGTCGCGGAGAAGAGAGCCGTCTGACGTTCCGACGGCGTGTGGCGAATGATGCGCTCGACGTCCGGCGCGAAGCCCTTGTCCAGCATCTGGTCTGCTTCGTCCAGCACCAGCACCTCCAGCGCATGCAGCTTCAGAGCGCCGCGCTGCAGGTGGTCCAGTACTCGCCCCGGTGTCCCGACGACGATCTGGACGCCGCGCTTGAGGGCATCGATCTGGGGCTGGTAGCCGACGCCGCCGTAGAGGACGAGCGTGTCGATACCGGCGGGTTTCGCCAGCGATTCCATGACGGTGCCAACCTGCGCAGCAAGCTCCCGCGTGGGTACGAGGACCAGCGCCTGGGTCTGGCGTGAAGTTTCGTCGATGGATTCGATGAGGGGGAGACTGAAAGCGAGTGTTTTGCCGGAACCTGTATGCGCCTGGCCGATGATGTCGTGGCCGTCGAGCATGAGGGGTATGGCCTGAGCCTGAATGGGGGTAGGTTCCGCTATGTTCTGCTTGGCAAGCGCCTTTAGGCTGCTCTCCAGCAGATCGAAATCAGAGAAAGGCAAAAAAGAGGGTCCTTTCGGAGAACGTCCCTGCGTCTCTCCGACCGGCGCAAGAAGATAATATCTGGGGCTCGACTGGAGTAATTGTCACCTTTGTGTGATGTTTCGGAGACTCATTGATTCGAACGTGTCTATTTTAACAATAAATGAAGACCTTGTGCCAAGAAATCTAGATCATGTTTTTATGTCCGGCACCCAGTGACAGGCAGTGAAGCTCCGCGTTGCCTCCGCACCAAGCCCTGCACACGCCTCTTCTTGAGGCCGAAGCAACGAATCGGCAGATTCAACGGGCGCGTCGAGACGCCGCCCTTCTCAGCCTGGTCCCGCCCCGAGGCCTGAGAGAATCCGAGGATCCTAGAAGCTGTCCCAGTACGCGAAGCCGCAGCCGATGGGTGAGGCGTATACCGGTACGTACTCGACAAACGAAGCGGGCTTGCTCGCGACGGCAGCAGCAGCAATCCAGTTGCAGGTCTCGCGCGTGCCGCCCTGAGGACCGCTGCTCAGCGGCATACCCGTCGAAGCGCCACCGCGCGCCTGGCGCGCCTGGCTCTGGTCGCCCTCCGGCACCATGTAGGTGTCGAAGTACTCTGCCGCGCCCTTCGCGTCGCCCTTCGCCATGAACTCGAGCTCTTTTCGGTCGAAGTCTTCGCCCAGGTAGGCGTCCTTGCGCGCCGGGGTGTGCCATAGCCCCCCGGAGCCGACGACCGCGACGCGAAGGTCCTCCGGGTGCGCCTCGATGGCGTGGCGCACTGCAATGCCGAGCTGGTGGGAACGGCGCGCCGTGATCTGAGGCGCGAAGTAGCAGTTGGTGAGCACGGGCAGGATTGGCGTCTGCATGTCTGTCAGCGTCTCGGCCGGGCGCATGAAGGCGTGACCGAGACCGAAGTCCGGGTTCGGCATCTCCATGCTGAAGGCCGGATCGAAATCGTGCTTCACCAGGCTCGTAAGCAGCGAACTTGCAAGCTCGGGGTGGCCCTTCAGCGTCGCGCGCGTCGGCGGCCCGGCACCTTCGATGAGCTTCTGGGCTTCGGGTGGCGGCGTCACGCCCACGGACTGGAAGGCGTCGTGCGCCAGGGCCGCCGGGCTGGAGATGAAGCCCTCGAACGTCTCCCCGCAGTACACGGCAAAGGACGGGAAGTTCTTGAAGTCGAAGCACTCCATCTGGTCGTCGCCGAAGACGATGATCACGTCCGGCTCCACCTCTGCCATCTTGGTGCGCATCTTGTCGAAGGCAGCCTGAATCGTGGCGAACTTCTTGCGGCTCGCATCCTCATCGTCCCACGGCACGTCCTCACGCAGCGCACGAGTACGCCGGATCGCGTTCCAGTTCTCCGGCGGCATGTAGCAGAAAGGGGTGTGAGAGGTGTTGAAGACGCCAACCAGCTTCGCCATGTTCAGCTCCCTTGTCCTGGTATTCGATTCTCGGTTTGGTTTCTGTCCCTAATTCGCGGTGGTAGGCTGCTTGCCGAAGCGAGCGAGCTCCTTGCCGAGGTCCAGTGGGCGCGTCGTGACCGAGTTCTCCCACTCGCCCCAGGCCTCGCGCGGCAGACGGTACAGCACCTCAAACTCGATGCCGTCCGGGTCCTTGGCGTACAGCGATTTTGTTGCGCCGTGGTCGCTCGCCCCAACGAGAGCGCCGAGTTCCGACAGCGACTCGACAGCCTCGGCCAGCTCTTCGATGGTTTCGACTTCCCACGCGAGGTGGTACATGCCGATGGAGCCCTGTGGCGGGATGGACGCCTGCTTGCCGACCTCCATGAGTGCGAGGTCGTGGTGACTCTCAGATCCCGGCGCGCGGAAGAAGGCAGCGCCCGGCCTGCCTGCGACAAACTGCAACCCCAGCGCCTTCTCGTAGAAGGGCCGAGAGCGCTCAAGGTCCGAGATGAAAAGGACAACGTGGCTTAGTTTCGATACTTTCGGCATAAGCCAATTCTATCCCATGCGCGCGAGGCCGGCGCCGGCAATCCCAAGTAGGACGCCTAGGCTACGGTCGGGCAAAGAGACACCCCATCGTGGCGACGGGGTGTCTCGGTCTCTGGCCCTCTGTCTCTGACCTAGGTGTTGCCCCAGACGCGGACCGCCGTGTCGGCGACGAGCTTGAGCTTGGCCCACTGCTCTTCCTGCGAGATCAAGTTGCCTTCCATCATCGAAGCGAAGCCGCACTGCGGACTGATCGTCAGGTCCTCCAGCGCCACGTATTTCGATGCCTCTTCGATGCGCCGCACCAGCATGTCCTGGTCTTCCATCGCCGGGAGCTTGCTGCTGACGAGGCCGAGGATGACGGTCTTGCCCTTGGGCACGAACCGCAGCGGCTCGAAGCTGCCGGAGCGCTCGTCCTCGTACTCCAAGGAGAAGGCGTCAACCTTCAGCTCGTTGAACAGCTTCTCGGCAATGGGGTCATAGCCGCCCTCTGCGTACCACTGGCTGCGGTTGTTGCCGCGGCAGAGGTGGATACACGCCACGATGTCGTCCCGGCCCGCGATCGCGTCGAGCGCGGTGTTGTCGGCTCGAATCGCCTCGTCCAGGGCAGCGTCTGGGTCCATGCCCATCTCATTCTTGACGTAGTCGCGCCACTTCGGGTCGATGTAGTAGCTGTAGCGCGGCGCGTCCAGCTGGATGTACTTCGCGCCTTCGTCTGCCAGCGCCTTCACTTCCGCCGCCACCACGGGCACGCAATCCCAGAGCAACGCCGAGTGGTTCGGATAAACGTCGTCGGTGAGGCCCTTCTTGTAGAGGATGGCCGGAAACTGGTTGGCGCTCGGCAGCGTCATCTTGATGTCGCCCGGGCTGTGCGCCTTCATGAAGCCCATCTCGTGGGCGGTCATGCGACGCTTCGGCCTGATCTTGGCCACGGCGACGCCGAGGTTGCCGGCGGTCTGACCACTCCAGGTGCGCGAAACGGCATCGCCGGAACCAACGCCTTCGACCGCATCGTTGAAGTCGCTCATAAAGGTCGTCCGGCGCAGCTCACCATCGCTAAAGATTTTGAAGCCAAGATCCTTTTGCTTCTGCAAGACTTCGAGGATCGCTTTGTCCTCGACGGCCTTTAGCTCTTCCGGGCTGGCGCCGCGTGTGTGCGCGTCCAGGATCTCCTTCGGGCGCAGGAAGCTGCCGACCTGGTCGGCGCGGTACTTCGTAACCACCGTGTCCTCCTTCTGGATTCAGATGAGCGAATGCTCCATCGCTTGTCTTATGCCGGGTTTGAGGAATGCTTGTCGGGAGTGTAGACAATGTACCGAGAAACGCACACCCGGGCCTGGTTCAATCATATGCTTAGGGTAGGTGGCGCCCAAGGCGGACTGCAGATGCAAGGGATAGATGGGCCCTTGCAGTCCGGTCTGTTATAAAGCGGTACTAGAATGTGTTGTGGTTATCTGTAGTGCAGAGTGGAATCATTCTCTGCATTGACCATCGGGTGAGAATATTTCTTTGGAGGCTTCACCCGTCTGGACTGCAAGTCTAGCAAGGAGCGAGTAGATGCAGCAGCTCCAATTCACGGTGGGAGAGAACGGGCTTCTTTCCGAAGTGGCTGCCAGCGAACAGGCGGATTGGTACGTCTCCCAGTACCCTGACCTGGACCCGCTGGACTTCGAAGCGCACTTCATGATCGTGCGCGCCCATGATGCGCTGAAGACGGACGCGCCCTTCGAGCAGCGAGGCCGTGTGACGCAGGCCCGCTATAACGTCCTGCGCATGCTCTACGGCGTGTCGGGCCAACGGGTGCTCATGACGGACATCGTCCAGAGCATGAACGTGAGCCCGACCAATATCACCAAGCTCGTCGACGGCCTGGAGCGTGACGGCTACGTGCGTCGCGTCGGCAACCTGAACGACAAGCGCAAGGTGTGGGTCGAGTTGCTACCCGATGGCGCCAACGTGGTTGAGGAAGCTTTGCCGGACGTGGCGCGTCACATTTCGACCCTGTGGCACGGCCTGACGCGCGAAGAAAAGCGCATCCTGGTGCATCTGCTCTCGAAGCTGCGCCTCGAGGTCCTGACCCACGGGGCAGATGCGCAGATTGAGAGCATGGGCACGCCTGTGCCGATCCGCGCCAGCGCCTGAACCGGCTTCGATTAGCGGACACCGGCAGCAACCATTACCCTAAGCCGGTGGACCTGGTGAATCATCGGCGCCGCTTGGCGCCCCGCTGCCTGCTCGTATATCGCACGGTCGCAACCCGCCCAAGGAATAGCCTGAAGGCGGGCGACCGTTGAGCCAACAGCCCCCCAGCAAGAAATCCATCTTCGTCGTCCTCGCCATTGGCCTCCTGCTGGTTGCCGCGGTCAGCCTGCTCCTCGGCAACGCCTCCTGGACCGACGCGCTAAAACGCCTGGTCCTCTACGGCGGCGCCTTTCTTCTGCTGGTCTTCATCCTCCAGCGTTCCCGCCGCCCCCGCTGACCCGAGGGAACGAGGATATGCAACATCCTGAAGTACCCCGGCGTACCGGGGCACTTCAGGATGTCTGAGCGCGGAATTCGCTAAATCGGGATTAGACGAACCAGCAGTACGGCCACTGGCTGCCGGGGTAGGCGATCTTCAACAGCATTGCGGTGTTGTAGCCCTGCTGCCAGGGGCTAAACCAGTCGCCTCCACCGACGGAATACCAGGTGGACGCCTGGAACTGCATGAGCCCGTAGTACGGACCACCGTAGCTGATAGCGTAGTTATCGTAGCCGCTCTCGCATGGGATCACGTCGTTCAGGATGTGAGACAGATACGCCTCCGGCCCTCCCGCCTGCCGGTATCCCTGCATGAATTGCTGGGCGGTGGTGTTAGGCGTTGAAGCAACGGCCGTAGCCGACAAGCAGTTCGTCTCATACCAGTCCCTCTCCGCATGGGAGTGATAGCGAGTGCCTGCAATCGCAGAGCAGGACTCGCGGTTCTGGACCGCATCAGCCTCCGAAACCTGCTGCGACAGCTGCACGGCCAGTAAGGCGACTGCAGCAACGGCGATGATTCTCGCCAGCCGCCAGGCGCCTGTGCCCCCGAAGCGAGGGCGTGAATGTGACATGTTTGGTCCTCCTTGATTTCGACATGGCTGATCGGCGTACGAGCTGGCGAGCAAGAATGTGCAGCGGGACGTCCATCACCGCCGCAAGTCATTCGCCCAGAAGCAACGGAACTCTCATGGCAGCCGATGGCACTGCATTCACTGACCTCGCGGCGTCCTCCACGAGTCAGCTAAGGCAATGGCCGCTTATCCGCGGTCAGTCCAGCTGCTATCGAATGCCCCAGGAGCACTCACTACGAAGGCAAGCGAATCCAGCCCCAGGCGCTCGTCTTCCTGCTCACATGCTCATTCTCCGAAAGCCATCGCTCGATTAGAGCCCGTAAAGAATTACGAATCCGATACGGTGAGCGGGCTTAATATTTCAAGCTTGAAAAACAAAGCTCGATTTGAAAGCCCTATTAGGCTACCACACGCAAACTGCCAATTCATTGAGTAATTCGGCTACGTATCATCCATAGAGAGTTGTAGAGGGGAGTTATTCATCATAAATTCAACCCATCTCTTCGAGGCTCTGGCGTCTCTAATTAAGTCCAAACGATTCCAATCTTCACAGTCACTGATCGCGATTCCGATCTACTTTGGACGTCTGCAGTCGCGGATCTCTTGTTCCTATGAGCGAGGTCTGTCCTAGCCTTTTCATCACGAGATGCAATGCACCAGGCCGATATGCCTTACCGCCATCGAAGTCCTACGTACGATCTCAAACAGTCCGGATGGCAGGTAGGAACAGGGCACACCGGCACTCCTATTCCGCGGCGCAAGGGCGCATCCTGAGATGGAGGCATGGAACCTCAGAACGATGCGCAGGCAAGCATGCGAAGTGGGAGTCATGGAATGAAAGCCTTGGTCGTCGCCGATTCCGGTTTTGGCAACACCTGGAACGTCGCAAACGCCATCGCCGGTGCGATGGGAGACGACGCCCACGCTGTGCACCCAACCGACGTCTCCCCTGCCGACCTCGAAGGCCTTGAGATCCTGGTGGTCGGTTCGCCTACCCAGGGCGGCCGTCCCCTTCCGAGCATCCGGGACTTCGTGAACGGCCTCTCCCATAGCGGCTTGAAGGGCGTCAACGTCGCCGCCTTCGACACGCGAATGGAGAGCGGCAAGAACCTCCCGCTCAAGCTGCTCATGAATGTCATCGGCTTCGCGGCGCCGAAGATCGAGAAGGCGCTCGAGAGCGAAGGCGGCAATCGCGTCGCTGCCCCTGTCGGCTTCTTCGTCGAAGGCAAGGAGGGCCCGCTGCGGAAAGGCGAGCTGGGACGAGCTGCTCAGTGGGCCCGCGAGCTCCCGCCGATCTCCCCGGACTAACCATGCGACGAGTATTGATTGCCATCGGAGTGAGCGTTCTCGGCTGGGCGTACTACAGCCGTGTGGTCGGCCCGTGGCACCGTCGATGGGGTGCCACGGACGCCGAAGTCGCCGGGCCGATGCCCCTCGATGACCGCGTCGCCAACGCCGCTGCGGTATCGACGCGCGCGATCACTATCAACGCGCCGGCTGAGAAGGTGTGGCCGTGGCTGGTCCAGATGGGCGACAAGCCTCGCGCCGGCTACTACAGCTACACCCTGATAGAGAAGATCCAGGGCCTCGATGTCGAGAACGCCCGCCGCATTCTGCCGGAGTTCCAGACGCTCGAAGTGGGGCAGGCGGTCGACAAAGGCGGCACGATGGTTGTACTGGCCGTGGAGCCTGGCAAGCATCTCGTCCTCGGACCGAAGGAACCGCCGCCCTGGCTGGAGAGCACATGGGCCTTCGCACTCTTCCCGGAAGGCGAGAACAAGACTCGCCTGGTCACCCGCGTGCGCGCCCGCTACAGCATGCTCGGCATGTTCAAGGCGCTGCCGTGGTACACATGGCCGTTCTGGCTGCTCATCGATCCCGGCGTCTTCGTCATGGAGCGCAAGATGCTGATCGAGATCAAGAAGCGCGCCGAGGGCCGAGCCTAGCCCGCAGACCGTCGCTGTGACGAAGCGCTAGACTACGGCCGAAATGGATGATCGCGCCGTCCAGGCCCTGCGTCCGTGGTTCCCTGACCTCGATTTCGGGCGCGTGCGTCTCGTGCATCGTGGCCCCGTCTCGTGGTTCGTCCGCACCGTCCTGCGACAGGGCGCCATGACCGTGGCGCCTTACGTGTTCTTCGGCGGGCACCACTTCGATCCAGAGTCGCCGCGCTCGTTGTCCCTGCTGGCACACGAGCTGCGACATATCGAGCAGTATGCCGAGATGGGCCACCTGCGCTTCCTCACGACCTACGCGATCGACCGGATCAAGGCTGGCCACTACAGCCGCGAATTGCCGCTCGAATCCGGCCCCTACGCGTTGCAGGACGAAGTGCGCGCCGCCCTCGAATCCCCACCTGTCCCACCTGTATAGAGAGGCATTACATGGGCCGGATGCCAGCGCGCTGAGCGGCGAACGCGGCGCTATCCTGACGGTCCATGACGATTCCCAACATAGTCTCAGGATTGCGTTCCGCGAGATGAAGTCTGGTGCGTTCGAAGTGTTCGAGGAGTGCCTCGAGCCGAGCGGTGTCGCGACGTGCCCGATAAAGCATCACGAGGGCACGAACACCCAAAACTGCCTCGACTGCCATGAGGAGCACCTCGCCGGCGGCAAACGTGTGAGTGTAAAGAAAGATCAATCCAAAGCCCACGGCGAGGTATGCGATGAGGCCATTGAGGCGTCGTCTCGCATAACGCCTGGCGTTCGCCACGGCTTCTGCGTACCGGTCTGCCTCAGCCTGCTCGAATCGACTGACTGCTTCAGAAGCATCTCGGGCGTTAGTGAATCGGCCTTCGCGGACTAGCGCCAGCATGATTTGATTCGATGGCTCACCTCGGGCGCGGGCTTGGCGAATGAAATCGTCAACTCGTATAGCCGGAGAGCGTGTGGCTGCAACTGACTGTGCCCGCTCGCGAATCCGGGTCCGCCTGGAGTACGCGTCAGCTGAAGTATCGTTCATCACTGACATATTACTCGGCTTCGATAGAGGACTCTAGCGCCTGGCCGCGAGGCGACGTTTCTGGTTGGTTTCTTTCGCCTACACTCCCTGCGTGATTGGGACGCAGGTGCGGAGTACGGTCGACGTGCTGACGGGACGGCGCAAGCTGTTCTACGGCTGGTGGATGCTCGCGGCCTCCGTCTGCGTCATGACCGTCATCGCCGGGCTGTCGGTGTGGGCGAATGGTCTCTACGTCGAGCCGCTGGAGCAGGAGTTCGGCTGGTCCCGCGCCGAAGTCTCGCTGGGCTTCTCGGCCGCGATCCTGGTCTCGGGCTTCGCCGGTCCGCTGATCGGCGTCTGGATCGATCGTCTCGGGCCGCGCTCGGCCATGCTCGTGGGCAGCACGATGACGGGCGCGACTTACATCCTGCTGGCCTTCACCGACACGCTCTGGCAGTGGTACCTCTTCGCGGCGATCAACGCCGGCTTCCGCCAGATGACTTTCTTCATCCCTATGCAGGTGCTGGCCTCACGCTGGTTCGACCGGCGACGCGGCGCCGCCCTCAGCATCCTCGGTACCGGCTTCGCCCTCGGCGGCTTCATCCTCCTGCCCGTCGTCGCGCTCGTCATCGATCTCACCGACTGGCGGGGTGGCTTTGTGTTCTCCGGCCTGCTGGCGACCGGCGTCGTCGTACCGCTCACGCTATTCGTTCTGCGCGACTGGCCGGCCGACAAAGGCACCTACACCGACGGCGAAGCGCCCCTTCAGACAAACGCCGGCACAGCCCTGCCCGTCGCGCCCGGTCTAACCCTCGCAAGCGTGATGCGCCAGCGCCTGTTCTGGGTGCTTTCAATCGCGCTGATGCTGTTCTTCTTCGGCATCATCGGCTGGACCGTGCACATCGTCCCGTTCTTCGAATCGCGAGGCATTTCGCGCGAAACGGCCGCGCTGCTCGTATCGGGTACTTCCGGCGCCGGCATCATTACCCGACTGCTTGTTGGCACGATCGCAGACCGATTCCACCGCTTCGAAGTCGGGGCAGCATTGCTCACTTCCCTGCTGGCGATGGGCATGGTGAGCGTGCTGCTCGATACCGGCTGGGTCGGCGTCGGCCTGTTCCTCACGTTCTGGCTTGTCGGCACGAGCGCCGGCGCCATGGCCGAATCGCTCACCCTGACACGTGCCTTCGGCCTGCGCCACTTCGCGACAATCCTCGGCGTCGTGGTGGTCATCGAGACCTGCGGCGAGATCCTCAGCCCATCGCTCGCGGGCCTGATCTTCGACGAGACCGGCTCCTACGACCTCGCCCTCATCATGTACGCCTGCACCTTCACCATCTCGACAGCGCTGTTTGCCCTCGCCTCGCGCATGAAGCGGCCTGTGCTGGAAGTGGCGACCCTGGCCTCTGCGGCGTAGTCCGGCTCCCTTCCCAAATGAATCCATGGCATGCTTGGCAGACGACGACCTGCTGAGATCTAGATGGAGCCGCCATGTTCTACGACCCGATCAAGCGCGATCACGGACTCGCACGTAACCCACTGAACGCCTGCGTCATGCCCCGACCCGTCGGATGGATCTCTACCCTGAGCACTTCCGGCATCATCAACCTGGCGCCGTTTAGCTTCTTCAACCTCGTCGCCGGCGACCCGCCCGTCGTCATGTTCTCGGGCTCACCGAAGCCGGACAACGGGCGCAAGGATTCTCAAATCAACGCCGAGCAGACCGGGGAGTTCGTGTTCAACCTGTCAACCTGGGACACGCGCGATGCGATGAACATCTCAGCGTCGATCGAGATCTCGAACTTCGACGAGCTGCATGCGGCCGGGCTGACGCCGGCGCCGTCGCGAATCGTCAAGGCGCCTGGCGTCGCGGAGGCACCCGTACGGTTCGAGTGCCGCTACCTGCAGACCATCGACATGCCGAAGGCAGAGTCGGGCAACTACTCCTCGGTGGTGTTCGGCCAGGTCGTCGGCATCCACATTGACGACGACGTCATCGTGGACGGCATCGTCGATGTAACGAAAATACGGCCGCTCGGACGCCTGGGTTACAACGACTACGTGGTGGTCAATGAAGTGTTCGCCCTTCCGCGCTTGACGCGCCAACAGCTTGAAGAACGCGGCATTCTGACGCCTGAGCACGCGTAGACAGCAGGACGAATAGCCAGGGGAGGGCTCCAATGCCAGACCAGATCGCGGTCACGGATGAGATGCTGCAGGCCGGCCGAGACCAGGGTTGCGAGGAGTGCAAAAAGATCGACGGCACGTGGGTGAACCTGCGCATGTGCCTCAACTGCGGCAAGGTCGGCTGCTGCGACTCCTCGCCGAACCAGCATGCCTCGAAGCACTGGCAGGAGACGGGCCACAACCTCATGCGCGGCATCGGCGTCGGCGACCGCTGGACGTACGACTTCGCCACGGGCAAGACGGAAGAGCCGGAATACCAGTAGAGGCTCTCGCCGGGTCCGCCAGCGATCTGCTAAGGCTGGCGTATAAATAGCTGCCCGGCTAGAATCGTCCATACACAGACTAGTCTTCTACGGGGGAATCATGCCTGCGAGTGTTGGCAAGCGTTATGTCGCCCAGTCGGGCGCTGAAGTAATCGTCACAAAAGGTGGCGCCGGCGAGCTGAGCGATGGCGAGCTCGGGCTCGTCCTCAAGGACGAAGCGCCCGCCGGACAGACGGACGCATCTGGCCGCACCGAGCCGCTGATCGAGCTCGGCAAGCGCTACAAGTCGGCCGATGGCGAGGTGGAGCTCCTGGTGATCAAGGCAGGCGTCTGCGACCTGCGCTACAACGGTCAGCCCATGGAGATCCTTCAGCCCAAGATCCTGCCCTCCGCCGACTAACACGCCCTCAACCGAATCGCCTCGAACGCCGCCGCACCGCGCGACGGCGGCTTTGCTATGTCCGGATTTCGGCCTTGCTGTCTTGCTAACGTTGCGGATTCAGCGAGAAGCGCGATGATGCATGAATGGGTATGGGACAGTCCGATCGCCATTCTGGCGCGACAGGCCGAGGCGCATAAGCCGTGGCCCATGCTTTCGTCTCGCTGTTCATCATCATTGACCCCATCGGGAACATCCTCGTCTTCCACCTCTACAGCAGCCACTTCGGCCCTCGCGACAGGCTGATCGCTGCCTCCGTCGCGGTGCTTGCCGCCTTCATCATGCTGCTCGCGTTCATCGTGGGCGGCCAGGAAGCGCTCGATTTCCTCGGCATCTCGAGCGCCAGCTTCAGCGTGGCCGCCGGTCTCCTGCTCCTGCCCGCCGCCTACCGCCTTGTCACCGAAGGCGAGCCCGCGCCAAGCGATGCCTCCCACTCCTGGACGCCCATCGACTTCGCCCTCGTGCCCCTCGCAACGCCCCTCATCGCGGGCCCCGGCGCTCTCGCTGCGTCCGCCTCCTTCGCACTCAGCGAAGGCACACTCGAGACCATAGCAGCCGTCAGCATCGTCCTTGCAATCACCTTCGTCGCCTTCGCTGCGGCCGGCACCGTCTTCCGCCTCCTCGGCGAGCCCTTCCTGCGCCTCGCCGCCCGCATCGTCGGCATCATCCTCTTCGCCATCGCCGTGGACTTCGTCCTGGACGGCCTCCAGATCGTGTTCAAAAGCACGTAGCAACAGGCAAGGCACACCAAAGGCGCCGCAAGCCGCCTCTTCACCTGTTCAGCGAGCTTGTCGAAGGAGGCGAGGGGAAAAGGGTTGCGAACCGCCAGGAGATATACGCGCGGCGGGCTGGTGGAGTATAAAGAGCCTTCGAAGCGCTAAGTCCTTAAGCACCTGCACTGGAGCCACCCATGCCACGATTCGCTGCCAACCTCTCGATGATGTTCCCGGAGCTGGAGGAGCCGCAGCGATTCGAGGCCGCGCGCAAGGCAGGCTTCACCGCCGTCGAGTTTCTCCGTCCCTACAACCACGCTATCGCCGACGTAAGGCGCTGGGTCGACGATGCCGACCTGGAGATGATCCTCCTCAACTCACCGATGGGTGACCCTGACAAGGGCGAACGAGGCCTGGGCGCGCTACCGGGCCGCCAGGCAGACTTCCGAGCTTCTCTGGAGCAGGCGCTCGATTACGCTAACGGCCTCGGCGCGGGCATGATCCACCTCATGGCCGGCGTCGTGCCCGAGGGTGTGACGCGCGAGGCCTGCGAGCAGACGTTCATCGAGAATGTCGCCGAGGCGTCTGAGACGGCGAAGAAGCGCGGTGTACGCCTCATGCTGGAGCCCCTCAACGCCCGCGACGTGCCGAACTACCTGCACTCCACCTCGAAGCAGACCCGCCGCATCATCGAGGCTTCCGGCGCCGATAACGTCTTCCTCCAGTACGACCTCTACCACCTGCAGATCATGCAGGGCGACCTCGTCGAGGGCCTCAAGCAGAACATCGACATCATCGGCCACATCCAGTTCTCCAG
This sequence comes from uncultured Chloroflexia bacterium, assembly GCA_963731765.1. Taxonomy (GTDB): domain Bacteria; phylum Chloroflexota; class Dehalococcoidia; order DSTF01; family WHTK01; genus WHTK01. Next base: position 46,377 of record CAVSWS010000005.1, read on the forward strand.
CCTGCCGGGCCGCAACGAGCCCCAGTACGGCGAGGTGAACATGCCGTTCTGCTTCGACGCGATCGACGCTGCGGGCTACACAGGCTGGGTGGGCTGCGAGTACCGGCCCAAGGGCGACACCCTCGAAGGCCTCGTCTGGGCTCATCCCTACGGCATCGGCCTGGGACGGGGCTGACTTGGCTACCACCGTTACTGCCAGCGAGGCCGACGCGCCCGTTCCAATACGCAAGAAGCTGTACCACGGCTGGATCCTGGTTGCCGTCACCCTGATCGCGGGCGCCTTCACCACGGGCGCCGGTACATGGGGCGTCAGTCTTTTCGTCAAGCCGATGACGTCGGAACTTGGCTGGACCCGGTCGGCCTTCTTCGGCGCTCTCACCGTTCGCTCCGTGATGGCCGGGCTCTCGGCGCCGATCATCGGCCCGTGGCAGGACACGCGGCACGGTCCGCGCAGGCTCATGCTGGTTACGGCCCTGGGCATGACATTCGGGTTGGCCGCCCTTTACTGGGTGAACAGCCTGCTCATGTTCTACATCCTCTTCGGGACGGTCGGGACGCTGCTGGCCGTCGGTGGAGCCGAGATGATGCTCTCGGCCGTGCTGCCGAAGTGGTTCATCCGCCATCGCACCCGCGCGATGACGATCGGCTCGGCCGGCTCGGGTGCAGGGCCCCTCATTTTCCCGATCGTGCTCAGCTCCGTCATCGATGCCTGGGGCTGGCGCTTCGGCTGGGTCGCCATCGGTGTCGCCGCCTTCGTACTTCTGGTGCCGCTCGCTTTCACGATCCACACCCGACCGGAAGATATCGGACTGCTGCCGGACGGCGACGACGCGCCACGGGCAGACGCCCCACCGAAGCCGCGAGTGGAAGAACGCAGCTTCACCCGCAAAGAGGCGATGCGCGAACCGAGCTTCTGGTTGCTCAACATCTCCGGCGCCCTGTTCATCATGGGCGTCACCGGCCTGCAAACGAACTGGCTGCTCTACTTCGAGGACATCGGCTTCGCCTCGACGACGGCCGCGCTTAGCGCCACAGCCTTCGGTATCGGCTCGTTCAGCTCACGCTTCCTCTGGGGCTCCATCGCCGCCCGCTTCGAGGTGCGCATACTCATGGCCACCGCGACGACCCTGACGGCGCTGTCCGTCTTGCTGCTCTTCCAGGTGGACACGGTGCTCTTCATGGTCACCGCGGCATTGCTCAACGGACTGGCCCTCGGCGGCAACTTCGTCATGCGGCCCCTGGTCGTGGCGAACTACTTCGGCCGCGGCTACATCGGCGCCATCAACGGCGTCATGCGCCCCGCCATGATCGTCGGTTCCGCGACAGGACCGCTCGCCGTCGCCGCCCTGTTCGACCTGACGAACGACTGGCATATCGCCTTCGGCCTGGTAATCGCGATCTGGCTCGGCTCCGCTCTGAGCATCGGTCTCGCACGGCCGCCGAAGCCACTCCCGGACCCTGTCGCAACGTCCTAGGCGCCGGACACCGGCTCGCGCTCGACCAGCGACTGCGCCATCGCCTCAACCGCGTTGCGCAGCGTGACTCGCCCCTGCTCGTAGTAAGGCAGGCCATGACCGAGTCCGGGCAACTCCGTGTACTGGGCGTTCGGGATCAGCCTGCCAAGCTCCCGACCGTGGTGCACACCAACGATCGTGTCGGCGTCACCGTGCATCACGTGCACCGGCATACGCAGCTCCGGCAACTCCGGACGAAGATCGCGACCGGAAAAGGCGACGTAAGTCCGGATCAACCCCAGCGAGTAGCGGTACAGCTCATCGTCCGGCAGCATGCGGAGCTGGAGCCGGAACTCCTCATCGTGCTCCCGGGCCTGCCGGACCTCCTCCTCCGACCGGTCCGGCCCGACGGGCTTCGACCAGTCCGGCTCCAGGAACCGCCGCCGGAACAGGCGATAGAGCGCACGCGGACCGAGCAGGCGCATCGCCAGCAGGATTGCTTTCACCTGCAGCGTGCGGCGCAGGATGTGGGCGCTCGTCTCCACCAGGACGAGACCCTGAGTTGCTTCCGGATAATCGAGAGCGAAACGCTGCGCCACCATGCCCCCCAGCGAGTCACCGATCACGATGGCGCGCTCCAGACCCACGGCTTGCATCACGCCATGCGCATCGGACGCCAGGTCTTCCAGCGTCGTGTACGCCGTGCCGTAGCCGGAGCGACCGCTGTTACGACGATCGAAGCTGACGGTGTGGAAAGACTGCGGTGGCAGCAAACCCGTGATCAGGGAGGGTTTGGGATAGAGCGTGGACTCCACGCCACCGAAGCCGCCGTGTATAAACAGCACAGGCTGTCCGGCACCCTCTTCTTCGTAATACAGCGCGATGTCGTTGACTTCCGTGTACAGCAGGACCTTCCTCCACAAGTATCTTCGCCCGCCGAGGCACTCAGGATCATCTCGCTGCCCTTGTTAACCATTCGGAAGCATCAAGGAACCCGCGTGACGCTATCCTAGGGACGATGACAGCCGACGGCATGGAACCCAGCGAAAATACGAGCCTCCGCGCCGACATCCGCGAGATGGTGCGCATCCTTGGTGACGTGATCAAGGACGAATGGGGCGAGGATTTCTTCAACCTCGTCGAAGAGGTGCGGACGACCACGCGTGCCCTGCGAGAGTCTCCCGACTCGCAGCGCCTCCAGGCCCTCATCGACGGCCTCGACCTCGCCTCATTGGAGCAGATCCAGCGCCTCGTGCGCGCCTTCGCAATCTACTTCCACCTCGCCAACACGGCGGAGCAGCACCACCGCATCAGTCGAGAGTTCTACGCCACGGAGCACGATGCCTTCGCCGTGCTGCAGCGCGCCAGTGCGGCAGGCCTGAGCCCCGACGACCTCCGCGCCTTCTACGAGCGCATGGAGGTGCGGCCGGTGTTCACGGCTCACCCCACCGAAGCAGCGCGACGTTCCATCCTCAGCAAGCTCCAGGCCCTGGACGAAGCCCTGCGCGACTGGCAGCAGGACCAGGACGATGGCGCCAGACGCGCTCGGGCACGGCGACGCATGGCGGAGGTCATCGAGGGCATCGTGCAGACGGACGAGCTGCGCCTCGATCGCCCGGAACCGCAGGACGAGGCCGGCAACGTCCTCTACTACCTCGAGCAGCTCTTCGATGGCACCGTCGCCGAGGCCGTCGAGGCGTACTACGAAGCCCTCGAGGCGGCCGGCGTCCGCGGCGACCGCCCTCAGACAAGCCCCATCCGCTTCGGCACCTGGGTCGGCGGCGACCGCGACGGCAACCCCAACGTCACCAGCAAGGTGACCCGCGACGTCCTCGGCATGCAGCACGAGCGCGGCCTGCGTCTGATCCGCACCCACGTCGAGCAGGTCTTCGGTGAGCTGAGCCAGAGCAGCAAGATCGTCGAAACATCCGAAGAGCTGCGCCACTCGCTGGAGAGCGAACGTGCCCTCATGCCCGGCGTTTGGGAACGTAACCTGCGCCTGCACTCGGAAGAGCCTTACCGGATGAAGTGCCTCTTCATCCTTGCTCGCCTTGATTACGCGATCGAAACCGCAGCCTCATGGGGCAGGCCGAGCGGGCCCGTCTACTGCAACACCACCGAGCTGCTGGCCGACCTGATGATGATGTTCCGCTCGCTCACGTTGAATCGGGGCGAGCTCGTGGCGGCCGGCCGGTTGCAGCGCCTGATTACCAATGTCGCGAGCTTCGGCCTCACGCTGGCCCAGATGGACATTCGAGAGGACTCCGCCATCTCCAACGCGGCGGTGCAGGAGCTCTTGCAGCTCGCTGGCGCCGTCGATAGCCACGAGCCATTCGAGTCAGACGGCCACCGCGCCGAGGTCCTCGCGGAAGAGCTCACCAGCCGGCGGCCGCTCATGGCGCCGGTGACGAATCCTTCCGCCCGCACCCAGGAGGTGCTGGACGTGATGACGCTGGTGCGCGAGGCCCAGGACCGTCTCGGCCCGGAGGCGATCGACACCTGGATCGTGACGATGACGCGCCACGAGGCCGACCTCCTCGGCGTCCTCCTCCTCGCCCGCGAGACCGGCCTGATCTATCCGGCCCGAGACGTCGCCCGCCTCAAGGTGGTGCCCCTCTTCGAGACGATCGACGATCTACGCGGCGCCGCACGCATCATGGACGCCTACTGGTCCGTGCCGGAAGTGCGCCGCATGGTCGAGCTGCACGGCAATGTTGCCGAGGTCATGGTCGGCTACTCCGACTCCAACAAGGACGGCGGCATCACGACCTCGAACTGGGAGCTGCACCGCGCCCAGCGAGAGCTCCTCGCCTGCGCCGAACAGCACGGCATCACGGTGGTGTTCTTCCACGGTCGCGGCGGCTCCGTCGGTCGCGGCGGCGGCCCCACCCGCGACGCCATCCTGGCCCAGCCCGCGGGCACCGTGAACGGTCGCATCAAGCTCACCGAACAGGGCGAAGTGATCTCCGACCACTACGGCAATCAGACCATCGCCGCCTCACAGGTCAACATCTTCCTCTCCTCCGTGACCGAGGCGTCGCTGCTCGGCGACCGGCCGGAGCCGGAGTCGGGCGACTACGAGCGCTGGTCCGGCCTCATGGATGGCATCTCCGACGCCGCCTACGCCAGGTACCGCTCCCTGGTGGAGCGAGAAGGCTTCGTGCAGTACTTCCTCAGCAGCACACCCCTGGAAGAGCTGGGCAACCTCAATATCGGCTCACGACCGGCCCGGCGCGGCGGCCAGGTGGAGGGCATCGAGCAGCTGCGCGCCATTCCCTGGGTGTTCGCGTGGACGCAGTCGCGCCAGATCGTGCCCGGCTGGTACGGCTTCGGCACGGGCATGGAGGCGGCAGCGGCCGGCGTCGGCATGGAAGCGCTGCGCGACATGTTCAGCCGCTGGCGCTTCCTGCAGACCCTCGTCTCCAACATCGAGATGTCGCTGACCAAGACGGACATGGGCATTGCGGAGCGCTATGTGCAGGACCTCGTAGACCCATCCCTGCATCACATCTTCGAGGACATTCGAGAGGAGCACGCCCGCACCCTGCACTGCGTCCGAGAGCTGACGGGGCAGGCCCAGCTGCTGGACCGCTTCCCTGTGCTCCAACGCACGCTGCGAGTGCGCGCCCCCTACATCGACCCGTTGAACTATCTGCAGATCTTGCTACTTAGACGCATCCGTGCCGCCGGAGAAGCAGCAGACCCGCTTCTGCGCCGGTCACTCCTCCTCAGCATCAACGGCATCGCCGCCGGCCTGAAGAACACCGGCTAGCCATCGCGACGTTCCTCTTGCCTAATCAATTCCAGCAATTCGTCGCTGATCCATTGCCCCATGCCCTGCAGCTCCAACAGCAACGGCAGCACGGACGAAATGGCTCCCTCATTTCGAGCGAGGATGAAGACACCGATCGTCCCGGTTACGCGCAGACCTCGCCGTTCCGCCTCCTCACGAGCCAAACGATCATCTGTTAGCAACAGGGGCGCTCCTACTGCCATCGCCAGGGCAATGGCTTCAGTTTCGCCCGCACCAAGCGCATCACTGGCAAACAGAGTCTGAGGAGCGGGGATCTGAACCCGCCACGCATTCACAGACATGGCCTTCTGTATCTGTTCAAGGCCACGCGTTCCTGAAGGGGCAGCGAGCACCTCATCCCGGACAGCAGGCGGAATAAGGACTTCTTCGAAGAGACGGTTCAGGAGGTCGAGTAGATTGAGCCAGGAGAGGTGAATAATCGGGCCTGCATCCGCTACGACCCTCATTAGTGCGGGCGGTCTACGTCTCCGAGCGCTTCTTGATCTTTTTGATACTCGTCGACGCCGTAGCGAATTGCGGAGATGCGCATTTCTGCGAGCAACAACTCAAAACTCGGCCGTGGCTCGCCGGCGACAGAAGCTGCCTTGCCCAGCGAAATCACGCCTTCCTGGAAGAGGTGCGCTGCCAGAGCGATGCGCAGCTGCTCCTCTACGGGACGATCACCCAGTCGCGATCGCTTGAGCAGCACCAAAAACTCTTCGGGAATGTCGACCTCGACAGTAGCCATAGACTGCACCTCGCCGATTCATTCTATCGTCTCGAACGACGCCGAGTCTCAGGCGATAGACTTGCGCTCTTCCTGCATGAGGTGCCAGGCGACGGTCTGATTCCGGCCGCTGTGCTTGGCGTGATATAGCGCCTCGTCTGCTCGTTCGATGAGCGTGCGTGGCTCCGATCCGTCGTGCGGCAACGAAGCGAGACCTACCGAGACGGTTACCGGCCGGATGGTGCTTAGTTGTAGCTCCACGGCCTGGCGCATGCGCTCCGCCAGCCGGAAGCCTTCTTCGCCCGTGGCGTTCATGAAGACGATGAGGAACTCTTCGCCCCCGTAGCGATAGACGTGGTCCGTCTTGCGAATTGCCGTGCTCATGACAGCGCCGATGTTTTGAAGGATGACATCCCCGGCGCTGTGACCGAAGTCGTCATTGAAGTCCTTGAAGTGGTCGATGTCCACCATGGCAAAGACCGCCCGGCGGCTCAGGCCCGAAAGCGCTGCAAGGTCGCCGGCAAGGTCCTCCGCCAGCTGCAGCCGGTTTGGTAGTCCTGTCAGGGCATCGAGGTGGGCCTGGCGGTCACGCTCCTCCATGATCGCCGAGGCGACCATCGCCGTTGCGATCTGGGAGGCCATGAGTTCCAGCGCCGACTCGTCCTCACTGTTGAAGTGCTCGGGCTCGGTCGACCAGACCGCCAGCGCCCCAACGACACGCGATCCCACGACCAGGGGCGCTATGATCCCCGACTCCTGTGCTCCGCCGCTCTGTGCTGCCGGGCTCGGCGTATCGTCCTGGAATCCCCCGTTTGAAGGCAGATTGGGTGCCATCATGATCTCGGCGTTTCGGTCGATGCGGATGGTGCGTCTTTCGGATGTTGCCTGGCCCGTCAAACCGACGCCGAGCCTCATCTCACTGGTCAGCTTGATCGAGCGCCCGTCTCCGAGCACGGCGCCAACCGAAATCAGGCGGTCGCCTTCCAGCCGCCTCAGACTGACCATGTCAGCGTTCATGATGCGCGCCGTTTCGCGCAGGCTGGCGTTGACCACCTGCTCGAAGCTCATGTCATCGGCAATCTGGTTGAACACGCTCGTGAGGGCCGCCAGCTGCTCGTTGCGCCGGTCGAGGGCATCGGCCGAATGCTGCAGCCTACGTTGCTCATGAGTCAGGCGGACAAACGAGTGGTAGAAGGCAGCACCCGCAACGGCGGCACCGATAAGCGTCAGTGAGAGACGACGTTCCAAGAGCAGCTCCAGAGGCCGAGCGAACTCGTCCTTCCCTAATTGTCGACCTGATGACCCGGTTCCAAGAGACCACAACGTTTCGCTTTGGCCAGGAGAATTCGTTGCCTGTGCTACGCTCCCATCGCGGTCGGCTTGGGCCGCCTTATCGATCTAAACGTGCTGTTAAGCGGAGGAAGAAGAAGTGAAAATCGGTTTTATCGGACTCGGGCGCATGGGCAGCCACATGGCACGCAACCTTGCCAAGGCGGGCCACGAGGTCGCGGCGTTTGACGTGGTGCCGGAGGCGGTTGCTTCTGTTGCCGAGACGCCGGGCATCCGCGCCGCCACCAGCGTCGCCGACGCGGCCCGTGATGCCGACGTCGTCTGCGCTTCGCTGCCGACACCCCAGGCTGTAGAAGAAATCGCCGTGGGCGAAGGCGGCGTCATTGAGGCGTTAAAGGCCGGCGGCATCTTTATCGACCTCTCGACCAACGCCCCGAGCGTCGTGCGCGCTCTCCACCCTCAGCTGGCCGAGAAGAACATCGCCATGCTGGACGCGCCCGTGGCCGGCGGCACCGGTGGCGCCCAGCACGCGACCCTCTCGATCATGGTGGGCGGCGACGAGGCGGTGTTCGAGAGCATGCGACCCGTTCTCTCAGCCCTCGGCAACAAGCTGTTCTACTGCGGCGAGATCGGCGCGGGTTCTGTCGTGAAGCTATGCAACAACATCGCCGCCCAGGGTTACAACATGGTCCTCGGCGAGGTGCTGACGATGGGCGTCAAGGCAGGCGTTGAGCTCAAGACGCTCGCGACCGTGATCGGTTCCAGCACGGGCACTTCCCAGCGACTGGTCAACGCCTACCCCACCGGCCTGTTCCGGCGCGCCTTCCTGCCGGCCCCCTTCTCGATCACGCTCTCGAACAAGGACACGCGCCTGGCCCTGGAGCTATCGCACGAGGTCAATGTGCCGATGCAGGTCGGCGAGGCGGTCTACAAGGACCAGCAGGTTCTCCTGGAGAAGGGTCTCGGCGAGCTAAGCACGGACGCTCTTGTTCAGGTCCAGGAAGACCGCGCCGGCGTCGTCCTCGAGATCGACGAGAAGGACCTGCCGCTGCAGTTCATGCAGTTCCAGCCCCAGCAGCCGGCCACCGCGCCCAAGCGCCAGTAGCCGCTCCGCATCTCCCCTGACTGAAAACGTAGGGGCGCACAGCCGTGCGCCCCTACTGCAGTTTGCTCCGCATTCGCGAACGCCCGGGCTACTCCGGCAAAGCCAGCCATCGGTCTGCCCACACCTGGACCGCCTCGACAATGTCGCGCAGCTCCTCGCCCTTTGGCGTGAGGCGGTACTCGATACGTACCGGCGTCTCGGGGTGTACGCGGCGTTCGACCACGCCCTCAGCCTCGAGCTCCTTGAGGCGCTCCGAAAGCACCCGGTCGCTCAGACCTGGGACATAAGCTGCGATGCTACCGAAGCGGTCGCAGCCGGAGAGCAGGGCGCGCAGTATGAGCCCCGTCCATCGCTTGCTGAGGAGCGACATCGCCGATTCGTACTTGGGACAGTACGCGGCGAGGTCGATCAAATGAGCCTCCTGGGCTTCCGTCATGGCGGTATTGTAGACCTTAAGCTTCTTTTTCGTAAGTAGCTTGACATTGGTTAGTCCTGTGCTATTCTATGCCTAGTTCACTTACTTTTCGTAAGTTGAAAGCACACCCCACCCGGCGGTGGGAAGGAGAAAGCCAAAATGCCAGCAGTCACCACCGATAACGTCCTGGCCCTGCCCCGCGTCTCGCGGCCGGCGCCGGATGCCCGATTCCGCCCCGTACGCAAGATCGCGACCGCGCCCCGGCAGTTGGAGGGCGAGGGCTTCGAAGTACGCCGCGCCTTCCCCAACGCAGAGTTTCGCGAGTCGGACCCATTCCTGTTGCTGGACCACCTGGGTGCCGTGGAGTACGCACCCGGCGAGGCGAAAGGGGCCCCGTGGCACCCGCACCGCGGCTTCGAGACCGTCACATACATCATGGACGGCGCCTTCGAGCACAAGGACTCGACAGGTGGCGGCGGCATGATCACGGACGGCGCGACGCAATGGATGACGGCCGGCGCCGGCATCCTGCACGACGAGATGCCGCCGGAGTGGCTGGTCCAGAACGGCGGGCTCTTCCACGGCACGCAGCTGTGGGTGAACCTGCCGCGCGACACCAAGATGACGCCACCGCGCTACCAGAACATCGCGGCTGACAAGGTGCTCCTGCTCAGCTCGAACGATGGTGGTGCGCTGCTGCGGCTCATCGCCGGTGACCTCGACGGCCACGGCGGCCCGGGCGTGACCTGGACGCCGATCACCTACGTCCACGCCACCCTGAGCCCCGACTCGAAGCTCGAGGTGCCCTGGAACCCGGAGTTCAACGCCCTGGCATACGTCCTCAGCGGTTCCGGCAAAGCGGGCACCGAAGGCGTCCCGTTCCGTGAAGGTCAGCTCGCTGTCTTCGGGCCCGGCGATGCGATCACGCTGGAGGCAGACCGCACCCAGGACTCGCGCTCACCGAACCTGGACGTGCTGCTCCTCGGCGGCCGGCCCATTCGGGAGCCCGTGTTCTTCCACGGCCCGTTCGTGATGTCGACGCGGGAGGAGATCTTCCAGGCCATCGAGGACTACCACGCCGGTCGCCTGGGCCAGATCCCGGCCGTTTACCTGGGTGAAAAGGCGTAACGCTCGAACTCGCAGCGAATCGCTCAAGCGGCCGGTGCGTTTGCACCGGCCGCTTTTCATGCACACTGGAGAAGGGTCAATCATGACCTCGCAGGAAAGAACGACGATGAATAGCGACACCCGCAGCACAGAGCTCGCGAAGCTCCAGGTACGCCGCAGCGAAGACATCTTCAAGGGCGATGCCGGTATCGTGCGCGCCACGCTGCACTTCAGCTTTGGCGGCCATCTCGACCCTGACAACAACGGCATCGGCATGCTGGAGGTGCTCAATCACGACACCCTGGCGCCGGGCAGCATCTGGCCCATGCACCACCACCGCGACATCGAAGCTGTGTCCTACGTCGTCAAAGGCGAGTTCGAGCACGCCGACAGCCTCGGCAACGGCGGTGTGATCTCGGCCGGCGGCGTGCAGGTCATGAGCCTCGGACGCGGCGCCGAGCACTCGGAGCGCAACCACTCCAGCGAGCGCGACCTGGAGCTGGTGCAGATGTGGATCGTGCCGCGTCGCTTCGGCATGGAGCCTTCCGTCCAACAGCAGCAGTTCACAGAGGACGACCGCCGCAATCGCCTGCTGCGCATCGCCAAGCCGGTGAACGAGCCGGGTGAGGGCCTGGACCTGGAACAGGACGCAAGCGTCTACGTCTCACATCTGGAAGACGGCACCACCCTGTCGCACGATGTGCCGGACGGGCACGGGGCCTATCTCTACGTGCTTCAGGGGCGTATGCAGGTCAACGGCGAGCGCCTCGCCAGTGGCGATGCCGCTTACATCTGGGAGGGCGGCCGGCTCGAGCTCTCCGCAACGGTGCCGAGCGAGATCCTTCTCGTCGATACCGTGCTCTGGCGCACGGCGATGCGCTGAAAAGAACAAGGCGCCACCGTTAGGACAAAAAGAGATGGAGTCGCCGGAGCATTAGGCGACTCCATCTCGGGGGCTGCTCCGGAGCTACTGGATACGAAGCAACCGGCCCCGAATATACGACATGAATTTTCCTAAGTAAACCAACGAATTCGGCAATTTGGGGCCATTTCGCCCACTTTTGACGAGAGAAGCCTGTCATCACTCAAGCTTTAACCATTGGGAATTAGATTCTCAAGGGCTTGAGGTTTTGAACTTGAAGTAGCATCGCGCGCGCAAAACTCGCTACACTTGTGCAAATAGAGCATCGGAGGCAGGAGACGCACATGTCCGATGGGTTCATGATCGATGACGGGTGGATGACCGATTCGGACATTCACGATCTCGCGACCTGGTACAACGAGCTCTGCCCCGACACCAGCCTGCTGACCTTCGAAGCCCACCTCATGGTATTGCGCACCTACGCCAGCCTCCTGCCCGGCTCGCCGCTGGACACATCGGCGGGCCTCAGCCGCGCTCGATTCAACGTGCTGCGACTGCTCTACCGCGCCCCCCAGCACCGCATGCTCATGGGCGACTTCGCCGAAGAGATGAACGTCAGCCCCACCAACATCACGAAGCTCATGGACACGCTCGTCGCCGACGGCCTTGTCGTCCGCATCACGCACGAGATCGACAAGCGAAAGACCTGGGCCCAGATCACCGATACCGGCCTCAAGATGGTCGAGAACGCCCTCCCCGACGTCGCCGACCACGTCGAAAGCCTGTGGACCGGCCTGGACGAAGAGGAGAAGCGCGCCCTCATCCACCTCCTCGCCAAGATGCGCATGCACGCCGTGACGACGGACAAGGTCGCCGCCAAGAGCTTCCTCCGCCAGCTCGCCACCTCGAAGTAGCGAGAAGCCCCGCAGGGACGGAACTTCAGGGTTCGGTCGTCTCGCGACATTGACCTACCGCGGTCGCCTCCGTCCCCCTGACGCCCAACTGCCGTACAATTCGCCGCATGCGACGCAGTACAGACCGAATCCTCACCACCCATGTCGGCAGCCTACCGGAGCCATCGGACCTCGACCCCGCAGCGCCGGATTATGAAGCTCGCCTGAAGCGCGAAGTCGCCGCGGTCGTCTCGCGACAGCGCGAGATCGGCATCGATGTAATCAACGAGGGCGAATACACCAAGGGCGGCGATTGGCTGTCGTTCATCGAGAGCCGGTTTGACGGATTCGAGGCGAAAGAGCGCCCCGCCAACGAACCGCCGATGATCGCGCGCGGCAAGGACCGCGAGGAGTTCGCGGAGTTTTACCAGTTCGCCAGTGAGCATCTGTTCTACACGCCGGGTCGTCAGATCCGCACCAGCCGTCCCTATTGGGTCTGCACGGGACCGATCAGCTATACCGGTCAGGAAGAGCTCTCGCGCGAGATATCCCTGCTCAAGGCAGCGGCCGGTGATTCCGAAGACATCTTCCTCACCTCGACTGCCGCTGCGAGCCTCGAGGTGTACCGGCGCAACGACTACTACAAGACGGAAGAGGAGTACCTTTACGCCCTCACCGACGCGCTGGCCGTAGAGTACAGAGCGATCGTAGACGCGGGCGTTCTCCTCCAGGTGGACGACGCCTGGCTGCCGGCACTTTGGGACCGCATCGGCATGGAGATGGGGTTGGAGGCGTTTCGCAAGCGCTGCGAGGTCCGCATCGAAGCGCTGAACCACGCGCTCAAGGGCATCCCGGAAGACCGCGTGCGATACCACCTGTGCTGGGGCAGCTGGCACGGGCCTCACGCTTACGACCTCGAGCTAAAGCACATCGTCGACCTCATGCTGAAGGTCAACGCCAGTGCTTACCTCATCGAGGGCGCGAATGCCCGGCACGAGCACGAATGGACGATCTGGCAGGACACGAAGCTGCCGGAGGGCAAGATCCTCGTCCCCGGCGTCGTCACCCACTCGACCGACCTGGTCGAGCATCCTGAGCTCGTGTCACAGCGACTGCAGAACTACGCCCGCAACGTCGGCAAGGAGAACGTCATCGCCGGCGCGGATTGCGGCTTCGGTGGACGCTCGCATCCCCAGATCGCCTGGGCCAAGCTCAGGACGCTCGTCGAAGGCGCTCAGCTGGCATCGAAGGCCCTGTACTGAGAACCCGGCCACTTCTCATCCACGTCGCCGTGCCGGCAAGACGCAAAGAAAGAGACGGACCTTAGGGGTCCGTCTCTTTCTGCCCGATTTAAGGGGAGGTGGGCTTAAGCGGTGGTGGTGAGGACCTTCTCGGCCTCAGCAACGGCCGGGCTGGCAAAGCTCACGAGGTCGCTGGTCGTGAAGTCCATCAGGAAGCTGTACTCCGGCTCCTGGTAGAGCGAGAAGATGCGCGCCTCCATCTCGACGCTCGCCGCGGTGGCGTCGAGGGGGATGATCGTCTTGTACATGCGGTTCGCGAAGCCCAGGGCGGCGGCTTCGGCGCAAGTGGCGGCGGAGACGCCGGTGACCAGGACGGTCCACTCGCCGGAAGTGACGCCTTCGCGCTCCAGGGCCTGCTCGATACCGTGCCAGGCCCAGACGTCGTTGCTCCACTTCGGGATTACAGTCTCGCCCGGCTCAGGCGTGATTTCTTCGACGATCGTCGAGTCCCACGTGCCGTAAAGCAGGTGCAGCTTGTTGCCGAACAGCGTGTGGTCCGGCGATTCGACGTGGCGCAGGGACTGCACGTACATCACCTTGGCGCCGGCCTCGCGGGCCTTCGCCAGCAGCTTCACGTTGCCTTCGATCACGTCGAATGAGCGCTCGTTGCCCTTCTTACAGAAGGTGTTCTCCATGTCGACCACGAGGACCATGGTCTTCGCCGGGTCGAGGACGAACTCCTTCGGTGCCGGCGTGTCGACGGTGACCTCTACTTTTTCCGGGAGCGGTGTCCAGGCCATTGCTTACTTCTCCTTGAAGCCTTGCTACTAGGTGCCACGGCTCAGCGGAGCCGCACGAAGAGTCCCTACCAGCCGGAGCCGTGGGGCAGGATGTTCACGAGGTCACGAGTCGTCATGCCACGAGGCGAGAACTCGATCATCGTGCTTAGCGTGAAACCGTACGTGTTCGTGTTGCGGTACTTGAGGTAGGCGCGCGCCTCATCTTCCACCGTCTCGGCTGCCTGACAGTCCATCGGGATGATGGTCAGGAAGTGGCGGCACTTGAACCCGACGGAGGTCGAGTAGGCCGACACGAGCGCCGAAACACCTCCGACGATGATCGTGGTGTCGGTCGGCAGAATGCCCTTTTCCAGCAGGAGCTGATCGAGGCCGGTACGCGCGAACGGGTCCTGCGTGTACTTCTTGATCACCGGTTCGTCCGGCAAGGGCGCCAGCTCATCGATGATCTCGGTCTCCGGCGAGCCCTCGATCATGTAAGGCTCTCGACCGAATACGGTGAACTCGGGACTTGCGGGGTCGCGCACGGTCTGGATGAAGATCACGGGCACACCGGCCTCGCGAGCCATCTTCAGCAGCCGTACGTTGCCTTCAATCGCCGAGTACAGGCGGCTGTCCGGCTGGTCGTACAGATACTTCTGCATGTCGACAATGACGAGCGCCGTCTTGTCCGACTTGAGGATCATGGGGTGAGGCTTGGGCGCCTCCAGGGTGAGAGTCACCTTCTCAGGGAGCAAAGTCCAGGTCATACGGCTACCTCAGGCGGAGAACTAGTCTGGGAACCTCGTGGCGAGCACCACGAATCGGTTGTTTGGAACATAGGCCCGGTTTGTTTCCAGAACGTATCGAGCGTTCAAGCCCGCGATTAAGTCCTGATTGCGACTCCCACCCCAGGTCGCCTGGGCCAAGCTCCGCGCACTCGTAGAAGGCGCCAGGCTGGCCTCGCAGACAAGCTAAGGAGCCGCAGGGAATGATCCCTGCGGCTCCTTTCAGGCGTAATCGAGGTTGGGCCTAGTAGAGGAAGCAGCCTCGGTCCATGGCTACCCCGGCAGCCTCGGAGGCCTCGTTCAAGAAGAAATTGGTGTCGGCCTCATTGTCCTGCGCCTGGGCCTCTTGTATCAGGGTATTGATTATGCCCGCGTGCCGGTCACACTCCTCCTGATCCGCCGGGCCATCGCCGGTTGCGCCGGCGCTGATGACTGCAAGATAGGTCGGACGGGATGACGATCCTTCCTCCCAGGACGTCCGTTGTCTTGATTGCGGACGTAGAAGTCTCGGCGGGCGCTGCGGGTGTCACGGTCGCCATCGCCACCACGCGAGCCGGACTGATGGCTCCGTACGCGGAAGCCACGCTGGCGCCGAAACCGAGCCCGCCGACAGCCAGCGCTGCTGCCGCTGCCATAGCCACGATGCCTTTGCTAATTCCGATTGCCTTGAACATTGCCTCTCTCCTTGTGCTGTACCCTGCGTCCCGTCTGCAGCGGTCTTGTTGGGATAAGGCTATGCGTGGGCAAAGGGAGCAACGCCCGCGATTCGCACCATGAAGGCACCAGATCGGCACCACTTCTGCCCGTGAAGCATTCGCAAGGCCGAGTCAGCTTCCCTTGCGCTTTGGAAAGCGGGCGAAAGTTGCGGCACAGCCCGCTCGTCGAGACGAACATCTTCAGATCTCAATTCAAGGAACGGTGTTTCACTCGCCTTACAGATGAACAAACCTGGTCAGCTTATCCCCGGCACTCTGCTCAGCCGACTTACAATGACTGCAGAACAACCCAGCGATCGACCGGAAATCGCAAGCCTGAACGGGAGACTGACATGAACGAAAACCTCTACGCACTCGCGGAGCTTGGCCAGAGCCTCTGGTTCGATGACATCAACCGCGAAGCCATCGTCTCGGGCAAGCTCGATACGCTGATCGCCGAGTTCAACGTCACCGGCGGCACGTCCAACCCCACGATCTTCGAAAAAGCCTTCTCCGGCTCTGACGCCTACGAAGAGCAATTCCGGCAGATCGCCAAGGACCTCTCCTCGCCGGAAGGCATCCAGGACATGCTCGCCATCACGGACGTCCAGATGGCCGCCGACCGTTTTGCCGGCGTCTACGAGGACACCAACGGCGAGGACGGTTACGTCTCTCTGGAGGTCGCCCCGCCTTTCGCCAACGACACGGAAGGCACGATCAAGGAGACGCGACGCCTGTTCGCCGCCCTGGACCGCCCGAACGTGATGATCAAGATCCCCGGTACGCCCGCCGGTATCCCCGCCGTTGAGACCTGTCTATCGGAAGGCATCAACGTCAATATCACCTTGCTCTTCTCGGTCGAGAGCTACGAGCAGGTGGCCGAGGCGTATCTCAAGGCGCTCGAGAAGCGAATGGCCGCCGGTCAGCCCATCGACAGCATCGCGTCAGTGGCGAGCTTCTTCGTCAGTCGCGTCGACACGATGGCGGACGACCGCCTGACCGAGCTGGCCGGCAAGGCATCCAGCCCCGAGCGCAAGGCCGAGATCCTCGCCCTGCGCGGCAAGCTCGGTGTCGCCAACGCCAAGCTCGCCTACCAGAAGTACCTCGCCATCACGACAAGCGAGCGCTGGCGCAAGCTGGAGGAGGCCGGGGCGATGCCGCAGCGCTGCCTGTGGGCCAGCACCAGCACCAAGAACCCGGACTACAGTGACGTACTTTATGTCGATGAGCTCATCGGCCCTGAGACGGTGAATACGCTGCCGGAGAACACGATTGACGCCTTCGCCGGCCACGGTAACCCGCAGGAGACGCTCACCGAGGGCGCAGACGAAGCGGCGCAGCTGATGACGCAGCTCCACGACGCCGGTCTCGACGTGAGCAAGGTGACGGACGACCTCCAGGTGGAAGGCGTCGAGAAGTTCGCCAAGTCCTACCAGGATGCCCTCAAGGCGATCAAGGACCGCAGCCAGAGCGTCGGCGTCTCCTGACCCCAATCCTCTTTACGCCGGTAGGGTGAAGCTGAAGCGCGTACCGTCCTCCTCCGGACGGCTACGTGCTTCGATCTTGCCGCCATGGGCCTCGACAATCTGGCGCGCAATCGAAAGGCCGAGGCCGCTGCCACCGGTCCCACGCGTCCGTGGCGTGTCGACGCGGTAGAAGCGTTCGAAGATGTGCTCCAGGTGCTCAGGCGGGATGCCAGGACCGGTGTCCTGCACCCAGAACTCAGCGCCATCGCCCGTCTTTTGCACACCCAGCTCGATACGTCCGCCGGAGGGTGTGTGCTGTACGGCGTTATCGAGCAGGATGCGTAGCACCTGACCCACCCGTACGGGATCGCAGCGCAACGAGATATGTTCGGCGCTCTCGATCTGCACGGTCAGGCTCTCTCCGCGCGCCATCAACTCGGCCTCGCGGGCCGCGGCCTCCACCAGAGCAGCGCTATCCACGGTGTCGTGCGTCAGCTCCAGGCGCCCCTCTTCCAGCTTCGCCTGCGTCAGCAGCTCATCGACCAGACCCGCCATGCGGTCCGACTCGGCGATGATGTCCTCCAGCGATGCCCGGTCGGCGGCGTCCAGCTGGTCCGCAGAGCCGCCCTGGATCGCCTCGGCACTGGCGCGGATCAGTGTGAGAGGCGTGCGCAGTTCATGCGAGGCGTCTGAGACAAACTGACGCTGCCGGTTCATCGCATCGTGTGTCGGTTTCAAGGCACGGCCTGCCAGCCAGAATCCGCCCAGTGAGGCGAGCGCCAGGCCGCCCGCGCCTGTACCCAGGAGGACCTTCAGCAAGCTGTTCAGCTGCTCGTTGTGGCGATGCAGCGAGCGGCCCACCTCGACGATGGCCCCCGTACCGGCACTATCATCGGTCGCCAGATATAGCACGCGCGTCTTGTCATCGCCGCTTCCCACCGTACGCCACGCTTCTCCGTGCGCGATGGCGTCATTGATCGAGGCCGCATCAATCAAGTCGACGGTCGGCACATTGAGCGGATTGACGATCACCGATCCCGTACGGTCGAGCACGAGGTAAAAGACGTCGTTGCCGATGCCGCTGAAGTACTCCAGCCCACCGTACTCATCGTCGTCGTAATCATTGTCACTTCCCGAGCCGTCCTCGCCGCTCGAGCCTGGGCCTGAATTCGACCTGCTGCCACCTCGGTCATCACCCACCGCCGGCGGCCGGTTCTCGCGTGACTCGATCTGATCGGCGATGTTACGCGCACTGGACTGCAGCGAATCGTCCACCTCCGAGCTCAGCGCGCTCGACAGCACGAGGTATGCCACGCCGGTGATGATGGCCACGATGGCGAGCAGGACGACGACATACCAGGCCGTGAGCTGAAGACGGACTCTCGCAAGCATCAGGACGAATCGCCCAGCCGGTAGCCGACGCCGCGCACCGTCCTCACCAGCCGCTTGCTGAAGCCCTTATCGATCTTGTTGCGCAGGTAGTGGATGTAGATATCGACCACGTTCGCGACGCTCGCGAAGTCGTAGCCCCAGACCTGGTCCATGATCTGGCCCCGGCTCAGAACCTGCCCCGGGTGCTGCATGAGGAACTCCAGGAGCGCGAACTCCTTCGGCGTCAGCTCGATCAGCCGGTCGCCTCGCCGCACCTCATGCTTCGACTGGTCGAGCACGAGGTCTTCCACCTGCAGCTGGGAGCCTGCAACCGCGCCCTTGCGTCGCGTCAGCGCCCGGATCCTGGCCGAAAGCTCGGCGAACGCGAAAGGCTTCGGCAGGTAGTCGTCGGCGCCGGCGTCCAGCCCTTCGACGCGGTCTTCGATGGAATCGAGCGCCGTCAGCATCAGGACGGGCGTCGCGTCGCCTCGATCGCGCATACGCTGGCAGACCTCCGTGCCGGTGGCCTGAGGCAGCATGCGGTCGAGCACGACCACGTCGAACTCGCCGTCCTCCAGCATGTCCAGCGCCGATTGGCCATCGCCCACCCACTCGACGATGTGCGATTCCCGCTGCAGCACGCGCTTCATCAGCTCGGCCAGCTTGGCGTCGTCTTCTACGACCAGTACATGCGACGTGAGCGCTCTCCCCCTTTTAAGTTTCGACTCCAGTATGCGACGCCAGCATTGGAGAAAGGTTAGAGCCGAAACGCCTTGTTACGCAGCCGCATGGCTCAAATGAATCTCCAATCTTCATTCGGTACGGTGAATCTGCAAGGCAAAGGAGGCTCGAAATGACCAAATCCAAAGCAATCACCATTGCAGCCATCATTACGCTGATTTTCGGCTCGGTCGCCATGGGTATCTCCGCCAACATGCAGAGCAATAACAACTCGACCGATGCCGTAGCTGCGGACCTCCCGGCGACCGATGCGGCCCAGCCGGCACAGACGCCCGTCGTCCAGCAGGTGAGCAACGTCCTCCAGGCCTACGAAGAAGATGACCACGGTGGTGAGGATAACAACGGTGGCCATGACAACGATGACGGTCACCGCGGAAGTGACCACGAGGAAGACGACTGATGAAGACAAAAGGCCGCTCACGCTTCCAGGAGGCGCGCTACATCCTGGCCGGAGGCACGGTTGCATTGCTACTGGGTACGTGGTCAGCCCTGACCGTCCATGACACCGCAGCTCGTGCTAACGATGGGACTACTGGTACCAGCGATTCGACGGCACCGATCACGACCGAAAGAGTGCCGGTCACGGTGCCGTCGACCACTGGCCGCCAGTCCTCTCAACTCCCGGCGACGACAACGCGGTCCATACCGCAAACGACAACGCATACCCGGTCCCACGGGTCCTGAGGTGACATGACATGGGTGGATCAACAGACATGGTTCTCTGGCAATTCATTCGGGCGGCAGGCTTGCTGTCTTACGGCATGCTCAGCCTCTCCGTCTTCATGGGAATTGCCCTCAAGACGCGCTTTTTCGATGGTCTGATGAAGCGGCCCTGGGTCTACGAGGCGCACCAGTCGCTGACGATCGCTGCTTTGGGCGTAATGGCCCTACACCTCGTGCTGGTTATGGTCGATGCTTTCATCGGTATCGGTCCCGTCGGCGCGCTGATACCGTTTGCGTCCTCGTGGCGCCCGGTCCCAACGGCTCTGGGCACCATCGGCTTCTATCTGGCAGCGGCGCTCGTTGCGTCCAGCTACGTACAGAAGCACATCGGCTACAAGGCGTGGCGCATGTTCCACTACGCGGGATTCGGCGCCTGGTGGCTCGCACTGATTCACGGCCTCACGGCCGGCAGCGACGTCGGGCTCGCCCCTGTACAGCTGCTCTACTGGCTGACCGCCGGCGCGGTGATCTTCATTACGGTCTACCGCGTGCTTATGCCGAGCCCGGCGAAGCCAAGTACCTCCCCGGCCGGACGCCGAGTGGAAGGAGCGATGTCGTGACAATGAGCAATCCAATCGCACCCGCTCCGCCTCTGGTCAAGACCGAGTTCCGGGCCATGAACAGCGACATCGAGCTGTTCACGGCCGGGCCCGGAGCGCTCCGGCGCCTGGCTCGCGCAAGACGATGGCTGCAGGCCTACGAAGACCGGTTCAGTCGCTTCCGCACCCTCAGCGAGGTGTCGCGCCTCAACGCCAGCGACGGCCGCCCGTTTCGCGCTTCGCCGGCCCTGTACCAGCTGGTCGCGTTCGCCCTCGAGCTTGCGCGGCGTTCGGACGGCCGCTTCGACCCTACCGTGCTGCCCTCTCTCGACGCCGCCGGCTACGACCGTTCTTTCGAACTCATCGGGCCGACTTCAAACCGCCAAAACCGCGCCCGGCAGCGCTATACCTGGCGCGACGTTGAGCTGGACCCGGGCAAGCGCACGATAACGATGCCCGAAGGCTGCGGCATCGACCTCGGCGGCATCGGCAAAGGCTGGGCCGTCGACCGTCTTGCCCGCATCCTCGGCGAGCCCTGCCTGGTCAATGGAGGAGGCGACGTTTATGCCGGCCATGGCCCCGAAGCGGGCGTGCCGTGGCGTATCGGCGTTGCGGCTCCCTACGACCCGGACAACGACGCCGCGGTGCTCACAGTCGAACATCGCGGCGTTGCTACGTCCAGCACCCTCAAGCGCCGCTGGCTCCAGGACGGCCTGGTCTCCCACCACCTGATCGACCCACGCACGGGGCAACCGTCCCAGAGCGATGCCGTCCAGGTGACCGTCGTCGCCCCCACCACGACCGAGGCGGATTACCACGCCAAGGTCGCGCTGCTTCAGGGCATCGATGCCGGTATGGACTACCTGAACAGCGAACCCGGCATCGAAGGCCTCATGTTCCATCGCGACGGACGCACCTTCACTACAGCCGGTCTCGACCAATTCCTGGAGCCGGAACCCGTGCTCCTTCACTCCGCAACCTCAGGAAATCGCTAGAGCTCGACCAAGGGTCGAAACAGAAAGGGATCCCCCGCAACAATGCTAGGTGTCGATACCATATTCGGTCTGCCAGTACACGCCCTCGTCGTCCACTTCGCAGTCGTTCTCGTCCCACTGGCGGCAACAGGTGTACTGGTCACGGCATGGAAAAAGGAGTGGCGCCAACGCTACATGCTGCCGCTTGCACTCATTGCGGTCGCTGGTGCCGGCGCTGCCATCCTCGCGGCCTCAAGCGGCGAGGCGCTGCAGCACTCCGTCAGAACGTCAGCAGAGCAAGCCGGCAGGACTGCTGGCTTCGGCGATCATCCCGAGCAAGGCAATCAGGCGGAGATCCTCTCGATGGCCTTCGCCCTCGCCGCCGTTGGGCTCTACTCCATAGAGGAGCCGTTCCTGAATCTGAAGCGATTCGGCCTGACCGATCTTCACACGAAGGGCGCCGTCATCATCTGCTGCGTTCTCGCCGTCCTGGCCCTCGCCGCGATGGTCATCGCCGGCCACTCCGGCGCCACTCTCGTATGGAAAGACCTCGGCAACTTCGTCAAGTCTGGTTAGCGGGGAGCGGGGTCCTCGTTACCAAAAGAAGAGAGCGACTCGGATTGAGTCGCTCTCTTCTTTTTCTCAGGCCGGTCGCGACGTTAAAGCGCGACCGGTTCGATCTTTACCCGAGCATGGATGGGCGTCAGCCTGAGCTCATCCGTGCCCCAGTGTCCGGTTTCTTGCAGCCACTGCCGATAGTCGTGGGCCGATGCGATAGCCTGACCCGGCGTCGCGGCGAAGGCGATGACGTACATTTTGTCGCCGCCCTGCTCGATGAAGGAGCGCTTGTAGTACTCCTCCTCATCGTCCTGGCAGGAGCAGCCGATGAACATCGTCGTGCTTTCGACTTCGCCGTCGCGCGTCATGATTACTTGCCACGGTTGCGGCTCGCTCTTGGGCTCATCGACGGCATGACCCTCGATGCGGTAGTCCTGCAGCCGGTCGCCACCCAACTCGTTCACGGTCTCACGGGCCTGCTCTATCCTCGTAAACACACCTACCGTCGTGTCACCGACAGCTGAATGCTCAACGACGACCCAGACCAGCCCTTCCGGCGTTTCGAAGCTCACACCAGACCCTCCTTCGAGAGCGCCTCGGCGACGGCCTTGCGGTCCCAGTCGACGACAATGGTGTCGCCGATTTGCATCGTGGGCACCGTCTTATAGCCACGGGCCCAGCGCATGACCTGCTCCGCCGCCTCCGGCACCTCTTCGATGTCGATCTCGTCGTACTCGACGCCCTGCTGCTGGAAATAGCGCTTCGCCATCCGGCAGCTGCCGCACCAGGACGTGGTGTACATCGTGACGCGGGGCTTCGTAGATTCGTTAGCTTCGTTGTTCAAACCAGATACCTCTCATATCCAGTCTACCGCCCGGAGCAATGCGCTGCAGGGCGGCGCGGATAAGAGAGGTCGGCGGAGAGCCTTCTCCTTGTGGTTTGCGAGGCACGCGATAGCGGCCGTGGCAACCTTCCGGCGTCCCTTCCTGCTTCCAGACGCTCCTGGCGCGCACAGGCGCTGAAAGATTGCCGCGTCGGCTGGGCGCCTCCTCGCAACGACAGTTACGCAGCCTCGTGAGCTGAAGATCGCGCTCTACTGGATGACGGCCATCGCCTCGATCTGGATGTCGAAGTTCAGCGTCTCCACCACGGTCTGGTGGCGTGCCGGGCGGGCGTGTTCGTCCGGGAACATCTCCAGCCACGCCGGGTTCACCGCCTGACGCGTGGTGTTGCTCTTGATGTACACGGTCACCTTGACGACGTCGTCGGTTGTGGCGCCGGCCTGCTCCAGCACGGCCTTCAGGTTCTTGAAGCACTCGAAGGCCTGTGCTTCCACGGACTCCGGGAACTCGCCCGTCTCCATGCTCTTCCCCATGATGCCGGACGTGTACACGATGTTGCCGACTCGCGAGGCCATGGGGATGGGCGCGTTGTGGGCGACGTTGGGAATCTCGAAGCTCTTGCGTGATGGCATCTGGGCGTCTCCTTCTCGAATCTGCTGTTGGCGCCTCATTATGAGCAGGCGACCGGCTAGGGGCGAGCACCAGATCCGCATTCGACGCCGATTCTCCGGCCGTCCACTCCCGCGCCACGCTCCGGCACAGTAAGCTACGCCCGACATTCGCTAAGTATTGATTCTGGAGGACACCCATGCGACTTGTGCTGTTCGAAGGGCCGGGCGCCGGCCAGCCCATCCGGCTCGGTGTGCTACGTGACGACGGCGTGCACGACGTCTCGCGCGCGACCGCCGGCCTCGCTGCCCTGACACCGCAGCTGCTCATGCAGGAGGTTATCGACGAGTTCGACGACCTGCAGCCCGTCATGGAGGAGGTGGCCGACTCCGTGCTGCCTCTGCCGCTCGACATCGTGCGAATCCGGCCGCCGCTGCCGCGTCCGGGTAAGATCCTCTGCTGCATCGGCAACTACTGGGAGCACGCCCAGCGAGAACCCCGCGCCCTCAACATGTTCCTCAAGAACCCAGACGCCGTGATCGGCGACGGCGACACCATCGTCCTGCCGGAATTCACCGACGCGCCGATCGCGGACGGGCCCGGGCCGTACGTATTCCAGCACGAGGCGGAGCTGGCGCTGGTGATCAAGGGCCCCGCTCGCAAGGTCACGCAGGCCAACTGGCGCCAGGCGGTGTTCGGCGTCACGGGCATGATCGACGTCTCGGCCCGCGCCGAGGCTCGTTCAAGCTGGCGACAGGGCTCATGGATGGGTAAGAGCTTCGACACCTTCGCGCCCATCGGCCCGTGCATCACGACTCTGGACGAGGTCGAAGAGCCCAACAGCCTCCACGTCCAGTTCTGGAACGAAGCCGACCTGCGCCACGACTACGTCACCGACGATATGGAGCATCGCGTTCCCCAGCTCATCGAGTTCGCCACGGGCATCATGACCCTGCACTCCGGCGACCTCATCGCTTGTGGCACCAACCACGAAGGCCTCGGGCCGCTACAGGACGGCGAGACCTGCGTGCTGGAGGTCGAGAAAGTCGGCCGCATGACGGTCCGTGTCAAAGACCCGCTGAAGCGCACCTGGGAGCGGGGCGTCTACATGGGCCCGAACTCCACCAACCCCGAAGCCGTCCGCCGTGCCCGCGAAACCGGCAATGCCTAGAACGTAGCGATCAGGCACCCGAACAAGGGGTCTCGGACAATCCGAGGCCCCTTTCGGCGCTCTCGTCAAACAGGAACGCGTGACTGCTATGTGGTGCTCAACCGCCCTAATGCCTGACGCAGTTGTCCAGGAACCACTGGCGCTCTTCCTGCGAACGATAGTCGGTGCCGCGGATGGCATCACAGTCTTCCCGATTGACCGTGGCGTTGGCAGGCGTCGCTCCGGGTTCCGGCGTCGGAGTCAGGCACTGCGACGCGAAGGCCGCCTGCTCCTCCGGTGACATCGCCTGACTCCCCGCGAGCTCGGCGCAATTGACCGGTGTCGCGCTGACCTCAGCGGCCGGGACGACCGTCCCTTCGACGTTCTTCGGTCCAGAGTCATTGAACAGCCCTGTGACACCCGAGACGGCCGATAGCGTTAATGAGCCCCAGACGACGATGCCGATGAGGAGGCCGATGGCGGCGCCCCAGAGGATCACCGGCGGTGGGCGCTCTTCCCGTGATGGTAAAGGCTCTTCCTCTAGCTCTTCGAGTGGATCGATCGATGGGTCCTCGTCTGAGGGAGGGCGATAGCGCATGCTGCCAGTGTCGCACTCCCGGCGTTAAGGACGCTGCCCTCCGCAGGTCATAGAAGCTGCGAAGGTATTGCAGCTGACGCAATTCCCCTTACAAATCTGCTCGTACCGGAGACTTCGAGGTATCGAACGAGTTAACGCGAGGGCCCTACGAGGGTTGTACCGCCGTCGACGCTCAGTACCTGGCCCGTGATCCATCGCGCCTCCGGGCTGGCAAGGAACAGCGCCGCGTAGCCGATGTCCCAGGCTGTGCCCTCAATGCCCAGCGGCGATGCCTTCGCGCGTTGCTCCCGGCGCTCCGGCGTCATGCCCTCCGCGACCATCGGCGTGAACACCGGCCCCGGCGCAATGCAGTTGACCCGGATGTGCTGCGGCGCGTGGTCCACCGCCATCGCCTGCGTCAGCGCAATTACGGCCCCCTTCGAAACGGTGTAGGGCGTCAGGCCTCGGGGTCGCAGCGCCGAGATGGAGGAGATGTTGATGATGGCGCCGCTGCCTTCCTGGATCATCACCGGGATGGCGTGCTTGGACATGAGCATCATGCTTTTGACGTTGACGTCCATCGTGTGGTCCCACGTCGCTTCTGTGACGTCGACCACGTTGACGATGCCGGGGTCGATGCCCACGTTGTTGTGCAGGACGTCGACCTTGCCGTAGTTCATCACCGTCGTGTCGACGATGCGCTTGCAGTCGGCATCGTTGGCGACATTGGCTTCCATGGCAAACGCCTCGCCGCCCTCCGCCTCGATCGCCGCCTTCGTCTCTTCGGCCCGCGCAAGGACGCTATCGACGAGGCACACCTTCGCGCCCTCACGCGCAAACAGGATCGCCGCGGCCTTGCCGTTGCCGACGCCCGCCCCGCGCGAACCCGCCCCCGTCACAATCGCCACCATGTTCTCCAAGCGTCCCGGCATCTGCGAAGTCCCTCCCTTTCGCCCTCAGTTGTAGTCGCAATCGCACCGAGCAACAAGCATGCAGGATTCCTACGTCCCGAAGCTCACCATGACCAGCGCCACCATCAGAAACGCCACGCCGATCAGCTCTGCGAAGCCGAGACGCTCCTTGAAGAAGCGCCGTGCGATAGCGAAGCTGAACAGCAGCTCTACCAGGCCCAGGGTACGGACGTGCGCGACAGGCTCCAGCGTGAATGCCGTGAACCAGCCTGCCGACGCCGCAGCGCCCATCAGGCCGGCAATGATCGAAGGCCGCCATACGCCCCGCAACGCCACGTACACAGCCCGTTGTCGCCAGAGTAACCAGCCCCCAAGGACCGTGACCTGGATCACCATCGCCCAGACCAGCGCGTAGGCGGCAGC
Source organism: uncultured Chloroflexia bacterium (assembly GCA_963731765.1). Taxonomy (GTDB): domain Bacteria; phylum Chloroflexota; class Dehalococcoidia; order DSTF01; family WHTK01; genus WHTK01. Next base: position 72,407 of record CAVSWS010000005.1, read on the forward strand.
GAGCGTCGAAGGCACACCATGCAGCTCCAGGGAGGCGCCACGATAGCCCACAGCGGAGATAGCGAAGCCGGCGCCTGAGAGGATGCCCATCAGCGCCGTCCGGCTGCCCCAGCCCTGCACAAAGCTGCGCAGCCGTCGTTGCGGGTCTACCGGCGACAGCATTAGCACGCCGGCCGTCGCCAGCAGAATAGCGATGATCGTGATCAACGTCGTCTTGTCGCCGAGGAACACGGCGGCGAACAGCGCGACCTGGACCAGCTCCGTCTTCGAGTACGCCACGCCCACCGCGAAGTTGCGCTCCTGCATCACTTTCAGCAGCAGCGCCGTCGCCAGGATCTGGGCCACGCCACCCTCGGCTACCCAGAACACAAATAACGACGTAATCGGTGGTAGCGACTTGCCCGTGATCACCAGCAGGATGCCGATGTAGATCAGGGCGAAAGGCAGTCCGAAGAGGAACCGCACCAGCGTGGCGCCCAGCGTTCCCAGCTCGGGCACCACGTGTCGTTGGGCGGTATTGCGCAGCGTCTGAGCGAAGCTAGCCCAGAGGGTCAGCGGTATCCATAGCCAGGTGGGCGCCATTCAGGCGCTACGTTATCCGAAACGACGCCTTAGCACCCTCGGTTATGCCACAACCTGGGACGGATTAGACGCTTGCCGGCATCTCCGTGTTGTGCTGCCGGTCCTTCGGCAGGTCGGCGACCTTCTTGAGCAGCTCCTCGTCCGGCGCCTCCAGGTCGATGGGGTCGCCGTAGGGCTGCGGGAAGTCGACGCCGGTCTGCCAGTACACCTCGACGATGTTGTCTTCCGGATCGCGGAAGTAGCACCCGAAGGCGTTGCCGTGACTCACGACGCGTTCCACCTTGAGGTCACGCTCCTTGATGCCCTTGTAGAACTGCTTCAAGTCCGCGAGCGAGGCGACCGTGAAGGAGATCTGCTGCGCGTTCGTGCGCTGTCCATCCTGCGCCTGCGCCAGAGCAATCTCGTGGTGCTCCTCATCCGGCCGCGCCGACATGAACACGATGCGCGGCAGACCTACGTCCGTCACCGTGAGGCCAAGAAAGTTCGAGTAGAAGTCGACCATCTTCGGCATGTCCTGTACGTAAAGACCGACATGTCCAAGACCCGTGACGCTGGGCATAGCACTCTCCTCAAGCATCGCATTCGCGGCACCAACACCGCTGGCGCCGAGTATAGCCGCGCCGCCCTCAGTTGTCAGGCGTCGAGGTCGTTGATGAGAGGTTCCTGGTGGTTCGCTCTGGGAGCCGTGTGCGGTTGACCGCGAAAACTAACGTGGGAAGAACTTGAGATTCAGCCTCTTCAGGCGCCGTTGTAGAACGACCTTCCGAATCGAGGACAAACTCGGGTTCTTACCGTCGCTCGAAACGCCTGGCTGCTGCCCTGCTATCCTAGGGGGCACCTCGGCCTACTCGTACCCGCGACAATGACGGCGGCTGGGTGTCCGAAATAGCGTGGGGGAAGCATGACGAGAGACACGAGTGAGCGCCAGTCGGCGACGGCCGCGGCGAGCGAGATCCGAGACATCGCGAACAAGGTCAAGGCGAACATCAGCCGCGTCATCGTGGGCAAAGAAGACGTCATCGACCTGGTGCTCGTCGCGATGATGTGCGACGGCCACATCCTGTTCGAGGACGTGCCGGGCATCGGCAAGACGACGCTGGCCAAGTCGATCGCGAAGTCTGTGGGCTGCACGTTCCGTCGCATCCAGTTCACGCCGGACGTCATGCCTTCGGACGTGACGGGGATCAACTTCTACAACCAGAAGGCGGGCGAGTTCGAGTTCCGGCCGGGGCCAATCCAGGCGAACATCGTGCTGGCGGACGAGATCAACCGCGCGACGCCTCGAACTCAGAGCTCCCTGCTGGAGGCGATGGAGGAGCGCCAGGTCACGGTCGAGGGCGTGACGTTGCAGTTGCCGGCGCCGTTCCTGGTCATCGCAACCCAGAACCCAATCGAGCTGGAGGGCACGTTCCCGTTGCCTGAGGCGCAGCTGGACCGATTCTTCATGCGCGTGAAGCTGGGCTATCCGAGCGCGGAAGAGGAGGACGCCATCCTCCTGCGCTTCGAGGAGGGGAGCCCGCTGACGGACCTTCAGCCGGTGACGACGGACGAGGAGCTGGTTCGCCTGAGCCGCCTGGTGCCGCGAATCTTCTGTGAGGACTCGGTGCGCCGCTACATGGTTAGTCTGGTGCAGGCGACGCGGCATCACGCGGCATACGAGCTGGGCGCGAGCCCGCGAGGAAGCATGGGGCTGTTCAAGGGTGCGCGGGCGCTGGCGGCGGTCCGAGGCCGAGACTATGTGCTGCCGGACGATGTGAAGTTCCTGGCGCCGTACGTCCTGACGCACCGGGCGATCCTGAACTCGCAGAGCCGCCTGCGTGGCCGCGACGCCGCGGGTGTTCTCGAGGAGATCATCGAGAGCGTCGCGGTGCCGGTGGCGGGGTAGGGCGATGGGGTGGGCAGCTGAGCTGCCTTTCTTCTGTCTTCGGGGCGTTGATCGCTGCGCATCCTTCTCAGGCTGTTCCGCTCTTTTTGTAAGAAGAATGACCTGGGGGGACACCCCCCAGCGCCCCCTGCGCATGGGCTTCGCCCCCGCTACCCCTTTAGACAAGCCTTTGGCTCGCCGCCTTCCACTAGATCGCAAGTCTGAAGCTTGCAGCTCGAAGCTCGTCGCTATCGGCTCGCAGCCGGGACGGTGGGGAGGTGGGGCTGGTGTGGGTTAGCCGCATTGGGCTGCAGCTTAGCGTCCTGTTCATCCTGGCCGGGATCATCTTCAGCAGCGGACCGCTGATCGGGCTGGGGGCGTTCTTCCTGATTGCGACGCTGGCGGCGCGGTACTGGTCCGATCATGCCCTCGACAAGCTGACGTACGAGCGCATCGTGCCGGAGAACCGGGCGTTCGAGGGGGAACATCTGCATCTGACGCTGCGCCTGGTGAACGACAAGCCGCTGCCGCTGCCTTTCGTGGAGGTGCGCGACTCCGTACCGCTGGACACGCTGGTGGGCGAGTCGCAGGTCTCGATCAGCTCATCGCCGGGCTACGTCTTTCTTGGGCGCACGACGCATCTTTCCTGGTACGAACGGATCAACTGGCCAGTGGAGCTGAAGGCGCCGGCAAGGGGCTTCTATCGGGTCGGGCCGGCGCGGATTACCACAGGCGACATGTTTGGCTTCTTCCCCAGCGTGTGGGAGGAGGACACGTCTTCGCCCATCATCATCTATCCCCGCATCTATTCGATGCCGGAGCTGGGGTTGCCTGCGGCGCGGCCGTTCGGTGAGCAGAAGGGCCGGGAGCGTATCTTCGAGGACCCGAGCCGCATCGCGGGCATCCGTGAGTACCAGCCGGGCGATCCGATGCGCCGTATCGACTGGAAGGCTTCGGCGCGCATGCAAGGGCTGCAATCGAAGGTCTACGAGCCCTCGGCGACGATGCACATGCTGATCGCCCTGAACGTGAACACGATGGAGCACTCGTGGGAGGGCTTCCTGCCGGAGATGCTCGAGCGCCTGCTATCCGTCGCAGGTTCGGTGGCGAACCACGGATTCGAGACGGGCTACGCGGTGGGACTGGTGGCCAATGGCTCGTTCCCGCAGAGCGACCGGCCCATGCGCATTCCGGTGGGGCGCAGCGCCGATCAGCTCGGTCGCGTTCTGGAGGCGCTGGCGGTGATCGGTCCGATGACGCCGGAGCCGCTGGAGGAGGTCATCGACCGGGAGGCGCGCAGCTTCGCGTTCGGGGCGACGCTGGTATGCGTTACGTCGCGCATGGATGAGCCGCTGGTGCTGTCGCTGCGACGGCTGGCCGCAGCGGGTCATACGGTGACGGTGCTGTCGCTGTCCCAGGACGAGTTTGAGGCGGACCTGGGGTCGATCCCGGTGGCTTACATCGCGGGTGCGATGCGGGCTATCGAGGCGCGAGAAGCGACCGGAGAGGCGAACGAGGCGTGAAGCGTTACTCGCCCCTGATCGTGCGCAGCTCGATGCTCCTCATGGACTCGTTGTGGGTCTACGCGCTCGTGGCGTGGTTGGTCGCGGTCACCGTAGGTGGCGGCCGGCCGACGTTCCTGGGCGTGGCAGCGGTGATCTTCGTCAGCCATGGCATCTCACGGGGCCTGCAGAACTCGAGCATCTCTCTCGGCATCCTGCGGTTCTGGGGCGCGTTCCTCTCTCTCCTTGTCTTCTACGCCATCGTGCGCGTCGACTACTACGGCGACCTGCGCTTCTGGGACCTCACCTTCCTGGATGACATCTTTCTCCATACAACGCCGACACTGAGCGATGCCAAGACGGCTGTCACGAGCGTGCCCGTGCTCTGGGTGTTCTGGATGCGAGGCGTCCTCCGCAGCCAGCAATCGATAGCCTTTGAGGACGTCATTCATAGCTTCGCGCTCGGCCTCGTCGTGGTGGCGTTTGTGGCGTTGTTCTCGGGTATGGACGACCTGCCGAGGGCGGTCGACTTCATCCCGGTGCCGTATGTCGCCGTTGGCCTGCTCGCGATCGGGCTGACGCACGCCTCGCAGGCGTCGGACCAGTTCGACCGTGGCTTTGCGAAAGACTGGCTGGTGTTCGTGGGCGGCGGGCTCGTGTCGCTGGCGGTCATCGGTCTGCTGTTTGCGGTGGTCGATTTCGAAGCGGCGCGTCACGGCCTCGAGTTGGTCGGCCGGGGCATCGGGTTTGTCTTTGCCGGCGTGCTGTACGTCATCGTCTGGCCGATCATCAAGCTCCTGACGCTGCTGCTGGAGGCTATGAGATTCCTTATCGACCTCTGGGGCGGCTCGAAGAACCCGCCCATAGACAACCCGCAGGGCCAGATCCCGAACCCGGAGGACCACCAGGGAGCAACGAAAGGGCTGCCGGGAGGCGTGGAGACGGGCATCCGCTTCATCGTTGGGGGCGGGCTGCTGACGGCGCTGTTCGTGGGCACGGCGATGCTGTTCCAGCGCTTTCGCAAGGATGCGAATCCGGACGAGGCACGCGAGTCGACCTATCAGGAGGGCCGTCTGGCTAACGATCTGGGCGACATGCTGAGCAACTTCCTCGGTCGCTTCCGGGGGCACGGCCGGCAGTCCGACGACCAGGTAGAGCCGGCGCGACGGTTGTACTTCGAGATGCTCGATACGGCAGCGGCGCGCGGGGTGGAGCGGCGGCCGATGGAGACGCCGCTGGAGCTGGTGCCGCGGATCAACCGCACGATTAGTGGCTCAACGCCCGGCGAGATCACGCGCCTGTTCGATGACGTCCGCTATGGTGCAGTGCCGCCTTCAGACGAGGAGCTGCGGCGCTTGCGCGAGGCGTGGGAGCAGCTGCCGAAGTAAAGCCTGAAGCTTCGCGCGTCTCGGCTCAGGTTGAAGCAGGGGCGCTGGCTTCGATTGATACGGTGCTGTCGGCGACGGGCGACTCCACCGTGAGGGTGGCGTGAATGTCGCGGCCATAGATGCCGCGGCGGTACCAGATCACTTCGGCGGCGCCCTCGGAGTTGGTCATGCGCAGGATGCGCTTCGAGTCGTGACGGGGGGCGAGGCTGCCGTCGCCTTCGAGCGTGACGGTGCACTCTTCGCCTGTGACGGCGGCGCCGTCGGGCTGCCTCACACTGAACTTGAAGCTCATGCGCACGGTGTTGGAACCGTTCTCGGTGAAAATCGGGATGCTGGCTTGCGACACCAAAAACCTCCTGTCGTCCTGCTTACCCGTAGAACGGCCGCCGCGCCTGGTTGCGGCAGCCAAGGGGAATTCGGCGCGCTGATTCTAGCAAACCGGAACTCCTGGTCAAGAACCGGCGCACTCTCGATGCGGCCTCTGGTCGGTCGCGAGCCTATGCCAGGGCGGCCCGCACCTTCGCTTCGATTTTGGCGGCGGAGATGCCGGCCCAATCGCGCAGCTCTTCGGGCGAACCGGAGCCGGGCATGTCTGTGACGCCAATCTTGATCACTCGTCCGGAGAGCGGCGCGCCGTCTTCGGCCAGGGCTGCCAGGACGGCATCGCCGAGGCCGCCTTCGATCCAATGGTCCTCGGTGACGACGATGAGGCCGGTGTCGGCCATGGCCTGCTTCAGGGTGGCGGCGTCGATCGGCTTGACGCTATAGGCATCGATGACACGGGCCTTGATGCCGTCCTTCTCCAGTGCCTCAGCCGCCTTGAGCGACTCGTAGACCGTCACGCCGGCGCCGACCAGGGTGACCCTGTCGACTTCGCTGGTCTGCAGCGTCTTGCTGCCGCCGATGGGGAAGGACTCCTCCTCGGTGTAGAGCGGGTCGGTCTTCTCGCGCGTGGTGCGGATGTAGGAGACTCCGGCGAGGTCGACGATCTGACCCATCAGGGTGGCAGTCGAGTTGCCATCCGCCGGGTAGAGCACGGTGGAGCCGTGGACTGCGCGCATCATCGCGAGGTCCTCGAGCGCCATCTGCGACGGGCCGTCCTGGCCAATCGAGATGCCGGCGTGCGAGCCGCAGAGCCGCAGGTGGGCACGGCTAACGGCGGCCATGCGCACGAAGTCGTAAGCGCGGGTCAGGAAGGCGCCAAACGTGGCGGCGAAGGCCGTCTTGCCGACGACGCCGAGGCCGACGGCGGCGCCAACCATGACTTGCTCGGCGATGAAGAACTGAATGAAGCGGTCCGGGGCGACCTTCTCGAAGTCTTCCGTGTGGGTCGAGTTGCCCACCTCGGCGTCCAGGACCACGACGTCGGGTCGCGCGGCGAGGGCTGCGAGGCTCTCACCGTACGCTTTGCGGGTGGGGATGCCTTCCTTGTAGACGGGCAGTTCGACGTTGTGGACGCCGTTAGAGGGCTTGAACTCCTCAGGCGAGGGGGGCGAGACGTTGAGGTTGCGCTCGCCACCGAGCTCTTCAATCGCCTTCCTGGCGTCGTCCGGCTTGAGGGCCTGGCCGTGGAAGCCTTCCTTGTCCTGCAGGAAGGAGACGCCGTTGCCCTTGCGCGTCTTCGCGACAATCATCGTGGGCTTGTCGGCCTGCTCCGCGGCGCCGTATGCCGTGTCGATGGCCTGGACGTCGTGCCCGTCGATCTCGACCACGTTCCAACCGAATGCGCTGGCGCGGTCGGCGTAACCGTCGCCGTCCCACTCGAGCATCGTGGGGCCGCGCTGGCCGAGGCGGTTCATATCGAGGATGGCGACAAGGTTGTTGAGCTTGTGGTAGCTGGCGGCCTGGATGGCTTCCCATACGCTACCCTCGGCCATTTCGGAGTCGCCGAGGAGGACCCAGACCCGGCCGGGTGCCTGGTCCAGCTTCATGCCGAGCGCCATACCAAGGCCGATGGGCAGTCCCTGGCCCAGCGAGCCGGTCGCGACGTCGATCCACGGCATCTCCGGGATCGGCGCCGGGTGACCCTGCAGCGGGCTGCCCATCTTGCGCAGGGAGAGCAGCTCTTCGTCGTTGATCACGCCCATGGCCTTGAACAGCGAGTAGAGCAGCGGTGAGGCATGGCCCTTCGAGAGCACAAAGCGGTCGTTCGCCAGGCTCTTCGGGCGGCTGGGGTCGTAGCGGAGGTGGTCGGTAAAGAGGACCGAGGCGAGGTGCGCCGCCGACATCGACGAGGTCGGGTGGCCGGAGCCTGCCGCCGTCGTGCAGCGAATACTGTCCACGCTGAGCTGCGCGGCTAAATCATTCCAGAACGAAACCTTATCCATCAATCCCCGCCAACCAGCGTATGTCACGCCTAATTTCTAATGTCTTGTGGGGCAAATTCTAAGTCCCGCCACCCATAGCTGCAAAAGCATTCGGATGCTGGGCCTTCAGTTGTCAGTCACCAGTTATCAGCAGCCCTCGCCTGTAGCTGATTTCGCAAGACCGGTGAGTCACGGTTGTTTCGTCATGCCGAGGCGGCAGCCGAAGCATCCGGTGGGTGTCAGCGTGGGACGAGGTGCCCGGTTACACGCCGGCTTGTCGAAGTGCGGGACAGGATTGCGTTGGTCCATCGTGGACCTGTGGATGCTTCGCAGGCTCAGCATGACATGGGAGGGGATGGCATGAGGGGCGCCGCAGCGCCCCTCAAAGACTGATTGACAGACTGGATACTCGGCAGCCTATTCGACCTCTACCGAATCCATCTTCTCGTCGTAGAAGGCGACGTAGCCGCCGGCGATGGGCATCGACTCCGGCAGGGCCTGGGGGTAGTACCACGCCGCGTCTTCGTAGAGCTTGCCGTTGAGCTCGACGGAGTAGTACGAGGCCGTGCCCTTGTAGGGGCAGACGGAGTGCGTCTCACTGGGGCGCAGGAGGTCCATGCGCACGTCGATCTTGGGGATGTAGTAGCGGGTGCGCAGACCCGTCTCGAACAGCAGTACCGGGTTGTCGCTCTCCGCGACGACCTCGCCACCGAGCGTGACCTTGATGTGTCGAGTGCTCTTGATGCAGTCGATGCGCTTGTAGGGGTCGCGCGGGTGGGCGAAGATCTCCTCCGCCTCCTCGAACCACGAGTCCATCTTGTCCCAGGCGAAGGTGACGTAGCCGCGCAGGTCGGGCGCCTCGTCCGTGAAGCCCTCTTCGGTGGCGTGAGGCTCGCCGAACATTGTGGCGGCGTCTTCGACCGTCTTGCCGTTGACGGTGAGGTTGTAGTGCGTGGCGTCGCCGATGTGGCGGTCGTTCGTCACCTGGTCGGTGGGCGTGAGCAGGTCCATGCGCACTTCTTCCACGGGGAAGTAGTACGCCAGACGGCCGCGCCGGGCTCCGCGCGACTTCACGATGATGGCGTGCTTGCTATCGACGACGGGGACGCCGTTGAAGTAGCCGCGGATCCATCGCGCCGTGGGCTCGATGAGGAGCACGGAGTTCTGGAAGTTGGTCAGTCTCTCGCTGGTAGCAGCCATAGTCTCCTCCTGAACAACACTTCGAGATTGAGGTGATCATATCAGCGATGGGCCAGGTCGTCAGGCTCCCGGTGATCCCGTTGACAGGCAAGCAATGACTTGCCTATTATCCTGGCCGTGGCCGACATCTTCGAGGCGATTGCGGCCCCGGCCCGACGGGCCATCCTGGACGAGCTGCACGAGAACAACGGTCAGACGCTGTTCGAGATCTGCTCGCGGCTGACGATGCGGCGAGGCATGGGCCTGACCCGCCAGGCGGTTTCGCAGCACCTTGAAGTCCTGGAGTCCGCCGGGCTCGTCAGTACACGACGAGAGGGCCGCTACAAGTTCCACTACCTCGACACCAAACCGCTACGAGCCATCGTCGACAGGTGGCCGACCGACAAGAAGGAGTAGGTAACCAGCCAATGCGAATCGTATTGACCAACGTCTTCGTCGACGACCAGGAGAAGGCGCTGGCCTTCTACACAAGCAAGCTGGGGTTCATCAAGAAGGACGACGTGCCGATGGGCGAAGACCGCTGGCTCACGCTCGTCTCACCAGATGCACGCGATGGCACCGAGCTGCTGCTGGAGCCCTCCAGTCACCCGGCAGTCGGACCGTTCAAGGACGCTCTGGTTGCGGACGGCATCCCGTATGCGTCGTTCGAGGTCGACGACGTGGATGCCGAGTATGCGCGCCTGCAGGCTGCCGGCGTGAGGTTCGTGCAGCTTCCCGCCGATATGGGCGGCTTCAAGACTGCTGTTTTCGACGATACCTGCGGCAACCTGATCCAGATCGCGTCATCCGAAGGCTGAGGGCGATGGCCACGCAGGAAGACGTTCGGCGGATCGCGTTGTCGCTGCCGGAGACAGAGGAGGGTGACGACCGGTTCGCCTTCTCGGTGCGCGGCAAGGGCAAGCCGAAGGGCTTCGTCTGGGTCTGGCTGGAGCGTCTCGAGCCGAAGAAGGCGCGCGTGCCCAATCCCGAGGTGATCGCGATCCGGGTCGCCAATCTGGACGAGAAGGACATCATCCTCTCGATGGACGAGTCGAAGTTCTTCACGGAGCCGCACTACAACGGCTTTCCGGCCGTGCTGATCCGCCTCGCTGCCGTAACGCCGGAGGAGCTGGAGCCGCTAATCACGCATGCGTGGGCGTGTCAGGCGCCGAAAGCGCTCGTGAAGCAGTCGGGGCTATCGTCGGGGTTGGAGGCGCTTTACTAATTCCGCCGGCACGGCTCACCACGTAGTGCGCAGACGGCGTCTGTCCAGTTAGTCGGGGCATGTGGACTCAGGAGTTTCCGAGTCCGCATGCCCCCATCATCTCAATCGTCCTGTGGTCGAGCGTGTCTACGGTGCGACCTGCAGCTGCAGGCTCACGCCGTGCGCGGGCCGGAAGGAGTAATGCCCGGTAGTGGTCGGAAAGAGCCACTCTTCACCATCTGGAGTGGTTACCAGATAGTATTGGTTGCTCGGGTCCATTGTCCCGAAGAATTGCGCACCAGCGGAAAGGCCGTCATCCAGATTGCTGTACTCCCACTGAACGTCGCCTCGAATCGATCCGGCTCCAGCAGTCCCCGGACCACCTCGACCGACGATATGACCGCACCCGGCACCGGCGATATCGCCGGTTCCGTTAGCATGGATCTCGATCCAGAACCAGATGCCTCCGGTGCCAACGACATCCGAGCAGAGTGAGTAGCCAGGGTTATTGCAGTTGGCCGACAGCTCGATCTGGGCTAAAGGCTGGTCGGCGCGCCCGTATGCCGATGCCGTCTGGTGCTGGAATGCGAACCCAGCGAAGACGAATGCGCTCGCCAGCGCAGGCACGGCGAGTCTAACAAGCCACTTGTTCATGACTGCTCCATAAGAAACTAACTGGAAGCTCACCGATGGTGGGTGCGTTAGTGTCACTGCGGTGGCGGGCGATTGTGATGGAGCATCCCTCTCCTCCTCGCATTTAATCGCGGGGCTCG
>CAVSWS010000006.1:0-54923 GCA_963731765.1 uncultured Chloroflexia bacterium
AGGCACCCGGCCGGGTCTGGGTCCTCCTGGGCGACTCCGAAATGGCCGAGGGTAGCGTATGGGAAGCCATCCAGGCCGCCAGCTACCACAAGCTCAACAACCTTGTCGCCATCCTCGATATGAACCGCCTGGGCCAGCGCGGCCCCACGATGCTCGAGTGGGACGGCGACGGTTACGCCGACCGCGCCAGCGCATTCGGTTGGAACGTGGTCGAGATCGACGGGCACGACGTCCAGGCCATCGACACGGCATACGGCGCCGCGGAGCAGGCCGACAAGCCCACCGATGATCGTCGCGAAGACGCGCAAGGGCAACGGTGTCTCCTTCCTCCAGGACAAGGAAGGCTTCCACGGCCAGGCCCTCAAGCCGGACGACGCCAGGAAGGCAATCGAAGAGCTCGGTGGCGAGCGCAACCTCAACGTCTCGCCCCCCTCGCCGAGGAGTTCAAGCCCTCTAACGGCGTCCACAACGTCGAACTGCCCGTCTACAAGGAAGGCATCCCCACCCGCAAAGCGTACGGTGAGAGCCTCGCAGCCCTCGCCGCGCGACCCGACGTCGTGGTCCTGGACGCCGAGGTGGGCAACTCGACCCACACGGAAGACTTCGAGAAGGTCGCCCCGGACCGCTTCATCCAGTTCTTCATCGCCGAGCAAGTCATGGTGGGCGCCGCCGTCGGCCTCGGCGTCGTCGGCAAGACGGCCTTCGCCGCCACGTTCGGCGCCTTCCTGACCCGCGCCTACGACTTCGTGCGCATGGCCGCCGTCAGCCGCGCCCACCTCCGGCTCTGCGGCTCCCACGCCGGCATCTCGATTGGCCAGGACGGCCCGTCGCAGATGGCGCTCGAGGACCTCGCGATGATGCGCGCCGTCCACGGCTCCACCGTGCTCTACCCGGCGGATGGCAACTCGACTGCCACCCTGATGGGTCAGATCGTCGACCTCGCCGGAGTCTCCTACATCCGCACCACGCGTGAGAAGACCGACCCGCTCTACACCGAGGAGGAGTCTTCCCCATCGGCGGCAGCAAGACGCTGCAGACCAGCGAAGTCGACAGGGTCACCCTGGTCGGCGCCGGCGTGACGGTCTACGAGTCGCTCAAGGCGGCTGAGGCACTGGAGAAGGACGGCATCAAGGCCCGTGTCATCGATGCCTATAGCGTCAAGCCGATCGACGCCGCCACCCTGAAGCAGGCCATGGCCGACACCGGCCTCATCGTCGTCACCGAGGACCATTGGATCGAAGGCGGCCTCGGCGATGCCGTCCTGGCAGCTCTGGCCGAAGACGGCGCGCCGCTCTCCGGACGAGTGATCAAGATTGGCGTCACAGACATGCCCGGCTCCGGTTCGCCCGAAGAGCTGCGCGATTGGGCCGGCATCTCCGCAGCCAAAATCGAAGCGAAGGTGCGGGCCGCCCTGGCATAGGCTCGCGACCGACCAGAGGCCGCATCGAGAGTGCGCCGGTTCTTGACCAGGAGTTCCGGTTTGCTAGAATCAGCGCGCCGAATTCCCCTTGCCTGCCGCAACCAGGCGCGGCGGCCGTTCTACGGGTAAGCAGGACGACAGGAGGTTTTTGGTGTCGCAAGCCAGCATCCCGATTTTCACCGAGAACGGTTCCAACACCGTGCGCATGAGCTTCAAGTTCAGTGTGAGGCAGCCCGACGGCGCTGCCGTCACAGGCGAAGAGTGCACCGTCACGCTCGAAGGCGACGGCAGCCTCGCCCCCCGTCACGACTCGAAGCGCATCCTGCGCATGACCAACTCCGAGGGCGCCGCCGAAGTGATCTGGTACCGCCGTGGCATCTATGGCCGCGACATTCACGCCACCCTCACGGTGGAGTCGCCCGTCGCCGACAGCACCGTATCAATCGAAGCCAGCGCCCCTGCTTCAACCTGAGCCGAGACGCGCGAAGCTTCAGGCTTTACTTCGGCAGCTGCTCCCACGCCTCGCGCAAGCGCCGCAGCTCCTCGTCTGAAGGCGGCACTGCACCATAGCGGACGTCATCGAACAGGCGCGTGATCTCGCCGGGCGTTGAGCCACTAATCGTGCGGTTGATCCGCGGCACCAGCTCCAGCGGCGTCTCCATCGGCCGCCGCTCCACCCCGCGCGCCGCTGCCGTATCGAGCATCTCGAAGTACAACCGGCGCGCCGGCTCTACCTGGCCGTCGGACTGCCGGCCATGCCCACGGAAGCGACCGAGGAAGTTGCTCAGCATGTCGCCCAGATCGTTAGCCAGACGGCCCTCCTGATAGGTCGACTCGCGTGCCTCGTCCGGATTCGCATCCTTGCGAAAGCGCTGGAACAGCATCGCCGTGCCCACGAACAGCGCCGTCAGCAGCCCGCCCCCAACGATGAAGCGGATGCCCGTCTCCACGCCTCCCGGCAGCCCTTTCGTTGCTCCCTGGTGGTCCTCCGGGTTCGGGATCTGGCCCTGCGGGTTGTCTATGGGCGGGTTCTTCGAGCCGCCCCAGAGATCGATAAGGAATCTCATAGCCTCCAGCAGCAGCGTCAGGAGCTTGATGATCGGCCAGACGATGACGTACAGCACGCCGGCAAAGACAAACCCGATGCCCCGGCCGACCAACTCGAGGCCGTGACGCGCCGCTTCGAAATCGACCACCGCAAACAGCAGACCGATGACCGCCAGCGACACGAGTCCGCCGCCCACGAACACCAGCCAGTCCTTCGCAAAGCCACGGTCGAACTGGTCCGACGCCTGCGAGGCGTGCGTCAGCCCGATCGCGAGCAGGCCAACGGCGACATACGGCACCGGGATGAAGTCGACCGCCCTCGGCAGGTCGTCCATGCCCGAGAACAACGCCACAAACGCCACCACGACGAGGCCGAGCGCGAAGCTATGAATGACGTCCTCAAAGGCTATCGATTGCTGGCTGCGCAGGACGCCTCGCATCCAGAACACCCAGAGCACAGGCACGCTCGTGACAGCCGTCTTGGCATCGCTCAGTGTCGGCGTTGTATGGAGAAAGATGTCATCCAGGAAGGTGAGGTCCCAGAAGCGCAGGTCGCCGTAGTAGTCGACGCGCACGATGGCGTAGAAGACAAGGAGAGAGAGGAACGCGCCCCAGAACCGCAGGATGCCGAGAGAGATGCTCGAGTTCTGCAGGCCCCGTGAGATGCCATGGCTGACGAAGATCACCGCTGCCACGCCCAGGAACGTCGGCCGGCCGCCGCCCACGGTGACCGCTACCAACCACGCCACGAGCGCGTAGACCCACAACGAGTCCATGAGGAGCATCGAGCTGCGCACGATCAGGGGCGAGTAACGCTTCACGCCTCGTTCGCCTCTCCGGTCGCTTCTCGCGCCTCGATAGCCCGCATCGCACCCGCGATGTAAGCCACCGGGATCGACCCCAGGTCCGCCTCAAACTCGTCCTGGGACAGCGACAGCACCGTCACCGTATGACCCGCTGCGGCCAGCCGTCGCAGCGACAGCACCAGCGGCTCATCCATGCGCGACGTAACGCATACCAGCGTCGCCCCGAACGCGAAGCTGCGTGCCTCCCGGTCGATGACCTCCTCCAGCGGCTCCGGCGTCATCGGACCGATCACCGCCAGCGCCTCCAGAACGCGACCGAGCTGATCGGCGCTGCGACCCACCGGGATGCGCATGGGCCGGTCGCTCTGCGGGAACGAGCCATTGGCCACCAGTCCCACCGCGTAGCCCGTCTCGAATCCGTGGTTCGCCACCGAACCTGCGACGGATAGCAGGCGCTCGAGCATCTCCGGCAGGAAGCCCTCCCACGAGTGCTCCATCGTGTTCACGTTCAGGGCGATCAGCATGTGCATCGTCGCCGAGGGCTCGTAGACCTTCGATTGCAGCCCTTGCATGCGCGCCGAAGCCTTCCAGTCGATACGGCGCATCGGATCGCCCGGCTGGTACTCACGGATGCCCGCGATGCGGCTCGGGTCCTCGAAGATACGCTCCCGGCCCTTCTGCTCACCGAACGGCCGCGCCGCAGGCAACCCCAGCTCCGGCATCGAATAGATGCGGGGATAGATGATGATGGGCGAAGACGTGTCCTCCTCCCACACGCTGGGGAAGAAGCCAAACATGTCGCCCGTGGTAATCCGCGCCGGCCCGACCCGATAGAAGCCCCTTGCCGGCGCCTTCAGCTCCACTGGCCAGTTGATCCGTTCGTACCAGGAAAGATGCGTCGTGCGCCCAAGAAAGACGTAGCCCGGCGACGAGCTGATCGAGACCTGTGACTCGCCCACCAGCGTGTCCAGCGGTACGGAGTCGCGCACCTCCACGAACGGCAGCGGCAGCGGCTTGTCGTTCACCAGCCGCAGCGTCAGATGCAGATGTTCCCCCTCGAACGCCCGGTTCTCCGGCACGATGCGCTCGTACGTCAGCTTGTCGAGGGCATGATCGGACCAGTACCGCGCCGCCAGCGTCGCAATCAGGAAGAACGCCCCCAGCCCGATCAGCGGTCCGCTGCTGAAGATGATCCCGGCCAGGATGAACAGGACGCTAAGCTGCAGCCCAATGCGGCTAACCCACACCAGCCCCACCTCCCCACCGTCCTGGCTGCGAGCCGATAGCGACGAGCTTCGAGCTGCAAGCTTCAGAGTTGCGATCTAGTGGAAGGCGGCGAGCCAAAGGCTTGTCTAAAGGGGTAGCGGGGGCGAAGCCCATGCGCAGCGGGCGCTGGGGGGTGTCCCCCCAGGTCGTTCTTCTTACAAAAAGAGCGGAGCAGCCTGAGAAGGATGCGCAGCGATCAACGCCCCGAAAACAGAAGAAAGGCAGCTCAGCTGCCCACCCCATCGCCCTACCCCGCCACCGGCACCGCGACGCTCTCGATGATCTCCTCGAGAACACCCGCGGCGTCGCGGCCACGCAAACGGCTCTGCGAGTTCAGGATCGCCCGGTGCGTCAGGACGTACGGCGCCAGGAACTTCACATCGTCCGGCAGCACATAGTCTCGGCCTCGGACCGCCGCCAGCGCCCGCGCACCCTTGAACAGCCCCATGCTTCCTCGCGGGCTCGCGCCCAGCTCGTATGCCGCGTGATGCCGCGTCGCCTGCACCAGACTAACCATGTAGCGGCGCACCGAGTCCTCACAGAAGATTCGCGGCACCAGGCGGCTCAGGCGAACCAGCTCCTCGTCCGTCGTCACCGGCTGAAGGTCCGTCAGCGGACTCCCCTCCTCGAAGCGCAGGAGGATGGCGTCCTCCTCTTCCGCGCTCGGATAGCCCAGCTTCACGCGCATGAAGAATCGGTCCAGCTGCGCCTCAGGCAACGGGAACGTGCCCTCCAGCTCGATCGGGTTCTGCGTTGCGATGACCAGGAACGGCGCCGGCAGCTGCAACGTCACGCCCTCGACCGTGACCTGGCGCTCCTCCATCGCCTCCAGCAGGGAGCTCTGAGTTCGAGGCGTCGCGCGGTTGATCTCGTCCGCCAGCACGATGTTCGCCTGGATTGGCCCCGGCCGGAACTCGAACTCGCCCGCCTTCTGGTTGTAGAAGTTGATCCCCGTCACGTCCGAAGGCATGACGTCCGGCGTGAACTGGATGCGACGGAACGTGCAGCCCACAGACTTCGCGATCGACTTGGCCAGCGTCGTCTTGCCGATGCCCGGCACGTCCTCAAACAGGATGTGGCCGTCGCACATCATCGCGACGAGCACCAGGTCGATGACGTCTTCTTTGCCCACGATGACGCGGCTGATGTTCGCCTTGACCTTGTTCGCGATGTCTCGGATCTCGCTCGCCGCGGCCGTCGCCGACTGGCGCTCACTCGTGTCTCTCGTCATGCTTCCCCCACGCTATTTCGGACACCCAGCCGCCGTCATTGTCGCGGGTACGAGTAGGCCGAGGTGCCCCCTAGGATAGCAGGGCAGCAGCCAGGCGTTTCGAGCGACGGTAAGAACCCGAGTTTGTCCTCGATTCGGGTTGCGAACGCTGGCTCCGGCCCATCATCCGACATCTCGGGGAGATTCATACCGAACTGTCAGCTACCATGCAGACACACAAGTCACCCGGGTAGAGCGAGACAAACAAGGAGAGTCGATGGCTGATCAGTCGGTTCAAGAGTTGCTGCAGGAGCTGAGGGAGTTCGACACGCCCTCAATTACAAACGTTGTGGGGACCTACCCCGGTGCCGAGACCTGCCTTAGCTTGTACAACCCATGGACAGAGAACTGGTACACGGACACCAGCGTCCGCACGATGTACCCGGAGCTCGGACCGCTGGTCGGGTACGCCGTGACCTGTGTGTACGGCCTGCCGGACCCGAACTTCAAGGGCGGCCCGACCTTTATGGACGTGATCGACGCCCTGGATGCATCGCCCAAGCCCACCATCCTCCTGCTGCAGCAGAAGTTTCCACCGGAGATGGCAAACAAGGCCGGACTCGCGGGTGGCAACATGGTCTCGGCGATGCGGGCCGTGGGATGCCTGGGTCTGATATCGAACGGGCCGTCCCGTGACATCGACGAGGTGCGGCCGATGGGGTTTCAGTACATGCTCAGTGGCATCTCGCCCGGTCACGGCGCGATGGCGGTCCAGGCGGTGAACGTTCCGGTGCACGTCGCCGGCATGGACGTGGCGCCGGGCGAAATCATCCACATGGACGAGAACGGCGCCTGCAAGTTCCCGGCCGACAAGCTCGCGGCCGTGCTCGAGAACGTGAAGCGCCTACGGGACGAGGAAGCCGACCGCATCGAGCGTCTCCGGAACGCCCGGAGTGCCGCAGAGGTGCGAGCCATCTTCGCGGGCCAGTCCTACGCCGCCGCGCCCGTGCCGATCGCGAAGAACTGAGCCCTCGGGCGCGATTGATCGAGCGAGAGCGAGAACCGACGTGGGCGTTGGGTGGAGCGAAAGCGGATAATTCCCACCAAAGTTCCATCCCTTCGTTGGTTCTTGCTCCGCTCGAGTGGATTCGCATGTGAGTGCTCGCCTTCCGCTGCCTGGACCTGGCAGCGCGTCAAATAGAGGTGTCGGCACGGCCGGTGCTATCCTCGAACCGCCCTGGCACGCCCGATTTCACCGGAGCACTGAATGACCCTCGATACCGTCGACGCCGATAACGCTTACCAGACCGCCCAGGCCCAGCTCCGCAGCGCCGGCCAGATGCTTGACCTCGCGCCGGGCCTGATCGAGATCCTGGCTCATCCGAAGCGCGAGCTCACCGTGAACTTCCCGGTGCGCATGGATGACGGCACCACGAAGGTCTTCACCGGCTATCGCGTGCAGCACAACGAAGCGCGCGGCCCCGTGAAAGGCGGCATTCGCTACAGCCCGAACGTCAGCCTCAACGAGGTGCGCGCGCTGGGGATGTGGATGACCTGGAAGTGCGCCGTGGTCGACCTGCCCTTCGGTGGCGCCAAGGGAGGCGTCATCGTCGACCCCCAGCAACTCTCGGTCGGGGAGCTGGAGCGCCTCACTCGCCGCTATACCTCCGAGATCGCCGTCATCATTGGGCCGGAGATGGACATCCCTGCGCCGGACCTCGGCACGGACGCCCAGATCATGGCCTGGATGATGGACACCTACAGCATGCACCGCAACCACTCCATCCCCGGCGTCGTTACCGGCAAGCCCATCCAGATCGGCGGCAGCCTAGGGCGCTTCGAGGCGACAGGGCGGGGCGTGCTGTTCATCGTCCAGGAAGCGTGCCGCGACCTCGGCCTCGATTTCTCCAACGTGAAGATCGCCATCCAGGGCTTTGGCAACGTTGGCGGCGTCGCAGCAAACCTGCTCTGGCAGGCCGGCGCAAAAGTTGTCGCCGTGAGCGACGCATACGGTGGCGTCTACAACCCCAACGGCCTCGACATCGGCACGATCTACGCCAATCGCCAGGCCCGCGGCCGATTCGGCGACCAGACCGGCGTGGAGCACGAGACCATCACCAATGCCGAGCTACTGGAGCTACCGGTCGACATCCTCATTCCTGCCGCTATCGAGGGCCAGATCACCGAACGAAACGCTGGGAACATCAAGGCCGGCGTGGTTATCGAGGCAGCCAACGGCCCCACCACATCCGCCGGCGATGCCATTCTCGCCGAACGGAACGTCTACGTGGTGCCCGACATCCTGGCCAACGCAGGCGGCGTAATCGTCTCGTACTTCGAGTGGGTCCAGGACCTGCAGTCCTACTTCTGGCAGGAGTCCGAGGTCATCGACAGCCTGCGCCGCATCATGGTCAAGGCCTTCCACGAAGTCACCACCACCGCCGCCGATCGCAACATCCGTCTGCGAGAAGCCGCCTACGTCCTGGCCCTCCAGCGCGTCATAGACGCCACCCGCCTCCGCGGCATCTACCCGTAGCTCTGGCAGCCTGGTTCGTCGGTCCCTGGTTCCAGGTCGCATAAGGCGCCCTCTCACCAGCGAAAGTCATCAAACACAACGAGACGCGTGAATGCTGTCTCACAGCGAGACCATGTCTGCTGCGGCAATCAACTGAACCCGAAAGCTGACGGCAGAAAGCTCTCTCGCCTACTTGCGCGGCTCCCACGAGAAGTAGCGCACCGCTATAACGATGCCGAGCACGCCCCACGCCAACAAGACGGCGAGAGTCGTGAAGTCGAAGCCACTGCCCGCCACGTAGGGGTTGAACGCCGAGATCAGGCCGTTCGCAAAGTGCTGCACCGGAAACACCGACGCGAGGTCGTTCATCCAGGATGGCGCGTCCTGGGTCGGGATGAACACGTTGGAGATGAACAGAAGCGGCAGGATCGATGCGTTGATCACCGCCGGTGCCGCGTCCGCGTTCGGTACGAAACCCGTGATCGCCAGGCCGAGGGCGCAGAAGCAGCCGGACCCGACAACCAGTACCGCGATGAGCCACGGTATCTTGTCCGCCTCCAGCTTCGCGCCGTACAGCAACGTGCCGGATGCAATCACGATCACCACGAGGATCAGCGCCACGCCGATCGCCTGCAGGATGCGACCGATGATGAACGCCAGCGGGGGCAATGGCGTGCCACGCTGTCGCTTCAGGATGCCCTGGTCGCGCGCGTAGACGACACTCATCGAAATGTTCGTGTAGGTGGCGCTGATCACCGAGAACGCCAGGATCGCCGGCACATAGAACGTCGACGTATCGACCGTGCCGCCCGGCACCGGGATGTTGCCGCTGCCGAACACCGAGTTGAAGATGAAGAGGAACATCAGCGGGAAGACGAACGTGAAGAACGCCGATGCCGGGTTGCGCCAGAAGGAGCGCATCTCATAGCGGGCTTGTCGGATTCCCAGTGCCAGGGTGCTCATCGTGCTTCGTGCTCCGCTTCGTCTACCAGGGACAGGTAGGCGTCCTCCAGCGTCTCTCGCGTCACCGTCAGCTCCGGCAGCTCGATGCCGCGCTCGCCGGCCCGCGACGTCAGCGCCGCCAGTACGGCCGTCGGCGAGGGCGTCTCGATGTGCGCGTATTCACCCCGCACCTCGACGCCGCTGATCCCGTCCGCGATGCCCATCGTTGCTTCGTTCGCCCGGAACTGGATGCGCGTATTCGGGTTGACCTGCGTCAGGCTCGCCGGCGTGCCCTCCGCCACGATGCGCCCTCGCGCAATGATCGCGACGCGGTCGGCCAGCTGCTCGGCCTCTTCCATGTAGTGGGTTGTGAGGAAGATCGTTTTTCCCAGCGCCTGCAGGCCCCGCACCATCTCCCAGGCGTCGCGCCGTGCGGCCGGGTCGAAGCCCGTCGTCGGCTCGTCCAGGAACAGCAACTCCGGATCGCCCGCCAGGCCGATGGCCACGTCGAGGCGGCGCTGCTGACCGCCGGAAAGCTTCTTCACCCGAATGTCGCGCGACTCCTGCAGGCCTACAAGGTCGATCACCTCGTCCAGCGGCCGGGGGTGGGGATAGTAGCCCCGATAAAGCTCGATCGTCTCCGCCACGCTCAGATACGGATTGACGCCCGTCTCCTGCAGCACGATGCCGATGCGCGCCTTCATCGCCGCGTCCTTCGACTCCGGGTCGTAGCCGAGGACCTTCACCTCGCCGGACGTTCGTTCGCGGTGCCCTTCGAGGATCTCGACAGTTGTCGTCTTGCCGGCGCCGTTGGGGCCCAGCATGGCGAACACCTCGCCGCGGGCCACTCTGAGGTCGATGCCGTTAACGGCGACCTTCTCGCCGTATTCCTTGCGCAGGTTGTGCACCTCGATAGCCGCTCCATCGCTACTCATCGAGCGCACCCCTTCCACCGCTTCGCTCAATCACACATCGATCTTAGACCCGCTGGTCTTAACGGTCATTTGTTTACGTATCGCTTTGTTGCGATGCCGCTTGCTGTGCCGTGGCAAGTCCCCTTGCAATCGTCGATGCGACGATGCGTCGCTCATCAGGGCCGAACTCATGGCCGATGACGAATCGGTGGTAGACGTAGGCGCCGACAAACATCGAGATCACCACCTCCGGCAGCGGCTCCTCGCCAATCTCACCCCGTTGCGCCGCCGCTCGGAACACCGCGCGCACGTTCTGCTGCGCGACGTCCAGGTAGTCGATGAAGAAGCGCTTCGCCAGCTCCGGGTTGGAGATCAGGTCCGCGAGGAATCCAGGCACGATGCCCTGATTCGCCATCGCGTCGAACGACGTCGCCAGCGTCAGCAGCAGCTCCTCCAGGTCCTCAGCCAGCGACCCCCGCCCCGGAGGCGCCGGCGCGATGCCTTCGAAGCGCTCAGCGTCGCCCGACGCGAAAATCGAGATTACATCGATGACCAGATCGACCTTGTTCTGATAACGCCGGTAGATGGTGGGCCGCGATACGCCCGCTCGTTGGGCCACCGCTTCGATGCTCAGGCCGTCGTAGCCCACCTCTGCCAGCATTTCGATTGTCGCCGTGAGGATCGAGTCGTCCTTGGCCATATCGCGCGGCCTGCCCGGCGAATGCTTCGACTCCACCTGCCTGTTTTGCGCCATTTCCTTCTTCCTGAAGAGCCAACTTAGTGCTTGACGATAGGTACCCCGATCGCTAGATCAAGTTACGTTTCACTCGTAATGTTATTACGAGAGACGCAGATTTGACTCCTGTGCTTCGCAAGCTAGCTCCCTGGCTCATCGCTGCAATTCTAAGCGTTGGACTCGTCGCCTGTGGCGGCAGCGATGGCGACGACAGCGGCTCGACATGGGTGCCGGCAACGAGCTGAAGCGCTAGCCCACCAGCGCCAGGAGCGAGAGCTGCTGCGCCTGAGGCGGCGGCGCGATCGGTGCCGGCCGGCGATCGCCGATGCCGTACTCCTCGCGCAACTCTCGCATCAGGCGTCTCGACGGCTCCTGCTGCTCCGGCGGAAGGTAGGCGTCCGTCCGATACATCTCGCGATACGCCGGCAGCAGTTCGGGCCAATCGCGCGCCAGGTGGCCCAGGAAGTGCTCACGGGTGCCGGCGCGCAGGTGCAGCACGTTGCACCACACACCGGTCGCGCCCGCCTCGCGCGCAGCCTTCACAACCGCCTCGATCTGCTCGCGCGTATCCGTGATGCCGGGCAGCACCGGCGCCATGCCTACCCCGACGTTGATCCCCGCGTCCGAGAGCATTCTTACCGCTCGCAGCTTCTTGTCCGGCGGCGCCGTGCCCGGCTCGGTCTTGCGCCATACGTCCGGGTCCATCGTCGGTATCGAAACGTGAATCGAGACCTCGGCCCGCCTCGAAGCTTCCTGCAACACGTCGATATCCCGCACGATCATGGGCCCGCGCGTGATCAGGCTGAGCGGGTTGCGCGCGCCCGAGAGCACCTCCAGGCACGAGCGCGTGAGCCTGTACTGCCCCTCGGCCGGCTGATACGGGTCCGTTGCCGCGCCGATCGCCACGCCTTCGCGCTTCCAGCTCCGGCGCCGCAGTTCCCAGTACAGCACCTGCGCCACGTTGGTCTTCACCCGTATCGAAGTGCCGTAGCGGTCGTCCGAAGGCCGGTCGGCCCGCTTCTCGAACGCCCGCACGTAGCAGTAGGTGCAGCGATGCACGCACCCCATGTACGGGTTCAGCGTCCAGCGAAACGGCATACCCTTGCACGGGTTCAACGCGGTCTTGCACGGCTCCTCGCGGTACAGCGATGACATGCGCCCAGTTTAGTACATGCGTTCTCATATGGCGAGCGCTAGACTGTCAGCGATGCGTGGATTTTGCTGCCTGACGTTGTCTGTCCTGGCGTTGCTCGGCGCGCTGGCCGTCGTCCGCGGCGAGCAACGGCGCTACGACGCCTTCGAAGCCATCGGTCTCCGACGTGCGCGTCGTCAACGCCCTGCGCACGGAGGCCAGCAGCGACCCGAAGTTCCCGAAGCCGGTGTCCGTCGACGTCCTGGCCGATGGCACGGCAGACCTATTCGCGCGAACGAAGGGCATCGACCACCTGGACGTGACGGTCGCGCTCGGCGGCAGCGAGGCGTTCGGGACCTACACGGGGCGGCCCGACCGCAACGGCTTCGTCAAAATCGAAGTGCCCGTGCCGGTGCGTGGCTCGCTGCACGACTTCCGGGTACCGGGGCCGGAACTCAAGCGCGTGTCAGGGAAAGTCATGCCGGGCACCCTGTTCCTGCTGCAGACCACTGGCTACGTGACGAACGGCATCAGCATCACAGGCGATCCGATATGGGTACGTATCGACGAATAGGAGCGACGACGTGGCAGTGATCTGGTTACTGGAGTGGGACGGCATCACCAAAGAGCAGTTTGCCGACCTGCAGGCGAAGACACAGTGGGAGTCCGACCCACCGGACGGTCTCCAGCATCAGGTCGCGGCGTTCTCCAACAAGGCCCTCGTGCTCACCCAGGTCTGGCAGTCCCCCGACCACGTCATGCGCTTCATGGAGGACCGGCTGCTACCAGCCGTGCGCGCCGCGGGCATCAACAACATGCCGCGCGTCGATCAGTACCCCGTGCACAGCATCTACAGCCGCGAGGGCTAGCTGCCGGGGACCGGTATGTGCTCGTCCATGCGGTCGAGGTCGTAGACGCCGCCGATATGGTCGTACGTGATGCTGTAGGGGTCCGTGCTGACCGGCAATCCGTAGTAGCCGATGGCGATGTACTTGTTGAGCATCTTGCGCACCCGCTCGAAGAACAGTGGCTTGCGATAGAGGGCAATCCCGATAGGCCCCTGGCTCGCCTTCAAGATCGGCCGCGATCAACGCAGTGATCGCAGGAAGGAGGAGGCTCCTATCGACGCGGGCATGCTAGGCTCCCCTGACCCGACGCCGTAGACTACCGGCGATACAACCGACGATTCGAGGACTGCGGGAGGGCGCAATGGCTGACAAGGTACGAGTGGGCATTCTGGGCGCGGGTGGCTTCACGGTGAGTCGCATGCTGCCGGGCTTCATGAACGCGGCCGACTGCGAGGTCACGACGGTGGTGAACCGGCGACGCGAGAACGCCGAGAAGGTGGCGGCGCAGTTCGGCATCCCGAACGTGGCCGACGACTGGCGCCAGGTGGTCGAGAGCGACGATATCGACGCGGTGCTCGTGGGCACGGCGCCGAGCTTGCACAAGGAGATGGTGATCGCCGCGCTCGAGGCCGGGAAGCACGTCCTGTGCCAGACCCGCATCGCCCCGACGCCTGAGGACGCCCGCGAGATGCTCGCCGCCTCGGAACTGGCGAAGAAGCGCGGCGTGCGCACGATGCTCGTCCCGCCCGGCCCCTTCTACCGCGCCCGCAAGTTCATCACCCACCTCGTGCAGTCCGGCTACTTCGGGCGCGTAACTCACATCCAGGCCTTCAACCAGAACGGCAGCATGGCCGACCCGACCACGCCCCTCACAACCGGTCGCAACCAGCCCGACCTCTACGGCCCCTACAACGCCGCCCAGCTCGGCCTCTCTTACGACGTCATGGTGCCCTGGACCGGCCCCACGAAGCGCCTGATGGCGCATCGAGCCTTCTTCGCGCCGGAGCGACCCTCCGAGCCCGGCGGCCCGCTGACCCGGGAGCCCTACCCGGAAGAAGTCACGGTTATCGGCGAGACCGAGAGCGGTGCCGTTGCCATGAACGTGCTCAACTGGGCCGCCCGATTCGGCGAGAGCCGCTTCGAGATCTACGGCACGGACGCGACGGTGGTGTACAAGCAGCGCGGCGACATTCTGCTCATGGGCAAAGCCGGCGACGACGCCCTCAAAGAAACGCCGATCCCGCCGGAGCACGATAGCCCCTGGCTGGTTGAAGAGGAGTTTGTGCGGCTCTGCATCGGCGAGGTCGAAGAGCCGAGCTTCACCTTCGCCGACGGCGTGCACAACATGGAGTACCTCAAGGCAGCGTACCTATCGGCCGTTGAAGGCCGCTGGGTCGCCGTCCCCCAGACGTAGCACCCAAAGCTGGCCAGCGGGGAGAGAGCGCGTCTCGAACCTGACGAGGCCGAGGCGTCTGCTCTATTCCCGTTCGTGGTGAGCCTGCATGCGGTACGCGCCCTTCGGCAGGCTCAGGACGAACTGTTAGGACGACATCGCCAGATCACTCACCCCAGGAGGCGGGCCGAGGTTGGTCGCGCAGACTCGCCGCCAGCGAAGCACTTCACCGCTCCAGGCCACCCTATCCGGCTAGCCTTCCGGGCAGAAGGATAAGGTCCGCGCGCTGGCTACCGCTTCTCGAGCGCCCTCGCGATAGTCGTCACAGCCGTCCATGTGTCGAACTTCGCGCCGCTTCCCGTTGGCGGACCGACGCAGCACAGGCCCTCCGGCACGTTTACCGTCACAACGGCATCCGGGAACAGCACATGCGCCATGTAGCGCTGCGAACATCCCTCCGCCGGGCTGTGGATCTCGATCGTGCGGCCCTCCACCTTGATGACCTCCGGTTGCCCGCACGGCCGCATCGTCGCGTACTTGCCCAGGTCGGTCGCCAGGAAGGCATCCCACTGGTCCGACGTCCAAACCGAGATCGTGAACGCCGTTTCGCCGTCCTCAGTCGCATAGGTTAACGAGTAGGTGTCCTTCGGGCCGCTGTCGATCTGGTCCGGGCCGCGAGCCTCTTCCAAGTGCGTGTCAGGCAACCCTTGAGACGAAAAGTCTTTGCCCAGCCAGTACACCGGCAACTCGGAGGCGCCGCAGTCCAGCAGCACCGTCGTGTCGTCCGTGTCCTCCGGCTTCGGCGCCTTGGGGTTAGTAAATCGCTCGTTCTGCGCCTGAGCCAGCGCCTCTGCCTGGAACAGGGCATCGTCCTTCGGCGCCCCAACTACCTTGACGAAGTTCAGCACACTGCCATTGCGCCACGCGATGAGCACGCCGGTGTGGTCGTCTACCTCTTCGGTGTTGTAGGCCACGGCCTCGTCGCCGATCTCGACCTTGTCCGTCCGCTCCTTTGCCGAGACGCTGGGCATCATCCAGTTCGCCAGGCTTGGCAGGATCTCCATACCATCCGACGCCTTTTCTTCCGACGACAGAAACACGACGCCCGTGGTCACAGACAGAGGGAAGTCATTCGGCCGGTCCTGGCAGACATACTCCAGCTGGCGCCGACAGAACCGCGGCCACTCGCCCTCGATGTACTGCATCAGCACGTAATTGGAGCCTTCTTCGGCCACCTGACCGCAGCCGGAGTCATCTCCGATCATGTAGCCCGGGGGCACGTCCGTCAGGCGCAGCATCACCTCGTTCGCCGTTACCACCGGGCGTGGCGTACTCGTCGGCGATGTCGAGGGCGATGGCCTCGGCGTCCGAGTAGGTGTCTTCGTGGGGCTGCGAGTGGCAGTGACAGTCGCCGTCGATGTCGGCGTATCAGTCGCAACAACCACTGGCGTGCTGGTAGGGGACGGAGAGACTATGGCTTCGCCGTCCGCGGGCGCATCGCCTGACGAAAACAGCACGACGCCCAGGGCAACTGCGACCACACCCAGCAAGCCGAGAACCAGCACGAGCCATCGCTGCATCTCCATCTATGCTACGGGACGCAGCGCCAACGCACATCGTTTCGGCTCACAGCTGCGGGCGGCTGCAAGCAGCGGAAGCATCAAGGGACAAGCCTGAGGCCCGAATCCTCCCTATGCGTCCTGTCATTGCGAGCGGCGCGAAGCAAAACTTGCTTCGAACCGTTCGGTACCAGTCGCCGAGACTCGTGTGACACGCACCTCCAGCACGCCGCGTTTCGGGAACTGATAGGCGAGTCTGGCGCTGAGCGACATCGTGAGATTGCTTCGCTGCCGCTCGGAGTGACACCCAACTGCGGCAGAGCGCCTCGGCTCTCGAACTCGCAGTTAGCAGCTCAAGGCTTTGGCTACAGCCAGCCCTTGTCCGGCTCCTGGCCCGTCAGATACTGCCCAACGCGCTCGAAGTGGTCGTCGCGGGCCTGGATGTGCTGCGAGACGGCGTGCATGTCCCGGAAGCGGCGCTCGAAGGCGTTGCGCTCGAAGATCGCGTCGATGCCGGCTTGCTTGAACGCCATGTCCACGACCTCCGCGGCGCGCTGCATCGCGAACGTCGTCGCCATGCGCAGGTCGATACGTGTCTGCATGTCGAGGGCACGATTCGCGCTTACACGTTCCCAGCCGTCCAGCACCACCTCACGAAGCAGCGCCCGTGCCGAACGCAGCGTCGACTCCGCCACACCCAGCCGGCCCAGGACGGGGCGCTGGTCTCGCAACGGTCCCGACGTGCCCCGCTGCGACTTCGTGGCCGTGATGCCGATCAGCGCATCGAGCGTCGCCCGGCCCAGGCCCAGGGCCACCGCCGCAAAGCCCGTCGCGAAGATGTTCGTTGTGTTGTACAGGTAAAGCGGCTCCGTGATCACCGGCAATTCATAGGCGAAGCGGTGCTCCGGCACGAAGAGGTCCGTCACGCTGTAGCAGTCCGTGCCCGTGCCTTTGAGGCCGCTGACCTGCCAGATCTCGCGCACCGTCACGTCTTCCGGCCGGAAAAAGCAGGTGCCGCGCAGCTTCTGACCGAAGCGGTCCAGCACCAGGTTGCCGTCGGCGTCGTAGGTGTCGCAGTCCTGCGTGCCGAGCCACGTCGCGTGGTGCATGCCGCTGGAGTACGTAGCCTGGAAGCTGATGACGTAGCCGCCATCGACCTTGCGCGCTGTGCCCGGTCCGTTGCCCCACGAGAGGATGGTTGCGGGGTCGCCAAAGATCTCCTGTGCGCCCTCCGGCGGCAGATACGCGGCGAGGCGGCAGATGCCGGAGTTCTGCCCGACGGTCCACGCCGTGCTCGCGTCGGCTTCGGCGATCGCCTCCATCACCTCCGCGAACTCCCATAGCGTGAGCTGCGAGCCGCCGTAAGCGCGCGGGGTGAGCATGCGGTATACACCGGCTTCCCGTAGCGCCTCGATGACCCTGGGTGTGATGCGATGTGCTCGTTCGATCTCGGGCGCCTCACCCTCGATGAGGGGGCGCAGATCCCGGACAGACCGGAGTAGCGATGCCGCGGACGGCGCCAGCGTAGTCATGGCGTTGGGTGATTGTATGCCATCCGATGAGCGAGTCGCCGCGAGGAGGACGAGGGCGGGGGATTGATTGGCCCCCTCCTCCCTCGGTCAAGAAAGAGGAGGGGGCCGGATGGGAGGGGTCTACTGGAAACCTCCCAAGCCAATATCGCTTCACAGGGCGGAATGTGTCAGTATTTTCGCATACGAAATCTACATAAATTATCCATAAACCTGCTTCTCCAAAGACTATGACTAGGCGCTCGCAGACCCAACTGGAGAAGCGCCACGCCGACTCGCCTTGACAAATGGCGGCCCAAAGCACGATTGTCTGGACGTTTTCAGGGCTATTCAGGAGGAGACACCAACGTGTACCAGTGGAACCAGTTCCCGACGGACGGTCGCGACGGCATGACCTGTGAGGTCATCGACCTCAAGGGCTACAACGGCGAAGACGTCCTTGCTTACTACGCCCGACCAACGGGCAATGGCCCCTTCCCCAGCGTCGTCCTTATCCATCACTTGCCCGGATGGGACGAGTTCTACCGTGAGATGACCCGCCGATTCGCTCAGCACGGTTACGCGGCGATCTGCCCCAACGTCTACGGCCACTTCGGCTATGGCACGCCGGACGACGCAGCGGCCCGTGCTCGTGGCGAGGGCGGTATGTACGACGACCAGGTTGTCGCGGACATGGAAGCTGCGGCCGACTACGTGCGCAGCCAGTCCTACACCACGGACAAGGTCGGCCTCATCGGCACCTGCTCCGGCGGCCGCCACACCTACGTCGTGCTCGGACGCAGCGACAAGTTCGATGCGGGCGTCGTGTGCTGGCCGGGCGGCGTGGTGCAGACGGAGTTCACGCCGCAGCGTCCCGTCTCCCCCATCGAGATGACGCCGAACATCAAGGCGCCGATCCTGGGCCTCTTCGGCAACGACGACCAGAACCCGCCCCCGGAGATGGTCAACGAACTGGAGGAGCGCCTGAAGAAGGAAGGCAAGGACTACGAGTTCCACCGCTACGACGGTGCGGGCCACGGCATCTTCTACTACCAGACGCCGCTCTACCGCCCGCAGCAGGCGATGGACTGCTGGAGCAAGATCTTCAGCTTCTACGAGGCGAAGCTCGGCGGCTAAGGCAGGAATCGAGTCCAGTTGAAGCTGTTTCGAGGCAGTTCCGAGACCAGAACAGGTCATGAAAGCGACCGGCACGAGACCGACCTGGAGCGAGTCCAGGGCGAGACTGAGTCGAGTTCAGGTCCGCGACCGGTCAGGAATGGGACTCATTCGCACCCGGTTGGGTGACGAAACAGCGTCAACGGGTCGATAATAGGAACAACAGGGTTTCTTGGGCCCTGGGGTGGTATCGCTGGCTAGACGGCGCTCCGGTCGATGACCGGAGCGCCGTTTCTTTTTGTTTGTCGTGGCCGTCTGGGCCGAAATCGGATGCGGGCCGTTTCTAATCCGGTCAGAACCCGGCGCGCTCATTGCACGCATCGAAGCCTGTCCCGCTTTCGCAAACCACGAAGGCGACACGATAGACGTTTGTCGAGTTCGTGATGATCGTCCAGGCGCACTGGAAGCCCTGGCAGGCCAGGCGATGAAACACATTGTCAGCGTTATCTGGGTTCTCCAGCGTCAGTACGGCGCTGTTACCGGTAGCCTCATCTGTAATCGTGATGCCTGCAGAGCAGCCGACATTGTGAGAGCTTCCAGCCCAC
This sequence comes from uncultured Chloroflexia bacterium, assembly GCA_963731765.1. GTDB lineage: Bacteria > Chloroflexota > Dehalococcoidia > DSTF01 > WHTK01 > WHTK01. The sequence continues at coordinate 19,018 of CAVSWS010000006.1, forward strand.
TCCCACGAATCGGACTTCTTGTTGGTGATTACCCCACCATCGGAGGGAGCGGAGTCTGTAATCGTCCCGTCCTGGAGGAGGCTGGAGGTGACCTTCAGCGCGACAGCTCCGGAGTTTCTCACCTCGTTATACACGTCCAGCTGGCAAACATCGCCATAACCGGCTCGAACCATGCAATCGCTATCGCTTACGCCGCTTTCGCAGATGATGAAGACCGCGTGAAGCGTGGTCGTGTTGCTGAGAAGGAAATTCGAGCACTGGAAGCCATTGCATGAGGACACGGTGAATTCGTTGTTACCCGTAGATGGGTTGTAGAGTGCGAAGCTTATTACGTCGGTTGACGACGACTCCTCCTCAAGGGTCAAATTGACACTGCAGTCATCAATGGAGCTAGAGGCCTCCCACTTCCAGGAGAAAGAGCTCCCCGACTCCAGGGATGATCGGTCATCAGGACCGGAGTCCCTAGTAGTCTCGTCGCCCGGCAACAGATCGACGTAGAACTTTGGCACATAGCCATACACACCGGGCGGGTTGTGTACCTCGTTGTAGAGATCGAGTTCACACACCTCGTCCTTGAAGATGCTGTCGATGAACAGTGACGGAGTGCCAATTTCCCCGGATGGCACCTCGGATGACGCGCCGAACTCGGCAAGCCTGCCATCGCCCTCGTCGAGCACTCTTGCCTGGAAGACAACTGTCCCCTGCGTCTCGTCGTAATCTGCGTTGAGCAATTCCAGCACCAGCGTCGTCTCGCCGTCATCGCTCGCCCACACCAGCGCAGCATTCGGCGGCCCGTCCGCACTGTCGAAAAGATCATGCAGGAGGTCCCCGGTAGCCTCCGTGCCCGCCCGGTGGACGGGCCGGTCGGTGAACCACACCATTTGGTCGGCAACGCCCTCGAGCGTCAGGCTGTACTCCTCCCCCTGTACGGTTAGCTGACCGGTCTGGGCGTTCTGGACGGCCAAACGGTGTGGCTGCTCGTCGTTGGCGTTCGAAGGTTCGTCGCCGTCACCACCACACCCCATAAGCAGCAGAATAAGCAAACCCGTGACCATGAAGACCGGTGTCCGCATGACAATTCTCCAGTTCCAAGCATTTCGTCAACGTGGCTGGACGCATAGTACCTGACCGCATGGTCTTTGTTGGACGAATCCCCGCGTACATTCCTGTCCGTGTCGCAGCCACACCCGCAGTCGTTTCCGGGACTTCCGAACGCAAGCCCCGTCCATCGAGTGAGCAACCGCATCGGTTCAGCCAGAATCTAACCCGAGCTGCCGCATCGATACGCCTAGAACGGACGGAGCACGTACTATGCCCGACTTCAACCAACTGACCGGTGCTTGCTAATCCTCTGTCCGGTCCAGATAGAAGCCGTAGGTTACCTCGCCCCGGTTCTCCCAGGTCGCCCGCAACACGAAGACGTAGATCGCCGGGTCAGGGATGGAGGTGAAGCCGGGCTCGTCACGCTCCAGGGTGTAATCGAGGTCGGTCCACGTAAGCTCGGCTCCTGAGCTGGCGGGCGGCTCGTCAAGCGGTACCCAGGCACTTTCGCTCTCGTCCGGAGCGCCCGCATCGAAGTCGATTCGAAACTCAGCGCCACGCCCGAGCGGTTCCGCCTCCCCCTCGGCGACCACACTGTTGCCATCGGAACAGAAGCCATCCCAACAGTAGGCGCCAATGACCGCCTGAACGCGCGTGCCACTCGGGCTGCTGAGGACTGCGCCGGGCGGTTGGCCGGGCGCATCGTCTTTCTCGCCGCCGCCACACGCGGTGAGAAGCGCGGTACAAAGCACGGCCACCAGGAGAATCGCGGCTGCTCTCATGTCATGAGCCTACGACGTCCACTTCATCCGCTAAACTAACCCCCGACTCCCGCATCGACACAGACCTGGAACACGGAGCACCCACCATGCCCGACTTCAACGTAATCGGCCAGAGCACCCTTCGCAGCATCGACGGCGTCGAGAAGGTCACCGGCACGGCGAAGTACACCGCCGACGTGACGCTGCCCGGCACCCTGTACGGCCGCACGCTGAAGAGCCCGTACCCGCGCGCTCGCATCGTCAGCATCGACACGTCGAAGGCGCTGGCGCTGCCGGGGGTCGTCGCCGTGATCACCGGCCGCGACATTGCCGATGCCGGTCTGTGGGGTCGCGCCGTCAAGGACGTGCCCGTGATCGCCGTGGACGAGGTGCGCTGGGCCGGTGAGCGCGTCGCTGCCGTCGCCGCCGAGGACGAGGACACCGCCGAAGCCGCGGTCGCCCTGATCGACGTGGAGTACGAGGAGCTACCGCCCGTCCTCAACGTCTTCGACGCCATGGCCCCGGATGCGCCGATCCTGCACCCCGACTTCAACACCTACTTCGGCTTCCGTCAGAAGCAGGACGAGCCTTCCAACATCTTCCACAAGACCCACTGGGCTCGGGGCGACGTCGAAGCCGGCTTCGCAGAGGCCGACTACGTCCACGAGGCGACTTACACGACGCAGCGCATGTTCCAGGGCTACCTGGAGCCCCAGGCGATCACCGTCCACATCGACGCCGATGACGGCCGCGTGCACGTGTGGCTCTGCAGCAAGGTGCCCCACAACACGCGAGAGTCCCTTGCCTCCTCCGCCCGCATCGATGAAAAGACCATCCTCTTCCACCACTCCCACATCGGCGGCGACTTCGGCGGCAAGGGCAACTCCCGCAACACGCCTGTCGCCTACTACCTGGCGAAGGCCACCGGGCGCCCCGTGAAGATCGTGTGTGACTACATCGAGGAGCTCGGCGCCGGCAACCCGCGCCACCACACGATCACGAAGCTCAAGACCGGCGTGAAGAAGGACGGCACACTCGTCGCCCACCAGGTCGAGTACTTTGTCGACTCCGGCGCCTACGCCGCGTTCAAGCCCGTCGGCACCATCGGGGGAGCGACCCACGCCGCGGGGCCCTACCGCGTGCCCAACGTCAGCATCGATTCGCGCTTCGTCTACACGAACCAGATCCCGGGCGGCTTCATGCGCGCTCCCGGCGACCCGCAAGGCGCCTTCCCGGTCGAGTCGCACATGGACGACATCGCGCGTCACCTCGGCATCGACCCGGTCGACTTCCGGCGCAAGAACCTCATCGTCGAGGGCGAAGAGACCGCGGCGGGCGAGCCGCTGGAGCACGTGCGGGCCCTCGAGACCCTGGAAGCCGCCGTCGAAGGCAGCGACTACTTCTCGGACCGCCCGCGCGGCATCGGCCGGGGCGTTTCCTTCACGGACCGCGGCACCGGCGGCGGCGAAGGCACCACCGAGATCACCCTCAAGCCCGACGGCACCGCGCTCATCGGGACGCCGATCTTCGACCAGGGCACCGGCACGTACGCCACGCTCATGCAGGTCACGGCCGAGGAGCTCAGCGTGCCGTACGAGCGCGTCAGCATCGACGTGTGGAACTCCGACGCCGTACCGTTCGACTCCGGTATCGCCGGCGCCCGCGGTACCCGGGTCAACACCGCCGCCTGCTTCCTCGCCACCGAAGAGGTGAAGAAGCGCCTCATCGAGATCGCCGGCAAGCACTACGGCTGCCCCGAAGACGTCCTTTCCTACCACGACGGCAACATCCTTCGCACCGACCTGGAAGAGACGCTGTCGTGGCAGGACCTCCTCATGGCGACAGGCTACGAGGTCACCGGCCGCGGTCACGTCGTCGAAGGCGGTCCCGGCCAGGCGCGTATCACCTCGTTCGTCTGCCAGGTGGCCGAGGTCTCGGTCGACCCCGAGACGGGCGAGACGAAGCTGCTCAAGCTCACGTCCGCCAGCGACATCGGCCGCATCATCAACCCCATCGGCCACCAGGGGCAGATCAACGGCGGCGTGATCCAGGGCGTCGGCTACGCGCTCATGGAGGAGGTGAAGGTGGAAGACGGCCGCGTCACCAACCTCTCGCTGGGCGACTACAAGCTACCGAGCATCATGGACATCCCGGAGCTGAAGACCGTGCTGCTGCAGTCGGAGGACGGCTACGGCCCCTACGCCACGCGCGGCATCGGCGAAGGCCCCCACATCCCGGTGGCCGGCGCCGTCGCCAACGCCGTCAAGGACGCCTGCGGTGCCCGCATCCGCGACCTGCCGGTGACGGCCGAGAAGGTCTACCGGGCGTTGAAGAACGGCAACTAAGACCAACCCGAGGAGCCAATCCAGCGCTGGGGAATACGACATGACGACTGACGAAGGGGCCGGCAAGGCAAAAGGCCCCGCCTCCTACTTCCCATCCATCGAGAAGAAGTACGGCAAGCCGATCGCTGAGTGGAAGGCTTTGATCAGGTCCAGCCCGATCGAGAAGCACATGGACCTCGTGAACTGGCTCAAGGCCGAGCACGGTCTGGGCCACGGGCACGCCAACGCCCTCGTCGCCGACACGCTGGCCGAGGACAAGAAGTAGGGCTCGAAGTCAGCGAGGCGACGAGGCGGTCCTTAGGCGCGTCGATCGTGCGTATACTTGAGAAGTAAGACGAACCGTCTTACAATTAGCCTGTGAACCTCGAGATCAGAGAGTTCGCCTGGGATTACCGTGAGAACGGCAACGTCGCGCACATTCGGTCTCATGGCGTCAGCCCCAGCGACTTTCTCGAGGTCTACGGCGTTGCTCCGCGGTTCTTCTTGAACCGTCGAGATAACAGCACCCACATCATGATTGGCGCCAATCGCCAGGGACGTTATCTCGCCGCTGCCCTCATGGAGACCTTCGACGAGGGCACCTGGATCGTCGTTACGGCTTATTGGCTGGACACGGCCCGCGGCGAGCGGCTTTACAACCGATAGGAGTCGAGCGATGGCACGACGCCCAACATACAAAGAGATGGCGGCGAAACTAGACGAGCAAATCGAAGGCGGCCTTGAACCCGAGGACCTGGAGCCGGCGGAGATTAAACCCGTCAAGTCACCAGGCGCCAGCCTCACGGTCCGGCTGAGCGCCGAGGACTTTGCCCTCATCCGTCAGTACACACAAGCGCACGGGCAGAGCATGTCCGAGTTCGTGCGAGATGCCCTGATCAGGGCGATTGCCGAGGAAGAGGAAGACTCCCTGACCGGCCTCATCGCCGGTACTCAGCGGCTGGCAAAGCTGGCTCGCAAGGTCGAAGCCGCGCGACAAGGCACCATATCCGGATAGTGTCGTCCAGCGCTGTTTGGCATGAACCTATCGAAGGACACGAGTCGCCATCCGGGGATACGCGACGACACCTCAATGCTCTCGCCCGGCAAAATACAGCGGTAGGAGCCTGAACTGATGACCATCAAGCCCGTCGCGCTCGTCACCGGCGCCAACCGTGGCATCGGCCTGGAGGTGGCGCGCCAGCTCGCCCGCAGCGGCTTCGAGGTGCTCGTGGGCAGTCGCGATGCCGGCAAGGGCGAATCGGCTGCAGGGTCGCTCCGCGAGAGGGCTTCGAGTTGTTGCCATGCAGCTCGACGTCACGGATGACGCCTCGATCGCCGCAGCGCGCGACTGGCTCGAATCGCAACGGGGCGTGCTCGACGTGCTGATCAACAACGCGGCGATTGACTACGACACCTGGCAGGACGTCCTCACGGCCGACCTCTCGCAGGTCAGCGGCACGCTCGATACGAACACGCTGGGACCGTGGCGCATGACGCTGGCGATGCTGCCGCTGTTGCGTCGCAGCGCCCATCCACGCGTCGTCAACGTCTCCAGCGGCGCCGGGCAGCTCGATGCTATGAACGGCTCGACGCCCGCCTACAGCCTGTCGAAGCTCGCCCTCAACGGCCTGACGATGATGCTGGCGACCCGTCTGAAGGCCGACCGCATCCTCGTCAACTCGGTATGCCCGGGCTGGGTCGCGACGGAGATGGGCGGCGCGGGCGGCAGACCGGTCGCGGATGGCGCAGCGGGCATCGTCTGGGCCGCGACGCTGCCGGACGACGGCCCGACCGGCGGTTTCTTCCGGGACGAGCGCGAAATCGAGTGGTAGCTCGCTCGACTTAGGCGGTCATCATCGAGGTCATTCGGGGTGCGAGGCACCGTGCCTTTTGCAGCGAGTGGTTCCAGGCGTTGCGCTAGCGGTCGTGGCGTTCAGTCAGGTGGACGATGACAGAATCACCGGGTTGCTTCTGGATAGCTGCCCGGGTCGAGGCCTTGATCGCGAGCTTATGGGTGCCGTCACCCAAGGCCATGAACGACGTTGTGAAGGGTTCACCGTCAACAGTGCCGGTGACGCTGACCCGTCCTCGCGTCCCAAGGAATTGCGCGGAATCGGGCATCACCACGTAGGTCCACCCGCCCTTCGCAGGGCTTCGCCGAAGTTCTGCCGTGAATGTCTTATCCAGCGCGGACATGTCTGTTCTCCTTATCGAGGCTTAGTCAAGATAACGGGGTAAATAGAAGCGCTATGTAGCGCCGTAGATGCCCAAGGGTCTCGATCGCGGCGCCGGGGTCTCCACTCGCTTTACTGAGGATGAAAGCTCCCTGCAGCACAGCCTGCGTGTGACGAGCCAGGCTGGCGGCATCCAGGCCCGCATCCGGCGCGTACTGCGCGATCGCCGCCTCGAAATCTGCTACCAACGTCTCGACGTGACCGAAGATGCTGTCGCGGCAGGCGTCACGGATCGCCGGACTGGAGTCGAAAGCTTCCTGCACCATGGTTCCGGCAAGGCAGCTGAATTCGGCAGGCAAACCCTTCACCAACGCAATTCTCAGGTCGATGTATGCCAGTACCCGGTCACGAGGATCCGGTAGAGCGTGATACGACGCCGCGGCGAACACTGCGCTGGTCGTGTCGGACCATTGCTTTACTGCCGCGACTGCCAGGGCGTCTTTACTCTCGAAGTGATGGAAGAAGGCGCCTTTTGTTACGCCAGCCGCCTTACAAAGGTCATCGACGCTGGTCGCCGTCAAGCCCTTCCGTCGAACAACGCCAATTGCGGCGTCAAGCAGTTTGGTGCGGGCGTTGGGTTTAGGGATTGCGTTCACCACGGCGACAACATACCAACCGGTTGGTATGTTAGTCAAGGCTTTGACGAGCGTATCATCGAGTCGTTCGGGCTACTGCGAGGCACCGTTCCGAGAGGAGCATTGAGAAATGGCGGAGGACTTCACGGGACAGGTGGCCGTGGTTACGGGCGGTGGGCGCGGCATCGGCAAGACGATCGCTCTCGGCCTCGCGCAGGCCGGCGCGTCCATCGCGATTACGGGGCGATCGGCGGCGCACCTCGAGGAGACCGTGCGCGAGATCGAGGCCCTCGGCGTCAAGGCGATGGCGTTCCCGGCCGACGTGACGGACGCCGAGGCAATGAAGCGCCTCGTGGCTGAGACGGAATCGCAGCTTGGGCCAATCGACGTCTTCGTGAGCAACGCCGCCATCGAAGGTCCGCTGGGGCCGATGTGGGAGGTCTCGAACGCGGAGTGGGAGTACTGCCTGCGCACCAACGTCATGGGCGGCTTCAACTGCGCGCAGGCGGTTCTGCCCGGCATGACGCAGCGGCGTAAAGGCCACCTGATCTTCGTCGGCAGCGGCGGCGGGCTGTTCGCCACGCCTTACGACACGGGCTATTCGGTGACGAAAGCCGCCCTGATCCGGCTGTGCGAGGGCATCAGCATCGAGACGGAGGAGTACGGCGTGGCGTGCTTCGTGATCCATCCCGGCGTCGTGCACACGGGCATGTCGGACTACTGCCTGACGGAGGAGGGGCGCAAGTGGCTGCCGGCGTACGAACAGGCGCTGGAGTATGGCCAGACGCCGGTCGAGTGGGCGTCGCAGCTGGTGAACTTCCTCGCCTCGGGCGAGGCGGACGGCCTCTCCGGCTGCTTCGTCAGCGTCAACGACGACTATCGCGACATGGCGAAGCGCGCCGAGGAGATCAAGGAAGGCGACATGCACACGCTGCGCCTGAAGACGCACCCCACGCAGCGCGCGCGCCGGGCGTTCCAGCGCCAGGCCTGAGACCGTGAACCCAACCGTGGTGGCCGTGAGCCGTAGCGCCGGGCACACGTTCTCGAAGCCGAACGAGATGTTCGTGCGCCTGATCGAGGGCATCGGCGTCGAGGGCGATGCGCACTCGGGCACGACCGTGAAGCACCGGTCTCGCGTGCGCCAGGACCCGGCGCAGCCCAACCTGCGCCAGGTGCACCTGATCCACGCCGAGCTCTTCGAGGAGCTGCGGGATGCCGGCTTCGACGTGGAGCCCGGCAGCATGGGCGAGAACGTGACGACGCGCGGCATCGACCTCCTCGGCCTGCCCCGAGGTGCCCGACTGCGACTCGGCGCCGAAGCGGTGATCGAGGTCACGGGCCTGCGAAACCCCTGCACCCAGCTCGATGGCTTTCAGGACGGACTGATGGCGGCAACACTGGACCGCGATGCCGATGGCAACGTCATTCGCAAGGCCGGCGTCATGGCCGTGGTTCTCGCGGGCGGCCTGGTGCGTCCCGGAGATGCGATCACGGTCGAGCTGCCAGCAGGCGTGCACGAGGCGCTGATGCCGGTCTAGCCTCGAACGGTTCGGCACAACCGAAAGGAGCGCACGGATGAATCCAGGTCACGTATTTCTGGTTCTCGTCGCGTTGCTCTTCGCGTGGAGCATGGGGGCACACTATACGGGCGCCGTCATGGGGATGCCTTACGCGTCACGCGCCATCCGCATCGCTCCGGCCCTGGGCATCATGGCGGTCCTCACCGTTATTGGCGCCGCGCTCGCCAGCGGGGGCGTGCAGAAGACAGTCGGTCTTCACATCGTCGATTCTGATACTGTCACCGTGGTCGGCGCGATCGTCATGGTGCTTAGCGCAGCGATTCTCACGACCATTTATACCTACTACAAAGTGCCCTCCTCCACGATTCAAATTTTTGTCTTCTCAATTGTCGGTACCGGCCTGGCGGCCCACATCACGATTCATTGGCACACGATCCTGAATCTCGCAGTGCTGTGGGTGCTCGCACCTTTCGCCGCGGTAGCCCTGGGCTTCTGTTTCACGTACCTCTTCGACCTGATCGTCCCTCGCGAACAGGCGCGTGAGGAGACACTTCTAATAGCAGGTAGCGAAACCGTCACGTCCGTGACTCGGGCTCTGTCGCCGGCGGCAAGGGCATTGCCGGCCTGCCTCGTCGTCGTGGGTGCCGCCGCGTCGTTCACGCTCGGAGCGAATGACGTGTCGAACGCCGTAGGTGTCTTTTCCATGATCGATTTGACGACTACGACGATCGCTGGGCTAATCGGAGGCCTCGCCATGGCCGTCGGTGCGCTTACGTGGGGGCAAGGCATCCTCAAGAAGGTTGCCTTCGATGTCGTGCATACCGACTTGTCCATGGCAAGCGCCGCCCAGCTTGTACAGGCCCTGGTAGTCCTGGCTGCCGTTAGTCAGGGACTCTTCACCTCGATGAACCAGGCGCTCATTGGCGCAATGACGGGAACCGGCCTGGCGCGCGGTAACCGCACGATTCAATGGCCGGTTCTGAGGGGCATCGTTACAGGCTGGGCCGTCGGTCCCTTCTCCGGGATCAGCCTGGGCTTCGTCCTCTATTCAATCCTTCGTCTGATGGGCGCTCATTAGGGGCTAGAGCAGGCGCGGTACTCGCCGGAGAACAGGTGCTTCAGCGCCGAACGCCTCAGCCGTTGCCGGAGTTGTAGAACAAAGCCGTAGGCACCTGAGCGGGCCACCCTGAACGGTTCGGCACAGAGAAGGCAGCCACCAATAGACGTCGTCGCCGATTAGACGTCGTTGCGAGCGCCATTTTTGCACAGCATAGTGGCACGCTATCGACGCAACTAAATACTCTCATCAGTTTCACGATTCTCCAACTCTTTTTCGTTGCGTCTATTGAGGACAAGAAGCTTTCCAAATGCTTCGATAGAAGTTCAATTTGGAGAGGCCTTTGGCCCTTGAAACACGTGCCATTGAACGTATAGTTAACGTGAATTCTTCCATGGATAAAGGGAAGCTAATTAGCACGTTGAAAGGTTGCATATGAATTCAAGCTACTGGACACGAGTCGTTGATAAGCGGCTCACACGTCGTCGAGCACTCGGTGCTGTGGGAGCCGGCGCCTTCAGTGCCGCTTTCCTGGCCGCGTGTGGCGGCGACGACGACAGTTCCTCGTCCGGAAGCACCGGCGGTTCGACAGGCAGCTCCGGCTCGACCGGCTCCTCCGGCAGCACCGGTTCCTCCGGCGCCACGGGATCCACGGGCACGCGCAGTAGCCTGATCTACACGCCCGTCGACACTTCGGCGCAGGGCAAGGCCGGCGGCACCCTGAAGCACTTCGCGCCTGCCGACATCACGCACTTCGACGCCCTGAGCTCCAACTCGGCTTCGACGGTGAACTACGGCTCCGTGTTCGCCTACAACCGCCTGCTCAAGTTCAAGTCAGGCATGTACCCCGAAGTCGCCGACGGGACCTCGGAAGGCGAGATGGCGGAGTCCTGGGAGGTCAGCCCGGACAAGCTGACCGTGACCTTCAAGATCCGCAAGGGCGCCGGCACGAAGTGGGACGACGCCGCGCCGACCAATGGTCGCGAAATGACCATGGACGACGTGCTGTTTAGCTACAACAAGTTCGCCACGATCAACCCCAGCGGCGCCAACGTCTCGCACGACCGCAACCCGTCTTCGCCGGTCACGAGCGTCGAAGCGAGCGACGACTCCACACTGGTCGTGAAGCTGGCAAAGCCGGACTCGACGATCATCGGTCTCTTCTCGGCCACCGACCACCTGTACATCATGCCGACGGAGTCCGACGGCGGCTTCAACCCGGAGAAAGATGTCCACGGTAACGGCCCCTGGCGGCTCAAGGAGTACCAGCCCTCCGCCAAGTTCATCTGGGAGAAGAACCCCAACTACTACGTCGACAACCGCCCCTTCCCGGACACGATCGAACGACCGATCGTGCCTGAGCTGGCTCAGCAGCTGGCGCAGTTCCGAGCCGGCAACATCATGACGGACCTGGTCGCCAACGCGCAGCAGGAAGTGATCCAGCTCAAGAAGGACGTGCCGGAAGCCAACCTCTGGCTGCCGAACAGCTACCCGACGGGCCTGACGCCTTCCGTGTGGTTCGGCTACGAGGGCGACTCCCCGTTCAAGGACCAGCGCGTCCGCCAGGCGTTCTCGATGCTGCTCGACCGCGAGGCGATCAACATCGCGCTGTACAACTCGGACGCCTTCGACGCGGCCGGTCTGGGCCTCGAGGCGCGCTACAACACCTGCATCACGGCAGGCTGGGGCCCCTACTGGCTCGACCCCAATGGTTCCGACTTCGGCGATTCGGCGAAGTACCTGCAGTACAACCCCGAAGAGGCGAAGAAGCTGATCGACGCTGCCGGCCTGGGCAGTGGCTTCTCCACCGAGATGTTCTTCAACCAGGAAGGCACCTACGGCCCGGTCTACGGCCAGGCAGTGGAGGTGTTCGCCGGCATGTTTAGCGACAGCGGTGCGAACATCAAGCAGTCCGGCTTCCCGTACTCCGAGTACCTCAACACCTACTACTTCGGCTACCGGGGCGGCGCTTCCACCCGTGGCGGCGGCGACGCGGCCAAGGGCTACAACGGCGTGGCAGTGGAGGCCGAGCGACCCTACGCGACGGCGCTCAACCTCATGCTGGGCTCCTGGCACTCCGCAGGTGGCGCCTTCCACGGCCTGACCCCGGATGGCAACGACGCCTTCTCGGGCGACTCGAAGCTGAACTCGATGATCGAGGCAGTGCAGGCCGAGTTCGACCAGGGCAAGCAGGTCGACATGACGCACGACATCATCCGCTACATGACGGACATGACGTACATGATCCCGCGACCGGTCGCGAGCCCGAGCTACCAGCTCTGGCACCCGGCAGTGTCCGGCCTGGGCTGGCGCGAGCGCTGGGCTCAGAACAACTGCGTCTGGACCGAGGAGTACATCGACTACTGGATCGACTCCTCGAAGCTCTAACAGTCGCTTCGTCTTAGCAACGAGAGCCGCCCGGAATGGGCGGCTCTTTCATTTTCTCTTCGAATTAACGGACATCGAACCAGCGGACGCATTTCTCTGAGACGGCGCCGGTATAACCGCTTGTACTTAACGTGACTGAGGTTATAGTGCTCATGAATAAGAACATCTGCTTGTTACATCAGCTATGAAAATACCTGAAACTCTGCAGAATTTGTGAAAGGTGGAACATGGAAACAAGCTACTGGACAAGAGTCGTTAATGGGCGAGTCACGCGCCGGCGTGCACTGGGGGCCGTGGGAGCCGGCGCATTCAGTGCAGCCTTCCTCGCCGCATGTGGCGGCGACGATGACTCCTCTTCCTCAGGCAGCACGGGCGCCTCAACCGGAAGCACAGGGTCAACCGGTGCCACAGGTGCGACGGGCGCTACAGGAGCGACGGGAAGCACCGGCGCGACAGGTGCCACCGGATCGACAGGCGCCGCCCGAAACCCGCTGATCTACCAGCCGACCGATACCACTGCCAAGGCCAAGGCCGGCGGCACCATGAAGCACTTCGCACCGGCGGACATCACCCACTTCGATGCCCTGGCCTCCAACTCGGCCTCCACGGTCAACTACGGCTCGACGTTCGCTTACAACCGCCTGCTCAAGTTCACGGCGGGCAAGTACCCGGATGTCGCCGATGGCTCTCAGGAAGCGGAGATGGCGGAAAAGTGGGAGGTCTCGCCGGACAAGCTCACGGTCACGTTCAAGATCCGCAAGGGGCCCGGCACGGAATGGGACTCGCGCGCGCCGACAAATGGCCGTGAGATGACCATGGACGACGTGCTCTTTAGCTACAACAAGTTCGCCACGATTAACCCGAGCGGCGCCAACGTTGCCAACTCGCGCAACCCCTCCGCACCCGTCACCTCCGTCGAAGCGACGGACGACACGACGTTCGTGGTTCACCTCGCAAAGCCGGACGCCACGATCCTGCCGCTGTTCGCCGCGACCGACCACCTCTACATCATGCCCACGGAGTCGGACGGCGGCTTCGACCCCCAGAAGGACGTCCGCGGCAACGGTGAGTTCTTCCTGGACGAATACCAGCCCTCTTCCCGCTACGTCTGGGCCAAGAACCCCAACTACTACGTCAAGGACCGGCCGTTCTTCGACAAGATCGAGCGCCCGATTGTGCCTGAGCTGGCACAGCAGCTCGCGCAGTTCCGGGCCGGCAACATCATGACGGACCTGGTGGCCAACGCTCAGCAGGAAGTGATCCAGCTCAAGAAAGACACGGGCGACAAGTCCAACCTCTGGCTGCCGAACACCTACCCCAACGGTCTTACACCGTCCGTCTGGTTCGGCTATGAAGGCGACTCGCCGTTCAAGGACCAGCGCGTGCGCCAGGCGTTCTCCATGCTGGTCGACCGCGATGCCTTCAACAGCGCCATCTACAACTCGGACGCTTTCGAAGCCGCAGGCCTCGGCGTCGACCCGAAGACGAACACCTGCATCACCGCTGGATGGGGTCCCTACTGGCTCGACCCGATGGGCTCCGACTTCGGCGATTCCGCCAAGTACCTCCAGTACAACCAGGAAGATGCCGTGGCGTTGCTGAAGGCGGCCGGGTTCCCGAACGGCGTGGACACGGAGGTCTTCTTCAACCAGGAGGGCACTTACGGGCCTTCCTACGGCCAGGCGGTTGAGGTGTTCACCGGTATGTTCAGTTCCCCCGGCGGCACCATCAAGCAGTCCGGCTTCCCGTACGCCGAATACCTGAACACCTACTACTTCGGCTACCGCAGCGGCGCTTCCACCCGCGGCACGGGCGAGGACGCCAAGGGGTTCAACGGCTACGCGGTGGAGGCTGAGCGCCCCTACGCGACGGCGGTCAACCTCATGCTCGGCTCCTGGCACTCATCCGGCGGCGCCTTCCACGGCATGAGCCCCGACGGCAAGGATGCCTTCGCCGGCGACCCGAAGGTCGACAGCATGATCGAGAGCATCCAGTCGGAGTTCGACCAGGACAAGCAGGTTTCGCAGACCTACGACCTCATTCGCTACATGACGGAGATGATGTACATGATCCCCCGTCCGGTCGCGAGCCCGGCCTACCAGCTATGGCACGTCGCTGTAGGGAACGTCGGTATGAGGGAGCGATGGCCCAACAACGCGATCTGGTCGGAAGAGGCAATCGACTACTGGATCGACTCAACGAAACTCTAACAGCCGCTCCACTTTAGATAAGAGAGCCGTCCATGCCGGGCGGCTCTCTTATTTGTGAAACCAATGGAGATGCTTTTCTCGTAGAAAATAGCAGCGCACACGCTTGTACTTAAGGGCATTGCGTTTATAGTGCCCATGAATACGAGAATATGCCTCTCGCATCGCGTAATACGAGTGTCTGAACCTACGAACAGTTGAAAGGTGGAACATGGAGACTAGCTACTGGACAAAGGCTATCGGCCGGCGAATCTCCCGCCGGCGTGCACTGGGAGTCGTAGGAGCCGGCGCGTTTAGTGCCGCGTTCCTGGCGGCCTGCGGTGGCGACGATGACTCCGCATCGTCGGGGAGCACCGGCGGCGCGACAGGCTCAACCGGCACCGCCACCGGCTCAACGGGGAGCACCGGCGCCAGTACAGGCAGTACGGGCAGCACGGGCGCATCGACCGGCAGCACGGGTTCGACGGGCAGCACCAGCAGCCTGATCACCACGCCGAAGAACACGCTCTCGCAGGCGAAGGCCGGCGGCGTGCTCAAGGACTTCTACACCGCCGAGCTCACGCACATGGACGCCCTGCTGTCCAACTCGGCATCGACCGTGAACCTGATCTCGGTCTTCGCCTACCCGCGATTCCTCAAGTACACCGTGGTTGAGCCGCCGGACACGAACGACGGCACCAAGACGGAAGGCGAGGCAATGGAGTCGGTCGAGGTCGCCCCGGACGGCCTTACCTACACCTTCAAGCTGCGCCAGAACATGCTGTGGGACCGGCGAGCCCCCACCAACAACCGGCCGATCACGACGGACGACGTTCTCTTCAGCTGGGACAAGTTCTCCAACCTGAACGCCAGCGCCCCGAACTTCGTCTACAACGCCGAGCGCGCACCCGGCGCCGCCGTCGAGTCGATCGAGGCGCCCGACGCCTCTACGATCGTCCTCAAGCTGCGACGCCCCGAAGCGGCGCTGCAGACGCTGCTCGCCGGCTGGGACCAGCTCTACATCATGCCCACGGAGTCTGACGGTGGCTTCGACCCGAAGCAGGACATCCGTGGCCACGGCCCGTGGATCCTGGACGAGTACGTGCCGTCCTCCCACACTCACTGGGACCGCAACCCGGACTACTACGTGAAGGACCGCCCCTTCCCGGACCGCCTGGAGCGCGCCCTGGTGCCGGAGTACGCCACCCGCCTTGCTCAGTTCAAGGCCGGGAACATCCACACCTATGTCGCGAGTAACGAGGACATCCTTCAGTCCAAGAAGGACCAGCCGCAGACGGCGCTGTACCAGGACCCGGTCTACAACAGCATGACCTCGTCCTACAACATCTACTTCGGTTACGAAGGCGACTCGATCTTCCGCGACACCCGTGTGCGCCAGGCGATGTCGATGTCGATCGACCGCGACAACTACGCCAACGTGCTCGAAAACCTCGACAAGTTCTCCGAAGCCGGCATCGACATCGAGTGGGGCTACAACAGCCAGCTATCGCCCGGCTGGGGCGAGGCGTGGCTCGACCCGTCCGACACCGCCAAGTTCGGCGATGCCATCAAGTACCTGCAGTACAACCCGGACGAGGCGAAGGCCCTGCTCTCCGCGGCGGGCCATGGTGGCGGCGTCTCCTTCGACATGTTCTTCAACTCGGAAGGCACGTATGGCGCTGCCTACGGGCAGACCGTCGAGATCTACCAGGGCTTCTTCGCCGACGTCGGCCTCAACGCCGTATCGCAGGGCAAGCCTTACGCTGAGTGGCTGGCCCAGTACCACTACGGCTACACCCCGGCCAACTACGAGTCCGGCAAGGTGAAGGGCTTCAACGGCATCGGCCTCGGCGCCGAGCGCACTCGCTACACACCGGCGCTCTCGATTTTCGGCATCATGCACCCGGAGGGCGACGCCTTCCACGGCGCTGTACCGAAGAACGGTCAGGGCCGCGCCATCGACGGCGACCCGGAGCTGAACGACATGCTCGGCAAGGTCCGCCTCGAAACGGACCACGACAAGATGATCTCGCAGATCTACGACGTCCAGCGCTACATCACGGAGAACGCAAACTTCGTGCCGCGCCCGTCCAACTCCAAGTCGCTGCGACTGATGTGGCCTGCGGTCGCCAACGCTTACGCCTTCGACTCTTCCGTCGTCGGCCGCAACCTCTGGGCAGAGAACTACATCAACTGGTGGCTCGACCCCTCGAAGCCGCCGCTGGCGTAGTCCCTCCAACAACAG
This sequence comes from uncultured Chloroflexia bacterium, assembly GCA_963731765.1. Taxonomy (GTDB): domain Bacteria; phylum Chloroflexota; class Dehalococcoidia; order DSTF01; family WHTK01; genus WHTK01. The sequence continues at coordinate 35,349 of CAVSWS010000006.1, forward strand.
GACGTATCAAGCAGAGCCGCTCCTCCGGGGGCGGCTCTTTCATTTGCCCTTATCCTCGTGCCCGGCCCTCGCCAGCATGATTGACCGACGCGCCGGGCGCCGCCACGCTTAGGCCACCGATGCGCATGAGACTGCCCGCCGCCCCGATGCGCCACGAGCACGACGCCGAAATCCTGCGTTTGGCCGTGCCTGCCTTCGGGGCACTGGTAGCGGAGCCCCTCTTCCTCCTGGCGGACTCCGCCATCGTGGGTCACCTGGGAACGGCACAGCTCGCGGGACTCGGCGTTGCTTCCACCATCCTGCAGACGGCCGTGAGCCTGTGCGTCTTCCTCGCCTACGGCACCACGGCCGCGGTGGCCCGCCGCCTCGGTGCGGGCGACCGGGCGGAAGCGCTGCGACTCGGCGTCGACGGGCTGTGGCTCGCCGGGCTGCTCGGCTTCGTGCTCGCGATCGTCGGCTTCGCCGGCGCCCGCACGATCATCGGCTGGTTCGGCCCGGAGCCCGATGCGGCTCACAATGCCGCGATCTACCTGCGCGTCAGCACGGCGGGCATCCCGGCTATGCTCGGCGTCTTCGCCATGACCGGCCTCCTGCGCGGTCTGCAGGATACGAAGACGCCGCTCTACGTCGCCGTCGCGGCGAACATCATGAACGTCGTGCTGGACTACACCCTGGTCTACGTCGTGCACATGGGCATCGGCGGCTCCGCCCTGGGCACCGTGATCTCGCAGTGGGCCTCGATCCTGCTCTACGTGGCCGTGGTGCAGCGCGGCGTGCGTGAGGAAGGCGTGCCGCTGGGCTTCTCCGCGCCCGGCGTGATCCAGAGCTTCCGGGCCTCGGCGCCGCTGTTCGTGCGAAACCTCTCGATGCGGGTGGTGATCATCCTGTCGACCGTCGTGGCGGCGAGCTTCGGCAGCGTGGAGCTGGCGGCGCACCAGGTGGCCTTCACGATGTACACCACCCTCGCGCTGGGCATGGACGCCATCGCCATCGCGGGTCAGGCGATGGTGGGGCGCTTCCTCGGCGCCGATGACACGCGAAGCGCGCGTACGGCCACGACGCGGATGGTCGAGCTCTCGGTCCTGTTCGGCGCCCTGCTCGGGCTCGTGATCTTCCTCACACGCGACCTCCTCTCGCCCCTGTTCACGTCGGACCATGAGGTGCAGGCGGCGCTGAGCAGCGTCCTCGTCGTGCTGGCGATCTTCCAGCCCGCCGCCGGCTGGGTGTTCGCCCTGGACGGCGTGCTGATCGGCGCCGGCGATGCGCGCTTCCTCGCCGTCGGCGCCACGATCACGACGATTGTCTTCGCGCCCGTCGCCGTCGCCGTCATGGTCGCCGGCCTCGGCCTCGACGCACTGTGGGTTGCCATCGGCATCTGGGTGCTCGCCCGTCTCGTCGTCCTGGTATGGCGCGAGCGGGGCAACGCCTGGGCCGTGGCCGGCGCAACGCGATAAGACTTAACCATTCCGCGTATACTCGGCCCGATGACCGGAGCAAAAGTAACGGAACTACTCCCCGAAGGGGCAATGAAGGAGAGCAAATGGCGCTGGGTCGCGTACTGGTAGAGCGGTTCTCGGAAGATGTGATCGACTGGCTCAAGGAGCGCTGCGACGTCGTCGTGGTCGACCCGTGGGCAGAGCCGGAGCGCTGGCTCGAAGAGGCGCCGGACGTCGACGCAGTGATCTCGCGCAAAGGCCAGATCACGGGTGAGCAGATGCGGGCCAGCGAGGGTCGCCTGAAGATCGTCGCCCGCACCGGCGTCGGCGTCGACCCCACGCGCGTGGACCTCGTGACGGCGCGGGAGCTGCACATCTGGGTGACGAACATGCCCGGGAGCAACTCGATCGCCGTGGCCGAGCTCGTGTTCGCCCAGATGCTGGCGCTGCTACGCCACACGCACGAGGCGAACATTGCCGTGCGCGAGGGCCGTTGGAGCGACTACGTGAAGTTCGTGGGCACGGAGCTCGCGGACAAGACGCTGGGCATCATCGGCTTCGGCAACATCGGCTCCCGCGTCGCCATGCGTGCGCGCGCTTTCGAGATGGACTTCCTGGCCTATGACCCGTACATCCCGGACACGTACATCAACGCCATCGGCGGTGCGCCAGCGAGCCTGGAGCAGATCCTCACGGAGTCCGACCTGATCACGATCCACTGTCCCTCTACGGAGGAGACCCGCGGCATGATCGGCGCCAAAGAGCTGGCGATGATGAAGCCGACGGCCCACATCCTCAACCTGGCCCGCGGCGGCATCATCGAGGAGCAGGCCCTGGCCGATGCGCTGAAGGGCGGCAGGATCGCCGGCGCCGCGGTCGACGCCATGGCGACGGAGCCCCCGAGCAACGACCACCCGCTGTTCAAGCTATCGAACGTGCTGCTGACGCCCCACATCGGCGGTGGCACGCACGAAGCATCCGACCGCGGCGAGTGGGGTGCGGCCCAGGAGGTCATCCGCGTTCTCGAAGGCGAGCGGCCGAAGAACCCGGTGATTAGCTGGGAGTAAAGCGTCGTCCTGCGGCCTGGGAAGCCGTATTATTCCCCGGGGCATCGCGCTATCGGCCCGGCGGTGCATGTAACTAGGAAACAACGATGGAGGCAAGCTTGTGAAACTTCTTTTCTTCGATGACTACAAGTTCGGTGTGATGAAGGGAGACAACGTCGTCGACTGCAGCGACGTGGTCAACGACATCCCCCACGTCGAGCCGCAGAACATCATCAGCGGCGTAATCGAGAACTGGGACACCTACCGCCCCAAGCTCGAGGCCAAGGTCGCATCCAGCGATGGCGTGCCGCTGCACAGCGTCCGCGTCCGCGCCCCCTCGCCCAAGCCCCGCCGTGTCGTCTGCATGGCGGTCAACTACAACGACGGCATGGCTCAGACCCGTGGCGCCGACGCCTTCCACAAGGCCCCGGACGCCGTCATCGGCGACGGCGACACCCTGGAACTGGGTGATGTCCCGGCCGTCGTGTTCGAGGGTGAGGCCGAGCTGGCGCTGGTCATCGGCAAGAAGGCCCGCAACGTCTCGCCGGAAGACGCCGAGAGCTACATCTTCGGCTACACCAACTTCATCGATGGCTCGGCACGCGGCATGCCCGTGGCCGGCTTCTACTCGATGAAGTCCCGCGCCACCTACGCCCCCATCGGCCCCTTCATCGTCACGAAGGACGAGGTGCCGGACCCGAACAACCTGCGCGTGCGCCTCTGGAACAACGAGGAGCTCATGCAGGACTACACCACCGCCGACATGGCGACGAAGATCCCGGACTGCATCGCCTTCGTCACCAAGGCGCACGAGATGGAGCCCGGCGACATCCTCGCCCTCGGCACCAACCACCGCGGCCTGCACCCCTTCCAGGACGGCCACTCCGTCGAGCTCGAGACCGAGGGTCTCGGCCGGCTGCACATCAAGATCAAGGACGACCTCAAGCGCACCTGGGAGCGCCAGACCCGCATCTACCGCAAGGAAAACAACCTGGAAGGCTTCCCCAAGCAGCTCTCCGGCAAGTACTCCTAGCCTGTTACACAACCGTTAGGCCTAGCGGCGGCTCCTCTACAAAGGTGAGCCGCCGCTCCTACTTTTGGCCGATACGTTTGTAATCCCGCCGGTCGCATACTCAGGGCAGGTTCTCGACAAGGAGGTACCCCTTGAGCTTCGCGATCAACACTCACCGCACTCGGACAGCAGCAGGCACCCGCACGAGGGCAGCCACGGCCGAGCGCATTGCGCTTACGCGTGAAGAGGGGCTGCGGGAAGGCCGCGCCCTGATGCGGCACTTCGTACTCGCCTTCCTCGCCGCCGGCACCGTGCTCTACGCCGTCTTCGCGGCCGGGCTCACGATCTGAGGCTTGGCGAACATCGACGCGCCAGTCCACAATGAAGGGGCGCCACCTTTTCGGGTGGCGCCCCTTTCGCTTGCCGGAACCCCGAGACCTGAATGGAGCATTGATGGTCGCGAGATTCAACGACAGCTTCGAAGTTACGTGGCAGAACCCGCAGGACGCCGAGTCCATCTGGGCCATCGACCGCATTCACTTCGCGTCGCCCCTGACGCCCCTTGCTGAAGACTTCTACGAGGTCGTGGTCGGGGAGTCGTGGGGCACCCGTACGGCCTTTGCCAACGGCTACCTGTTCATGAAGGACTTCGCGCCGCCGCCTCAGCCAGACGAGGTGAAGGAGCTCGGCGCCAAGCGCATCTGGGAGGAGAAGTACCTCCCGATCGTGAAGCAGCTCTGCGCGGACGTCCGGGCGCGGGACTACGACGCCATGACGACGGGCGAGCTCACGGCTGCCCTGCCGGAACTCTTCCAGCAGGTCGCGGCGGCGTTTCGGTATCCCACGGTGATCGCGTCCAACTTCATGATGCCGGCGCTCCAGATGGCCGCGCTCTGCGACCAGGAGATGGGCGAAGACGGCCCCGTGCTCGCAGCCACTCTCCTGCAGGGCTATGCGAACGAGACCGCAGCGGCCGGTGCCGGTCTGAACCAGCTCGCCGTCTTCGCATCGCAGCACCCGGCGCTCGCGGACGCCCTGCGCGCCGGCGACTTCGACCACCTCGAAGGGCACGAAGGCGGCGCCGAGTTCCTCGAGAGGCTGCACGCCTACCTCGAGCTCTACGGCTGGCGCGCCGACGAGTGGTGCACCGTCCATCTGCCGACGTGGGCGGAAGACCCCACGATGCCCCTGCAGCTCATCGCCCGCTACCTCAGCGACCCGGCTCACTCGCCGGAGACCGCCCACGAGCGCGCCGTCCACATGCGCACGGAAGCCGAGAAAGCGATCGAGGAGCGCCTCTCACCCGAGAAGCGCGAGGAGTTCAAGGCCCTGCTTCTCACCGCCCTGGGCCACGTGCCGATCAGCGAGGAGCGCGCCCTCTGGCAGCTCATCGCCATCGGCAGCATCCGCGTGCCCCTGATCGCCCTCGGCCGCAAGCTGGTCGATGCGGGCGTCATCGACGCAGCCGATGACGTGTTCTACCTGCGTCTCGCCGAGCTCGATGCCCTCGCCGCGGCCCCGAAGCCCATGCAGGCCGACGTCACGCAGCGCAAGGCCGACTACGCCCGCTACCAGCAGATGGAGGCGCCCATGTCGATCGGCAAGCCCTTCGTTGTTGGCGACAGGCCCGGCCCATCCCAGATGATCCACCGCTACTTCTTCGGCAACATCGGCAAGCCTTCGACCGACACCGTGATCAAGGGTCAGGCCGCCAGCCAGGGCATCGTAACGGCGCGGGCCCGCGTCATCCACGGCCTGCACGAGTCGAACCTGCTGCAGCAAGGCGAAGTGCTCGTCTGCAAAACGACGGCGCCGCCCTGGACGCCCCTCTTCGCGGTCGCGGCTGCCGTCGTCACGGAGACCGGCGGCATCCTCTCGCACTCTGCTATTTGCGCCCGCGAGTACGCTATTCCGTGCGTCGTGGGCACGCAGGTCGCGACCACGCGCATCCCGGACGGCGCCCTGATTACCGTGGATGGCACCAGAGGCACCGTGGTGATCGAAGCGAGCTAGCCGCTACTTCGAGGCCGAGGCGGGCGGGCTGATCTCGAGCAGCTCGACGTCGGGGTTCTGCCCCTGGAAGTAGTCGCACTCCCACTTCGAGGAGAAGAGGTAGGCGGGCTGACCGCCACCGTCGACGCAGGAGAGCATGCCGCGCAGCAGGTGAGGGCGCTCTGACTCCTGGCGATTCGGGTTAAGCCAGCGGGCGCACTCGTAGTTGCGGTGCTCCAGCCGGGTCTCGACGCCGTACTCGTCGCGCATGCGGGCGATGATGACGTCGAACTGCAGCTCACCGACGACGCCCAGAACAGGCTCGCGCCGGGTGCCGTCGCCGGAGTAAAAGACCTGCACGGCGCCCTCTTCTTCCAGCTGTTCGATGCCCTTCTGGAATTGCTTGTAGCGCGCGATATCCGCATTAACGAGCACGGCGAAGTGCTCCGGCGGGAAGCGCGGGATGTCGACGTCCGGGATGTCGTTGCCGGTGGTCACGACATCGCCGATGGCAAATGTGCCGGGGTTGATCACGCCGATGACGTCGCCCGGGATAGGCCTCTTCGATAATCTCGCGGTCACGGCCGAAGAGCTTGTAGGCGCGACCGAGGCGCACCTTCTTGTTGAGGCGGCCGTGGTTCACGATCATTTCGCGCTCGAAGCGGCCGGAGCAGATGCGCAGGAAGGCGACACGGTCGCGGTGCTTCATGTCCATGTTTGCCTGGATCTTGAAGATGAAGCCGGTGAAGGTCTCGTCCGTGGGTTCGGCCATGCCGTGCTGGCTGCCGGGTGGCGGGGCCAGGCGCAGGAGCGCTTCGAGGAAGGGCTCGACGCCGAAGTTGTTCAGGGCGCTGCCGAAGAACACCGGCGTGACCTCGCCGCGCAGGAAGCCGGGCTCATCGAAGCGGGCCCCGGCGACGGTGAGCAGCTCGGCCTGCTCCGCCAGCTCCTCCCACGCCTTCTCGCCCAGCAGAGCGGCGAGCTCCGGGTCATCGAGACCGGAGACGCTGACCGGCGCGCGGTGCTGGTTGTGCTCCGTACGCTCGAAGCGCATCACCTCGGCGCGCTCGAAGTCGTAGACGCCCTGGAACCAGGGGCCGGTGCCCACGGGCCAGTTCATCGGTACCGGCGTGATCTGGAGGACCGACTCGATCTCGTCCAGGAGCTCGATGGGGTCCCTGGTGTCGTGGTCCATCTTGTTGATGAACGTGAGGATGGGGATCTTGCGCAGCTTGCAGACCTGGAAGAGCTTCAGGGTCTGCGGCTCGATACCGCGTGCGCCGTCGAGGACCATGACGGCGCAGTCGACGGCCATGAGGGTGCGGTAGGTGTCCTCGGAGAAGTCCTGGTGACCGGGCGTGTCGAGGATGTTGATGCGGTAGCCCTGGTACTCCATCTCGAGGGCGCTGGCGGTGATCGAGATGCCGCGGTCCTGCTCCATCGCCATCCAGTCGGCGGTGACGTGGCGCTGGCTGCTGCGACTGCGCACGGCGCCGGCCAGCTCGATAGCGCCGGAGTAGAGCAAGAGCTTTTCGGTCAGAGTCGTCTTGCCCGCGTCGGGGTGGGAGATGATGGCGAAGGTGCGGCGGCGGGAGACCTCGTAGGCCAGACCGCCGGAAGGAGCGATGGGCGAAATAGACAAAGCGAACCTCAGCGAGAAGGAGAGAAAGAAGGGCCGAAGGAAGCCAGGGCCGTCGTCAGGGCGGATTCAAGAGCGATTCGTTCTCCCGGGGCTGTGTTTTGATCTGCACTCGTCTCGTTGGAGACGAATATCAACTTCGATTATAGCAAGTAGCGTCCTACTTCTCGCACCTTCTATGACCCGAATCTTTCGAGGGGTTGACAGGCCCCGGCACCCAGCCGAATATGCGTTCGAGTGGAAGCTGCGACGGTAACGACCCCCGCCCGCCCCGTCGACCAGCGCCCCGAGGCCGCCGCACGTGCCCGGAAGCGCTGGCGCCTTATCGACTCCCCGGTCCGGGGCAAGTTGCAGCATTCCGGTATCCCGAAACTCATCGCCCACGTCCTGGAAAACCGCGGCATCAGCACCACCGCCGAAGCGCAGCACTTCCTCGGAGGCAAAGAGACCCAGCTCGGCGATCCGTCTCTCCTGCCCGGCTTCGAAGAGGCCATGCGCACCCTCAGCGACGCCATCGCTTCCCAGAAGCCGATATGCGTCTACGGCGATTTCGACGTCGACGGCATCACCTCGACCACCATCCTTACGGAGACCCTGCGCGACCTCGGCGGCGACGCGACACCCTACATCCCCAACCGTGAGCGCGAAGGCTACGGCCTCAACGTCCGTGCCATCGACTCCCTCGCCGACCGCGGCGTCGGCGTGCTCGTGACCTGCGACTGCGGCACCACGAACATCGTCGAGATCGAAAGGGCGCGCGAGGCCGGCATGGAGGTCATCGTCGTCGACCACCACCTGCCGCCTTCGGAGCTGCCCGCGGCGACGTCGCTGGTCAACCCAAAGCTGCCCTCGGGGCGCTACCAGTTCATCGACTACTGCAGCGCCGGCATCGCCTTCCGCCTCGCCGAAGGGCTGTACGCCCGGGCCCTGCGCCCCTTCCCGGAGGCGCGCTACGCCGAGCTCGCGGCGCTCGGCACCGTCGCCGACATGGTGCCGCTGGTGCAGGAGAACCGCGAGATCGTCAAGCGCGGCCTCGCCGCCATGGCCCGAAGCGAGCGGCCCGGCCTCAAGGCCCTCATCGAAGTCTCCGGCGTCAAAGCCAGGAACGTCACCTCGGAAAGCATCGCCTTCAGCCTGGCGCCGCGGATCAACGCCTCCGGCCGCCTGGCGGACGCCCGCATGGCACTGGAGATGCTCCTGACCCAGGAAGAGGGCGTCGCCATCGCCATGGCTTCGAGCATCGACGCCCTCAACAAGGAACGTCAGCGCATGACGGCCGAGGCGCAGGAGCTGGCCGCGCGCATCGTCGAAGGCCGACCCGAGGCGCCGCTCATCCTCGTGGGGCATGAAGAGTTCCACCAGGGCATCATCGGCCTCGTGGCCTCACGCCTCGTCGAGACCTACGGGCGACCCGCTGTCGTCTACCAGAAGGGCGCCGAGGAGAGCCGCGGCAGCTGTCGCTCCATCCCCGCCTACGACATCACGGCGGGCCTGCGCCATTGCGGCAACCTGTTCGAGCGCTACGGCGGCCACCGTCAGGCCGGGGGCTTCACGATCCGCAACAACCACCTCGAAGAGCTGGAGGAGCGCCTCGTGGAGCACGCCGGCGTCTCGCTGCTCGGCCTTGACCTCACGCCCACGCTGGACATCGACGCCGAGTGGCCGCTGACGGACCTCAAAGGCCAGGAGATCCAGTGGCTGAACAAGCTCCAGCCCATCGGCCAGGGCAACCCGGAGGTACGACTGCTCAGCCGGGGCGTGCTGGTCACCGAAGCCAAGGCTGTGGGCGATGGCACCCACGCCCGCCTCAAGCTCAAGGCAGGCGCTACCTGGCCCGCCATCGCCTTCAACTTCGAAGGTCCCCTACCGGCAGAAGGCACCTGCATCGACCTCGTGTACACGATGTCGGCCGACCGCTACGGGCCTAGCGGCAACGGCGGCGCCCTTCAGCTCCAGGTGCTGGACATGGTGCCCTCAGCCTAGCGGCAAGTCTGGCTAAGGCGCGGCTTCCTGGTCCTGGTCCGGCTGCTCCTCGTGCTCGCCGCTGGAGCCCATCTCCTCGCCCGGCACCTGCTTCGGACTGTCGCCCTGGTTCTTGTCGAAGGGCGTCTTCGCGGACGGCTTCTTCATCTTGTCGACTTCCTGAATATCGTCTGTCTCTTCGACCGACCACTGGTTCGTCATGACTGCCTCCTTCAGGTCGTCTATCCAACCCACCCTATCAGAGGTAATGTCTCGGTCGTCGCTTGCAGACTCAGCGCTGGTATGACGAATTCGCTGCAATGGAGGGACGCGCCTTATGTTGACCTGGGGCGACTTTCGAAATGAGGAGCCCGCTCTGGCCGAAGCTGGCCGAGACCTCCTCTACCACTTCGGCGTCGGTCTCGCGTTCCTCGCCACCACCCGCAAGGACGGCGCACCGCGTCTGCACCCGATCTGCGTCGTCATGGCCGGCGATGGCCTCTACGGGCTGATCATCCCGTCGCTCAAGCTAAAGGACTTGCTTCGAGACGGCCGCTACGCCCTGCATTCCTATCCGATGGAGCACAACGAGGACGCTTTCTACGTCACCGGCCGCGCCGAGGAGCGTCCCGATGCGGCTACTCGCAGCGGCGTAATCGATGCTTTCCTGCGCGAACCGGGCCGCACGGGCCCGCCGCTCGAGGTCTCGCAGTTCGCCGACCAGACTCTTGTCGAGTTTCTCCTCGACACCTGCCTGCTCACCCGCACTAGCGGTCACGGAGACCCCCAGCCCCGACACGCTGTCTGGAAGGCACCGTGAACCCCCGCAGGGTCCTCGCTAGCCCGGCTGACCGCCCATGCGCTGCTGGTGCATGACCCACTGCCGTTGCTTGGTAATCTGAATGTAGACCGGCTTTGCCATCCTTGTCCTCCCGATCTCGCGCTTCTGATAACGCGAGACCACCAGAAACATGACAGAGAACTGAACTCGCATCGCCCGCCATCAGGACGGATACGTGCTCATCCTTTGGACAGACAAAGCCCTCCGTTCTTACACCTACTTGGGAGCGGCGGCAGCTAACGCCTGACGCGTCCGGCGACGGCGTGCCCGAATGCCCGACAAGAGCGCTAAGCTAGATTCATGGAGCCGCTCTACACCGCCCAGCCCGGCGGCATGCGCCTGATCAACAAGCTGTTTGCCGGCCTCGTGATCCTGGAGCTCACGCTTACGGTCATCCTGCTGGTGTTCGCCGATACCGCGTCGGCCCTGGTGACGTTCTTCAGCGTCGTGGCCGTGTTCATCGTCATCTGGGTCATCTTGCCCAGGCGCTACGAGCTCTGGCCGGAGCACCTGCGCATCGTGTTTCCGTTCTTCGGCTGGAATATCGACTACGCAGGCATCGATACGGTACGGCCGGGCCAGTGGTACGAGGCGTACGGCTTCATGGGTGTGCGGTTCGCCACGGCGCCGTCACAGACCGTGACCATCCTGCGCCACAACGCCAACCTCATCACCCACCCCAACCTCGTGATCTCCCCCGCAGACCGTGAGGAGTTCCTCCGGCACCTCGAACGCGTCATGCGGCGATAATCTCTGTATTGACCCAGCTTCTACACGATCCCGCGCTCCGGGCCCGGACGGCCGCAGCTATCACCCGGCTAGCCGCGCTCTACCTCCTCGGCCTTCTGTTCTGGTGGGCGGTGGACTCGCTGGTCGGCGACCCGTGGCTGCCTATCTTCTTTCTCAACGCGCTCTCGGTGTACCTCTTCTTGCCGCTGCCCCTCGTCCTGCTGGCGACGATTGCCCTGCGCAACTACGCGCTGACCGGTGCATCGCTGGCGGCCGTCGCGGCCTTCTTCGTGCTCTGGGGCGCCCCGCTGCTGCCGCGCTCCACGCCGCCGGCCGAGGGTCCCGTGCTGACCGTGATGACCTACAACCTGCTCGGAGGAAACAACTTCAGCAGCGGCGTCGTGGAAGCTCTGCGGGCGTCCGACGCGGACGTAATCGCCCTGCAGGAGCTCGACCCGGATAACGCCGCCGCGATCGCCGACCAGCTAGCCGAGGCGTATCCCTACCAGGTGCTGCGGCCGGGACAGGGCGGGCACGGCGCCGGCATGATCAGCCGCCTGCCCATGCAGCTCACCGGCGAGACGCTGCGCGACCGCTGGTGGACGGCGCAGCCGATCATCGCGTCGGTAGCGTTCGACGGGCGGTCCGTCGTCGTCATCGACGTACACGCCGCCGCGACCTCGCTGGGTGCCGGCGACCGCGAGCACGAATCGCGCCTGCTCCAGGACTACGTCGACGCCCACGACGGCCCCGTGGTCCTGGCGGGCGACTTCAACGCCACGGACCGCAACCACTCCTACGAGATCCTGCGCGAGACCCTGCACGACGCCTGGCGCGTCGCCGGCCATGGCTTCGGCCACACCTTCCCCGGCGCATCCAAGCAGGAAACGCCGAGCAGCGCACGGGCCGAGCTCTTCGGCATTAGCGTGCCGCGCTGGCTCGTGCGCATCGACTACGTCTTCTACACGGACGAATTACGAGCCGTGCAGGCAGGCATCGGCCCCTGGGACGGCCACAGCGACCACCGCCCGACCATCGCGAAGCTGACGTTCCGGTAGCTACGACAGAACACCTCCTGAATTTTGACTGTCCCGCCTGTACTTATGGCAGAATCCTCAGCTTGGCAGCGCCAGCATGGCGTAAGAACAGTCATCGCTTGGCACTCACCCAGCCACACCCCGCATGGCATGTAGCGTGGGCTCTTGCGGAACACCCTCGCTTCTACTGCAGAAGCACGAGCTGCCCGCCCTCGAACTGCTGCACACCAGCGGATAGCCATCGGTTGTGCGACATCGTCACGCTGGCCAGCGGCGTCTCGATGCCTTACAACGACGCGAGGGCATCGCGCACGGCGGGACCGATAGTCGATCCGGCGCGCTGTACGGTGTCGAGCATCTTGATGACATCGTCCGCCGCTGCCCGGCGACGGGTCGTTAGCTTTGGGCCTGCCCTGGTGCTTTGGTGCCGAGTTGGGGTATGAACGTCGGCGGCTCAAGCGTGGCGCCGTTGGCCTGGGCGGCTTCGATGGCCCAGGTGACGGCGGCGACGGGGTCTTCGGTGCGAAAGATGGGGATGTCCGGCAGGCTGTCGGTCTCGATGCGCCAGGTGCTGAGGCCGGCGACGGGCTTGCCCTGCGTCAGCGTGAGTGCCATCTCGCTGAGCGTGCCGTAGGCGCCATCGACGGCGATGACGGCATCGGCGGTGAGCGTGATGATCACGTTGCGGGCGTGGCCCATGCCGGTGACGATGGGGATCTGGACGTAGGGGTTCATGGCGCCTCGATGAGGGTCGGGCAGGACGCCGATCGTCAGGCCGCCGGCTTCGGAGGCGCCTTTGCAGGCTGCTTCCATGACGCCGCCACGCCCACCGCAGATCAGGATGGCGCCACGGCGCGCGATCTCGCGACCGACCGCTTCGGCCTGGATGAGGGCCGCTTCGGGCGCGGGGTCGCCGCCGATGACTGCGATGATCATGAGCGAATTCTAGGGCATCGACCGGACGGTCTTGAAGACAAGCAGAAGCCGGCAGGTCGCGACCTGCCGGCTCCCACAGGCTGCCGTGATGTCCGGCTAGATGCCGATGCTCGGGGGTACGTACATGGCGATGAGCTGGCCGCCTTCGACGAGCTCTTCGTCGGGGCTGTCGAAGTGGGCCTGGACAACGAGGAGGTACCAACCGTTGCCGAGTACAGCACTGGCGTCAATGATGCCGGACGACTCTTCATTCGTCGTGAGGAAGAGCTGGCTGCCGTAGAAGAAGGCCGGGTTTGCCTGCGCCACCTCTACGAGCTCACCGGAATCGATGCCGTAGCACCAGATGCGGGCGAGGTAGGCGGTGCCGCCGGGGTCTTCCTGAAGCATGATGCGCCCCAGCCCATCGATGCAGATGTTGTCGAACATGTGCTGCGGGCCGCCGTTGATCACGACTTCGATCGTGCCGCCGGCCTCAGGCTGGTTGAGGTCGTAGAAGGAGAGCCGGAACAGACGGCTGTTGCCGCTGAAGGAGTTCGTGGTGACGAAGTAGAAGTCGTTGCCCCGGGGGCGGCCGTCGGGACCGCTGCCCGCGCGGGGGTCCCAGGCGCCGTCTTCTGGTCGGAGGAAGCCGGTACCGGTCTCTGCCTCTGCCAGGACGAAGGTTGCCTTTCCGACGTACGAGCCGTCGCCGAAAGCGTCGCCGTTGGTCTCCTCAGCGACAGGCTGGCCGTCGACGAGGACCTGGACCGAGTAGAGCTTGCCGTTCGTCAGGCCGGCTTTCTCGATCTCGCTGCCGGTGGCCTGCTTCTGGCCCACGTAGACGGCGACACCGCCGCCGTTCTTGTCATCCAGCGCCGCGACGACGGTCTTCTGGCGGCTGGAGGGACAGGCGAGAACGTTCTCAAACGAGCGGTGGCCAAGCAGCGGTAGCTCCCACGCCTGGTTGGCATTGGGACCGGTGACGATGTGAGCCCACGCGCGTCCCGTGGCGCCGGACTCCTCGCCGCCCATGAAGATGCGCTCGGTGGTGCCGAGCCCGCCGTAGCTGAAGGCGCTGAGCTCTGGCAGGTCGGCCGAGCAGAATCGGTTCCAGATCGTGGTCTGCTTGACGTACTTGCCGCCGATCCACTGGTAGACCGTCTTGTCGAGGTCGCGGCCGGAAGTCACTTCTCGCGTGTAGCGGTTGATGGTCCAGCGAGAGTTGAAGGAGCCGATGCTGCCGTGGGCGCGGGTGACGCCCTGCTTGTCGTCGAGCTCGTGGTGCATCACCAGGACAAACTCCGAACCGGTCGAGTAGGCGCCAAGGCCGTCCGGCAGACCCACCATGCGGTAGCCGCCGACAGAGTCGCCCGCGGTGAGGATGGGGTCAAACGTGACACCGGCTGCGCTTGCGCTGAGGTAAGAGAGGGTGGGGGTGCTCGGCCCCGCAAAAGCTGGTGTCAGACCGGTGCGCTGCAGAGCGAGCGCGGCGCCACCGATTGCCGCCGTCTTGAACAGGCCGCGTCGAGAGATCCGGGCGTCGAAAAGCGACGGGCGCCCGTTTGATGAGCCATCAGCCATTGTGGTTCTTCCTCTTTCAGGTGTGTGGTTTCGGGTTGCTAGAGGTGCTAATGCAAGCTAGCAACAGCCCGTGAACGGACGGCTAAGGGCCTGAAAACGTGCGATTAACGAACGTTTGCGGCGTGTTAACGCAGCGGCTTCATCAGATGAGGCGCCGTCGCCACAGGAGCAGGGCTTGGCCGGCCGTCGCTTTAGATGGCCATGCTGCAAACGTTCGTCACGTCTCCGAAATTGCGATGGGGTGTCCGCGGCGGTGGTCGCAATGCCGGATCTGGCAGTCTGAGAGCCGGGACCGAGATGCCACAGATACAGGACAAAGAGGAGTAGACGTATGAACAACAATCAGGTGCATGAGCTGCTATACCAGGCACTGGAGACCGAGGCGGGCGGCCAGAAGATCTACACGAAGGCGATCGAATGCGCCGTCAATTCGGACCTCCAGGAGGAGTGGGAGAAGTACCTCGACCAGACCAAGACTCACCACGAGACGCTGATGGAGGTGTTCCAGAAGCTGGAGCTGGACCCGAAGGCTGAGAGCCCGGGCCGCCAGGTCGTGAGGCACCACGGCGAGTCGCTGCTCAAGGCGATGGAGATGGCGCAGAAGGCCGGCGATGCGGCGGCGGCCCAGCTTGTCGCGGCCGAGTGCGTGGTGCTGGCGGAGACCAAGGACCACCAGAACTGGAGCCTCCTGTCAGAGGTGGCCCAGCACGCCAGCGGCAAGATGGCCTCGGCGATCCAGGAAGCCGTCGATGCGGTGGAGGACCAGGAGGACGAGCACCTCTACCACACAAAGGGCTGGACCCGAGAGCTGTGGATCGAGTCGCTGGGCATGAAGGCCGTGCTGCCTCCTCCGGAAGAGGAGAAGGAAGTGAAGACGGCGATCGGCGCCGCCAGGGCAGCGAACCAGCGGGAGAAGATGTTGTAGTGAGTCGTTCGTTCCAGGCCGGTGATTGCTTCTAACTCGAGCGATGCCGTCCTGGCGATGACGTAAAACAGAAGAGAGGCCGGACGATTCCGGCCTCTCTTCTGTTTAAAGCGCTAAAAGCTGACTGCTGAGAGCTCGCGGCTCGATTACCAGCCGCGGGAGGCGAGGAGCTCGCTCTCCGGCAGGGTGCTGATCTCGATGCCCTTCATGGCGCCGCCGAGGCCGCGCGACACTTCGGCGATGATCTTGGCGTCGCGGAAGTGCGTCGTCGCCTGCACGATAGCCTTCGCCATCTTCGCGGGCTCTTCCGCCTTGAAGATGCCGGAGCCGACGAAGACGCCGTCGGAGCCGAGCTGCATCATCAGCGCGGCGTCGGCCGGGGTGGCGATGCCGCCGGCGGTGAACATGACGACGGGCAGACGGCCAAGCTCCTTGACCTCCTTGACCAGCTCGACGGCGCGCCGAGGCGCTTGGCCTCGGCGTAGAGCTCGTCGTCGCTCATGGTCTGGATGCGGCGGATGTCGCCCATGACCTGGCGCATGTGGCGTACGGCCTCGACGACGTTGCCGGTGCCTGCCTCGCCCTTGGTGCGGATCATGGCGGCGCCTTCGCTGATGCGACGCAGCGCCTCACCGAGGTCGCGGCAACCGCAGACGAAGGGTACCTTGAACTGATGCTTGTCGACGTGGTTCGCCTCGTCGGCGGGCGTCAGGACCTCGGACTCGTCGATGTAGTCGACGCCGAGCGACTCGATCACCTGCGCTTCGACGAAGTGACCGATGCGTACCTTGGCCATGACCGGGATGGTGACGGCCTTGATGATGCCTTCGATCATGTCGGGGTCGGACATGCGGGCGACGCCGCCGTCCTTGCGGATGTCGGAGGGTACGCGCTCGAGGGCCATGACGGCGCAGGCTCCGGCCTCCTCGGCGATCTTGGCGTGCTCCGGCGTGACGACGTCCATGATGACGCCGCCCTTGAGCATCTGCGCGAGGCCCTTCTTGACGGCGAAGGTGCCGGTACCGGTCCCGTTGGTTTCGTTGCTAGACCCGTTCATGTGGTTCCTGCCTCCGTAATGGCCGTCTGGTGTGACGTGAGACGGCGAAGGCGCTCTCACACGAGAGCGCCTCGGTGTGCAGGCAATTGTAACGTTCGGGTTAAGGGCGGCTCAACTGGACCGGTGGCCGGGTGCAATCGTTTCATAAGTCCATCTAATCTGAGATCTGTAATGAGTACCGATCGACAACCAACGATCTGTGATCGTATGATCTGTAAGCGATGAGAACGATTCCTAGAGATCGCGAGGTCAAGATGACGTAATCGAGATGTCTTCTGGAAGGGCTGCGACAGCGGAGAGCAGAGATAGAGGATCGGTTGAGGAAACTCTCGGAGGAGCATTGGAGCTTGGGCCGCCAAATTGAGGAAGAGCGGAGAGTGCTTGACCGACATTGACGCGTTGATTCACGCTAAGCCTACGCAGTCGATCGAGCCGCAAGCCTCCGGAGAACCATGAGGCGCGAACGGATCTGCGTAGGCTCTCAGCTGAGCGATGCGATTCAGAAGGTTCTTCGAGAACGAGAGCGACCCATGCACGCCGATCGAGCTTCTGAAGAGCAGTAACCGGAAGGGGCCTTCCTGTTCCGAGAAGGACCAAGCAACGGTCGTTACGGCGCTTGTTCGCGGCGCGAGACGCGGAGTCTTAGGCGAACTGCTGCCGAACACATACATGCTTGCTAAGCCGGCCGGCGGCGAGGAAGGAGATTAAAAAGCGATGAGAGAGCGGTAGGCGCTTAAACCTTGGCCGCTCTCTCTCATTTGCAGCCGGGCGTGGCGGAATTGGTAGACGCAACTGCCTCTGAAGTAGTCGCAACCAGTTGCATCCGGGTTCGAATCACGGCGCCGGGACCATTCTGATTTTAGCACTGCTTTTATGCGGCCTGCTTCTTTTCAGGCCGCATAACATTCTTATGGAGGAGAGACCGCGGGTTGGCCTCAGACCTTCCAGTCGTAGAGCGTGGAGTTGTGGCTACAGTCCATCCCGCGTGGTGCTTGACGAGGCCCATGAACGGAGGGCGCTCCTCGCTGCCGCTAAGGAGCCTCATTGGGACGACTCACCTATCGGAACGTCAGCTATCGCGGTGGTCCTATGGCCGTGCAGGGGCCGATGCTGCCTGCACGGCTCGCGATTCGTCCGTGTAGAAGACGTAATCGATACGCACGAGCCAGCGCGGCACGCTAATGCCGAGAGATCGGCCCGTGCGCTGCTCGGCGCTTCTGCTTCGATGGCGGGGAAGGTGTGGCCGAAGCGATGCCCTCGCGTCGCTGCAAGGCGTCGACACGCCCCTGGGCAGCGTAACGATGTCGGACACCCGGCAGGCTGAATACACGCCGGTGGTGCAGCGGTTCGAGGGCGGGCAGCTCGTGCTTCTGCCGTAGCAGCCAGGGGTGTTCGACATCGCACCACCTCGGCCTCTCCAACGAGAAGGAATGCCGGCCTGCCTTGACGAGCTCAGCATTGCAGGCGGGTGGCTTGGTGCCCGCGTAGCAGTGACTCTGCTACCCCATGCTGGCGCTGCCAAGCTGATGCAGCACCTCGTAACGGCGGAGTCGAGGCACACCGCGCGTGGCGACAGCGGTGAGGCGCGTCATGTAGTCACGGCGGTCTTCGCTGCGCCAGAAGGCGTCCGCTTCGGACTGAGAGCGCCAGAACTCGGCCCGAACGTAGCGGTTCTCGCCGCCCAGGGAGCGATAGAGGCGATACTCTTGCAGCCCGTCCGCGCTGCGGAGCTGCTCGCGTAGCTCGTCCTCCAGCTCCATGGCCACGGAACGACCGCCGATACGCAGCTCGGCGTAGATCAGGAAGCCGGCCTCGCGGCCCCTGCCGAACTGGTGTAGTTGCTCGAAGTACTCGATGTCCGGCGGCTGGATGAAAGCGTCGGCCGGGCGAGTGCGGTTGTACTCGGCCATCCATGCCAACTGCGCCTCGTCGTAAGTCACGTCCTGGTCGCGCCACAGCCGGAAGGCGAGGTAGGTTGTCTCATCCGCGAGGTCCTTCATCCAATCCGTGGCGATGAACTTGGGGTTGTAGGCGTGGTTCTCGTGCAGACTGATCACACGCTTTTCCACCGTGTCCTGCAGGCCCGGGGTGACGTAGTAGGTCTCTTGGAAAAGGAACATGGGTGCGAACTCCTCTGCTTTGCTGTCTGCTCTCGGCAGCTTCGAGAGCGCCCGGATGAACGCCCAACGCCTACTCAGTAGCCCTTGCGGTGTCGGGGCGTCAAGGCCTTTCGGTGCCAAGGACGACGACGGCGTGACGGCCGATGCACTGAATGAGGAAGCGTACTCCTGGCAGATTGTGCACTGCCTCTAATGTTGACACGACACCATCGTGCAGTCATAGTAATGTCATTATGACATCAAGAACTGACGATATCGACCTGTCTCCGTTGTTCCAGGGGCTCGAACAGCCTCTCCAGCTTATAACCGACCCGGAGGCGCGCGAGCGGCAACAGGCATACGTCAACGCCGCCCGGCCGCAAGTCGAGCGCGCGGCGTTCGATATCCTGGCCGGTATCGTCCGCACGTTCAACGAAGCTAGCGCCGATCAGCGCGTCAGCCTGGAGTACGCAGACGGCGGGCTGCACCTGCGCATCGAGGACTCGCAGGAGCCTGAGACCGAGACCGCGTTCAGCGACAGCGAGCTCGAGCGCGTCACGCTGCGACTGCCCAAGCAGCTCAAGGAGTTGATAGACTTGGCTGCCCGGCAGCACGGCATGTCGGCCAACAGCTGGTACATCCGCGCCCTTTCGATTGTGGCGGCACGTCAGCTTCGCGGCTGGCCGGACGGCCGGGGCGGACGGCACGGCGGTCGCCACCGAGGCCCTTCTCGGAGTGGCGGACGGGGGCAGGAAGACTTCGCCGGCGACGGTGATGACTAGGAATTGGGCAGCGCTTGACCCGGTCGACGTCGTTCGCCGTCCTCGCCAACACCAGCTTTCGATGGTTCGCAATCGCTTCCGTGCTCTGGATGATGGGCGACAACATCGAGCACGTGATCAGCTACTGGGTGCTGTTCAAGAAGTTCGATTCGCCGGCGCTCGGCGGCTATGCGGTAATCAGCCACTGGGCGCCCTTCCTGCTCGGCAGCGTGTTCTCCGGCTCCCTGGCAGATCGCTACGACTGTCGAAAGCTCTTCCTCATCTCCATGGCGATGTTCATTTCCGTGTCGCTGGGCTGGTCGTTCGTATTCTGGACGGACACCCTGACAATCTGGCACGCCGTCGTCTTTCTGACGCTGCATGGCATTGCCGGCGTGATCTTCTCGCCCGCCAGTCAGGTGATCATCCACGACATCGTGGGAAGCCAGGGCCTGCCGAGCGCCGTGCGTCTGACAGCAACGGGGCGTCAGATCGGCCTGCTGCTCGGGCCGGCGATCGGCGGCCTGTTCCTGTTCGCGCTGG
>CAVSWS010000007.1:0-21570 GCA_963731765.1 uncultured Chloroflexia bacterium
GCGGGAGTGGCTCCAGCGCAGGACCTCACCCCGGCCCCCTCACCCAAAGGGAGAGTGCAGATTTCAGAGGTCAGGTGGATCCAGGTGAGGGATAGCGAGAAGGCAGTTACTTGGTGCCGACGGCGCAGAGCGGGGTGAGAGGCAGCCGGATGACGCCGCTGCCGTCCGTGTAGGGCGCGAGAAGCTCGGCGAGGATGGTCTTGAGGCGCTCGCCTTCCTCCGGCGAGACCTCGTTGAGGGCCGTGCGGAGCGCACCCATACGCATCGCTCCCGGGGCGATGAAGGCATCGAAGGACTCGTATTCGGAAACGATGGTCAGGGGCTCGACGCGCACGTCGTGGAAGCCGGCGGCCTCGAGCAGGCTCTGCAGCTTGCCGTCCGGTGCGAGCTGGTAGACGCCGGGAACGTTGTAGTCGACGGGGGTCTGGGGGCGGCCGAAGCGCTCTAAGGCCTGGTTGCCCAGGGTCTGCCCGGGGCTTTGCTCAGGCGGTGCCCAGCAGGACATGGCAAACTTGCCGCCGTCCTTGAGCACACGCCGGATGCCTGACACCGCCTTCGAGGGGGCGGCGCAGAACATGATGCCGAAGCGGCAGGTGACTGCATCGAAGCTGGCGCCGCCCAGGTCAATCGCCTCGGCGTCCATGACGCGGACTTCGATGTTGTTCACGCCGGCTTCGGCAGCACGACGGCGAGTGACATCGACCATCTCGGGCACCATGTCTGTAGCGAGTACGCTGCCGCCGGGAGTCACAAGCCTGGCGGCGTTGATGGCCGGGTGACCGGAACCGCACGCAAGATCGAGCACGCGCAAGCCAGGAGCGAGGCCCGCCTCTCGGCACAGCCAATCGCTGACCACGGCGGTCTCCTGCTCTCGACGCTCGTGCTGGGCGTCCCAGGTTGGTGCGTTGCCGCTCCACTGGCGCCGCTGCTGGTCCTTGAGGTCTTCGATGGTCGGCATGACGGCTCCTAGCGCCTAGACGGTGGCCGCGGGCATGAAGCCGGGGCGCTTGCTCTCGTAGGAGGTGATGGCATCGGCGCTCTGGAGGGTGAGGCTGATGTCATCGAGGCCATTGACCAGCATGTGCTTGATGAAGGGGTCGATGTCGAAGTGCATCGTCCACTCTTCACCCTCAAGTCCCACAGTTTGCGACTCGAGGTCGACGATGACTTTGGTCTCCGGCTTCTCCTCAGCGCGCTGCATGAGGATCTCCACTTCGTCGGGCCGGAGCTGAACCAGGAGGAGGCCGATCTTGGCGCAGTTGTTGCGGAAGATGTCTGCAAACGAAGGCGCGATGATTGCTTTGAAGCCATAGTCTTCCAGCGCCCAGGGTGCGTGCTCGCGAGAGGAGCCACAACCGAAGTTCGGACCCGCAACGAGGACCTGGGCGCCGACGTAGATGGGGTCGTTCAGCACGAACGACTCGTCCTTGCGCCAGCTATCGAAAAGGTACTTACCGAAACCGGTGCGCTCGACCAGCTTCAGGTACTTCGCGGGGATGATCTGGTCTGTATCCACGTCGGAGCGGTTCAAGGGCACCGCCTGGGCCACAATGCGACGTACAGGCTCCATTAGTTGCGCCTCCAACCACGAATGTCTACGAAGTGACCGGAAACCGCGGCGGCCGCGGCCATCTCCGGGCTTACGAGGTGCGTGCGGCCACCGGGACCCTGCCTGCCCTCGAAGTTGCGGTTCGAGGTAGATGCAGCGCGCTCGCCGGGCAAAAGGAAGTCCGGGTTCATGCCCAGGCACATCGAGCAGCCCGCGTCGCGCCACTCGAAGCCGGCTTCCGTGAAGACCTTATCAAGGCCCTCCTCCTCCGCCTGCGCCTTGACGAGGCCGGAGCCGGGCACCACCAGAGCTCGCACGCTGTTGGCGACCTTGTAGCCCCGGACCACCGAAGCGGCGGCACGCAAGTCCTCGATGCGTGAGTTGGTGCAGGAGCCGATGAATACACGGTCCAGCGGGATGTCTTCCATAGCCGTGCCGGGCTTGAGGTCCATATAGTTAAGGGCCCGCCAACCGACTTCCTTGGCGGTCGCTTCCGCGAAATCGTCCGGGTTGGGGATACGCCCCGTTACGGACACACTCTGGGCCGGCGTCGTACCCCAGGTCACGCTGGGCTCAATGTCCTCGGCCTTGAGGGTGACCACCTTGTCGAAGGAGGCGCCCTCGTCGGTGGGTAGCGACTGCCAGTGGGCCAGCGCGGCTTCCCACTCCTTGCCCTTGGGAGCGTAGGGGCGGCCTTCAACGTAAGCGAAGGTCTTTTCATCCGGGGCGACGAGGCCGGCACGGGCACCGCCCTCGATCGACATGTTGCAGACGGTCATGCGGCCTTCCATCGAGAGGTTTCGAATGGTGTCGCCGCGATACTCGATAACGTGACCGATGCCACCGCCGACACCAATCATGCGGATGATGGAGAGAATCACGTCCTTGGCAACCACGCCATCCGCCAGGGTGCCGTTGACCTCTACGGCCATCGTCCTCGGTTTAGCCTGGGGCAGCGTCTGGGTGGCGAGCACGTGCTCGACCTCCGAGGTGCCGATGCCGATGGCCAGCGCACCGAAGGCGCCGTGCGTCGCCGTGTGGCTGTCGCCGCAGACGATGGTCATACCGGGCTGCGTGAGGCCCTGCTCCGGCCCGATGACGTGGACAATGCCCTGACGGACGTCGTTCACACCGAAGTAGGTCACACCGAAATCAGCGACGTTCTTGTCGAGGACGGCGACCTGCTGGATCGAGAGCGGGTCGGGCCAGGGCTTGTTGCGGTCGGCGGTCGGCACGTTGTGGTCGACGGTCGCGACGGTGAGCTCTGGGCGGCGCACCTGACGCCCGGCCATGCGCAACGACTCGAATGCCTGCGCCGAGGTGACTTCGTGCACCAGGTGCAGGTCGATGTAGAGAAGGTCCGGCTGTCCCGCCTCGCGGCGGACGACGTGTCCCTCCCAAATCTTCTCTGAAAGCGTTTGTGGTTCTGCCATGAATTCCCCTCGAAGCCCTGCCAGCGACAGAGCTACCTCTTCACAACCTCATCCAAGCGGATGAACGGAATGTCCGCATCTTGCTTCGACCATTGACCATCGTTACCCACGATGGCCTCACAGCCCGTCTCAAGCCCGGTCGCGACGATTATAGCGTCGGGCAACTTTAGACGAGCACGGGCTCTTAAAGCCGCCGCTCGCCTCGCGATTTTGCGGTCCACGCCAACAACGTAAATGCCGCTCTCCGACAACAAATCTTCGATGCGCTCTCGCGCCGCCTCGTTGCCATCGCGCTCCGGTTTTACGAGCAGTTCCGCCTCCGTAATTGCCGACACGATGACCGTGAGGTCGCCGGCCGCGACTCTGCGAAAGACGGAAAGTAGAACGTCGTAGTAGAGCTCCTCCCCGTCCAGGAAGTAGATGAATGCGTTAGTGTCCAGCAGAAGCTGCTCGCCTTTGCTCAAGAGCAGGTTATCGACCAGTGCTGCCTCCCACTTTGGTTAACGCTCCCACTCACTGCGGAGGTCATCTACATAGGCGTCCTTTTCCTCTTTGGTCTCACCGTAGAGACCGCGAAGGCTGCCGCCGTAATAGTCCACCCAATCCTTAGGGCGCGGACGGAGAACCAGACGGTTGCCCTCCCGGCGAATGGCGAGACGGTCTCCGGCGCCCAGACCCATCTCCCGCAGGAGCTGAGCCGGCAGGGTTATCTGGTTCTTGCTGCTGATAGTAGTCAAGGCGGGGTCCTCCCTCCGGCCGGCGATGTATTCCACCGCTGCCTCCTTGACCTTACGTGGTTGATGATTACTTGGCAAGTATTCCATTCACTTTACTTTCTGGACATTACTTTACCATCGAGTTGTCAGCTACCTTAGCGGCCGCGCCCTGGCGAAGGAAGGCCGATACCACAGCGTGGAGAGACGCCGTCATGATGTTCGGGTGGGTGCCGACGCCCCAACGTACCTCACCGTTGCCGTTGCGCGTCTCGACGTAGGAGACGGCGGTTGCGTCTTTGCCGGCGCCGAGGGCGTGCTCAGCGTAGTCGACGACGTCGAGGTCGGTGCCGAGGGCGCTATTGAGAGCCGTGACGAACGCCTCGATGGGACCGTTGCCGGTGCCGAAGACCTCGATTTCCTTGCCGTCGACTGACAGGTGGGCCGAAACTGCGCTCAACTTCGAATCACTGGAACGCACGTCGTGGTTCTTGAGGGCGATACGAGGGTTCTCCGGCAGGTACTCGGCCTTGAAGGCGTCCCACATCGCGGTGGGGCTGATCTCGGTGCCGCTGTCCTCCGTGATGTGCTGAATCGCCCTCGAGAACTCAATCTGGAGGCGGCGCGGCAGGTCGAAGCCGTGCTCTGCGCGCATGACGTAGGCGACGCCGCCCTTGCCGCTCTGGCTGTTGACGCGAACGACGGCCTCGTAGCTGCGACCGACGTGCTTCGGATCGATTGGCAGGTACGGGACCTGCCAGAACTCGTAGTCATCGGGCTCGAATCCAGCTTCGGCCGCCTTGCGGTACAGCGCATCGAAACCCTTCTTGATGGCGTCCTGGTGGCTGCCACTGAAGGACGTGTAGACAAGATCACCGGCGTAGGCGTGGCGGGGGTGGACCGGCAGACGGTTGGAGTACTCGGCCACGCGGCGCAGAGCGTCGATGTCGCTGACGTCCAGCTCCGGGTCTACACCCAGAGCGAACAAGTTCAGGGCCAAATTGACGATATCGACGTTGCCGGTACGCTCGCCGTTGCCGAACAGCGTGCCTTCGACGCGGTCAGCGCCGGCCATGACGCCGAACTCCGCTGCCGCGACGCCGGTGCCGCGATCGTTGTGGGGGTGGAGGCTGACGACCACGGAGTCGCGGTCCTTGATCGAGCGGCAGAACCACTCGATGACGTCGCCGTAGACGTTGGGCGTGAAGCACTCGACCGTCGCGGGCAGGTTGAGGATCAGGGGACGCTCCGGCGTCGGCTTGACCACGTCCATGACCGCCTCGCAGATGCTCAGGGCGTACTCGGGCTCGGTGAGGGTGAAGCTCTCCGGGGAGTACTCGTAGCGGATCTTGCTGCCGACCAGCGAGGGCTCCAGGTTGAGGGCGATCTCGGCGGCGCTGACAGCGATCTCGGTTATACCCTCCTTGTCCTGCTGGAAGACCACCTCTCGCTGCAGCGGGTTGGTGCTGTTGTAGAAGTGGACAATGGCGTTCGAGACGCCTAGCAGGCTTTCGTAGGTGCGCTCGATGAGCTCTTCGCGGCACTGGGTGAGGACCTGAATCGTGACGTCGTCCGGGATGAGGTCCTCTTCGATCAGGATGCGAATGAAGTCGAAGTCAGGCTGACTGGCAGCCGGGAAACCGACCTCGATCTCCTTGAAGCCCATGTTGACCAGGGTCTCGAACATGCGGCGCTTGCGCTCGATGTCCATGGGGTCGATGAGGGCCTGGTTGCCGTCGCGCAGATCGACGCTGCACCAGAGCGGCGCCTTCTGGATGCGCTTGTTGGGCCAGGTTCGGTCTTCGAGCACGATCGGCAGCCAGGGCCGGTACTTTTCGAAGGGCATCTTTTTCGGGGTTACGTTGGCAGGTGGCAAAGGACTCCTCCTTGTGCAGGAGCGGACTTGCTCCGAATCGCCATTCGCGACATCGGAGCAAGCCACACTCGGGCTCAGTCTGCCTGCGCGTGGCAGGGCTCCGGGATGGCCCTCCGTCCTAGCGAGAGGACGAGGGCCGTGGGAGCCTGAGGCAGTATCCGTACCGCGGGTCTAAACCCACGGCAACCTGGCCAGCGTTTCCGATCACAGCAGACTACCTACCTGGGCTTTGCCTTCGCCCGCGGAGCGGTAGCGGCGGTGGCCGTCGTCCAGGACGTGGCCGGCGCCGCCGCGCTTCATGGCGATACGGCCCGTGCGCATGAGCTCCATGACGCCGTAGGGCAACAGGAGCTCGTACAGGGCCTCGATCTTGTCCTCGTTGCCGGTGACCTCGAAGATCATCGAGTCGTGGGCGACATCGACGACGCTGGCGCGAAACACCTGGGCGATCTCGAAGAGGGCCGTGCGGTTATTCGGCGATGCGGCGACGCGGATCAGTGCCAGCTCGCGGGCAACCACTTCTTCCGAGGTGATATCGGTTATGTCGACGACCTCGATGACCTTGAAGAGCTGCTTGGTGACCTGGTCGACGTCGTGCTTGGCGCCGTCGACGGTGAATGTCATGCGCGAGAGGCCGGGGATCTCTGAGTGTCCGACCGCGAGGGACTCGATGTTGAAGCCGCGCTGGCGCCACTTCGAGGCGATCCGGTTGAGCACGCCGGGCTTGTCTTCCACCAGCGCGACGATCGTGTGATGGGTCGATCGCGTCGGCATTACAGGGCACCTCCGGCCGTGGGCGTGCGCACCGGCGCGTCCGTGTTTTTGTACGGCGAATCGACCGTGTCTTGCAGTGCGGCTCCCGGGGGCACCATGGGGAAGGTGTTCTCCGACTCTTCGACCTGGAAATCAATCAGGACGGGACCGGGGTGGCTCAGCGCCTGATCGATGGCCGACTGCACGTCAGCCTTATCGGTGACGCGCAGGGCGCGCAGACCGTACGCCTCCGCCAGCTTGACGAAGTCCGGCTGGTACATGCGGACGGCAGACTGATTGCCTTTGTAGAACATGTCCTGCCACTGGCGGACCATGCCCAGGAAGCCGTTGTTGATGATGGCGTACTTGATCGGCAGCTCGTACTCGACGACGGTGGCGAGCTCCTGCGAGGTCATCTGGAAGCCGCCATCGCCGCAGATCGACCACACGGTGTCCTTGGGAGCGCCGAACTGGGCGCCGATGGCCGCGGGGACCTCGTAGCCCATGGTGCCGAGGCCGCCGGAGGTGAGGAAGCCGTTGGGCTTATCGACCCAGAAGTACTGGGCGGCCCACATCTGGTGCTGGCCCACTCCGGTGACGTAGTACGCGTCCGAACCCGAGGCGTCATAAATCGACTTGATCACGTACTGGGGCAGAAGCTTGTCCGTCTCCGGCAGGGCGATCGAGGGGTGCTGTTCGCGCAGGTTGCGCAGGTGGTTTAGCCAGTCGTCGTGACGGACGAGGCCGATTTCACGGTTCAGGGCCTGCAGCACCTGCTTGACGTCGCCAACGATCGGCACGGCGGTGGGCAGGTTCTTGCCGATCTCGGCCGGGTCGATGTCGATGTGGACGATCTTGGCGTGAGGCGCGAACTTGGTCAGGTCGCCCGTCACGCGGTCGTCGAAGCGCATGCCGATACCCATGATCAGGTCGGCCTCGCTGATGGCCATGTTGTTCCAGTACATGCCGTGCATGCCGGGCATGCCCATGTTGAGCTCGTGCGTGCCGGGATAGCCGCCGATGCCCAGCAGCGTGGTCACGACGGGAATCTGGGCCTTTTCGGACAGCTCCACCATCTCGTCCCAGGCCTTCGAGATGATGACGCCGTGGCCGGAGAGGATGAGCGGCTTTTCCGACTGCATGATCAGCTCGGCGGCGCGCTTGATCTGGTGCGGGTCGCCTTCCGTCTGGAGGCGGTAGCCGGGCAGGTTGACCTCCTCCGGGTACTCGAACTCGCAGGTGGCCTGCTGCAGGTCGCGCGGGATATCGATCAGCACGGGGCCGGGGCGACCGGTCGTGGCGATGTGAAATGCTTCACGGATGGACCTGGCGATGTCCTCGACGTTGAGCACGAGGGTGTTGTGCTTCGTGATCGGGATGGTGATGCCGGTGATGTCGGCCTCCTGGAAGCCGTCACGACCGATGAGCCAGCTGACGACGGAGCCGGTGATGCAGACCAGTGGGATCGAGTCCATCCAGGCGTCTGCGATGCCGGTCACGAGGTTCGTGGCACCGGGGCCGGAGGTGGCCCAGCACACGCCGGCCTTGCCGGTGACGCGAGCGTAGGCCTCGGCAGCGTGGGCCGCGGCCTGCTCGTGGCGGACCTGGACGTGCTGGATCTGGGAGCGATACCTGGGCAGCACGTCGTACATCGGCAGGTTGGAGCCGCCGGGGTAGCCAAATATGGTGTCCACGCCTTCTCGGAGCAGACACTCCATGACGATTTCCGCACCTGTTAGTTTCACATCGTCCTCCTTGGGACGTAGCAGCGCCGCTGGCGCTGTCGATAGTCATCTGGATTCTTGGGGCGGTCCTTCCAGCGGTGGACGCAGAAGGACTACGTAAGGAGGAGGGCGAGGAGGGTCGGGCGCGTTTCCCGCGATGGGAAGACGGCGGCAGGCCCTTCGCCCGTGCGTACTACGGCCTGGTCTCGGGTTGCCTCAGCCACCGTAGGGCCAGCAACGTCCGAGACCAGAGGGGCCTCCATGGCAGGAATCTGCGATCGGCGGGCGCCAGCGTGGGCCGTTATCACGACCTGCCGCGTCTCTGCCTGTTCCACTGCCTTCACTTTATTCATTCCGATTCGACTGTCTTTCGGGCTTCCTACCCATGGCAATAAAAAATCCCGCTTCTCCAGGGATCCCAGAGAACGGGACGGTACCACCCTAGTTCCCTCGGCGGCTGCCGAGGACACTCGAATCGCTGTATCGGGCTTACCCGCCCGGACCTACTTGATGCAGTCGTGCTGCTGTTCAGTCCGAGGGCTCCGGGGCGAGTTCGAGGTGCTCGTGGCTGCCGGCTCCCACCGTCCCGGCTCGCTGAACGCCTTTGCGATCCTCTACTACTCCCCTTCTACGCCTGCGTATTGAGGTTTGCATTCAAGTCTAGGGTCACGGTTATGTCCCGTCAATAGGGTTCACCCCAGTTCCTTCGCTCAGGCCAGGGACAGCCGATACGATGTAACATCTAGATGTGCCGGACGAGAGCCCTCGCCACTTTGGCGAATGTCCCTTTTGCAATCGAGACGAGACCAGCGAGTACCTGCTGTACGACGGGGGTAACTTCTTCGTGGTGGCCGACTTCGCGCCGGTGGCCGATGCCCACATCCTGATGATCCCGAAGCACCACTACCCCCACCTCGCAGCGATCCCGCCGGAGCTGGAGGAGGAGTTCGACGCGCTGAAGTCGCACATCGGCAACTTCGTTCGGGAGGAGTACGGTCGTCTGACGTACTGGGAGAACGGCGTGTTCGGCCAGAGCGTGCCGCACGCCCACCTGCACTTCCTCTCGGTCGAGATGAACACGGAGCTGATCTCTCGGTACGGGGCGCCAGTTGCGTCGCTCTCGGACCTTCGGGCACACCACGAAGAGAATGAGAGTAACTACTTCCTGGTGGAACACGCCGGGGTGGGGCGTGTGATGCCACCCGACGCGCAGCTGTACTGGAGCATCATCTCCGACGCGAAGATGCGTAACGGCGGGACGTGGCAGTTTTCCGCCGCGGAGCGCAGAGTACAGGGAAGAAGTCAGGTACAGGCGCTGATGCGGAGATGGCGCGAGTACCATGAGGGGAGCAATCTGCCAGCGGCAACGTCATGAGCCAGTTCGACCAGTTCAATCGCTTTTCATTCGCCCGTCTCACCTACGCGACGGGGCTTCTGCGCGCCGTGTTCGTGGGCCAGCCGCAGGAGGTCAAAGACGACAACGGCAAGCCCGTGAGCACGGCGATCTTCAAATCACGGGTCGAGGGGCCGGTGATGGTGCGACGCCTCAACCTGGACGGCGACCGGCAGGCAGATCTGACGGTGCACGGCGGCGAGGACAAGGCGGTCTACTGCTACCCGGCGGAGCACTACGAGGCGTGGCAGGGTGAACTGGGGCGCGAGCTAGCCTACGGCGCGTTCGGGGAGAACCTGACGGTGACGGGCCTGCTGGAGGACACGCTGCGCATCAACGACGTGCTCGAGGTGGGCGATGCGGTCCTGCAGGTCAGCGAGCCTCGCTTCCCCTGCTTCAAGCTCGGGATCAAGATGGGCGACCAGACGATGGTGCGCCGGTTCCAGCAGAGCGGCCGCAGCGGGTTCTACTGTCGCGTCCTGCAGGAAGGCCTGATCGAGGCGGGCCAGACGATGGACGTGGTCGAGCGCGACATGTCGCAGCCGACGGTCGTCGAAGTCGTGGCAGCGAAGAACAAGGCAGAGGGCGTCTAGGTCAGGCGTTCTCTGCGCGTTTCTTCAGCCCTTCCAGCTCCGTGTTCACGTAGCGGCGGGTTATGCCGTTGAAGTACCAGCCCGTCAGCGAGAAGAAGATGCCGCTTTGATCGATGCCGAGGATGGCTTTCGAGCCGTCGCCGTCCGGCTCGGCGGCGTGCCAGGCGACGGACTTTGCGCCGGGGCCCTTGTTTTGCCACTCCATGCGCCGGCCGGGCTCGATGGCGGTGACGGTCCACTCCGCGACCGGGAGCTTCGGTTGCTTGACGCGCACCTTTGAGCCGACCAGCAGGTCGCCGGGGGTAAGCTTCTCGATGCTGGTGATGGAGGGCGTCCACTCATGCCAGCGCTCGACGTCCATGATGATGTCCCAGACGCGCTCCGGGGGTGCCGAGATGCTAGTCGAAACCTCTAGCCGCAAATGCCTGCCTCCGTCGTGCTCTCCGTTCTCGATCCGATTCGCGGACCCGTTCTGACAGGTCCGCCTCTACCGTGGTGACTTCCTGGGCCTGGTTTGCGGGGTCCGTGCGCTTGCGGTAGGCGGCTTCCAGCCTCGAGAGCGCCACGAGACCCTTTCGCGTATCGGATGCGACGCGGGCACCCTCGCCGTTGCGTACCCGGTACTTGAACAGCCAGTAGGTGAACTCCTTGAGCTCCGTGTAGTCCAGCTCCTCGGTGAGCACCAGACCACGCTCTTGCTGAAACTCCCCTCGCAGCTCCGCGAGGCTGAGGCCGTAGATTCGCAGAAACATACCGGCGCCTTCAACATAGCCGGCGGACCAGACGTGGGCGTGCTGCTCCTTTACCAGCTCCTCCTCCACGGCGTACTGCAGGGCCTCTTCGACCACGACGCCGTAGAGGAAGTTGAGGTAGGCCTGGTACTTGGGCGTGCCGATGAGCATCTGGAACTCGTCGTCCTCGATCTCGAGAGGCGGGTGGCCGTTGAACAGGAGAGCGTCTCGCTCGTCCGGGTCGCACTCAATACCGGCGGTGTCGAGGAGGCGCTCGGCCAGCAGGAGCCAGTCGAAGGCCTCACCGCCGATGAGGTAGCGGTAGCGACGGTCGCCGATGACCTCTTCGGCCACAGTCCAGCGCGACATGGTTTTGAGGAGCGCCACGTACCAGTGGTCGCCCGCCGCCACCGTCTCGTGGAAGTAGGCAAGCGCTTCTGCGGGCATCATGGCAACAACGCCGTCCCGTCAGCAAAGTGGGCGACGCTGACCTCAATCATGGCCGGAGGTGGAACACGAGACTGGGCAGGCCATGAGGTGTCTGCACACGGTCAGAGCGTCGCTGGACGACGGTGAACCACCGAAAGCTTGCGCTTCGTAGCGATCCGATCCCGCTGGGGTTGTTCATCGCGTCAGGCTGCCACGCCGTGACATCGCTTGTACTTCTTACCGGAGCCGCAGTAGCACGGGTCGTTGCGGCCGATCTTGCGACCGTTGGCGCGCTGGGCGGGCACCGCTGCTTCGTCGCCGCGGTTCTCTCGCAGCATCTCCGCTGCGGGCATAGCCGATGCGCCGGCTGCCGCACCGACGGGCTGTCGCGCAGGCGCGCTGGCGGCAGCTGCGGCGGGCGTCGAAGCCGGAGTTGCGGGCTGTGGGGCCTGCTGCACGGGCTGCTGGGCCAGGGCGACGTGGTAGATGGCACGGGCGATGGTCTGGCGAATGTTGACCAGGAGCTGCTCCCACATGTCGTGGGCCTCGCGCTTGTAGGCGACGAGCGGGTCCTGCTGACCGTATGCCTGCAAGCCGATGCCCTGGCGCATCTCGTCCATGGCGGTGAGGTGCTCCACCCAGAGACGGTCGATGGTCTGGAGCAGGAGGAGGCGCTCCAGGAGGCGCATGTTCTCCGCACCCATCTCGGTTTCGCGGGTGTCGTAAGCGGCCTCTGCTTCGTCGAGGACCATGGCTTCGACTTCGGCCGGGTTGAGGCCGTGGCGAATGTCCTCGATGGTGGCTTCGGACATCGGGTAGATGGCCTTGGCGTCTTCGATGAGGCTTTCGAGGTCCCACGCGCCGTCGTTGCGGCCGGTCATGTGGGTCTCGATGATCTCGCGCAGCTCGTCCTCGACCATGCCGAAGACGTTGGAGCGCAGGTCTTCGCCCTCGAGGACCTTGGTGCGCTCGGTGTAGATGACGTCGCGGTGGACGTTCATCACGTCGTCGTAGTCGACGACGTGCTTGCGGATGTCGAAGTTGTGGCCCTCGACCTTGGTCTGAGCGTTTTCGAGTGCCTTGCTGACCCAGCCGGACTCGATAGGCACGTCTTCTTCCATGCCGAGCTTCGAGAGCATGCCGGGGAGCCATTCGGGGGCGAACCGGCGCATGAGGTCGTCTTCGAAGCTGACGTAGAAGCGAGAGGAACCGGGGTCGCCCTGACGGCCGGAACGACCGCGGAGCTGGTTGTCGATACGGCGGGACTCGTGGCGCTCGGTACCGATGATGTGGAGACCGCCGGCGGCCAGTACCTCATCGTGCTCTGCCTGCCACGCTTCGCGAGTGCGACCGTCCTCCGGATTGCCACCGAGGATGATGTCTGTACCACGACCGGCCATGTTCGTCGCGATGGTGACGGCACCCTTGCGGCCGGCCTCGGAGACAATCGCCGCTTCCTTCTCGTGGAACTTGGCGTTGAGGACCTGGTGCTTCACGCCGCGGCGGGTGAGGAGGTCCGAGAGGTATTCGGAGTTCTCGATGGAGACGGTGCCGACGAGCACGGGGCGGCCAATCTCGTGCATCTCCTCCACTTCCTCTGCCACGGCGTCGAACTTGGCGCGCAAAGAGCGGTAGACGTAGTCGTCGTCGTCGTCACGGACCATGGGGCGGTTGGTGGGCACAACGATGACGTCCAGCTTGTAGATGGTGTCGAACTCTTCCGCTTCCGTGACGGCCGTACCGGTCATGCCGGAGAGCTTGTCGTACATACGGAAGTAGTTCTGCAGAGTGATCGTTGCGTAGGTGATCGACTCCTGCTGCACCTTGAGGCCTTCCTTGGCCTCGACCGCCTGGTGCAGACCGTCCGACCAGCGACGGCCGGTCATGAGGCGGCCCGTGAAGTCGTCGACGATGATGATTTCGCCGTCCTTGACGACGTACTGCTGATCGCGGTGGTAGAGGATGTGGGCCTTAAGCGCCGCCTCCATGTAGCGGGTGAGGCGGAAGTTTTCCGGCGAGTAGATGTTGTCGATGCCGAGGGCCTGCTCGATCTTCTCGATACCGGCCTCGGTGAGGGAGATCGCCTTCTGCTTCTCGTCGACGGTGTAGTCGTCTTCTTCCTGCAGTCGCGGCACGAGGGCGGCGAAGCGCGGGTAGATGGAAACGTCGTCGCGGGCGGGGCCGCTGATGATCAGCGGCGTGCGAGCTTCGTCGATGAGGATGTTGTCGACCTCGTCGACGATGGCGAAGTGGCGCGACTTCTGGACCTGGCGCGCCTTGTCCTGCGCCATGTTGTCGCGCAGGTAGTCGAAGCCGAACTCGTGGTTGGTGCCGTAGGTGGCATCGGCGTAGTAGGCCTCACGGCGCGAGCAGGGACGGAGGTACTCCATGCCGGGCTCGTCGCTCACGGGCTCCTGCTCTACGAGGTAGGAGCCATCGTGCTGGACGACGCCGACGGTGACACCGAGCCAGGAGAGGACGCGGCCGTACCACTGGGCGTCGCGCTTTGACAGGTAGTCGTTGACGGTGACGAGGTGGGCGCCTTCGCCTTCGAGGGCGTTGAGGTACAGCGCCAGGGCCGCGACCATTGTCTTACCTTCACCGGTCTTCAGCTCTGCGATTTTGCCCTGGTGGAGGATGGTGGCACCGAGTATCTGCGTATCGAAGGCGCGCTGACCGAGCTTGCGATGGATCGCCTCGCGGGCGACGGCAAATGCCTCGGGCAGGATGTCGTCCAGGGTCTCGTCCGCGGCGAGGCGCTGACGGAACTCTTCCGACTTCTGACGCAACTCATCGTCGCTGAGCGCCTGCATCTCGGGCTCGAGGTCATTGACCTCATTGACGATGGGCTGGAGTTTCTTGACTTCGCGGTCGTTAGCACCGCTAAACAGCTTTGAAAATAAGGCCATGCTTAGAGCTCCTGATAACTCACATCATTATGCCTCGGAGACTGCCCGAGCTCCAAACCGTGGGGAGCAAAGCAGGTGGGTTTGACGAACATTTAGGGGTTTCACAACACCCGTGCTCCGGCATCTCCCTACCTTCGGATCACCGGCCACCGCCCAAATGGCAAAGCCGGAGAGATGCAGAAGGAAAGGACGACAAGTGTGAACAGACTAAGAATCGGTATCGCGGCCCTGGTAACAGGGGGCGTGCTGGCGGGTGGCCTGCTCCTGGGCGGCACGCTGGTGAGCGCTCAGACACCGAGCGACACCCCGACAGTCGAGAGCGATCAAACGGCACCCAGCGGCACGACGACGCCTTCGACCACGCCCCAGGCGGACCAGACGCCGAGCACGGACAAGGGCACACCGGACAACGGCACCACGACGCCACAGGACCGGCAGCACGGCGACCACATGTGCGACAAGGACGGTGACGGGCAGATGGACGGGCCCATGGACGGCAGCAGCGGGGCCATGCCCGGCGGCACAAGCTTCCACGGCAACGGCATGGGCTACGGCACACGCGGAGCGATGCGTCAGTAGGCGCCCCGCCCCTCGCTCCTGACCACCGTCCCAACCGGGTCAGGGCGCACGGAGGCCGTCTTCGCGGGGAAGGCGGCCTCCTCCTTTGTCTTTTCATGCTCCATGAAAACTGCGCGCCGGCCCCTACGAAAGATGGGGCCGCATCGCTCTCGTGCTGCTTCGCCACGGGACCAGCCCCGAGACCCCGCGCACATGGTTATGCCACCGATGCGGCCCGTAGGCATGCCAACCTGGCGAGATTCGTTTGACAGGTGAGGGGCTGGTACCGGGCGATAAGACCCCGTATGCCGGTGTTCTACCCGCTTCGTCGTGCTCAGGCGAGGTGGTGCATCAGGAACCGGGGGTTCAAACCCAGGCGTGATTTGCAGGCACGGCAGCAGTTACTAGGCCAGGGACTTCTGGGAGAAGAGGGCACCGACGGAGTGACCGCTGTGGATGCGCGACATCGCCTCCGAGAAGAGGCCGGCGAGGCCGAGGACGGTGATCTTCTCGTGCATCTTCTCCGGTGCAATCGGGATGGAGTCTGTAACGACGAGCTCCCGAATGGAGTCGGAGCCGCAGATGCGCTGCACGGCCGAGCCGGAGAGGATGGGGTGCACGGCGGCGACTGAAACGCTGCGCGCGCCGTGGGCGAGCGCGATGTCGGCGGCGGAGACGATCGTGCCACCGGTGTCGATCTCATCATCCATGATCAGTACGTCGCGGCCTTCGACATCGCCAATCATCTGCTGGGCGGCCACGCGCTCGGTGTTGCCCATGCGCTCCTTGAGGACGATAGCCAGCGGCGTGCCGAGCAGACGGGCTGCGTTGCGGGCACGCTTCTCGCCGCCGACGTCCGTCGCCAGCACGGTGACGTTCGACATGTCCCGCGTCTTGAAGTGCTCACCGATGAGGTCAAGGGCGGTGAGCTCATCGACCGGGACGTTAAAGAAGCCCTGGATCTGGCTGGCGTGAAGGTCCATGGTGAGGACGCGGTCTGCGCCAGCGGTCTCGATGAGGTTGGCGAGCAGCCGGGCCGTGATCGGCACGCGGGGCTGGTCCTTCTTATCGCTGCGGCCGTAGGCAAAGTACGGGATGACGGCGGTGATGCGACCTGCCGATGCGCGCCGGAAGGCATCGATCATGATCAGCAGCTCCATCACGGAGGTGTTCACCGGCGAACAGAGCGACTGAATGATGAAGACGTCCTTCTGCCGGACGTTCTCCTGAATGCGCACGAAGATGTTTTCGTTGCTGAACTCGAACACATCGCAGTCGCCCAGGTGAATCGAAAGTTGATCCGCAACCTGGCGCGCGAAATCCGCGTGCGCCCTTCCACTGAAGATCGCCATATCCGTGTACAAAGGGAGCCTCCGCCAGGAACGCCAACCGCCTGCGCCAATAATTTACCACAGCGAGAATTGTGGAGTGCCCGTACTTTCGTTGTGGTGCACACCGAGAGATGCCGGCCGTGACATCGACGCAATTGAGGCCGACACATGCGCATCTGCACGTTATCTCACAAGGGATTTAGACGCACTCTGCTCTTGGAACCTGCCCTGCTACACTCAGAGGTCAAGAGAGGTGGACATGATCGTGGTGGGACTGAAGGCGCGAGCCACACAAAGCATCGCAGTTGTCGAGATGGAGGGCCCAATCGGCCCCCGCATCAAGGCAAACGAGTACGTCAAGCTCTTCCGGAGCCTGGAAGACAACGACCGCGTTCGCGCCGTCGTGCTCGATATCGACTCTCCAGGTGGGTCCGCGACAGGATCCAGCTACATGCACCTGGCGGTGAAGTCGCTGGCGGCAAAGAAGCCGGTGATCGCCTTCATCAGCGGTATCGGCGCGTCCGGCGCCTACATGCTCGCGGCACCCACCACGCGCATCATCTCGATCCCCGGCGCGCTCATCGGCTCCATCGGCGTGATCTCGATGCATCCGCTGCTGTACGAAGCGATGGAGCGCCTGGGCGTGCAGATGCACGTGACAAAGTCCGACCGCCTGAAGGACATGGGCTCCATGTTCCGCGAGGCGACGCCGGAGGAGCAGGCGAAAGAGCAGGAGCTGGTAGACGACCTCTACGATCAGTTCCTCGATATCGTCGCCGAGGGGCGCGGCATGGAGAAGGCACGCGTGAAGGAAGTCGCCACGGGCGAGGTCTACACGGCGCGCCGCTGCGCAGAGCTGGGCCTCGTGGACGAGCTGGGCGACCTCGAGCGCGCCATCGACCTCGCTGCCGAGCTGAGCGATGCGCCTCGTAAGCCCGTCTGGGTGAAGCCGAAGCGCACGCTCCGGGAGCTGCTCACGGGCATGGCGTCCACCACGTTCGTCGACGCCATCGCAACGCGCCTGGAAGATCGCCTGTATTCGGCGCGGTATGACATCCAGCACCGCATGTAGGTAGTTCTGCGCCACTCCTCCGTCGGTTGCATGCGGGCATGGTCGGGGGATTCACGCGAGGCGTGAACCTGCGCCCTGGGACTCTCCAGACCGACCTGAAGCCCCATATGAGGCTCTCGCAGGCGACCGAGCGTTCTTCGAGCGCAGGGAGTCTCGCGGCGGGCGCTGCTCGGACCAACTGAAGTTCCGCCCCTACATTGGCACTCGCTTCGCTCGAAGTTAGCGATGGGTGCCCCGTTGCTGGTCCAACGGTCAGCAGTACACGGCGCCGCAGCCTCGTAGACTCACGGCATGACTGACGTGCGAGTGCTACGGGTGTTTACGGACGGCGAAGGGCGATTCGGGAACCCGCTGGGCGTGGTGCTGGATCCAAGCGGGCTGGATGATGCCGGGCGGCAGGCGATCGCCTCGGAGCTCAACTTCAGCGAGACGGTGTTCGTCGAGAACATCGAGCGGGCAGAGCTGCGCATCTTCACGCCTGCGAGGGAGCTGCCGCTGGCAGGCCATCCGCTCGTGGGCACGTCCTGGTTGCTGTCGCAGGTGACGGGTGGCGAGGTGCGGGTTTTGCGGCCTCTCCAGGCGAGTGCGGACGTCGAGACCTGGATGCAGAACGGCGCTACGTGGATTCGGGCGCGGGTGGAAGACGCGCCGCCTTGGGAGCTCACGCAGCTCGGAGCCCGGCGGAGTGGACGGTCTGCCGTTCCCGCCTCGGCCCGACCAGGACGGACGAGAGTACTGGTCGTGGATAAGTGAGCCTTCAGGCCTGGTGCGAGCACGCTTCTTTGCACCGAGCTACGGCGTGCCGGAGGACGAGGCGACCGGTTCGGCGGCGATGCGGCTGGTCTCGCAGCTACGCCGTCCGCTCGAGATCAGGCAAGGGCGAGGCTCCGTAATCTACGCCCGGCCCTCGTCGGAGCCTGACTACGCCGAGATTGGCGGAATGGTCGTGGAGGACGAGGCGCGCCACGTCTAACGACACTACGAAGTAAGAAGCGCTTGATCGCATCGAATCCGTTCGAGGCTTGCAGGTTCGCGCGTGCAGCACTACGGTTCGGATCATGAACGCAGCACCTCTCGCGCCCAACGTCCTTCGAGCCCGCAGTCTGACGGAAGCAGACCGCGCAGCCGTCGTCGCCGACCTGAGCCGCGGCCTCAAAGGCGAGGTCCGGGCCGACGCATGGAATCGATGGCTGTACGCGACCGACGCTTCGCTGTACCAGATGGAGCCGGTGTGCGTGGTGTTCCCCACGGGGCCCGAGGACGTGCAGCACGTGCTCGAAGTGGCGAAGCAGGCGAACGTACCGGTGATGCCTCGCGGCGGCGGCACGGGGCTCTCGGGCCAGACCGTGAACCACGCGATCGTGATGGACTTCACGCGCCAGATGAACAACGTGCTGGAGGTGAACCTCGAAGAGCGCTGGGTGCGGGCACAGCCGGGCGTGGTGCTGAGCGAGTTGAACAAGCAGCTGGCGCCGGACCGCCTCCTCTACGGCATCGACCCCTCAACGCAGAACCGGGCGACGATCGGCGGCGGCGTCGGCAACAACTCCTGCGGCGCGCACTCCGTGGTCTACGGCAAGACGATCGACAACGTACACAGCCTGGAGGCGATCCTGGCAGACGGCACGCTGACCTCGTTCCAGTCGCTGGACGGCGCGGCGTTGCAGGCGAAACTCGACATGCCGGGCCTGGAAGGCAGCATCTACCGCGAGCTGCGGCGAATCGGCCTTGAGCAGGCGGAGGAGATCGAGCGGCGCTTCCCGAAAATCATGCGGCGTGTCTCCGGCTACAACCTCGACGACTTCGTGCATGACACCGGCCCTATGGACGTCGCACGCATGGTTGTGGGCTCGGAAGGCACGCTGGCAGTCGTCACCGAGGCCAAGCTGCAGCTGCACGAGTTGCCGCGCATGAAGGGCCTCGCGGCGGCGCACTTCCGGACGCTGGTGGAGGCAGCGGAAGCGACGGTCGCGGCGCTGGAGCACCCGGTGGCATCGATCGAGCTAATCGACAGCGTGGTGGTCGAGCGGTGCCGGGCCAGCATCGGCTTCAAGCACCTGGCCGACTTTGTAGACGGCACCCCGGGCGGCATCCTGCTCATCGAGATGACGGGCGAAACCGAGGCGGAGGTGATGAGCAAGATCGAGGCGTTGAAAGCAGACCTCGAACGCAAGGGCCTCGGCTACTACACCTTCATCACCACGGAAGCCGCGGCACAGCGGGACATCTGGCGCATGCGGGAGGCGGGCCAGGGCCTGATCACCAGCGTGCGCGGGTCGCTGAAGGCAGCAACGTTCGTAGAGGACGCAGCGGTGGCACCGGAGAAGCTGCCCGAGTACATCAAGCGCTTCCAGGAGATCGTCGAAAGCAACGGGACGGAGGCGGCGTACTACGGTCACGCGAGCGTCGGCTGCCTGCACATCCGCCCTATGGTGAACCCGAAGACCAACGACGGCCTCGACCTGATGGAGAAGATCGCGACGGAGGTGGCGGACCTCGTGCTCGAGTTCGGCGGCAGCCTGAGCGGCGAGCACGGCGACGGCATCGTGCGGGGCGTGTTCACTGAGCACATGTTTGGCCCGACACTCACGAACGCGTTCCGTGAGGTTAAGCAGACCTTCGACCCTGAGGGACTGCTCAACCCCGGCAAGATCATCGACACGCCCGGCTTCCGCGAAAACCTGCGCCTGGCGCCGGACGAAAAGATGTGGGAGCCCGTTACCTATCTGAACTTCGATTTCGAAGGGGGCTTCGCGGCGGCGGCGGACCAGTGCAACGGCCAGGGAGCGTGCCGCAAGCATGAGGGCGGTATGTGCCCCTCCTACATGGTGACGCACGAGGAGGAGCACTCGACGCGTGGGCGGGCGAACCTGCTGCGCCTGACGTTCTCCGGTGCCATCCCCCACGAAGAGCTCACGGGCGACCGGCTGTTCGAGGCGCTGGACCTGTGCGTCGAGTGCAAGGCGTGCGCGGCGGAATGCCCTACCGGCGTCGACATGGCGAAGCTGAAGTACGAGGTGCTCGCGCAGCGCAACAAGGTCCATGGCGTGCCGTTGCGAGCGCGGGTCTTCGCCAACATCAACACGATCAGCAAGCTGACGGCGCCGTTTGGGCGCATCGCGAACATGATGGGTGCGTTGTCGATCACCCGTAGCGTTATGTCACGTTATGCCGGATTCGCAGCGCAGCGGCCCCTGCCCGCCTTCGCGCCTCAGACGTTCCAGAAGTGGTTCAAGCGTCGAACACCCGCCGAGATGCACCGCAGTCGCGGCATCCGTGGCGATGCCGTGCTGTTCCACGATACGTTCACGGACTATTACCACCCCGAAGTGGGGCAAGCGGCCGTGCGCGTGCTGGAGGCGCTGGGCTACAACGTAATCATGGCCGATCGGACGGCGTGCTGCGGCCGGCCGGCGATCTCGAAGGGGCTGCTGCCGACGGCGAAGCGCTGGGCAGCGCAGAACGTCGAGGCGCTACGCCACTACGCCGAACGCGGCGTGCCGATCATCGGCACGGAGCCCTCGTGCCTGCTGACGTTCCGGCACGAGTACCCGGAACTGCTGGACGACCCGGCGACGAAGACGGTGGCGGAGCACACGTTCATGCTGGACGAGTTCGTCCTGAAGCTGGCGGCGGAGGAGCCCGAAGCGGTGAAATCGGCGTTTCGCGACGACATGCAGCAGGACGTCCTGCTGCACGCGCACTGCCACCAGAAGGCAAGTATCGGCGCTGACCCGACGCTGAAGATGCTGCGACTGGTGCCCGGCTATACGGCCACGCTGGTGGAGACGAGCTGCTGCGGTATGGCGGGGTCCTTCGGGTTTGAGGCTGAGCACTACGACATCTCGAAGGAGATGGGGAGCATGAAGCTGTTCCCCGCCGTCGAGAGCGTCGGCAAGGATACGGCGATCGCGATAACGGGCGTGTCCTGCCGGCAGCAGATCGGCCACTTCACCTCCCGCAAGCCGCGCCACGCGATCGAGATCCTGGCGGACGCACTGCGGGAGTAGCGCCGGTCAGAGGGTCGCTTCGGCTGCTACGGGGCATCAATCCCCGGCAGGGACTCCTGCGCGCCTTCGCCAATTACCGAGAAGTTTCCGTTCGTCTCCAGAACAACAGCAAATACCTTGCTCGGCGATGCCATGCCCTGTGCGCGGACCGCTTCCTGGACCTCAGATACAGTCACCCGCTCACGTCTCAACGAGGACTCAATTATTTTGCCCTGGTAAAGCAGCAGGGTCGGCTCTGCCTTCACGAAATCTGCAACCATCACCGAGCGCACGGAAAGCCACGCTATTGAGTACTGGAGGCCGATCAGCAACGCCAGAGCCAGCAGGCCCTCCGAGAGCGACACCTCGCTGGAAAGCAGGACGGTAGCCAGCGTCGAGCCAAGCGCGACGGTCACCACAAGGTCGAAGGCGTTCATCTGGGCGAGCGTGCGCTTACCTGAGATACGCAGAGACACAAGCAGCGCCGCATAGGCCAAAGTGCCCACAATGAGCACCC
>CAVSWS010000008.1:0-119659 GCA_963731765.1 uncultured Chloroflexia bacterium
CACGCCGTGGGGCGCGTTCGCCGCCGCAAGGTTGTGCGTGAGACCGACGACGGCCTGCTTCATCGTCTTGTAGCCGACGAGTGGGTACGCGCCGAGTGCCGCCATGGAGGAGATGTTGACGATGGAGCCCTCTGATTCGCGCAGGTGGGGCAGAGCGTGCTTGCAGGTGAGCCACATGCCCATGAGGTTGACGTTGAAACTGCGTGTGAACGCCTCGACGGTAAGGTCGAGGGCGTTCGCGTCGCCGAGGGCGAGGCTAGCGCCAACGTTATTGTGCAGGATGTCGAGGCGGCCGTGTGTCTGTATCACGTAGCCGACCATCGACTGTACGTCCGGCTCCGGGGTGATGTCGCAGGCGACCGCGCTGGCCTCGCCGCCTTCGCCGCGGATGAAGTCGGCCTGTGTCCTTAGCCCGGGCGAGGTCGCGGTCCGCCACGACGACCTCGCGCCTTCTCGCGCCAGAACGACGCACGTCGCACGCCCGTTGCCAATTGTCTCGCCAGGCGTCTGCCCGCCGCCCACCACCAGCGCTATCTTGCCTTCGACCCTGCCTGCCATCGCGTTCCTCCTGAGTAATTTCGAGGCTGAGTCTAAGCCCGCCACCCGGTCTGAGCTAGAATCCGACCGGACTAACGACCAGGAAGCAGGTGGCGCGGTGACGAAGGTAAGCAGTTTCGAGACCTGGCTTGCGCGCATCCCCTATGAAGAAGCCGGCGCTTCGGCACCCACATCGTCCTGCGCCTGACCACGGACGAGGGACTCGCGGCGTCGGCTACGTCAGCAACCTGACGCCGTGGTCGATCA
The DNA here is from genome assembly GCA_963731765.1 of uncultured Chloroflexia bacterium. GTDB lineage: Bacteria > Chloroflexota > Dehalococcoidia > DSTF01 > WHTK01 > WHTK01. The sequence continues at coordinate 805 of CAVSWS010000008.1, forward strand.
AGGCCCAGCGCGACGCCATCGAGGCGTTCGCGGAGCAGGTCGTCGGCGAAGACCCCATGACGGTTGAGAGTATCAACGCGAAGCTGCTACATCTTTACGCGCATCCAGCTCTCCGGCCTCGCCAACAGCGCCGCCGGCGTCGTCGACATCGCGCTCTGGGACCTCAAGGCGCAGGCGCTGGGCCAGCCCCTCTACCGCCTGCTCGGCGCCACGGACAACCCGTCCCCGTCTACGCCAGCTGGAACCTCTGGTGGCAGTACGACCTCGATACGCTCGTCACGCACGCCCGGGAACACATCGACCGTGGCTTCCGCCAGATGAAGTACCGCATGGGCGGCGTCCAGGACGTCGCAGGCGGTCGAGCGCACCCGCGTCCTGCGCGAGGCCGTCGGCGACGACGTCGACCTCATGGTCGACATCAACTGGTCGTGGTCCGTCAACCAGGCGATCGAGATCGGCCGCGCGCTGCAGCCCTACAATTTGTACTGGATTGAGGACCTGATCTCGGCGCACGACTTCGACGGCATGCGCGCACGCCAACGCTAACACACACAATCGCCACCGGCGAGGTCTACCACGAGTCGCCGCAGTTCGCACCCCCTGGAGCGTCGCTGCCTCGACAAGGTGATCGTGGACCTCGAAGTCGGCGGCATCACGCCGTGCCTCAAAGTCGCCCACCTGGTCGGAGCTTCGGCCTCGGGTCGCCAGCCACACCTGCACCGAGGTCGGCACGCAGCTCGTCGCAGCCCTCTCGAACGGCCTGACGGTGGAGTACCTGCCCTGGGCCAGAAGCTATTCCAGGAGGTGCCGCCGGTGAAAGACGGAAGCTCGTCCTCAGCGATAGCCCGGACTGGGCCTGGCGCTGGACGAGGCGGCGCTCAAGAAGTACGCAGCGGAGTAAGCTAAAAATCCCACCCTGAAGGGATGGGCTAGTGAGGGACGACTCCGTCACAGGCGGATTGGAATGGCTGAAGACGCATCGCTCTTGTGGCTGGGCGCCACCTACGGCCTGCTGGGCCCCGGCTGGCAGGCCAGCTTTCGTGTCGAACAGGGAGACGATGCTCAGACCGTAGTCGTGCTCCTCAGCCAGGAGGAGCACGACGCATTCCCGTATCTCGGGCAATCGAAGCTGGAGAAGCGCCAGGCGGAGCTGATCTTGCAGCACGGTGGCCGCGAGCGCATCGAGGCCTCACTACGAGAGGGCGAGACGCCAGAGCAGGTCGAGGTAAGCGCCACGCCATCGAACCTGGCTTCGGACCTTGCGCGGTGGCGGGTAGGACGCTAGTCGAGGAGGCGGAGGTTACGACAACGACGTCGCAATGCCGCTCGTCCTGCCATAATTCCTTTATCGCTTCGTCCAGACGGGAGAGTGGCATGAATCGCGAAGACGCATGGAACTTGCTCTGTGAGTACACCCAGACCGACGCACTTCGTCGCCACGCGGTGTCCGTCGAGACTGTGATGCGTGCCGAAGCCCGGCAGCATGGTGGCGATGAGGAAATCTGGGGCCTTGTCGGTCTTCTGCACGACTTCGACTACGAGATGTTTCCAGATGAGCACCCTTTAAGGGGCAAGAGCATCCTTGAGGAACGTGGTGTACCGGAGGAGATTATCTACGCGATCCAGTGCCACGCCGACTTCACCGGCTATGAACGGCGCTCGATGATGGACAAGATGATTTTCGGCGTCGATGAGCTCACCGGGTTCGTCATCGCCTGCACCCTGGTGCGTCCGAACAAGAGCCTGGGTGGCCTGGACGCCAAGAGCGTGCGAAAGAAGCTGAAGGACAAGAGCTTTGCACGCACAGTGATCCGTGATGACATCTGGAAGGGCGCCGAAGAGCTCGGCGTCGACTTCGATGAGCACGTCGAGTTTGTCATCGAAGCGCTCAAGCCAATCGCCACGGAGATCGGCCTTACAGCCTGAGGGCCGATAGCATCACATCGACCAAACACAACAAGTGCCGGTGGCCTTCAAGGACCGCCCTGGAACTCAACAAACGGATTGTCTTCAAGCCGCCTCCTACTCGCAGCCTATGCTATTCCCGTCACTGTCGAGGCGGAACACGTCTGGCCCAACCACGTAGACCTTGCCCGTGAAGTTGGGCCCGTTGCCTCCGCCGCCGATGCAGTCGTAATCGCCTGCGTATAGGCCCAGGCAGGCACCAGAGTAGGACGGATGACAGCCCGGTTCCGGAGTGGGCACCGCGCCTGAGAAGCCGACTTCGTTGGAAGCCCAGCTGTAAAGCCGGATGATCCCCGGAACCAACAAGAACAGCACCAAGACTAACCTCACCAGTAAGCCCCTCTGTGCTTACTATGAAGCGACCCCGTTGCGCTATCCCAGGAAACTTAGGGGGTTGAGGCGGTTCTACGGAGCTGCTTCTAAATGAAGTTCTTAGGAAGGTGGTTTAGGAGAGTGCCTTTGCCCGACGAAAGGAAAAGAAGCCCGCCGTGGTTGGCGGGCCTCCTTCAGCCTCGGTGTTTTATAGTTTGGTCCTAATTACTGTCCCCGGTCCGCATTCGTCCCGCCATGGCAGGCTCCGTCCTTGCCCGGGAAGCCCTTCTCAAGCCCCTAATCCTTCCACGAATCGGCAGCCGTCTGAACCTGCGAGGTTAGTTGCCCATTCGGGTCGCTGGTGTCGAGGTCGTTGAGCCCACTGTATGCGCAGTTTGAGTTCGCATGTTCGGGGGCGGCCGTTACGTTGGTGTTGTCAAATGTGCCCGGCGGCCCCTTCACCTCACCGGCCAAGGCAGCACCGGCCGAGCCTAGCATGAAAGCTGCGCAGATTGCTGCGCTTTAGGATTGTCTTCCTTATCATCCCTTTATCCTTTCGGGAATCTGCATAACGAATCCAACCATCCACCAAGGCCTACTCAGTCTATAACAGGTTAAAGGGTCTGATCCGCTAGGCCAGCATCGTCTTTCGCAAGATCGGTATGTCCGATCGAGAACGAGGAACGGTTCTGCGGAGCTGCTTCCTAAGGAAACTTAGGGGTTTCTCCCGATGGAACCTTGCCTGCCCGCTATACGTGCCGGAGTTATGGCGAGAAAACGGGAGACGTAAGAAGGACATGATCACCACCTGCGCCACCACTGGGTACTGGGTGAGCCAAAGGATGGGGACATCAGGGTCATGCCGAAAGTGCGGCGAGGTGCGCGTCTTCCCGGCGGTGCTGGACGACCTGGATCCACGAGCGGATTCTGAAAAGGACATCAATCAGGCGTGGCGACGGCCGTCGGCGGGGCACGGCCGTCGTCCGTCGCCGTCTTGTCGAAGGTACAGGAAACGTGATAAGTAGTTAAGTAGTCGACTCTTGTCGTTTCGGTACAGCGACAAGCGGACGGTCAAAGCAAGGAGCCCCGATGAATCGCACCCCCGCAAGTCGCATCCGGCCGCTCTGACGGTCAGAACCGGAGCGCCGCCAACCCAATCATCCGCGTGCTGATCGCCGACGACCACGCCGTCCTGCGCCAGGCGCTGCGCTACATGCTCGGAGCCCAGACCCGGCATCGAAGTCGTCGGCGAGGCCTCCAACGGCCGCGAAGCCGTCGATATGGCCGAGAAGCTGCAGCCGGACGTCGTCCTCATGGACACGGTCATGCCCGGCCTCAACGGCATCGAGGCGACGCGCCAGATCCGCCGCCGTCTGCCCAAGACCAAGGTCCTCATGCTGACCGGCTACCTGGAGGACGAGCACGTCGCCGGCGCCCTCAAGGCGGGCGCCTCCGGTTACGTCGATCAAGAAGTCGGAGCTGGACGAGCTTCTGCTGGGCATCCAGGCCGTCCACCGCGGCAACCCGTACTTCAGCTCCAGCATCGGCGACGGCGACCTCACGGACTACCTCTGGCAGCTCAAGAGCAACTCCGGCCGGGTGGGCTACGACCTGCTGACCGCCCGCGAGCGCGAGGTGCTGCAGCTGATCGCCGAGGGTTCCTCCAACCAGCAGATCGCCGAGGAGCTGTACATCAGCGTCAAGACGGTGGAGGCGCACCGCGCCCACATCATGACCAAGCTGCACGCGAAGAACCGCACCGACCTGATCCGCTACGCCCTGCGCAAGGGCCTGGTAGCGCTGGACGCGGTGCCGATCGAGGGCGAATCGCTCTAAGCAAACTGCTGCCCCTCTCCCAGGCAGGAGAGGGGCGCGTCCGGAGGAACCACATGGCTTCGAACGAGAAGCCCTCTCGCGCCGCGGAGGGCCTGACCAAAGACGTCTTCATTCGCCGGCTGGAACGCCTGATGCGCCTACGCCGCGAGTACCTGGACGACCTCAACCCCCTGGGCCTGCGCCTGCTGGACCGGGCCCTTTACGCCACGTACCGCGACTGCCTGGACTACGGCGTCAGCCAGAAGGCGAACGAGATCATGGCTCGCCATCCCATCCCGGGCTGGGACGAGGACGTTCGCAAAGCATCCTGACCAACGCGCCCTACGGCGCCGGCAATTCGAGCGAGGGCCGCTCGCCCCATGGCTTCGGAGGGGCGAGCGGCCTTTGTTTGTGCCCGAACGGTGTGCTCGCCTCTGTTGAAGTCTTGAAGGGATCCCGATAGCGCAGGGGGGCCATCAGGCCCGTTATCAGGTCAAGCATCAATCACTCGGGCATACCCCTACACAGCCGCCTCCCCGATGCCGATACATACATGCAAGTAGGAGACATGCTTCCCGGTGCTGACACAGGAGCAGGGGAGACGGAAGTAGGGTGAGGAATGCTGATACTGACACGGAAGATCGACCAGTCCATCATCATCCAGGGCAACATCACGATCATGGTACTGGGCGTTGAGCGCGATCGAGTAAAGCTGGGCATCCAGGCGCCGGCCGACGTAGCCGTACTTCGAGAAGAGCTCATGAACGAGGATCCCGACAACAAGACCATCCCGCTGCGGCGGCCTTCTCAGAACCTCACGCCCACGCACGGCGCTCTCGCATTGAAACCCGAGCCCAAGGAAGAATAAGCAAAGACAGCGTGCTGGACGCAGAAGAGGCCGCGCTGGTGAGCGCGGCCTCTTCTGTCGTGTCCGTGACAGAGACGCGACAGCCACAGGCAGCAGGACCGAATCGATACCGCAGCATGTCGTGCCAGGTGTCGAAGAACATGCTTCATCTTGCGGAGAACCGTCTTGCAGCCTGCGAAAAGTGCTGACGTTAAGCTTGCGAACTACTGACGATGCATGTCTAGACGCCGACGTCGAAGGGGGCGGGCGGCAGACCGTCCTGCAGGAGCTGCCTGAGCAAAAGGCCGAGGCGCCTCGGTGCGAACACCTCACCAGACGCCTCGATTTCTTGGGCGGTCCACCAACGGAAGCCACCTACCGATTCCAGGTCGAGCTGCTCTTCGGGGATGCCTTCCACCTCAAAATACGGCACATGGCAGACGAAGTAGCGCTCATGCTTCTCGCGCGGCACGCCATCAGCCATCTCGTACGGCAGGCGTCGGAGCCAAACACAAGGACCCAAAGTGACATCAAGAAGGCCGACTTCCTCCTGCAGCTCTCTGCATGCCGCATCTTCATAGGTCTCGCCATGTTCGACGCCACCGCCGGGCGTTAGCCAAACCGGCTCACCGCTGCCCCGGTATTCTCCGTCCGCCGCCAAAATGAGGAGTACGCGTCCAGCCTGATCAAGGACGATGACGCGAGCGGTTGGACGCGGGATCGGAGCAGTGGTCATATGCCGACATCGAAGGGTGCTTCCGGCGGTCCGTCTTGCATGAGCGAACGCACCAGTGCTCCAAGGCTGCGCGGCGCGAACACCTCCGGCGAAGCCTCGATCTCTCCGGCGCTCCACCAACGGTGTTCCACGAGATCGTTACGCTCATAGTCCTCCATGTTGGCATCGGTTAGCTCCGGGCCGTCCTCACAGCGGAGAAGGAAGTAGCGCTCCTGCTGCTCGATCAGGCGGCCCTGGAACTCGAAGGTGTGGGAACGCAGCCAGACACATTTCAGCGAATCGCACTCCACCTGGAGTCCAGTCTCTTCCCAGAGCTCTCGAACCGCCGCATCCTCGTACGTCTCACTGTCATTGAGGCCTCCGCCGGGCGCAATCCAGAATTGGCGGCCTTCGAATTGCATCTTGAACATGAGGATCCGCCCTGCCGTGTCACACAAAAGGACTCTTGCGGCGAGACGGAGGGTCACCTCTTGTCGGTCAGCCATATGCGAGCTTCGGTCTCGGCTAACGCGATGCCGTGAGGACAATCATGGACGTTATCACCCATCCGAGCATCGTCAGCAAGATCGGCTTGTCTTTGAGCAAGACTTCTTCCGGACTGCCACCTTCGTTCTGGGTGAGCGAGATGAAGAGGTAGCGAAACACACCGTAGGCCACGAAGGGAATCGTGAGCATCATGAGGTGGTTCTCCGGCAGGGCTTCCGCCGTGAACGTGTAGAGAGCGTAGGAGATTACGGTCGAAGCGGTGACCATGGCGGTCATCTGGTCCAGGAAGGCCGGCGTGTAAAGGGCGAGCACGGCGCGATGGCTGCGGGCGCCCTCTTCGAGCAAGGCGACTTCGGCACGGCGTTTCGTGATGCCGAGGAAGAGCGCGCCGAGAGCCGTCACGACGTAAAGCCATGGCGATGTCGGCACGTCGATTGCGTAAGCGCCGGCGAGGGCCCGAAGGACGAAGCCGGAAGCGATCGCCATGACGTCGAGGATCACCTGGTACTTGAGGACCGTGGTGTAGCTGATCTGCATGCCGATGTAGCCCAGGACAATGAGGCCGGTACGCCAGTCGACGGCGAACGCGATGATCACACCGACTGTGACGAAGAGCGCTGCCCAAACCATCGCTTCTTTGGTCGAGAGCTTGCCGGATGCAATGGGGCGATTGCGCTTGGTCGGGTGCATGCGGTCCGACTCGACGTCGCGGACGTCGTTGATCAGGTAGCCGGCACCGGAGACGCCGCAGAAAGCGAGCGAGGTGAGGAAGGCCTTGAGCAGGAGATTGTCCCAAGTGGAGATGTCATCAGGGAACCAGGCCTGGTTGATCGAAAACAGGAACGCCATAAAGACGATGCCGTTTTTGGTCCACTGTTTCGGGCGCACGGCCTTGAGGACGTACCGAAGGTGTCGGAGCAGGGAGACCGGATCAGTTATAGAGATGGTCCCCGATGCAGGCAGGGATTCTTCAGCCATTGCTATGGATAATACAGGAGCCGCCCCTAAGGCGAATCGCCATGACCTGTGAGGGCCGTCTGCGATCGCTCCTCTCGGGAGCCCAGCAGCGCGGCCGGGAGAAGCGTGAGCAGCAGCACGATGCCGGTCACGACGAATACCTCCTGAAATGCATCCACCTCCAATCCAATTACAAGGTCCTCGAAGCGAGGATTGTCCAGGGGAATGAGCCCGGCCTGAGAGTAGAAGCTGCCAAGGCCTCGACTGGTGAGCAGCGCCACGCCGACGAGGGCACCCAGCAACCGCACCACGGTCAAGAGCGAGGCCATCGTCGCGCGCTCATCTTCTTCAGTCTCGTCAAGCGCAGCGGAATTGATAGGGGCAATAACCAGGCCGAAGCCCAGACCGGCGATGAGCAGCGGGCCGGTCATTGCGACGAAGCCGGGACTATCGGACCAGGTCGACATGAGTAGAAAGCCTATCGCCGCCAGAACGAGGCCTGCGGAGGCGCCGACGTTCGAGCCGTAGCGCTGGGCAATGGCGCCACCGAGCACCGCGCCGACGGGTAGAGCAACGGTGAGGCGCATGAGGTTGATGCCACCCTGCAGGGCTGATTCATTGAGCACCACGCTGGTGAAGAGCGGGACGCTGACCATGGCGACGATGAGGGCGCCGCCAACGAGGCCGTTGACGGCAAACGCAGCCGAGAGGCGTCTGCGTTGGAACATCGGCAGGCGAATGATGGGCAGCGGTGCCTTGACCTGACGCAAGAGGAAGGCCAGGAAGAAGACGACGGCGCCGCCGTAGAGCAGCAGGGTGAAGAGCGTGCCGCGCGGGTCGATGGGGTCGTCTGTGAGGGCGATGGTGAGGCAGACGAGGCTGACACCCAGCAGAGTCGCGCCCGGCAGGTCGAGGTCGGGCTTCGAGACGCGGGGCTCGTGACGCACGAGGGTCCACATAGCGACGGCGATGGGCAAGCAGAGGGGGAGGTTGATCCAGAACACCCAGCGCCAGCCCAGCAGCTCCGCGATGCCACCACCCCAGAGGGGACCGAGCAGGCCGCCGGCTTCGGAGGCCGCGGCCATGAGGCCGAGACCGACGGCACGGCGAGCGGGCGCAGCGTGCTGCATGACCAGCGCCATGGAGACGGGGACCACCGCGCCACCACCGATGGCCTGCACGGCGCGGGCAATCGAGAGCATGGTGAGGTCGCCGGCGAGCGCTACCCAGGCAGACCCAGCGCAGAAGAGAAGCAGGGCAAGGGCAAAGATGCGCCCGCGCCCGAAGTTGTCGGCGATGCGGCCCATGAGGGGCATGGCCACCACGTAGCCGAGGATGTAGGCGTTGACGATCCAGGCGGCGCGGAAGAACTGGTCCTGCGAGAGCCCGACGTCATCGATCATGTTGGGAATGATCGCGACGACGGAGGTCTGATCGTCGGCGGCCAGGAAGACGCCGAGGCCCGCGAGAACGAGGAGCCAACTATTGCTGTCGCGCAGGGAGAGGAGCCGGGCGGGACGGATCACTCGGGAGGCACTATCTCTACCGACTCGTTGTAACGGGATAGCTCTACGTTACGCACGACATCGGAGTCTTCCGCATCGCTCAGCGGGCCGGCCAATCGCACGCGGCGCGGCAGTTTGTCGTCCTTGCCGATCCAGGCTTCGACAGTCACCTGGTGCCCAGCTTCTGCTATGCCGAGTGCGTTCTGCAGGTCGCCGGAGTCCATCGTGCCGGTGACGCGATACGTATCGACGCCATCTACGGAGCCACCATCGGAGAGCTTGGGGTCCTGGATCGAGGGCAACAGGCCTGAGACGAGGGCGGCGGGGTTAGCGAAGTCGCGAATGTTCGTGTTCGGCAGCTCCTGCCAGTTGCGGGTGAAGGGATTGGTCACCCAGGTCTGATCTTCGATGCCGATGACTTTAACGGAGACCTTGACGCCGACAGCCTTTGCATCGACATCAGCCTTCATGCGGTCCGGCACAAGGACGTCGCCCTCAGCGGAATCGAGATCCAGGTTGAGGGGCAGCGGCGTGGAGCCGTTCTCGTGAGAGAGGACGAAATGGAAGCTCGATACCTGGGCGGTGGCCTCGGTGGACTGCTGGAGCACCTCTGCCGCAGTGAGCGAGCCGCCTGCGCCCGAAGTGCTAGCGGTTCCAGTTGTGCCAACCGTCGAGTCGTTCGAATTGGAGTCGTTGTTTGCGAGGACGATAAATGCAACCACGGCGATGCCGATGACGGCAAAAACGAGGACGGCCAGTCTTAAGAGCAATTTCAGCATGTAGTCATTATGGCTTGGAGAAGTATTGAGACACGATGCATGAGGAGTTGCAGTTACGTTGACTTTGACAGGGGCCGTTTCTATTCTGCAATCATGCCTAAGAGCGCCGCGCGAAGCCGCATAGACGCGTTGCTAGTCGAGCGGGGTCTCGTCCAGAGCCGTCAGCAAGCCCAGGCAATCCTCCTCGCAGGCGACATCCGTGTCGATGGCGCCACTGTGACGCGGGCCGGTGCGCTCGTCTCGCCCGGGGCTCAGATCGAGGTGCTGCAGCGGCCCCGGTTCGTGAGCCGGGGCGGCGACAAGCTGGCCCATGCCATCGAGACGTTCGAAATGGACCCGACCGGACTGGTGTGCGCCGACATTGGCGCTTCGACCGGCGGGTTCACCGACTGTCTGCTGCAGAACGGAGCCCGTCGCGTGTATGCCGTCGACGTGGGTTACGGCATCCTCGACTACTCGCTTCGCAACGACGAGCGGGTAGTGGTGATGGAGCGGCTTAATGCGCGCGAGCTGGAGCCCCTGCCGGAAGCGTGCGACCTGGCGGTGTTCGACGTCTCGTTTATCGGATTGGAAAAGGTAATCCCGGCAGTGCGAAGATCGCTCAAGCCCGATGGAGAGCTCGTCGTGCTGCTAAAGCCCCAGTTCCAGGCCCGGCGCGAAGAGGTGGGCAAAAAGGGCGTCGTGAAGGACCCGCTGGTACATGCCGCCGTCGTGGGCCGGTTCGTGAAGTGGTGTACGGAGAACCGGCTGCGGTTGCTGGGCCTGACGCTTTCGCCCGTGATTGGACCCGCGGGCAACCGGGAGTTCCTGCTGCATCTGGGCCTGGAAGACGGGTCGCATGACTGAACGCATCGCAGCACCGAGGGCGCAGGGGCGCCCTGCACCTGACATTCGCGCCGTGATCTTCGATATCGATGGGGTTCTCCTGGATTCGAAGCCTGCGAACTACGCTTACTACCGCAGCCTCCTGGAGCGCCACGACTTCCCTCCGGTGAGTGACGCCGAGCTCGAATACGGCCACTCTCACACCTTGCGAGAATCGATCGCATACCTGACGAGGGCGCCGGAGCACGTCGTAGATGAGTTGTTCGAGCGTTCGCGCGACCTCGCGGGGTATCCATACGATCTGGTGACGCTGCCCGAAGGGTGCATTGAGGCACTCGAGTCCCTCGGGCGCAGCTACCGTCTGGCGGTTATGTCATCTCGTATCAACGAGGGCATCCAGCAGTACCTCGACCTTACCGGCACTCACGACTACTTCGGCGCAATCGTCGGGTACGAAGACTCCGAGCATCACAAGCCGCATGCCGAGCCGTTGCTGGTGGCCTGCGAGCGCCTTGGCGTCGAGCCAAGCGCCGCGGTGTATGTCGGCGATGCGGCATCGGACATGGCATGTGCGCAGGCGGCCGGGGCGCACTTCATCGCCTTCGGAGATGCGATACCAGATGCCGAGCCGGTAATCAGCTGCTTCGACGAACTGGAAGCGACGATCCGCAGGCTCTGCTCATGACGGCGCCGGCGTGGACGAAGCCCACCAAGGTCGCCGTCACGTTCAACCCGCATCACGCCGGGGCGCATACGCTCGCCTCGGACCTCGTCGCCGCGATCAAAGCGCGCGGCGTCGAGGCCTTGCTGGACGATGAGACCGACGTCACCGGCGCGCTGAACGGCTCCGACCTCCTGATCTGTCTCGGCGGCGACGGCAGCGTGCTACGCCATAATCACCGGGCCGTGAACCACGGCATCCCGATCCTGGGCGTGAACCTGGGGCGCCTCGGCTTCCTGACGGAGTTCGAGGGCAAGCATGTGCTGGACCATGTCGACGAGATCCTGAGCGGCAACGGACACATCGAAGAGCGGTGCATGCTGCAGGCGACCGTGCGAGACACAAAAGCCGAGTTCCACGGGCTGAACGAGGCGGTGATCGGACGGGCGACCCTGAGTCGCGCGATCCAGCTCGCCGTGGACGTCGAGGGGACGCGAATTGCCGACTATCGCTGCGACGGCGTCATCGTCTCGAGCGCGACGGGGAGCACAGCGTATGCGTTGTCCGTGGGCGGGCCAATCCTGTACCCGGAGTCGAGGGACCTCGTCGTTGTACCGGTGGCACCGCACCTCTCGGCCCAGCACGCCGTGCTCGTGCCGGGCGGAGATACGGTGCGCGTGACGCTGGAACCGAACCAGCACGCCGTCCTGAGCATCGACGGCTCCGCGGATTACGAGCTGCACGAAGGCGATTCGGTAATGCTGCAGGCGAGCCCGCACAAGGCGCGCTTCCTGCGCTTCAAGCCGCGCACGGAGTTTTACGTGCGCATGGCGGCGCAACTGGGCTGGCACCGGCCTGGCGGCAACGCGCGGCCCCTGCCACCGGCCGATTAGGGGCATCAGGCAAGGGACTCAGCACGACAGCGAGCGATACGCTCCGACGCTGCAGGGTTGAAACGCGGCAGCTACGTCAGTCCGGACGGCGGCGCGGGGGAGTAGGCTCCCGACCACTCCTCGCAGCGCCAGGGCACTCGCCGTTCTGGCAGGTTGAGTTCTCGCCGTTAGCGCTTTACATTCGTAGCCTGATGTCCGAACAGATTGTCGCGCGCAAGGCGGAGATCCACGACGCGCAAGCGATCCACGACTTGATCAACCTGTACGCCCAGCGCGGCGAGATGCTGCCGCGCACGATGGGTGAGGTTTTCGAGAACCTGCGCGACTTCTTTGTCGTGCGGCCGGAAGAGGAGCTGATGGGCTGCGTGGCGCTGCACATCGTGTGGTCCGACCTGGCCGAGGTGAAGTCGCTGGCAGTGCCAGAGGAAGTGCAGACGAAGGGCCTCGGGTCGCTGCTGGTGGAGAAGGCGATGGACGAGGCACGGGAAATCGGCCTGGAGCGGGTGTTCGCGCTGACATATCGACCAACGTTCTTCGAGCGACTCGGATTCGTGCAGGCCGACGTGATGACGCTGCCACGCAAGGTGTGGAACGAGTGCTATCGCTGCCCGAAGTTCCCGAGCTGCAATGAGATTGCGCTCGTGAAGGAGCTGTAGCAGCTCTCCGATTCGTGGCGCCATCAGGCGTTTCGCGTCCTTCGACAGGCTCAGGACGAACGGCAGTTGGGGACAACTGCTGAGTTCGCGGAAGACACTGCAGGATGAATCCTGCAGCTTGCGTCGGTTGTGCCCTGTTGATAGCACGATACGAGTTGGAGCGCTGCAGTCCGTCACCATAACCGGCTCGCCAAAATGGGCGAGGGAAATCAACGGGTGTAATCGAGAGTCTTGCGCTCGCAGCAGAAGCGGGAACATCGCTCTGCGACTGTAGACTGGGGCTCAGCGGTTCGAGTTCTAGCGCCAGGCAGGTTCGAGAGTATGAGTTCGCAGCAAGAGGGCTTTCCCCGGGTGGTCTCGTCCACGCCGATCTACAAGGGGCGCGTTATCGATGTGCGCGTCGACGAGGTCGAGATGGAGCCGGGGCGGGTGTTCAAGCGCGACGTGGTGGCACATCCGGGCGCGGTCGTGATCATGCCTATCGATGAGCAGGGGCGCATCCTGTGGATTACGCAGTACCGGTACGCGGCGGGGAAGACGCTGCTGGAACTGCCGGCCGGGACGCTGGAGGAAGGCGAGTCGCCCGCGGAAACGGCGCGGCGGGAGATCATCGAGGAGGTCGGGTTCGCGGCGGAGACGTGGAAGGAGCTCGGTGGCTTCTACAGCGCGCCGGGGTTTTGCTCCGAGTACCTGTACGCCTACCTGGCAACCGACCTGAGCGAGGACTTCGCGGACGGCGACGAAGACGAGGACATCGAAGTGCTGCCGCTGAGCCTCGAAGAAACGTACGCGCGTCTCGATGCGGGCGAGATCACCGATGCGAAGTCGATCGCCACGTTGATGCTGTATCTGCGGCAGTTGGGCCGGTAGAACTGCACCCGCGCCACTCTTCGGCGTACGACGCGGAGGCCCGGCTTTGAGATCGTGCCCAGGGCTACGTAAGCCGGGGACAAGAAGACGGCGAGGCTTTCTAGCCTCGCCGAACTTTGTGTGTGAAACGGGCGGTGTACTAACTAGGTCATGCCGTTGCCGCCGGAGACGCTGATCGAGAGGCCGGTGAGGTAGTCGGACTGGTCTGAGGCGAGAAAGGCGGCGGTGTTGGCGATGTCTTCGGCGATGGCTGCGCGGCCGAGGGGAATAACGCGGGCGCGCTCCTCCAGCATTTGCTTGCGGTACTCGTCGGCGCTGACGTCTTCGGGCCGAAGGGCGTCGGCGATGTGGTAGACGCGCTCGGTGTCGACGAGGCCGGGGCAGATAGCGTTGACGTTCACCTTGTACGGCGCCATCTCCAGCGCGAAGGCCTCGGTGAGGCCGATGATGGCGAACTTCGAGGCGCAGTAGGTGGCGTAGCGAGCCGTGCCCTGCTTGCCGGCGCGACTCGAGATCGTGACGATCTTACCGGGGCCGCCGCGGGCGACCATGTGGCGGCCAACCTCTCTCAGGCAGAGGAAGGTCCCCTTCACGTTGACTCGCTGCACGAGGTCGAAGGCGTCCTCTTCGACATCGACGAGTAGGCGGCGGTCACCGCCAGGCTCGGAGCCGGCGTTGGCCACGAAAATATCGATCTTGCCGAGGTTGTTTACCGCGCGTTCGACCATCTCCTGCACCTGCGACACGTCCGTGATGTCGGAGTAGAGGCCGATCGCGCGCCGTCCCATCGCCTCGATCTCGGCAACGACGCTATCGATGCCGTGCCAGTCGTGCTCGGCGTCGTCGGGGTGCGGCGGCTTCATGATGTCGGTGACGACAACGTCGGCGCCCTCACGCGCAAGCCGCGTCGCGATCGCCCGTCCCATACCACGGCGCCCACCCGCGCCGGTAACCAGCGCAACCTTGCCGGAGAGATCGTACATGTAGCTAACTCCTCGCTTTCTGAACTCGGCTGATTCTAAGCGAAAGCAGGCGTTCGATTGAGTGGCGAGAGAGGGGCAATGGCGAACAGAACTCGCCCTCACCAGCCTTTTCCGTCGAAAGAGAGCGCTAGAGGCGAGAACCCTCTGTTACGTGAATCGACGAGCTCTGACGGAGATTGATCAGGCGGCCGGATGCAAGGAAGAGCCGGCGGGCGGCTCGGAGGATGTGTTGGACTCAGAATCGGCTGGGACGAGACGGAGCCGTTTGTCGGGCTCGACGGACGGTGGCGGGTGAAGTCGAGCGATGCGACGCCGGCGCTTCTCCTCGTACATGCGGGCATCGGCGATGCTGAGGAGGTCGGCAACGTTGTCGGCGTCCACCGGGTAGCGAGCGACCCCGAAACTAATGGAGCAATCTGCTTCGAGCTGGCCGGCCACGTCCTGCTCGAATCGACTGCGAACCAATGACAGGCCGCGCTCCAGGGCTTCGAAGTGGGGCTGGGTGGTGACGAGGACAAACTCGTCACCGCCGAAGCGCCCGACGGTGGTGGCCGGGAGTTCGGACGCCAGTGCAGAGAAGCGCTTGATGACGCTATCGCCGGCGAGGTGGCCTCGCAGGTCGTTAATGGTCTTGAGGCCATCGAGGTCAGACATGAACAAAGCGAACGGCTGGCCGTTGGCAATCAGGGCGTCGAGATCGTCGATGATGCCCTGGCGGTTGAGCAGGCCGCTAAGCGAATCGCGACGGGCGAGGGCGGATTCGGCTTCGAGGGCGACCTGAAGATCCTCGTAGAGCCGAGATAGCTGGGCATGGGTCGCTTCGAGGTCGTTGTGGACGGCGCGGAAGTCAAGCACCGCCACGATCTGGCGCGCGGCGAGCCCGAAGGCGTAGATGCCGATGAGTAAGGCGGTGACGCCATCGTCAAGCTGGCCGGTGTTCGCGACGTAGACGAACCAGACGGCCATGGGGACGAGCGTCACGACAGGCAGCAGGTTCTGCCAGACGCTGAGGTTGGGCGGCTGACGCTCCCGGGCTTCGGCACCCGCCTCGGCGACAGCAGCAACGCCCAGGGTGAGCAGGCCGAGATACCAGAGGAAGTCAACGATAGAGCCGGCCTGGTAGGTGTCCGATTGGGAGACGATGGCGAACCCTGCATCGGCAGCCAGCATGGCTCCCAGGCCGGCCGCCAGGATGTAAAGCGAGACGCGATGGGAAGGGAACTGTCGCGCCATGAGAAGACCGAGCGCGATGAGCAGAATGATGTCGGCAACGGGATAGTAGAGCGACAGCGTCTGCTGGGCGACGTCTGCGGCGGGGGACTGGAAGATGGGCAGGAGGACGTGGCGCCAGAGAGGAACGGCGGCGGCAGCGGCGAAGAGTAGCGCGTCCATGACGGCCCGGGCTCGAGCCCACACGGTGGCGACCTGGGAGAGCTTCAGAATACCGTTGAGAAGGGCGAGGTAGGCGGGCACGTAGAAGGCATCCGCGATGGAGGGGAAGGGCGGCGAGTCCTGGGCGAGTTCGATCCAGGTCCAGCTGACCTCGCCGAGAACCCAGAGCCAGAGACCGACTGCGATCCACCGCCAGCCGGCGCTGTATGGTGTGCGGCGCATGCCGGCGACGGTCGATGCTCCGGCCGCGAATATTGCCGCGCCCGTGCCGACGTAGTCACTGAGGGCAACGCGGGCGTCCGGGCTGATGCCGGCCAGGAAGAACACGGCGGGATAGGCGAGAACCGCGAGGAAGAAGGCGGGAGTGAGACGCTGTAGGGGCAGACTCTTACTGCTCACGCTGTGAGTTTCGGCAGGAATCAGGGCTCCGGCGAGGGCGACGCGAGAATCGCAATATGTGTATCGGTTGTCCCCACCTGACACAGGGCTTCTAGACGTAGCCCTCCGGGTTGACCATGGCTTCGATGAGCCAGGGGCGGTTCGAGGCGATAGCCTGCTGCAGGGCGGTATCCAGAGCGGCCTCGTCGTGGACGCGGATGGCTTCGATGTTGAAGCCGCGGGCGATGGCAGCGAAGTCCGTGTCGGGCGAAAAGGCTGTGCCGTTGCGGGTGAAGCCACGCCGGTCTTGCTGCAGCTTGATCATGTTGAGGGCGCGGTCGTTGAACACGACGACGACGACCGGGATGTTCTCGCGCACGGCGGTCTCGAGGTCGCCGAGGCGCATAAGCAGGCCACCATCGCCCGTAAAGCAGACCACGGGCGCATCGGGTTCGCACAACTTGGCGGCGAGCGCAGCCGGCAGCGAGACGGCCATGGAGCCAAGGCCGCTGGAGGTGTGGAAGCCTCGCGGCCGGCGGGTCTCCCATAGGTCCGAGGTCACGACTTTGTGCTGGCCGGCATCGACCGTGATGATGCCGTTGTCCGGCAGGCGCTCGCGGGTGAGACGGATCACGGCGCCGGGCATGAGTCCCTCGCCAGCCTTGTGCAGAGCGGCGTCTCGCTGCGTGCGATAGGCGTCGAGATCCTCGCGGTTCCAGCCTGAGTGTGTCGTTATGAGCTGCGTCAGGCTACGCAGGCCGTGCTCGAGGTCGGCGATGACTTCGATGGCAGGCCGGTAAGGGCCTTCGGTAACAGGGACGGTATCGAGGGTGACGACCGGCGCTGTGTAGGGCCATGCCGACGTAAAGATCTCGATGGGGTCGAGGCCGACCATGACGAGGAGGTCGGCGTTATCGAGGATGGCGCGCTCGCTGGGCACGCCGCGGAAGGTGCCACCCGCCATGGGATGGTCCTCCGGGAAGGTGCCTTTGGCGGCGAGCGAGTTGAACACGGGGACGTTGAGCTTCTCGGCGAACTCGAGGAAGGCCGCTTCGGCGCCGGGACCCTGTCGTGCCATCTGGAAGCCGGCGACGATGGCAGGCCGGGTCGCGCCTTCGATGGCGGCGGCGAGAGCCTGGAGGCCGGGCGTGGCATTGGGGGTGAACCCCGGGATGAATCCCGGGGCATGACGGGTATCTGCTTCGGAGTTACCGGCCGTCATGCCGTCCAAGTAGCGCTGGCTGTTCGAGGTCTGAGGCATGTCGGCATCGGAGGCTTCGGCCTGCATGAGGTCGTAAGGGAGGTCGACGTGTACGGGGCCCTGTCGGCCGGCGAGGGAGAGGTCGATGGCGCGCTGAAGGGTCTTCGCGGTGTCGATCGTGCTCAGCGTGAAGCTGCCTTTGGTGACGGGCCCGAACATGGCGGGCTGGTCGACGCGCTGACGGGGAAGACGGAGGTACTCGGCATCGGTGAAGCGGTCCGTGAGGAGAAGCACCGGGGCGCGCTCGAGCTGGAGGTGGACGGCGCCGTGCACGGCAGCTGCCGCGCCGGGGCCGACGCCGGTCGAGACGACGCCGGGTCGATTCTTCATGACGCCGTAGACGCCTGCCATGGCAGCAGCTGACGACTCGTTGCTGCAGAGGATGTAGCGAAGACCTTGCTTGCCGGCGGCCTGAATGAGCTCGACTGAGCTCAGGGAGCCGGGCACGCCAAAGATGTACTCGATGCCGGCGTCCTTGAGGGTCGCCGCGACGACGTCAGCGTAGGTAGTCATAGGGGGAGATTACAGCGCATCGAGGGTGGGGGAACAGACGAAGCGACGTCAGGTGGTCAGGAGCACCACGACGCAGTATGGGGCTCAGGGCACGATGCGAGATTGCTTCACCTTTGCTCGCCATGACGAGGCGCAATGGTGCGATGGCAGGAGGCCAATACGGGTCCGGAAGGCTCCGTCACGGGAGCGACGAGATGTGTGTGCGTGATAATCTGGGCAACGGATTGCCGGGTAGTGTAACGGTAGCACCGGAGACTTTGGATCTCCTTGTCCAGGTTCGAATCCTGGCCCGGCAGCCAGTCCTCCCTGCGCAAACCCTGAGATGTCAGCCGCACAGGCCAGGCCGTTTGCAATCTGTGGCACCTAACCTTAGGATTTGCTTAGCCCT
The DNA here is from genome assembly GCA_963731765.1 of uncultured Chloroflexia bacterium. Taxonomy (GTDB): domain Bacteria; phylum Chloroflexota; class Dehalococcoidia; order DSTF01; family WHTK01; genus WHTK01. The sequence continues at coordinate 19,027 of CAVSWS010000008.1, forward strand.
AGCTGAATGCAAGCTGAATACAGGGCTGTGTTAAGCGGCAGGTCCTTAGTGAGATCGAAATCCTGAGGTTCTGCCCCATCGACGACTCTCATCGAGTGAGAGATGCGGGCTGCGGCTGGTTCGCCCGCTGGCTGACCACGGCTTGCAAAGCAATCGTGCGTGCAGGCATGCCGTCAGAAGACACGGGGTCATTCAGTTGCAATCTTCCTTTCCGGCTGGCTATCTGCACCGTGCTCGAACGGCGCTGCAGAAGTACTCTTCCCGTGCGCTCGGGCCCAGCTTCGACTCGACAGAAATAGCCCACTACCTTCTGGCGGTCTTCGTTGGCCTCTTGTCAGGCGCTGCGGCCATCGTCTTTCGCGAGCTGATCTCAGCCTTCGACGTCGTGTTTTACGACTGGGGTACAGGCGCTATCGGCGAAGTGGGGAGCGTCCCTGCCATCATCATTCCCGCGATCGGCGGACTGATCGTAGGGCCGGTTATCTTTTTTCTGGCCCGCGAAGCCAAAGGGCACGGCGTACCGGAAGTGATGCTTGCCATAGAGACGCGAGGCGGCCGCATACGGCCCCGTGTCTCCGCAGTTGTGGCGTTTGCATCCGCTGTCACGATCAGCACGGGCGGTTCCGTCGGCCGTGAGGGCCCGATCGTCCAGGTCGCGTCGGCCCTTGCGTCGACCGTGGGGCAGGTATTCAAGCTATCCGACGAAAACGTACGTGTTCTCGTCGCAGCCGGTGCCGCCGGAGGCATCTCTGCAACCTTCAACGCCCCTATTGCCGGCGTCTTCTTTGCGCTGGAGGTGATCTTGCGGCACTTCAACGTGCGCAATTTTGCCCTCGTGGTTCTCAGCTCCGTTGTTGCCGCCGCCGTTGGCCATGCCTACTTCGGCAATGACCCGGCCTTCCTTGTACCAGCCTATGAGGTCGAATCCGTGGGAGAGTACCCGCTCTACCTCCTCCTCGGTGTGCTTGCGGCCTTCGCTTCCGTGGCCTTCGTACGGACCCTTTACTGGACGGAGGACCGTTTCGATGCCTTTGGTGGAATACCAGAGTGGACGAAGCCAGCCGTCGGTGGTCTTTGCGTCGGCGTCATGGGCCTCTGGTATATAGAGCTACTGGGAACCGGCTACGGCACCGGCCCGGGACAGTTCGCGGTCCCGTCCGCGCTCATCGGCGAGCTCGCCCTTGGGTCTCTCGCCGTGCTGGCCGTCCTCAAGATCGTTGCGACGTCGCTCACCGTTGGTTCCGGAGGCTCCGGAGGCGTCTTTGCACCGGCGCTGTTCATTGGGGCAATGCTCGGCGGTGCGTTCGGTGAGGTGGCCAATTCAGTCTTTCCTGGTATCGCGCCCTCCGGCGCTTACGCGACCGTCGGCATGGCCGCTGTGTTCTCTGGTGGCGCCAGAGCGCCGATGACGGCAATCCTCATCCTGTTCGAGCTCACACGCGACTACTCGATCATCCTGCCGCTGATGGTGGCGGTGGTGACGGCGACAGCGCTTTCGCGGGCGATGATGAAGGACAGCATCTATTCCCTGAAGCTGCGCCGGCGCGGCATCTTCCTATCGGAGTCACGCCAGAGTCCCGTGCTGGCCGCGGTGCCGGTGGGGACGGCCATGCGTGTAGGAACGCCGACGCTCCCAGCCACGGCGCCGGCACAGGCATTGATGGAGGCGTTTGGCACCAACGGGTCGCGTCAGACGGCAGTGATATTGCTGGACGAGTCAGGCCACATCAAGGCAATCGCCACGGCCACCGACTTCACGCATGCGCTGGAGAACAACATCGACCTTGATGCCATCAGCGCGCTCGACATCGCGACGCAAAACCCGGTTATTGCCTACCCGGACGAGAGCCTGGACGAGGCGGTGCGGCGCATGAGCCTGAACTCGCTTCGGCAGCTACCCGTCGTAAGCCGAGCTGACTCGGGGCAACTGCTGGGGATGCTGGACCGCAGCAACGTGTTCGCAGCTTACGCGCAGCAGGCGTACTCGGCGGCAGATAACCAGCGTCTCTCAAACTTGTCGGGCATCGAGGCGTACGGACAACGGGTGCTGGGACTGACCGTTGAGCCTGGTTCAACGCTGGCAGGCAAGGCACTAAGCCAGCTGGACCTGCCGGATGACTGCCTGGTGGCATCGGTGATCCGGCGCGGCGAGGCGATCATCCCGCGCGGACCCACGAAGCTGCAGGCAAACGACTGGGTCCTGATCATCGCAGCACCGGAGCGACACGAGGATATTCGCACCGCACTGCGGGTGACGGAGGTCTCAACGGCCAGCATTAGCCTTTCGCCAGGCGGCTAAGACACCAAGGCGAGTCTGCAGCTTGAGCAGAACCCTGAAGGTTCGGTAGAATCAGCAGACATTCCCCGGTAGCTCAGTTGGTAGAGCGGGTGACTGTTAATCACCATGTCGTTGGTTCGAGTCCAGCCCGGGGAGCCAATTCACACTCAAAGCGCCGCAAGCCGGCGCTTTTCTGTTGCGTGGCGCTTTGGTGGCTTGGGAAGCGAGGTACTGCCTTTCGGGATCTCCAGTAGCGCCCGAGCATGCCAAAGCACTACTGAGATGCCTGGGAACGCTCCTTGATAATGTGAGTAAGCGCACGCAAAGCGTCATTCACAGACTTCGAATCCGTGAAGACATCGGCAACATCCGGATCCAGTACAACGACGTTGCATTTTTGCTGGAAACGTGCGGCGTATTTACCACGCACCCCTGAACCGAAATCGTATTCTTCCCGCATATCATCAGGGTGTTTCTTCATAGGTCACCCGCTCCCGACTTGTTGCAATTCGAGCGCTAATCAAACGAATGCGCTCGTCTCGTTCCGAATGTACCACGACCAGCAGACTCCCATGCACGGACTGCCCGAGAGTAATGAACCGTTCTTCATCTATAGAGTGTTCAGGATCCTCAATGGTTAAGGAGAGAGGATCGCCTAATACGGTAGCTGCCTCCTCGAAGCTCACGTTATGAAGACGTTCGTTGGTTCGTGCCTTCGCCGGATCCCATTCAAACTCCATCACAAGGCTGCTCCCCTGAGCCCTACTAATCGTCCTCCAGGGTGCTGATGTCGCCTTCGGGGAGGCCTAGCTCGCGGGCTTTCAGGAGACGGCGCATGATCTTGCCGGAGCGCGTCTTGGGCAGGGAGTCAATGAAGTCGATCTCGCGCGGGGCGACACCGGAGCCTAGCTTGTCGCGGGAGAAGCCGATGAGCTCTCGGCGCAGCTGGTCCGTCGGCTCGTAGCCATCCTTCAGGGACACGAAGGCCTTGACGATTTCCATCGCCACGGGGTCGGGCTTGCCGATGACGCCTGCTTCGGCGACGGCCGGGTGCTCGATGAGGGCGCTTTCGACCTCGAAGGGGCCGACGAGGTGGCCGGCCGTGTTGATAACGTCGTCGGCGCGGCCGATGAACCAGAAGTAGCCCTCGTTGTCGCGCTTGGCGCGGTCGCCGGAGACGTACCACTCGCCCCGGAAGCAGTTGTTGTAGCGCTCTTCCTGCTCCCAGTAGGTGCGGAACATGGAAGGCCAGGGCGTCTTGAGCGCGAGATCGCCTTCTACGCCCGGAGGGACTTCGTTGCCGTCGGCGTCGATGATGCCAGGCGTGATACCGAGCATCGGGCGTCCCATGGAGCCGGGTTTCACGGGCAGGCAGGCGAAGTTCGCGATCATGATCGAGCCGGTCTCGGTTTGCCACCAGTTGTCGTGGAAAGCGAGGCCGAGGACTTCTTTACCCCAGACCACGGCCTCTGGGTTGAGCGGCTCACCGACGGAGGCAGTGTGGCGGAGGCTGGAGAGATCGAAGCGCTTCGGGATGGCGTCGCCGGCCTTCATGAGAAGGCGAATCGCCGTCGGAGCCGTGTACCAGACCGTCACTTTGTAGCGCTGGATGATCTCGTACCACTTGGTGGGGGAGAAGCCGCCTTCGTAGATAACAGAAGTCACACCGTTGGTGAACGGGGCGAACATGCCGTAGGAGGTGCCGGTGACCCAGCCCGGGTCCGCGGTACACCAGTAAATGTCTTCGTCGTGGAAGTCGAGCACGTACTTGCCGGTGGCGTAGTGGCCCCAGACGGCGTTGTGAACGTGCACGGCGCCCTTGGGCTTGCCGGTGGTGCCGGACGTGTAATGCATGATCGCGCGGTCTTCGAGGCCCGTCGGCTCGATCTCAGCCTGGTCGGACGCGGCTTCCATGAGGTCGTTGTAGGAGAGGATGCCTTCGCTGGCCTCGGTGCGAGCGTTGTGCTGTACGTGGATCACGTGCTTCAGCGCGGGCAACTCGGAGCGAATGTGGGCGATCTTGCGCCACAGGTCGGGGCTCGTAAGAAGGACACTGGCACCGGAGTTCTCGAGGCGGTCCTTAACGGCGTCCGGCCCGAAGGCGGAGAAGAGGGGACCGATGACACATCCAGCCTTAAGGGTGCCGAAGACGGCGGCGTAGAGCTCCGGGATGCGATCGAGGAAGACGAAGACGCGGTCGCCCTTCTGCACACCAAGCGAGCGCAGGACGTTCACCCACTGGTTCGACAGCCTGGCGAGGTCCTCGAAGGTGTAGGTCTCCTGCTCGCCGTTCTTGCCCTCCCAGAGCATCGCCGGCTTCGTGCGCCGCGCGGTCTTGAGGTGCCGGTCCAGGGCCTCGTAGCCGATGTTGAGTCCGCCGCCGGGCAGCCCATCCAGCTCTCTCGAGAGCGCGTCCCAGGAGAAGGCCGCGCGCTGCGCCTCGTAATCGGTAATGTTGGGCGTGACGGCGAGCTGGGTAACGTCCGGCTTGTTAATAATCTCGAATGGCATCGGCGTCCTCCTTCATGACAGCGTCTCTCCAGACGCTTACGAAGTTAAGCACCTCGTTCGGAGGGATGCTAGCCCGAGGGCGTTGGGAATTGGCAGAAACGGTAGCACGAGACCCGTGCTACACAGGATCCGTGTAATATGGAGGCATGGCGAACATCACCCTGACTATCGATGAGGGCGTGCTGCGGCGGGCTCGAATCCGCGCCATTGAGCAGCACACTTCCGTGAATGCTGTCGTGCGGGAGTTCCTCGCGTCCTACGCGGGACAGGACGAGCAGGAGGAAGCCGTCCGGGAAATCCTAAAGTTGGCGAAGCAAAGCAAGGCATCGAGCGGACCTGAGGGGCGTACCTGGAAACGAGAGGACATCTACGAGGACCGGCTTGGACGCTTCGGCTCACAGTAGAGTCTTCTTCGACACAAACGTCCTTGTTTATGCCTTCGACCATCGCAACGCGGCAAAGCGTCAACGGGCATCTGAGCTCCTTGTCGAATTGGCAGGATCAATCGTTCTGAGCGCTCAGGTGCTTGGTGAGTTTTACTGGACTACAACGAGGAAGCTGCCTTCGCCCCTTTCGACAGCGGAAGCTCGCACAGCGGTCCACGAATTCAGCCGCTTCTTCCTTGTGTCTATCGACACAACCCTGGTGCAACAAGCCATCGAACTTTGCGGCCGAGGGTCTATCGCTTACTGGGATGCGCTAATCATCAGGGCCGCATCCATCTCGGGGTGCCAGCGAGTGCTCAGTGAAGACATGAATCACGGTCAGGTGATTGACGGGGTCGAGGTCGTAAACCCATTCCTCGATCTGTGAGGCACCGCCCCGACAGTCATAGCTTTCTCCTTATCCGGATCCGGCGCTCCAGGCCGGACAGGAACCTCGATAGCTCCGGGCTGGCAGTAGCGGCACGTGCTTGCTGGAGGACGTCGAGGGCTTCTTCTAGGCGGTAGGTCTTGTAGAGACTGCTCGCCAGCCAGGCGAGGCACTCGGCGCGCTTCTCGCCGGCGATGCCATTAGCCAGTGCGGCCTGATAGTGCGGGATGGCTTCGGCCTCTCGGTTGTTGTTGTCGTGAAACAGGGCCAGCTCGAAGTGAGCTTCCGCCAATTGAGAGTCGGAAGAGGCGCTGGCCAGGGCTGTCTCGAGGCCTGCACGACTGCGTCGGGGTCGACCAGCCGGCGCCATCCCTAGCGCTGGTCGATTGGGACGTACTTGAGGTCGTGGGGGCCTTCGTAGCGGAGGAGGGGGCGGATGAGGAGGTTGTTGTGCAGCTGCTCGATGACGGAGGCGCACCAGCCGGGGACGCGGCCGATGGCGAAGATCGGAACGAAGAGGTCCTCCGGGATGCCGAGGAGGTAGTAGACGGAACCGGCGTAGAAGTCGACGTTTACGTGGATGCCGTGTCGCTGGTATCGCGACATCTCCTGCACTACGGCTTCGAGGATGTCGTACCACTTGGCCTGGCCCATGCGCTGGCTGAGGGCCTTGGAGCGGGCTCGCATGTGGCGGGCGCGCGGGTCTTCGACCTTGTAGACGCGGTGACCGAATCCCATGATGCGGCTCTCGCGGTGGCGCTGGCGCTCTCGGACGTACTCACCGGCGCGTTCCGGCTCGCCGATCTCGAGCGCCATCTTCATGACAGACTCGGCGGCGCCGCCGTGCAGGGGGCCTTTGAGGGTGCCTATGGCGCTCGCGATGTCCGAGTGGAGGTCCGAGAGGGTCGAGGCGGTGACGCGGGCGGCGAAGGACGAGGCGTTGGCGCCGTGCTCGCAATGGAGGATGAAGTCCAGGTTCATGGCGGAGGTGGCTTCTTCGGGAGGCTCCTCGCCGGTGAGCATCCAGACGAAGTTAGCGGCGTGGTCGAGGTCGTCGCGCGGGGGGACGGGGGCCTGGCCGTTGCGGATGCGGTGGTGGGCTGTGACGATGGTCGGGACCTGGACGGTGAGGCGTTCCGATTTACGCAGGACGGCTGCGGGGGACTCGTCGGCGACATCGGGATCGAAGGCGGCGAGAGCGGAGACGGCGGTACGCAGCACGTCCATGGGGTGGCTCTTCGCAACGATGCGGATGGTCTCGATGACGGGGTCCGGGAGGCCGCGCTGGCTGCGCAGTCGCTGGTCGAAGGCGCTGAGCTCCGCGCGGTTGGGGAGCTTGCCGTAGAGCATGAGGTAGGTGACTTCTTCGAAGCTGCACTTTTCGGCGAGGTCGTGGATGGAGTAGCCACGATAGAGCAGGATGCCCTTCTCACCGTCGATGAAACTGGCCTCCGTCTCGTCGAGGTAGACGTTTCGGAGTCCTTTGTGCAGCGCTTCGTCAGGCATTGATCACCACCAGGAATTTGAAAGAGGTTAGCCTCAAGCGAGGCCGAATTCGATTCTACAACGAGGATGGCTGTTTCCAGGGTTGGGTCAGACTCGAAACGGAACAGATCCGCGACGCGAACGCGGCAAGTGCAGCACCGCATCAGGTCGTGCGTCGGACGGATTCGGTGGCGGTTCGAGGCGGGTTGAGGGCGAGAACGGGGCGGAATGGGACGGAGAGGGCGCAGCGTCAGGGCTGATAGCGGGACGATTTGCGGAAGAGGCGCGCGTACTACGGGCGTGGGATTGCCACGGCCACTCCTTGCGTCGGGCCTCGCAATGACAGGGGTGTGGTGCCGTCGTGACGCCAGGGAGGGGAGGCGGCTGCGCATCGCTAGCGCGCTGCTCCGCCTCCTTGAAACAGGGTGTTGGGGGGACACCCCCCATGGCCCCCCGCGCATGGGCTGCGCCCCCGCTACCCCTCTTCAATGTCTTCGCCGGACTGGCTGTCTTGGAACGAGAGCTCTCACCATGGTCATTGCGAGCGGAGCGAAGCAGTCTCACGTCCTGAGTACTGACTGACATGCGCACGCTGGTGAGTTGGGGCGCGACTATCACCGGCCTTCGTGGCGCTGTCCGGGCTGTTCATTTGCGCATGTAGAGGCCGTACAGGGGCGTGAGATTGCCACGGCCACTCCTTGCGTCGGGCCTCGCAATGACAGGGGTGTGGTGCGTCGTGTCGCAAGGGCAGGGGCAGGCGGCTGCGCATCGCTAGCGCGCTGCTCCGCCTACTCTGAATCAGCGTTTGGGGTACAGTCCCCGAGTGGGCTTCGCCCGTCAGGTGTGCGTTCCAGGCCTCGTCTCCCGGTGGCGGCCGAGGCTGGAAGGCCTTGGCTACGGTGGGATGCCAGGGGAGCGTGGTGCCTGGTCTGGGGTTCTTAGTACTTCGAGACGTTCAGCTCTTCGATGGTGCCGTCCACCATGTAGACGACGCGCTCGCAGATGTTGGTGACGCGGTCTGCTATGCGCTCGAGGTTGTGGGCGATCCAGGTGACGTGGGTGGCTCGCTCGATGGTCTTGGGGTCGTTGAGCATGTAGACGAGGAGCTCGCGGTAGACCTGGTCGTAGAGGGCATCGACCTCATCGTCGTCGTCGCAGGTGAAGCGGGCGAGCTCGACGTTGCGGTGCTTGAAGGCCTCGATGGCTTTGCGGAGCATGGCGATGGCTTTTTCGGCCATGCGCGGGATATCGATGTAGGGCTTCAGCGGCACGTCGTCGGCCAGCATGATGGAGACCTTGGCGATGCCTTCCGCGTGGTCACCCATGCGCTCGAGGTCGGTGATGATGTGGAGGATGGCCACGATGGTTCGGAGGTCGCGCGCGATGGGCTGCTGGGTCGCGAGGACGTCGATGCACTTTTCTTCCGTCTCGTAGCGGCGCCGGTTGATCTCCATGTCCTCGACGATGATGAGGCGGGCAAGCTCGACGTCCCGGTTGCGCAGCGATGTGATGGACCGCTCGATAGCGCGCTCCACCATGCCGGCGATTACGAGCATGTCTTCTTCGATCTCGCGGAGTTGCCGTTCAAAGGTGCTGCGTGTAGTCATTTCGGCTTCCTCTTTCGAATCGTGGCTCAGAGCGTAAGCCAAAGCGTGTGGATTGGGTAGGCGCAGTCCCTGCACCCAATCCGGCGGTGCCATCACCAGACATGTGACTGTAACCTTGCCTAGCCGAATCGGCCAGTTATGTAATCTTCGGTGCGCTTGTCCCTGGGGTTGGTGAAGATGTCCCGGGTGGAGCCGTATTCCACCAGCACGCCATAGGGATCGTGGGTCTCCGTCTCGATCATGAAGAAGGCAGTGGAGTCGGAGACGCGGGCTGCCTGCTGCATGTTGTGGGTGACGATGACCATGGTGTACTGGGTGACCAGCTCCCGCATTAGCTCCTCGATGCGGAGGGTGGCGATGGGGTCGAGGGCGCTGCAGGGCTCGTCCATGAGGATGACTTCCGGCTCGACGGCGAGGGCACGGGCGATGCAGAGGCGCTGCTGCTGGCCGCCGGAGAGGTTTGTGGCGGGAGCATCGAGCTTGTCCTTCACCTCGTCCCAGAGGGCGGCTTTGCGAAGGCAGGACTCGACCTGGTCGGCGAAGGTGCTCTTGCGGGTGAAGGGCTTCGTTAGACGCAGGCCGGCGGCGACGTTGTCGAAGATCGACATGGTGGGGAAGGGGTTGGGCTTCTGGAACACCATGCCAATGCGACGGCGCAGACGGACGATATCGGCCTTGGAAGCGAGGACATCCTGGCCATCGAAGAGGATATGACCCTCAGCACGGGCTCCGGGCGTGACCTCATGCATGCGGTTGAGGCAGCGGACGAAGGTGGACTTACCGCAGCCGGAGGGGCCAATGACGGCGGTGACGCGATTGGCTTCGACCTTCATGGAGATGTCCTGGATGGCGAGGTTCTTGCCGTACCAGGCGCTGAGGTTCTGGACTTCCAGCGGCGAGGACTGGCGAACGATTTCCTTCGGCACTTCCTGCCAATCGGCGCTGACGTTCACCTCGAACGGCTCGCTTGTATTCTCTCTCTGTTGACGTTCGAGCTCAGCCACTTTCCTCGACTCCATCATCGGGCAGTACTCCCTCTCAGCCGGCCCGTGAGCATACGAGCGGCGACGTTAATGATCAAGACAATAACGATCAAGAAGAACGCTGCGGCCCATGCCTGCTGCTGCCAGGTGTCATAAGGACTGATGGCGTAGCGATAAATGAGCAAGGGCAGCGTGTTCATTGGTTCGTTGATGTTGGTTGTGTCGAAGCGGTTACCCAGCGCGGTAAAGAAGAGGGGCGCCGTCTCGCCCGCCGCACGGGCCACCGCGAGCAGCGACGCGGTGACGAGGCCACCGAGGGCCGCCGGTAGCACGACGTTGATGACGGTGCGCCAGCGTGGAAGGCCCAGGGCCAGGGCTGCCTCTCGTTGACTGATGGGGACGAGCTTCAGCATCTCCTCCGCTCCGCGGGCGACGATGGGAAGCATGATCACGGCCAGGGCGATGCTGCCGGAGAGGGCAGAGAAGTGACCCTGCCGAACCACAATCAACTCATAGATAAAGATACCAATCACGATGGACGGGACGCCACTGAGGACGTCCGCGGCGAAGCGAATGATGCCCCCGATGCGGGGGTTGGCGTATTCGTTGACGAGGACGCCGCACAGGATGCCGATGGGTAGCCCGATAAGGGAAGCCAGCCCGACGGTGATGCCACTGCCAATCAGTGAGTTCTTGGCGCCGCCACCCTCCTTGCCCAGGGGCACCGGGTCCTTGGTGAAGAAGTCCAGGTTGACGTAGCTGATGCCCTGGATGAAGACGTAGATCACCATGTAGAGGAGGACGAGGATGCACGCCAGGGTACAGAGGGCGCAGAGGGTCAGGAGGAACTTGCTTTGATAGTCGCGGAAGGTGTCTGAGCGGTTCATTCGCGCACCGTGGAGGGGACGCGCACCAGGGTTCCGACGAGAACCCGCGCGAGAATGTTGACGATCAACGAGACCACCATAAGAACGATCGCGGCCTCGATCAACGCGCTGACGTGGAGGTCGGTCGCCGCCTCGTTGAACTCGCTGGCGATGCCGCTGGAGATGGTAGCGGATGGCTGGAACAGGGAAGGGGAGATCTGGAATCCGTTACCGATGACCATCAGCACGGCCATGGTTTCGCCCATGGCGCGGCCGAGGCCGAGGATGATGGCACCGATGGTGCCGGAACGGGCGTAAGGAATGACAGCGGTGGAAATGACCTCCCAGCGTGTCGCGCCCAGGGCGTACATGGCCTCGCGCTGACCGTTGGGCACCGCCATGATCACGTCTCGAGTCACCGCGGTGATGATGGGGATGATCATGATGGCGAGGATGATGCCCGCGGTGAGAAGGCCGAGGCCGAAGGGCGGGCCATCAAACAGGGGGATGAAACCCAGCGTGTCACTCAGGGCCGGCTGCACGTGGCCACTCATGAAGGGCACGAGGACGAAGAAGCCCCAGAGGCCGATGATGACGCTGGGAATGGCAGCAATAATTTCTACCAGATAAGACGCCGGCGTTCGCAACCACGGGGGCGCGAGCTCAGAAAGAAAGGCAGCCGTACCCAGGCTAATCGGTACGGCGATGATTAACGCAATGAGCGAGGATGCGATGGTGCCATAGATCAGGGGCAAAGCACCGAAAGTGTCGTGGACCGGGTCCCAGCGCGACTTTACGAGGAAGTCCAGGCCAAACGTCCGCATCGACAGCCAGGCGCCATCAAGGAGCTCAATGGCCATGAGGACGAGGCTGGCGACGAGGATAAACCCGGCGCCGTAGACAAGCGCGCGGAAGAGCCAGTCCCCTATTGCCAGGGAACCGGCCCTTCCTGCTGCTGTCCGACTTGCAACGAGTCTGAAGTTCATAACAGCAGGCTCACTTACTTAGTTACTGCTCAAGGCAGGGAGAACCATCGCACATCAGCTTCATGATCTGCGCCTCGGCTGCTTTGACCGCGTCATCCGACAGCGGGCCGTAATCGAGGTCCTTGGCGAAGGACTGACCATCGTGGATGGCCCACCAGAGGTAGTGCGCGAGGGTCTCGCCCTTGGCGGCGTCATCCTGGTTCACGTAAGCGAGCACCCAGGTGAAGCCGGCAATCGGGTAGGCGTCCTTGCCGGGCTGGTCTGTGATGAGAATCTTCATGTCGGCGGGAATGGTGATTCCAGCGGCTGCCGCAGACGTCCCATCGATCGAGGGCTCCAGGTAGTTACCCGCCTCGTTCTTGAGCTGAACCCACGGAATGTCGTTCTGGATGGCGTATGCCAGCTCCACGTAACCGATGGCACCAGGAATCTGGTTCACCTGACCGGCCACACCTTCGTTACCTTGCGCACCCACACCAGTCGGCCATTCTACCGAAGTGGCGTAGCCGGGGCCATTCTTCCATTCATCGCTGACCTTCGAGAGGTAGTTGGTGAAGATGAAGGAGGTGCCGGAACCGTCAGAGCGGTGGACCACGGCGATGTCTGCGTCAGGCAGGTCGACGCCGGGGTTCATCGCGGTGATGGCGGTGTCGTTCCACTTCTTGATCTTGCCCAGATAGATGTTCGCCAGCGTCGGGCCGTCCAGCTTGACGCCGCCGCTCTTGATGCCGGGGAGGTTGAACACCACGGCCTCGGAACCACTGGTCATGGCGATGTGGAGGATGGGACCGCCGGCAGCTTTAGCCGCAGCTTCCTGCTCGTCCGACATGATGCCATCGGAGGCACCGAAGTCGACGGTCTTCGCAGTGATGTTCTTGATGCCACCGCCGGAGCCGATGGACTGGTAGTTGATCTCGACGTTGCAGTCTTTACCGTACGAGTCGATCCACTGCGAGTAGAGCGGGAACGGGAACGTGGCGCCGGCGCCGGTGAGGGCGTCAGCACCGTTCGGTGCGCACTCCGGGATGTCGGCGGTGGAGCCGGTTGCGCCCGTCGCGCCAGTAGCACCTGTTGCACCGGTTGAAGCACCAGTGCTGCCCGACGCCGTGGTGGCTGTGGCCGCCGCCTTCGTCGGTGTGGCCGTCGCCGTGCTTCCCCCGTTGTCGTCGTCACCACCACAGGCAACAGCCGTGGCGATGATAGCGGCACCGAGGAGAGTCAAGGCGGCGAAACGCATAGAAGTCTTGAGTTTCATATTCCTCCCCTGTGTTCTTTCCTTCACTTACAACCCAAGGCTAGAAAGGCGGCTTTAACGGCTTGTTAACGGCAGTCAACGCGGCGTAAAAAGCTCGACTTCGGCCGGGATGGCGAACGCGGACGATAAGTGTGATGAATCGTTAAGACAGCGAAGGGCGTACTGGCCGTCCCGCCAGCGAACGATCGATAGCGACGTGTGCTCCGGCGCGAAGAAGAAATCGGCCGGGATGCTGAGGAGCATGCTGAGGTAGGCGTTGATCACGGCGGCGTGGGTAACGACGATGACGCGCCTGGCCGAGTTGGCGGCGAGGATGCACTCGATGGCCTGGATGGCGCGGCGGCGGAACTGCTTGCCGCACTCGAAGCCGGGCAGGCTGTCCCAACGCGGCGATTCGGCAAAGCGCTCGGTGTAGGCGAGGGGCGGGCCGGAGGCAGGTAGGCGGGCGGCGTCGAACTCGATGTCGGCGAGGGCATCGAGGACGCAGGGATTGCGGCCGGAGGTGCCGGCGATAACGCGGGCGGTCTGGAGGGCGCGGCGCTCCGGAGCGCAGTAGAGCGCATCGAACCAGATGGCTCGGAGGCGGTCGGCGAGATGCTCCGCCTGCTGCAGCCCGGTGCAGGAGAGCATGGGGTCGTGGCCAGCGGTGTGCGCGGGCTCGGCGTGACGCACGAGGAGGAGCTCGCCGGCGTCCTCTGCCTGCATGCGCAGGAGGTCGTCGATTTCGTCTTGAATCGCCTGACGGGTGGGCTCAGCCGTCCTGGTGGTGTCTCTCAGCATGTGTGGCCTCGATTCGCATATCGCAGGTGGGAGGCGTTCGGTCCGGGCGTGGGAAGGCGGACGATAGCGTGCCGTCCGTTCAGCGCCAATTGCGCGGGATGCCCGGGAGTTTGCGAATGCCTGTCACCCGTCTCTGCAGGCCCGCGGGTTGCAACCGCGGCGTCTAGAAGTCGATTTACCTGGGACGAGGGTAGGCAGCGGCTATTAAGGCCGGTTTAACCGTCGTAAACGCCGGGTTAATGATCGGGATGGAGGAGGCGGTTCAGGTGGTTGCGGGGACGGAGTCGGACACGGGGACCGTGATGGTGAAGGTGGAGCCTTCGCCGGGGGTGCTTTCGACCCTGACGGTGCCGCCCTGGACCTCGACGGCGTGCTTGACGAGGGCGAGGCCGAGGCCGCTGCCGACGCTGGCGCGAGAGTGGTCCGCCTTGTAGAAGCGCTCGAAGATGCGGGGGAGCTCGTCGCTGCCGATGCCCACGCCGGTGTCGCTGACGACGATCTCGAGGATGCCCGGCCCGCGGGAGCCCGAGACGGTGACTCGACCGCCGGCGGGGGTGAACTTGATGGCGTTCTGCACGAGGTTGATCACGGCGCGCTCGAGGCGGGAGGCGTCGAGGCGCGCCGTACCCAGTGTGGCGTCCTCGAGCGTGAGGGTGACTTCGCCGCGCTCGGCCTGAGAGGCGAGACGGTGCACAGCCTCCTCCAGCAGTCCCTGGACGTCAGTGTCTTCGATGACGACGGGCTGTTCGCCGGACTCGATGCGGGAGAGCTCGAGGAGCTCCTCGACGAGGAGGACGAGGCGGTCGAGCTCACCGTCGGCGCGATTAAGGAACTCGCGGGCGACTTCAGGCTCCTCGAGGGCGCCGTCCTGCAGGGTCTCGACCACCGATTTGATGGCAGCGAGGGGCGTGCGCAGCTCGTGGGAGACGTTGGCCACGAAATCGCGGCGGACGAGCTCGGTGCGCTTGACGTCCGTGAGGTCGTGGCAAACGAGGAGGACGTTCCATTCGCCACCGCCGACGATGGGCGTGGTAACGACCTGGAGGAAGCGGCGGCCGGGGCGCTCGACGATGTTGATCTGACGCAGGCCCTTCTCACGGCTGTCGCGGATGGCATCGAGGACCTGCTCGTCAGCGAGGACCCAGACCATGGGCTCACCGATGACGGCGTTGGAGCCGGTGTTGAAGGTCTGCTCGAAGCCGCGGTTGGCGAAGAGGATGCGACCATCGTTGTCGAGGGCGGCCACGGCGTCGATGCTGCTGTTGAGGGCGGCTTCGAGGCGGCCGCGCTCCTGAGAGGCCGCCGCCATCTGGGCCTGGACCCGGTCTGCCATGGAGTTGAAGGCATCGGCGAGGCGGCCGGGTGTGCCATCGGGGCGAGGGGTGGTGCGGGCGGCGAAGTCACCGGCGGCGAGGCGGCTGGCGGCGTCGATGATCGTGTCGAGGGGGTGGAGGAGGTAGAAGGTCACTGTAGCGGCGGCGCCGAGGCTGGCGAGGGCGGCACCGGCGAGCAGCATGCCGATATCGCCGCCGGCGAAGAAGCCGGCAACAACTACGACCATGCACAGGCTGCTGAAGGCGAGCCAGCGCCAGGGGAACATCTCAGGCCTCGAAACGGTACCCTACGCCGCGCACGGTGAGTATCCGTGTGGGCTTGCCGGGCAGATCCTCGATCTTCTGACGCAGCCAGCTGACGTGGACGTCCACGGTGCGGGAGTCGCCGTAGAAGTCATAGCCCCAGACTTCGCGCAGAAGCTGCTCACGCGTGAAGGCGCGGCCGCGGTTGCGCATGAAGTAGATCAGGAGCTCCATCTCCTTGGGCTTGAGGTCGAGGGGGACGCCATCGCGGGTAACCTCGCGGCGCTTCATGTCGACGCGGAGGTTGCCGCTGGCGAAGCCCTCATCGTCGCCGGAAGCGGTCGTGCGACGAAGGAGGGCGCGCACGCGGGCGAGGAGCTCACGGGTGCTGAAGGGCTTGGTGACGTAGTCATCGGCACCGATCTCGAGACCGACGACTTTATCGACCTCGCCGGCACGGGCGGTGAGCATGAGAATGGGAATACTCATCTCGCGGCGGAGGATGCGACAGACTTCGAGACCGTCGACGGCCGGGAGCATGAGATCCAGGATCATGAGGTCTGGGCGCTCGCTGCGGGCCATGGAGAGCGCCTTCTCGCCATCGGAGGCGGAGACGACCTTGTAGCCTTCGCGCTCGAGGTTATAGCGCAGCGTCGCCACGAGCGTGGGCTCGTCATCGACGACAAGGACGGTTTTGGTCGGCGCGGTCACGAAAACATCATAGCGCCAAGACGACACAAGAATTCCAGCCCGCTCACTGGTCGCCAGGCGTAACCGAGTGGCGGCGGGCCAGATTACGGGCTGCTTAACCGCTACTTACTGTGGGCGCGGCGAGTAGTGCACTGGGGGCACAAGGGCGGCTGGAAGGGGGTATAGACGCCTAGAGGGCACCGTCGTAGCTGCGGCGTTCATCGAGCAAAGCAAGCAAGGCCTCACCCCAGGGCTCCAGCGGTGGAGCCTCGCCGCGCTCGCGAGGGCTAAGGCGGATGTGCAGGAGGAAGATGGTCTCGTCGAACAGGAGCAGGAAGTCAGAGGCCGGCAACAAGTTGGGCTGCCTTGCAGCTTCTTCGAGTGCTCTCAGGTAGTTTCGCTTGTAGCGAGGTAATAGCTTGCGAAACGGACGCAATAAGGGCACGACTTCACCGATACTGCGCCGCATCGCCGTTTCTGCTTCATCGGTTCGCTCGAACTGGTAGCGCACAAGCTGACGATAGGCGCCGAAGAGGGGCTGCCTGAGCGCCTCGACATACTCCGGCATGGCCTTGCGAATGACGTTCACGAGGACAGCTTAGAAGCCTGCGACAAGATTGACACTGGTCGTTAGGCCATGGCGCTAGTAGTCCGGGCCGAAAGCGCCGCGGGGGTGGAGAGTTGCCACAGTGGCGGCTGGAATGCCTTGAAGCCCTCGGGTCGTTCCACACACCTACACCGGCAGTTGTAGAGGGTGCTAGAGGGTCTTTGCATATTCGCCATAGCCTGACTGTGGTTGACCTAGGGATGCTTAACAGCTTGTTAACGAAGGGCCGGCGCGCTAGTCTCTGCGACACAAGACAAATAGATCAGGATTGAGCCAAGTGGAATCGCTGAATGACTGAAGTCGCCGTGGCCCCTACCGAGGCTGAGATCGCCGAGCGCCGGGACAAGCGGTTCGCCGCGATCATCATCATCGGGCATGCCCTGAAGCACATCTACATCGCGGGATTCCAGGCGGTGCTGCTGCCCGAAATCAAGCTGGGTCTGGACCTGACCTCGACGCAGATCGGCACGATGGCGACGGTGCAGCAGTTTTCGAGCTGGGGCTCCACGGTGACGTCCGGCTATGTGGGCGACCGTTTCGTAGGCAAGACGGCGCTGATGTTGGGGCTTTCGCTGGCCCTGATCGGCGTGTCGTATTTGCTGCTCAGCACGGCGGGATCGTACGCCATGTTGCTACCGGCGATGCTGCTGGTGGGGCTGGGGCCTTCGCTCTACCACCCCCCGGCGATCGGGGCCCTCTCACGGCGATTCGTGAAGCGTCGGGCGTTCTACATTTCGCTGCACGGCGCCGGGGGCAGCGTGGGCGAAGCAGCGGGGCCGCTGATCGCAGGCGGGCTCATCGCGATCCTGTACTGGCGGGACGTGCTGCAGGTGAGCGTGTTGCCGGCGTTTATCACGGCGTTCCTCATGTGGACGCTGCTGAAGAACGACAAGTCGAAGCACGCCGGTGCCTCGTCCTTGAAAGAGTACCTTGGCTCCTTCAAGGAGCTGCTGAAGATCCGGGCGATCCAGATGATCTATCTGGCCACGGCATTTCGCAGCGTGGGCCAGGCTACGACGGTGGTTTTCCTGCCGATTTATATGCGCGAGGAGCTGGGCTATTCGGCGTGGCTGGCGGGCGTGTTTATCTCGATGGCGCAGGTGGTGGGCATCGGCTCGCAGCCGGTCATGGGGTACCTGACGGACCGCATCGGCTACAAGCGGGTGCTGGTGCCCGCGCTGATCTGCTTCGCGATCCTGCTGACGCTGATCCCGGTGGCGGATGGGAAGCTGCAGCTGGCGATCGTGGTGCTCCTGCTGGGGACGTTCCTGTTCTCACTGCACGCGATACTGATCGCCTCGGCGACCGAGCTGGCGGGCGAATCGATGCAATCGACAACGGTGTCGTTGATTTACGCGGCGAGTTTCGTGGGCGCTCTCGCCCCCACAGTCGCCGGTATCCTTACCGACGCCTACGGGTTCGAGAGCGCGTTCGTGTTTGCTGCGGCGCTTGTGAGCCTATCGGCGGTGACGCTGGTGTTTACGCAGCTACCAGGCTCACGAGCGCAACGAGAAGCGTAGTTACTTCTCGGCGGCCTTGGCGGGGGCTTCCCAGGACTGCTCCAGGCGCTCGTTGATCGTGTCGCGAAGCTTGATGGCAACGTCCGGGGCGAACTCTTCGTGACAAGCCTCACACATGTAGCGTGTGATCTTGTCTTCGTGGCCCATGTCCTGGACGCTGTCCCAGCGCGGAACCAGCACAGCGTGAGGGCAGTCTACCGCCAGCGTGGTGGTTGCCGCTTCTTTGTCTTTGCTTCCGAATAGCTTACCGAGCAGTCCCATATTGTGATTCTCCTCCCTGCCGCCGCTGCGACGATCCGAAACGGCTCCTCACTTTATAGGCCGATGTGATAGTGAAGGGAAGACATTTACCAAGATTTGGGACGACTTTGATAGCCTGATCAGCCGCCGGAGACGACGATTCTTTCGCTAGGCGTGTAAGTCCCGAGCTTTTCCAGGTCTTGCCACTGCTTGCGGCCTTCGGTGAGTAGGTCACGTCCTTCGCAATCGTCCATGACGATGGCGGGCAGATTTTCGACCTGAATCCGCTTCAGGGATTCGGTACCAAGATCCTCATAAGCGACTACTTCTACGCTTTTAATGAACTGCGACAGCATTGCGCCGGCTCCGCCCACAGCAGCGAAGAAAACCGCCTTGTACTTCTGCAACGCTTCGCGCACTTCCGGGCCACGATTGCCCTTTCCCATCGTGGCTTTGAGGCCGGCTTCGAGGAGGCGGGGCGTGAAGGGGTCCATGCGCATCGCCGTCGTGGGGCCCATGGCGCCGATGACGCGACCGGGCCGGGCGGGGGTGGGCCCGGTGTAGTAGATGAGCTGACCGCGCACATCGATGGGCATCGGCTGGCCGGCTTCGAGGGCCTGGAGCATGCGGTTGTGGGCGGCATCGCGGGCGGTGTAGATGGTGCCGGTGATGCGGACGTGGTCGCCGATTTTGAGCTGCATGACGTCTTCGTCGGTGAGGGGCGTCATGACGCGGACTTCGAGGTCGCTGATGCGTTCGATGGCCATGGGTAGGCTCCTTTGGGTGTCGTTACGATTCTAGCGGGCCGGGCTGAATGGGAACCGGAAGGCCACTGGCTACCCGGGTGTCGAGGCACACGGCCGGATGAACCCGGCGGCATGATTGGTGGTGGCTGCTGTCCGCACCGCGGGTTGAAACCCGCGGCATTGCCCAAGCCGGATCTGAGCTCCTTCTTTCAGCATCTGGCAGCGCTAGCCCTGGTCGGCGCCGGGGACGTCGACGTTGACGACTACGTTCTCCTGCGAGCTGCGGGCCACGACCATATCGACGGCGGCATCGGCGCTGGCGTTGATCTCCTGGTGCACAAGGTAGGGCGGCACGAAGACGAAGTCGCCGGCGGTGGCCTCGACCGTGTGCTCGAGGTTGTCGCCGAAGCGGAAGCGGGCGTTGCCGGAGATGACGTAGATAACGCTCTCGAGCTCGCCGTGGTGGTGGGGGCCGGAGCGCACGCCTTCGCCGACGTGTACGTGGCCGACCCAGAGCTTTTCGGCGCCTACGGTTTTGGCGCCGCAGGCCTCTTCGCGGTGCATGCCGGGGGTCTGGGCCGTGGAGGCATCGCGCTCGCCGGGCTTTACTACGCGTACTTCAGCCATGGTTCCTCCAGGGGACTCGTGTGTTGCGCCAGACTTGCGCTCGCTCCTGTTGATCGCTTCGCATCCCTGACGGGCTGCTTCGCTGATATTAATGGGGGAATTGTATCCGGGGGGACACCCCCCAGGCCCCCCGCGCATGGGCTGCGCCCCCGCTACCCCTGCTTTTTCAGCCCTCGTTACATCCCACGTCGACATCGATAGCCGAGACATCTCCTACAACGTGGCTTCTTTGAGGCGGGCGCTGTGGCACTGGATGTTGACCGCGACGGGCAGGGCCGTGATGTGCGTGGGGTAGGTGAGGATGTTCACGGCCATTGCCGTGTTGACGCCGCCGACTGCCTGAGGGCCGATGCCGAGGGCGTTGACCTTCTCCAGCACCTGGGCCTCGAGGGCGGCAATTTCGGGGTCATCGCTCTGGGAGCCGATGCCACGGGTGACGGCGTGCTTGGCGAGCGACATCGCCTTTTCGGCGGTGCCGCCGACGCCGACGCCGATGACGAGCGGCGGGCAGGGGTTGCCGCCGGATTCCTCCACGGTTCGGAGGATGAAGTTGATCACTGCTTCCTGGCCGGCACGGGGCAGGAGGTTGGTGTAGCGGCTCATGTTCTCGCAGCCGCCACCCTTGGGCAGGACCTTTATGTGAAGTTCTTCGCCGGGGACGACCTCGTAGTGGATGACGGCGGGTGTGTTGTTGCCGGTGTTGACGCGTGAGGTGAGGGGATGCTCGACGATGGAGGCGCGCATGTAGCCGGTGGTATAGCCCTGGCCGACGCCGGCGTGAATCGCCGCTTCGAGCGAGCCGCCGACGATGTGCACGTCCTGACCGAGCTCGACGAAGACGACCGTGGTACCGGTGTCCTGGCAGAGCGGGATCATCTCGCGCTGGGCGAAGTCGAAGTTCTCGATGAGCTCGACGAGGACCTGCTTGCCGAGGGGGGATGGCTCCGTGGCTTCGGCGTGACGCAGGCCTTCGCGAACGTCGTCCGGCAGCACGTGCGTCGCCTCGATGCAGAGCTCGGCGATGCGGTCTCGAATGGTGTCTACGTGAATCTCTCTCATCCAGCTCTCCTCCGTGGGGTGGCAGGCTGCAGTTTCCCACGCACGCGGCGTCCAGAGAAGCGCCTGTACGGCATCTGGCCGGGCGACCCTGCGCGCTCCTTGCGGGAACCCTATAATCCCGCTGTGATAAGCATCGACGCCGCGGGTTCTCGCGAGACCAGCCTGGCGCGCATACTCGCGACGCTCGCCTACGCTGGGGACGTGGCGACGGGCCTCGAGCTCGATGACGGTGTTCGGGCCTGCTATCTGGCGGACCGTATCGCCGAGGAGATGCGGCTTTCGGCAGAGGACCGGCGGGCCGCCTACTATGCGGCGCTGCTCAGGGACCTGGGCTGCACGTGCTGGACCACCCCGGAAGCCGAGCTATGGCGGACGGACGAAATCGCCGCGAGGCGCGAGCTGCTTTTCTACGGTGCCGGGGGCTCGACGGGCACCTACCTGCGCTGGCTGAGCCGGTATGTGGGGAAGGAGCTGCCCATCCTCGCGCGGCTCGGGCGCATCATGACGGTGCTTCGTGAAAACGGGCCCATGCTCCAGGAGGCCTATACAAACTCGACGGATGTTTGCGTGCGGATGACGCAGCGCCTCGGCCTACCCGAATCGGTGCAGACGACGATGGGAGGCTTGACCGAGCAGTGGGATGGCAACGGTTTTCCGAACCATGTAAAGGGCACTGCGATCCCCATCGCCTCGCGCGTAGTCTTCCCGACTTATCTGCTGGTGCCCATCAGCAGGGTCGGTGGGCGAGATGCCGCACGCGAATGCGCCATCAAGCAGCGAGGAAAAGCCTTCGATCCGGCGGTGGTCGACGCGTACTTGACGCTGGCCGGGGATCCGAGTTTCTGGGCGGAGTATGAGGCGGCAGATATCCTGGAAGTGACGCTCGGCCGGGAGCCGCCAAGAGAAGGCGACATCGACTTCGATCGCACGTTGGAGTCTACGGCGCTGGCCCTCGCAGATTTCATCGACCTGAAGTCGCCGCACACCGCCGCCCATTCTCGCCGGGTGGCCGGGATCACCAGTGAGATCGCTCGGCTGATGGGGTGCGGCGACGATGAGGTGCAGCGCTTTCGGGTCGCCGCCCTGCTCCACGACCTTGGCACGATCTCGGTTCCATCTTTCATCCTCAATAGCGGGACCGGAGAGGCGTCCGGCGCCGTAGATGAAGCCTCACGCCTGCATCCCTATTACGGTGAGCGGATCCTCGAGCGGATCACGACGATGTCGCCATACATCCCGCTGGTCGGCAACCACCACGAGCACATGGACGGCAGCGGCTACTTCCGGGGCCTGCAGGGAGACGCAATTCCTCTGGGCGCTCGGATTATCTGCATCGCCAACCGACTGGATGAGCTGATGCATGACGCGCCGGACAAGCCTGCGCTGGAACCGGCGGAGGCCGTGCGTGCCCTGAACAACGAAGGCGCCGGGCGATACGATCCTGCGATCTTGCGTGTCCTCGGGAGTTCGCTCGATGCGGCTACGGCGCCGGCAAGACCGAGAGCTTCCTGGCCGGCCGGGCTCACGGACCGAGAGGTCGAGGTGCTGCGGTACGCTGCGAGGGGCCTGACCCGCAAGCAGATCGCCGACGAGCTGACGATCAGCGAGAGCACGGTGCGGCACCACCTGGAGCACATTTACGACAAGACAGGCACTTCGACGCGGGTGGGCGCGACGCTGTTCGCGATGGAGAACGACCTGCTGGCGTAGGAATAGGACGTTCGTCCGATGTGACGCTACCCGGCATGCGCTTGAATCAGTCCATCAAGTCTATGGAGGTTCCAAGTCATGCCACTACTTCTGGATGAAAAGGTTGAAGCTCTGCGTGGCGCCCTGAGGGGTGCCCTACTGCTACCCGGCGATGCTGGTTACGACGAAGCGCGTGCCGTTTGGAACGGCATGATCGACCGCCATCCGCCGGCCATCGTACAGGCAACCGGCAACGCGGATGTCATCGCTGCGGTCAACTTCGCCCGCGAGAACGGGCTTCCGGTTTCGGTGAAGGGCGGCGGCCACAGCGCGGCGGGGACGGCGGTCTCCGACGAGGCGCTGATGATCGACATGTCGCGCATGAACGGCGTGCACGTCAACCCGAAGACACGCCGAGCCCGAGCTCAGGGCGGCGCCACATGGGGCCTATTCGACCGGGAATGCCAGGTCTACGGTCTGGCTTCGACGGGGGGCATCATCTCCACCACGGGCGTCGGTGGCCTGACGCTTGGGGGCGGCTTCGGTTACCTCATGGGACGCCACGGCCTCGCCATCGATAACCTCGTGTCGCTAGAGGTCATTACGGCCGACGGCCAGATGGTGACGGCCAGCGCCGAGGAGAACCCGGACCTGTTCTGGGCGCTGCGCGGCGGTAGCGGCAACTTCGGCGTCGTCACGAGCTTCGAGTTCAACGTCCATCCCATCGGCCCGACCGTCACCGGCGGGCTCGCGGCCTGGCCGATCGACATGTCATCGCAGGTACTCGAGTTCTATCGCGCCTTCACAGCAGAAGACTCGGACGACCTCACGACCTTCCTGGCATTCACGGGTGCACCGGACGGCAGCGGCAACCTCATCACCGCAGCCATTGCCATGCATATCGGCTCGATGGAGGAGGGTGCCAAGGCCCTGCAGCCGATCAAGGACTTTGGTTCGCCGATTCTCGATGCCATCGGCCCGATTCCGTACACCGCACAGCAAAGCATGCTCGACGCCGCCTTCGCTGCGGGCTCCCAGGTCTACTGGAAGGCGACTTTCCTAAACGGCCTCTCCGATGAAGCGTTGAAGGTCATCGAGGAGCGGGCACGGGCACTGCCCACGCCCACGTCATCCCTGGTACTCGAGCAGTTTCACGGCGCCGTTCAGCGTGTCGCGCCGGAGGCCACGGCGTTCCCGGAGCGCAACGCCCCGTTCAACGTCGCTATTGTCGGTCTGTGGAACGACGCGGCTGATGCGGACCGGTGTATCGCCTGGGCGCGTGAAACGTACGAAGCCCTGCAGCCGTTTAGCTCCGGCAGCGTCTACGTCAACTACCTGGGCGTTGGGGACGAGCCGGAGCGAGTCCGCGACGCGTTCGGGAGTAACTACGATCGTCTGAGCAAGATCAAACAGCAGTACGACCCGAGCAATCTGTTCCGGGCTAACCAGAACATCGCACCGGTACGCTGATAGACATTCCGTGCGGTAACAAAGAAGGAGCACCCTCCTGGGGTGCTCCTTCTTTGTTATTCGGGAATCGAGGTTAGATGGAGGCGAAGAGCTCGGCGGTGCCGTTGGCGGCCGCGACGATCTTGGCGCGCTCTTCGTCGGACACGGGCACTTCGTAGACCTGCTCAGCACCACCAGCGCCGAGCTTGACCATGGTGCCGCAGAAGGTGCCGTTGATACCGTACTGGCCGCTCAGCGGCACGGCGCAGGGGAAGAGGCGCTTCTGGTCCATGAGGATGGATTCGACCATGGCCATCGTGCCGACGGACGGGCCAAGGAAGGCCGAGCCGGTCTTGTAGAGCTGCACGAGCTCGGCGCCGCCGTTCATGGTGCGCTTGACGATCTCATCGATCTTCTCGGGGGAAAGCAGCGAGGTGAGCGGCATACCGCCGACGCGGGCCTGGCTGACGATCGGCACCATGGTCGCATCGGTGTGACCGCCAAGGACGTAGGCCTGCACGTCGCGCGGGGAAACGTCCAGCTCCATGGCGATGAAGGCGCGGAAGCGGGAGCTGTCCAGCATGCCGCCCTGGCCGATGATTTTGCCGGCGGGCAGTCCGGTAGCACGAGCCGCCGCATGGCACATGACGTCCATGGGGTTGGCGAAGACGATGATGGCGGCGTTGGGGCTGCGCTCCGAGGCGTTCTTGGCAGCGTAGTCGCCGACGACTTCAGCGTTGGTCTTGAGGAGGTCCTCACGGGTCATGCCCGGCTTGCGGGGGGCGCCGGAGGTGATGACGACGACGTCGGAGTCGGCGGTCTCGTCCCAATCGTCCGTGGGGGTGATCCTGGTCTCGAAGCCACCGAAGGACGAGCCCTGGTAGATGTCGAGGGCCTTGCCGTGGTGCTGGGCGAACTCAGCGACGTCCTTGATGACGATGTCGCAGATGTTCATGCCGGCGAGACGGTAGGCCATGATGCCCCCGGTCTGGCCGCCTCCGACGATAGTTACCTTCTTGCGCGCGCTCATGTTTGATTGCTCCTTCCCTTAAGCGAAGTCGTTGATGGCCAGCACGTTGAGATCCGCGACGCGGCGGAAGTCGCTGGCATTGTTGGTTACCAGGTAACTGCAACCAGTCACCAGAGCCATTGCAGCTATGATGGCATCTGGCGTCCGTAGCCGAAACTGCGCCCGAACGTGTGCCGCCATCTCGGCCATCTGGGCGTCGATAGGGTGCAGTTCAGTCATAGGGCTACGAATCAAGATGTCACGGTACTGTTCGGACAGGTCCGGCCGCTGTTCTCGTAACGGTCGAACGAGGACCTCGATGAGACTTACGACCGAGACGTGGAGCCGATAGACTCCGGCTACAACCGCCTCGATGAGGGGCTCAATTACGGGCAGGAACCGGGTGTGCTCTTCAACGTAGTAGATGAGGGCATCCGTATCGAGCGCTATGCTCGCGCCCGACGGTATTTCATCGACTAGCGCCACGAACGTCGTTCTTCGCGCAGGTAATCCTCGACATCGATCGAGTGCCAGATTTCCTTCCCCAGGCCCTTTAGCTCCCGCAGGCTACGACCGGCAGGCGCACTGGACGTCACGAGGTCGCTCAGCTTGTCGATCTGTACCTCGATAAGCTCGAGCTGGGACTGCTGGAGGTCACATTGGCCCAGTGCCTGCTTGAGCTCCTCCAGGCGCTTCGTCAATTCGTCTGCGGACTTCATACGTCGGTCTACTCTATTTTCAAGCGGGGGATTGTGAAGAAAAGAATACTACTTCTGAGTCTAACGCTCGAACCGGTGGGGGCTTTCGGGAGCATATAGGAAGATTCGAAGGCGCCTATCAGCGAGCCCTTATTCGATTGAAGGTTAATATGCGGCGCCTTCGGGCACTTGCCCACTGGTTACAGTGTTGTAATCTAACCTTCGCGTAAAGATTACCCGAACCGATATACTTACGACTTGTGACAGGTATTGCCCTTTTCCGGCCTGTCTTGAGATGCAGGTAGACGCAAAACGATAAAACTACGACGACCGAGACCGAGCCTGCCGCCGGCGTTCGCGGCGCTGCACCACCGCAATTATCGCTTGCTCTGGACCGGCAACCTGATCTCCCAGTCCGGCGACTGGATGGACCTGCTCGCGTTCAACTGGCTGGTGTTCACGCTCACGAACTCGGCGCTGCAGCTGGCGGTAGCAAACGCCCTGCGCGCGATTCCCGCCCTGGTGTTCACGCTAGTCGGTGGCGTGATCGCGGACCGCATGGAGCGCCGCAAGCTGCTGTTCATCACGCAGTTCGTGATGATGCTGTTCGCGTTCGCACTGGCGATCCTCGTCTCTGCGGGGGAGACGAACATCTGGATCATCTATTTCGTAGCGTTCGGCCGGGGCGTGGCGACGGCCGTGAACCAGCCCGCACGACAGTCGCTGATCTCGGAGCTGGTTCCGGACGAGGACTTGCCGAACGCGGTGGCGCTGAACTCGGCGACCGTGAACCTGACGCGTGTGATCGGCCCGGCGATCGGCGGAGGCCTGATCGCTACGATCGGCATAGCGGGCGCGTTCTACCTGAACGCGTTCAGCTTCTTTGCGGTGCTCTACAGCCTGTACCTGATGGAGTTCCCGGCGTGGAAGCCGCTGGGCAAGCACCGCAGCATGGTGCGCGACCTGAGCGACGCGTATCAGTACCTGCGACACGAGGCGGGCCTGCGCACGCTGGTAATCCTGGCATTGCTGCCGATGGTGCTGGGCCAGCCGTACCAGACGATGCTGACGGTGTTCTCCAAGGACGTGTTCCAGGCAGGCAGCACCGGCCTCGGCCTGATGACGTCGACGGCGGCGCTGGGTGCCGTGTTCGGAGCGCTGGTGGTGGCATCGATGCGGCAATCGAAGAGCTTCCACAAGCAAATGATGGCAGGCCTGATCATGTTCGGCGGCATGCTCGTCGTGTTCGTGCTGATGCCTTCGATCTGGTTCGCGCTGCCGGTGCTCTTCCTCGTCGGCTTCAGCAACCAGACGTACCAGACCTCCAACAACACTTTGATCCAGATCAACGTGGCGCCAGAGTATCGGGGCCGCATCCTCAGCCTGCTGTTCCTGCGCCGGGGTCTGCTACCGCTGGGCACGGTGCTGGCGGGCGCGCTGGCAGCGTGGTTCGGGCCACAGGTGGCGGTGGGTAGCATGGCAGCATCGTTGCTGATCATCAGCGTGCTCTCGACGCCGTACGCGCTGCCGGTGATCGCAGAGCTGGGCAACCGCATGCGCAAGAAGGACGAGGACAGGGTGGCAGCGGTGACGGCGGAGGGGAATTCGCCGCCCGTAGGTGCCCTCGCGACGGCGCAGGAGCCGGCCAAGGTCTCGTAAGGACACGGGCCACTGCAACATCGAGTGCTCCGGGGTTATCGAGTCAGGATGCGGCGCGTTGAGACCAGACGCGGCGTCTTTTCTCCGTGCGCGGTGGCTGGTGGGCCTCAGCTCCGCATCCCTAGCGGGCTGCTGCGCACGGGTTTTGAAATAAGAGATGCGAGGGGACACCCCTCGCGCTCCCCGCGCATGGGACTGCGTCCCCCGCTACCCCCTCCGAGATGCCTACGGCATCCGGCTCGTCGCCGGTAGAAGAGCTCGGATTGCTCATACCCGGCAGACTCGGGCCGTGCGAGGCGTTCTCGCCCTCCCCCCAACTCTTAGGGCTGACGAGGGATTCGGAAGAGGCCACGAAGTGAGATTCGCTAGCCGGCGGACTTGAGCTGAAGGGCGCGTTCGTGGATGAGCTCGTAGGCGTGGGGCCAGGATTCGGCGCGCGGCGCTTCGAGGTGGGTGTTGGTGCTGTTGCCGAAGCAGATCGTGTGGAAGCCGGCCTCTCGCAGGCGGAGGACGTTGTCGGGCGAGTCGTCGAGGTAGATGTCGGCGCCGACCTGCTCCTTGTCGCGCATGAAGCAGAGGTCCCAGTACGGGATGGCGTGGTAGTCCAGCCATTCGACGGTCTGCTCCACGGAAATGCGGTGGAGGAAATAGAGGTAGAGGCGGTGGGTGATGATGCGGATGCGGGCGCCTTCGTAAGAAAGCATGCGGAGGTACTTGCGAGCGCCGGGGATGATCGGGGCGGAGCGAAACAGGTCGCGCTGGAGCACGGCGAATCGATGCAGGCTCTCGTACTGGACTCTGCCTTCGACGCCCCACTCTTCGAGGCCGTAGGAGGGCGTCGTGGTTAGCTCTTCGACCTCGCGCTCGAAGTACTCGGCGGCGATTTCGCGCATGCGGGCGTAGAAGTCGGCGCAGACGCCATCGAGGTCGACGCCGAGGATGAGGCCGTCAACGGGCGAGCCTTCAACGACGGGCATGCGCGGCTCCCATCAGGCTGAGGCCTCGACGAGGGCCTGAATACGGTCGAGGCGCTCCTGCAGAGTGGCTTCGTCCGATGCGGTGACGTTGATGTGGCCGACCTTGCGGCCGGGACGGAGGTCCTTGCCGTAGAGATGGAGGTGGGCGCCTTCGACGGCGAGGACGTCCTCGGTCTTCGGCACGGTACCGATGAGGTTGACCATCGCGGTATAGCCGATGGCCTCGGTCGAGCCCAGGGGCAGGCTGGCGACGGCGCGCATGTGGTTCTCGAACTGGCTTGTGACGGCGCCGTCCTGGCTCCAGTGGCCGGAGTTGTGGACGCGCGGGGCGATCTCGTTGGCAAGGAGGCGGCCGTCGTACTCGAACAGCTCGATGGCCAGGGTGCCGATGTACTCCAGCTCTTCCATGACCTCCAGGATCATCGCCTCGGCCTCGCGCTGGCGCTCGGGCGTGACGTTGGGTGCCGGGGCGAGGGTAAGGCGGAGGATGCCTTCGCGGTGGTGGTTCTCGACGAGGGGATAGAAGCGCACGTCGCCGCGACGGCCTCGCACGGCGATGATCGAGAGCTCGCGCTGGAAGGGCACGAAGCCTTCGAGGATGAGCCCGGCTGCACGGGAGGAACCGGGGGCTGAGCCACCGGGCTTCGGACCGAGCGCTTCCCAGGCAGCGTCCTCGTCCGCGGGCTGGCGCAGGACGAACTGGCCTTTGCCGTCGTAGCCCTCTCGGCGGGTTTTGAGCACGGCCGGGAGACCGATAGCCTGGATGGCGGCGTGGAGCTCATCGCGGGTGTCGACGGACTGATAGGGCGCCGTTTCGATGCCGACGCTGTTGAACAGGGTCTTCTCATCGAGGCGGTCCTGCGAGGTCTCGAGGGCCTGCACGGGCGGGAAGAAGGGGAGACGGCCGGCGAGATAGGTGGCTGCGACGGAGGGGACGTTCTCCCACTCGAAGGTGACGACGTCGAGACCCTCGGCGAAGCGGACAATGGCCTCGGCGTTGGTGAACTTGGCCTCGAAGTGCTCGGCGACCTGACCGGCGCAGGCATCGGGCGCGGGGTCAAAGACGCGTACGCGCAGGTCGAGGGGGTAGCCGGCCAGCGCCAGCATGCGTCCGAGCTGACCACCACCGAGGATGCCGACGTTCATTGCTCTCGCGGGTCCGGGTTCTCGAGGACGCTGCGGGTGAGCTCTTCACGGTACTGCTTGAGGGCGTCCCGGATCGTTTCGTGCTGGAGGGCGAGGATGGAGGCGGCGAGGAGGGCGGCATTGACGGCACCGGCGCGACCGATGGCCAGGGTGCCGACCGGGATACCGGCGGGCATCTGGACGATCGAGAGCAGGGAGTCCATGCCGTTGAGGGCACGGGACTGCGCCGGCACGCCGAGCACGGGCAGCGTGGTCTTGGCGGCCGTCATGCCGGGGAGGTGGGCGGCGCCGCCCGCGCCGGCGATGATCACCTGGATGCCACGGGCCTCGGCGGTGGAGGCGTACTCGAAGACGAGGTCGGGCGTGCGGTGGGCAGAGACGACGCGTGTCTCGTAGGGCACGCCGAGCTTTTCGAGGGTCTCGGCGGCGTGCGACATGTTGTCGGGCCAGTCAGACTTCGAGCCCATGATGATGCCTACGAGGGGCTGGGAGGTATCCATGCAGTTCAGGCGCCGATCAAGACTTGGCGGGAGCCTTGAGGCGCTGGAACTTCAGTCCCAAGCTGAGCTTCTTGTCTGCTGCCTCGGATGGCTCTCGCCCCCTTAACGAGTCCACGTAATCCTCGATTAGGCCGTCAAGGAAGACCTCGATAGCGTCCTTAGCGTTTGCTTCGACTTCCTCCACAGTGTCGCCTTGAGTGATACAGCCGGGCAGTTCCTCGACTTCAGCCCAATATCCGCCCGTTTCATCTTCGTGGAGCAATACCGTGAAGTCCAAAGGGCTCTCCTACAGAAATCTCAGGAACTCTTGCATTGTCAGCTCTGCCTGTTTCACAACACTCGCCAACGTGCCGGGTTTCAACACGCCGGCGGGCACAGTAGTCGCAGCTCCTGAAGGCATTCTAACTCGCCTGTGGCTACCCTTGCCCCGCCTTCTCATCTCGACGCCGCCAGCCCGTACTAAGGCCCTGATGACTTCGTCCTGATCGAGATCACGCGGCGTCCTTGCCGACGTCACCGGCTACTTCGAGGCGAGCTGGCGTAGCACGTAGGTGAGGATGCCGTCGTGCTTGTAGTACTCGACCTCGATGGGGGTGTCGATGCGGCTGATGACCTCGAAGGTCTTGACGCTGCCGTCGGACGCCGTGGCCTTTACGGTGTAGTGCTCGTGCGGCTTGATGTCGCCCGAGAGGCCGGCGATGTCGAAGACCTCTTCGCCGGTGAGGCCGAGGCTCTCGACAGACTGGCCGTCGACGAACTGCAGCGGCAGGATGCCCATGCCGATGAGGTTGCTGCGGTGAATGCGCTCGAAGCTCTCCGTGATTACGGCCTTGACGCCGAGGATCTTGGGGCCCTTGGCCGCCCAGTCGCGAGATGAGCCGGTGCCGTACTCCTTGCCACCGAGGATGATCAGCGGCACACCTTCGGCCTGGTATTTCTCCGAGGCGTCCCAGATCGACATCTCTTCGCCGTCCGGCAGGTGCCGCGTGAACCAGCCTTCGACGCCGGGCACGAGGCGGTTGCGGAGGCGGATGTTGCCGAAGGTGCCGCGGCCCATGACCTCGTGGTTGCCGCGGCGGGCGCCGAAGGTGTTGTACTCCGTCACCGGCACGTCGTTCTCGGTGAGGTGCCGGCCGGCCGGGCTGTTGCGGGTGATCTCACCGGCGGGCGAGATGTGGTCGGTGGTCACGGAGTCGCCGAAGACGCCGAGGGCGCGGGCGCCGAGGATGTCCATGCGAGCCGGCACCTCGAGGGTCATACCTTCGAAGTAAGGGGGCTTGCGAATGTAGGTGGAGAAGGGGTCCCAGGCGAAGAGGTCGCCCTCGGGCACGTCGAGGTTGCGCCAGGACTCGTCGCCGGCGAAGACGTCGGCGTACTTCTCCTTGAACATCTCCGACTTGAGGCCGTTGCGCTGCGCCTCTTCGACCTCGAGCTGGGTGGGCCAGATGTCACGCAGGTAGACGGGCTGGCCGTCGCTGCCGGTGCCGAGGGGCTCGTTGTCGAGGTCGATGTCCATGGTGCCGGCGAGGGCATAGGTCACGACCAGCGGCGGCGAGGCGAGGTAGTTGGCGCGCACCTGAGACTGGATGCGGCCTTCGAAGTTTCGGTTACCTGAGAGCACGGAGGTGACGATGAGGTCGTCCGCCTCAATGGCGTGTGAGACCTCCTCCGGCAGAGGGCCGGAGTTGCCGATGCAGGTGGTGCAGCCGTAGCCGACGAGGTAGAAGCCGATCTGCTCCAGGTACGGCGTAAGGCCGGCGGCGTCCAGGTAGTCCGTGACGACCTTGGAGCCGGGTGCGAGGCTGGTCTTCACCCAGGGCTTGGAGTTGAGGCCCTTCTGCACAGCGTTGCGAGCCAGGAGGCCGGCCGCCATGAGGACCTGTGGGTTACTGGTGTTGGTGCAGCTGGTGATGGCTGCGATGACGACGGCGCCGTGACCGAGGTGGTATTCGCCGCTGGCAACGTAGGAGCGGAAGTGGTCGGGCGTTTCGGAGCCATCGGCGATTGTGGGGGAAGGCGGCGTTGCGCTGCCGCCCTCGGCCAACCACTCCTCGTAGCGCTCCTGGTCGACGTGGGTACCGGTGGCCATGAGCTTGCCCAGGGTTTCGCGCCAGGACGGCTTTGAGTCGGTGAGGGCGACGCGGTCCTGGGGGCGGGCCGGGCCGGCGATGCTCGGCACCACGGTGCTGAGGTCGAGCTCCAGCACGTCGGTGAACTCGGGCTCGGGCGTGGAGTTGTCGCGGAAGATGCCCTGCGCGCGGCAGTAGGCCTCGACGAGCTGGACCTGCTCCTCGCTGCGGCCGGTGAAGCGCAGGTAGGAGAGCGTCTCGGCGTCGACGGGGAAGTAGCCGGCCGTGGCACCGTACTCAGGCGCCATGTTGGCGATGGTGGCGCGGTTCGCGAGCGGCAGGGTCGCGAGACCGGGGCCGAAGAACTCGACGAACTTACCGACCACGCCGCGACGGCGCAGCAACTGGGTCACGGTCAAGAACCAGGTCGGTTGCCGTGGCGCCTTCGCGCAGGCTGCCGACGAGCCGGAAGCCGATGACCTCCGGGATGAGCATCGGGCTGGGCTGGCCGAGTAGGGACGCCTCCGCCTCGATACCGCCGACGCCCCAACCGAGGACGCCGAGGCCGTTGATCATCGTGGTGTGCGAGTCGGTGCCGATGACGGTGTCCGGGAAGGCGACGTCGTTGCCTTCGGCGTCCTGACCGAAGACGACACGGGCGAGCGATTCCAGGTTGACCTGGTGGACGATGCCGGTGTCCGGCGGCACGACGCGGAAGTTCGAAAGCGCCTGCTGCCCCCAGCGCAGGAGGGCGTAGCGCTCGCGGTTGCGGTTGAGCTCCATCTCGGCGTTGCGGGCGAATGCGCCCTCGTTGCCGAAGACATCGACCTGCACGGAGTGGTCGATGACCAGCTCGGCGGGCGAGAGGGGGTTGATCTTGTTGGGGTCGCCACCGAGGGCCACCATCGCGTCGCGCATTGCAGCCAGGTCGACGATGGCGGGGACGCCGGTGAGGTCCTGCATGAGGACGCGGGCGGGCCGGAAGGCGATCTCGTTGTCGCCGACGTTGTGGGCGTCCCATTCAGCGAGGGTAGCGACGTCCTGGTCGCGTACTGTGATGCCGTCCTCGTTGCGCACGAGGTTCTCCAGCAGGACCTTGAGCGAGAAGGGCAGGCTGGCGATCCCGGGGAATCGCTGGGCCAGGGTGAGAAGGCTGTAGTAGGAATAGGCTTTGCCGCCGACGTTGAGTGTCGCGCGGGTGCCGAAGCTGTCCTGTGAAGCCATGAAAAACCTCCAGTGGTTGGGGCGGGTTCGGGGTTTCTAGCGCAGCCGGCAGGCTCTCCCTCTTGCTCACCGTGCCGGAGGCGAACGAGCACGCACGCGGCGGACTCACGACTGGATTATAAGGACACAACCATGCGTCAAGCGATGTCGGGCTATCGATCCTGACGACGGGATCGATAGGTAGGACTGTAGGTCTGGGCCGAGACTCGGAACTGTACGGCGGGTTGAGCCCGCGGTATCGGCATTTTGGTCTGCCCACGACAGGGTGATCCCTGCGGTCGGACGTCCAAGCGGGGCTTTGAAAGCGCCTCAGAAAGAGGAGGCCTGCGTTATGCAGGCCTCCTCTTTTGTTACCGGTACTTCGGCGGTTAGCGCTGGTCGGTCCGTCGCAGCATGCGCTGCAGGAAGAGCCAGGCTACTCCGGAGGCGGCGATGATGCTGAGCACCCCTGCTACCCACGGCGTGCCGCCGGTCGGCAGCAGGCCACCGTCACCAGCGGAAGGCGGTGCGATGGGGCCCGTGGTCGGCCCGATGACCGGCGGCGTCGGGGTCGCCGTCGCGACGATGATCACCGGCGGTGTCGGGGTGATGAACGTGGTGGGATCGTTGACGAACGTGCAGGTGACGTGCTCGTTGTATGCCAGGTCGATGACGGCGGAATTGCCGCTGTAGGTCACGTAACTGCCGTTGCAGATGATGTCCACGAGGTTCCAGCCGGAGGGCTCGTTCTCGGTCACGACGTAGGTGCCGGCGCCGAGGCCCGTGAAGGTCTGCGAGCCGTTGTCGGCGAGGCTGAAGCTACCGAGGTCGCCACCGAAGCTGAAGTAGATGCCACTCGTCTCCGGGTTGGTGTCCTTGATGATGGTAATGGAGCCTCGCTCAGAGGGCGGGACGTTGGTAAATACGCACCGGACCGTCTCACCGGGCTGGAGGTCGATGTAAGCCGTGGCCTGGGAGACGGAAGTATCCGTGTTACCGCTGTCGCTGCAGACGATGTTCTGGAGGACGTACGGGTACGGGTTGTTTTCGCTGACCTGGTACTGACCGGGTGCAACGCCGGAGCAGGTCACGCTGTTCGGCGTGGGGCCAACCCCATCGTCGTCCAGCGTACCGATGGTGCAGCCCGGAATGTTATCGGAGAAGGTGAAGTCGGTGCTGTCAGGCTCGGGGTTCACGTCCTTCTCGATGATGATCGTGCCGTAGTCGACGGGCGGCACGTTGTTGAATACACAGGTCACGGTTTCGCCAAGGGATACGTTGATGGTAGCCGTGTTCCCAGAGCCCGTGCTGTTGTTGTCATCACAACTGATGTCCGTCACATCGTAGGCGGATGCTAATTCGGTGACGGTATAGGTGCCGGGAGGCACCAGGGTACACGTCTGGACATCCGAGAAGGTTGGGTTGTTGTCGTCGTCCAGTGTGAAGCTCGTGCAGTTTGGGATGTTACTGGTGAAGCTGAAGTTGGTGGGGTCCGGCTCCGGATCGACATCCTTCTGGATAATAATCGTGCCGTCCGGACTGGTTATCTGCGTGTTGTGGACCACACAAGTCGCAATCTGGCCTGCGGCAAGCGTTACGCTGCCGTCGCCTTCGCAAGCGCCTCTGATAGAGGGGTCATCGTATCCGGAGGGCGGCGTTTCGCTGATAACGTAATCGCCGGGCGTCAGCGAGATTGGGTCGCTGGTGTCGCCACAGTCCAGGTCAACCGAGGTGTTGTCCGGCCCGTCTATGGCGATCGTGAATGATTGTCCGCTGGTATCGCCCTGGTCGCACTCCTTGACGATTGTCAGCTGAGCCGGTTCCTCCGGAAGCTGGTAGTTGTGGACAACGCAAGTGTAGGTCAGGCCTGCCTCAAGCGTTACCGTGCCATCACCGTCGCACGCGCCCCTAATGGAGGGGTCATCGTATCCAGAGGGTGGCGTTTCACTCACGACGTAATCGCCAGGGGTAAGGGTTACCGGATCGCTGGTATCACCACAATCCAGGTCAACCGAGGTGTTGTCGGGCCCGTCTATGGCGATCGTGAATGATTGTCCGCTGGTATCGCCCTGGTCGCATTCCTTGACGATTGTCAACTGAGCTGGTTCCTGGGCGGACACGGTGTCCGCTCTAACAGAGCCGATCACTCCTACCGTGACGAGAGCGACAAATAACGCGAGAACGCTTATCAACTTCAAGGTCAGACCTCCCGAGATTACTTGTCTAGCCTAAGATCCTCACCGAGGCAGAATTCGCTCCATGTTGACTCGCTTCGGCCTGCCTGACAACGTTACAGTTTCGTATACGGGTTTCCTTGCCGCACCTGACTTGTCGAGAGCCGCTCACCAACATGGCATCACCTTACTTACGCACCACCGAAGAAATAGTTCCTTCGTGCCGCTCACGCATCAGGCAAGCGGCAGCATTCGACAGCTGCGAGCAGCTATCGAATGCCAGGGACGTGAATGCGACCGAAAGCTAGAGCGGGATGTTGCCGTGCTTCTTGTTCGGCAGGCGCTCGACTTTGTTCGCGAGGAGCTCCAGGGTGCGAATGAGCTTGGGGCGCGTGTCCCGAGGGTCTATCACGTCGTCGATGTAGCCGCGGGAGGCAGAGACGTACGGGTTGGCGAAGCGATCCTGGTAGTCCGCGATGAGCTGAGGGCGGCTGTCGGGCTCGAGTTCGAGCTGGGCGCGGAAGACGATGCCGACGGCCGCGTCCGGACCCGTGACGGCGATGGAGCCCGTGGGCCAGGCGAAGTTGACGTCGCCACCAAGGTGCTTCGAGCCCATGGCGATGTAGGCGCCACCGTAGGCCTTGCGAAGGATGACGGTCACCTTTGGCACCGTGGCTTCGGCGTAGGCGTACACCAGCTTGGCGCCGTGGGTGATGATGCCACCGTGCTCCTGAGCGGTGCCGGGCAGGTAGCCTGACACATCGGCGAAGGTGACGATCGGGATGTTGAAGCAGTCGCAGAAGCGGACAAATCGAGCGCCTTTGAGCGAGGCGGAGATATCCAGCGTGCCGGCGAGGTAGAGGGGCTGATTGGCTACGATGCCAACCGTACGGCCACCGAGGCGCGCGAAGCCCACGACGATGTTCTGGGCGTAGTCCGGGTGCACTTCGAGGAAGTCGGCGCCATCGACCACGCGATAGATCACCTCACGCACGTCGTAGGGATGCGACTCGTTGTCGGGCAGGACGGTGAGCATCTCTTCGTCGCGGCGGCGGGGGTCGTCACCGAGCTCGACGATGGGGGAGTCTTCCATATTGTTGGAAGGCAGATAGGCCAGAAGCCGTCGCACTTCGGTGAGGACCGCTTCCTCGGACTCGAGGGCGAAGTGGGCTACGCCGGAGCGCGTGGCGTGGATGCTGGCGCCACCGAGGTCTTCGTCCGTGACTTCTTCCATGGTGACGGCCCTGACGACGTCCGGACCGGTGATGAACATGTAGCTCTTGTTCTGGACCATGAAGACGAAGTCGGTGATCGAGGGGGAGTAAACAGCACCGCCGGCGGTGGGGCCGAGGATGACTGAAATCTGGGGCACGACGCCGGAGGCTCTCACGTTGCGACGGAAGATCTCGCCGTAGCCCTTGAGGCTGGAGACACCCTCCTGCAGGCGCGCACCACCACCATCGTTGATGCCGATGACCGGGACGCCCGTCTTGAGGGCCATATCCATGATCTTGCAGATCTTCTCGGCGGCGACTTCGGAGACGCTGCCGCCGACGACCGTGAAGTCCTGGGCGAAAATCGCCACGGGGCGGCCTTCGACGCGGGCAAAGCCGGTCACTACGGAATCGCCAGGGAATTTCTGCTGGTCGATTCCAAAATCGGTGGCTCGATGCAGGACGAGGGAGTCGTACTCCTCGAAGCTGCCGGTGTCCGCGAGCATTGCAATGCGCTCACGGGCTGTCTGCTTTCCGCGGTCGTGCTGCGCCTGGACTCGACGCAGGCCGCCACCGAGCGCGGCCTGCTCTTTCCTGCGCCGCAGGTCTTCTAGCTTTTCTTGCATTGACATGGGCTCGGTCATAGTAACGTGGCCTCCTGTAAGCGGCAATCGCCGTGATGACAGAAGGCGGAACGTCAGGTGAAGAGCTTGTTACCGGCGTCTCGAGGACGAATGCCAGAGGCCAGCCGGAAACATCCGAAGCCTCGCGCAGGGAAGCTGCAGTTTCGGCATTTGCCAGTAAGAAGGACTCGATCGCCGGCTCAGCGAGGGTGACATCAGCGGGTGCGCCGAAGCGTAGTGGCGCCGGGTCGCGACGGGCTGAAGCGCGGTGATCTTACGGGCAACTGGCGGGCGTGCCGGCGGGGAGCTGGAGCTCCTGACCCACGGTCAGGTTGTTGGGATTGAGGTTATTCAGGGTGACCAGCTCGTTGGCCCAGGCAGTCGCGCCTTTGACGCAGAGCTTCTCTGCGATGCCGAGGGGCGTGTCGCCTGAGGCGACGGTGTAGGTACCTTCGCCGCCCCCGCCGGCCGTCGACGGCGTCGGCGTGACCGTCGCGATGCCCCCGGTGCTGCCGGTAGAACCTGGAGTGCCGTTAGCAGCCGGCGTGCTCTGGCTGCCGGCGGGGGCAGCGGGAATGATGAGCTCCTGACCGGGCTGGAGGAGTCGAGCGTCCGGGATGGCGTTGAGGTCGAGGACCTGGGCGATCCAATCGGCCTGGGCCTCCTGCGGCACGTTGAACGAGGTGGCGATGATGCCGAGCGTATCGCCTTCCTTGACGACGTAGGTGCTGGTGCCGCCGGGCGCACCGCCGCTGCCGGAGGCATTGCTGGCGTCTTCCTGGCCCAGCGAGATCGCGACGGGGGTCTGGGCGGGCAAGGTCGCAGTCGGAATGGCGCCGGAGGCGGCCAGGTTATCCGTCTGCGGGTTGTCGTCGCCAAGGACGTAGTTCTGGATCAGCAGCACGAGCACCACAAATCCGATGACGCCTGCGATTATCCGTCCACTCATTAAGCCAAGCTATCTCCTGGGGCGACACCCCGGGCCATCCTAGCCCCTATAGACACTGTACGCATCGAGGCGTCCGTTCGCTCACTTCCTTCGCGGGCTTGCTCCGCTCGAAGGCCTGGCGGAGCACGGCCGCTCACGCGTGCTCGAATTGCATTTCATTCTGGGTCACCGTGTTAGCCTCCGGCGTCGACGGCCTCCAGGAAGGCGACTCCCATGCGGGCCGCCTCTTCAAGGTACCGCGGTACGACCCGATCTGACACGTCCTGCGGCGTATGGAGCAGCGGATCCTCCCAGCGATGGAACATGAGGGCCGGGATGCCGGCATCGATGAAGCTGGCGTGGTCGCTGCTGAGGCCACGGATGAGCTCGGAGGGAA
Organism: uncultured Chloroflexia bacterium; assembly: GCA_963731765.1. Lineage (GTDB taxonomy): Bacteria > Chloroflexota > Dehalococcoidia > DSTF01 > WHTK01 > WHTK01. Next base: position 57,392 of record CAVSWS010000008.1, read on the forward strand.
CGGCGTCGTCGATGCCGAGGTCGCCGGTAAGGCCGAGCATCTTCTGCTGCAGATCGGGCGTGCCGATGAGCCACCAGGCCTTGTCGCCGACGCCGACCATGTCGAGGTTGAGCATGGCCTTGATGTGGTCCTTCTCGTCCTGGGTGAGCTGCGAGACGTAGTACTTGCTGCCGAGCAGGCCGAGCTCCTCGCCACCGAAGAGGACGAAGCAGTTCGAGGCCATCTCGCCGTTGTGAGCCATGAGCGCGGCGATCTCGAGGACGGTGGCGGTACCCGTGGCGTTGTCGCTGGCACCGGGGCCGGCGGCGACGCTGTCGTAGTGGCCGCCCGTGATCGTCTCGCACTGGTCGACGCCGGGGGGCTGGGCGATGACGTTGTAGGAGGTGGCGTCGCTGAGGCCGCCGACACTCATCTCGACCGTCACGGGGCTCTGCTTCACGAGATCGGCGAGCTCCTGGCCTTTTGCCATCGAGATGCCGACGACGGGCACGGCGACAGCGGTGTCCAGGTTGCCGTAGAGGATGCCCTGCTCGTTGTTATAGATGATCACGCCCGCGGCGCCGGCGGCGATGGCGTTGGCCACTTTGTCTCGGAAGAAGACGACGCCATCGCGGCGAACGAGGGCGATCGCGCCTTTGGTGTCAGCCGGGAAGTCTTCCGGCTGCCCGGCGTCGGCGTAGACGAGGCGGCCTTTGGCGGTGGCGGTGCCGGAGTTGGCGAAGGGCAGGGTCGGGATGGTCTGTGGGTCGTCGCCGTCGAGCGTGAGGGAGGACTGGCGGGCGATCTCCTCGCCGATGGGGAAGGCCTGAGTGTGGACGTCGTAGCCCATCTGGTCCAACCAGTCGGCGATGACGCCGGCGGCGATGCGCTCGTTCTCGGTGCCAGCGACACGAGAGCCGATGGTGTCGGAGAAGGTCTTGACGGCTTCGAGGATGCGGTCGCCGTCGGGCTGGGCGGCGCCGACGATGGGGCTGACGGTCGGCAGGGGCAGCGAGGAAGTCGGCAGCGGCTCCGGCGTCGTCGCGATGGCTGCGGTGGGTGAGGCTTCGGGCGTTGGGACATCCGGTGTCGTGGCGGGCACGGTAGTGGTGAGGCTGGGAGCAGGCGTGGTGGTGCCGGCCGCATCGGAGCCGCCGCAGGCAGCCAGAAGCAGCGCGGCGAGAAGCCACGGCAAGAGGATGAAGGATCGAGAGTTAAGAGGATGCTTCGTGGTGTCTAACCCTGCCTCCCCACCCCGAGTAACGACGCCACCCGCCGCCACCAAAGCCTGTGCTTATAGCCAGTACGTAATCAGCGCCGCTTACGGCTCTTCCACCAGGCTTTGAGCTTGTCCGGCCAGCCGGGCTCGGAAAGGTCCAACGGTTGGCCGCGCCAGCGTTTCTGGGGGACGTTGGAGGTACTGCCGCCCTGCGTCGAAAGCAGGAAAGCGGTTACGAAGACGATGATGGCGCCAATAAGGAGCCAGTAACCGCCGGGAATGCCTCGCAGGAAGAAGGCGACGATGACGGCGACGAGGGCCCACATCATGACCTTGCGCATGGTGACGGCCGAGAGCCACTTCGGGGCGCCGCCGCCTTTGCGCCGGGCGGGACCACTACCACCCGGCCGAGTAATTCGCGATTGGCGTGACCCTTCGGGGAGACTGTCGATCTTCTTGAGGATCTCTTCGATCTCGCGCTCTATACGGTCTGCCATGGCGACAACCTTCTCGTGTTTGGTGGGAGTGCGAATTTATTGTACAGGCGGCGTCGGAAAGAGGTCTATCAATATCATCATCAGGATTTCGCGGCAGGGCGAGGTACCCGGGGTGACAGCGCGGCGTGGTCGTTTCGTTGTGCGGGCTGAGATTGGACCGCGGGTTGAACCCGCGGCATGAGATTCGGCCGAACGAGGGAAGTCTTTTCAGGTCTCGGTGCGGAGGCGCTCCAGGACCTGGGCGGCCAGGCCGGCGGCTGTTGTGGCGTCCGTGCTGAATAAGAGGGAGCGGTTGCCGTAGCGCTGGCGGTACTGCGCCTCGATACGCCCGGCTGCTTCGGCGTCTCGCTTCGCGGGTGCGGCCTCGGCACGCTGGTGCAGGGTCTCGGGCGCGGCGGTGAGGCGTATGAGCAGGGGCGAGGAGGCGAGGTTGCGCATGAGGCCAAGGATTCTGGTCGATCTCCTGCTCTCGGGGGTGGAGGACGTTGTCGCGCTCGTAGTTGAAGGCGCCTTCGAGGACGACGTGGTAGCGGTTCTTCAGGTAGTTGGCGACGAGGAGACGGGCCTGCGTGTGCACCATGTCGAGCTCGGCGACTGCGTCGGTGTCGTGGACGCGGATGGCGTCGTGGAGCATGGCGTCGGTGCTGACGATGGCGGTCTTGCCATCGAGGGCGCCGGCGACTTCGCGCGCGAGCTCGGTCTTGCCGGCGAGCGGCGGCCCGTAGATGACGATGAGGTGCGGCATGGTGCCTCCCGTTTGGCGGTGGGTCTAGCCTAAGCGTAGTTGGGCTCGGGGCTCCAGCGGGACGGCGGGGCAATCCGGCAATCCGGCAATCTGGCAATCCGGCAGTCTGGCAATGAGAGGGGCGGCGTTTACCGTTATCTCGGGCGAGAAAATGGTGGCGAATCGGCCTTTCAGTTCACATCTTTTTTACACACCTTTCTTCGCTGGCTAACCCCTCTCGTTTCAAACCGGACGTAACTTCGTTCCAGACCTAAGAAGTCAAGGTTGAATCAAACCAGTGGAGGAAGAATGGTGAGGATTATGAGGTGGGGACTGGGCGTGGTTGGCCTCGCTGCCGTGGGCGCAATCGCGATTGCGGCGGTGGGGATCGGGGGTTCGGCCTCGGCTCAGACGCCCAGCAACGCCAACGGCAACACGACGCCGCGCGAGCAGTACCGCGAGGCGCTGGCGGGGGAACTGGGCATTTCGGTGGACCAGCTGACCAGCGCCCAGACGGCGGCGCGCAACAAAGTGATTGATGATGCGGTGGCGGCGGGCAAAATCACGCAGGAGCAGGCGGACAAGATGAAGTCGATGCAGTTTGGCCCCAACTTCGGCGCCGGGATTCGCAACGCCGCGGTGAGCGTGTTCCAGGCGGCCGCGGACGTGCTGAACATCCCGGTGGACCAGCTGCGTAGCCGCATCGCGGGTGGCGAGAGCCTGGCCGACATCGCGCAGTCGCAGAACATCAACGAGCAGACCCTGAAGTCGGACCTGGTCAGCGCCTTGACGCAGAAGATCAACCAGGCCGTGACAGACGGAAACCTGAGTCAGGACAAGGCCGACACGCTGATCAGCCACCTGGACGACGTGGTGAACCGTGCGATCCACGCGGACAAGCCGTTCGAGGGTCGATTCAAGATGGGTGGGGCGATGCGGCACCTCCACATGCACAACAACAACAACAACCAGAACTAGTCAGCGCCACTAACTCGCCTCGGTCACGGGGGAGCCTTCGGGTTCCCCCGTTTCTTTGTTTGGGGGCGTCAGGCGTCAGTGTCCCGGCGAACTCCGCAGCACTCCGTAGCTTCCTGTACCGCTGGTTGAAGCCTGCGGCATCCCTCTGCTCTGGAGTACGACGGGAAGGCAGCGAGTGCCTGCTTATCTGGATGCGACTCGGAGCGCGGGGATGTTTATCTCCCGGCAACCTGTCAGGCAGGACGATGGGACATATCAGCCTGAGGAGGTATCGATATGCCGAAGCTGACCAACGTGAAGATCGCCGTGCTGATGACCGACGGCGTGGAAGAAGCAGAGCTTACAGAAACCGTGAAGGCGCTGAAGATGGAGGGCGCCGAGGTCATCGTGGCATCGCCGAAGGGCGGCGAGGTGCAGGTGATGCGCCACGACGACAAGACGATGAAGGCAGACGCCCAGCGCAAGACATCCGAGATGCAGGCTTCCGAGTTCGACGGGATGATGTTGCCGGGCGGAGCGATGAACGCGGACCGCCTGCGAATGGATGAGGACGCTCGGCGGTTCGTGCAGGAGATGGACCGGGCGGGCAAACCGATCGCGGCGATCTGCCACGCGCCGTGGCTGCTGGTCTCGGCGGGCCTGATGAAGGGTCGCAAGATCACCAGCTTCTTTACGCTGCAGGACGACGTTCGAAACGCCGGTGGCACGTGGGTGGACGAGGAGACGGTGGTCGACCGCAACTGGCTGACCAGCCGGAATCCGGATGATATCCCGGCGTTCAACGCAAAGATGACAGAGATGTTCTCGCATGCGAAGACGGCGGCGTAACCTGATGGCGTGACTGAGGCCGACCAACCACTGCAGCCCGTCGCGGTACTCCGGCGGATCGCGTTCCTGCTCGAAAACGCGGCCGAACCGGGGTACCGCGTGCGGGCTTTTCGACGTGCCGCCGGCGCTATCGAGGGCTTTTCGCGCGAGGAGCTCGAGAAGCTCGTGCGCGGGGGCAAGCTGAAGAGCCTGCCGGGCGTGGGCGACGTAACGGCGGGTATCGTCGCCGAGGCGCTGGAAGGCAAGACGACGTACCTGGACAAACTGGAAGAAGAGGGGCCGGCCGTGGTGGCGGAGCTCTCGGAAGCGGCGCAGTCGTTGTTGCTGCAGCTGCGGGGCGACTGCCATACGCACTCCGATTGGTCGGATGGCGGGGCGACGATCCGGGAGATGGCGGAAGCGGCGATAGAGCTGGGGCGAGAGTACATGGTGCTGACCGACCATTCGCCGCGGCTGACGGTAGCGCACGGCCTGAGCCCGGAGCGCCTGGAGGAACAGCTCAAGGTTGTCGAGGGGCTGAACCGGGAGCTGGCGCCGTTTCGCATCCTCACCGGCATCGAGGTCGACATCCTGGACGAGGGAGAGCTGGACCAGACCGATGAGTTGCTGAGCCGCCTCGATGTCGTGGTGGCGAGCGCGCATAGCAAGCTACGCATGGAGCCGGAGGGAATGACGCGCCGCCTGGTCGCGGCGCTGGCGAACCCACACCTCGATATCCTGGGCCACTGCACGGGACGCCTGGTGGTTGGGCGCGGCCGCCCGGAGTCGACGTTCGACGCGGCGGCTGTGTTTGCGACGGCGGCGAAGTACGACAAGGCTATCGAGATCAACTCGCGGCCGGAGCGCCTGGACCCGCCGCCGCGCCTGATGGAGATCGCACGGGATGCAGGCTGCCGGTTTTCAATCGACAGCGACGCGCACGCGCCGGGCCAGCTGTCGTGGCTGCGCTACGGGGCCGATATCGCTGTGGCGGCATCGGTGGGGGCGGAGCGCATCGTCAACACGTGGGGTGCCGAGGAGTTGCTGGCGTGGGCACGGCGGGCATGAGGCGGGACGTCGGGTCCGGTGATGCGTGCCGGCCTTTAGACGCGGCGTCGGACGGATGACTCCGACGTTACGGCCGAGGCTTGGACGCTCACGGTGCGGTCTGGGCGCGGCTGGTTGTGAAGTAGTCGTAGGTGGCCTGCGAGAGGGCCTGGATGACATCGGTCTCGTAGCCGTGGGTGGTGAGGGCCACGAAGATGTAGGGGCCCGTCGGCGCGTAAACGATGCCGGCGACGTTGGTGGCGTCGGACCAGTTGCCGGTCTTGCGTGAGACGCTGGTGCCCTGCGGCAGGCCGCTGACGAGACCGTTCTCGAACACGTCGTGGTCCAGCAGCTTGAGCATATCGGCGCTGGCCTCGGGGCTGATGGCGTTGCCGGTGGCGATGGCCTCCATGAGCAGCGCCAGGTCATCGGCCGTGACCGGCAGGCCGTCTTCGAAGAGGCCGCTGTCTTTGAGACCGAGGGTCTGGATGGCCTGGTTGATGTTGGTGGAACCTGCGAGGTCCTGCAGCAGCACGGCGGCGGCGTTGTCGCTGACCGAGAGCATGGCGTCCATGGCGTCGCCGACCGTGATGCGCTCGCACAGCTCGGTGACACGAGGCGAGAGGGCGAAGCTGTCGTAGTAGGGCGTGACAACCAGCTCGTCGTCCCAGCTGACGAGGCCGAGCTGCTCCTGGTGGAACACCTCATACATGACGAAGAGCTTGAACAGGCTGGCGGCGTTGAACACCTGCGCGCCGTTGTGGCTGGCGCCATCGCCAGTCGCGAGGTCTTTGACGTAGAAGGCGTAGTCGCCGGCTTCGTCGCCGAGGATGGCGTCGAGCCGGGTCTGCAGCGTGTCGTCCTCGGCGAAGGGAATCGCGTCGTAGGGACCGGGGAAGGGCGCGACGTCCGCCAGGGCGGGCGGGTCAAGTTTGGCGGCGGGCGGCGAGGCCTCGCCATCCGACTGGTTGGCAGCGTCGAAGCAGGCCTGGTCGTAGTCCATGTCGCCGGTCCCGGTTTCGGCGATACCGGTGGAGCCTGCAGGCGGCTCGACGGTCTGGGGCTCACGCGCCGGTGTGGGCTGCGGTAGCGGTGTGAGGGTGCCGACGGACGAATCGGCAGGCGTAGCGGTGACCCGGGCGGCTTGACCGGAGGCTTCGACGCCGGCGACAGACTGCGAGAGGGCAGGTGTGTTGGTGGGCGATGGCTCGTCCGGCACGTCGGCGACGCAGGCCGTGAGGGCCGTCGCGAGGGCAGCAAGGAACAGGAGTTTCGTGAGCAAGCGCCGCGCTCCAGTCCCCGCCGTCAGGAGCGTATCGGAGGGTCAAGAGGGATACAAGCAACCTGGCGTCAACAAACCATCACAACCGCGGCGGCTCCCGAGACAGGCGCCCGGAGAAATGCGCGCGGAAAGCTACTCGAATGTTGGATTGGCGGTGCCGGAAGGTAAGAACTGGGCCGGACGCGGCACTCACGATCAAGCCAGGTGTGATCGAAATTCGAGGCGAATATTCGCGGTGGAGCCGGGCCTGCCTATTCGGTAACGGGTTCGGCTTCCGTGGATTCGGTGGCGTCCACGAGGGCCTCGTCTTCGTCAACGGCGGTATCTTCGTCGTCGGTGGCGTCATCTTCCATGTCGAGGCCGAGGGTGGCGGCCATTTCGGCACTGGCGAGGGGCGGGAGGTCGGTGGGGTTGGCGAGGCCGAAGTGTTCGAGGAACTTCATGGTGGTGCCGAGCAGGCCGGGGCGGCCGGGTCCGGGGGCTTTGCCCACCTCTTCGGCGAGACCGCGGGCGATGAGGGAGGCGATGGCGCCGTCCGAGTTAACGCCGCGGATCTGCTCGACGGTGGCGCGGGTGACGGGCTGGCGGTAGGCGATGATGGCCAGCGATTCGAGGGCGGCGCCGGAGAGACGCTGGCGGCTTTCGAGGCCGAGGAAGCGCTCGACATGGGGGCCGGCTTCAGGCGCGGTGACGAGCTGGACGATGTCGCCATCGCGTTGGAGGCGGGTGCCGCCCTGGAGGCAGCGCTGCTCGAGCTCGGCGAGGGCGTCTTCGGCGGCTTCGCGCGTGATGCGAAGCGACTGCATGAGCAGGGGGACGCTGGCTGGCTCCTCCGCGACGAAGAGGATGCTCTCGATGTAGGCGGGCAGCTGCTCGGGGGTGAGGGCAGGTTCTCGCTTGGCCATGCTCAGGAAGGCTTCTCCTCATTTGGCGTCTCGGGTGGAGTCTCGGGCGCGGTCTCGGCCGGGGTTTCCGGCTGGTGCTCGGTGTCGTCGGCGCGACGCAGGTGCTCCGGCAGCTCGGGGGGCTCCGGCGGCTCGGCGACGGCGACGTTGCCGCGCCATTCAGCCGTGTCGGCCGACGTCTCAGCCTCATCGCGGCGAGGCGCGGCGGCGGAGCGGGCAGGCCGGCGCGGGGCGTCGTTACCGCGGTGCAATCGAAGCTCGCGGTAGTGCAGCTTGGCGGTCGGGGGCTTGAGCAGGGTGACGTGCACGCGCTGGGTGAGGACCTCGCTGGCGGTCTGACAGGCCTCGTCCGTGACGGTCGCGAGGTTGGCCTCGGGGTCGACCTGGAGGTCGAGGGCGACGATGACGCCGCGGCGCTTCGACTTGACGTTGGCGCGCACCTCGGCAACGTGCGGTACCTGCACGACAGCCTCCTCGATGCGCTGGGCGATGGCCGCGGCGGGCAGGGTGGCGGAGCCGGATGCGAGGTCCGTGACCTGCACGGCGGGACCGCGGCGCGGGATCAGCTCGATGAGCAGGACGATGACGGCAACGAGACCGATGAAGGCGCTGATCGAGGTGAGGAGGGCCTTCTCGAGGTCGCCGTCGTTGTCGTCCATCCACTGCACGGCATCGGCCAGCCAGTTGATCGAGCGGTGGGGGATCGTCCACGTAAGGGCGATGATCGCCACGGCGGCGACCACGAGGATGAGACAGAGCAGGATGAGGATGATGCGATTGAACGTGTTCAAGCCAGGACCTCCCCGATGAGACCATCGTCGCCTAGCCCCGCGATTCGTACCGATGTTATGCGATTCGTCAGGTCCACCGGCGACTGAGCTCGCACGCGGACGTAGGTGTCTGTGAGGCCCTCCCAGGTGCCGTCTTCGCGCGGCGTCTCCCAGAGGACGCTGGCGGTGGAGCCCTCGTAGCGTTCGCGGTACCGGCGCGACATGCAGCCGGCGAGCTCGATGAGACGTCGGACGCGCTGCTTCTTGACGGCGTCGGGCAGCTGGCCCGGCAGTTTGCAGGCGACGGTACCGCTGCGCTGGGAGTACGGAAAGACGTGGATGCCGGCGAAGGCCATCTCCTCGCAGAACGAGTAGCACTCCTCGAACTCCTCGTCCGTCTCGTCCGGGAAGCCGACGATGACGTCCGTGGTGATGGCGATGCCGGGGATGGCCGCGCGCAGCCGAAGCACGGCCCGGCGGTACTCGTCCTGGGTGTAGCGGCGACGCATGCGCTTGAGGACGGCCTCGCTGCCGGACTGAAGGGCGAGGTGGTAGTGGCGGCAGAGACGGGGATCGTCCCAGAGACGGATGAGGTCGTCGTCGAGGTCCTGAGGTTGGACGGAGGACATGCGAATACGCGGGATCGACGTCTCGGCGAGCAGCGCCTTCATGAGGTCGGAGAGCCGCACGCCAATATCCGAGCCGTAGTGCCCCAGCTGAGTGCCGGTGATGACGACCTCCTGCGCGCCTTCCGCTTCGCGCTTCTGGGCCTCGGAAACCACCCACTCGACGGTCTTCGAGCGCTCGCGGCCGCGGGTCTTCGGGATGATGCAGAAGGCGCAGACGTCGTTGCAGCCTTCCTGAGCGGCGATGAAGGCTCGGGTTCTGTAGGCGCGGGCGAAGGGACCCTCACCGGTGCCCTCTCCCAGAGTGGGAGTGAGTGTCGTGGCAGACGCATCGAGAGCAGCGTGCGGTTCGGCGTATAGCTCAATCAGGCGGTCGGCGAGGGCGAGCTGATCCGGCTGGCGGTAGACGAGGTCGGCGTCGAGGGCTTCGAGGTTTTCCGGCGGTGCCGTCTCGAGCAGGCAGCCGGTGAGAGCGACGGTAGCGTCAGGGGCAAGACGTCGGGCCGCGCGCAGGAGGTGGCGCGACTTCCTGTCCGCGGTACTGGTGACGGAGCAGGTATTGACGATGACGGCATCGGCGCGGGCTTCAGAGGCGCGATCGACGACGTTCCAACCGGCGTGGCGCAACCGGCGGGCCATCGCCTCGGAGTCTGCGATGTTCAGCTTGCAGCCAAGGGTAAGGATGGCGGCTGTGGTCGAGCGGGGATTGTCGGACATAAGTGCGCCTACAAGGGCCATCATAGGCAACGTCTGGCAGGTGTCAAACGCGGTGAGGGGCAGAGGACTTGGAGGATATCCCTCATTCGCATGCGCCCGGACGCTGTCCGTGCGATGGCGCGATAGATTGGGCGCCGCCACTCTTGCGCGCGACTATTGAGTTCCCGGCGAGACGATTTTTGTCCAGTGAGCGCCACCGTCCTCCGTACGCTGGATCTCGCCCCGTACCGTGGCGTAGCCGACAGACGCATCGCCGAAGGTAACCACAGGCGGAATCGGCGCCGCCTGGGAGTAATCGGTGGTAAAGGGATGCCAGGTCTGGCCGCCGTCCGTGGTCTCAAACGAGTTGTCGGGAGGGCCGATGACAAGCCAGCGGGTGGCGGAGACCAGCGCGATACCGCCTTCGACCTCGGGGGTCGTCGCCTGGTAGGTCCACGTGGCGCCGCCATCGTCTGAGCTGTAGATATACGAATTAAGCTGTAGCCCGGCGGCCAGCAGCAGTTGACCGTCGAACGCCTGGACCCGGCCCGGTCCGAGCGTGAACCCGCCGGACGATTGCGTGACGCCGGGCGGGTCGGCCAGCGGCGCAGAGGCGGTCCAGGTCGCGCCGCCGTCCGACGAGTGGTAGACGACGGGGGCAGAGTTCTGGCTCGATGCCACCAGGTAGCCATTATTGGCATCGGTGAACGAGAGGTCGCTCTTGCAGCCCGCGTCGGCGATGCCCGTGGCCGAGAGATCTTGCCAGTGAGCGCCGCCGTCCGTGGTGTGCATGATCTGGACCATCTGGCCTTGCGCACTGAGTCCCCGCCGATCCGGGGGCGAGCGCCCATCCCTCGTGGTCATCGATGAACGTGACGGGGCCGGGCGCCGGTCCCTGCAGTTGCCACGTCTCACCTTTGTCGTCCGAGAAGAACAACGGCTCTCCAGCCATCTCCACCCAGACCAGGTTCCCCGAAGGCGCGCTGATCTGAGCGTTGTTGGGCAGGGGAATGAGCGTCGGGGTTGGGCCGGGGGTCTGAGTTGCGGCGGGCAGAGTCGGCGATGCGGGGGCAGACGAAGGCGTAGGCGTCGGGCTTGAAGGCTGCGTTGGCGCTGGGGTGGATGAGGCCGCAGTCGAAGGGACAGGAGTCGCCGTTGAACCGGCGGCGTTGTTGTCACTGTTCGAACAAGAGACTGCCCAGAGCAGCATCGGAACCAGGAGCAAGAGGCCAAGCCGTCGCATAACTCTACCGTCTCTCAAGTAGCACTGTAAGGCAAGGTTTAATGCGCCAGGGTCTGGATCGGCGCCTCATCGCTAGCCGGCGATGGGCCAGGCGGCGCGCACGTCCAGGTCGAGGCCGGCGTGAGGGCCTTCGTAGCGGAAGTGGGCGGCAGCGGCGATCATGGCGCCGTTGTCCGTGCAGAGCACCGGCGGCGGCACCCAGACGGGCACGGGCGAACGTTCGCGCAGGACCTCCCGCAGGGGGCCGTTGGCCGCGACGCCGCCGGAGAGCATGATGCTGGCCGCGCCGGTGAGCTCGGCGACGCGCACGGCCTTCCTGGTCAGCACGTCGACGACGGCGGTCTGGAAACCGGCGGCGATATCCGGCACGGGGGCGTCCGACTCCTCGGCGACGCGGGCGACGGCGGTCTTGAGGCCGCTGAAGGAGAAGTCGTTGCTGTCACCCAGCCAGGCGCGAGGCAGGCGGGGCGGTTTCGGGCCGGCCTCGCGGGCGCTGCGCTCGATAGCGGGGCCGCCGGGGAAACCGAGACCGAGGACGCGGGCCGCCTTGTCGAAGGCCTCGCCGGCGGCGTCGTCACGCGTGCGGCCGAAGAGGGTGTAGTCGCCGTAGCCGCGGGCGAGGACGAGCTCGCTGTGGCCGCCCGAGACGATGAGCACGACGGCCGGCAGCTCCGGCGGCTTCTCAATCTCGAGCCAGTTGGCGTAGATGTGGCCTTCCAGGTGGTTGATGCCCAGCAAGGGCTTATCCCAGGCGTAGGCCAGCGACTTGGCGCAGTTGAGGCCGACGAGGAGAGCGCCGGCGAGACCGGGTCCCGCCGTGACGGCGATGCAATCGAGGTCCTTCGGCTGCACCTTCGCTTCGTTGAGGGCGGCCTTGACGACGGGCACCATGGCCTCGAGGTGGTGACGCGAGGCGACTTCGGGCACGACGCCGCCGTAGCGGGCGTGCACGGCGGCCTGCGAGGCGATGACGTTGGCCAGCATCTTCTTGCCGTCCTCGACGATGCCGACGGCGGTCTCGTCGCAGGAGGTCTCGATTCCCAGTGCAAGCATGTCGATATGGTCGGGCTGCGGGCGCCAAGGGGCAAGTGGTGCCCGTCCACCGAGGCTTGAACGCCTCGGCTACGTCCGGATCATCGTCATGGGCCACGCTAGGCCGAGGCCAGTTGCTGCTCCCGGATGGCACTGAACATGACGAGGCCGAGGGAGATGAAGAGGGCGGCGATGACCGTGAAGCCGAGGTGGAGCGAGACGGCGGCAAAGAAGGCGGCACCGCCGGGACCAACGGCGAAAGAGAGGGCCTGGGCCGTCGCGGCGATGCCGAAGCCGGTGCCACGCCGCGAACGCGGCACGCTGCTGGCGATGTGCGTGTTGATGGCCGGCACGAGAGAGGAGATGACGACGGCGATCATCATGAAGCCGAGGATGTAGAGCGGTATCGAGTTGGTGAGGGCGAGGACGAGGAAGCCGCCGGCCCCGAAGGCACACGCAGCACCAAAGGCTCTGCGAAGGGCACCGGTCCGGAACACCATCGGCGCCAGCAGGAGCACACCGACGGCGCTGACGAGGCCGCCGAGGCTGAAGGTGATCAACGAAGCGGTGGCGGCGTCGGCGCCGTCGCGCAGGTCCTTGAGGGCGATGGGTGTCGAAAGACGGATGAGCTCGTTCATGGCGTAGACGCTGAAGAGAAACGCCACGCCGAGAACGAACTGGCGCGAGACCTTGAAGGGCTCCAGCTTCACCTCCTGGCCGTCGTCTGTCTTGCGGGCTCGCACCTCGTCGCGGGGCACGAAGAGGAGGACGACCGTTGCCATGATCACCGGGATGAAGGCGGCAGCCATGATCGTGGCGCGGAAGTTGAACACGAGCGAGAGCAAGGCTCCAAGTGCCGGCCCCGAGGTGGTGCCGAGGTACTGGGCGCCCGTGACGGTGCTAAGGCTGCGATTGAGTCGATGGTCCGGCACGGAGACGCTGACGAGGGCGACGGAGGCGGGGATGAAGCCGGAGAACATGCCCTGGCAGGCGAGGGCAATCGAGAGGTGCCAGGGCGCCTGGGCCGCGGCGGCAAAGCCGAAGGTGATGCTGGCGAGGTAGAGGGCGCGCAGGAGCATGAGCTTGCGGCCCCAGCGGTCCGACAGGAAGCCCCAGACGGCGCTGGAGGCGAGGCGGCCCACCCCCTGCAGCGTGATCGCGAGGGCGACCCAGGCCACGGCATCGGCGTCGCTCTTGGCGCCGAGATCGAGGGCGTAGAGGGGCAAGATGGGGTACCAGACGTTGAATGACATCGCGGTGGCGCCGGCGGCGGCGGCGATGATCAGGGTGGTGCGGCGGCCCTCGTCGTCGGAGGCGGCATCGGCGTTTAAGTCTGGAGCCGTCTCGGAGGACATCGCCTGAGTCTACTTGGGGCGTGCGGTACGGGATAGAAGAGCGGATAACAGATAACAGAGAGCAGAGGATGGGGCCGTCCTCGTTGCGAGCCATCGACTCGGAGGGCGAAGCAACCTCGGTCCCGAAAGCTTGAGGGAGCACCGAGATGCTTCGCCTCCGCGCGATGGCTCGCAACGAGGAGGTCGGCGTTCAATTGCGGTCGCAGGAGGCTGGCAGGCCAATGACGGCTTTCGTGAGCGAAGCCTGTAATCAGTTATCTGTCCTCTCCTACTGGTCGAGGAGGGCGAAGAACTCGAGGCGGGGAAGAGGACTGTGGGGAAAGCCAGCCTGGAGGACGTCGAGGCGGGGCAGACGATCGGGCTGCCAGTGGGTAGCGCACTCTTCGCGCACGGGCGCCTCGAAGGCGGGGTCGCCGATACCCCAGACCATCTGGGTGAGGTCGTCCAGGCCGCCGCCGATGTGCTCGATGAGGCGGCGCGCGTGGCTATCGATGAGGCGGGCGGTCTGCTCGCGGGGGCCGGCCTCGAGGCGGGCCTGGACGCGGGAGGAGACGAAGACGTTGCCGACCTGGGCGCCGAGGGAGATGGGGTCGTTGTGCTTGATGCCCTCGATCTCGAGGATGCTGCGTTCGGCCCCTTCGACGGCGATGACCTGGAGGGCGAACTCGACGCCGGGCGGCAGCGCAGCCGGGACGTACTTGTGGACGGGCTTCTCGGCCCAGACCGGGAAGCGGGCGACCATCTCGTTGTTCAGGTAGTCCTTGTCCTTGAGGTCGCGCATGTAGCCGGCGATACGGAGGACCTGGTGCCGGTCGACGCCGGTGGCGTCGAGGAGGCGGTCGAGGTTATCGAAGGCGCCGGTGACCTGCGCGGCGATGCCGTCCGGCAGCGTGCCGTCGTGGTCGGCAGCTGTCAGAGCGGGTACGTAGAGCACGGGGCCGAGGCGAACGGCGGACGTGGGAGCATCGACGAGGATCGAGGTGGTCTCGAAGTTCGTCGAGGCGTCCGGGAGGGCGGCAAGCGCCTCGAGCACGACCTGATGGCCGGGGGGCAGGTGGGCCTCCCGTACCTCGAAGCGGGAGCGGCCGCCTGACGCAGGGTTGGCAGCCTCCCACACGCGGGTGACGCGGGCGAGGTCAGCGTCCGGACTGACGTAGGCGGTGACGCGCTGGAGGTCGCCGAAGTCGAAGCCGGCCGAGGCGATGACGTGGGTGAGCTTACCGATAGCGGTACGCATCTGCACGTCGGTCTCGGCCGTTGTGACCTCGCCCGTGAGCAAGTCGGCGCCATCGACCACGGCCCAGACGCCGCCGTCGACTCGCAGGCCGAAGGGCATGGTGGCACGCGGGTCGGCGGGGTAGACCTCATAGAGCTGCTGGAGCTTCGTCATGTGGCCATGATAGGCGGCCGGGCGGCGGGAACAATGGTTACGGGGGTGGTGGGCGTTTCGGACACTGCGGGTTGAAACCCGCAGCTACCCGGCGAAGGGCGAGGCAGGGCTTCCCGCAATCGGGCAGGTGTAGCTTCCCAGCATGCTGGGAAGCTACGGTCGCGCGGGCCTTCGGCTTTGGCTGCCTCGGGCAGGCGCTGGAGGTTTCGAGGACCGCAGGAGTATTAGAAAGCCCCTGTCCGTGGCACGGACAGGGGCTGGGATGACGGTGCGCGCTTCGGTTACAGGAAGCGGGTGGGCCAGATCAGGGTGCGCCACATGTGGGCGGAGGGACTGTTATCGAAGCCGAGGCCTTCTTCGGGCTGCTTGAAGTTGCGACCGATGATGTCCTCGAACTCCTCCATCTCCACTTTGGCGTTGGGGTCGAAGGAGTAGATGTCGTTGACGGTGATCAGGCGGCCGACCGGGTAGTACTTGTGGCCCTTGATGCGCTCGTACTCGTCCTTGATGTACTCCTCGGGCTCGAAGTCCTCGCCGAAGAGGCGAAGGTACATCTCGGGGTACTCGTAGTCGAACTCGGGGTCGGGGTAGAAGCGCAGCACCTGGTGAGCGCGGATCGCCCAGCTCACCTTTTCGGAGACGTAGGGCTCGATGAGCTGCGCGCCCCACCAGCCGTGGTCGCTGCGGATGAAGCCGATGACGGCGATGTCGTGCAGGAGGCAGGCGAGGATCGTCTCCTCGTCGTGGCCGGCGTTCATGGCGTGCTTGGCGGACTGCAGGAGGTGGTTGTTGGGCCCGAAACGGTACTTGAAGAAGTCCAGCAGCGTCGGCTTCGCCGGCATCTTCTGCAGGCGCGGGTCGTCGCCCTGGAGGGCGTAGTCCTTCGGGTTGCTCGAAGACACCATGTGCGACTCGTAGCCGGGGCGGCTGGGGTCGCTTTCGCCCATGACGAACAGCGGCGACTTCGCGATGCGCACGTCCAGCTCGTGAAGCATGCTCTCTTCAAGCGCATCGACCTTCTCGGAAGGGCTCATGCCGGGGGTCTGGCTGGTCATGTCAGGGGCTCTCCTCTCGTTGCCGGGACTCTGGGGTCAAGATACTCCAGTTATTGATTTTTCGCAGCAGTAGGGCCGATACAGGCATCCAGCGCACTCGATTCGGGCGGTTCATGAAGCGCTCCTGCCCCTCAGGATGAATCCTGGGGCATGAGCAACGCGGCGTGCGCCATACTGGCAGCACTCAGGTTGTCGCAGGATCGGGGAAGGGGAGGCCGGCTAGCGACCTCCCCTTTAACCAAGGAGGACTCGGCGCGGGCCAGGCAGGAAGTAGAGCGCCGGTGGGATGATGTCCTCACCTGTTACTACGCTGGCGGGCCGTGAAGAGTTCCCGTCGAGCGGGCCGACGCGACCAAAGATCAGGTCGTTCGGCGGCGGACGCAGCCGTCAGGCCGATCCACGTGAACGAAGCGGTCTAATTTTACACGGAAACGTGTATCATGAGCGCGTGGCGAAGCGACGGCGACCGGCCTGGGACGCGAGCAACATCAGGGCGTTACGACAGCACCTCGGCCTGACGCAGGAGGAGCTGGCCCAGCGCATGGGCACGCGCCAGCAGACGATCTCGGAGTGGGAGACCGGCCTTTACGCGCCGCGAGGCGTGTCGGAGCGCATGCTGGGCATGGTGGCGGAGTCAGCCGGGTTCGCGTATGAGGCCCCACCGGCAGAGGAGGCGGGCGATGAAGCGCAGGAGTGAGGCCTGGAGAAGCTGATTGATCTCGGGAGGCAGGCCTTCCCCTCGATGAAGCGGGAACCCACCGGCGGGCACTTCGGAAGCCAGTCCAGGCTGCGAAGACTGCTGACTAGAGACAAGACTCGGGATCAACAACTGAAGACTGAGAACCAACCACCGGGAACCAGAGACCAAGAACCACTGCCATGACTAGCCTCATCGCCCGCCGCATCGCCGAGGAGCCCGTGCGCTACGCGGTGACCGGCGGCGCGGCGTCGTGGTTGGGAGAGCCGCCGCCGGAGCCCCTGAACGAGTCGGAGCTGAGCTGGATCTGGGGCGGCCAACGGTACCCGGCGGGCGCCCTGCAGATGGTGGACGGGCGAGCGCTGCGGGTGGTGAACCCTGGACGGCCGGGGCTGGGCGCGGGACCGGATTTTCTCGACGCCGTCGTCGAAATCGACGGCATGACGGTGCGGGGCGACGTGGAGCTGCACGTGCGGTCGAGCGGGTTTCGGGCCCACGGTCACGACAGGGACCCGGCGTATGACGGCGTGGCGCTGCACGTTGTGTTCCGGGCGGACGACGGCGCCGAGACGGGGCTGAGCAATGGCTGCCGGGCGCCGGTGGCAGCCTTCGCGCCGTGGTTCGACACGCGGCGGGACGAGCTGCAGCGCTGGCTGGGCGCCGAGGCGCTGTGGCAGGAGCCGTGCCGGGACGCCGTGTGGCGCCTGGGCGAGGATGAGGTGCGAGGCGCGCTGCGAGAGGCGGGCCAGCGGCGGTTTCGGGCGAGAGTGCAGGGGTTGCGCTCGCAGGTGGCGGAGGCTGGCGAAGAGGAGAGTCCTCTGGCGAGGGCTGTTCGACGTGATGGGCGTCGGCGGCGACCGCGAGGGATACCGGCGCCTGGCGGCGGCGTTTCCGGCCTCGCTGGCGCGAGAGCTTGTCGCCGCCCATGACGGTGAAGAGGCTTCGTCGCTGCTGGCGTCGGCACTGGTGTACGTGGCGGGGTTGGGCGAGTCGCCCGACCTGCCGGCCGGGCTGCCGGCGCCGTTGCGGCCGGCGGTGGCTTCGAGCGGACGGCCGGCGAACCGGCCCGAGCGGCGCCTGAGAGGCATCGCGGCGCTATTCGTGCGCGGCCATGGGGCGCTCGCGCCATTGGTGAGAGAGAGCGTGGCGAAGGCGCCGTCGGTGAAGGAACTCGTGACGGCCTGGCAGGTGTCGCAGCGGGGCCTGGCGCTGATCGGGCCGGACCGGGCGCGAGAGATCGTCCTGAACCTTGTCCTTCCCTTCGTGGCGTCGGACGCCGTGTTGGGCGAGCGGGCAGCGGCGCTGGTGGACGAGCTCGGGGCGGCGCCGGCTTACGGCAAGACGGCGTTCCTGGAGTCGAACCTGCGCTCGGCGGCCGGTAAAAGACTGGTGCGGCGGGCGGTGGAGCAGCAGGGGTTGCTGGCGTTCCTCGGGGAGTGGTGCAGCCGGGGCGGGTGCGGGCGGTGTCCGTTGTCGTGAGGAAGCTGCGAGCTTCTAGCCTCGAGCTTCGAGGGGCCGGGCGCTCCTTCAGGTAGAGATGCTGTCGGTGGATAGCCCGAGGTGCCGGGCACGCTGCACCGGTTGGGGCGGCCAGTAACCTCGGTGCGCGCATGAGAGGCGCTGCGCATCGCTTTCGCGCTGCTCCGCTCTTGAGAAGAGAGAGAATCTGGGGGGACACCCCCCAGAGCCCCCCGCGCATGGGACTTCGTCCCCCGCTACCTCCTTCCATTCGCACGGATAGCCGGCGCCTCAGGTTGGCGATGACGTCTCGATGGCCTCAGAACTCGTAGTTTCCCAGCATGCTGGGAAGCTACGTTGGGTGGGTGCGCCTCGGGCATTGAGTAGTGGAATTGTGCGGGTGACGCCGCGGTGGCGGACACGCCGCACCGGTCGGGCGGCAAGTCACCTCGGTACGCGCATGAGAGGCGCTGCGCATCGCTTTCGCGCTGCTCCGCTCTTGAGAAGAGAGAGAAATCTGGGGGGACACCCCCCAGAGCCCCCGCGCATGGGACTTCGTCCCCCGCTACCTCCTTCCATTCGCACGGATAGCCGGCGCCTCGGGTTCGCGATGACGTCCCGATGGCCTCAGAACCCGTAGTTTCCCAGCATGCTGGGAAGCTACGTTGGGTGGGTGCGCCTCGGGCTCCGGCGCGGCGTTTATACTCGGGCTCGGAGGGCGCCCTCGCTTGCACGTCCGACGCTTCCAGCTTTCCGGGTTTCGTAACTACCGTAGCCTCGACCTCGAACTGCCGGCGGGACCGTTGTTGTTCCTGGGCGACAACGCGCAGGGCAAGAGCAACCTGCTGGAAGCGGTGGCGCTGCTGGCGACGGCGAAATCGGTGCGGGCCGGGCAGGATGCGGAGATGATCGGCTGGGAGCAGGAGGAGGGGATGCAGCCCTTCGCGCGCCTGCATGCGTCGGTGGAGCGACGCCAGGGGCCGCTTGAGCTCGAGGCGATCGTGGCGGGGATGTCGCCGCCGGGTGCACCGCCGAATCGCGGCGGCAAGCGGTTTCGGGTGAACGGCATCGCGCGGCGGGCGGTCGACTTCGTGGGGCAGCTGCGGGCGGTGCTGTTCACGGCGGACGACCTCGATATCGTCTCGGGGCCGCCGGCGGCGCGGCGCGCGTTCCTCGATACGGCGCTGACGCAGGCAGACCGCGCCTACTACACGGCGCAGCAGCGCTACGGGCGCATCCTGCAGCAACGCAACGCGACGTTGAAGCGGATCCGGGAGGGCGTGGCGGGCGTGGACGAGCTGATGCTGTGGGACGACACGTTCGCGCGCGAGGGCGCGACGATCATGGCGGCGCGGCAGCGGGCGGTGCGACGGCTGGGCGACCTGGCGGCGGAATCGCACGTGCGGCTGAGCGGTTCGGCGTTGGAGCTACTGGAGCTGGCGTATCAGCCGCAGCTGGGCGAGCAGTGGACGGGCGTTTTGCCGGACGAGGCGACGGCGGCGAGCGTGCAGCCGCTGCTGGTGGAGGCGCTGGCGGCGCAGCGACGGCGCGAGACGGCGGCTGGACTCTCGCTGGTGGGGCCGCACCGGGACGATGTGGCGATCCTGCTGAACGGCGTTGCGGCGGCGGCGTTCGGGTCGCGGGCGCAGATCCGCACGGCGGCGCTATCGATGCGGCTGGCGGAGGCGGAGCTGCTGCGAGGCGGCGGCGACGCGCCGGTGCTGCTGCTGGACGACATCCTCTCGGAGATGGACGAGAAGCGGCGGGACGCGGTGCTGGGCGGGCTGGCCGGGTTCGACCAGGTGTGGATCACGGCGACTTCGGGGTCGGCGCTGCCGGGGCGGTTCCTGGAGTCGGCCACGGGGTTTGTCGTGGAGGCGGGGACTGTCGTTCCGGGCTAGGCGGTTCGTTGGCAGCGTTCTGTCTTTGGTTGTTGGTGGTTGGTGATTTGGGGCGTGATCTTCGCGTGGAGGTCGGGGCGTCGCTGCGCATCGCTATCGCGCTGCTCCGCTCTTGATATAAGAGAGATTTCTGGGGGGACACCCCCCAGGGCCCCCCGCGCATGGGCTGCGCCCCCGCTACCCCTGCCGGGTCACTCCGCTACTCGGGCCCTTGGACTGCCCGCATGGCGCCTCGGACGGCCACATAGGGACTTCGGCCGGTCGGTGCCCGACGGTCAGCGCTGACCTGACTGCAACAGGCAGGGCCTTCAGGCTCGGGACAATCGGCGCGAGCCAGGGCGCTGCGCATCGCTATCGCGCTGCTCCGCTCTGTAATAAGAGAGAATCTGAAGGGACACCCCCAGGGCCCCCGCGTGGGCTGCGCCCCCGCTACCCCTGCGGGTCACTCCGTTACTCGGGCCTTTGGATGCCCGCATGGTGCTTCGGACAGGGACGTCGATGGTCAGGGCTGACCGGGCGTTGCAAACAGCAGATGTTCAGGTCTGCTAGTTGTCCGTGGTGAGGCCCTGGCTTTCGGGGAGGCTGAAGAGGTCGTCGGCCTGGCCGGGTGGGAGGAGGATGTCGAGGGCGGCGGGGGCGACGGTGAAGCGCACGGGGGTTTCGCCGATGTATTCGCCGTCGACCTGGATGCCGAGACCGGCCGTGACGACCTCGAGCTCGCGGACGCGACGAAAGGTGACACCGCGGGCGCCCTGGAGACTGCGGCGTGCGATGCGCGTCGCCGTGTGGACGAGCCGGCCAAGGCTGCGCCCCTCAAAGATGAAGGCATCGAGGACGCCGTCGTCCACCCTGGCCTCGGAGGCGATCTGGATCAGGCCGCCGTAAGACCGGGTACCGCCGAGGAGCATCCAGTAAAGGCGGGTGATACGTTCCTCGCCGTCGATGCGCAGGATGACCTCGTGCGAACGGTAGCGGGCCATGACGCCGGCGCCCCAGATGGCGTACGAGGTGGAGCCAAGGAGCTTCTTGGGCAGTCGAGGCACGGCGCGCACGACGTCGGCGTCGAAGCCGACACCGGACATCATGAGGAAGTAGCGCTCGTTGGCTCGGCCGAGGTCGAAGCGCCGTCGTTCGCCGTTGAGCAGGACCTGCATGGCGGGTTCCGGCGCGCGTGGGATACCGACTTCTCGGCCGAAGACGTCGCCCATGCCGCCACGCAGGACGCCGAGGGCGCTGGGCGTGTAGGCGAGGCCGTTAACGACCTCGTTGATCGTGCCGTCACCGCCACACGCGAAGACGACGCTGGCGCCGGACTGGGCCGCTTCTCGGGCGAGCTCGACGCCATGGCCGGGGGCCTCGGTCACGCACAGCTCGACCTGCCAGCCGTCCGAAGCGAAGGACGCGGCGGCGGCTTCGAGACGAGCACGGGGCGGCGCGTTACGCGACGCGGGGTTCAGGACGATAACGGCACGCTGCATTGGGGCCAGTATATGGTGAAGCCTGTGTTATAGTTTGGGCACCGGGCGATGGGCGGCGACGGCTATTCCCCTCCACTGAATTAGAACGGGCTGGTATTAATGACAAGGGTCGTCGTAACCGGTCTCGGCGCCGTCACGCCTCTGGGGAACGACCTCGCCACGACCTGGCAAGGCGTTTTGAACGGCCGCTCCGGCATCGCCCCGATCACCCTGTTTGACGCCTCAGGCTACGAATCAGCCATCGCCGGCGAAGTGAAAGACTTCGCGCCCGAAGACTTCCTACCGGCCAAAGAAGCGCGCTACATGGACCGCAACGTGCAGTTTGCCTGCGCGGCGGCATTGGAAGCGCTACGAGACGCCGGCATCGAGATCGGCGATGGGCTGGGCGCTTCGGCGGGCGTGGTGGTCGGGTCCGGGGCCGGCGGTCACGGGCTGCTGGAAGAGGGATTCCACACGTTGACCAACAAGGGGCCGCGTCGCATCAGCCCCTTTTTCCTGACGAACTTCCTGCCGGACGCATCGACGGGGCACATCGCCATCCTGACGGGGGCGATGGGTCCGAACATGGCCGTCGTCTCTGCCTGCGCCACCGGCGCCGGCTCTATCGGCGAAGCGGCGGAGATCATCCGGCGGGGCGACGCGGACGTGATGATCACAGGCGGTACTGAAGCTCCCCTGACGCCGATGCTCTACGCATCGTTCAACGCCTTGCGCGCCATTGCCAGCACCGGCGATGACCCTTCCAAGGCATGCAAGCCGTTCGACGGACGACGCGATGGCTTCGTGGTCGCCGAGGGCGCGGCGATCATGATCCTGGAGAGCCTGGAGCACGCGGAGGCCCGCGGCGCGCGCATCTACGCCGAGCTCGTGGGCTACGGCTCCGCCAATGACGCATTCGACATGGTGGCCTCGGAGGAGACCGGCCGAGGCGCCATCCTGGCGATGGAGATGGCGCTGCGCAAATCGAAGCTGGAGCCTGAGCGCGTTGGTTATGTCAATGCTCACGGCACGGCCACGCCGATGAATGACCGGGTCGAGACGCTGGCGATCAAGCGCGTCTTCGGCGAGCAAGCCTATCGCCTGGCCGTTAGCAGCACGAAGTCGATGACCGGGCACATGATGGGCGCCGCGGGCGCCATCGAGGCGGTGTTCAGCGTACTGGCGCTGCACGACCAGGTGCTGCCGCCGACGATGCACTACGAGGTGCCGGACCCCGACTGCGACCTGGACTACGTGCCGAACGAGGCGCGCCCGGCCCAGGACCTCGAGGTGGCGATGAGCTCGTCGATCGGGCTCGGCGGGCATAACGCGGCGTTGCTGTTCCAGCGGGCCTGAGGCGCCACCACCCTACACCCCTGCTCCACGCATCTGGCATTCGGGCATGGCTGCAGCGCATGCGGTTCGCGGCGTCCGCTACCGTTCCGGCATCGAACCAGCGCAGGAGTACCGAGGGCGTTTCGACACTGCGGGATGAATGCCGCAGCTACGCCGGTTTGCGTTGCAAGGAGACTCTACGATCTATTCTTATGTCAATTCATCTACTTGCTGCCCACTGAGACGTCCGGGGTGAAGGTGAGCGTCTTGTCGTTGACGTGGACGGTGTACTCGGTGCCCGTGGTGAGGTCGGTGCCGAGGCCAATGGCGAGCGGGTAGGTCTTGTAGATATCCGTGCAGGGTCGGTTGTCGGCCGGGACGAAGATATGGACGGCGATGTTGATGGTGTGGCCGTCGCGGTCGATGTCGTAGCCGGCGGGCTCAGCGCAGCCACCGGGCAGGCCGGCGGTACCGGAGAGCTGGTACTCCGTGGTGCCTTCGGGGAGGACGATGTGAGCGTCATCGATGGGGGCAGGGACGCGCTGCATGCCGTTGTGATCCTGCTGGGGCGGCTCCTGGGGCGAGGTGCCGGGGCCGCCGGGCACGGCAGTCTCGGGCGGGTCGGACTCGTTGTTGCTGAAGGCGCCGGCAGCGAAGGCGCCAACGGCCAGCATGATGAGGATAACGGCGCCGGCGCCGATAAGGCTTCGTCTGAGCATGCGTAAACCTCCTGAAGTGCTCTTTGTCCCAGACGAAATTGGGAGACCCTTGGTTCCAGAGCCCTTCGTCCTGGGTTCCGGTGCGTGTGCCACCGAGCGCTTCGGCACTGCGGGATGCATCCGGCAGCTATCCGGCACAGGGCTCCGAGAGCGCTCGTTGCGGTTCGATGGCCAGGATCGGCCTTACGCGGGCGGGGCGGTGCCTTCGACGTGGGCTTTGAGGTTGGCGAGGCCGGTGACGAGGAGCATTTCGTAGTTGCGTTTGAAGTGGCCGAAGGTGATGAGGTAGTAGAGGCTGTAGCGCTTGCTAAGGGGTTCGAGGCTGGCGGAGACCTCGGTGAAGCCGGCTTCGGGCATGGGCGTGAGGGTGTAGGTGAGGAGACATTGCACGCCGGAGAGATCGACCTCGATCTGGAGCCGGGATGGCCAGGTGGTGCGCTGCAGCTCGTAGCTGGTGCCGTCCTCGGTGAGCTCGGACCAGAGGGCGTCCCAGATCACCTCCGGTGTCGCTGCGATGGCGAAAGCCTTCTCGATGGCCATTTCAGGCTGAGGCCTTGCCTGGCCGATTGGCCTGGATGCAGCACCTCGAGTTAAAACCCGAGGCATGTGAGCCCTTCCCATCTTCGGTGGTGCCTACACAGCATGCCTGATTGCCCTGGATCGCAGTCGCGCTGCTCCGCCACGGCAGAAGAGGGCTTGCGGAAGGACACCCCCTGCTGCCCGCCGTGCATAGTCCTTCGGCAAGGCCCAGGATGGAGGCATCGCCCCCGGCTACCCCTTTCCCGTCCAAGACAGGAGGCCAGTGCAGGCTCGTCGTCAGGCTCCGCATATCCTTGACATCGTAAGCCGAAGTGGTGATATAGACCGCACTGGTCGTAAAGGAATCGCTGGGAGGGCAATCGTGCTGAGCAAGCAGGACAACGAGGCGCTGACGCAGGTGGGACCGGGGACGCTGATGGGTGACCTGATGCGGCAGTACTGGATACCGGCGCTGAAGTCGGACGAGCTGCCTGCGCCGGACAGCCCGCCGCAGCGATTGCGCCTGCTGGGCGAGGACCTCATCGGCTTCCGGGTGACTTCGGGCGCGGTCGGGATCATCCAGAACGCCTGCCCGCACCGCGGCGCTTCGATGTTCTTCGGTCGTAACGAGGAGGAGGGGCTGCGCTGCGTCTACCACGGCTGGAAGTTCGACGTCAGCGGCGCGTGCGTCGACATGCCCTCTGAGCCGGCCGAGAGCAACTTCAAGAACAAGGTGCGCACGCGGGCATATCCGACGCAGGAGCGCCACGGTGTCGTCTGGGTGTATATGGGGCCACGCGAAGTGCCGCCGCCGCTGCCGGGCATCGAGCCGAACCTGGAGGAAGGCGCGACGGTGCAGAAGTTCCTGCGCGACTGCTCCTGGCTGCAGGGCTTCGAAGGCGACCTGGATACGACGCACATCAGCTTCCTGCACTTCGGCGCCTTCAAGGCCGAGGACATGGAGCCGAAGTCGATGGACTACTACACGATGGCGCGCAAAGACCCGAAGATGATGGTCGTCGAACGGCCGTGGGGCGCGACGTACGGCTCCTACCGGCCGGCGGAGGATGACACGACGTACTGGCGCGTGGCGCAGTACCTGTATCCGTTCTACTCGATGCCGCCCGTCGGGACGCTGGGCAACCGAAAGGCGATCCTGGCGATCGTGCCCGTGGACGACACGCACATGATGCGATGGCAGATCAGCATCCCGAACCCGTGGGCCCAGGCCGGAGCCATCCGCCCGGCCTACGAGCTGCACGAGCAGTACGGCTACCAGCCGGAGACATCCGGCTTTTTGGGCAAGTGGCGGATGGTGCAGAACCGCCACAACGATTACTTCATCGACCGGGAGTTCCAGAAGAACGGCTCCTACACCGGCATCAAAGGCATCGGTATCCAGGATGAGGCGGTGACGGAGAGCATGGGCGAGATCGTCGACCGGTCGAAGGAGCACCTGGGCACGTCCGACCTGATGGTGATCCGTCTGCGCCAGATGCTGTTACGCAACGCGCGGCGGCTGCGCGAGCACGGCGAGGTGCCGCCGGCGGTCGACAACCCGGAGGTGTACGCGGTGCGCTCGGGCGGCATCGTGCTGCCGAACGGGGTGAACGGCGTCGACGCGACGCTGGACGTGCAGCAGGGCCGCGTGGCGCAGACGGAGTTCGAGCTGGCAGTGCAGACGCCGAACTACGGGGTCTGAGAGCTTCGAGCGTTAGCTGCGAGCTGTTAGCTGCGACCGTCATGAACAGTTGTCAGTTATCAGGGGTCTGCGACTGGTGGCCGGGCCAGCGCCTCGTGTAGCTTCCCAGCATGCTGGGAAGCTACGACGCCGCGAGCCGGGTTGTGACGTTGGCGGGCGTTTCGACAGTGCGGGATGAATCCCGCAGCTACGTTGGTGCGACTCGATATTGTTTGCTGACCGCTGAGCGCTGATCGCCGGCTCGCAGCCTCGCGGCTACCAGCTGCCGCCGCCACCGCCGCCGCCGCCACCGCCGGAGAAGCCACCGCCGCCGAAACCGCTGCTGCCGGAGCCGCCGGGTGTGGAGGTGATGGCACTGGAGAGGGAGGTGGAAAAGCTGTTGAGGTTCTGCGTGAAGGCGAGGGCCGCGAAGGGGTAGGGAGAGACGTACCAGCCGCTGGTGTCCGGCTGGATGCCCATGTCCTCGAAGGCCTTGGCCCACTTATCGACGCAGCCGTAGACCATGGCGTAAGGCAAGTACTCCTGGAAGATGTTCTTCTCTTCGTTGAAGCGCTGGCGGTCCTTTTCGGCCACCGTCATGTATTCGCGGAAGCCGAGGATGCGCCTGTACATCTCCCGGCCGGCAGGCGTACGGCGCGGCATCTTGCCTGAGAACAGGAGCACAAGCAGTCCGGCGAGGATGACCGGAATGCCGAGGACGGCGGCGCCGATGGCGTTGCCGAGCAGGATGGCAAGTCCGACGCCGACGACGATGATCACGATGCCGCCGACCATGTGGTAATTGCGCACGGTCTCCGGGTTCTTGGGGAAGAACTTGTCCTCGCTGACGACCTGGGTGTAGAGCATGTCCTTTACTTTGGCGAGGTCCTTGTAGAACTCGTTCTTGAGGTCGGACATGTCGACGGTGGAGCCCTCATCGAAGAGGCGATTGAGGAGGGAGGCTTCGTAGCCCAGGAGATCGGCGTCGGCGTCCTTGAGCTTCTCGAGCTTGTAGTCCTTCTTGCCGAAGATCCACGTCTTTTCGACCTCGGTGATGCGCAGGTAGCCGCGCACGGCGAGGTCGACGATGGTTGCGGTGACGTCGAGGGTATCGGCGCGCTCGTCCAGGAGAGTACCGATCTCGGCCGGTCTTAGCCGTCTCTGGCGGCGGCCGAGCTCCGGCGGCATGTACTCGACGACGATGGTGTCTTTGGCGAAGAGGGGCTTGCGTGGTCGCCTGCTGGTTTTCGGTGAGGTAGTGGACGTCGCCGTACCAGCGGTCGCGTCCGGTGAGCCACCAGTAGCGTCCGACGCCCATGATGCCGAGGATGCCGAGAAAGACCGCGCCGGCGATGGGCAGGGGCGAGAGGCCGATAAAGTCCTTCGCCTTTTCGGCGTCCGACTTTTGCTTGACGAGGTTGAGCGGCGCTACCTGGACGCTTCCTTTGGTGAGAGCGAGCACGATAGTGAGGCCGCTACCAGGCGGCAGGGACTGGGTGCTGGTGAACACCGGGGAAGCATCGCCGGAGATGCTGCAGGGGTCGGTTGAGCCGGTGCGACCCTGGAAGCAAGTGGTGCGCTCGATGGACGGGGCGGTGACGGTGGCGGAGGCCTTCTGAATCGTCACCTCCCACTCGTTGCCGGTGGCGTTCCAGTAGAACTCGTCCCAGCTGTCCTGCGGGTTGAGGGCGCCCTTCGCGACGTAGGTGATGACGTAGCGCTGTTGGCCGCTCACGAGGACGTTGGCATCGCCGATCTTCAGCTCCAGATCGCCACCGACGCGGCTCTTCGTGTACGGGATCTTGTTCGAGCCATCGGTGACGGACTGCACGTCGAGGCTGATGACGCGGTGGTAGTCGGGATCCGGATCGTAGACGTACTCGACAGGGATGTCGCGGAAGATGCCGTGACGCTGGGCGGTACCGAAGTCGTACAGGATGTTTTCGGTGACCAACACGGTGCCATCGGTGCGGATCTCGTAGGTCGCATCGAAGCTGCGGATGATCTCGCCGGTCTGGGCGTCCGCCGGCCGGGCGGGTCGGGCGGCGACGAAGAGGCACGGCAGCAGGAGTACCGCGAGGAGAAGGAGCAGCCGTGGTCGAGGTATCCATCGCATAGGCCAGCACAGCATAGGGGATGGCAGCGGGTTAGGGCATTGGGTCGAGGGTCGCCGTCCTCAGATGGTGAAGCACGGCATAACTCTCACGTCCCTGATCGCCCCGGGCACTTCCGCACTTCTTCCGGCCGAAGTCAGTCGCGCAAGCCCTCGCACGATGGAGCGAATTCAGCGCTTCGAGAGCTGCGGAGACGGATCTGGAGCCTCAGCCTGATAGGAATGCTTGCTTCGCTCGAGTGCGTCCTGGGATTACGGGACGATCGGCGCTGGATTCGGGGCGGCGGGGTGGGCACAATGATGTCGGACGGGGCATTCGTCCACGGGATACCGATTACGTAGCAGTCGGAGGAGGCAGGACGATGATCGAGGTGTCTAACTTCCAGGAGCAGGTGCTGGACAAGAGTCACGAGAAGCCGATCCTGGTGGACTTCTGGGCGCCGTGGTGCGGCCCCTGCCGTCAGCTCGGCCCGATCCTGGAGAAGCTGGACGAGGAGAACGACTCGTTCACGCTGGCCAAGGTGAACACGGACGAGGACCAGGACACGGCGATGCGCTACAGGATCAGCAGCATCCCGGCCGTGAAGCTGTTCGTGGACGGCGAGGTGGCTGCGGAGTTCCTGGGTGCGCTGCCGGAGTCGCAGGTGCGCACGTGGTTGAACGACGTGCTGCCGAGCGAGGTGAAGGACCTGCTGCAGGAGGCGCACGACCTGATCCAGGAGGGCGACAAGCCGGCCGCCGTAGAAAAGCTGGAGCGCGTCCTGGAACTGGACCCAAACAACTCCAACGCGATGATCGGGCTTTCGACGATCGTGGTGTTCAAGGACCCTTCTCGGGCGGTGGAGCTGGCGAGCGCGGCGGCAAAGATCGACCCGGCGCGCATACAGGACGCGAAGGGCATCGACACGCTGGTGACGCTGCTGCAGCGACGAGAAAGCGTCTCAGACCTGGAGGACGACCCGGCGAAGGAGCCGTACATCGAGGCGCTGGACAAGCTGGGCGAGGGCGACTTCGATGGGGCGCTGGCGGCGCTGGTGGAGTCGGTGCGACGGAATCGCGCCTACAACGGCGAAGCGGCGCGACTGGCGTGCCTCGCGCTGTTTAACGTGCTGGGGTCACGCAATCCCACGGTGAAGAAGCAGCAGCGAGCGCTGGAGATGGCGCTGTTCTAAGGCCTCTTCGAGGCACATACAAGCAGACCGGCAAACGAGCAGAGGGTTCACGTTGCGGCCGGAGTTGAGGTGCGTCCTTCAGATGGCCCTCGCTGTCGTTTGGTGGTGGCGGCGCATGGGAGGGTGCCGGCGCTTCGTGGATTGCCACGGCACCTCCTGGCGTCGGGCCTCGCAATGACCGGGTGGACTTTGTGCGGTAACCCCGTGCATGTCGATGGCTTGTCGCAGTTCGGGACGCCAAAGGATTGCCGCGTCGGCTTGACGCCTCCTCGCAACGACAATAAAGAGGCGCTCATTAGACGCATGTAGCAGACGTATGTAGCCGAGGTGTGGACAACCAGGCTACGTCCCTTGTTGGCCCGTCAATGCGGCAAAGGAAGACGCCGAGGCGATTGGCCTCGGCGTCGATGCTTCGGGATGCCGCAGTGACCTTACTGTTCCGGCCAGTTGAGGATGGTGGCGGCAGACTTGCCGAGGACCCATTCCTTGTCTTCGGCGGTGAGGAAGTCGAGGCCTTCCTGGAAGTGGCGAAGGCATTCGGGGTAGGTGCTGGTGAGGCGGGTGTAGTCACAGCCCCAGAGCATGCGCTGGGCACCGAAGGCCTCGTAGATCTGCTTCAGGTAGGGGTAGATGTCCGGGTACGGGAAGGGGTCGGCGGAGAAGCAGGGGGCGGAGCTGGTCTTGACGGAGACGTTGTCGAACTTCGCGAGGCCGAGAAGGCCATCGATGTGCGCAAAAGCGGCGTCGCCCTTGGCCGCGAGGTTGGCGGCCATGTGGTCGACGATGAGCCTGAGGCCGGGATGGCGTTCCGCGATGGGAGCGAGCTTGTGGGCTTCGTCCGGGACGAGGCACATGACGGGGATGCCGTTGCGCTCACAGGCGGCCCAGAAGGGTTCGATGTCACCGGCGTTTTCGTCCAGCCACGTGTCGTAGGGCGGGACACGGAAGGTCATGCGGATGCCGATCATGTGGGGCTGAGCGAGCCAGCCGGCCAGCGCGTCCTGCATGTCGGCGCGCAGGGGGTCGAAGCGGCCCATGACGGCGAAGCGGCCGGGGTATGCCTGAGACGCTTCGATTGCGGTCGAGTTGTCCTCGCCGATCCAGGTGGGCGGGACGATCACGGCGCGGTCGACGCCGGCGGCGTCCATCTGGGCGATCATCTCCTCGGCCGCGAAGCCGTTCGGTAGCTGGGGCTCGTTGCGGCGAGGCTGCGGCCAGGGGCGATCCGGCCTGTCGACTTCCCAAATGTGGACCTGTGCATCAGTAATCATGGGCGCATCTTACAGGGTGCGATTGCGAGGGCAAGGGTCCTGCATTCGTTGAGCGGGCCCTGACCGACCAGACGGATCTTGCGGTGGACGCCACGACGTGGCCTTGGCTCAGTAAGGCCAGCGAGTCGAAGGCGTGCCCGTCAGAGTGGTCCCTTGTCAGGGCCTAAAGTCGGGTGCCTCTAGCTGAGGAGCTTGCGCGCCTTTGCAATGTTGGCGTTCAGGTCTCCCTGGGCCGCGTCCACCTGTGCGAGACCGACACTGATGCGCGTCGTTGATGGTCTGACACGGCCAGGCTGCCATAGCGTGGGGAGCGGGGCCCTCGTACCGCGGGTTGAAACCCGCGGCATGCGCGGCATGATTGGTGCGCGGTAGTCGAGCTTCTGCATCGCTTTCACCGTAACGGGGAGCGGGTTAAAGGCAGAAGACAGCGACCGCCATCAAGTTACGCGGCCATATTGCATCGCCGGTCTGCTGCTACTTCAGCCGGAGAAGGGCTCAACCTCCGAGTGGAACCAGGCATCGATTGTCGCGACGAGCTTCTTGAAGGCCGGGTTGTCATCGGCCATCCATTCGGTGTGACCGGCGTTCCACAGCCAGTAGATCTGCTTGGGACCGGGATAGAGGTTGTAGAGGTCTTCGGCCTCGGTCGGCGGGTGGAGGAAGTTACGTTCGCCGTGGGCGATGAGGAGCGGCACGCGGCTGAAATCTTCCAGGTGGGTGTCCGGCGCGAACCGCAGGAGGGAGTCGGCGAGCATGGGCTTCACGAGGCCACCGAAGGCTTCGACCTGGCGCAGGACGGAATCGACGTAGTCCTCAGACTGGGGGTCCAGCGGGTAGATCGAGAAGGGGTCGACCTCGACGACCTCGCCCGTCTTCACCGCGAGAGCCCGGGCGGCGTCGGTGCGCTCGAGGAAGTCGACGTAGGCGGAGAAGCCGCGCACCATCTTCTGCACGCGCTTGCCGTTGTAGAAGCCGTTCATGCAGACGAGACCGACGACCTTGGGGATCAGTCGCGCCGCCTCCAGTACGAGGCCACCGCCCATACCCCAGCCCATGAGCAGGACACGGCCCTGATAGGCGTTCGGGTGGGTCGTGGCGTAGGCTGCCGCGTTGGCGATGTCGGAGATCTGTTCCTCGAGGAGCACGCGGCGGGGCTCACCTTCGGAGTCGGCGAAGCCACGGTAGTCGAAGCCGAAGCAGGTGTAGCCGCGGGCGGTGAGGGCGCGGGCGAAGCGGGCGGGGTGAATGCGGTTGAGGCCCATGAAGCCCGAGCAGGTGAGGACGATGGGCCGGTCCTTCACCTCGGTGCCTGGGTCCGGCAGATAGAACGATGCGTCCAGCTTGAGTCCTTCACTGTAGAAGGTGGTCTTTTCTTCAATCACAAGTTTTGAGCCTCCACTGTTGAGTAGTTGTTTTCGAGAACGTCGTCCAGGCGGCGACGAATGAACCTGAGGTCTTCGTCTCGCACGGTGTGCAGGACGGTGCGCGCCTCACGCACTTCGGCGAGGTCGAGCTCGGCGGTGACGATGTCCTCATCGCCGATCTTGCCTTCGGCTATGACACGGCCGAAGGGATCGACGATCTGGCTGCCGCCCCAGAACTCGAGGCCGTTGTCGTGGCCGACACGATTTACGAAGAGGACGTAGACGCCGTACATGCTGGCGTAGAACTGGTTCATGCGGTGCCAGCTCTCACGGGTGGAAAGACGGCTGCCGAGTCCCTGCGTGGGGCTGGCGGCGGAAAAGACGAAGATATGCGCCCTGTCGCTGCCGGCAAGATGGACGAGGGCCGGGTTCCAGACATCGGCGCAGATGAAGGGCGTGAGGCGGAAGTCGTCGAGGTGCAGGCTCTGGTGTCGAGGGCCCACGCTGAAGTACTTGCGCTCCTCGAAGGCGCCGTAGTTGACGAGATAGATCTTGCGGTGGATGCCGATCACCTTGCCATCGCGAATGAAGGCGAGGCTGTCGTAGAAGTTGAAGGCGCCGGTCTCCTCGATGAAGCCGATGGCGACCGTGATGCCCTGGGTGGCCGCGACGAGCTCCTGAAAGATGGCGTCGTCGACACGCAGAGCGCTGTCGTAGACGGCCTGGCCGGTCTGGTAGCCGCTGAACGTGTACTCGGGGAAGACGAGGAGATCGGCCTGCCCGCGCTGCTCGTCGATGATGCGTTTGATCCGGGGCAGGTTGGCGTCGTAATCGCCCGGGACCACATCGACCTGGGCGAGAGCAACTCGCATGCGGGGGCTTGAGGCGCGGAGAGCGGCGCGACTACCGGCGTGGCGTCGTGGCTCCAGCAGGTCCCCTTCAGATGTCGTCATAGGCTGCCCTTTCGGCTCCAGCTCATGCTTCTTTGACCTGATCCATGAGCGTAAAGAAGCCCTCCGTCATGGTGGGGTGGGTGAACATGCGCTGCTTGAACAGGGTCCACGGCGCGTCCGCCAGCATCAGGGTCATGAGGGTCTGGACCAGATCGCCGCCCTCTGGGCCGAGGTAGCAGGCGCCGAGGATGCGGTCGTTGTCGGCGTTGATCACGACCTTCGCCATGCCCCTGGTCTCCGACCGCTCGATAGCGCGGGCGACCCATTCCATGGGCATGGTGCCGACCTTGAGCTTGTAGCCGGCCGCGCGCGCCTCGTTCTCGCTGAGGCCGACGCGCCCGAGCTCCGGGTCCGTAAACATGGCATAGGGCAGGATACGCCCTTCGATGCTGCGATTCATGCCGTTGACCAGATTGTCGTAGATCACGAGGTGGTCGTCGTAGGAGACGTGGGTGAAGGCGGGACCGCCCTTGCAGTCGCCGATGGCCCAGACGCCGGGCACGTTGGTCTCCAGCTTAGGGTTGGTCTTGATGAAGCCGTGCTCGTCATGGTCGATGCCGGCGGCGTCAAGGCCGAGGTCGTCGGTGTTGGGCGTGCGACCGATGGCGACGAGGAGGTGGGAGCCTGTGAGGGTCTGGGTGGCGCCGTCCTTGCCTTCGATCGTGAGGTCGATGTTGGCGCCGTTCCTGGCGACTCTGGTCGCCTTGTGACCGAGGTAGAAGGCAATCTCCTCCTCTTCGAGGATCTTCTGCAGGGTTTCGGAGACGTCCTCGTCCTCCCTTGAGGCGATGCGGTCGTTTACCTCGACAATGCTGACGCGGCTGCCGAAGCGGCGGAACATCTGACCGAACTCGAGTCCGAGGTAGTTACCGCCCAGGATGAGGAGGTGCTCCGGCAACTCCTGGAGATCGAGGATCTCCTTGTTGGTGAGGTAGGACACTTCGTCCAGGCCCGGGATGGGGATGACGCGAGCGCGCGTGCCCGTATCGATGAAGATCTTCTCGCTGGTCAGGGTGTCGCCGTTGACCTCGACCTCGTGGGGGCCGGTGAAGCGACCCTGGCCTCGGAAGAGGTCGAGGCTGTCGCGCTTGTCGACCTGGCTCTGTTGACCACCTCGCCAGGAGAGGACCATCTCCTGCTTACGGGCGACGACCTTCTTGAAATCGATGCTGACATCGCCGGTTTTCACGCCGAACTCGGGGCCGCGCCGGGCGTAGTGGGCGACGCGGGCGCTGGCGATCATCGTCTTGGTGGGCGTGCAGCCGTAGTTAATGCAGGAGCCGCCGAGGTGCTCGCGCTCGATGAGGGCGACATGCTGCCCGAGGTCTGCGAGCTTATGGGCCATGGGGCCACCGCCCTGCCCGGAGCCGATGATGATGGCGTCGTAGTTAGTCATGTCGTTCCTCTCTGGCTTGCCCTCCCATCATGCGCCCCGCGCCGTACACCTGACATTACAGACATTACGAGGCGGTACCAGATGCATAGCCCTGCGGGTGAATCCGGGGCACAACAGTGATTCAGGCCGACGATTCAGACACGGGCGCCGGGCCGCAAACCCGAAGAACAACGGCCAAGGGCAGCCAGCCGACTAGGGACACTTCGCCTGGAAGTAGGCCTGAACCTTGTCCGAAGCTGCGTGGACCTGTGCAGTATCCAGCTGGCTCGCGGCCGCCTGCAGCTTGGTGAGATCAGCCTGAGAAAGGGTGGCAAACGACGCCGGGTTCGAAATGTCTACATTCAGGTCATCCAGCGTGTTGAAGAAACTGCCAAGCGCGGTAGCAAGTACCTGCATATCGGGCTTGATCTCGCTGGGTGCATTGTCGGCCAGCTTCTTAAAGGTCTCTGCGCCCAACTTGAGGTCTGGAACGTCGCCGCCGGTGAAGGCGTTTCTCACGCCGGCTGCCGTGACCATGGACTGCAACTCAGCGCAGTCGGCCGGGTTGAAATCGCCCGCGCTGGAACTATCGGTGCTGCTCGACTGGGTTGGTGCTGTCGCTGCCGAGCTGGTGGTCGCCTGTGCCGAAGGAGTTGCGACGGTGTTGCTGCTCGCCGGTGTATCGGAAGCGCCGACGGTGCCGCTGCCTGTAGAGGCGGCGTTGTCATTGCTTCCCCCGCCACAGGCTACGAGGAAGGCCATGAGGGCCAGTGCAATCAGAGCCGTAGTTATGCGCGTCACAGGAACGAATCCCCCTTCGGTGTTTCCAAGACAAAGAACCGTCTCACTCGATGGTACAGGACTCTGGGACCGTCACCGACACATCAAATGTGACATCCGGGCAGTCGGTAGCCGGCGAATCCGGCAGGCAGCCGCCGTCACATTTGGACAGGTGTCCAACGAAAACCAGTTCATCTTTTAGGCTCCACCGGGCCGGAAAGTCGCTATCCTGTGCGCGATGAACAGCCAGAAAGGCTCGGGAGCGACCTCACAGCCGTCCAAGGACTCGCCGCTGGGCGTGCTGAGCAATCGCAACTTCACCTTGCTGTGGAGCGGCGTGATTGTCTCGAACGCCGGCTCCTGGATGCAGATCGTCGCCCAGGGCTACCTCGTCTATCAGATCTCCGGCTCACCGTTCATGCTCGGCCTTGTCGGCATGGCGCGGGCGATCCCGTTGATCTTCCTGCCTCCGTTTGGCGGCCTGGTGGCGGACCGGGTGGAGCGGCTGAAGTGGCTCAAGTTCACCCAGACGGCAAACTTCCTCGTGGCGTTCGCCCAGGGCGCTATCGTCAGCCTGGGCATCGTCGAGGTGTGGCAGCTGGCGCTGCTGGGCCTTCTCGCGGGGACGGTGAACGCGTTCGACCAGCCGGCGAGGCAGGCGCTGCTGCCGGACCTGGTACCGCGGCATCAGCTGGCCAAGGCGGTCGCACTGAACTCGTCGGCCTGGCAGGGCTCGGCGCTGTTCGGGCCGACGCTGGCGGGCATCACGATCGCCGCAGTCGGCGTGGCGGGTGCGTTCTACGCCAACGCGTTCAGCTTCCTGGCGATCGTCGTCGCCCTGTTCTTCATCCGCGGCGTCGAGGAACATCGAGACCGGAGCTCACGACGCACGACACCCGGGGCGCTGCTGGCCGGCATGAAGTACGCCCGCTCGAGCTCGCTGATCGGGGCGTTGTTGATCATGGCGACGGTGACGAGCATTTTCGGTCGCTCGTTCCAGCAGCTGCTGCCGGTGTTCGCCGTCGACGTTTTCGACAAGGGCGGCCTCGGGCTCGGCATCCTGTTCGCGGCACCGGGGGCCGGCACGGTGGTGGGGGCTATCGCGATGGCGGTACTGCCGGACCTTAAAGCCAAGGGCCCAGGCTTCCTGGCCGGCGCGTTCGTATTTAGCCTGACCATCGTGCTGTTCGCGCTGAATCGCTCGTTCCCCCTGGCGCTGGTCCTGCTGTTCTGCACGGGCATGGCGTCGATCGTGTTCAGCTCCCTGATGACGACGATGATCCAGCTGGAGGCGCCGGACGAGCTGCGGGGCCGGATCATGAGCCTGGTGACGATCACGATGCAGGGCTTCACGCCGATCGGCGCGCTGCTCACCGGCGCGATCGCCGACCAGGTGGGCACACCGGAGGCGGTCGCGGGCACAGCGGTCGTGGTGGCAGTGGCGGCGGTGATGACGCTGGGAACGTCGAGCGCGGTACGGGATTACGGCGTGCGCAAGCCGGTCGAGGAGCCTGAAGCCGTCGCAGCCGGGTGATCGGGGGCACGGACGCGACAGTTGGAGAAGAACGGGCACCGAAAACGCGGGGATTCCCTGATGCGTGTTGTCTTAATCGGAGGCGAACATGATCACGTGGGAAGGATCCCATCTCATCCCTGCCAGGCATCGCAGTCTCTGACCAGGACAGGATGCCACCAACGCAATGAAGCATGGCCCTGCACGAGCCATGCTTCATTGATTTTGGGTGGACTGTGGGCCGGCTGCTTTAGCTGGCAGCGGCCATGGGCTGACGTTCGGAGAGCATCTCTTCCTTGAGGATGACGACCTCGCGAGGGGCCGACAGGATGAGAGCTGCGTCCGAGTGGTGGTGTGCGGCAACGACGACGGAGACGAACTTATCGCCCAGCTTGAGCTGGAAGGGCGTCTCGAAGGCCTGCTCCATGGTCTGGGCTTTGCCACCGCTGACGTAGGTTAACGAGGCGGTGTGCTGCTTCCAATCGACGCACCTGAATAGCAGGCGTGTAATGGCCTGACCGTCACTGAACAGGAGTGCCTCTCCCGGCTTACGATGCAGCTTCAATGCCACTCTGCGTACCTCTTTAACCTTCCCTGGTCGGGGTAGCGCAGCGCACTTTCGTATCGCAGACGCTTTCAAAAATGGTACCGCATTCTTCGCAGAGTGGAAACCTGTGTATCTTCAGGAAACAGAATTTTCATTCCGTCGGCCGATGCAATTTTTTTCGAACCTTCCGATCTTCCCGGATCGGCACAGCGCGCGTGACGCAAGTCGGTTGCGAGACGGAAGAAGGCACACGTGCCTGCAGGACCGGCGGCATCCTCTCGTGGCCATCACTGACTGCGAAGTCATCGAGGGTGTCGACGCCGGATCAGGCCGCCTCCACATCCTCATCGAGGTCTTCATACGCTGCATCCGCCGGTGCCGGCTGGACTGGCGCTGGGAAGGTGTAGAGCCGGGCGGACTGGGCCTGCTTGCTGATGCCGTGGTTCGTCTTCTCCCAGTAGAACGGCTTCGTAATGAGCTGCCAGAGTGCCTTGTATGAGGCGATGGAGTGCAGCATCCAGTAGAACGGGTTGGCCAGGGCGAAAACCATGAGGCCGAGGTTGCGTCGGCGGAAGACGCCGAACATGTTGACCAGCACCATGAGCGAGTTGCCGAGGATGAGGTTGAACAAGCCGACGTAGAGCAGATCGCCGGGGAAGAGGGCGTCGAGGTTGAGGCCGAAGGCGAGCCAGGACGTAAACAGGAACAGCATCGGCAGGGTGGCGAGGAAGGTCAGCGGCGTGCCACCGATCAGGAGGGCGAAGCCGAGGGCGTTCTTGATTCCGACGCGGCGCACGAGGTCGACGGGGTTGCGCAGGTAAACGAGGCTGGTCTGCATGTAGCCCTTGATCCAGCGTGAGCGCTGCCGGATCCAGTTGCCCACTTCACTGTTGGCCTCTTCGTAGGTGGTGGAGTTGATGACGCCGACCTTGTAGCCCTCGGCTGCGGCACGAATGCCGAGGTCGGCGTCTTCGGTGACGTTGAAGGGGTCCCAGCCGCCGAGCTTGCGCAGGGCTTCGGTCTTGAAGTGGTTGCTCGTGCCGCCGAGGGGAATCGGCAGTCGCAGGCGGTCGAGGCCGGGGAGCATGTAGTCGAACCAGTAGGAGTATTCGAGGGTGAACATGCGGGTGAGGAAGTTCTCGGCGGCGTTGAAGTAGTTGAGTGCGGCCTGGACGCAGATCATGCGCTCGTCGCCGCGGCGGAAGGCGACGACGGCCTTCTTGAGCTGGTCGGGTTCGGGGCGGTCTTCGGCGTCGTAGATCACGAGGTACTCGCCGCGAGCGAAAAAGAGGCCGACGTTGCAGGCGCGGGGCTTCGTGCGGGGCTGACCATCCGGAATGAGGACGAAGGTGACGGTCTCGGGCGGCTCGGCCTCCCGGGCGGCCTGCAGGGTCTCTTCGTCGACCTCCTCGATGAGCAGGAGGATCTCGACCTTGCTGGCTGGGTAGTCGAGATGGCGCAGGTTGTCCATGAGCAGGCGGACGATGTTGGCCTCCCGGAAGACGGGGACGAGGATGGTGTACATGGGGAGGTCGCGCTCGTCCAGGGCCTCGATGTCGGCCTGACTGATGTTTGAGAAGCCGGAGGGCCGCGTACCGGCGATGCTGGTGACGAGCTTGAAGGTGATGGCGATGAGGAAGGCGAAGTTGACGGTGAGGCTGGCCGTCACGAGGACGATGTGCGGGATCCAGACGAGACCGAGGGCGAGGACGGCGGCCATCACGATGAGGCTTGCGATCTGCCAGCGGCGGAAGGGGCGATAGGCGGACTCTTCGGGGTTGCGGTAGTAGAGGCCCATGGTGGCGGTGGTGACGAGCTGGTCGCGGAAGATGTCGGCGAGGGTCTTGTCGATGTCCCAGTCGGTGGTGACGCAGAAGCGCACGTCGATGCCGGGGCCGAGGACGCTTCGGCAGAGGTCGGTGACTTCGTCCGTGGGCGGGTCGGAGGTGGCGATGAAGAGGACTTTGGAGTCGCGGCCGTATTCGTAGAAGCGCATGGGGACGAAGCGCTTTTCGACGAGCTGATTGTGGTCGAAGCGCCGGACGAGAGTGGCATCAGGCGGGTCACGCACGAGGTCGGCAAAGGGGCGCTCCCACTGCTCGGCGAGGACGCGGTAGAGGTCGCGGCGCTTGACGAGGCCGAGGGCGAGGAGCACGCGGCCGAGGCGGTCGCCGGTGCGGGCCTGGGCGTCGAGGGCTCGCGCGAGCTCCCTGTGTGTGAGGAGGCGGTGATGCAGGAGCAGATCGCCCAGCTTACGGTTTGAGGTAGGGCCCGAGTCCGGCAAGGTAGGTCGTGTCCCTGATGGTATTGGGCTGTTCCGCGCCGGGTTGGGGCGAAAGAGTCCGTATCGAAGTATCGGCAGTCTGGCCTCAAGGGTGAGAGCGGTAGAGCAGCGCCCGTCCATGACCGAGGTCTGCAGGTCGAAGCGCACGAGGTCCGATCGAATTGTACGGCTCAAAGCTGCAGAGCAGGAAGTCTCAGCGATGTGGACTACGCCATCGTCGTAAACAGGAGAAAGAGCCCGAGCTTTCGCCCGGGCTCCACTTAGGGTGCTCTTAACCGGTTAGGCCTTGGACGCATCATCCCAGTAGCGGGTCCAGACGATGGATTCGAAGTCGTACACGGCGCGGAAGACGCCGTAGTTGGCGAGACGGGGCCAGGCAAGGCTGAAGCCGTTGGCCGCGCCAGGGTATGGCACCGTAGGCATCTGCAAGGCGAGCTCTTTCTGGAGGTCCTTGAGGATGCCGAGTCGCTTGGTTTCATCGAGCTCCTGGCGCTGCTTCGTGATCAGGTCCTGAGCCTTCTCGTACCAGGGGTAGACCTTCGGGAACATCGACTGGGTGCCGGAGGCGCCACCGGGCGACCAGCGCGTCGAGAGGTACTGGTCGATGTCGCCGCGCACGCCCATGTTCTGGGCCATGGCGAGGCCCTCGAAATCGCCGGAGCCGTTCCAGACGGTGGAGGCGTAGTCGCCGGTCTGGAGACTGACCAGCGAGATGTCGAAGAGGCCGCTTTCCTGAAGCATGCCGTGCAGGCTGGCGATCTGGTTGTTGCCGTTGTTGGCCATCTGGCCGGGCATCTTCAGAGGACTGTTGTAACCGGCGGCCTTCATCAGCTTCGCAGCCTCATCGACGTTGTACTGGAAGTACTGGGCGCCTTCTCCCAGCTCGGTGCCCTGGGGGTCGAGCCAGTAGGTCTTGTCATCCGCCGAGTAGTGGCTGTTCCAGCGTGTCTCCATCGGCAACCCGGCCGACTCGAAGAGGTCCACGTTGTAGTTACCCGAGATCCATAGGTCGCGGTCGATCACCATCGACATTGCCCGGCGGACGCGGTCGTCCTGGAAGGGCGTTCCCTCAGCGAACCCGAAGGCGAGGTGGTTGGGACCGCCCCACGGGTAGCCGTCGTCGTACATGCCGAGTCCCGGAGTGTCGTGTTTGGCGGAGAGGACGTCGCTGGACGGTAGCTGGTCCGGCGCCGTGTCCACGCTCCAGATCGCTCCCGCGGCGAGCTGGGCCCTGAGCTGAGCCGTCTCCGTGATCAGCGGCATCTCAACCTTGTCGAAGAAGGGCTGCCCATCCCGCAGGTGCCAGTCCGGGTTCTTAGCGTAGGTATAGCCGACGCTCGGCTCCCACTTTTCAAGACGCCAGGGGCCGGAGCCGCGCTGGTCGTTCTGCGAGTCGAAGCCGCCATCCGCCTCTTTGGGCAGGATCGATAGGAAGCGGTGGAAGGCAAATCGAGAGGCCATGTTGGCGATGGGGAATGCCATCTCGCAGACAACCGTGGACTTGTCGACGGCCTTGATCGTCTTGATCGGGCCGGCGGGGCTGAGCTCGTTGGCGTAGTCGTAGCGGGTAAGGCCGTTGTTCAGAAGACGATTCCAGCTGAACTCGACGTCCTCGGTGGTGACAGCTCGACCGTTTGTCGGCGGCCGCGGGTCGAACTTCATGTCCTGGCGCAGCTTGAAGGTCAGCGTCAGGCCATCGGGTGAAACCTCGAAGGATTCGGCAGCATCGGGCACGAAAGCGCCGCCGACGGGGTTCTCCAGGACGCCGGGCTTCCACTGGAAGAGACGGCTGTAGGCGAATGCCTGGAAGTTGATGCCGCTGCCCACGGATGCGTTGGCCAGGGGGTCCATGGTGCGCACTTCACGGATCGTGTAGTGGGGCCAGGTGCCGCCCGGCTTGGCCGAGCTGGTGGTATCGACCGCCTTGGTTAGCAGGTCGGAGGCAGCGCTACCGGTCGCACCTGTCGCTCCAGATGAGCCAGACGTGCCAGATGCGCCTGTACTCCCGGATGAGCTGGAGGCGCCCGTCGAGCTGCTTGAGGTGGGGGCTGCATCGTCGTCATCGCCGCCGCCACATGCAGCGAGAAACGCCGCTCCGACAGCGATGCTACTGCCGCCGACGAGCAACCGCCGCCGGGCTACGCGCTGGTGAAGAGTCTTGCTCCAGTAGTTGCTTGCCATAGCAATCTCCTTCTGAACTGCGATGCCTCGCTACAGTTCGCGCAACATAGTTGCAGAAATAGATCCTTGTCAAGCATAGATAGCAACAATCGACTCGCAGCGCGCATCGGTCACGCCCTAGTTGAATCCGCTTTGCCAGTAGACTTACGATGCTTGTGAAATGAGCAACATATTGACCCGAGCAGTGGATGCGCTTGATGTGGTGGCTGCGAACACTCGCGGCGTGACGGTGACGGACCTCGCGGAGTCGATGAACGTCAGCAAATCGACGGCTTCCCGGCTACTCGCATCGATGGTGGAGGCCGGCCTGCTGGAGCGTGACGAGGTGCAGCGCCACTTCCTCGACGTGCGGTTCTGGGGCTGGGGCGCGCAATCGGTACGCCGCCTCACCGTCCTGGACATCGCCCGCCCACACGTCGCCGCCGCCGTCAAAGACCTCGGCGTGTCCGTATACGTTGCCGTCGCCAGGGAGCACGAGGCGATCTACCTGGAGAACATCACGTCACTGGCCGGCTACCCGTTCATGAACCTGATCTCTTACGTGGTACCGATCTACGCGTGCGCGCCCGGCAAGGCCATCCTGGCTCATTCGCCGCCGGAGCTGATCGAGGCCGTTCTCAGCGGGCCGCTGGAGCGGTTTACCTCCAACACGCTGGCCTCGCCTGAGGAGTTGGAGGAAGAGCTGCAGCGCATCCGCCGGCTGGGTTATGCCACGAACCGGGGCGAATACGCCGACAACGGCCGCATTGCCGTGGCGGTGCCGGTGTTCGACCACACGGGGCTTCCGGTTGCCGCCGTCTGCTTCCACGACATCACGGACGAGGAAAAAGCTTCCACACTGGTGCCAAACCTGATCGACCTTGGCCGGACGATCTCGAACAGCCTGGGCTACGCGAAGGCTGTACATCAGGTCGTCGGCTAGCACTGCGTTCCTACAACCTGATGTACGCCTCGCAGCTACCGGACGGCTGAGGTCGCTTCGATCACCTGCTTCGCATAGGTGATACGGTCCTTGGCCGCCTTCGTGAAAGTGCCGGTGTCGTTGGAAATCGCCAGCCACTTGAAGCCCTGGTCGAATCGGGCCTGCACGTCGTCACCGTACGCCGTGATCGATGCCGGGATGCCCTTGCGCAGGCAGGCCTCCAGCGCACGGTCGACGTAGGCCTGCGCCTCTTCTCGATTGCCCAGCGTCTGGCCGAGGTCACCCTGTCCAATGAAAGCCGCATCGACACCGGTGATGCTCAGAATGTCGTCGATCGTGTCGACGGCCTCAGGGTCTTCGATCATCGGCACCCGGATGACGCCCTCATCGCCACCGCGGCGATACTCGGCAGCACCATCGAGGCCCCACTGGGTTGCTCGGCCGCCACCGCCGGCGCCTCGATGCCCGGCGGGCGGAAACACCATGTCGCCGATGAGGTCCTTCGCGACTTCGTAGGGCGAACAGTGGGGCACCAGGATGCCGGAAGCTCCGGCGTCGAGGAAGGTGTTTGCGGTGGCGGGATCGTGGCCGCGTGTGCGGACCAGGGCGCCCATGCCGGTCCGCTCCGCCGTCACGATCATGCGGTAGACGGTTTCGACCCCCAGCGGCGCGTGCTCCATATCGATGATGATGAAGTCGTAGCCGGACGAGCCGAGGATCTCGATAGTCTCCATCGTGGGGAACTTGACGAACATGCCTACGAGGCGAGCCTGCGGTTCGTAAAGCCGCTCCTTGAAGTGTGAGCCCATGACAACGCTCCTTTCAGTGTCGCCGTATCGTGCCTGATCGCGGAGTTACTTGCTGAAAAGGTCCTTCGATGCGAGGGCGGCGCCTTCGGCCAGGCTGCTCAGCTTCGCCCACTGCACTTCGGGGTGGACTCTGATCATGTTCCAGCCCTGCGAGAAGCCGCAGTCGGTGCCGGCGATCACGTTCTCCCGGCCCACGACGCTGGCGTAGTTCTTGATGCGCCACGCGACGAGTTCGGGGTGCTCCACGACGTTCGTCTGGTGGCTGACGATGCCCGGGATGAGGATTTTGCCCTCCGGCAGCTTGACGTCCTTCCAGACCATCCACTCGTGCTCGTGGCGCGGGTTGGCGGCCTCGATGGAGTATGCCTGGGCGTTGATCTTGAGAATGAGGTCGACGATGTCCTTGAGTGGGATGTCGCTGGTGTGTGGGGTGTTCATGCTGCCCCAGCAGAGATGGTAGCGGACACGGTCCTGGGGAATGCCCTGGAGAGCATGGTTGTACGCCTCGACGTGCATCTCGGAGACGCGGCGGAGCTCTTCCCAAGTCGGCCGGGGTTTACCCGGGAGTACCTGGTTGCGAGCGGGAAGCCCGAGGTCCAGCTGCACGAGAAAGCCGGCATCGACGATCGTCTTGTATTCCTCGTGCAATGCGTCCGCCAGCGCGTACATGTAGGCCTGTTCGCTGGAATAGACCTCTTTCGCCTGGGATGCGTCCAGGGGCGAAGGTGTCGCAGCCGGAATAAAGGCCTCTTCAAACTTCAGGCCTTCCAGGGCTGCCTTGAAGTTTGCAATGTCCTGCTGGACGGCCTCCTGGCCGACGTACTTGAGGGGCCCCGTCAACACCGTGCGCTCTCGGGGCAGGTCGGTGAGGCTTTCGC
Source organism: uncultured Chloroflexia bacterium (assembly GCA_963731765.1). Taxonomy (GTDB): domain Bacteria; phylum Chloroflexota; class Dehalococcoidia; order DSTF01; family WHTK01; genus WHTK01. Next base: position 100,926 of record CAVSWS010000008.1, read on the forward strand.
GCGAAATCTCCGGCGGCATCCACATCGTGCGGTACATGGCGTTGTACTGCCCCATGAAGCCGGGGAACTCCTCGTTGAGAATGGGGTAGCCCATGGGCGAGGTGGTCTGGGGACGGGCTTCGACCGGTTGCGTCTCCATTCCGGCCAATCGGTCGGTGATGTAGCCGGCGAAGCTGGGCTTGGAGAACTCGCCGTCGCTGGGCACGTCGATGCCAACTTCGGCCTGCTTGCGCACGACATCCTTGACGCCACGCCGGACGTCCTCGGCGAACCTGGCCTCATCGACCGGCTTGTGCCGCACCTTGTCGATAATGGCCTGGAGGATTTCGGGAGGGCGCACCAGGCTTCCCACATGCGTGGTGAGGATCCGTTCTGTGCTGTGTTTCATCGGAGCTTCCCTTCTGGCTGCATTATGAGCGTGAGGCGGAACGTCTTACCTTGTAGGCATGGATGAGTCGCGTTGAAATTGATGTGCGCTTTTTAGGCGATCTCGCCATATAATGCAACTCTGTTGCGGATTTAGGAGGTTACAGTGCCGATTGAGTATCTCTCAGATGCGATGAAGCGGGTCGTTGGGCCGCAGGAAGACCACGAGGAGCTGGGTAGCGGCTTCGGTGGTGCCAATGGCCCGACCGAAGGGCCCGTCTGGTTCCATGAAGGCGGCTACCTGCTGTTCAGCGACATCCACGGTAGCCGGCGCATGAGATGGGATCCGGGCAAAGGCATCTCGGTCGATCAGGAGGGGACGGCAAACGCCAACGGCATGACCCGCGATCGACAGGGCCGGCTGGTGATCTGTCACCACTTCAGCCGCCGCGTCGACCGCATCGAGAGTGACGGCAGCGTCACCGTCATCGCTGACCGGTACCGCGGCTTGAAGCTGAACCGGCCGAATGACGTGGTGGTGAAGTCGGACGGCGCCGTCTACTTCACCGACCCGCCGCCTCGACCGCCGCTGACGCCGCCCGAGCACACGCCGGAGCTGGACCTCGCGGGCGTGTACCGCGTGTCGCCGGACCTCAGCGAGATGAACTGCGTTGTACGCGACTTCGTCAACCCGAACGGCCTCGCCTTCTCGCCGGACGAGTCGATCCTGTACATCAATGACAGCAACCGCTTCCGCAAGCTCATCCGGGCCTATGACATGGAGCGCAACGGCATGGTCGACCTCGGCAGCGAGCGCCTGTTCATCGACATGAAGGGTGATGACCGGCCGGGCGGTCCCGATGGCATGAAGGTGGATGTCGAAGGCAACGTCTACTGCACGGGACCGGGCGGTATCTGGGTAATGACGCCCGAAGGCGAGCATATCGGCACGATCCTGACTCGGGCGGTGAACATGGCCTGGGGCGGCGACGACTGGACGACGCTGTTCTTTACCGGGCCGACCACCATCAACCGGATCCAACTGGCGATTCCCGGTATTCCGGTACCGCGAGGAGTTGTCTCGCCCGCGTAGTCAGGGAGAAGAGAGCACTTTCAGGTTGGGGCGCCGGAGCAGGAGCTCACTACTCCGTTGAGAGTTTAGAGGTTGGAAAGACAATCTCGACCTGCTCCGCGCCTCGGTCGGTCCTCGCTTTGCATTGCGACAGGGAATTCTGGACTGCCAGTCCCCGCGGCAGAGCAACATGCTGCTTTGACAGGGCTGCGTGCTGCTGTTAACTTTGCGGCCATTCGGAGGGCAGTGCAGATGGCAATCGATCAGGCACCTGCCGACACCACGGCCGCAGACTCATCTCGAAGCGATACGGGCTTTCCGACGCCCTATCTCGGCCGCACGGTCCGTATTGTCGGCCCGGTCGAGAATGTCGACCCGAAGACGCTGCCGCACGCGAAGGCCGGGCGAGGCGAGCTTGGCAAGGCCGTATTCAACTGGCGCAACAACACGATCTCGACCGATCCACTGGCCCGGGTTGCCTATGACACGCATGCGGCCGACCCGAACAACCACATCAATACGGTGCTTCGCAAAGGCAAGCCCGGCGCCATCAACCAGCGTCGCCTGACGGTCCAGGACCCACAGGCGATGTCGCGCCACATCAAGAAGGTCGCGCGTGACTTCGGCGCGGACGTGGTTGGCGTCGGTAATACGCATCCGGCCTTCCTGTTCGCCGGGAACTACCTCGATAGCGGCACCGGCGTCGGCGACTCTCTGTCCGATACGCCCGAGGCAATGGCAAGACGCCTGCCTCACGTTATTGTGGCCGTCGCAGCCTGGGACTACGACCTGATCCAGGCCCACCGTCATCACATCGGCGACGCGGCCTACGACTTCACGTTGCTCAAGACGAGCATGATCTACAGCGCCCTCGAGGGTTACATCCGCGAGATGGGCTATACGGCGATCCGAAACGCAGTGAACCCTCAGGCCGCCGGACTGGCAGCCGGGGTCGGTGAGCTTGGCCGCAACGGCATGATCATCACGGAGAAGTTCGGGCCCCGCGTCCATATGTACGACGCTATTCTCACCGACCTGCCGCTGGTCGCGGACAAACCCATCGACATCGGCGTCGAGGACTTCTGCAAGGTCTGCCGCAAGTGTGCAGTGACCTGCCCGACGAACAGCATCAGCTTCGAAGGAAAGCAGGTCTACAACGGCGTCGAGAAGTACAAGATCAACTGGGAGACCTGCTACAAGCTACGACCGATCGTCGCCAACCACTGGGGTCAGTGTCTAACCTGCGTCACCGTCTGCCCGTACACGAAACCGAACAAGTGGTGGCGCACCCTCGCGATACAGTCGCTGAAGCGCACGCCGATTCCGCTGCGGTCGTTGGTCGCGCGAGGCCTGAAGACGCTGGACGACCGCGTCTGGGGCGTCATCCCAAACAAGCGCGTGCGCTGGCTGGGCTACGATTCGGGCGTCAAGCCGGGCGAGAAGGCCTGCACGATAGCCGGTTGCACAGCGGACCACGCGGGAGCTTCGTTCGTCCCCACGGAGGACATCGGTTACTACGTACCGCTCAAGGAAAACACGAACCGCTTCGTGAAGCGCAGCTAGGCCGTGATGCTGAGTTCCCTCTGGTCGCGCTTCCGCAGCCAACCCGACCCTTACGAGGACTTCTACCTCAATTCAAAGGCGATGGATCCTCGTAACCTCATCGTGAACCGCATCCGGGAAGCGCCGGAGGGCAGCGTGTTCGCGGTCAAGGCAGAGACCCATACGCCCGAGGTCATGGCGGATCACATTAAAGAGCTGGGCCGCTTCTTCGGCGCTGATCTCACCGTCATTGCCAATACGGAGGGCCTTGGCCTCGAGACCGCGAGCGGTGGCGATGAGCGGCCGCTGCCTTTCGCCATCTTTTGCCTCTTCAAATCCGCTCACGATCCGCGTGAGGCGCCCGGCATCGGTGGGCAGGCTGCCGCGCTCAAGGGCGCCTTCGCGACGTTCCAGCTTGGTGCGATTATCCGGGAGTACGGCTTTCACGCTACGAGGTGGCGCGATGGGGTGGATGCCCTTGCGGCGAAAGCCGGGCTCGGCAGCCTGGAAGGTGACCGCCTGAAGACCCACCAGTTCGGCACGAAAGTGCACGTGGCTGACGTCATCCTGACGGACCTGCCTGTGGCGATCGATTAGCCATGGCCGACACCTACGTCATTACGGAAGCCTGCATCGGCGTCAAGGACGCGACCTGTGTCGAAGTCTGTCCGGCAGCCTGCATCCACACGACGCCGGATGCACCGCAGTACTACATTGATCCCGATGTGTGCATTGCCTGCGAGCAGTGTGTAATCGTCTGCCCCGTGAACGCGATCTTCCTGGACGATGATGTGCCGGCGCACCTCTCGCAATACATCAAGATCAACGCGGCCTTCTTTGAGGAAGCAAAGCAAGCAGCGCCGCCCCTAACGTCTGAGCAAGCGACGAAGATCCTGGAGGCTGCGAGGCGATACGTTGCGGAAGCAGGCGTGGAGGCGGCTATTGCGGTCGTCGGACCGGCCGGCGAGCCTGCTTGCCGAGTCGGCAACGCCTGCATGCGCGGCGGAAGCGGTGGCGCTCGCCCTGAACAAGGCCTACACGGCGGCGAACCTGCAGGTGGCAACCCACCAGCTCGGTCGCAGCACCTCACCGACCATTGAATACCCGCCGGGATTCGATGCGGGCCGCCTCACCGAGGTCGGTGGCGGCTACCCGGTCGTCGCAGGCGAGTCCACCATTGGTGCGATCGGCGTCGCCGGAACGCCGAGCACGCAGCTTGATCTGCAGTGCTGCCAGGCCGGCCTCGCCGCGCTCAGGTCGTCTTAAAGAACTACGACCCCGAGGTCGTCGAGGTTGCCTGGCCTGTCCTCGGCAACTTCGGCGTTTACCAGGGCGACAACACTACCTACAACTCCTACTGGAACGACGACACCAGGGAGCCACTGAAGAGCTAAAGGTATTCCTCAACTCCAACTAGACAAGGACGAATGGGGGACAGAAATGAAGGATTATCAGTTCATCTCGGTCGACGACCACATCGACATTCAGTACTTGCCAAAGGACCTCTGGACGTCGCGCATGGCCAGGACGATGGCAGACGAGGCACCACACGTCGAGATCGACTCGGACGGCGCCGCGCGCTGGATCTGCGAAGGCAAGCCGTGGGGCAACTGGGCCGGCGTGCCGAGCAAAGGTCCGGCGCGCTCCTTCCAGAACGCCCTGGAGCGAGGCGGCGTCTTCGAGCCCGGCGTCCTGCGCCCGACCATCGCCGACCAGCGTCTCGTCGACATGACGCGGGACAACATCGAAGCGACCTTCATGTTCGGGCCGATCTCGGCGTTTCGCTGCAGCGACCCGGAGCTGCGTCCGCTGATCTACGAGGCCTACAACGACTGGCTGCTCGAGTTCTGCTCCTACGACCCGGCGCGTCTCTACGGCATCGCCGCGCTACCCGGCGAAGACATCGAGGCTGCCACGCGCGAACTGTACCGCGTCGCCAGGCTCGGGGGCCTGAAGCAGGTTAACTTCCTCATCGGCAGCGCCACCACGCCGATCTATGACGACACCTGGGAGCCGTTCTGGGCCGCGGCCGAAGAGACCGGCATCATAGTCTCGTTCCACGTCGGCGGTGGGGCCGGCTTCGCGCCCGGTGGTCAAGCGGCGAGACCGGCAGCAGGCGCAGCGCCGCCACCGCCCGAGCGCCCGTCCTCCGTGTTCCGGCCGAGCAAGGGCTTCATCCAGCAGTTCCTCGACCCGTTCCACGGTCTGCTGGCCGAGGGCGTCCTGGACCGCCACGCCGGCGTCAAGGTCATGCTAGCGGAGGTTGGTCTCGGCTGGCTGCCGTGGCTTGTGCACGAGATGGACTACCGTTACGAGCGCCTGGTCGCAAACGCGGACTACTGGCAGAGCCGAGGCGGCGTCCACCTGACGATGCCGCCCAGCGAGGTCTGGCTGCGCAACTTCTGGGTTACCTTCCAGGACGACCCGGTGGGGTTGGCGTTGCTCAAGTTCTGTAACGAGGACCACATCCTCTGGGCCTCCGATTACCCCCATCCTGACAGCACCTTCCCCGATTCTGTGAGGATCGTCGAGGAGCAGATGGCGGAGCTCACAGCAGAGCAGCAACGCAAGATCCTTCGCGACAATGCCGCCGCACTTTACGGCCTGGCAAGTGTTATTTCCGAATAGGTCCATAAGTTGACGGACCTAATCGGACTCTCAGTTGTCGACTGGTAGGACCATAGCGTCTTGAGTCTGGTCTCGGCCGGACCCTTTGGAAGTTGCCGCTATGCGCTCACTCAGTGCAGATAGCTGCCGCCGTCCACCACGATGGTCTGGCCGGTGACGAAGGCGCTGGCCGGTGACGCGAGGTAGACCAGCGTGCCGATGAGATCGTCCGGCACCTCATGGCGACGAAGAATGCGAGAGGGAGGCTCGCGCTCGGACGCTCTCGGGCGTCCTTGCGCGGCCCGCGCCTCGATGACGGAGGAGCTGTCCGTCGCACCCGGCGCGATGGCATTAACCGTAATGCCGTCGGCGCCAAGCTGTGTCGCCATGCTACGCGTGAGGTTGACCACGGCACCCTTCGAGGCGGCGTAGTGAATAAGACCAGGCGAGCCCTTGAAGGCCAGACCGGATGCGACGTTGATCACCCGGCCGTAGGCATCTCGTTTCATCAGAGGCAGACAGATCTCAGTACAGGCATAGATACCACGCACATTCACGGCCATGACCTGGTCCCATTCCTCGTCCGGGATCTGCCAGGCCGAAGGTCTCGCAGGCAGCACAGAGAACAGCGCGGCGTTGTTCACAAGCACGTCCAGCCTGGCCCATTGAGCCTCGACCGTGTCGACCATCGCCTGGATGCTCGCCCTATTGCTCACATCCAATTCGATGCCAAGGACGCGACCTGGATGCTCTTCACCGAGACGTGCGGCGGCGTCACTGACGGCCGCGGCATCGACGTCAGCGATGACCACGCTTGCTCCGGCTTCGGCCAGTGCCTCCGAGTAGACGAGACCGATGCCCCTGGCACCTCCGGTGACAATCGCAACCTTGCCGTCTAGCTTGAACAGATCCAGGGCACGCAAATTGGGGCCTCCTCGACGCGAGTGGGGCAATATTACGCGTCAGGGGCCGTTGGTCGCGACGATTGGTGAGGAGACGAATCGAGATCGCCCGATGACTCTTAAGAGGTAGGTTCGACCGCAGACCAACGCATGCCAGCGAAACGAGATCTGACTTCGCTTATTCCACCCTGGAACGGTAACGCTGTCAGACCTGCCGGACGAAGATCTCTCTGGTGCTTTCCTCGGCAAGGTCCAGAGCAGCTCTCGCCGTCGCGAATAGTTCAGCACCGGAGCCTGGTCTATTGCCTGCCACGGCAATCCCGACCGTCATTCGAGCGTAGGTCAAGGCGGGCAAGGTCACACGCTGGGCGCGAAACAGGCTCTGGAGCTCCTCAGATAGCTGGTCCAACCGGGCCCCAACGTTCTCGCCGTGCTCAACCATGGCGAGAGTTCTCGAGTTGACCTGAAAGACGGGAGAGCCAACCGAGTGCCTGACGTGTCCTCGAACCGCCTTTACGACTGTCTCAGGCACTTCTCCTTCGTCGCCGTCCCCCAGGGATCTGAACGAGATGAGCATTAGTCCTATCGAAGAAGTCGACCCACGTTGGGCTTCTATCAGCTGGTTGACTCGGACCAGGAACGCGGCAAGGGGCACGATCGCCTCGGCGAGAGCTCGATTCACCGCCAGCTCCCGGCACCTTCTAGCGCCTCGATGAAGCACGCAGGCAATCGCCGCAGCACAAGAGGTGAGTAGTGCGATTTCCGGCTGGAAGCCTTCCTGGACGAGAGCGACGCTGTATGCGGCCATTCCAAGCCAGAACGCCGCCAAGTACCAGTTGCCGAGCTTCTGGAGCGCTTCCTCGTTCTTCATGAAAGGAACCGAGTTGATGATGGCCGCTCCCCTGCGAGTTTTATCGAGATCAATATCGGCTCCGGAGAAGCAGGGAGCAGCCCAGGAGGCGGGATTTCCCAGGCGAAGATATGCTTCTGCAAGGTGGGCATAGAACCTCCACGTGTTGGAGCAAATGGGTCCGGAACGGTCCTGATCAGCGCAGCCTGAGGCTACAAAGTCGGCTTCCTTAGTTTCATAGAACGGGTTTAGCGGCCTCGCTCTTGAAGAGGACCCACTTGCGAGTGGGTCCTCTTCATGATCAACAAAATGCCAGCGGAGTGGGAGGCAAGTTCAGACGCTGGCTCGAGCCATCAGCCCAGCTTCGCCCAGGTTTGCGGCCCCACGATGCCGTCCGCCACGAGTCCGTAGGTCGTCTGGAAGCCCCGTACTGCGGACTCAGTCATTGGGCCAAAGTCACCATCAGCCGTCACGTTGTATCCGAAGGCCTGCAAGCGCTGCTGGAGGTACACGACGTCCGGCCCCGTGCTGCCGCGCCGCACCGTAGCGTGCGTGGTACTCGAAGGTGTGCTCGGCTGACTCGGCTGCGTTGGCTGGCTCGGCTGAGATGGCTGGCTGGGTTGAGAGGGCTGGCTGGGACCTGAACCAGACTCGAGCGCCGCCCAGGTAGCCGGTCCCACGATGCCGTCCGGGCTAAGACCGTGGGTGTTCTGGAAGTCTTTGACCACGCCCTCTGTGCCGAAGCCAAAGATGCCGTCTGCCTGGAGACTGTAGCCGGCCTGAGTTAGCTTCTGCTGCAGGTATGTCACCTCGCTACCGCTGTCGCCACGGCGCAGGGTGGGGTGACTCGTGGTCGTACTGCTGCCACCACCGCCATTGCCGCCGCTGCTTCCGCCCGCCGCCGCGATGGTGAAGGGGCGCTGGGCCTCAAAGCCGGGATTGGCGGCGCCCGTGGTTGCGTAATTCGGTGTCTGCGAAGCCGGCATCTTTGCCACGATGGCATCACAGAACTGCTTGTAGTTGCCCTGGAATTGGCCGTGGTTCCAGACCTGCTTGACCTTTTCTGTGAACAGACCGTTGCCGGTGCCGTCCATGGATAGCTGGCTATCCTGACAACCGGAGACCAGGATCACCGTGGCGCTAATAGCAGCACGATCCGAAGGACCGGCGACGTACTGTCGCGCCATTAGCTCGCGAGAGTGCGTCGTATTCACGAGTTCCTGGATGTCGGCGGGCATAGCCCGGAAGACCTCGCGCACCTGGCTGACTTCCGATGTGGCGACCGCCGTTTCCCGGACCATGGTTGCGGTGGGCGCGGCCGATGATGCATAAGCACCCGGGGCGGCGGCAGTTGCAGGCATGCCGCGGGTGCCGTTGGTGCTTGAGGGTGCATCGCGCAAGCCAAGCTTGTCGCCAAGCATGTTGATCGTGAGCGTAATCGGGTCGTTGGGACCGGGTTTCGAATGCTTTGCCTCGTTGACGAGGTCGTTGTAGGTTCGAAGCATGCGCAGAACTGTGCCGGAGTGGCAGCTGTCCGAAAGCATGAAGATGCGCACGCCGGCGCTGAACTGAGACCACAACGAATACAGCTCATCGTCCAAAAGCTGACGGTCCCACAGCACCCAGGTTTCATCCTTGGCGTCCTCTTCGTCGCCGTTGACGTCATCGAACTGCCCGCCGTGGCCGGAGTAGGTTAGCAACAGGATGTCGCCGGAACTCAGTTGTTGCGCTGCCTGGCCGATCTCGCAGGTAACAGAATCCGAGGTTGCCTGCGCATCGATGAGGATGCTGGACTGATAGCCCATGCTATCGGCGATCGCCTTCATATCGTTGGCATCGTTGATGCATCCGGAGAGGGCGCCGTCCCAGCCGTTATAGCCGTTGGGGTCGACGTGGTTGAGGCCGATGTGGATGGAAATTCCTTTTGCAGTCATTGGTATACCTTGCTCCTGCTGATCTCGATGACACTGCCCAGGGTGTCCAGGCGCCAATCGTTCCAGCCACCGACGTTCGAAGAGCCGTCGGTGGCAGTGCGGGTGATGCGGTATTGCAGAGTCGGTTGGGCGAGGTAGGTGGTGAGCGGCATAACGAACTTCACCTCTGCTGATGATTCGGTTGCCGTGAGGGACGTCGCGTAATTGCCGGTTACGTTGAGGAGGCGGGACTCGATGTCGAGCCGGCTGATGCCCTCGGCGGTGAAGTCGAGGTTCGCCACGAAGAGGGCACTGGCCATGATGTCTTCGATGAAGGTACGAATCTCCTCAAGGGAGGCGGCGGCCGACGCGTAGGTATACCGCGCATAGCCGGCCGTGCTGCCCGCGGGCACAGTGGCCTCCAGGCTGGAGGCACTTTCAATGCGCTGCTCGACAGGGGTGACCGTCGGATTACCGGCGCCGTCGTACGTGAGGAGGTCGCTCACATCGAGGGCCTGCTCGATCCGGTTGGTTAGGGTTGCTTTCGTGCCGGCGATGGCCACCTCGATGGCGCCACTGCCGCTCGGGCCCTCGACGCGCGTGAGATCGACGGCGAGCATCGACTGCAGCACAGAGCCGTCGGCGAGGGGGAAGCGCACGGCGCCGTTGACACCGGAGTGCTCCAAAACCGCCTTGAGCTGAAGGGCACCAGCGAGACCGGTGCCGAGGCTGATCTGGAAGCCTTCCGGCGTCCTGGCGGCAGCAGCATCGATGCGAACGTCGTCGCTGCCGCCCTCCGGGAGGGCCCATTCATAGGTCGGCGTGACAGGGAGCTCAGCCGGCCATTCGAGCTGGGGATTGGGGTGATAGTTCACCTTGAGATGGTCGAGGAGGCGGTGCAAGAGGAAGGGCTGGATGCCGGGCTGGAGGGTGGCCATGGCGAGGCAGCGGTTCCGCGAGGGATCGACGGCATCCACGCTGGAGAAGAGGTAGATAGCGGGACGGTAGGCCCGCGTATCAGAGGGGTCGAAGCGTCCGATGGTGTAGGCATCCGGCAGTACGAGGAAGCGCCCGGGTACCTGGAGCGACCGGTAGACACTGAAGCCGGGATGCGCCTCGCCGACGTCGACGGTGATGGCGTCGTACAGCTGGAGGTGCGCCTCGCCGAGCGTGTAGGCATCACGGCAGCCGACGGCGGTGGAAGTGCCGTCTTCACCGATCTCCGTGTACAGCATGCCGAAATCGCTGCAGGGGAGAAGGAGGTCTTCGCGGCGACTGCGGCCCTGCGTCCGAATACCATAGGTGCGGCGGAGGATTCCCAGAAGCTCCGCGTTGAGCACCGGCTGCACGCTCAAGTGCGTTGCTGCTGTCGCCGCGGGTGTGAGGTGGGCCGCCGTGACCGCGTGCGAGGCCAGCATGAGGGGCGCTGCCCGCGAGTCGCGGTTGCTCAGGACGAGAGGACTCATCTCGGCGAAAGTCGCAAGCTTGCCGCCCCAGGCAGGCTCCACGTCCTTATCGCTCACCGGCACGTAAGCGGAGAAGGTATAGCTGGTGACGACGCGCACCGGCTGGACCTGGAAGCCCGCAATTGCGAGAGCCCCATAGGCAAGACGGGCCCACTGGTCGGTCAAGGAAAATGTCGCGACGTAGCCACCTTCCCCCTGTGTGATAGACGTGGCGCCGATCGACTGCACGCGGTCCTGGCCGCCGTCCCGATAAGGGATCTCCAGTGACACGCTGAGGCCGCCGGGCGGCACAGGGTCCGCATGGGGTTTGCCACGCTCCTCCCAGACCTTACGCACTGCCTGCGGCATCTCGGCGGCGAGCGTGAGCGTGATCGTTGCCTCCAGGCCAGCGTTGCCCTGGGCATCGTGGCCGACGACCCGGAACGAAAACAGGAACGGGCTGACTTCCGCGGAGGCAGTCCTGGCGGGCTGAACGACCGAGATGTCAGGGGCGTACCAGTAACGGTCATGGTCGACGCGATCGGGCCAGAGCACGTTGTTGCCGTCGATCTGGGGCAGGTGCTGGTCGTGGCTGGGATGCCAGACCAGGTCGTTCAGCATCCAGGTAGCCTGGAGACGTGTGTTCCCCGGGCGGGCAACGAGGTCGCTCGCCAGCAGCGCTTTTGAAGATACCGTCGCGGTCGAAGCGCGCATGACGGCGGGCATCGCCGCCCGGGTCGTTCCGATCGACGCCAGCGCCTCAGGGCCGGTCGTTGGCGGTCCGCCACGAGTCGCAGGCTGTCGCGAGATCACTCGCTCGATGCCATCCTCGCCCGTCGAGGGACAGTAGGCATGGACGTAGGCGTCGAGCGAGGCCTGCTGGAGTAGCGGTTGCAGCACCTCATGCGCTGGGGCCGAAACCCTCACGTTGCGCTCAACGGCGCCGCCGTGCGCCTGCGTTCGCAGCGACATCGTGCTCCCATCCGCCGGCCGGACATCGGTCAGCAGATATCGAGGCTCGGCCGAGTCGGCGACAGGTCTGAGAATCGGCATAGCGATGCGGAGAAAGTCTGACGCGAGGCCCTGAACATCGCCGCCGTCGACGGACACCGCGCCGGCCTGAGCCAGACCGGGCAGGTAGCTCTCGACGTCAACCCTGAGGAAGGTGCGATCGTCAGCGGCGCGCGACGCCAGATAGTCGAAGCTGCGCGCGAAGTCGACCATCATCGTGACCGGAGGGCGTTCGGCCTCGATTGCGCGGTAAGTCAGCAGGGCTTCGAAGCTGAGCGGGCCGTTTTCGCCTCTGAGGGCCCCGAGCATTGCCAAAGCCTGCTCCCGGTCGAGGCCGAACGTGAAACCGGCGTGCCCGCTCGCGCCCTGAATCGTCGTGTCGCCCAGGGATGAGCCGGACGCGTCGCGCAGCGCGAAGGCCCCTGCTCGGGAGAAGAGCGGCCGCAGTTCACCTGGAGGCGCATCGGAGAGACCGGCAATCTGGCTCGCCAGGGGTAGGGCGTCCAGGGTGACTGCTCCGATTGCTCCGACGACCAGGGGCTCGAGTGAGACCTCATCGGCCTGCGGTTGCCGACGCAGGGTCAACGTCAGCGAAAAGAGGTAAGCACCGCTATCCGGGTCGCGGGCAATGGCCGGCGTCCGGACAACGTAGTAGAGGTTGCCAAGGCCGGCCGTACCGTTGCGTGCGTCGGCGATGGCCTGCAGACGTGCACCATCGCGAGCATCTGCAAGCACAGACCACACACCGTCCGCGGCCGGGCCGCGCTCTACGATCACTTCCGAGACCATCGCCGTTCACCCGTTCTCTGGCGCCGATCAACCGACGGGAAGCCAGGGCGAGACATCCAGGCGGTTGTCGACCTCGGCGGAGGGCGGCTGACCGTTGGATGGCATGTCACGCGTGGCTCCGTTTGTGGAGACGCTGCCGGACCCGGCTCCGTTAGCGCCGCCGCCCCAACCCGCGATGGTTGGCTCCGGCGCCGTAGCGGGCGGCCCCCCTCGTGTATCCGGTGCCGGGGCACCAGCTCGAGTAGCGACGCCATTGGCGCCGACCACCATGAGCGGCACCTCTCGAGGCTCGACTCCCTCATCGGTGGGCATGGGCACGGTTACCGTGAGAGGGCCGTTGGCGTTGCTGTTCACCCACGGACCTAGCCAGGCCTGGCCCTTCGAGAACAGGGAGCCCTTTATGACCACGTGCACCTGGTAGCGGAAGAAGGGGCGCACGGTGGGGTCCGCGGTGTAGACCGACCAGTAGCGAGGCTGGTCCTGGTCCGAGAACTGCCACAGGAAGCGCACGGGCTCGCGGCCGGCAGAGTTGCCGTTTTCGTCGGTGGCCTCGAAGGTGACTTCGACGGTCTGGCGTGCATCTTCGAGCACAGCACCGAGACCGATTGGCCCGATGGCGATGCGACCGGCGCTATCGGCGCGGACTTCAATCGTGACGTCGTTCATCGGTGTGCCGTTGGGCTCGGGATCGATAGCGATGACGTTGGCGTCGATCTCGTTGTGCACGAAGGGGTTGTCGAAGCCGTCGCCCGGCTCCAGGAGGTGGACCTTGCGCTTGATGAACGTCTTGTCCGGGTCCCATCCGTTCGGAGGGTTCGCGACGTCTGCGCGCTCCTTTTGTGTAATGCCGATCTTCCAGGTCGCGGCATCGCCGTCGGTCTTCTGGAAGCTCGTGCCCGTCCACTGCAGATCGCCGCGGGTGTTCGGGTAGCCCACCTCGGTCGACAGAAAGGCGACGGGTTGGGAGGTCCAGTTCACCACGGGCTTGAAGACGCGGCCGAGCTTGCGTGGCCAGTCATCCATGTACACGGAAAGGAAGTACTTCTTCTCGGCACCGGGGTCGCGCTTCATCTCGTCGTACATGCCTTCCATGGAGCTGCTGATCGTGTGCTCCTGGAGGTACGCGAACTGGCGTGTCTCGTGGTAGTTGAGGTTGAGGTGCGTCTCATCGTGGCGGACCTTGAGCGCGAGGCCAACGCCCCAGGGACCACCGCCGCTCGATGCCTGCGCCGGCGTCACGTTCGGCTGCGGCGGATCGAAGATCACCTTCTGCGCCTCTTCCATAAACTTCGTCAGGATGAGGTCGGTGCGCTTGTCGATCATCTCGGCCATCTTGTCGGCGCCCGGCAGCGTCTGATCGACCTTCACGTCGACCTCGAGCGTGCCGTTGATGCGCATGTTGTTGACCTCGACGGCGATGTCGACGGAGGCCCAGAGGTAGTGGGCGTGGAGCGCGGCAGAGAAGTGGTTGAAGATCTTCGACCAGTCACCGCGAATGGTCAGCTCCACGACGGGCGACCACATCTTCAGCTTCAGGTTCTGGATCACCACCACGGGGCTGGCGGTGCCGTGGAACGCCTGCCAGAGAATCGCGGTCGGGTAAGTGCCGACAAGGGCGGAGTAGGCATTCTGCCCGGAGGCGTCGATGCTACCGCTACCCTGACCCTGCATCTCCCAGAACCACGGGTCGAGGTTGGAGGACGCAACCGGGCCGTCTCGCAGCGTGCTCGGCATGGCCGGTGGAGGCGCCGAAGGGACAACTCGGAACTGGGCACTGCCCGTCGGGTCGCGAGAGGCCGGTACGTAGGTCGGGATGCCCTTGTTGGCAATCGGCGAAATGTTGGAGATGGTGGTCAGGTTGGACGTGATGATGGCGGGCCGGAAGATGGGCTTGGCGTTACCCCGGATGCCCCAGAAGTAGTCCGGGCTGGACGTCCACTGCTTGATGATCTTGTCCTGGGACACCTGAAGGACGCGGTCCGGCGGTGCGCTGGTGGCGGTGAAGGTAAGCACGCCCCCGGCCACCTCACGCGTCGAGTCGGCGCCGACGGTGGTGTCGGCGCTCTGGACGCCGGCGAACCGGATGAGGTTGAACATGAAGTCGCCGTCTTCGGCGCCACCCTTGCGGGCTATGTGCACGTAGTTGGGGAGCCAGTAGAAGACAGGAGGCTTGCCTTCTCGTTGCAGGGCGTCATTCTCGACGTCTGGGAGATAAAGGAGTTCGTAGCCTCCTTCGACGATAGGCTGGAGACCACCAGCCATCGTGGGACCAAGGGCGTTCGTTGCCATCGTTGACTCCTCGGACGGGGACCGATCGCGCGACCGCACCCGCTGGTCGCAGCGTGAGCAGACGGTACGGTCCGGGGAATCAGGCCGCTACGCCGAAAACCGCCAATTTCCGTGCACTTAGAAGCCGAGCATGCGAGTGCGGCGGACTGCTTCCGTACGGTTGCTGGCACCGACGCGGAACAGGAGGTGGCGAACGTGGTGCTCGACGGTATTGAGCGAGAGGCCTGTGACGAGGGCAATTTCCTTGTTAGTCAGTCCCTGCTCGATGAGGTCGACGATTTCGCGTTCGCGCCGGGATAGTCGGGTGGACTCCATGCCGTAAGCCTGGCGAAACTCGCGCTTGAGTGTCTGGCGCAGCTGTTGGAAGCATCCGTCAATCACGACCACGTTTAGGTCCACCGAGAGGCGAAGCATGGCAACAACGCGTTCGATACTGCTTCCACTTGATGCATAGACCCGCACGCCGCGACTGACCCACTTGTCGCATTCGGCAAGATTGTCCGACGGTCCGAGCACGGCGAGATTGACTTCGTTGCCAGGCTGATCGAGGCCTCGGCTGAGACGAATGCGCTCCGCCTCGGATGCGGGCGCGACCACCCATGTACCGCCAGGCGCGTTGATGATCCGTGCAAAGACGCGCCCATTCGGCGAAAGAAAGACAGCCCGAATCCGACTGGATGTAAACGGGAACTCACGGGCACCAGGCCACTCGCCAACGATCGTAAGCGTGAGCCAACTGCGTTCACCTTCAGTGATGACACCCATGGAGGATCCGCCGCAATCTTCGTATCCTCGAGCCGTCCGTTGGTGCCGTTTGCTCCCGTAGCGAGGTGGTGGCAGCTAGCAGCACGTCTTGTCGTTCACGAAATGAGATGCTCCCTGCGCTGAGGAGAGTGATAGTAAGAAGCCACCGGGAGAGATGCAAGACTTTCAAATGGAAGAGAAGTCGGTTGAGAGAAGTTTAATTTATCTATCATTACCGCATAGACGCCCGCCACGATTTCCCATCGTGTTACCTGCTGGATTTGACAGCTTCGATGGAGCGCTTATTGAGCAGATCGTCCGCATCGCCTGACAGAGATGCGGCGCCGCCGGGCGGAGCCCGAGTGCTACCCTTCGCCCGTATCGCGAGGCGGAGGAGATGAGATGAACCGAAGCTCAGAACGAATTTTGACGACGCATGCGGGTGCACTGCCGCGGCCTGAAGAACTCATTCGAGCAATCGGGGGCGGCGCCGGCCTGGAGCCCGCGCGAGGTGGAGACCTGGCATTGGACACCCTGCTGGAGCGGGTGGTCCCCGAGGTCGTCAAACACCAGGTAGAGCTGGGAATCGATGTCGTAAACGACGGGGAGTATGGGAAGCCGAGCTGGACGGGCTATGTGAACGAGCGCCTGGGTGGCTTCGAAGGCCGCCCCGCCACCTCGGATGCCTCTCTGCTGAACCGTAGCTACGACATGCGCCAGTTCGCAGATTACTACCGAGAGGCGATCGAGAGGGGCACCCTGTGGCACACCTCCGTAGCACAGGAGACGAGGCAGACTCCTACCGAATACGTCTGCACGGGACCGGTCACTTATACCGGCACGCCGTTACTGAGACGCGACATCGCAAATCTCCAACGAGCGCTGGAGGCAACGCCCGTCGCAGGCGCCTACCTGCCGGTCGCTGCGCCCGCGAGCGTTGAAGTCGGCCGCAAGAACGAGTACTACGCCTCCGACGAGGACTTCTTGTTCGCTTTGAGCGAAGCCCTGGCACACGAGTACCGCATGATCGTGGAGGCAGGCTTCCTCCTTCAGGTCGACGATGCCTGGATCCCCGCGCTGTGGGACCGGATGCTACCGAACGTGGACGTGACCGACTATCTTCGCTACTGCGAGTTGCGGGCGGAGGCATTGAACCACGCCCTCGAAGGTATCGAGCCGGAGATGGTTCGCTATCACGTTTGCTGGGGCAGCTGGCATGGGCCCCACGTCAGTGATGTGCCCTTGCAGGACATCTTGCCCGTCATCCTCAAGATCAACGCCGGCGCCTTCGTGATCGAGGCGGCTAATGTCCGCCACGAGCATGAGTACCACGTCTGGGAGAATGCCAGGCTTCCGGACGGGAAGATCCTGATCCCCGGCGTGGTCAGCCACTCTACCAACGTGGTCGAGCATCCGGAGCTCATTGCCGAGCGCATCGTGCGGTTTGCCGATCGCGTTGGGCGGGAGAACGTCATCGCGGGCACGGATTGCGGCCTCGGCGGCCGGGTGCACCCTCAGGTGGCGTGGGCGAAGTTGACCGCCCTCGTGGAGGGTGCGAGGTTGGCGAGCAATCGACTGTGGCCGAGCGGCTGACCGGAGACCTTCAGTCGCGGCAGGGGGCCTAGCCTCGATAGTACGTCTCGAGGAAGTCCAGGTGGCGTCGACGCCACCGGCTCCGCACAGCGATATCGTCACCGAACTCCAGGACCTCATCGGTTGTTTCGTCGTATGCAGGCCACGCGGGTAGCTCTCCTCCGTTGGGATCGCCGTTCTGGGCGAAGCGGACCCAGGCGCTGTGCATGGCATTCGCCACCTCGACGTCCTTCTCGTCGAACGGCAGGTCTTCCTTCTCGACCTGATTGAAGACGTAGGAGACTTCGCCGCCGTGGTCAGGCCCTCTGTCGGTGCCGGGTCGACGGCGGGTGAACAGGTAGCGGAACGTGTTGGGCTGGCGCTTCGAGAGCACGCGCGCCAGGCTCCACGCGCCATAGTTGAACTGGGTGTCGGCGAACATGTCAGCGACGATCTGGCGAGGACTCTCGTCCGGGTTGACGTAGAGCTCCCTCGCGCGCTCCGGGTCCCGGCTGAAGTTCTCGTCCAGCACGCGTTCGGCATCGGCCAGGTCGTTGATCGGCCAGGTCCGCGTCAGGGAGGTGCCTTCGTCGAATGAGGTGCCGACTATCGAGGGGACGGCGTGGAAGCGACCACTCCAGTAGAGGTCGCGCTCGTCCTCCGGCACGACGTATCCGTCCTCGATGGCGCGAAGGATGCGGGGCGTCGTCAACCCTCGCATGGCCGGGACGAGGAGATGCTGCTTCGCCAGGAGGTCCTCCGGCGGGATCTGACGCAGCTCTTCGACGTCCTCACCGAGCTTGAGTCCTGCGGCCTCGGCATCCGGCAGCTTGGCGAGGGGCCGGAAGTTGCCGGGGCTCTCCAGAATCGCCTTCTGGAACAGGCCCTCGGTCAACGGCGAGACCATGAGGAGGGAGATGGTGGCGGCGCCTGAGGAAACGCCGAACACGGTGACGTTGTCCGGGTCGCCTCCGAAGGCGCTGATGTTTTCCTTGATCCAGCGCAGGGCGGCGATCTGGTCCAGCATGCCGTAGTTGCCCGAGAAGCGGTGCTCTTGCTCCGCCGTCAAACCGGGGTGAGCGAGAAAGCCGAAGATGCCGACGCGGTAGCTGACGGTGACGTAGACGACGCCATCCCTGGCAAAGAACTCGCCGTCAAAGCGCGGGTTGGCTGCCGAGCCGACGACGAAGCTGCCGCCGTAGAACCAGACCATGACGGGCAATCGGTCGGCGGTTGACTGCGCGGGCGTCCAGACGTTGAGGGTGAGGCAGTCCTCGCTCTGGCCGGGCGCTCGCGTCTGCATGAGGGGGTTGGGCTGCTGGGGGCAGTCGAAGCCGAACTCGAGGGCGTCGCGGGTGCCGGTCCAGGTCTTCGGGGGCTGGGGCGGCTGCCAGCGCAGGGCACCGACCGGCGGCTCCGCGTAGGGGATGCCCTTGAACACTCGGACGTCGCCGCCGACGCCTCGTAGCCGGCCGTACTGGGTCTCGACAGTCGACTCGGCGTCCTGGTGGTGGTTCTCGCTGGTCATGGGCGACGTTCTCCGGAGGGTGGTTCGCTGGGTTTGCAACGCCCAGTCTACCTTGATGCGCGGAGCTAGCTGGGCGGGCCATCGCGGCGGCTTTGCCCGGTGGC
>CAVSWS010000009.1:0-18441 GCA_963731765.1 uncultured Chloroflexia bacterium
GGACACCGTTCGGCCGATGGCGGCCGGTTGCGGAGAAGATGCAGGGAATTCTTGTACGGCCCGAGGCGATTCCGGACGGATGGTTAGCAAATGGTTAGCAACATCCGTTGGCCGCAGCTATCCGGCCACAAACTGGCCTTAGATTTACCTAGGTTTCAGAATCGAATTGCTAATGGAATCTGGCAGGAGTGGAGGGACTCGAACCCCCAACCTGCGGTTTTGGAGACCGCTGCTCTGCCAATTGAGCTACACTCCTGCGTCTCGGCAGGTAGCCAAGATAGCAGTTTCGATTTACCACGAGCAATCTGATCATGCGACCGGCCCATGGGACCCGCACGCTCGGCGACCGTTCTGGCAAATGTGATGCTTGGTGGAGCTGGGGGGATTCGAACCCCCTACCTCTGCGATGCGAACGCAGCGCTCTCCCAAATGAGCTACAGCCCCAGCACTGCGGATTATAGCAAGCGAGTCCGCTCTGACACCAAACCCGTCGCCTACCCGCCGCTCCGAGCCCGGCGCTGAAACTCGATGCCCTCGGGCACGTCGACGACGATACGCCCACCGGCGATATCGACCTCGGTCACCACGTCGTCGAGGGCAGGCAGGAGCAGCTCACCTTTCTCGCCGCGGACGACATAGACGTCTGTCGCGCCGCTGTTGAACACCTCTTCCAGGGTGCCGATACGCTCGCCGGCGGCATCGAACACCGGCAGGCCGATGATGTCGTGCAGGTAGTAGACGCCCTCTTCGTCGAGCTCAGCCGCCTCCGGCACCGTGAGCTCGGCGCCGCGCAGGGCTTCGGCCTCGGTGCGTGTCTCGAGGCCTCGCAGCTTGAGGATGACGGTCTTGCGCGCCCACCGGCCTCGCTGCACCACCCATTGCTGTCCGTTGAGCCAGAGACGGCTGCCCGTCTCGAACCGCTCCGGAAAGTCGGTCAAGGGCTGCACTTTGAGCTCACCACGGATGCCATGCGGGGCGAGAATGACGCCCACGGTTACGGGCTGTGAGGATGGTTCTTCGTCAGTCACTGCATAAGTTTAGCGCGCGCGGCAGCAACAACTCTCGACCTTGGCCGGAGTAGATGCAGCAACGACAAACCGCGTGAGGTGGTGAGCCTGACAGCGTTCCCCTATCCCTGGCGATACTCCGGAATCGGCCGCACCTCGAAGGCCTGTGACCCCGCAAGCAGCGCATCGACGGCGGCACGGGCGGTGTCGATGCTCGTGAAGCAGGGGATGCGGCGCTCCGTTGCGGCACGGCGGATCTGGAAGCCGTCCTGCAAGGTGGCACGGCCGCCCTCCGGCGTATTGATCACGCAGTGAATCTCGCCCGAGTAGATGACGTCGAGCACGTTGGGGTGCCCTTCGTCGAGGCGCTTCGGCACCTGCTGCACCGGCACGTTGAGGGCGGCGAGCTCTTGCGCCGTGCCTTCGGTCGCCCAGAGCTTGTAGCCGGCCTCGTGTAACCGGCGAATCACCGGGATCGCGTCTGACTTCGTGCGGTCCGAGATCGAGAGCAGCGCCCCACCCTGAGGCGGCAGCGCCATGTCTGCCGCCATCAACGCCTTCGCGAGCGCGGCCGGCAGCGTGCGGTCGATGCCCATGACCTCGCCGGTCGACTTCATCTCAGGTCCCAGGTAAGTGTCGACGCCAATCAGCTTGTTCATCGAGAACACAGGCGCCTTCACGGCCACCAGCGGCTGCTCTGGCCAGAGACCGCCCTTGTAGCCCTGATCGTGCAGGGAAGTGCCGAGGCCGCAGTTCACGGCCAGTCGCACCATCGGGACGCCGGTGACCTTCGAAAGGAAAGGCACGGTGCGAGAGGCCCGAGGGTTCACCTCGATGACGTAGACCTCTGACTGACCGCTATCGTGGCTCAACACAACATACTGGATGTTCATGAGGCCCCGCACGTCCATCTGCAGGCCGATACGCGTCGTGAAGTCGACGATGAGATCAATTTCGTGCTGTGTGAGGCTCTGCGTGGGGTAAACGGCCATGGAGTCGCCGGAGTGCACGCCGGCACGCTCGATGTGCTCCATGATTCCCGGGATCAGGACTTCTTCGCCGTCGCAGATCGCATCGACCTCGACCTCTTTGCCCTCGAGGTACTTGTCGATGAGCACCGGTTTGCCCTCGGAGAGCTCCATTGCCGCGGCGAGGTAACGCAGCAGCTCGGTCGCGTTCTGGACGATCTCCATCGCGCGTCCACCGAGCACGTAGCTGGGACGCACCAGCACCGGGTAGCCGATTTCCTGCGCCGTCGCCAGCGCCTCTTCGACGGTGCGAATGCCGGCGCCGGGCGGCTGCGGCACACCGATGCGGCTCAAGAAGCCCTCGAAGCGGCGGCGGTCCTCCGCCAGGTCGATGGAGTCGTAGCTGGAGCCGATGATCTGGCGCGCCGTGCGGTAGAGCGGCTCGGCCAGGTTGATCGCCGTCTGGCCGCCGAACTGCACGATGGCGCCGGGCCCGACGTTGTCGATCTCT
Source organism: uncultured Chloroflexia bacterium (assembly GCA_963731765.1). GTDB lineage: Bacteria > Chloroflexota > Dehalococcoidia > DSTF01 > WHTK01 > WHTK01. Next base: position 2,487 of record CAVSWS010000009.1, read on the forward strand.
TCGTTGTGCATGATGTCGCGCACCGACTCCTCGTCGAGCGCCTCGAAGTAGAGGCGGTCCGAGGTGTCGAAGTCGGTTGAGACAGTCTCAGGGTTGCTATTGGCGATCAGCGCCTTGTAGCCGGCCTCCTGCAGGGCCCACGCCGCGTGCACCGAGGCGTAGTCGAACTCAATGCCCTGGCCGATGCGGATGGGCCCGGAGCCGATAACAAGCACCTTCTCACCCTCAAGTGCGGGCGCCTCGTTCTCCTCCTCGTACGTGCTGTAGAAGTACGGCGTCACAGCATCGAACTCCGCGGCGCACGTATCGACCATCTTGTAGACGGGCCGCAGGTCCCAGTTCTTGCGCAGATCGCGAACCTGCTCCGGCAGCTGGTCGGCCAGCGTGCCCACCTGCACATCGGAGAAGCCGAGGCGCTTGGCATCGCGCAGAAGGTCGCGCGTCAGGGTCTCGGAGAGCAGGCGCTTCTCCATGCGCACGATGTTCTGCAGGCGCTCCAGGAACCACGGGTCGACTCCGGTCCTGCGCGCCACGTCGAACATGTCGGCGCCATGACGCAGGGCCGAAAGCACGCTCCAGAGGCGCTCGTCCGTCGCTTCGAGAGGGCGCGACGCCGGGTCGTCCGACCAGCTCGGGTCCTCCCAGAGCAGCGACCGCCCGCCGATCTCCAGACTACGAACCGCCTTCTGTAGCGCAGCCTCGAAGCTACGGTCGATCGCCATGACCTCGCCCGTTGCCTTCATCTGCGTGTTGATCTGGCGGTCTCCGAGGGGGAACTTGTCGAAGGGCCAACGCGGGATCTTCACGACACAGTAGTCCAGCGCCGGCTCGAACGCCGCGGTGGTGCGGCGCGTCACGGCGTTGGGGATCTGGTCCAGCGTGCGGCCGACGGCGATCTTGGCAGCAACGCGGGCGATCGGGTAACCGGTCGCCTTGCTGGCCAGGGCGGAGCTGCGCGAGACGCGGGGGTTGACCTCGATCACGTAGTACGGCGGCAGCTCGAAGCGATCGCCGGGTGCTGCATCGACGCCATCGGGCCACGCCCAGGGCGTCACGTCCGGCCGCGGCGCCAGGCCGAACTGGATGTTGCAGCCACCCTGGATACCGAGAGCGCGAATGATCTTCAGCGCGGCGGACCGGAGCATCTGGTACTCCTTGTCCGTCAGGGTCTGGCTCGGCGCCACGACGATGCTATCGCCCGTGTGCACGCCCATGGGGTCGAAGTTCTCCATGTTGCAGACCGTGATGCAGTTGTCGGCGCTGTCCCGCATCACCTCGTACTCGATCTCCTTCCAGCCCAGGAGGCTGCGTTCGATCAGTACCTGGTGAATCGGGCTGGCGGAGAGGCCGGACTGCACGAAGCGCTCGTACTGCTCGGGCGTGTGGGCGACGCCGCCGCCGGTGCCACCGAGCGTGTAGGCGGGCCGGATTACGAGCGGCAGGCCCATGCGCTCTCGCAGGTTCTCGGCCTGCTCGAGCGTCGTCACGGTCTCGCTATCCGTGACGGGCTCGCCGATCTCCTTCATCAACGCCTTGAACAGCTCCCGGTCCTCGGCCTTGCGAATGGTATCGAGCTGCGTGCCGAGGAGCCTGACGTTGTGTCGCTCCAGCACGCCCGCGTCCGCCAGCGCCACGGCGAGGTTGAGCCCCGTCTGGCCACCGAGCGTCGGCAGCAGGCCATCGGGCTTCTCGCGCGCGATGATGCGCTCCACGACCTCGACGGTCAGCGGCTCGATGTAGACGACGTCGGCCGTGTCTTCGTCCGTCATGATCGTCGCGGGGTTGGAATTGACGAGGACGGTCTGCACGCCCTCCTCACGCATCGCGCGGCAGGCCTGCGTACCGGAGTAGTCGAACTCGGCCGCCTGCCCAATGACGATGGGCCCGGAACCGAGGATGAGGACCTTCTGAGGCTTATTCAAGGCTGACCTTTCCTAGGAGGTGGCAACGCTACCTGGGGTGTGGAGCCGACGTCCATCGACTCGATTGAAATGCTCATCCGGCGTGTAGACGGCGACATCGCGCTCAAGTGCCACGCTTGCGATGAGGAGACTACTGCCACTCAGTTCGACGATGTCATTCAGGAGCTTGTCATCTATTTCCAGCGTGGTACGCATTTGAGCGGCCTCACATACGGGATACAGGTATCCAACATCACAACTTCGCATCAGCCTTTTATCATCTCGACAAACCGCTCGAACATGTACATGTTGTCCCACGGACCCGGCGAAGCCTCCGAGTGGTACTGGATCGTCAGCAGCGGGTCCCGGAGGCCCTTGAGCCCCTCGACGGTGCCATCGTTCAGGTGCTGGTGGCTGATCTCTACGCTGTCGGGCAGGCCTTCGCCGTCGACTGCGTAGCCGTGGTTCTGTGAGGTGATGTGCACCTGGCCGGTTGCCATGTCCTTGACGGGGTGGTTGGCACCGCGATGGCCAAACTTGAGCTTGAACGTGTTCGCACCCAGCGCTCGACCGACTACCTGGTGGCCGAGGCAGATGCCCAGGATAGGCGCCCGGCCGATGAGGCCCTTCACCGTGTCGACGGCGTAGTCCAGCAACATCGGGTCGCCGGGACCCGGGGAGAGCACGATACCGTCCGGGTTAAGCGCGAGGATGTCTTCCGCCGGTGACTTGGCGGGCATCGCCATGACGTCGCAGCCGTAGTGGCGAAGCGAGCGCATGATGTTGTACTTCACGCCCAGGTCGAGCACGACCACACGGTGCGATGGCGCCTCGGCCTCATACGGGGCGTACACGCCCTCCGGCGGCCAGGCGAATGGCGCCGAAGCGGAGACCGATGGCACGAGGTCAACGCTGCCATATCGCGAGGTGTCCTGCAGGCGTCGGAGCGCCGAATCGACGCCGCCGTCCTGCACCACGGCGCCCATCATGACGCCTGCCATGCGCAGCTTCCGGGTGAGAGCCCGCGTATCGATGCCTGCGATGCCGGGAACGCCGCGCTCCAGCAGGTAGTCGTTCAGGGTCGTGGTCATGAGCTGCTGGCTGGGCGCCAGGCAGTGCTCTCGCACGATGAAGGCGTTGACCTGCACCCGCCGCGATTCGTCGTCACGATCATTCACGCCGTAGTTGCCCTGGATCGGGTAGGTCATGACGAGCATCTGGCCCGCGTAAGACGGGTCCGTCAGGGCTTCCTGGTAGCCCGTCATCGATGTGTTGAACACGACTTCGCCGGTCGCCTCTACCGGCGCGCCGAAGGACTCGCCTTCGAACACCGTGCCGTCCTCGAGGACAAGGTATGCCCGCCGAGTCCCACCTGTTGCAGTCCTATTCACTCGCCCCGTCCTCTCCCAGATGGTCCTTCTTCAGGCGGTCTCGCGCCCAGACGACAGCCTTTCGCACCAGCGGGTGCTTGTCCTTCTGCAATCGGTCCCCCATAGATGTCAGTTGGTCTCTGAATAGTCCACCCTTCATGAACGCAACGATCAAGGTCACGAGGGCGAGACGACGCTGCCACGGGTTGTCGCTCGTCTCGAGCGGTTCAACTCGCGCCAGCAGCGCCGGGTTGGCGATGAGTAGTCGACCCGTTACGTCTGCAAGGTGGTCTACGTGCTCCCAGTTGTCGACGTCTGCGGACCACGCTTCGAGTTGGTCCCAGCCCACCGCAGCCAGCACAGGCTTGCTCCCGGCGATGAGCGAGATGGCAACGATGCGCTCCTCCCGCCAGCCGGCCGCCCACAGCGCATCGCACAGGGTCAGGACGTCCTCAGGCGCTACGCCACGATGCGCCCTTCGCCACTCCGATGTGACCTTGCGGATATCGGGCACTCGGGTAGCGTGGGCCGGCTGCTGCGACGGCACCGTGCGCCGCATGCCCCACTCGTAGGCAGGGTCGCGCCGTGCGATAAGGGCTGCCGTGATGGCAGCCACCTCCGCCGGTATGTCGAGGGCGGTGCTCGTTGTCACGCCGTGACTCCTGAATCTCGATCGTAGGGCAGCCGTAGCACCTGAAGCCCCTCCACCAGGTCAAACTCCGGATCCTTATGGACCAACGTTGCGTCGTTGAGCAGGGCCAGGGCAGCCATCCACGCATCGGCCAGCGAGAGCTTGCCTTGCGACTTCACAGCTGCGGCAATGTGGCGCCATTCCAGGAAAGACTCCACAACGTGCACGGGCCAACTCACAACAAGATTGAGCCAATGCTGCGCGTCATTCATGGACAACTCACGTAACAACTGGTACTCGACCTCCATCAGTGCCAGGAAGGGAATGCGCACGGTAACAGCCTCATCTACAGCGGCCCCGCGCAAGATCTCCTCCACGCTTTCGTATCCGTCCTCACCGTGAAGCACGGCAAGGATGGCGGACGTGTCTAGGACGTAATCCGCCATCGTCTCAAGGCTTCTTCAACCTTTGCCTCGTCCTTCTCCCGGTCAGCTCGGCGTTCCTGCAGCAAATCCCGCGTCGACAGTTTGAGGTGCTTCAGTGCGCCAATGGAGGCTCCGATGGGATCCTCCGGCAAAGCCTGGACCACCGCCGAACCGTTATGGATCGTCCAAACGATCTTCATACCGGGCTTAATTCCAAGTGCCTCCCGAATTTCCTTCGGCACCACCGTTTGTCCTCTTACTGAGACAATCGATTGCATACTGTGATCACCTCTGTAAGAATTTTATCATGCGGTAAGAGGAACATTCCCTTCACGCCGTGACTCCCTCGGCCTCGTACACGACCTCGCCGCCGTAGATTGTGGCGACGATGACGCCCTGCAGCGTCTGGTCCATGACCGGCGTGTTCTTGCCCTTCGAGGCGATGGTTTGAGGCGAGACCGTCCACTCTCGCTGCGGGTCGAACAGCACGATGTCGGCCGGCGCACCGGCGGAGAGCGTACCGATGCCGGGCACCCAGCGGTCGAGGCCCAGGGCGCGTACGGGACCGATGGTCATTGCTTCGACGAGCCGTTCCAGTTCGAGACCGGCGCGCAGGCTGAGCGACAGCGCCGTCTCCAGGCCGATGATGCCGTTCGCCGCCTCGTCGAACTCGCAGAGCTTCTCCTGTACGGCGTGCGGCGCGTGGTCCGTCGCGATGGCGTCGATCGTGCCGTCGCGCAGCCCCTCGAGGCAGGCTGCAGCGTCCTCGAGACGCCGCAGCGGCGGGTACATCTTCGCGTTCGTGTCGTAGGCCAGCAGCGACTCATCGCCGTTGCGCCACATCACGGCCTCGTGGTTGAGGGCGATGTGGTGCGGCGTCGCTTCCGCCGTGACGTTCAGGCCCTCCGCCTTTGCCCGGCGCACCAGTTCGACGCTACCGGCCGTGCTGAGGTGGGCGATGTGTACGCGCGATCCGGTCTCGCGAGCGAGCGAGATGTCGCGCGCCACCATGTTCTCTTCGGAAGCGCTCGGGATGCCCTTGAGGCCAAGGCGGGCCGAGACCCAGCCTTCGTGCATGACGCCGCCAGCCAGCTGCGGGTCCTCGCAGTGGTCGATGATCGGCAGGTCGAAGGTCGAGGCGTATTCCAGAGCGCGACGCATGATGCCGGCGTCCGCGACGGGGTTGCCGTCATCGCTGAAGCCGATGCAGCCTGCCGCCGCGAGCTCGCCCATCTCCGCGAGCAGCTTGCCGGCGCGCCCCTTGGTCACGGCGCCGATGGGCAGCACACGCACGAGGCCGGTGTCCGCCGCCTGCTGCATGACGTAGTCGACGGTGCCGCGATTGTCCATCGCCGGCTCCGTATTGGGCATGGCGCACACCGTCGTGAAGCCGCCTCGCGCCGCCGCCCGAGTGCCGGACTCGACCGTCTCCTTGTACTCGAAGCCGGGCTCACGCAGGTGCGTGTGCAGATCGACGAATCCCGGCGCCACGATCAGGCCGGTTGCGTCGATAACCCGCGCACCGTCCGTGGTGACCTCGCGGCCCACGGCGACGACGCGACCGTCTTCAACCAGCACGCTGCCCTGCGCCAGGTCGATGCCATTGGCAGGATCGAGGACGCGTCCACCCGTGATAAGCAGTCGATCAGGCATGGACGGCCTCCCGCTGGAAGTACTTGTCGAACACGATGTCGTCTGAGCGATAACCTTGCGCTCGATAGAACGCCTGGGCATCGAGGTTCGTCTGGCCCGTGATGATGTGCACGCACGTCGCACCAGCGACCCGAGCGCGCGCCTCGGCCGCCTGCAGCAGCTCTGCGCCGACGCCTTGTCGTTGATACTCGGAGCGCACGTAGAGCTGCGTGACCTCGGCATACGGGACATCCTGGCCGATGTAGGGGATCAAGCGCAGGCAACAGAGGCCGGCTGTACCTGTCGAGGTCTCAGCAAGAAGGACCGCTTCGACGCCGGCCATCTTGTCCAGGCGGCGAGCCATCTGAGCCTCGCTAACGGGAATCAGCCTCGGGTCGTAGGAGTCTTCTTCCGGCAGTCCATCCACGCCGAGCAGCGCGTTGAACTCCGAAAACAGGTCGGCCACCAGCCGGGCGTCTTCCAGCGTCGCCTCACGTATCGTCAGGCTCATTTGCCACCTCGCATGAGGTAGAGCAGTGCCATGCGTACGGCGACGCCGTTCTGCACCTGCTCCTCCACCAGTGAGGCGGCACCGTGCGCAACGGCGGCAGAGATTTCGATGCCCTCGTTCATTGGGCCGGGGTGCAGCACCGGGGCTCCGGGCCGGGCCCTGGCCATTCGGGCGTCGGAAATCTGATAGAGGCGCGAGTACTCCCGCATGCTCGGCAGCAGGCCGCCCTGCATGCGCTCTTTCTGCAATCGCAGCGTCATCACGGCGTCCGCGTCGACAATCGCCTTGTCGAGGTCCTTTTCCACCGTGACGTGAGGCAGGGCACCGTGCACGGAGGCCTTGCCGAGCTGCGGCGGCAGGAGCGTGGGCGGGCCGCAGACCACCACCTCGGCGCCCATCGTGGTGAGGCCCCAGATGTCGGTGCGGGCGACGCGGCTGTGCGCGACGTCCCCAACGATGACGATGCGCTTGCCCTTGAGGTCCCCGATGTGCGTTTGGAGCGTGAACAGGTCCAGCAGGCCCTGGGTGGGATGGGCGTGCCAGCCGTCGCCGGCGTTGATTACGCGCGCGTCGCCGTGCGCCGCTGCGACGTAGGGCGCGCCGGACATCGAGTGGCGCATTACGAGGACGTGGGCTCCAATCGCCCGCAGCGTACGCACCGTATCGATCAGCGACTCGCCCTTCTCGATGCTGGAGCCGGAAGCCGTGACGTTGATCACGTCGGCGCCGAGCACCTTGCCGGCGAGCTCGAACGAGGCGCGGGTACGGGTCGAAGACTCGTAGAAGAGCGTCACGATAGTCGTGCCGCGCAGGGCAGGCGCACGCGGAATGTCGCGCGACAGCACTTCTTTCATGGCCTTCGTGGTCTCGAGCACGAGAGCGATCTCATCGGCGCTGAAGTCGTCCAGGTCCAGGACGTGACGGCGGTGCCACTCTCGCGTCGCGCCCTGCTCCAGCCCCACGTCGGGCCCCGGCGTCTGTACGGTTCGTTCGGTAGTGCGGGGTGTAGCCATTACCCTTCCTCCTCCGGCCCTCAGGCCTGCCCTGAGCTGAGTCGAAGGGACCGGAGCGCGCGCTCGATTACCTCGAACCCGCTCTGATACTTCGTCTCCAGCTCGGCCCGCAGGTCGGCCGGCATGCGCGCCAGCCGCTCCGGGTTGCTGTTGTCCGTGAGGTCTGCCTGCTTGAGGCGGATTGCTGAGGGGCCACCCGCCACGCAGCGCTCCACGTATTCGACGTAGTCCTCACCCTCCCGACGCGACATCGAATCCACCAGCGATGCCACCTCAGGGCTGAAAAGCTGCGAGAGCTCTTCGATGGTTGTGTCTGTGTCTTCCACTACGTCGTGCAGGGCCGCCGCCGCGATCTCGACCTCGCTGCCGCCGGCCTGCTTCACCAGCAGCATGACTCGCAGTGGGTGATAGATGTACGGCTCGCCCAGCTTGTCGAGCTGATCTGCGTGGGCCTGGGCCGCGAAGGTGATGGCGTCTTCGATTAGCATCGCTAGCGTTCCCCCGCCAGGATGGCGACTTCGTCGCGACCGTCGATCTCTTCCAGGCGCACTCGCACGTCGTCATCGCGCGCCGTGGGCACGTTCTTGCCGACATAGTCCGGCCGGATTGGCATCTCGCGATGCCCGCGGTCTATGAGCACGGCCAGCTGAATACGCTGCGGCCGCCCCATATCGGTAATCGCATCAAGGGCGGCGCGAACGGAGCGGCCTGTGAAGATCACCTCATCGACCAGCACGACGCGCTTGCCCGTCACGTCCGGCGACAGCTCGCCCGGCGTCAGCTGCTTCGCCGTGCCGCGAGTCGCGAGGTCGTCCCGGTACAAGGTGACGTCCAACCCGCCGACGGGCACGACTTCACCCTCGATCTCCTGGATGAGGCGGCTGAGGCGCTGAGCCAGCGGCAGACCGCGGGTGCGCATACCCAGCAGCACGAGGTCCTGCGTGCCCCGGTGCGCCTCCACGATCTCGTGGGCAATGCGCATGATGGCGCGTCGCACGTCGTCAGCCGTCAAGAGGACGCGATCGCTCACAGGGAGCCCTCCTCTGCGTTTCGAATCGGCATCGGCGATGGGCACAAAAAACGGGCTTCTAACCCTCGATGATCAGAACAGCCCGTCGAGTGCTTGTGGATATGGGTGGACGCGCGACTATACAGTGCTTTTCTCCCTTTCCGGCCTCGCAGGACCGGTCTTAAAGGTGTAGCTCAATCGAGTATAGGGCCTGGCGGGGGCTGGTTCCATGCTTACGGCACCGATTTCCAGTCATCTTCCAGGAGACCGTAGACACACGTGTCCACCCAGCGCCCGTGAAGGAGGGCGTTCTGCCGCAGCACACCTTCTCGTCGCATACCGAGGCGCTCCATCAGGCGCCATGAAGGCTCGTTGTCGGCGAGGCAAAACGCCCAAACGCGATGCAACTTCAGCGACTCGAAGCCGTAGGCCACAAGCGCCCTCACTGCCTCCGAGGCATAGCCCAGACTCCAGAACCGTGGGGCGAGCTCGTAGCCGATGTCCGCTTCGAGGTCGGTGGCGCCGCCGTAGGTGAGCTGCGAGCGCCGTCTAAGCCCGCAGTCGCCGATCAGCGTGCCGTCCTGCTTGAGGACAATGGCGAGCTGAAAGTGGGTTCGCGGCGATTCCGCCTGCCAGCTCACAAAGAGCTCGACGTGCTCGCCGCGCGCTGGCTTCGATGTTGTCGACACGGTCGTAGAAGCGCCAGTAGCGTTCGTCCATACGGCACGCCGCCAGCGCCCCGGCGTCGTCCAGGGTGAAGTCGCGCAGGAGCAGGCGTTCGGTCTCGATTTGCATCGAGCAAGCTTAACTTCGGTCCAGTAGCTCCCACCACGTGGCCGGGTTACATTGCAGGCAGCCCGGAGAAAATCGAGGACACGAACCATGCCCGTCAACATCGAAGACGTACGCGCCATCGTTGCTGCCCAGGACAAATGGCGCGGCACCGAGACGATCAACCTCATCGCCAGCGAGAACGTTCAGAGCCCCGCCGTGCGCGAGCTCCAGAACAACGACTTCATGGCGCGCTACGCCGAGGGACACCCCAACAAGGACGGTGAGGTCAACCGCTACTACCAGGGCACGCGCTACATCGATCAGATCGAGACGATGGCTCACGACGAGCTTTTAACCCTGATAAAGGGACGTCAGGCGGACGTGCGCCCGATCTCGGGCAACGCCGCCAACACTGCCATCGCCCTCGGCTACCTGCGCGGCGGCGATGCGGTCATCGTTAACTCCACGGCTGCGGGTGGGCACATAAGCCACGCCGCCATCGGCGTCTTCGGCCGGCGTATTCAGAATCGGGGCGCCTCCCTGAACGCCGAGAGCGCCAACCACATCCCGCTACACACGTTCCCCCTCACCGAGGACACCTACCACCTCGACGTGCAGAAGAGCATCGACCTCATCGAGGAGGTCTCGCCGCGCATGATCGTGCTCGGCAAGAGCCTCTTCCTCTTCCCGGAGCCGGTGACCGAGCTCGCGGCGGTGTGCAAGGCCAAGGGCATTCCGATTCTCTATGACGCCGCGCACGTCTTTGGGCTATGCGTCGGCGGCCAGTTCCAGGACCCGTGGCGCGAAGGGCGCGACCTGGGTGACGGCGAGTACTCACAAGACCTTCCCCGGCCCTCAGCGCGGCGTCATCACTGCCGACCTGGACGAGGAGGACGCCCAGAAGTACTGGCCGGCGGCCGACCGCGGTGTTTTCCCCGGCTCCTCCAGCAACCATCACCTGCACACCCTCCCCGCGCTGCTCGTAGCGATCCGCGAGGCTAAGGCGCACGGTGCCGAGTATGCGGCGCAGATCGTCGCCAACGCCCAGGCCCTCGGCAAGGCGCTGGACGCGGAAGGCATTGCCGTCGAAGCGAAGGACTTCGGGTTTACGAAGAGCCATCAGATCGCCGTCAACGTCTCGTCCCATGGCGGCGGCGTCACGGTGGCCCAGCGTCTGGAGGCGAGCAACATCATCGTCAACTACAACATGCTGCCGCGCGACACGGACGCCCGTAACCCCTCCGGCCTGCGCGTCGGCGTGCCGGAGATGACCCGCTTCGGCATGAAGGAGCCCCAGATGCAGCGCCTGGCCGAGCTCATGGCAGCGTGCATCAAGGGCACCAACGTCAAGGACGAGGTCACGAAACTGCGCCAGGAGTTCCCGACCCTGCAGTACACGTAGGGGACCCTTCGCCTGGATCCCGATGAACGCCCTCCGGGCGGTTTGGAACGCCGGCGTCGCATCCGCCCGCGCATGAAGTCTCGTCATCTAAGAGGTCAGCCACTGTAAAGGTCATAGAAAGAGGCCATTCCGAATCGGAATGGCCTCTTCTACATCCTCTTCGAAGGAGGTTGTTAGCGTCCGGCTAGCTGGCGGCCCTTCTCCAGCGCCGGGTAGCTGCGGCTCGGAGCGGCCATGAGGAAGGTGTAGCCCTCGTCAAGGATGCGCTCAACGTTGTTGGCATCGACGTGCGGGTGACCGACGACGACGTTGTGCGCCTTGCAGGTCGCGACGACCTTGGCCATGCTCTCGCGCAGCAACGGGTTGTCGTACTGGCGCGGGATGCCGAGTTCCTGCGACATGTCGCCCTCACCGATGAGGATGGCGCTGATGCCCGGGACCTTCGTGAGGATGGCGTCCAGGTTCTCGATGCCCATCTGGTCCTCGATCATGAGGATGCAGAAGATGTCGCCTTCGGGGTCCAGCGGCCACACCTCGGCGTGCTTGTAGTAGTCCTGCTGACCCAGGCCCCAGTAGCGGGCAGCCGTCGTCGGACCATCGCCGCGGATGCCGACGGGCTCGTATCGCTCCTCCTTGGGGAGCTTCGGGTAGCGGCAGGCGGAGACGGCGTTGTAAGCCTGCTCGACCGTCTGGATGTGCGGCCACACGATGCCGTAAACGCCGATGTCCAGCGCCTGCTTGGCGTAGGTCTGGTTCATCTCGCCACCGTTGGCCGGCACACGCACCATCGGCGTGACGGCGGGCGCGATCGAGCCGGACTTGGCGATCTGCGCCCGGTTCAGCATGTACTGCAGGCCGTCCTTCAGCGCCTTGATGTCCCAGGGGTTGTGCTCCAGCTCGAATACGACGCCGTCGTAGTTCGTGTTCGCCAGGGACACCGCATCCTCCGGCTGCGCGAACGTGGTGAATGCCGGCTTGCCGGACTCCAGTGCCTTGATGATGCCGTTGAGACGCTCTGCCATGATTCCTCCTGGGAACTTCTACTGGTTCACGGAATTCTTGCGGGTCGGCAGCATTTTAGCCTTACCGGCTGGAACACGGAACAGTCGCAGCAGGGAACCAGCGTTGGCAGCTTGTTTGCGGTCATCGGTGATGGAAGCAGGAGATTTGAAGAGGCCAAGTGCATCGCTTCAACTCCACTCCGTTATGGAGTTGTTATGGAAGGCGTGTTGTATACAACAGCCATGTTGTCTCCAGGTTTCCTAGACTCACCGGGAACCATGATGAAATGTTAGGAGCCGATGTGATTGCACGTGCGCTGGGGACGACCTTCGACGATCAAACCATTGATATTTCCGACGAAGAACCGCGCCGCCGACGCGTGCTGATTGTCGATGACGATGAAGGTCTCCTCCGTCTTCTCAGGCTCATCCTCAGCAATGACTACGAAGTAAGCACAGCGATCAACGGCAGCGACGCACTCGATGTCACCCGGCAGAAGCATCCGGACGTTATTGTCCTTGACCTGCGCATGCCTGTCCTGGACGGTCCCGGCTTCTTTCGCGAGCTGCGCGCTCGCGGCGACAACACCCCTGTACTGGTCACCTCTTCTTTCGGTGCTCGAGACGCCCAGCGGGAACTCGGCGCCGACGGGGCCATCGAAAAGCCCTTCGAGCCAGACGCCCTTCTCGCAGCCGTCGGCAGCCTTCTGACCTGAGTTCTCCACCCCGCCCGCACTGTCCCTTGATATGCTTTTGTCACACTTTTGAGAGGTGTCTTATTGGTGGCAGATGCAGGGCAGTGCACTCTTTCGTGGAACTTCGCAGCGGACGGCATCCTGTGGCATCTTGGTTGCAGGACAAGCTGTCCTAGCAAGGAACGAGGTGTCTTATGAACAACGAGCCTCTCGTGCTCGCCGTAGATGACGAACCGGGCGTTCTGCGACTGATCAAGCTGGAGCTCTCCACCCAGGGTCTGCGCGTAATCACCGCGACCGATGGCGAAGAGGGCCTGCGCATGGCTGAGCAGCAGCGACCTGACCTGATCGTGCTGGACATCATGATGCCGGACATCTCCGGCCTTGAGGTCATGCGCCGTCTGCGTGAGCGCAGCAGCGTACCGATCATCCTGCTCACCGCCAAGGACCACGACCAGGACAAGGTGCGTGGGTTGGACCTGGGTGCGGACGACTACCTGATCAAGCCCTTCAATCCGGAGGAACTCAGCGCTCGTGTCCGTGCCATCCTGCGCCGCGGCATCAGGACGACGGACGGTGAAGAGAACATCATCAACATCGGTGATGTCGAGATCGACCTCACGCGGCGCCTCGTCAAGAAGCACGGCGATGTCGTCTCCCTCACTCGCACCGAGTGGATGCTTCTGCAACAGCTCGCCGCCAACGCCGGCAAGGTCATGCTCAACACGGAGCTACTGAGCAAGGTCTGGGGCCCGGAGTACCGCGACGACCTCCAGTACCTGCGTGTCTGGGTGTCCCGCCTGCGCGGCAAGCTGGAGAACGAGCCTTCCAAGCCGCGCCTGATCAAAGACGCTGCAGGGCATCGGCTACCTTCTCGATTACGAGGGGCACTTCACTGCCGCCAGTGATGAAAGGGAAGCTGAGGGAAATGATCAAGAGGTCGTCGCTGCCAAGAGCGATTGACCTCCTTCTCAGCGTCGTACTTGAAGAAATAACGAGGCCCGTCGTAATGACGGGCCTCGTTGTTCTCGATGAACAGTTCTAGCAATACGGTGACCGCTACTCGACAGCGAGTGCGGTGATCGGCTCCGGCGCTTCTTCCTCCAGCCCTTCGATCACCGCGGCCGGTAACGAGAAGCAGGCCTCGAGGCCACCACCGCGCCGGTTGCGCACCCAGATGGTGCCGCCCATCGCCTCGATCAGTCGCTTGCAGACCGTAAGGCCCAGGCCTTTACCGCCCGCCTGGCGTGAAGTGCTCTTGGAGCGATAGAAGCTCTCGAAGATCATCTCGACTTCGCTCGGCTTTACACCGGGACCGCGGTCCATCACCTTCACCGTCACCATGTCGTTGCGGCTGGAGACGGAGATGTCGATCGGCTTACCCGCCTCCGAATACTTGTCCGCGTTCGTGATCAGGTTGTTGAGTACCTGGTGCAGATAGGCCGGCTCACCCATGACGAACTGAACGTCCTTGGCGACGCTGATTTTGATCGGCCGTCCGGGATGGCGGTTAGAGAACTGCTTGACGGCCTGGTCTACCACCGGCCCCAGCGACATCACGTCCATCTCGATCTCTTCGTACAGGTCCGTCTTCGCCAGGGTCAGCAGGTTCTCGACAAGGCGGTAGAGGCGCTCCGCCTCCTGCTCAATCGAGAGCAGCATTTCATCGAAGGACTGCTGGTCCAGGCTGTCGCGCTTCGTGTTGAGCAAACGGGCCCCGCCGAAGATCGTCGTGATCGGCGTACGGAGCTCGTGCGACATCATGCCGATGAACTCGCTCTTCTGCATGCTGGCCTGTCGCAGCTCTTCCTGCTGCGCGCGCGCCTGGCTGTACAGTCGCGCGTTCTCCACGACGATGCTCGCGCGACGTGCAAGACCGGTCGCGAGCAGGCGGTGGCGGTCCGTGAAGGCGCCCTGCTTGTCGTGCACCAGGAACAGACCACCGTGCACATCGCCGAAGCGGGAGCGGATCGGGATGCCCAGGAAGCTGTGCACAGCGCCGCCGGTATCCAGGGGCGGTGCCGGCAGCGCGCCCGGGAACACACCGACCTCCGTGATGTCGAGGACCTCGCCGCGCATCGTGCGCTTTACGAGCGGGTCGTCCGGCGCCATGGGGAAGTTCTTGCAGCCAGCGACACCCAGGAGCTCGAGCTCCGGAGCGCCTTCGTGCTCGAAGTAGTAAATGCCGACCGCCTTCGCCTGCGTCAGTTGCATTGCGGCGACGGAGACTGAGGTCACGGCATCCTCGAAGTCCAGCTCGGTGGCCAGCGTCTCACCGACGCGCTCCAGCGTCTCGCCCACGCGGGTCTGGGACAGCAGGTTTTCCTCTCGTTGATTGATCGCCTGGCTCATCTGCCACATGGCGCGTTCGAGCTTCAGCACGTCGGCGTCCGCGGCGTCGATGGGCACGACGGGCTGCTCACCGCGCGCGATGGCATCGGCCGTGTTCGCCAGGCTGCTGAGCGGCCGCGACAGCTTCGAAGCGACCAACAGCATGAAGGCAATGCCGGCAAGCACCAGCAGGCTCATCACCACGAGGTCGCGACGCAGACGGCTCTGGAAGGGGCCGTCAATGACTTCAGCCGGTCGCGTGAAGGCGATGGTCCAACCCGTCCGCGGTACGCGCAGGAAAGCGCCGTAGACCGGGCCGGCATCGACGGGAGACGAGTCGCCCTCGATCAGGACGGAGCCCTCCGTTTGCACCTCATTGAACACCTTCGAACCGCCGATGTCCTCTACGGGCTTCTCGCCCGGATTGGTCGAGAACAACACCTCGCCGTTCTGGTCGATCAGGCTAACGTTGGCATCCTTTGGCAGGTCGTCCGGAAGCCGGTTCGTGAGCTGGGTGGGATAGAAGGCCACGAAGAGGTACGCCAGCGGCTTGCCCTGTGGCGTGCGGATGATCCGGCCATGAACGGTGGTGACCCGGCCTTCTTCCGCTGCGATGGTGCCGCTGGCCCAGGCTGACTCGGAGCCGTCTTCCAGGGCGCGGACGTAATCCCGGTCGCCGAGCCGCTCGCCATTCAGGCTGCCGCTATCGCTGGCTACGACGACGCCCGACGTGGTGGTGATGAAGATCGCGCGCAGGTTGCCGTACGTGTTGTTCAGGTTGGCGAGATAGGAGCCTGCCGACGACTGAGTCGGCATCTGCTCACTCGATAGGCTTACGGATGCGGCAAACGACAGGCTTTCGAGGTCGCGGGCGAAGCTATCGACGTTAGCCCGCAGCGTGTCGCCGATGGTTTGGAAGCTCTCGACCTGGGACCGGCGCTGGTCCTGCAGACCTTCGATGTGTGACAGCAAGAGGAGCGCGGCGATCGGTCCGACAACAATCAGTAGGGCGAGCGCCAGCCGTGTACGCAGCTTCCACGGCCGACGCGTAACCGTCCGTCGCCGCAAGACACGACGAATCCCGCTTAGCATGTTGAGAGAAATGGTAACCCGAGCATGCAAACCGAGCCTAACAGCCTTGTTGCAAAGCTGTTGATATTGGCGTGTCGTCCCACCTCGCTGCCGGCATTCCGAGCCAGGGCAACCTTTTCAGGACTGCCACTACTCTTGCCATGAATGGGGTCGGTTTGACACCGTTAG
>CAVSWS010000010.1:0-25496 GCA_963731765.1 uncultured Chloroflexia bacterium
TACGCCTTCGCTGCGCGCTCTTCCAGAGCCTTGCCCACGGTCTCGAGGTCCTTGTCGCCGCGGCCCGAGAGGTTGACGAGCACGATCTCGTCCGGCCGGAGCTGTGGCGCCAGTTTCATGGCGTAGGCAACGGCGTGTGAGGACTCGAGGGCGGGGATGATGCCCTCGGCGTGGCAAAGCGTCTCGAATGCCTCCAGCGCCTCGTCGTCGGTGATCGATTCGTAGATGGCGCGCTCGCTGGCTTTGAGGTAGGAGTGCTCCGGCCCGACACCGGGATAATCGAGTCCAGCCGAGATCGAGTGCGCCTCCTGTACCTGGCCGGCCTCGTCCTGCAGCAGGTAGGAGTAGGAGCCGTGCAGCACACCGGGACGTCCTGCGCTCAGCGTGGCGGAGTGCTCACCGGTGGCGATGCCGCGCCCGGCCGCCTCGACGCCGATCAGTCGCACCGAAGCGTCATCGAGGAACTCATGGAACAGGCCGATGGCGTTGGAGCCGCCGCCGACACAGGCGACCGCGTAGTCCGGCAGCCGGCCTTCGCGCTCCAGCATCTGGGCGCGGGCTTCACGACCGATGACGGACTGGAAGTCGCGCACCATCGCAGGGAAGGGGTGTGGCCCCATGACGCTGCCGATGAGGTAGTGAGTGGTTGCGACGTTCGTCACCCAGTCGCGCATGGCCTCGTTAATCGCGTCCTTGAGCGTACGAGAGCCGGACGAGACGCCGCGCACCTCGGTGCCGAGCAGGCGCATGCGGAACACGTTGGGCGCCTGTCGCGCCATGTCCACCTCGCCCATGTACACGACGCACTCGAGGCCGAGGTGGGCGCAAATCGTGGCCGTCGCCACGCCGTGCTGTCCCGCGCCGGTCTCGGCAATCACACGCGGCTTGCCGAGTCGTTTCGTCAGCAGTCCCTGGCCCACGGCGTTATTGATCTTGTGTGCACCGGTGTGGGCCAGGTCCTCGCGCTTGAGGTACACCTTGGCGCCGCCGAGCTTCTTCGTGAGATTCGCGGCGAAGTACAACGGCGTCGGCCGGCCGGCGAAGTCACGCAGCATGGCGCCCATCTCTTCGGCAAACGCCGGGTCCGCCTTCGCGTCCTCGTACGCCTTCGTCAGCTCATCGATCGCCGTCATCAGCGTCTCGGGCACATAGATGCCCCCGAATTCGCCGAAACGCCCGTGTTCGTCAGGCAGGTTGTTCATCGTGTTGGTTCTCCTACTCAGCTTGACGCCATGCCCCTGACTAGCGGAGCGAGTCCAATCGTAGGGACGGAACTTCAGTTCGGTCCGGGGGCGGTAGCAGCGGCGAAGGTCCCTCCCAAAAGCGGATAGTCCTCCGGATCTTCACAGAGACCTTCTGCGATCGGATTCCGGAAGATATACTCGGCCGTTTCCGCCAGGTCTTCCTCCTCCCGCAACACCCTATCGAAGTAGCTACTCTGCCAGAGTCGATCGCCGCTCGACTGCTTGAAGTGGAAGCCGGTGCGCCGCTTGAACCGCTGCATGAACGTAATCAGGTGAGACCGTTCGTCGTTGCCCTGGGCCAGCAGGTGCAGGTGGTCCGGCATCAAACAGTATGCGAGTAGCTCGAAATGAGCGGCTTTGCCGACATCCTCGAGGATGCCAATGCACCACCGTCCCAGTTCGATGTCTTCGAAGATGCGCGCCCGTTGATTGGTGACCACAACGACGTGATAGGCGTACAGCCCTCGGTAGTTGAACGTCTGAAGACGAGGCCTCGAAAGACGGACGGGGCGCTCGAGCGGACCGAACTGAAGTTCCGTCCCTACGGTGTCGCTTGCTTCGCTCGCGTTGTAGCTTCCGGACGCTGCTGTGTTCTCGGTGGTCTGACACGGCCGTTTCATCCCAGCGCGCCCTTCGCGGCCGCGACGAACGCCCGTATCTTCGCCGCGTCTTTGGCGCCTTCGGTTTCGACGCCGCTGGAGACGTCGACGGCCCAGGGGTGCACGAGCTGGATTGCCTTCGCGACGTTATCGGGCGTGAGGCCGCCGGCCAGCCAGACCGGCATCGCCGCCGCGACCTCGGCGGCGAGGGCCCAATCGAGCGCCTGACCGGTGCCTCCGAACGCCCTGGGATCTGCATGGTCCAGGAGGACGGCCATGGCGCTGCCGACCTCCATGCGCATCATGGCGGATTCGGCGTTGTCTTCGGGGTGGACGTGCACCGCCTTGATCACCTGCCGGTTCGCCAGCAGCACGTTGCTCCATGGTTCGCCGCCGGAGAGCTGGATGAGGTCGATGCCGCATTCATCGACGATCTCGTTGATCTCCTCCGGGTCGTTGCCCGCGAAGACACCGACCGTGAGGGGTCGCTTGCGCTCCAGCAGGCGGTCGAGCGCCTGGCTGCCGTGCTCGAACCAGGCCGTCAGGTCCTGCTCTGCGGTGCGATAGACGGCCGGCGGCGTGCGCATCTCCATGGCGGCAAGGGGCGAACCGAGGGCGCGCACGATTTCGGAGGCGTCCTCCATCTCGATGCGTCGCCGACTGGAGGGTGCGAACATCAGGCCGATGAAGTCGGCGCCTGCTTCCGCGGCCGCCATCGCAATATCGACGCTGCGACAGCCGCAGATCTTAACTCTGGTCATGTGTTCTCAGGCCTCGTCGCGGGCTGGCCGGAGCTCGGCCATCTTTGCCGCTACGTCCGGTGCCGTCATGAACGCTTCGCCGACGAGGATGGCGCGCACGCCGGCTCGCTGTAGTCGCTCGACATCGGCGCGCGTGTGTACGCCGCTCTCTCCGATGACGATGGCGTCGGCGGGCAGGAGGGGGCGGATGCGCTCCGTCGCCGCGAGGTCGACGTTGAAGGTATGCAGATCGCGGTTGTTGATGCCGAACAGCCATGCGCCGGCTTCAATTGCGCGCTCTGCTTCGGACTCCGTGTGCACTTCGACCAGTGCATCGAGCTCCAGCTCCCGAGCCTGGGCCAGGAGGTCTCGCATCAGGTCGAGCTCCAACATCGCGACGATGAGCAGGATGTTGTCGGCGCCGTATGCCCGCGCCTGCAGCACCTCGTAGGGGTGGACGACGAAGTCTTTGCGCAAGAGGGAAGGGCGCGTGCCCGGGAACTCGGCCGAGAGCGTCTGCCGCACCTCGCGCAGCCACTCGATGTTGCCCTGGAAGTAGTTGGGCTCTGTGACGACCGAGATGCCCGCGGCGCCGCCGGCAGCGTAGGCGCGCGCGATCGCAACCGGGTCGATTGTCTCGACCAGCACGCCCTTGCTGGGTGACGCCTTCTTCACCTCGGCGATGACTTGCACACCGGTCGCTGGTGCGTTGCCCCGTGGCGTTGCGATAGCGTCGCTCAGGCGCCAGGGGGCGTCGTACTCGGCGATCGCGTGGCGCAGCATCGCCTCGGGCTCGATGCGCATCGCCGCTTCGCGCACGGGGACGAGGTCCGCCACGATACGGTCGAGTACGCTGCCGGTTTCAGTTATGCCGTTGGTGCTTTGCATGAGTCGACTTCCATTATCCGCCGAAGCTGTTGCTCGCCGCGATGTAGGCATCCAGCACCCGCTTCGCTGCGCCGGTGTCGATCGCCTCTCGCGCCTTCTGGATGCCCGATTTAATGTCCGGTGCGTGCTCGACCGCGTAGAGCGCCATACCGGCGTTGGCCAGGACATATTCGCGGTCGGCGGATTCGGCGCCGTTGAGCAGGGCGCGCATGCGGTCGGCGTTCTCCTCCTTTGTGCCGGTTCTCACCTCCTCGAGCGAAATCATCGGCATGCCCAGGTCATGAGGCGAGACGGAGTAGGTGTTTACGTCGCTGCCGGTGACCTCGTGCACCGTCGTGGACGCGCCGAGCGACACCTCGTCCAGACCGTCCTCGCTGTGCACGACGAGCGCCCGGCCGGTACCGAGCCGGCGCAGCACCTGCGATACCTTGTCGGCCATCTCGATGTTACCGACACCGATGAGCTGGTAGCGAGCGTGGGCAGGGTTCGTCAGGGGGCCAAGCGAGTTGAAGATCGTGCGAATGCCTATCTCGCGTCGCGTAGGGCCTACGAAGCGCATGGCCGGGTGCATCGACTGGGCGAACATGAAGCCGAAGCCCGCCTGCTCGATAACGTGCTGCACCTGCACCGGCGTCAGATCGATCTTGGCGCCGAGGGCCTCCAGCACGTCCGCCGCGCCGGCCGCCGATGTGAACCCTCGGTTGCCGTGCTTCGCCACGCGCACGCCCGCACCGGCACAGACGATCGCCGCTCCTGTGGAGATGTTGAACGGGTCGAAGCTGCCGCCGCCGGTGCTGACGACGTCGAGGACGTCCGGCCCGACGTCGACGTGGAGGGCCTTCTCGCGCATGACGCGCACCATGCCCGTGATCTCATCGACAGTCTCGCCCTTCATGTGCAGGGCGACGAGGAGGGCGGCAGCCTGCGACGGCGTTGCTTCCTCCGACATGAGCTCCTGCATGCACTGGGCCGCTTCCTCTTCCGTGAGGTCGCGCCCGCCAACGATGGCTGATATGGCTTCTCGAATCATCTGCTTGCTCCTGTCGCCGTGACATTCTGCATCTTCAGGAAGTTATCCAGAAGCTGCTTGCCCGGCTTCGTCAGGATCGACTCCGGATGGAACTGGACGCCTTCGATGGTTAGCGTCTTGTGGCGGATGCCCATGATCACTCCCGACTCCGAGCGCGCCGAGACTTCGAGCACGTCCGGTAGCGTTTCCGGCACGATGGCCAGCGAGTGATAGCGGACCGCATCAAAGGGCTGCGGCAGGCCTGCGAACACGCCCTTGTTGTCGTGCGTCACCTTCGACATCTTGCCGTGCTTGATCTCGCCCGCGCCCGCTACGACGGCTCCAAAGGCCTGTCCGATGCACTGATGCCCCAGGCAGACGCCGAGTAGTGGCACCTGCCCGGCGAAGCGCTTGATTGCGTCGACACTGATGCCGGCGTCGTCGGGCGTGCCGGGACCCGGCGAGATCACGATGCGCTCCGGCGCCATCGAGTCGATGTCCTCGATGCCGATCTTGTCGTTGCGGTGGACCTCGACGTCGGCGCCGAGCTCGCACAGGTACTGGTAGAGGTTGTAGGTGAAGCTGTCGTAGTTATCGATTAGAAGGAGCATTGAGGTTCTCCAGGCTGCGGGATGCATCCCACAGTAAGGTCGTCGCTGTGTCGCTGCGCATCGCTGGCGCGCGCCCCCGCTACCCCCGTGGCGCTTTGCGCACGGAGACGCGAATGCCTGCCGCCTGCTGGCTGAAATAGCTGGATAGACGCCTTCTGACTCATCAGTCTGCCTCCAGGTAACGCGCCAGCTCCGAGAGGAACGGGTAGGCGGTCGCGTCCTTGAGGTCGCTCTTTGGGGCCCAGCCGACCTCGGTGTAGGGCCCGCTCTCACGGAAGCGAGGCCGCCCTTCGTAGCCGACGCGGTGGACAGCGATGGCGTAGGTTGCCTTGCCGTCGGCGATGTGCAGGGTCTGGAACGGCTCGTCGCCCATGACCTGGATGTCGAGCTGGTCCTTGCCGAACTCGGCCGTGAGGTCTGAGGGCGATTTGCCGCGCGGCAGCACCTCGCCGGGAAGCACCCAGCCGCCAGAGAACGCCTCGTCGTCCTGCTTACGCCGGGCGACCAGTACGGAGCCGTTGTTCTCGATCAGCAACCAGACGATTACGGTGTGTTCAGTGGTCATCGGTTAGTACCCCAGGCTTCCTGCGGGACGCGACGCCGAATCGGCCTCGGCCTGCTCGATGGCGCGGATGAGGGCGCGCGCCTTGTTCTCCGTCTCGGTGTACTCGGTGGCCGGGTCGGAGTCGTAGACGATGCCGCCGCCGGACTGCACGTGCGCCACGCCGTCCTTCATGAGGATGGTTCGGATCGTAATCGCCGTGTCGAGGTTGCCGGAGAGGTCGAAGTAGCCGACGCAACCGGAGTAAGGGCCGCGCTGGTCCTCCTCCAGCTCCGCGAGCAGCTCCATCGCTCGGATCTTCGGGGCGCCGGAGACGGTGCCGGCGGGGAAGCAGGCCCGAAGCGCATCGAACGGGCTCATGCCCTTACGCAGGCGGCCCGTAACGTGCGACACGAGGTGCATGACGTGAGAGTAACGCTCGACATCCATCACCTGCGGCACTTCGACCGAGCCTGCCTCGCTCACGCGCCCCACGTCGTTGCGCCCGAGGTCGAGCAGCATAACGTGCTCGGCGATCTCCTTCTCGTCCGCCACAAGCTCCTCTTCCAGCGCCTTGTCCTCCTCGGGCGTAGCGCCACGAGGCCGCGTACCGGCGATGGGGTGGTAATCGATCTTGCCGTCCTCGACGCGCACCAGCATTTCCGGCGACGTGCCTACAAGCTGCGCCTCGCCCAGGTCGAGGTAAAACATGTAGGGCGAGGGATTGATCGTGCGGAGGGCGCGGTACACGTCGAACGGATGCGCCGCCGTCGGCCGCTGGAAGCGCTGCGACAGGACGATCTGGATGATGTCGCCGGCGACGATGTGCTCCTTCGCCTTGTTCACAGCGGCGGCGTGCTGCTCCCGCGTCATGTTGGACGAGACGGTCTGTTTCACGTCGATGCCGGGACCGGGACGGTAGGGCAGCGAGGCCAGCGGCTTCTCTAGTCGCTTCACCATCTCCTCGATGCGCCACTGCGCCTGCCGGTACGCCGCTTCGATGTCGCCGTCGAGCCGGAAGTGGCTGACGACCTTGATGCGGTGCTGCAGGTGGTCGAAAACCAGGAGCGTGTCCGTGAACAGGATGATCGCTTCGGGCATGTGCAAGGCGTTGTTCTTCGCCTTCGGCACACGCTCTTCGAAGTAGCGCACGACCTCGTACGAGAGGTAGCCGACGGCGCCGCCGGTGAACCGGGGCAGTCCGGGTACCTCGACGGGCTTGAAGCGCGACAGCTCCTTCTCGACCTCGATAAGTGGATCGCCCGCGTTGGTGCTGCCGAACTCGCCGCTGCGGAGTGTGCGATAAGGCTCGGCACCGATGAAGCTGTAGCGTGCCAGGCGCTCGCCGCCTTCCACGCTCTCGAGCAGGTATGAGTAGCTGCCGCGCGCGACCTTGAGATAGGCCGAAACCGGCGTCTCGAGGTCGGCGGGCACCTCTGTGTACAGAGGACAGTAGTTGCCCTGGGACGCGAGTGCTCTGGCTTCTTCCAGTGTAGGTCTGAGGTTCATGCGACTTTCCTTTCGTCCAGAGTAGCTGGCCTTGTGCCAACCGAGGAAAGCCATGCCCTCAGCTGCGCATCCCTATCGGGCTGCTCCGCCCGGGTCTCTATTGAAGAGCGGGGGGACACCCCCCGTGCCCCCCGGCAGAGGCGCTGCGCCCTCTGCACTGCCGCTCCTTGTCTGTAATCACGAGGGTTCGCCTGCCCGCCCACCATCAGGGCAGCGAGACGGGCGGGCGTGCCTGCACCGACTAATGACTTAGCAGTTGCCTTCGTAGGCGCCGTCGAGGAAACGCCAAAGACGGTCGGCGGCTGTTCGAGTCGCCTCCTCCAGTCCGAGGCGGGCGTCAGGTGTCGTCGCGGCCGCGGCGATAACCTCACGTTCCGTCTGCGAGTGGTAGACGTCGACGTCCTTGTGCACGCTAAAGAACTCGTAGCCCTGCTCGTCGACGAAGGGGTAGTTCTTCTGCAGGCCGAGGATCTTCTGCGTGGCCACGGCTGGGGCCTGGGATTCGTACGCGTACAGCGTGGCGAGACCCTCGGCGATGCTGCCTTCGCTGCAAGCGGCTCGGAAGCCCTCGATCAGGTCGAGCGTTTCGGCGTTCGGCTCCGTGCTGCGGACCTCATCGGCATCCAAACCGAGTGACTCGGCGAACTGCAGCCAGAGTGCCAGGTGGTTTTTCTCGCCGTGCTCCTCGTCCCACAGGTTGTCGAGGACGGCCTTGCGTGCCTCGCCGGGCTCCATGCGCGCGTGGATAGCGCTGAGGAAGGTCGGGAAGGCGGCCTCGAAGTGGAAGTACTGCTTTGCGTACTCCTGCAGCGACTCGAGTGGCAGCGTGCCGGCCGTCCAGGCCTGGTAGAAGGGGTGCTTGAGCAGACTGCGCTCGTCGATGATCTCGTCGAGCGACTCCGTGAAAGTCTGGGTCGTCAATGCATTCTCCTTGCTCTCGTTTGGGTCCTCACACGAGAGACCCTGTTGCAGACTGATTATCGAGTCCGAAGTTCGTGCCTGTCGCAGGACGCATTCACGATTCTTCGCCGCTCCCGTTTGTCGTCAACCCACAGCCTCGCTATGCCTTGAGGTAGTTGATCTGCAGGGCATCTCGCACCATTTCCATCGTCTCCTGGGCGATACGCCGACCCGCGTTCGTGCCTTTGACGAGCGCCTCGCGCACTTCGTCGGGGCGGTCCTCGTAGTAGGCTCGCTTCTCCCGGATCGGCGTCAGGAAGTTGTTGATCGCCTTCGCGAGCTTCTGCTTAACCTCTACGTCGCCGACTTTGCCAAGGACGTATCGTTCCTTGAGGTCGTTTACCTCGTCGACGTCCGGGTTGAAGGCATCGTGGTACATGAACACCGGGTTGCCTTCGACGTGCCCCGGGTCTGTCGCGCGTAGTCTCGTCGGGTCGGTGTACATAGAGCGCACCTTCTGGTTGACAACGTCCTCGGGGTCCTTGAGGTCGATCGTGTTGCCACGCGACTTGCTCATCTTCGCCTGGCCGTCCGTGCCCACGAGTCGCTTGACGCGGCCTATCAGCGCTTCCGGCTCCGGGAACACGGGCTTGAAGCGCGTGTTGAAGCGCCGGGCCAGCTCCCGCGTCATTTCGATGTGTGGCGCCTGGTCCTCGCCGACGGGTACGAGGTGGGCGCGAGGCAGCAGGATGTTCGCCGACTGCATCACCGGGTAGGTGAAGAACGCCACGGGCACGCTGCGGTTCCCAGCCTCGATGTCTTCCATCTCGGCCTTGAGGGTTGGGTTGCGCTGCAGCATGCCGAGTGGCAGGTACCAGCTCAGCCACGTCGTCAGCTCTGCGTTCTCCGGTACTGAGCTCTCGATGACGAAATTCGCCACGTTAGGGTCGAGCCCCACCGCGAGCCAGTCGAGCACGACTTCCCACACGGAGGTGCGCACGCGCTCGAAGTCCTCCGCGTAGTCCGACACCTGGTAGTCGGCGATGAGGAAGTACGACTCGTACTCGTGCTGCAGCCGCACCCAGTTCTCGAGCGCACCCGCATAGTGCCCCAGGTGCAGGTTCCCGGTAGGCCGGACGCCGGTGAGGATGCGCTTCTGGGCGCTGGCCGTCATCTGTGATCTCCTGACAGGGGTAGCGGGGGCGAAGCCCATGCGCGGGGGGCATGGGGGGTGTCCCCCCGGCGCTCCCTAATTTCAGAGCGAAGCAGACCGCGAGGGATGCGAAGCGGCACCTCGTTCGTGTACGAGCGCGAGAGAGGGGTGAAAAACATCAGGCTTCCACCTTTGGCACCAAGGCCATCGCTGCATGCACCATCTCCTCGGGGTAGGCGTAGTCCTCCAGCTTGCCGGAGAGGTACTGGTCGTAGGCGGCGAGGTCGAAGTCGCCGTGACCGCTCAGGTTGAACAGGATGACGCGGTCTTCGCCGGCCTCGTCGGCGGCGCGCGCTTCGCCGATAGCGGAGCAGATGGCGTGCGCGCTCTCCGGCGCCGGGATGATGCCCTCGGTTCGCGCGAACTGGATGGCGGACTCGAACACCTTCGTCTGCGGGTAGGCCTGGGCCTCGATGTGGCCGCGGGCGTGCAGCTCGCAGATCAGCGGCGCCATGCCGTGGTAGCGCAGACCGCCGGCGTGGATGCCCGGCGGCACGAAGGTGTGACCGAGCGTGTACATCTTCACGAGGGGAGTGATGCCCGCCGTGTCGCCGAAGTCGTACACGTACTCGCCGCGGGTCAGGCTGGGGCAGGCATCCGGCTCGGCGGCGAGGAATCGAGTCTGCTTGCCGTTCATCAGGCGCTCTCGCAGGAAGGGGAAGGCGATGCCGGCAAAGTTGGAGCCGCCGCCGGTGCAGCCGACGACGACGTCCGGATACTCGCCGGCCATCTCCATCTGCTTGATCGCTTCTTCGCCGATGACGGTCTGATGCAGGAGGACGTGGTTGAGCACGCTGCCGAGTGAGTACTTCGTGTCCTCACGGGAGGCCGCATCTTCGACGGCCTCGCTGATGGCGATGCCAAGGCTACCAGGCGAGTCTGGGTTCTCGGCCAGGACCTGACGGCCGGAGTTGGTGTCCGTGCTGGGACTGGGGACCACGGTGCCACCCCAGGTCTCCATCATGATGCGGCGGTACGGCTTTTGCTCGTAGCTCACCTTGACCATGTAGACCTTGAGCTCCATGTCGAAGTAGTTGCAGGCGAGCGAGAGGGCGCTGCCCCACTGGCCGGCGCCGGTCTCCGTCGTCAGGCGCTTCGTGCCTTCGAGCTTGTTGTAGTAAGCCTGCGCGACGGCCGTGTTGGGTTTGTGCGAGCCGGCCGGCGAGACGCCTTCGTACTTGTAGTAGATGTGAGCGCGAGTTCCCAGAGCCTGCTCTAGCCGGTGGGCCCGGAATAGCGGCGAGGGTCTCCAGAGCTTGTAGACGTCTCGAATCGGCTCCGGGATCTCGATGAAGCGCTCCTGGCTCACTTCCTGGGCGATGAGCGACATCGGGAAGAGCGGCGCGAGGTCATCCGGTCCGATGGGCTGGTGCGTGCCGGGGTGCAGCGGTGGAGGCGGCGGACCACCCGTGGCGACCATGTCCGGCATGATGTTGTACCAGTGCGTCGGCAGGTCCTTCTCCGAGAGTACGAATTTGTGGTCAGCCATCTCTGCCTCCTTTAGGGTTTCGCGGGCAACAAAAAACGCCTATCGCCTCATAGGGGCGATGGCGTTCGCGGTACCACCCTACTTGCCCGAAATGACTTCGGGCATCTCATTCAGCACGGCTTCGACGGATCTCCACGATGCTGATGGGCTTTGATATCGGTGCCCTTCCGGCGCCGCCTACTTGCCCTGAGGCGTTTGGGGCGCGGCTCCCGGGTCCATTCGCTCGCTGCGCTGGCGCCGGGCTCTCACCTCATCCCGGCTCTCTGGGGCCTCGCTTTGCGGGGTACTACTCCCGATCACAGCCTTATGTTCTGCAGTTGTGCAATCGAGTGTAGTGGCGCGTCGATCGGCCCGTCAACCTGTACTAAAAGTGCCAGGGACTGTGCGTGACGCGACGCACCAGGCTGTCGATCCACTCTCCTCTTCAGCGCGGGCCATGGCCAGATGAAATATTGCTGTCTATGGCCAGCCAGATCTGCTCCGAATGCATCGTTCGTGCTGTGCGCGCACATGGCCGGGCGCTATACTTGCGGCGCAACACAGACTGCCGATTTCGACAGCTCTCCGACCGACCCCGCTGGAGCACATCGCAAGGAGAAACCGCTACATCATGCCTACCAAAACGCCCGCAGCCATCCTGATCGAGAAGGGCAAGCCGATGGTCATCGATGACATCGAGCTGCCGGATCTCGGCCCCAGTCATGTACTGGTCAAGCAGTTCGCCACGGGGGTCTGCCACTCGCAGCTGCACGAACTCGACCGTCCCCAGCCCCAGGTGCCCCTGGTCCTTGGCCACGAGTCGACCGGCGTCGTCGTCGCGACCGGCAGCAACGTGACGCACGTCAAGGAAGGCGACCACGTCATGGTCACGTGGGTGCAGCGCAACCCGGTTTCGGGACCCGCGCCCGTGCCCGCCCAGGTCATGTACAAGGGCGAGGTCGTGAAGTACGGGGCGCCGGCGGCTGTCGGTACCTTCACCTGGGCGGAGAGCGTCGTCGTCGACGAGCAGATGGTCGTGCCGCTGGATAAGGACGTCGACGTGGACGCGACGGCGCCGGTGGGCTGCGCGGTGATGACGGGCGTTGGTGCCGCGATCAACGCCGCGATGGTGCGTCCCGGCGACAGCGTTGCCGTGATCGGCGTCGGCGGCGTCGGCCTTTCAGTCGTAGCCGGTGCGGCGATCGCGGGCGCTTACCCGATCATCGCCGTCGACCTGGCGGACGAGAAGCTCGAGTTCGCCAGGCAGTTCGGGGCGACGCACGGCGTTAACGCCCGTAACGGCGACCCCGTGGAGCAGGTGCGCAACCTGATGGGCGGCGGCATGACTGCCGGCGTCGATCACGCTTTCGACGCCATCGGCCAGAAGATCACGATGGAGCAGAGCCTGCAGATGGCGCGCGCCCGCCGTCCCGGCACGCGCGAGGGCGGCCAGGCCATCGTCGTCGGCGTGCCGCACGGCGAACCGGCGACGCCGACGATGGGCATGTTGTTCGGTGGCAAGGTCTACCGCGGCGCCCCCGGCGGCTGCAGCATCCCGGACCGCGACTTTCCGATGATGATCCGCTGGTTCAAGGAAGGCCGCCTGCCCCTCGACAAGATGGTGACGAAGACCTACAAGCTCGAACAGATCAACGAGGCTTGCGACGACCTGCGCGCGGGGAAGATCGCCGGGCGCTCGATCGTAAAGTTCTAGGCCAATGCATGGCGGCGCGGGGCTGCCGCCATCTTGCTCCAGATGCCAGTCTGGAGCAGGGCACAAGATCAGATAGGCAAGAAGCCGGGTCGCGACCCGGCTTCTTGTCTATTGCTATCGGAAGTCCATTAACCGTACTGATCCTTCGCCCAGCAGGGAGTGGACATCGGGGGTGAGGTTAGCTGCCGCCGCCGGCGACCGCCTCGACCTCTGCTTCCGTCATGCCGAGGGTGCGCATGACAACCGGGTCCTGGTCGGAGCCGACGAGGTGCCAGTCTTCGCCGGGACTGAGGATCTTTTCGCCGGAGCGGATCGACGTAAAGTCGATGCCGTCAAGGGCGGGCGGTTCGATGCCCTGGGCGAGGTCCTTTGCGGCTTTGAGCAGGAGCGAGCGCATGCGGATCACCGCCTTGTCGGTGGTGCCCAGGTGCTCCTGGCTGCGGTCGTAGATGCCGCCCATGGACTCCGTGACCATGAGGTCCTGGCTGCCGAAGTCCTCGACGCCCGTGTAGTAAGTGCCGTCCTTCTGGAGATCCCGGTCGATCAGGTAGTCGTTGTCGGGCCTGTAGTGGCGTTCGCCGACACTGCCGTTGGCGAATCGCCGGTTGCGGACCGCGGCATACGGCATGTAGGCAAAGAGGCCGCCATCGCCTGACGCCTTCATGATCTCTTCGCGGTACGGCGCGTTGGGCAGCGGGCGGGTGGCGAAGCGGAAGAAGTAGCAGTTGTAGTCGTCGATCGGCACGCACATGACCCCGCCGGTCGAGAAGGGGATGCTCGCAACCATGGTGCTGTAGGGCATCGCGTAGGCGGTGATGCGAACGTGCGTGTTGCCGTTGGGCGTCTCGCGGATGGCGGCGTAGCGGTAGCCGTACTCCGTATCGGTAAGCTCCAGGCGCGGCGCGCGGTCGTAAGCCCAGATCTTGATTGACATCGGGTAGGAGGGATAGCCGCCGGGGACGTCTGTGCCGTCGTCCGGGTGCTCGATGGCGGTCTTGAACTGGTGCAGCCAGGAGATGTGGGAGCTGTCGATCTGGCCCTCGTTGCGCTGCACCCAGTTGCAGTAGGCCTGGAACTTCGTCGCGGTTCCCCAGTGCTCCTTCGGTACGCCTTCGGAGCCGAAGTCGCGGAAGGGCGGCTGCTTGTCGGCCGGGCCCATGTAGGCCCAGACCAGGCCGCCCGACTCGTGCACCGGGTAGGCGCCAATGCGCACCTTGTTCTTGAAGTTGCTCTCGGCCGGCTCTGATGGCATGTCGACGCAGGCGCCGGTGACGTCGAACTTCCAGCCGTGGTAGACGCAGCGCAGGCCTGCCTCTTCGTTGCGACCGAAGAACATCGAAGCACCGCGGTGGGGGCATGCGGTGGGGAAGAGGCCCACGTTGCCCTCGGTGTCACGGAAGGCGACGAGGTCCTCACCGAGGATGCGCACGCGTATGGGCGCACAGTCGGGCTCCGGCACCTCGCTCGATAGCAGTGCGGGCGTCCAGTAGCGCCGCAGCAGGTTGCCCATGAGCGTCCCGCGCCCGACGCGCGTCAGGATTCTCGTTGTCTTCCTTGGTCAACATGGGATGGTCTCCTCTAACTCGGTCCAGGCCGCGCATTGCGGCTTTAGCGGGGCTTGGGGTGCCCCCAAACTTCAGAACCCGTTCTCGTTGTCTTCTTTGGTCAACATGGGATGGTCTCCTCTAACTCGGTCCAGGCCGCGCATTGCGGCTTTAGCGGGGCTTGGGGTGCCCCCAAACTTCAGAACCCGTTCTCGTTGTCTTCTTTGGTCAACATGGGATGGTCTCCTCTCGATGGTCAATAGGCGGTATTGAGGCCAAGAATACGCCGGAGCACCTGTCACGTCGACCTGCGGCGCTTGCGAGCACCTCGCGACCACCTTACGATCTCGGCTGAGCCCAGTCTGGATCGCAGCTGGAACCTGTGGGGTGACGACACTGCGGGTTGAAACCCGCAGCTACCTCGGGTCTGACCACTCAAGCTGCTGGATTCGTCCTGTAGTGGCTTGATTAGAATTTGCAGCATAGTTCGCACAGATTGCGGACCAGGCAAATCTGCATTCGGAGACATCTCGATGCTCACAGCCGAAGACAACGCGGTACTGACGCAGGTAGGACCCGGCACGCTGATGGGCAATCTGCTGCGGCGCTACTGGATGCCCGTCCTGCTCTCGAACGAGGTCGCTGAGCCGGATGGCGCGCCGGTGCGGGCCCGCATTCTCGGTGAGGACCTCGTGGCCTTCCGCGACAGCGAGGGCAGGGTCGGTGTGTTCCGGCAAGCCTGTCCTCACCGTGGCGCCTCGATGTTCTTCGGTCGTAACGAGGAAGCAGGGCTGCGCTGCGTCTACCACGGCTGGAAGTTCGACGTCACGGGCGCCTGCGTCGACATGCCATCGGAGCCGGCGAGAGCGAACTTCAAGCAACAAGGTGCGTATCGCGGCTTACCCGGCGCATGAGTCCGGCGGCATCGTGTGGGCGTATTTCGGGCCGCCAGAGACGCAGCCGCCGTTTCGGGACTTCGGTTCTGAGGGCATGCCGGCGGACAAGATCCGGGCCTCCAAGGTGCGCGTCGAGTGCAACTGGGTGCAGTCGATGGAGGGCAACCTCGATACTTCTCACATTTCGTGGTTGCACCAGTACCAGGCGGCGTCGCACATCGAGGACGACGGCACGGACCAGCCCGGCGTGCCGAGTAACCCGATGTCGATCCGCATCTGGGAGTACGACCGGGCGCCGCGCATCGAGGTGGAGGACGAGTGGTATGGCTACCGCTACGCCGGCCTGCGCAACACACCGAACGGCCATACGCACGTCCGCGTCACGGCCTGGGTGTTCCCGTTCACGACGATGGTGGCTGCGATCCCGCTCGGCATTGGTGCGGGCGGCGGTTTGTTTGTGCCAATTGATGACACCTCGTGCTGGCGATTTGGCCTCGGCGTGCAGCCCCCGGTGCACCACCGCCCGGCGCACATTGGGGAGCCGCTGTTCAGTCTCATGCCCTACGGGTTTGAGCGTCCCGACAACGGCATCTCGCCTCGCGGCTTCAACGCCGCGAACGACTACCAGGTCGACCGCGAGCTGCAGCGCACGACGTCGTTCTCCGGCATCTCGGACTTCGTCAGCCAGGACCACGCCGTGCAGGAGTCGATGGGCAGCATCCTCGACCGCACGCGGGAGCATCTTGGCACCAGCGACCGCGCCGTGATCCGCATGCGCCAGCAGCTCGTGAAGGCAGCACGAGACCTCGCTGGCGGCATCGAGCCACCGGCAACGGACGGCGCGAAGGACTTCCGGCACATTTACGGAGCCGAGCGCATCCTTCCTTCGGGCGCAGACTGGCGCCACCTCGGCACGGAGGCGGACCCCATCTTCCAGGTCGCCGAGCCACCGGCAGCACCAGCCTGATAGGCCGGCGGTGCCGCTGGACCCCGATAATCTGACACCGGCTGCATCGCTCAACCGCGTCCGCCTCGTCAGCGGCCCGACGCTGGCCCTGCCGAAGCACCTCGAAGGCCGGACCGCAGAGGAGGTCCTCAGCGCCAACGCTATTCGCTCCCTCATCACCGAGACAGCAGCCGGCAACGGCATCGAGTTAGGCGACATAACGAACATCACGGACCGGTTGCTGGCCTGGCTCAGGTCCGATCGTGAAGCCGAGCACCAGACCGCGATCGAGGTGGCTCGCGAGCACGGCGAGCGCATCGCCTGCCTCATCTCTGTCCTCAAGCTTGGCGAGGGGCCGGCTCGTGCAGCCCGTCCGGAGTGGGACGAGAGCTATTGGGCGCACTGGAGTGGCGTCGAGCGGGTATGGCTGTGCGGCGGCCTCGCCTACGCGGAGGTGGCGGCCGAGGCTGAACGGCATCTCGCGCGGTTCGGCGTTGCGTGCACAGTGAAGATGGCGCCCAATGCCGCACTTGCCCCGCTGATCGGCGCCGCGCGCTGCGTCAGTGGAGCATCGGGAACTGCGTTGGTGTTCGACTTCGGCGGCACACTCGTTAAGCGCGCCGTCGCCCGGTACGACGCCGGGGTACTGGCTTCGATGCGCCTGATGCCGCCGGTGCCATCACCGCAGCGAGACGGCGATCGCTCACCCGGGGCGTTGGCCAACATCATCCTGGAGACGGTCCGCTCCGCGGGCCTCGAGATGGGCGAGCGGATCGAGATAGGTGTGAGCATGGCTTCGTACTTGCGAGACAATCATCCCCTCGTCGCGTTGCACGGCGGCTACGTGAACGTGGACGGCGTCGAGAACCTGGGGAAGTGGCTCGATGAGTACGTGACCCGGGAGAGCGGAGCGCCGGCCCGCGTTCGCCTTAGTCCATGATGGGACGGCGAGCGCACTATCCGTCTCGCCGTCTCCGAACGCCGCAGCAATCACGCTCGGCACAGTTCTGGGAGTGGGGTTTGCGCGGCCTTCGGGCGAGGGCCTGACGCCGCTATCGCCCGACTTCCGCGTTGTTTAGCTGATTACCCGCCCTCAGGCCCCTTCGGACCCTGCGGCGTTGCACTAGAGGCTGCCGATGGGTTGGTGGGTGGCGTCATGTCCGTCACGGCCAGCTTGCCGAAGTAGCGGATGTTCGCGGCGCCTTCCAGCTCCATGATCTCTCGCACCCGGTCGGCCGCTTCGCCGTGGTCCGCTCCGACGGCGAGTACAACGTCTCCCCTGTCGGTCGCCTCCTGGTACTGGTCCAGGTAGCCCGTCTCATCGCTGAGGTGACCGGACAGCCTTTCGAGAAGCGCCGAGAGCGGGTTCACACCTTCGCCCATCGTGTCGACGTGGTGCATGACCAGCACGTCTTCATATCCGGCCTTGTGCAGCCGGTTCACGGCATCGTCAGCCGACTTTGAGCCGCTGATCACGCCTACGACATGGTTACTGGGGATCTTGGTTTCTTCGCCCATCGAACACCTCCTCGGTGCTGCGAATGGGCAAGTGCGATTACTGGGCGACGAGCTCCGCCACGATCTCGAATTCGACGTTGCCGCGCATGGCCGTGGAGATCAGACATTTCTCCTCTGCCTTGCGTGCCATCTCCTGGAATCGATCCGAGTCGATGCGGGGCACCACGCCCTTCACCTCCAGCAGCATGCGCGTAATCGCCAGGCCGTCCGTCGTGCGGTCCAGGACGCATTTGGCCGAGACGTCAAGCCGGTCGGGCTGGTTGCCGTTGGAGGAGAGGGCGCTGGCGAGCGTCATCGTGTAATCGGCTGCGTATGCCGAAGCGATCAGCTCTTCCGGGCTGGTCTTGCCGTTTTCGGCGTCCAGGCGCTCCACGAGGGAGCTGGGTAGCTCGCCGTAGGTGCGTCCGTTGCCGCTCACGCTGGCGCTCGCCATGCGAGGGTCGCCTTCCAGAATCACACTTGCCTTCCGTTCCGTTACAGGCATTGACCCAGCCTCCCTAAAATCGGCTCTCGATCGTACTAAGCGACTACGCTTGATGTTTACAACCTATTACAAGCGACGCCCTGGCTCCTGACTACCGATGCATGTATCCAGAAACTGATAACACCTGCGTGGTCTCGGCGCCTGCCTTATCCTAGGTACGATGACTTCCGGCGATGACGTCCTGCTCTTTGACCTCGGCGGCGTGCTCGTCGAAGTTGCCCCAGCAGCTCATATGCTCGCCAGCCTTGGCCTCGATAGCGATTCGGACGCCGTGCGCCGCTGGGTGTCGGTCGAGCCGTGGATCCGGCTCGAGGTCGGTGAGATCGACGGTCCGGCGTTCTGCGAGCAGTTCATCGCCGAGTTTGCGCTGGAGATTGAGCCGGAGCGCGTCCTCAGTGAGTTCGAGGCCTGGAACCTCGGCCTTTTTCCGGGTGCCGTCGAGACGCTGGCTGCATTGCGAAAGCGCCACCGCCTCGCCGTCCTCAGCAATACGAACGAGATTCACGCCCGCCGTCTTACCGGCGATATGGCGATCCACGACCACGTCGACACCGTCTTCTTCTCCCACCTCGTCGGCATGCGCAAGCCGGACGAGCGCATTTACCGCCACGTCGCCGACGAGCTCGGCGTGGACGTCACCGACCTCGTCTTCTTCGACGACAACGCGGACAACATCGAAGCGGCCAATGCCATCGGTATGCGCGCCCATCAGGTCGAGGGAATCGATATGCTGCGAGAGCGTCTGACGGACCTCGGGTATCTGTAGAGCTGAAGCCGCGCTTTCGGCGCTGACGCGGTCGCTGCGAATACCAGGTCACTATGATCGTGCTCAGTCACGCCGCCGGCGCACCTGGACATAGTCAGCGAGGAAGCAATGCGTCTCGAAAACAAGATCGCCATCGTCACCGGTGCAGCCTCAGGCTTTGGCCGTGAAATTGCCCGTCGCTTTGTTCAGGAAGGCGCCAGAGTAGCGCTCCTCGACATCAACGTGGACGGCGTCCGGTCAGTAGCGCAGGAGCTCGGCGCGAACGCCGCAGCCTTTGTCTGCGACGTGACCGATCGCAGCAGCATCGATGCGGCGGTGGCAGGCACGGTCGAGAGGTTTGGCGGGCTCGATCTCATCGTCAACAACGCCGGCTGGAGTCACCGCAACAAGCCGCTCCTCGACGTCGACGAGGACGAGTTCGACCGTGTCTTCGACGTGAACGTGAAGTCGATCTTTCACATGACCCGCGCCACCGTACCTGTGCTGCGAGAGCAGTCCCGAGGCGGCGTGATCATCAACATTGGCTCGACTGCGGGCATTCGCCCTCGGCCCGGCCTGACCTGGTACAACGCCTCGAAGGCGGCGGTGAACCTCGTGACCAAGTCGATGGCGCTTGAGCTGGCCGGCGATGGCATCCGCGTCGTGGCGATCGCGCCGGTGATTGGGAACACCGGCCTGCTCGAGACGTTCATGGGCATGCCGGACACACCGGAGAACCGCGAGCGCTTCATCGCAACGATTCCCCTAGGCAGGATGAGCGAGCCGTCGGACATCGCCGCGGCGGCCGTGTTTCTGGCATCAGACGAAGCGTCCCTGATCTCCGGCAACGTCATGGAGGTCGATGGCGCTCGCTGTGTGTGAGGCAGCGACGAGGACTCGGAGAAATCCGAAGCGCCTAGCGGGCTTCGACGGTGAGCGCCCGCGCTTCGGCGACGCACTGGGCGAGGAGCGGAATACCCTTCTCGATGTCTTCGTGCGAGGCCCAGCCGTAGGCGAGGCGCAGGTAGTGCACGTCGCGCCCCTGGGAGTCGAACGACTTGCCGGTGCCGTAGCGTACGCCGCGCTCACCGGCGACATCGAGAAGTCGCACCGGGTCCACGTCTTCCGGCAGCTTTACCCAGATGAACAGGCCGCCCTGCGGGTGGCTGTGGCTGACGAAGGCGTCCTTGTGCGCATCCAGCTTGTCGACAACGGCGTCCAGCTTGCCCTTCACGATGCCGTTGATGTCATCGATGTGCTCCCAGAGGGCGCCCTTGAGGTACTCGGCGGCGATGAAGGCGGCGAGGTTGTTGGTGCCGCCATCGATCTTCCAGTAGAGCACCTTCTGCAGCGTTTCCTCCTTCGCGGCGAAGAAACCCAGGCGCAGGCCCGGACCGAGGATCTTCGAGAAGGAACCGATATAGACGACCGACTCGGGGTCGAGGGCGTAGAAGCTTGTCGGTGCCTTCACGTCGAACAGCAGGTCGGCGTAGCAGTCGTCGTCCAGGATCGGGACGCCGTAGGACTGGCACAGGGCGAGGACCTTCTCGCGCCGGGAAACCGGCATCATCGTGCCGGTGGGGTTCTGGTTTGTGGCGATGGTGTAGAGGAACTTCGGCGTGGTGCCTTTGCGCTGCAGGTCCTTCAGGGTCTCCTCTAGCGCATCGGCCTGCATGCCCTCGTCGTCGACGGGGACGCCGGCCATCGTCACACCGAACTTGCGGAAGCAGTTGATGCTGCCGGAGTAGGTGAACTCCTCCGTGATGATCGTGTCGCCGGGGTTGAGGAACGCCTGACAGCAAAGACTGATCGCCTGCATCGAGCCCGTGGTCAGCGCCATGTTCTCGATGGGCATCGGAATGCCGTTGTTCTTCGCGAAGCGGGCGGCGCCAATCTCGCGCAGGGGTGCGTGACCTCGCTGGTCCGGGTACACCACGAGCTGCTCGCCATCGCGGGCAAGAACAGTCTGGGCCGCCTTCGAGAGTCCTTCAGCCGGAAAGGAACCGGGGTCCGGGTTGCCGACTGCGAAGTTGTATACAGGCATGATTCTCTCCTCCTGAAGGCCTCACTGGTTACGTGGCGAATACTAGCAGCGCTGCGCCAAAGTCTACAGCGATGTATACGGCGGCGAATGCGGAATCTTCGAACGCCCCGGGATGGCCTGGGCCGGCTAGTTTGCGACGGCTGCCGCGACGAGCTGGGCGTAATACGTGGCTCCGTCCGGCTGGAGGTGGATGCCATCGTTGTACAGGATGCTGGGGTACGTGTTGCCTGCCGTGTACCAGTCGATCATGACCGCGTTCGGGTAGGCCGCGACGCCGCTGGCGATAACGGCGTTGTTGCCGTCCTGCCAGGTGCGCGGCACGTGCAGGTTGAGGAAGACAGCCTTCCGGTTCGGCCCGATGATCGACATCATCTGCTCGAACTGCGAGGCGGTGAACGTGCCGTTGTTGCCGATGTGGATTACGACGACCTGGCCCAGCACGCCCGCGGCGGCCTTCTGTGCGAGAAGGTCTACGGCGGCTGCGGCCTGGCGTCCCACGGCGGCGTCGAGGTCGATGCCGGGAATGTCGCCCGCCAGGGAGTAAGCCGCGCCCAGCATCACGGAGTCGCCGATGGCGGTAACGCTGGGAATGTTAGCCGGCGGTGGCGTGGCAGCTGGAGGCGGTGTGGCCGCCGTGCCGGTCTGCTGGGATATCTGGCTTGAAGCCGGCGGTTGGGTTGGTTGCGCGGTCGCTTGCGGCGTCGGCGTGACCGGAGGACGCGTCGGCTCGATCTCGGCGAACTCCTGGCTCAGCTCTTCCTCGGTCTGGGCCGGTGCCTGGACGATGATGTGCGCTTCGGCTTCGGCGGCGGCCGGCGGTTTGGCGAACAGGGCCGGTGGCTTCGGGCAGGTGGACCCGAACGGGGTGCTGGCCAACCCGATCGTCACGCCGCCCGGCGAGAGCTTGTCGGAAGGACAGGAGCGACTGTCCGTCGTGAGGGCAGAGATTGTGGTTTGCACGCGGCCCATCAGCGTTGGCCCGCGCACGACGCTGCCGGCGTCCTGCGCCACGACGGCGCTGTGGATCTGGATGCTGCCTGTCTGGAAGTACGGCGGCAGCTCCTGAGGCTTCGCCATGACCGAGACGGCGACAAGGCTGACGACAATCGCCATGCTGCCGGAGCCGGTGAACACAAGGGCACCGCGGTAGCGCCAGGACTGCGAGGACCAGTTCTGGAGGGCCTGCCAGGCCCTGCCGAGCGCGCCCTGGCGGATCGGTGTTTCCAGCAGCGAGTAGGACGCCGCCGCGATCGTCACCGTCGCGAGCACTTGCAGGGCAAGCTCGGTGAGGGTGGATTCGCGCGGCCAGACCAGCATGTAGATCGGCCAGTGCCACAGGTAGATGCCGTAGGAGCGGATGCCGACCCATCGCAGCGGTCGCAGCGAGAGCAGGTTCGAGATGATGTTGCGCTGGGTGGCGACGAGGATCAGCAGGGCCGATAGCACGCTGACCGTGAGGAAGCCGCCCTGATAGAGGAACGGCCGAGAGTCGCTCAGCCAGAACGTCGCGAAACCGAGAGCGCCCAGCATCGCCACGCCGAGCAGCGTCGCGGCCCGCTTGCCCCACGGCCCGAAGTCACGACCCTGGTTTGCGGCCATGACGAAGGCGAGCAGGGCGCCCACCAGCAGACCCGCCGCGCGCGTGTCGGTGCCGAAGTAGGCGCGGGAGTTGTCGCCTGTCGGGTTATAGAGCAGCGCCATGCCGATTGCGGACGCTGCGATGCCAGCGATGATCAGGACTGCCAGACCTTTCTGTTTGAAGATCGGCAGCGTGACCGCCAGCAGCATTGGCCAAACTATGTAGAACTGCTCTTCAACGGCCAGCGACCACAGGTGACGCAGCATGGAAGGGCGCTGGAACGAATCGAAGTAGGACTGGTTGCCCAGGATAAGGTGCCAGTTCGTGGCGTAGAGGATAGCGGCGAGGGCATCGCTGCGTAGCTTGGCCAGCTCATCGGGCTGGAATGCGGCGACGTATGCCACCACAACCGCAAGCAACAACCCGACCGCGGGCAGCAGTCTACGGGCGCGCCGTTGCCAGAAGGACCCGAGGCGGATGCGGCCGCTTTCGCGCCATTCGCTGAGCAGGGCGCGCGTGATGATGAAGCCGGAGATAACGAAGAACACCTCGACGCCGAGGAAGCCGCCGGGCAGCCACTCGGGTCGCGCGTGGTAGATCAGGACGGCAATGACGGAGAGTGCCCGCAGGCCATCGAGGCCGGGGAGATACGACGATCGCGCCGTGCCATGTGGCGCCGAGCGGTCAAACAGAAGCGATGAAAGCGAGTGGAGAACACCGTGCTGTCCGCGCCTGCGAGCGGTTTGAACGTTGATTGCCGGGGCGCTTCCAGCCGAGTGCACGGACTTTCTCTCTAGGGGCGACGGTGCGTTGATCCTGCGCCGGGGTTCCATCAATGACAACGCTTTTCGCGTCCAAAAGGTTCCCACTTTTTCGCATCGAACTTATGGTCAACTCTTAGGAGTTTGCCCTGGGGCCAAGGGCCTCAAGCCGGGGGCTCGGTAGGCCGATCACCATATAGATGGCCGCTCTAGATGCTCGCATCGGTTTTATCATGGCTGCGTTGCTGGTAATCAGCCTCGGCGTGGCATTGATTGTCGCCGGGCTGCTTAGTGCATCATCCGAACCTGGCGCGATAACCATCAATCGCACCATGGTCGCGATTGCGCACTACGAGGACATGCACGCGCCGGACGGTCACTCAATCGTTTACGTGCGCTGATCTGGCCCTCTAGTCGTCGTATGTGGGCATACGCGGCGAGCTGCCAAGCTGCACCGCGCCGTTGATCAGGCCCAGGTGGGTGAACGCCTGCGGGAAGTTGCCCTGGAGCTCCAGCGTGTGCGGGTTGATCTCCTCGCTGTAGAGGTCCAGGTCGTTGCTGTAGGTGCGCAGCTTCTCGTACAGAGCGCGAGCTTTGTCTGCCTGACCGGCAAAGATCAGGTTGTCCACCAGCCAGAAGGAGCAGATGAGGAAGGCTCCCTCGTCACCTCCGAGGCCGTCGTTGAAGCCCCGATAGCGGTAGACCAGCCCTTCCGGCGTCGTCAGGTGCTTTTCGATGGCGGCGATGGTGGACTGCATGCGCGGGTCCGTCGCCGGCAGGAAGCCGACGAGGGGCAGGAGCAGGGCGCTCGCGTCCACGATGTCGGAGTCGTAATGCTGCACGAAGGTGCCGAGCTCGG
Organism: uncultured Chloroflexia bacterium; assembly: GCA_963731765.1. Lineage (GTDB taxonomy): Bacteria > Chloroflexota > Dehalococcoidia > DSTF01 > WHTK01 > WHTK01. The sequence continues at coordinate 23,813 of CAVSWS010000010.1, forward strand.
CGTTGTAGCCGCGGGCGAGGATCTCGCGCCGCATCTCCTCGCGCACTTCCATCCACTTTCGTACGTCGCCCGGCATCTCGAGTGAGGTGGCGGCCCGGATCGCCCGGTCCATCGCCACCCAGCACATCACTTTGGAGAGCAGGTAGTGCTGGCGGTCGGTGCGGGCCTCCCAGATGCCGTCGTCTGGTTCGCGCCAGTGGTCCATCACGAAAGAGATCACACGGCTCAGGTAGCCCCAGTACTCCGGGTCCATCTTGCCGCCGAAGCGACGGTAGAGGTGGGCCGAGTCCATGATCTCGCCGTAGATGTCGAGCTGGAACTGGGAGTGGGCCCCGTTGCCGATACGCACCGGCCGGGAGTTCTTGTAGCCTTCGAGGTCCGGCAGCTCGATCTCGGTCAGGCGACGTTCGCCCGTGAGGCCGTACATCACCTGCAGGTCTCCGGCACGGCCCAGCGTGCTCCATTCCATCCAGCGTTTGAAGTCGTTGGCTTCTTCCGTGTAACCGAGGATGAACAACGCGTAGAGCACGAAGGTGCCATCGCGGATCCAGGTGAAGCGGTAGTCCCAGTTGCGCACGCCGCCGATGACTTCCGGTAGTGAGGTCGTGGGTGCCGCGATGATGGCGCCCGTTGGTGCGTAGGTCAGCGCCTTCAGGGTCAGGGCGGACCGAATGACGTCGCCCTGGTACTCGCCCTTGTAAGTGCACTGGTCGGCCCAGTCCTGCCAGAACCGTATCGTCTCGTCCAGCCGGCCCATGAGCTCCGCCTCGTCGAGCGGTTCCAGGCTGCTGATGATGTCGTCTTCGTAGGTGACCGAGACCGCGAATTGCCCGCCTTCGTACAGGGTGCCGTCCGCGAGGAACCCATCCTCCTCGATGCGCATCGGGACGGTGGCAAAAATCGATATGGCGTCCTTGCCGCCGTGAGCCAGGCCCAGGTACTCGCTGATCAGCCCCACATGCGGCACGATGCCGCCGTAGTCAAAGCGGGGGCAGCACTCCATCTTGAATTCTATGGAGCCGCGTTCGCAGCGCAGGATGCGGATGATCTGACGTCGCGTACGCAGCTCGCGTGGGCTGGGGTTCTGCACGTGGGCCGTCACGGGCATGAAGTCCGTAAGCACGACTTTGCCCGTCGACGTCTCGAAGCTGGTTTCGAGCACGTTGGTGTTGTCGAGATAGCGCCGCGTCACTCTCGCCTCGTCGTCTTTCGGCGCCAGGCTGAAGTGGCCGCCCTTCTGCCAGTCCAGGATGCGACCGAACACGGAGGCGCTATCGAAGCGAGGGAAGCACGCCCAATCGATCGAGCCCGCTTTGGAGACGAGCGCACAGGTGTGCATGTCGCCGATGAGACCGTAGTCGCCGATGGGCGGGTAGTTGGACGGCCGATTCATGCGGCCGCCTTCTGTGTTTGCGGCAAAACCATTCCTACCATGATCGATGATCGGCCGCTTCACGCAAAGCCTCTCCCCCTGGTGGCTGATGCAGGTTTTACGAGAGCACTCCAGTGGTGAGCACCTTGTTAACGATTTGGTTACGCTTGCTTGGCGCATCGTGGCTAAACTGGAAGTATGTCTGAAGCGATTTCGCCTTACGCCTATGCCAACCTCGGACCGATAGCCGGCCGCGTCGAAAAAGCCCTCGCGGAGATCGACGCGCAGAACGTCCTCGCCCGCATGAGACAG
>CAVSWS010000011.1:0-8544 GCA_963731765.1 uncultured Chloroflexia bacterium
GTAGGGGGCCCCGGCGCATCGAGGGGATGACGCCTTCGCGCCCATCTGGTTACATGGGGTAATGGATACCGAACTTCTGGTGGACCTGGAGCACAAAGGCTGGCACGCCCTGAGCGGCGACAACGGCGCCGAGTTCTACGATGCCTTTCTGGCCGACGAAGCGATGATGGCGCTGCCCTTCGGTGTCATGGAGCGCGACGCCTGCATCGAAGCGATAGCGGCGGCACCACCATGGGCTACGTACGAGCTTTCGGACGTGAGCGTAGTCGTGCTGAGCGATGAGAGCGCCATGGTCGTCTACACCGCCACGGCGCAGCGCGAGGGCCAGCCGCAGTATCGCGCCGTCATGAGCACGACCTACGTCCTGCGCGAGGGCGAGTGGCTCATCGCCTTCCATCAGCAGACACCGCTGATGACCAGCGACTCGAACGGCTAAAGGCACGACGGCAACCCGGCCTAACGCTCCAATCGCGATTTCCTGACCGCTGCAAAACCCTTGAGAGCGGCGCACGGGTCTCCTCCCCGTGGACGGGGAGGAGACCCGTGCATCCACGGGGCGAACGTTAAGCATTGACACGTCTTCCTCTGGCGACCAAGATTGCAGCGTTTTGACTACTGACATTGGACGAGAGCTAAACGGGCGTGTTGCCATCGTAACGGGGGCGGCGCGCAACATCGGACGGGCGATAGCGACCTCGCTGGCTGCGGGCGGCGCGAGCGTGCTGGTCAACGCCAACACCTCGCTGGACATGGCAAACGAGACGGTCGAGCTGATCCGGCAGGGCGGCGGCACGGCCGAGGTGTTCGTCGGCGACGTGACGAAGCCAGAGACGGTCGATGAAATGGTCTGCGACGGCGGTCGGACGATTCGGTCACCTCGACATCCTGGTAAACAACGCGGCGATCCGGCGTGAAACGGGCATCCTTGAGATGACCCTCGATGAGTGGCGCGAGGTATTCGCCGTCATCCTGGATGCCGCCTTCCTTACCACCAGGGCCGCATTGCCCCATCTCGTCGACTCCGGCAATGGCGCCGTGATCAACATCGGCGGCCAGACCGGACACGCGCCCGTGGCGGAACGGGCGCACGTCATTGCCAGCAAGGCTGGCCTGGCGGCGTTCACGAAGGCCGTGGCGATCGAGTTCGCGGCCGAGGGCGTTACGGCGAACTGTGTCGTTCCCGGCGCCATCGATACGGTGCGCGGCCTGCCCGGTGCGCCACCACGACCCGCGGGCCGGGCGATGCCACCGGTGGGCCATCGCGGCGCGCCTGATGACGTCGCGAGCATGGTGCGCCACCTCGCCGGACCGCACGGGCGATACATCACGGGCCAGACGATCCACATCAACGGCGGAGCGTACATGCCATGACGCAGCCGACGGTGACGCCCGTCATCGCGGAACTCGCCGCCTACATGGCGGACGCGCGACGCAAGGCTCTGCCACCCGAGGTGGTCGAGAAGACGAAGCACCACATCCTCGACACCCTCGCCGCGATGGTTTCCGGCACGAAGCTCCTGCCCGGCCGCAAAGCGGTGCAGTATGCCCGAGGCCGTGGTGGCGTGCCGGAATCGACGGTCGCGGGCACGGACATCGTCACCAGCGCCGAGATCGCCGCGCTCGCGAACGGCATCCTGGCCCACGCCGACGAGACGGACGACTCGCATGCGGCATCGCAGACCCACCCCGGCTGTGGCATCGTCGCGGCGGCGATGGCGATGGGCGAATCGCAGGGCAGCAGTGGGCGTGACCTCCTGCGCGCTGTCGCCCTCGGCTACGACGTGAGCCCGCGCTTCACGATGTGCCTCAACGCGCTCGAGTTTCGCGAGGAAGGTCACTCAACACACAGCTTCGGGCCGACATTTGGCGCTGCGGCTGCGGCCGGATCGCTGGCGCGGCTCAACGCGGCGAAGATGCTCCACGTGCTGACGTACGCAGGCCAGCAGGCCTCCGGCGTCGGCTCATGGATCGGCGACACGGACCACATCGAGAAGGCGTTCGACTTCGGCGGTATGCCCGCGCGCAACGGCGTCACGGCCGCCTCGTTCGTGCGACAGGGCTTCACGGCAACGGACGATATGTTCTCCGGGCCGCGCAACTTCTTTCAGGCCTACACGCACCCCGGTCGTAGCGCCGACCCGGCTGAGCTGGTCCGCGGCCTCGGCCAGACGTACGAAGTGATGAATACCAACATCAAGCGCTGGTCGGTCGGCTCGCCGATCCAGGCGCCGCTCGACTCCCTGTCCGACCTGATCAAGCAGCACGGCTTCAGCGCCGATGACGTCGAGCACGTTGTCGTGAAGGTCTCGCACACCGGCGCCACGACGACGGACAACCGCCACATCCCCGACATTTGCATGCAGCAAATGTGCGCCGTCATGCTCATGGACGGCATCGTCACCTTCGCGTCGGCCCACGACGAAGCGCGTATGCACGACGCCGCCACGCAGGCCGTACGAGCGCGCATCGAGCTATTGGGCGATGACGAGATGCAGGCGCTGCTGCCGTCGCGACAGGGCATCGTGGAGCTGACACTGAAGGACGGCCGGCGCTTGACGCACCGCACGGAGGCAGTTCGCGGCACCACGGAGAACCCGATGGCGCGCGACGAGGTAGACGAGAAGTGCTACCCCCTCATCGCGCCCGTGCTGGGCAACCGACGCGCCCGCGCCCTCTGCGATGCCATCTGGAACATCGAAGCGGTCAGCGACATCCGGGAGCTGCGGCCGCTGTTCTCGAAAGCCGTCTAGCCGCCTCGTTGCGCCGTAAGTAAACGCCGCCGTCCCCTTCGATCCGTTCGGCCTGAGGCTCTGGAAGGACGCGGCGTTGTACGGGATACCGAACCGTGGATCTCGGCGTACCGTGGCCGCATATGGCGTTTCGAATGCAGGAAGATTGCCGCGGCCCGCTGACGCGTGCCTCGCAACGACAGAGACGGAGCGCAGATTGGCGAATGACACGTCACCCGGGTCAACAGCCCGTGTGGGCAACTGATGTCTAGCAACCAATAACCAACGACTAAGAACTAACGACCAGCCACCAGCTACGGCACGTAGTTCGTCTCATCCAGCGTCACGTACATGAAGTCGTTCACCTGGGTGCCAAGGAAGCGGGCCGGGTTGTCCGACATCGACTGCATGAACTTTTCGGCGTCGATGGTGCCGTCGGCCTGCTGGAAGAAGGTGGACGTGAGGACGTAGGGGGTGTTGATGTCGAGCTGCATCGCCCAGCAGGCGCCGGCGGCCCACAGCGCCTTCGCAAGGGTAGCAGCGCTCAGGGAGTTACCGGCAGCAACGAGAAGATCGCCGTCCTTCGTGACGCCGATGGCGGAGCGCCAGGTGATGAATTCGGCGGAGTTGACCTGGACGTAGCCCCATGTGTCGTTGCCTTCGTTCGTGCGCGGGCTGACTTCGCAGTTCTCGACCAGCAGCGCGGCGTTCTGGCGCACGGCCTCGATGTTGTCGCTCCAGGTCACGTCGCGACCCCACTGGCCGATGCGCACGGAGCCATCGTTATACAGCACGGCCGAAGCGAAGCCGTCGCGCAGCGGCCGGTACTGCTGGCCGTCGGCGTACATGCCGAAGCCGCCGTGGGGGCCACGAAAGCCGCCGTTCCAGGCTACGAGCAGGTTCGCGAGGTCGGAGTCCGGTATGCGGCCGGGGCCGTGTACGCCGAGGTCGCCGCCCGGGTCGTTGGTGCCGCCGGTCATGTGCAACCGGACGCGACGGTGGTCGATGAGCAGGATGCCGACCAGCGAGTAGGGGCGCTCGAGGTCGGGGCGCACGAAGGTCTTGGCCATGAGCACGTCGTCCGGCGAGGTGTGGGGCAGGCCATCCGTGGTCCAGACGCCCTCGCCCGGCTCCAGGCTGGCGCTGACCTGCCGGGTCACGGGCAGCACCAGTGGCGGCGGTGTCGGCACAGGCGTCGGCGTGGGTGTGACATCGGGGATGGGTGTGGCGGTGGGACCGAGGACCTGCACCGTGGGCACGATGGCCGCGAGATACTGCGTCTGGTTCGGGTCTTCGACGAAGGGGTTCTTGTCGCCGCCGAAGATGCTGTACTTCGTGCGGTCGACGCGGTCTTGCACGGCGAAGTACCAGCTCTCGACCCGCGCCGTGTTCTCGTCGCCGATAACGCTGCGGCTGAAGTTGGCGAACTTGTCCGTGTACTGGTCCTTGTGGATGTACGCGACAACGAGACCCATGATTGCGAATGCCGTTGCGACGCCCAGAAAGAACCGGGCCCAACGAATCGTCAGGTCGTTGACCGGCCCGATCGCCGGTTGGGGTTCGAGGTGTGGCTCTGGCACCGAAGCCATCAGTGCCAGAATCCCGTGAGGGCGGTGCAGTGTTTGCGCACTACGAGATCCATCTACCCGCTATGTAAGCATGCACGATCACGTAATCGTCGTCATCTATACGATCGTTTTCGAGGGGCAAAAAGTTCCCGTCCGCGGCTAAGATGCGCCGAACGGAGGACCCGACCCATGCGTATTGCCGTCTTCACCAAGAACCGCCTCAATCCCGCCTACGCCGGCGCCCGTCTGGGAGCCGACCGAGTGGCCGCGCGTTTCGGCGCCGAGACCGCGCATTACGTGCCCGAAACACCCGATGACCCGGTCGAGCAGTCGGCCCTGATCGAGCAGGCGCTGGCGGACGGCGTCGACGCCATCGTCCTCGTCCCGTGTCATCCCACAGCGATCAAAGCCGCTGTCCATAAGATCAACGCTGCCGGCGTGCCCTTGATTAACTGCATCAACCGTCTGCCGGAGGGCGAGTCCGTCTCGTACGTCGGCTCGGACGATTACGCACTTGGGCTGGACGTCGCGCGTTATCTCTTCCGGCACCTCGAGGGACGAGGCAGGGTGGTTTTCGTGGAGGGGCCGCCGGAGAACGTCACCAGCATGGCGCGCTCACTGGCGTTCAACGACGCCGCGAAGGAGTTTCCCGGTATCGGGATTGTCGCGAGGTGCTGTGGGTTGTATCTGCAGGCACCGGCTCGGGAAGTCGTGCTCGAGCTCCTGCCGCGGGTTGGGACGGTCGATGCGTTTCTGGCCGCGAACGACAGCATGGCCCTCGGCGTCATCGAAGCGCTGCACGAGACGGAACGTAGCGCCATCGTCGCGAGCGTGAACGCCGTGCCCGAGGCGATCGCTGCGATCAAGCGCGGAGAGCTGCTGGTGACGGCCGACTTCAATGCGATGGACATGGCGGCGATTGCAACCGAGTGCGCAGCACGTCACCTCCGCGGCGAGTCCGTGCCGAAGGAGGTCAGCCTGCCCGCCAGGTTGGTCGACGCCTCGAACTGCGACCTGTGGGACCGGCCCTACGAGGCGCGCGAGACGCCATCGTGGGAGGATGTCGTCTCCGGAGAGTAGGTACTGGCACCCCAATATCACGCTTCGAGTGGCATCTCAGGATCCGCGGGCACTCGGCGACGGATCGGAGGCCCGTCACACGCCGGCCGGCCGGCATGCGACACGAGACGGGCGTTGGCCTCCGGCAGGCTGCAGATGCTTCGCTCCGCTCAGCATGACAGCGGGGAGCCGGACGCTTTGGATGACTGAGGAGGCGGTGCAGAGAGTATGCTGAGCGCCGTCGACGACTAGCAGCACTAGAAGAGGACCATCGATGCCCACGATTCAGAACGGCGGCGCGAGTATCTATTACGAGGAGTTCGGCCAGGGCTTCCCGATCCTGACCTTCGCCCCGGCAGGCCTGCTCTCCACCATCGAGGTGTGGAGCCGCCCTTCCGCGCCGGTAAACCCGACGACCGAGTTCGCCTCAGAGTACCGCGTGATCGCCATGGACCAGCGCAACGCACCGGGCCAGTCGCGCGCTCCCATCACGGCCCAGGACGGCTGGCAGAGCTACGCCTCTGACCACCTGGCGATCCTCGACCATCTGGGCATCGAGAAGTGCCACCTCTACGGCCAGTGCATCGGTGGGCCCTTCATCTGGAGCCTGCTCAAGGCCCAACCGGAGCGATTCGTCAGCGCCATCGTCGCCCAGCCAATCGGCGCCGTGAACGAAGTCTCGCGGACACGCTCCGGCAGCTTCGCGGGCTGGGTCGAGACGCTGAAGGACCACCCGGAGGCGACGGACGCGGTGCTGGACGCCTTTTACTGGAACCTGTACGGTGCCGGTTTCGCCTACAGCGCCGACCGAGACTTCATCAAGCGCTGCCAGACGCCGTGCCTCGTGCTCGCCGGCAACGATGCCGCCCACCCCTTCGCCATCGCCGAGGAGATTGCGCAGCTCCTGCCGGACGCCGAGTTCATCCCCGAGTGGAAGGACGGCGAACCGCTGGCTGCCGCGAAGCAACGCATGCACGCCTTCCTCAAGCAACACACGCCTGCGTGACGACTCCCGAAGCTCCGTTGCGAGTCGCCGTCGCGGGCGTGGGGCACTACCACGCTGCGTACTACCCGGTGTACCTCGACTTGCTGAAGCGCTTCGGCGCTGAGCTGGTCGCCGTCTCCGACTCCGATGAAGAGCTGGCGCGGGACCGCGCAGCCCGCTTCGGCGGCCTCGCCTACAGCAATGTGCCACGCATGCTGGCGGAGCAGCGCCCCGACTTCGTGCTGGGCCTCGGCCGCCACTACGAGATGCCGGATATTTTCCGTGCCCTCGTCGAGTCCGGCGTACCGTTTCTCATGGAGAAGCCGTGGGGCGTGGACGCAGCGACTGTGCAAGCCCTGGCGAGATTGGCGGAGGAGCGCGACGCCTGGGTCGCGACACCCTTCGCATTTCGATATACGCGATGGGCAGAGCGGGCGCGGGAGCTGCTCCTGCAGGGCGAGCTCGGCACGATTTCCCACCTGCGATTCCGCATGATCCGCCCCGGCGTTCAGCGCTATCGCGAGCAGGACTCGGCCTGGATGCTGAGCCGGCGTGAAGCCGGCGGCGGCGTGCTGCTCAACCTCGGCGTGCACGGCTTCGACCTCGCGCGGTGGCTGACAGGCGAGGAGCCGGAGATTGTCTCGGCCGTCACGAGCAACGCTGTCTTCGGTCTCGAGGTAGAGGACTATGCGGCCGTGACCCTGCGCACGCCCTCCGGCGCCGTCTGCCACGTGGAGGTCGGCTATACGTTCCCGACCTCCACCGGAAATGACGACGAACACGTCATCGCTTCAGACCGCCTGCTCCTGCGCGACAACGATGCGGGCTGCGTCCTGGTCACGCCGGCGGGAGAGGAACACATCGTGGAGCCGCCGGGCTACGCTTCGACCTGGGCAGGTATCATCGAGGACTGCCTGGCGCGCGTCCGCCGAGGCGATCCGCCGCCCACGACGCCGCAGGACTGTGCTCGCGCCGTCTCGCTCGCCTTCGAAGCCTACGAGCGGGCGGGACCGCTGCCGGCAGCTCGAGCCTAAGCTGAAGCCGGTTCTGGGCCGATAAGTTCTGGAGGGCCTGTATGTGGTTGACGTCCCGTGCCGTGCTACTGGCGGGCAGCGTCCTCGCAGCAATGTCGCTGCTCGGCGCCTGTTCAGACACCAATAAGAATGACTCGTTGCAGGTTCAGGTCGGCGTCGTTCAGTCGCTGTCCGGGGGCGCGAGCGTTTACGGCAAGTCGACGCTGCAGGGCATCGAGTTGGCCGTCGATGAGATCAACCAGTCGCAGGACGGCGTACACTTCGCCGTCACGCTGGTCGATGACAGCAGCGACGTGGACACAGGCACCGAGGCATTCCAGACTCTTTCCGATCGAAAGGTGACCGCGATCATCGGGCCCACGCTGTCCAACGTTGCGCTGGAGGCGATGCCGGTAGCACAGAAGGCGTCTATTCCCGTGCTCGGCGCGACGACAACGGCGGACGGCATCACGGACATCGGCAACTACGTATTCCAGGTCGCTTTGACCGAAGCGGCCGTAGTACCGGCAGCGATCGCGCGCGCCAACCAGGACGCCCCAATCAAGCTCGCGGCCCTGATCTTCGATAGCAGCGATGCCTTCTCGCGCTCATCAGCCAACGCCATGCGCAATGGCATCGAAGCTATCGGCGGTCAGATATCGTCCGAAGTCGATGTGGCTAACACTGAGATTGCGGCTGCGCTGCCGGACCTGCACGGCCAGCCGCTCGATGCCGTCCTGATAACGCCGTTGCTGGCGAAGTCGGCCGACGTCGTCAAAGCGCTCCGCAACGACGGCTTCCAGCAGGTGCTCATCGGCGGTAATAGCTTCAACTCACCGGACATGGCCACGGCGACCGGTGGGGCGGTCGAGGGAACGTACGTCGGCGCGGCATGGAACCCGGACGAGGACACCACCGCGAGCAAGGACTTCGTCGCGGCCTACACGAAGCGTTTCCAATCGGCACCGGACCAATTCGCCGCTCAGGGTTACAGCTCGGTCTACCTCCTGCTCGACGCCGTACAGCGCGCCGAATCGACCAGCGGTCTGGCCGTGCGCGATGCCCTCGCGTCGCTGCAAGGCGTCGACACGCCCCTGGGCAGCGTAACGATGTCGGACACCCGGCAGGCTGAATACACGCCGGTGGTGCAGCGGTTCGAGGGCGGGCAGCTCGTGCTTCTGCCGTAGCAG
>CAVSWS010000012.1:0-18469 GCA_963731765.1 uncultured Chloroflexia bacterium
TTGCTTCGCCTCTCCCTGGGGTCGATGGACTCGCAACGAGGGGGTTGGAAGCGGGGTGGAGGTGCGATGTGGGCAAAAGAAGAGGGCCCCTCTTGCGAGGGGCCCTCGAGACCTTACGGTCAGTCCGGGTTAGTTACGGGCGAACTTGATGCTCGCCAGACCAGCCAGGACCATGGCCACCGCACCAGCGATGACGAACAGGGAGGCGTTGCTGGTTGAACCAGCGGCCAGACCCGCGTCACCGGTGTTCGGAGGCGTAATCGAGCCAGTGCCCGTGCCAGTCGCCGGCGGGACAACCGTCGGGGCCGCAGGAGCAACTGCCGCGTCACAGGTGTACGTCTTCGACGTCTGGGCAACGATGTTGTCAGAGGCGTCAAGCGCGTACGCAATCACGGTGTGCGTGCCAGGGTTACCAGGGTCCGTGGCGATGAGAACCTGAGCCTCACCACTCTTGGTCTGGATACCACCCTGAGCACCTTCAAGACCGCCGGAAATACCGGAGCTCGTGTCGGTCGTGAAGTAAACCAGGGTGTTGTCGCTGACAGGCTGACCCAGAGAGTCGACCGCGTTGGCAACAGCCAGGATGGTGTTACCGCACTCGAGGTCGTTCGGGTTCAGGGTCAGGGTCAGACCGGTCAGGGCCGTCGGGCCAACAACCGTCACGTCCTGAGACAGGACGATGTCGGAGCCGGGGCGCTGAACGATCGCGGTGATCGTAGCCGTACCAGGCGTGCCCTTCGTGCAGTTCAGCGTGGCCTCAGCGGTACCAGCTGCGTGCTCGAGCGGGTTGTTCGCCAGGTAGTTGCTGTCAGACGTGCCGGCAGTGTCGGTCCAGGTGGTGACAGTGGTGCCACCGCCGGCCGGGCTGATGTCGGAAGCGGAGTCGAACTTGCAGTTGTCGGTGCTGAAGGTGACCTCAGCGCCGTCCAGGCGGTCACCGAACTGGTCTTCGACCGTCACGGTGATGATCGAGGAGTCGTGGCTACCGGTGGCAGCTGACGTCTCGAGCTTGCTGTACTGCGTGGCGATCGTGGCGGTGTCGGCCTGACCGGGGCAGTAGAACTTCAGGGTCATGCCACCGAGCTCGGTGCTGTCGAAGTCCTGGTTCGGGAAGTTCACATTCGAAGGCAGGATGTCGATGTGGAAGTAGCCGGGCTCAATGCACTTGAAGTCAATGAAGCCCCAGCCATCATCGTCATCGTAACCACAGTAGTTCCCCTCATCGAGGCCGTGGTAGCCGTCTTCGGCGAATGCCGGCATGCCGGCGACATCCGTTAGCCAGTCGTTAATACCGGACAAGTCGTTGCCGTCAGGGTCGTTGAAGTCATCGGGCTCGATGACATCGACGTTCTGGGTCTCGACGGAGGGCGTGACAAGCAGGTGCCCCACGTTCGGGTAACCGATGGCCTGGGCCTGAACTTCGTTTGAAGTGTCGTTCACAACGCGGCCGTCTTCCCAGCTCAGAATCTCTGCCTTGCTGGTAATGCGAGCGGAGCCAGTCTCCGAGTCAATCTGGACCTGGGCGTCAAGGTTGTAGTCGTCTTCGAGGTGGAACACGAGACCGTGGGTCTCGCCCAGTCCCACCACGTAGTCGACGGGTGATTGGAAGTTTATGGAATAGTCGGATGCCGGCTGGGCGGTAGTTTCCGCACCGCAGATGTCACCGGCCAGGGCATGGGCAGTCGGAACTGCACCGGAACCGAGGGCGCCGACGAAGCCGAACATGGCTACGGCCACCGACGCCGGAAGCATTGCCTTTCGCAAGATCGAATTCAACTGAGTTTCATCCTCCTTAACTCATCTCAGAAACCAGGTCATCATCCTGACCGGTCCCACCCGCTGACGAGGTTCAGGTGGGAAAACGCGTCCGGCTGAGGAAAAGTTAATGACTTCGGCTGCTTTTCTGAAGATCTACTGAAAGAAGGAGGATCGACGGGTAAAAGAAGAGGGCCCCTCTTGCGAGGGGCCCTCGAGACCTTACGGTCAGTCCGGGTTAGTTACGGGCGAACTTGATGCTCGCCAGACCAGCCAGGACCATGGCCACCGCACCAGCGATGACGAACAGGGAGGCGTTGCTGGTTGAACCAGCGGCCAGACCCGCGTCACCGGTGTTCGGAGGCGTAATCGAGCCAGTGCCCGTGCCAGTCGCCGGCGGGACAACCGTCGGGGCCGCAGGAGCAACTGCCGCGTCACAGGTGTACGTCTTCGACGTCTGGGCAACGATGTTGTCAGAGGCGTCAAGCGCGTACGCAATCACGGTGTGCGTGCCAGGGTTACCAGGGTCCGTGGCGATGAGAACCTGAGCCTCACCACTCTTGGTCTGGATACCACCCTGAGCGCCTTCGTAGCCGCCAACGACGCCGGAGCTCGTGTCGGTCGTGAAGTAAATCAGGGTGTTGTCGCTGACAGGCTGACCCAGAGAGTCGACCGCGTTGGCAACAGCCAGGATGGTGTTACCGCACTCGAGGTCGTTCGGGTTCAGGGTCAGGGTCAGACCGGTCAGGGCCGTCGGGCCAACAACCGTCACGTCCTGAGACAGGACGATGTCGGAGCCGGGGCGCTGAACGATCGCGGTGACCGTAGCCGTACCAGGCGTGCCCTTCGTGCAGTTCAGCGTGGCCTCAGCGGTACCAGCGTTGTGCTCGAGCGGGTTGTTCGTCAGGTAGTTGGTGTCCGAAGTGCTGTCAGTGTCAGTCCAGGTGGTGACAGTGGTGCCACCGCCGGCCGGGCTGATGTCAGAAGCGGAGTCGAACTTGCAGTTGTTGGTGCTGTAAGTAACCTCAGCACCGTCCAGGCGGCTGCCGAACTGGTCTTCAACCGTCACGGTGATGATCGAGGAGTCGTGGCTACCGGTGGCAGCTGACGTCTCGAGCTTGCTGTACTGCGTGGCGATCGTGGCCGAGTCGGCCTGACCGGGGCAGTAGAACTTCAGGGTCATGCCACCGAGCTCGGTGGAGTCGAAGTCCTGGTTCGGGAAGTTCTGGTCCGAAGGCAGGATGTCGATGTGGAAGTAGCCGGGCTCGATGCACTGGAAGTCAATGAAGCCCCAGGCGTCTTCGATGGTGCTGTTGCCACAAACGTTGTCGTGGGAGTCAGCGAAGGCGCTCATGCCAGCGACGTCCGTCAGCCACGTGTTGATGTCACCAACCGCGTTGCCGTCAGGGTCGTTGAACTGGTCGGGGTCGATGACGTCAGCCGTCGTCGAAGCCGCGTAGTTGCGGACGTTGTGCCAGATGTCAGGCCAAACGTAGCCGAGCTCGTTCTCGCTCGCGCGGGTTCTCCTGAACCTCAGCCTGGCTGGAGATGCGGGCAGAGCCCGTCTCCGAGTCCACACGGATGTGGATGTTCGGCAGGATCGTGAAGTTGTCGCCGTCGTCCGGGCTGGACGTGGCGACGTCAGCGACGCGGAACACGAGGCCGTAGGTGTCGCCGTTGTTGACTACGTAGTCAACCGGGCCGTTGGCGTTGTTGTAGAAGGCGGTCGGGTCTGCCGGGGTGGCGTTCGTGTCCGCCCAGCAGATGTCGCCGGCCAGGTTCGCGGCGTGTGCAGTCTGAGTGTTAGCAACACCCGAGCCGAACGCGCCGAGGACGCCGAACGCAGCTAGTGCGACGGCTCCAGGCAACATTGCCTTTCGTAGGAATGAATTCAACTGGGTTTCCTCCCTTGCTTTCGCAAGTGCTTTGTGCGTGTTGTTTGCTTCTTCCTGTGTCTTCTACTGCCCCAGGGCACGAAACGAGCTTTTACTGCCTCTGCATCGCCCTCGGCCGAGAATCGCACTGCGACGCCGAGGAGCTGGGCCAGTGGCACCCTGGTAGTCTCTAGAACACCTCCTTTATCTCATTTGCATTGATGCAAATGGCGTCACCCCTGATTAGGGGTACACCTCTATAACGCCTGCCATGAACGGGAGGTTAACGAAAATCGCAGAGATAACGAAATCTCTCACAATTCATTTCAGGCGGTGCAGACCATTTGTAGTGCTTACCTCGTGGCGGTCTATCGGGGATCGCCCGCATACAGCGACCTCGGCGGGAACGGAGAGCCTGCGAGGGCATCGAGGGTTGCTGCGCCTTTCCTTTGCGGTCGATGGACTCGCGAGGAGGGGAGTCTGGCGTTTCGAGTGGGAGTCGGGCGCATGAAGGCGGGGCCGGGGTTGCTTCGCCTCTCCCTGCGGTCGATGGCTCGCGACGGAGGGAAGGGGTCGCGGGTCTGCGCCGGTTGGGCCTAACTGTTAAGATGATGCGGCCAAACATTTCGTTCCGGGGTCCCCGCTCTTGACGTCCGATCGCACACCTAACGGCTCCCCCGGGGGCCGTCCTCCCGCCAACCGCCAACCAAAGCAAGTCGACCAAGGCGACCTGTGGTCCGATAGCGCGGATTCCACACCGAGCACGCCGGCGACTCCTTCTGCGCCGAAGCGTGAGGCTCCGGCCGCACCTTCGCAGGCATCGAAGGCGGCTCCAACGCCGGCGCCGGCGCAACCAGCCGCACGACCGGCACGTCGCAGCGCACCAGCGGCTCAGGCGCCGCTGGTGGTGGATGAGCCCGCGGAAGAGTACGCGGTGGAGGAAGAGGTCTATTACGAGGATGACGGGCCGAACCTGTTTAACAACCCGTTCGTGCTGGCCGGCATCGTCGTGGCGGGCGCGATCATGCTCGCCGTCATCGTTGTGCTGTTCTTCGGACGCGGCGGCGATAACGGCGGTGTCGCGACGGTGAAACCGACGCGAACGCCGACCGCAACGGTGGTCGACGCCAACGGATCGCCGGTGGTCACGGGCCTGGCGGCGCGGTCTATCGCCGTTGCCAGCGTGCGGGAGGGCCCGGCGTTGAGCTACCTGGAGCTGGGCACGCTGCCCCGAGACCAGGCCGTGGATGTCGTGGGTCGCAACGACGACGCTACGTGGTACCAGATCGTGTTTCCGTTCGGTACGCAGCTCAAGGGCTGGGTGCCGGATTCCGCCCTGAAACTGCCAGACAATGCTTCGACGGTCGTTGCCGTGACACAGCCGACGCCGGTTAGCCGGCCCGATGTGCCGACAGCGACGCCGGTACCGGTCGTCGACACGCCGACGCCCGAGCCCACGGCGGCGGCATCGCCCACCGCCACAGCCGCGACCGGCCCCGACATCGCCGTCTTCATCTCGTCTGACTGCTCGGCCGGCAGCGAGATGACCGTCGTCGTCACGAACAAGGGCTCCGAGGCGCTGACGAAGGAACCGATCGAGGTCGTCGTCTCGAATAACGGCGTCGTGCAGTACCAGCGTTCGTTCCAGGCCGACATGGCCGTGGGCGCGAGCGCGACCCTGAACACGGGTGTGGCCGCCGAGCCGCCGAAGATGGCGGTCTCGGTCCTGCTCACGGACCTTAACGACATCGACCCCTCGAACAACCTCGCGGGCTGCACGGTCACGGGCAGCGGCGGGAACACGACACCGGAAGCGACACAGGGAAGCCAGTAGTGTCCGAGAAGGCGTCGACGCTGCTGCCGGACCTTCAGGCGAGCCGGGAGCGTCTGCTCGCCGTGGTCGCGGGCGTGGGAGAAGAGCAGTTCAAGCGCCGGCCGAGCGTCGAGGCGGAGGCGACGGCGGGCGAGTGGTCCATCGCCGAAGTGCTGGCCCACCTCCTGGCCTCGGAGCAGCGCACCGGCGCTCGCGTCGAGGCGCTGCTGGCCGGACGGCCGGCAGAGGACGCAGCCTTAGCCTTAAATGAAGAAGAACGAACCGCGGAGGCACGACTGGGCCGTACAGTGCCGGTGCCGCAGATCATTCACGGCCTGCTGGCTGCCCGACGCCAACTGGAGCGCGCGCTGACGGAGTCGGGGGAGGGCGTGCCGGAGGCGGTCGAGCACCTCGTGCGCGAGGACGTGATCGAGCACGAAGCAGCGCACGCGGCCCAGATCGAGGCGGTGAGAGCAGCACTGGGCGCCGCCCGCACAACGAAGGCGTGACAGCGGGGCATTGACGGCGAAGCAACGGCGCGTGGTATTGAAGTGGTAGCGAAAACCTCGGCGGGTGTTCGCGATGGGGCTGACAAGGTGACGGGACCGATTTCACTCCGCAGCATCGATAGCGCGCTCGATTCCGGCCCGGCGGAAAGCGAGACGGTGAAGCTGTGAGCGCCGTCGACGAGGTCAAAGCCCGGCTCGATATCGTCGAGGTCGTGGGCAGCTACGTGACCTTGCAGAAGGCCGGACGTTACTTCAAGGCGAACTGCCCCTTCCACACTGAAAAGACGCCTTCTTTCTATGTATATCCGGACCGCCAGTCCTGGCACTGCTTCGGCGCGTGCGCGACGGGCGGCGACGTGATCTCGTTCATGCAGCGCAAGGAAAACCTCGATTTCACGGGGACGCTGCGGGTGCTGGCCGAGCGCGCGGGCATCGAGCTGCGCAACGACGGACCGCGGCGCCAGGAGCTGAAGACGCTGCAAGACGCGAACGAGGCGGCATCGCTGTACTTCCACAGCCTGCTGCAGTCCTCCGAGCGGGCACAGGCGTACATCGAGACGCGCGGCCTGGACTCGAAGACGGTCTCAGACTTCCAGATCGGCTACGCGCCGCCGGGATGGGAAAACCTGCGCAACTACCTCACAGGCCGGGGCTACACGGAGGCGCAGCTGGTCGAGGCCGGGCTGCTGGTCGAAAGCGACCCTGACCGGGGCTCGGGACGACCCTACGACAGGTTCCGGGACCGCCTGATCATCCCGATCCGCGATGACCGCGGTCGTATCGCGGGCTTCGGCGGGCGCGAGCTCCCGGGCGGAGACGCATCGCAGGCCGGGGCAAAGTACGTGAATACGCCGCAATCGCCGGTGTTCGACAAGAGCAGCCTGCTGTACGGGCTGGACCGGGCGAAGGAGGAGATCCGGCGCCTCGGCGTGGCGGTAATCGTCGAAGGCTACATGGACGTGATTGCGGCGCATCAGTACGGCTATAAGAACGTGGTGGCGTCGATGGGCACGGCGCTGACGGAGAAGCAGGCGGGCTTGCTGCAGCGCTTCGCCGAGCGCGTTGTGCTGGCGATGGACGCAGACGAAGCGGGCAAGGCGGCGAACCTGCGCGCGATCCAGGTCGTGGCGGCGGCAGAGCGCCCGACGCGCGTGCAGGGCCGGCCGCGCATGCTGGACATTCGCGTGCTGGCGCTGCCGCGAGGTAAGGACCCGGACGAGCTGATCCGCAGCGAAGCCGGGGCGTGGGAAGTCGCCGTAGAGGCGGCAAAGCCTGTCGTGGACCACCTGATCGCGGTGACGACGACAGGCCTCGACCTCTCGCAGCCGCGCGACCGTTCGACGCTGGTCACAGAGGTGCTTCCAGCTATCGCTGAAGTCGCCGACCCGGTGCTGCGCGCGCACTATCTGCAGCGTCTCAGCCGCCTCGCGAGGGTGAGCGAGGAGGCTTTGCGCCTGGAGATGCCTCGACGTAGCCGCCAGCGCACGACGACGTCCGGCGCAGCGCCGGTCACGCCGGTGCGCCTGGGCGCGCGCACCGCCGGCGGCACGCAACGGGAGGGATTTTGCCTTGCGTTGCTGTATGCTTCGCCGGGATTGCGGAGGCTGGGCCTGGAGATCAGCGAAAATCTGTTTTCTCTCAGCGAAAATAGGGAGTTGTACCTACGGTGGCGAGATGGCGTACCGATTACTGAAGAAGAGGAAGTTCTCTGGGAGCACTACCAAGGCGTCCTGAACACCCGGCTTCCGTTCACTGAAACGAGCCAGATGGAGCAGGCGTTCTTAGATTGTGTGGATCGGTTGGAGAGAGTTACAATTAGAGCGGTTAAGGAAGCCAGCGCCCTGGCCCTTGCGGAAGCAGAAGCAGGGGTTCGGCCGGGGCAGGTAGCATCCATCGCCCGAGCGAGGATGGGGGCAGGCACAACTGAGGAGACTACAGAAGACGCAGACACATTTGCTGTTGCGTCTCAGCTCCTGGAAGACATGGAAGCTGGCCTGCGTTTCCACCGACGCTTGATCGAGGGTTCCCGCTCTGACCAACCAGGTTCGCCATCGGCAGAATAGGCCCGAAAGGGGAAGTCGTGCGTAGCGACTGCCCCTTAATTTCGTATCTACGCACACACGTGGAAGAAAGCAGGTTAGCATGACCAATCGCATGTCCATCGACGGCGTTCGCGACGGCGAATCGGGCGAAATGCTAACTACTAACGCTGTTGGCGGCGACGACTCTTTCCGTCGCGTTGCGGACATGATCGAGAGTAGAACACGCGATCTCGGGACAGACATCTGGTCCGAGCCTGATATCAAGCAGACCGACGAAGCCGAAGAAGAGCGCGAAGCGGCCCAGAGCGGCGTTCCCCTGGAAGACCAGGAGGGCATCGACGACCCGGTACGTATGTACCTGCGCGAAATCGGCAAGGTATTCCTCCTTTCCGCCGCGGACGAGAAGCACCTCGCCCGCCAGATGGAGGAAGGCCAGCACATTGAGCAGATCAAGGACATGTGGCGCGAGGAACACGGTTCCGAGCCGACCGCGGTCGAGATCGCGCTGACGCTGTTCCAGCAGTTGAGCACGCTTCAGCCGGTGCTGGACCTGGCAATCAAGCACCTCCACCTGCCCAAGAAGTCGACGCTGGCCGAACGCATGGGCGATGCGGAGCTGCGCTCCTTCATCGACGGCGAGATGAGCCCGGAGTTCGCCGAGCTGGTCGCAAAGCAGCGCAAGCTGGAGCCGGAAGACGCCGCACGCCAGATCGTGCAGCTGTCCATCGTGACGCACATTTTGCAGCCGGACCTCGTGGCCGCGATGGCTTCGGCCGCCGGCGAGGAGTCGCTGCTGCCGCCGCGCTTCGAGGCTGCATCGCAGCTATCGAGCACGGAGGGGCTGCTGGACTACCAGTGGGCCAAGCTGGAGCGCGAAGGCCTGGCCGCAGAACGGCGCCTGACGGAGGCTAACCTCCGCCTGGTGGTCAGCGTGGCGAAGAAGTACATCGGCCGTGGCATGTCGCTGCTGGACCTGATCCAGGAAGGCAACATCGGCCTGATCCGCGCCGTCGAGAAGTTCGACTACCGCAAGGGCTTCAAGTTCAGCACGTACGCCACGTGGTGGATCCGGCAGGCGATCACCCGCGCGATCGCCGACCAGGCCCGCACGATCCGCATTCCGGTGCACATGGTCGAGACGATCAACAAGCTCGTGCGTGTGAGCCGTCGCCTCGTGCAGGAGTACGGCCGCGAGCCGACCAGCGAGGAGATCGGCCGGGGCATGGAGATCGCGCCGGAGAAGGTGCGCGAGATCATGAAGGTGTCGCAGGAGCCGGTCTCCCTCGAAACGCCGATCGGCGAAGAGGAAGACTCTCACCTGGGCGACTTCATCGAGGACCCGGTGGCGCTCGCTC
Organism: uncultured Chloroflexia bacterium; assembly: GCA_963731765.1. Taxonomy (GTDB): domain Bacteria; phylum Chloroflexota; class Dehalococcoidia; order DSTF01; family WHTK01; genus WHTK01. The sequence goes on from CAVSWS010000012.1 coordinate 9,349, forward strand.
CGGCGGACGCGGCGGCCCACCAGCTGCTCAAGGAGCAGGTGATGGACGTGCTCGCCAGCCTGGCGCCACGAGAGCGCAAGGTGCTGGAGCTGCGCTTCGGCCTGGAGGACGGCCGCAGCCGAACCCTCGAGGAGGTCGGCCGCGAGTTCCACGTGACGCGTGAGCGCATCCGGCAGATCGAGGCGAAGGCACTGCGCAAGCTGCGCCACCCGTCGCGCTCGAAGAAGCTGCGCGACTACCTGGAGTAGGCATTAGTAATCAGCCAAGTAAAAGGGGGCGACCATCTGGTCGCCCCTTTTCTGTTGCTCTCTAGATGGCGTTTAGCACCAACGCAGCAGGCGCATCCACCACGTACACCAGGCTGGGGGTGTTGGCGTTAGCGTGGGCGTGGGCGAGCTCGTAGGAGACACGGGTGTTGCCGTTGCCGTGTTGGTGGCTGTCGCAGTGGCGGTTGCTGTTGGGGTGCTCGTGGCGGTTGGTGTTGGTGTGGCCGTCGCCGTCGGGCTGCTTGTCGCTGTTGCCGTCGGAGTACTCGTAGCCGTTGCGGTTGGGCTGCTCGTGGCCGTCGCCGTCGGAGTACTCGTAGCCGTTGCGGTTGGGCTGCTCGTGGCCGTCGCGGTCGGAGTACTCGTAGCCGTTGCGGTTGGGCTGCTTGTGGCCGTCGCTGTCGGGCTGCTTGTGGCCGTCGCTGTCGGGCTGCTTGTGGCCGTCGCTGTCGGGCTGCTTGTGGCCGTCGCTGTCGGGCTGCTCGTGGCCGTTGGAGTTGGGCTGCTTGTGGCCGTCGCCGTCGGGCTGCTCGTGGCCGTTGGAGTTGGGCTGCTTGTGGCCGTTGCCGTCGGCGTACTCGTCGCCAGGGCCGTGCCCGTAGCTGTCGCAGTCGCGGTACTCGTAGCCGTCGGCGTGGGTGTCCGCGTAGCCGTCGGCGTCAACGTTGGTGTGCTCGTGGGGGTTACCGGCGTGCTGGTCGGCGTCGGGCTGCTGGAGCCGGTACCCGAAATGTTGATCGAGTCGACATAGAAGTAGTCGCCGTAAGAATTCATCTGACCCTGGAACCGCAGGTAAACGAGACTATTCCCCGCCCATGCGTTGAGATTTACCTGGAACTGCTGGTAGTTACTGGCGTCATCGAAGCCGTTGGTAAAGCTGCGCACCGTGGTCCAGTTTGTGTTGTTCGTGCTCACCTGCACAGATACGCCGTCGCCCGCCTCCCAGGACCCAGCATGAGCCCAGAAGCTCAGGCTCGCGGTGCTGCGACCTGCAAGGCTCAAAGCACGCGTGATGCCGCCATTTGCTCGAAGCACGGCCTGGTAGAGGCCAGACTGCGCGCTGGGCGACGTCGCAAGCGAGGTGTAGATGCTGTATGTGCCTGTGAGGCTCCAAGCGCCTGCCCAGCCCGTACCGCCACTCCAGGTACCGGAATCAAAGTCGTCAGTGATGGGCAACGGACCGCCGGGAACCGACGTTGGCGTAGGGGTGGGGCTGCCTCCGCCGCTACAAGACGCGGTCGCCGCCGGGAGGTCAACAAGACCGTAGCCGTACAGCTGGTCACGTCCCGGCGCACCGAGGTCGATGGCTGTCGAATCGAGCAGCGACCGGACCTGCGCAGCGCTGTAACCGCAGTGCACGAGCAACGCCGCCGCTCCCGCCACGTGTGGCGAGGCCATAGACGTACCGGAGAGCGTCGCGTATCCGCCAGGGTAGGTCGAGTAGATCGCGTCACCTGGCGCGGTGAGTTCGACGGCAGGACCGGTGCTGGAAAAGGAAGCGCGGCTGTTTATGCCACTGCAGTAGCCATCGTTATTCGGGCCGCAGGAGGCGGCGACGGCGATGACTTCGTTGGCCTGTGCCGGCCAGCCTACGGTGTTGGTACCGGCGCCCGAGTTGCCGGCCGCGGCGACGATGACGACGTTCGACGAGGTCGCATAGGTGAGGGCCTCCTGCATGACAGAGTCATTGCAGAGCACATTGCCCGTACAGGCGAGGCTCATGTTGATGACGTTGGCGCCGTGGTCGACGGCCCACTCGATACCGGCTGCGACGTCATCCATGTAGCCGCTGCCCTGACTGTTGAGGACCTTGACGGCGAGCAGCGATGCACCCGGAGCCACGCCGAGGACGCCGGTGCCGTTGTCACGTGCCGCGGCGATGCCGGAGACGTGGGTGCCGTGGCCGTTGTCGTCGTAGTAGCTGGAGTTGCCTGTGACGAAGGAAGTGCCTCCGATGATGTTGAGGTCGGAGTGCGTGGCGATGCCGGAGTCAACGACGGCGATGACCACGCCAGAGCCATCATTGGCGCCGGGCGACACGTTGACGGCGTTCTCGCCGCCGCCCCAGACGCGTTCCGCGTTGATCTGGTCGACACCCCATGGCAGCGTGTCTTCCACGGCGGTGACCTGGGGAACAAGACGCAGCGCCCGAAAGCGGGGCAGCTTCTGGAGTACAGCGAGAAGGTTGTCCGGTAGGTCAACGGAGATTGTGTTGCGAGCACGGAAAACGTGGCGAACCTGTGCGCCGAGATTACGCAGCTCTACCCCGTCCGAATCCCGGAAGCCACCATCGAGCTGAATGAATACGCGCGTTGTGTTTGCCGCGCTCGCGGTTTGCGCTTGCTTAAATGGCTGCGAAGCCACCAGAACAATCGCGACAAATAACAACAGTGGTGTCAAGCGCATGAATAAACCCGCCGGAAGCTTACGACATGAGAGCAGTTGCCGTCTCTAGCATCGGCTTGCCAGATCAGCTCTGAACGGAAGCGGGGTTCCGAAGTCAAATAAGACGGATCAAGGAGGTCCGGGCAGGGTCAATACCTGGCCGACGAACAGGATGGCACCGGGCTCCATGTTATTCGCCTGCACGAGACGAGCGATGTACTGCTCCGTGGTCTCGTCCGATGACTTGAACTTGTCGGCAATGATCGTCAGGGTGTCACCGGACACGACCGTATAGGTCTGGGGCTGCGTTGTTGGTGCCTCGGTTGCGGTGGGCGCGGGCTGGCCCTGAGCTGTCGTAGGTTGAGCACCGGGAGCCGTTGTCGGTTGAGCACCCGGCGCGGTGGTGGGCTGGCCTGCAGGCTGCGTCGGCTGGGTCTGAGCACCCGCATCGGGGTAGACGGCGAACTGCGAGATGACGAAACCCATCGAGCGGACGAACTTGTCGTTCACGTCCACCCGCACCAGCCAGTCGCCGGGCGGCAATGGATCGCCATTGTTCGTGCCGAGGTCGAGGGCTACGCGAGCGAGATTATCCGAGGTCAGGTTGTCCTGAGACAAGGTCACCTTGGCTTCGGTGACGAAGGACCCGTCCGGTGGTGCGTTATCGACGGAGAGCTGATACCAGCGGCCGTTGACGACATCACCGACTTTGGCGCCCTGGAGTACAAGGATGGCGTAGACGTGCTGCGTATCGAGCGGGAAGACCCGGGAAACCACACCGGTGGCCTGGAACTGATCGTTAACCGTGCGGCTCATCGCCGCCTGGACAACGCTGACGGCACCTGGTGCGGGCGTCACCGCCGTCTGCCGGCTGGCGCCCGAGCCGGAGTCACCGGAGTCGTCGCCACCGCCGATCAGGCCACAGCCGACGCTGAGGAGAGCGATGAATGCGAGTGGGATGAGAAAAAACCGGAGTTGAAATCTGGCGGGAAGGGTTTGTTTTAGCAAAGCCTTTCCAATATACGGGGCAAGATCGCGGGGAACAAGCGGCCGGCCTACGCGCTCCAGCCGACCAGCGCGGCCACCTCTGGTTGACAAGAAGAAGGGACCGTCGCCGGCCCCTTCGAAGCGCTATTTCGTGAATTGCAGTGCCGTCGCACTTTAAGTCTACAGCCGCTTCCTCGCAGCGGAGAGCTGACGGAGACTCAGACCACCGATGGCCATGAGGGCTGCAGCAGTAACGGCGACCAGGCCGAAGTGCGAGCTTGTGCCGTGACCGGAAGCCACCAAACCAGCGTCACCGGTGTTCGGCGGCGTGATGCTGTTGATGCCCTCAACCATGCTGGTAGGTGCCTCTGCAGCCACAGCAGCCTGGCTACACTGCATTGGGGCCCAGGTCTGAGTCAGCAGCGAGCCGTCCTGATCGACGATCCATGCGATCACGGTGTGGGGCCCTGGGTCGCTCGGCGACATGGCAATCGTGACGGCTGTGCTGCCATCCACCGTGGTGTTATCGCCCTGACCGCCTTCCTTGCCGTTGATGATCGCCGAGCTGGCGTCGGTGGTGAAGTACACCGTCGTGCCGTCGCTCACAGGTTTGCCGTTGTTGTCGACTGCCGTCGCCGTCGCCTGGAGCGGCTGGCCGCAGGTGAGGCTGGTGGGCGACAGAGATAGGGTCAGGCCGGTGGGAGCGGTGGGGCCTACGACGTCGATGGTTGCCTTGAGCTCGATGTCAGCGCCATTGCGCGGCACAACAGCGGTGATCGAAGCCGTGCCGGGCGTGCCGAGCGAGCAGTCCAAGGCGACCTCAGCGGTGCCGGCTTCCTTTTGCAGTGGGTGAGCCGTCAAGAAATTGGCATCCGCGACAGTGTCCGTATCGCTCCACAAGCTCACGACTTTGCCGCCCTCGACAGGCGACATGCCAGTGTCGTACTGGGCACCGGCGAGCGGGTTGACGAAGACGCAGTTGTCGGTAATGAAGCGCACTTCGGCGCCATCAATGTTGTCGCCATTGGCGTCATAGGTCGTCACGGAGATGATGGAGCGGCTGCTATTCGTGCCGACCGGATGCACTTCGAGATGATTGGGATCGACGGAAATGGTCGCAGTGTCGACGGCGCCGGGACAGACTAGGTCTCGGCTGCCGAATAGCATCTCGCTGTTGTCCCAGGTGTCGTGCGGAATGATGTCGATGCGGAAGCTGCCCGGATCCAGGCACTTGAGGTCAACGAAGCCCCATCCATCATCCATCGGAGTACCACAGACGTTGGCTGCATCTGCTACCGGTGCCGGGATACCGGCGACCTGCGTCAACCAGGCGCTGATGCTATCGAGGTCGTTACCATCGGGGTCTGTGAACCAGGCCGGGAACATGTGGTCGACGTAGTGACTCTCGCTCGGCGGATTGACAAGCAGGTGTGCAACCGCGGGCTTCACCCAGGTGAAATTAGTGACCTCTGCATGACTCGTAATGCGGGCAGAACCCGTCTGCGAATCGAGCCGGACGAGGTCGACATCGACGAAGCCCTTGAGGGCGTTTTCGATTTCTCGCAAGACCTCTTCGTCCGCTTCCTTCTCCACAACTATCTGATACGCCTGGTCGAGCAGCGTGCTCGCCGCGTGCAGATCGTCGTAGTCGGCGCTGGCCGGATTGGTGTAGTCAGGATCCGACTTGATGTCCTGGAGATCTGACCAGATTTGGTCAGACGTTGTGTTTTCGTCGTAAGAGGGCAAGTTGAGACCCGTCCAGTCACTCGAAGCGACGAGGTCTGCCAACTGGGTGTTCAGGGCGTCAATCTGATCGCGGACGGGCTGAACGAGCTCCTGGGCCGGTCCGTTGAGAAAGTCAAACAGGAATCCGAAGGCATCGTCCTCGACTCGGAAGAGGACGTAAACGGAGCCGTCGCCGCCCACCGTATCGCCTTCGTTCAGGACATGGCCAGTCGAGTCCCAAGTCGTGATCTTGCAGATGTCGCCACTCTGAGCTTCAGCTGTTTGTGTTTGGCCCGGCATTCCGACCAAGGCGAGTGATATCGCCACGAGCACGAGGGAGAGCCATAACACTCCATTTCTCATCGAGTTTGATGACCCCCTAGCTGACGCCAGTACAATCGCAACCGCGATATTATGCCCAAAACAAGCCTGAGGAAGCCTGAACAGGCTTCCCCTCGACTGCTAGAACGCAGGCTGACCCGCTCTGGTTAACCAAATTCAGCGGTATGTCTGAAAACCACTCCGGCAACACAGAACGCATCGAGACACTATAGGGTGGAATGAGACGCCAAGGTCAATCAGAATCGACCCCTAGCCAAAGAATCCGGTAATCCCGATCTGGATTCGTATGTGCATCAGGGCGCGGCCAATCCGGCATCACCGGTTGACGGCGGCGTAATGAAGCTCGTGGCGGCAGGCACAGACGTACTTGTCGCGGGACCTGGTTGCAATGCGACGGCTGTGGAGGTGAGGTTGGCAGCCACGATAGTCGCGAGAGGCACGCCCGTGGGCGTCGGCACTGCGTCGCTACCTGATGCCGGGGCCGAGGTTGCTATCGCTCGAGGCGTTGGCGTCGGGGGTGGGTAGTCACCGATGAAGGCAGGGATCGGTGTGGTGTCGCAGGGACACTGCAACTCCTCGCAGGCGATGCCGTTGTCGTTCGGGCCATCAAGTTGATCGAGGTCGGCGTCTTCGTTGCGGAGGTATGCCTGAGCCACGGATTGCACGAGGAACGTCTTGCAGTCCAGGGCGTACACCGGAGACGGTCGCATCGCACCGAGGACCGCCGTAACGACCAGTAAGCCGAGTGCCGTCAGACCCAGTAGAGTCCGCGCCATGCCGAAGTCCTCCCCTCAGCGCCGTCTGCTCTAATGATAGTCAACGCAGACGGCCGAGCTCGCCGACTCGTCAAGGGAGCTGGAGGCAACCCACGATCTGTGGGTCGAGGCCTACATCGCCATGCAGCTGACCATCGACCTTTACCAGCTCTTCCCTGGCGGCGTATGCGAATAGCTGGTATCCCTGGAACACATCCGTATCTTCCTTACCAAAGACGCCACCAAAGTGACCGATCACTTCGCCCTGCGTAACGTGTCTTGCGGTGCGATCAAGCGACTCCGGGCCGGAGGCTTGGATGCTGAAGACGCCTACATCCGGAACGTCGTAAACCAGCAAGATGGCGCCGGCACGGGCATCCGCCGTCCGCAGGTCGCCTTCCTTGAACGGGAAGAGAATCGGCGTGCCTTCCGGTACGTCCTTGTATGTAATGGCGTGCACGTCGTTGGGCAGGACCTGCTCCTGGAAGTAGGTCTTGTCGCCGCAGGGCGCCATGTTCACCATCTCGACCACATCCTGTGTGGCGCCGGTGCTAGCCGACGTCGTCGGGGATGGTGTAGGGGTGTCGAAGGGGACAAGGGTGCCGACGGCGGCGACCGTAGAGGTCGTCGCGGGGCTGGTTGCAGCTGTCGTAGCCGTGGCGGTAGCAACCCCACCGGTCGTCTGAGTAGCACTCGAATCGTCGTCATCGCCACCGCAGGCAACGGCCGCGACGCTAATCATGGCGATGCCACCCGCCAGCACGGCGAAACGAAGATGGCGCCCGGAGGGCAGGATTCTCTGGAGTAGGGAAGGGGCTGGAATACGCATGGAACTCCTTGGCGAACGTCGGGTCGCGTCCGGTGGGGTGGATCCACGATAGCAGCAAGGGGAACCTGCTTTATGGAACTGCAATGCGAGACGTCAGGGCCATCGGCGCTAACGACGCTCCAGACGGAGGCGGAAGGGCAGCTTGCGGGCTTTCGTTGCCAGGAAGGCCACGACCAGGCCACCGGCGGCGAGATAGCTCCATGGCGTGCTCTCGTCCAGCCAGCGATTGAAGCGCTCTCGCTGGGCGTCGAGCCAGCTCGCGGGTTGCACATGGAACGAGAGCTTCGTCGCGACGGCGATGCCGACGGACTGGCCTCCCGTGTTCACGGGATGCGCTTCGAGGTGGGCGGCGTAATCGCCCGAGGACGTGCCGGTGGGCAACACGAGTCGGATATCGACGTCTCGTGTGTCTCCGGGATTGAGGGCGAACTGCGCCGGGTCGAAGTGAAACCAGTCGGCGTCCGGCTGCCGGGCTCCCTCGATGCCCTGCACTGACACTTCGTAGACGCGGGCTTCGTCGCCGGTGTTGATGACACCGATGGCCGGCAGCGTGTAGGAGCCGCCGGGCTTCAGCGCTTCGTTGACGGTGATGCTACCGAGGTTGACGCCGACGCCCGGCGCCGCCAGGGCGGCGCCGGTCATCAGGGCCATCGTTCCGAATAGGGCAAGAACCAGCCCACGCATGCTCTTCACGCCAGGCATTTCGGAGCGTTAGTGCTGGCTGGCGACGATAGTCACCGCGGCGTTCTGGGTGGCGTAGCTGGTGGTAGTCGTCGGCATGTCCAGCATGAGGTAGACATCGATGGCACCGGGATTGGATTCGCTTGCCGCGAGGTCGCTCCAGAGAGTCTGATCGGTGGTCGTCAGCGATTATTCGGTGTGACTGCCACTGCTCGTACCGAACCACTCGACGTACTGGTCGACGTCAGGCGTGGTGCCGAGGGTCCAGTCGGCCGTGTCGGTGCCACGAATATCAAGGTCCACATTCTCTGTACCGGCATTCGTCACGGTGAAGTGATCTGGGCTGGGCAGCTTCATCGTGTCGCCTGGCTGCAGCGAACCATAATCGAGATCCGAGGGCGACACGGTGACACCGATGAACATAGGCGAGACGGTTGCGTTGACGGTGTGACTGTCATCGGCGTTCGCCGTGAGGGTGAGCGCGCCGGCGACTCCGACAAGGGCGACCAAAAGAGCAACAAGCTTCCGCACAGTAGGCCTCCGTGCCTTCATGAACACGCGCGGGGGACGATGCTGCGGGAGGGACGGGGCTGTGCTGATACGAAAGAGCACCAGCGACGCAGAATCATGTACCGACGAGTCCCTAGCGATCAAGGCCTCTGGACGAGATTTTGAAAAGAAAATCTTCAGGAAACGTATTATGTCGCTAACTTCGCGTTGCCGAGGCATATTCTTCTGTCATGAGGAGTACATTCGGGCGTCGCGTAACTAAGGCTGCCGCCGTACTCGCCGGCGCCCTCGCTTCGGGCTTCATTGCTACGATCGTTCTTGCCGTCGCGGACCTTTACGTTTCGGGGCACGATGGCGCCTCGTTGATGCGACCCTGGCTGCAGGGCGCGGTGAGCATGAGCCGCGCCGACGTCATCGTCTATCTGGCGGTCGAAATGGGTGGAGTCGTTGCCTGGCTTGCGGGCGGCCGCGGGCTGACGCCATCCCCGACTCGCGAGTAGTGGTTCAGGCTGCTTCGGTGTAGGTCGCGGGAGCGTTCTCGATGCGCTCTGCCGCCTCAGGCTGACGCCCTCGACGGGTCTGAGCCAGGCACATGAATCGTGGACAATACACGCTCATATCGTCACGCCGAACGGTCTTAT
>CAVSWS010000013.1:0-231937 GCA_963731765.1 uncultured Chloroflexia bacterium
CATAATGAAGTTGCCGGTCTTCTTGTACAGCGTGTAGTTCGACAGGTCTCGGCGGGCGATCAGGGTGTCCAGACGGTTGTCCGTCAGGTACTCGACCAGCTCATCGACTTCCTCGGGGTCGCTCTGGCCGTCGGCGTCGACAGTCAGGACGAGGTCGTCGGGGTCCAGTAGGCCGGCATCGACGCGGCGACGAAGCTCCTGGAAGGCGCGGTAGTAGGCAGCCGACACGCCCTGGTTCTGGTTGAAGCACATAAGCTTTACGTTGGGGCGCCCTTCTGCCCAGGCAAGCGTGACCTCCCTCGTCCGGTCGACCGAGCCGTCATCAACGACGATGACCTCGTCGGCCAGCGGTTCGAGCCGTTCCAGGACGCCGACGATGGTTGTCTCCTCGTTGTAAGCAGGGACAACGGCAACGCGTCTGTGCGGCCGCGTCGGCGGTAGAGTCTGGGGTCGGCCGCCAGCGAGGTCGTCATTTGACCGCCGCGTAGGCCTGACTGAGCCAGTGCACGGTCTTTCCAAGACCCACCTCAAAGCTCGTCTCCGGTTGCCAGCCCAGGACCTGCAAGGCGAGGTCGCTTGAGACTTCGGCGCCACCATAGTCGCCGGCGCGCGCAGGTACGTACTGGATCGGCTGGGTTGAGCCTGTGAGCTCGAGGATCGTCTCGGCGATCTGCTTGATCGTGACCTTTTCAGTTCCGTCCAGGTTGAAGGTCTGATTTCGTGCATCGTCCGACAGCGCGAGGACATGCGCCCGTGCGAGGTCTTCGACGTAGACGAACTTGCGGTGCTGCTTGCCATCGCCTGTCAGGGTGAGCGGTTCGCCTGAAATCGCCTTCCTGTAGAAAATCGGGATCACCAGCGAGGGCCGCATGCGAGGGCCGTAGGGGATGCCGTAGCGCAGGACCGTGAAGGGCACGCCGTGCTTGTGTGAGTAGTCATGGCAAAGCAACTCTGCCGCCAGCTTTGTCGACGTGTAGAGATGACGCTCAGCGTCGATGGCGATTTCGGCAGTTTCATCTACCGTCGCCCTGTCTCCTGCAGCGACAGACGAGTAGACCCAGACCGTGCTGGCGAGCACCACACGCTGGAGGTTGTTCAGCCGGGCCGCTTCCAGCACGCGGAGGGTGCCGCCCACGTTTAGATCGAGCGCGTCCAGCGGCGCTTTATCGACCTCATTCACATCTGCATACGCGGCGAGGTGAAAGATAAAGCTGACGTCCCTGGTGGCGTCTACCAGCGCGTCGAGGTCCATGAGATCGATCGCGCGATGCTCGACGTCCGGCCGGTATGGCTTCGTCTGGTCGATCACGACGACGTCGTGCCCGGCATTTACCAGCGCGTCCACCACGTGGGAGCCGATGAAACCGGAACCACCTGTAACTGCCAGCCTCACGAGACCACCTCCGCCGAAAGCTGCTCGCAGCAGGCGGCCAGCGAGTCGACCACGTAACGGGCGTCATCCGGCGTCATGGTGGCGGAGATGGGGAGGCAGACGTGGTTGGCGCAGATTGCCTCGGCGCCGGGCAGGGGGCCATCGAAGTACGGTGCAAACACCGGCTGGAGGTGGCAGGGCGTCTCGTAGACCTCACCACTCAGCGCCACCTCATATCGCTCTCGCATGAGCTTCTTGAGCGATGCGCGGTCGATGTCTTCCAACATGGCGATGTACTTGTAGTAGGAGGACCGGCAATCTGCGGCGGGCAGAAGCGGCTTCAGAGGGCCGCCTACGCGAGCGAGGGCTTCATCGTAGATGGCGGCAATCTCGTTGCGCCGGTCGACGAACTCGGCCAGGCGTCCGAGCTGCGTGTGACCAACGATGGCGTGGAGCTCGCTCATGCGCCAGTTGTGACCAAGCCGGACGTGGAAGTTGGTCGTGAAGCCTTCCTTGCCCTGATCCCGATAGATCAGGGCTTCTCGGTAGAGGGCTTCGTCATTGGTGACGATCATGCCGCCTTCGGCGCTGGTCATCACTTTGGTGGGATAGAAGGAGAATGCACCTGCCAGCCCGAAGGAGCCGGCCGACCGGCCCCCGAGTGTACTGCCGTGGGCATGGGCGGCGTCCTCGATGAGAGGGACGCCGGCGCGGTCGCAGATCTCCTGGATCTCGGGGAGGTCCGGCGTGATCAAGCCCCCGATGTGGACAACCATGACGGCTGCGGTGGCGGGCGTGATGGAACTGCGGAGCGACTCGACATCGAGGGCAAAGGAGCCGGCTTCGCAGTCGGCGAATCTTGGAATGCCACCTGCGTGAACGACCGCGCCCGCCGTCGCATAGAAGGTGTTGGCGGGCACGACGACCTCACGGCTCTCGACACCGATGGCGCGCAGGATGATCTCGAGGGCGCTCGTCCCGCTGTTGACCGCGACGGCGTATTGGGTCCCGCAGACCTCTGCGAAGTCTGCTTCGAAGGCTTGCCCATGCTTCCCCAGGGTTAGTTGCCCGGTGCTCAGACACGCATCAATTTGCGCGAGGATTCTTGCCCGGTCCTCGTCCGGGAAATAGATGCTGGCCGCCGGTACTCGCATATCAATGCACCTCCAGCGTCATGATGACCAGCCGGAGGCTCACGATTCATGAAGCCAACGTGAAGCAGGAGGAAAGTTGCAGTTAAGTTGTCTGGAGGCTCTTCTCCGGGCGAGCGACTTCGGCCGGAAGGCGCACCTCGAAGCAGCTTCCCTTGTCATCGGAAGAGATGAGCCTGACGCTTCCTCCGTGACCTTCGGCGACATGTGTGACGATAGACAGGCCGAGTCCGGCACCCTCAGAGCGGTTCTCGCGGGCATTCCTTCCCCGGAAGAAGCGCTCGAAAACGTGTTCCTGTTCCTCAGGCGGAATGCCGGTTCCCTCATCGGCTATCCGAATGACGGCCTCGTTCGCTTCTCGTCGGAGAGAGAGACTGATGTTTGTGCGGGAAGGCGCATTTTGTGCGGCATTTTCGAGGAGGTTCTCGAGCATGTGGGTGATGCCTTCACCTTCTCCTTGGATAGAAACACCCGGCTCAATATCCGTCGAATACTTGTGATCTGAGTCGTTCCTGGCGACGGTCCGGACCGTGGAGGCGCACAGCTCCGAAAGGTCAGTAGGATCTCGGCGAACTGGTTCGGTGGTGCCGCGGGAGAGGAGCAGTAGGTTGGACACAAGATCGCTCATCGCCGTGGCCTCGATACGCATCTCGTCCAGACAGGCATCCCGTTCGTCTTCGGGCAAACGCGCGTTTTGGATTACGTCCAGATTGGTCCGAAAGATGGTCAAGGGGCGTCGCATTTCGTGCGAGGAGTCGGCGAAGAATCTGCGCTGTGTGTCCAGCATTGTCTCGACACGAGCGATCATGGCGTTGAATGTGCGAATGAGCTCCGCCACCTCGCCGCGAAGGCCCTTGTCGGAGAGGCGGCGGCGGAAATCGGCCGTTTCTTCGATGTCCCGGGCTAGCATCGACAGGTCGTCGATAGGCTGCAGCGCACGCCCGGCGATGACGTAGGTAGGGATGCCGGTGATCAGTATCATGAGGATGCCGCCGACCACGAATACGCCGATGAGTTCGTGTAGCGCGTCGTCCGTTGGCTCCAGCGACACGGCAGCACCGATGAATCCCAGCGTCGATCCATCAGGAGCGGTCAACGCCTGATAGGAATACCGTGTGTCCCTGCCGGGGGCGTTGCGAGGACTCAACTGAAGGTCGCCCGGCTTCAAGTTGGAGGCCGGAATGTCATGGCCTGCTTCCGGCGACTCGTACAGGTGAGCGCCGTTGACATCGAGAATGGTGAAGCTAAATCCCGTGGTGCTCGCCTGATCGAGTAGAGGCAGTGCTGTCTGAATATCGGCGGGGCCGAGAGCGTGATCGTTTGGTAGCAGCGGTCCGATGCTGGTCATTCGATTTGCCAGACCATCGTCGACGGCGCCGTAGATGCGATGAGACGCAATAACGTAGACAACAACGCTGAACATTACGAGCACGGGGGCAAGAAGCATCAGGTAGGCGAGCGTTAGCCTGAGGCGGAGGCTCATGGAAGCTCACGCAGGATGTAGCCCACGTTCCGAATCGTCTGAAGCAAGCGCGCTCGCCCATTCGCTTCGAGCTTGCGCCGGAGGCTGGCGATGTGGACATCGACGACGTTAGATTCCACCCGCTCGTCAATTGTCCAAACGGCGAGGAGGAGGTCGTCCCGGCTCATCACTTGTTCTGGTGAACGCAAGAAACACTCCAGAAGACGGAACTCCTTGGAAGTCAGGTCCAGAGGCTCGCCGGCCCTGCGTGCTTCCCATAGCCGGGTATCCAGGGTGACGTCAACGTACGCAAGCCGGTTGTTCTTCTTCGACTCGGGGAGCGAACGCCGGAGCAGGGCGTGAATCCGGGCGATGAGCTCCTCCGTGGCGAACGGCTTCGTCATGTAATCATCGGCACCCGCCTCCAGGCCGGCGACGCGATCGGGAATGCCATCGAGCGCGGTCAGCATAAGGATGGGTATGTTATGGCGGTCTCGAATGATGCGGCTAAGGTGGACGCCATCCAGTCCCGGCATCATGACATCGAGGATGATCAGATCAGGCTCTTCTTGTTCCAGAGAACTCAGTGCTTGAGATGCGTCTTTCGCCAGAGAGACTTCGAAGCCGTCTAGCTGGAGGGCACGCCGAATGGCGCTCCGAAAGCGAGCGTCATCGTCGATGACGAGTAGCGTAGTCGTAGTGGAGCCAGCTATGTGACGCCTCCCGAGCCGACTGATCGTTCGACCTCTGCGTCAATGATACGGAATCTGCTCAATCTTACCGGCGTCTGTGCCGGATGTCTCTGAGACGAATGTCCTCATCGTAGTCCTTCGACTCAGCGCTGCCGGGACGTCGCGGCAACGGCTACGCTTGGGCGGTGAAAGACGTGGTGGTCGTCGGGGGAAGCTTGGCCGGTGCTTCGACCGCTATTCATCTGGCGCGCCTGGGCCTGGCCGTACAGGTTATTGATCGGGCGGAGTTCCCGAGGCGCAAGGCATGCGGAGAGGGACTGTTTCCCCGAGGCGTCGAGGCGCTCGAGGATCTGGGCATTCTTGATCGCGTGCTCGAGCACGCCCGGCCCCTGGATTCGCTGCGACTGCAGCTAGGTGACGTGTCTGTCGAGGCTCCCATCGGGTCTCAGCGCCATCCGGCAATCGGTATTCAGCGAGAGTTCCTGGATGCTGCCCTTATGGATGCGGCTCGACGAGATGGCGTCGAGGTAACTTTAGGCGTCACGGCAGTCGACCTGATCCGGTCGGGGGCTCGCTTCACAGGCGTGCGCACCAGTCACGGCGATTTCGAGGCCAGGGCCATCGTGCTGGCCGACGGACTGCGGTCCCGCATGCGGCGCGTCGCCGGACTTGACGCCCGAGCCGGCACTCAGCGTTACGGCGTCAGCGCCCACTACGGCTTGCGCGAAGAGACCGCTTCGCAAGTGCAGATTTACATGCGCGATGGGCACGAGATTTATCTGACGCCCGTCGGGCACAGGACGCTGAACGTCGCCCTCCTGGTTGGAAAGTCCCGCGCCAGGACGCTGTCCGGCAACCTCGAGCATTCCTTTGAAGCGATCATCCACGACAGTCGGGTCCTGCCGTACGGCGCCAGGTTACTGGACTCACCGCTGGCGGCCGGGCCTTTTCCTGCGAAAGCCCGCCGTGACTGGAGCGACAACCTGTTGCTGGCAGGTGATGCGGCCGGGTTCTTCGATGGCATCTCGGGCGAAGGCATGTCTCTTGCCCTGATCACCTCGAAGCTGGCAGCGGACGCCGTACACCAGTACCTGCAGAGCGGGAGCACCCGTCATTTCGGCCGTTATGAACGCGCCAGAAGCGGACTCGCTCGCAACTCCAACCTCCTGGCTCGCGTCAGTCTCTTCATGGCCTCACACCCAACGGTTGGGCGATACGTCTTGCGCAATCTGAGCAAGCGGCCGGCAACCTTCGAGAAGATACTCAAGATCAATGCCGGGGTAAGCGGCCTGTCCGCCCTGAACCATCAGGACCTGCGTTGTCTGCTGTTCGGCATCTGAAGCGCGGCAGGGGTACGAATCGAGGCTTGTCCGCGAAGTGCTCAAGATAGCCCGGCAATTCCTCGAGCAGCCGCTCCTCGTCCCGGATTCGAAGCGTCAACAGCGCGGCGTTGATCAGGCTGGCGGAGAAGGCCAGACGTCGCAAACCAAAAGCCATCGGTAGGGCAAGGAGCTCGATGACGACCACCGCGTAATTGGGGTGCCGCACAAACGCATAAGGGCCGTCTCTCGCGACCTGCAAGTCCCGTGCTACAGAACCCCGGGCGTTCCACCGATGACGCAGGGTCAGGAGTACCCACAGGCGCAAGAGGTTGCACCGCGAGGAGTGCCCACAGCCATGGCCAACGCGGTCGCCCGCCCCGGATGGCAGTGCCGCCAATCACGGCCGAATGCACGAGGACGATGGCCGGGAAAGTTACCCGGCTGGCGGTGCCTTCCCTCGTTTCGCCGGAAGCCTGCAGATTGCGGCGGGAGTAGGCAAGCTCAACGAGTCGCGCTGCCGCCATTCCCGCGCAGCACAGGAGACGCACTAGCATCGATGCAATAGAAGCATCTCGATTGAGATGCCCGGGCCGAACGCAAGCGCAACTCCCCACCCCTTCGGCGCTTCCGGATCATCGAGGTAACGAGCGAGTACCTCGATGATCGCCGCCGAAGACGTGTTGCCGAATTCCCGCAAAGTCTGCCATGACCAGCGGAGCGAATCCGGCTCTATCGCGAACCCGTTCTGCAACGCGGACAGCACCCGAGGCCCACCGGGATGGATCAGCCAGAAGTTCACATCCTTCCGGGATAGGTCGTGTTTTGCCAGGAGTTCTTCTACCGCATCAAGCGTCGGTCCCGGCAATCGCTCAACGAGGCTTCGAGCCAGGATGGGGTAGAAACCCTCGTTTGTCAGACGGAACCCCAGGACGTCTGCCGAGCACGGAACGAGAAATGAGGAGCTGTCGACAACTTCGACGCCTTCGACCGTCGGATTACCGCTCTGTAGAAGGACAGCTCCCGCGCCGTCGCCGAAAATCAGCGCCGAAGTGAGGTTGCCTTCCTGTGCGTCTGGATGGAATGCCAGCGAACAGAGCTCCACCGCCACAACGAGCGCCGACGCAGGTCGCGACTGTAGTCGTTCAACGCTCCTCGCCAGTGCCACGATGCCGCCGGCGCACCCCGCCTCCGTGATAGGCAGGCGGCCTGTCCGGGGGTTCAGTTTGAGTCGCGATGCGAGGTCGACGTCCAGGCCGGGCACCATGTATCCGGTGCAGGATGACGTGACTAGAAAAGAAACCTCGCCGAAGTCGGTTCGGAGCGCTTCGGCGGCGGCCTGTGCAAGACGCGGCGCCTCCGTTTCGTAGATCGCGTTTCGTTCCTCGATGGAACCGAGTGCCTCGATTTGCTCCGGTGGCAGAACGCTGGCACGGCTCTCGATCTGGCTGCCGCG
The DNA here is from genome assembly GCA_963731765.1 of uncultured Chloroflexia bacterium. GTDB lineage: Bacteria > Chloroflexota > Dehalococcoidia > DSTF01 > WHTK01 > WHTK01. The sequence goes on from CAVSWS010000013.1 coordinate 7,453, forward strand.
CGCCAGGGCCTCGACCCGTCGACGATTGCCGACCAATGCGGCAACGCGCGCTGCCGCAGCATCCTGGCGTACTCGAGTCTCAGGGTGGGTGGCGGCGGCCGATACGATCCGAACCTTTTCCACGTTAGCCACCAGCATAGGGCAAGCAAGGCGCCGGCATTGGCTTTCGGACTTCGTCGAGAGGCTGTGAGCTTATTTAGACACTCGCCAGGAATCCAACCGTGAAGATCACACCGGCAATGGAGATGAACTTGAAGGCGAGATCCGGGCGCCGTTGCAGGTAGCAGGCAGCCGCGCCGCTCACAAGCACCCCGTATGCAACAGCGCCGCCCAGTACCGGCCAGAGATGGACGAAGCTAATAAAGAGAGCGGAAAGACCCAGGAGGAGCGGAGATGCCAGCAGAGCTATGGCGAGTAGGGCGAGACCCGCAGATGGGCTCAGACTGGTGACGATTCCTGCACGCCCGGATGCCTGGTCTGTGGCGGCGTCAGGCAGACTATTTGCCACGTGCACGGCGATCGTCAGGGGTGTCGCGACCACATAGAGCCACACGAACTCGTTTCGGAAGCTGTGAAGTGCCGACCAGACAAAGGGAGGCAGGACGGCGAAGGCCACGACGTAGGGCAACCAACTCACGTTCGTATTCTTGATGCCCAGGTTGTAGGCCAAACCGGACGCCGTTCCGATTACCAGCAGGAGCAGCGGAACCGCGCCGAGTTGCGCGCCGGCCACGAAGGACCCGAGGCACGCTAGAAATGCCAGCCTCGGTAGCCATTTTGCTTCCACCAGCCCCACTGCCAGTGGCTTGGAGGGCTGGTGAATGGCATCGGTGTGCCGATCCAGGTAATCGTTTGACCACCCGATGGTGAGCTGGGAAAGGAACATGGCGAGGATAACGAGGGCGAGCTTCCCGTTCTCAGTTTCCCGGCCGGATGTCGTCAAGCCGATGAGACCCGTAAGAGTGACTACGGCGACCAGCGGGAAGGGATGGGTTGCCTTCACCAGCCCGACGAGCCGCTGTCGCGCCGTCAAGGGAGCGATGGGACCTGTCCTGTCAGTCCGCACGCGTCGGCCCTGGCATCAGCGACCTGAAGCTAAGCCACAATCTGGTCACCGGTGAGTCGGCAGCGTGAAACTCAACAGGCTGATCTTTGGCGCTCGGTCGAGCCGGCAGAGGCGTGGATGTCTGCGGACTAGCGCCGCTTCTTCTTCGGCCTGTAGGTCGAGCGCGCCTTCTGTGCCGGCTTGCCTGTCCCGCGCGTGCTCGTCTGGCATCGCGAACAAAATGTCTGGTTAGGGTCGATGAGTGTTGAGCACGCTTCTGAAGCGCATTTCTTCAACTGATTCAATATGTCTCCTAAATCAAATGAAACTAAAGTCGACGCTGGTGCGTATAACTTCATTCATCAGCATAGCGCCTGCGCAACCTCATCGGCGCTGCTGGTCCCAGAAAACTCGCGCCGGTATCCGAAATTGCGCACTTTCCGGCGTGGCGATGGAAGTCGATAATCGGTGCCGTAACGCGATTGGCCTACCTGTCCTCCGATCCCAGCAGGCAGTCATGGCGTCATCGATGCCGAGACACGAGGAGCTCCTGAATGCCCGAAACTCCTTTGCACTTCCAGACGATTCGTGAGGTTGCGGCACTTCTCGAATCGAAACAGCTTTCGCCGGTGGAGCTCACGCGCGCCATGCTTGAGCGCATCGATGCGCTCGACCAGACGCTCATGAGCTACGCGACGCTCATGGCTGAGTCCGCGATGGCCCAGGCCCAGACCGCGGAGCAAGAGATAGCGTCGGGGACCTATCGAGGCATGCTCCATGGCGTGCCCGTGGCGGTGAAGGATCTCTGCTATACCAGGGGCGTCCGAACGATGGGCGGGGCGAAGGTCAATCGTGACTTCATTCCCGACTTCGATGCGACTGTCGTCGCCAGGCTGGCCGAGGCTGGCGCCGTCATTCTGGGAAAGCTCAACCTTACAGAAGGAGCGATGGCCGGATACCACCCTGAGTTCCAGATCCCGAAGAATCCCTGGAATGTTGGCAGGTGGTCGGGCGCATCCTCGAGCGGCTCAGGCGTGGCGACGGCTGCGGGCTTGTGTTTTGGCGCGCTCGGTAGCGATACAGGCGGGTCGATACGTTTCCCGGCATCCGCCTGCGGCACGGTAGGCCTGAAGCCTACCTACGGACGTGTCAGTCGCTACGGCGTTCACGCTCTCGGACAGTCTCTAGATCACGTGGGTCCTCTCACCCGGAGCTCAGCCGATGCTGGGATCCTGCTTCAGGCCATTGCCGGCCGTGATCCCAACGACCTCACGTCGCTTCCCGACCCTGTTCCGGACATGTTGAAAGGCATGGAGGAGGGCGTGAAGGGCCTGCGCATCGGCTGGAGCGAATCCTATGCAACCAGTGGTGTCGATGCGGAAGTCGTCGCGGCCGTCCGTGAGGGGCTCAAGACAATGGAGGGTCTGGGGGCAGAAATCGTGGAAGTCGACCTGCCGGACATCGATCCGTACCTGCCCTACTGGCGAACCCTTTGCACCGCGGAGGCTGTAGCGGCACACGAGGCCAGCTATCCGTCTCGTAGGGATGACTACGGTCCGTATTTCCAGGAGTGGCTTGACCGGGGCGCTGCAGTTACGGGCGCGGAGTATGCCAGGGCGACATTCATGAGAAACGAATGTAACGGCGCGTTTCGAAATGCATTCGTGGGTATCGACGTACTCGCTTGCCCCACGACTATCGGCGCCGCGTACCCAGTCACAGAAGCATCTCTCTACGGGCCCCTGGATGACAGGCGGGCCGCGCATTTCCAGCGATTCACCGTGCCGTTTGACTTCAGTGGTGCCCCGACAATCTCGCTACCCTGCGGGTTGAACAGCGAAGGACTGCCTCTGAGCCTGCAGTTCGCTGGCAAGCATTTGTCGGAGCCGTTGCTCTGTCGAATCGGGCACACCTTCGAACAGGTCACGGACTGGCACGACCTGCATCCTCCGGTCTAGCTCGACGGCGCCGGATGCCGGCGTCCCGAAGCGCCCCACGTCAGATCAGCATTAGCAACCAGAGCCACCGGCTCCCACCCGTTAAACGAGGCGGGAACTGCCGCTAATCGATGATGCTGCCGTAGATCGTCGTGCGCAGCTCGCGGCGCAGGGGTTGGGCGCGCATGAGCTGGGTCATGAAGACCACGAACATCTCTTCGCCGGGGCTGATGAAGAACGTCGTGCCGGCGGCGCCGGACCACCCGAACTCGCCAACGGTGCCGACGGTGCCCGCCGCAACGGGGTCCATCAGCACCGAGAAGCCGAGACCGAAGCCCTGGCCCCAACGCGAGATCTCGCTGTAACCGCCGAGGCTCATCGTCGCCATGTCGTTGCCGCCGGCCAGGTGGTTGCTCGCCATGTACTGCAGAGTGCGCGGGCCAATGATACGGGCGCCCTCGAGCTCGCCGCCGTTGGCCAGCATCTGGGCGAATCGGGCGTAGTCATGCATCGTCGATACCATGCCGCCGGTCCCCGACAGGAAAGAGTGGGAGTGGCGGTAGTGACTGGTGGCCGGCGCGTCCTGCAGCGACAGCTTGCCGTGCGCGTCGTACTCATAGCAGGCAGAGAGGCGGTTCCACTGCGATTCCGGTACGTCGAAGCCGGTGTCGGGCATGTCGAGCGGCGCAAGAATGCGCTCTCGCAGGAAGGCGTCGAGCTTCTGGCCCGAGAGCACCTCGATGAGGCGACCGACGACGTTCGTGGCGATGCTGTAGAACCAGTGCGTGCCCGGGTCGAACAGGAGCGGGATCGTGCCCAGGGTCTCCATGGCGGCCTCGAGGTTACCCTCGTGTCCTCCCGAGTGAGGCAGGTTGGTGTCGCGATACATCTGGTGTACCGGGTGGTCGTCGCCGCGCCCGCGTCCGAGACCTGACGTGTGGCCCAGGACATCCCGAATCGTCACCTCGCGCTCCGGGTCCCGCAGGATCGGCGATTCTGCTGTGCCGCCCGCGAATACCTTCATCCCCTTGAACGCCGGGATGTACTTCGAGACGGGCTCGTCGATCTGGAAGAGGCCTTCTTCGTACAGGGTCATGAGGGCGACGCTGACGATGGGCTTCGTCATGGAGTAGATGCGGAAGATCGCGTCGTCCGACAGCGTCTTTCCGGCCTCCATGTCCATGCTGCCGTAGCTGTCGAAGTAGGCGACCTTGCCTCGACGGCCCACCAGGGTCATGCCGCCGGGAATGTGCCCCTCATCGACGGCGCGATGCACGACGCGCGTCACGTTCTCGAGTCGGGCTGACGAAAGCCCTACCTCCTCCGGCTCTGCATCGACGAATGGGCGTGCCGTGGTAACCATCGCTGTCTCCTCCTGCTGTACGGAAGTGCAAGTTTCGTGCCCGAGTCTACTCCTCTTGGGAACATCGCGGCGCTGAAACACAACTTCCTGTGCGCAAAAGGAACGGGCGGGCTCACAAGAGCCCGCCCGTACGTACGAGGTGTCAGGTGTTGAAGGACTAAGTGACCTTCTTCTTGATGTCGTCGGCCTTCTCTTTTGCCTTGCCCATTGCGCCCTGGGCCTTGCCTTCCATCTGGTCGGCCTGACCTTCTTCGCGCTTCTCTTCGTCGCCCGTGGCCTCGCCGTACTTCTCTTTTGCCTTACCCGCGGCGTCCTTTGCGGCGCCCTTCGCTCGGTCCATCGTCATATTGAGTGCCCTCCTTTTCAGGGTAAGAGCAGCATCGCCCTTTCCATGGAACCAGCGCGTTAAGCGAGGCCAGAATTCAGTTGCAGTTCAGTAATCGTTGGCAGGGTCGTGCTACGCGTTGCCTTGCTCGCGGCGGACGATGGCGGCACCGGCGGCCAGAGCGCGCATCTTGCCCATCGCCGCGGCGCGAGAGCGCGGCACCATGCCGCAGTCCGTGCAGGGGTAGAGGTGCTCCGGCGAGACGTAGGGCAAGGCGGCCCGAATGCGCTCCGCCACGACTTCGGGCGACTCGACGACTTCCGTGCCGACGTCGATTACACCGACCAGCACGTCTTTGCCGTGGAGGGCCGAGAGCACCGAAACGTCCACGCCCGAGGCAGCGCACTCGACGGAGACCTGGTCCACGCTCGATTGCGCCAGCAACGGCAGCGTGATGCCGTAGTGGCCCCACTCCGTGTTCTGCGTCTTCCACCGCAGCACGCCTTCGACGCCGTAGCCGTAGCAGATGTGGACGCACTTCTTCACTGTCACGCCCTGCATTGCGCGCTCCAGGACCTCGATGCCCCAGTCGCCCACCTTGTCGACATAAACATTGAATGTCGGCTCGTCGAACTGGATGACGTCGGCGCCGGCAGCCTGAAGGGCGAGCGCTTCGGCGTTGACAATGGCGGCGAAATGCAGCGCCATCTCCTTTTCGCCCCAGCCGTAATGCTCGTCCAGGGTGCTGTCCCAGATCGTCATCGGGCCGGGCAGCGTCACCTTGAGCGTCTTGTCCGTGCGAGCGCGGGCGTACTTCAACCCCTCCAGGAACACAGGCTCTGGATGCTCGACATCGCCGACGATGCGCGGCACCTGCGCCGACTCGCCGTAGCGGGCGCCGCGATAGCCTACGCGCCGTCCCAGGTTGGCGGTATCGATGTTCGTCAGCCCTTCCAGGAAGCCCCAGATGTAGTGACGGCGTCGCATCTCACCGTCGCAGACGATATCGAGGCCGGCTTCCTCCTGGTCGAGGATGGCGAGGCGGACGGCATCGTCCTGGGCCTCTCGCAGCTCGTCGCCTTCAAGGCGCCAAGGGGCACGCAGGGCTTCGGAGGGATCGGAGAGCCAGGAAGGCTTCGGGAGGCTGCCGACGATGGTGGTTTCGAGCATGTAGGGAGTCTAGCGAGTCGTCAGTTGTCCGTCATCAGTTGTCGGTTGGGAGCGTCGGGAGCAGCTCCAGCGAGGGGACGTGGCGCGGTACGACCACAGAGAAGTCCCGCCGGTCAATGGTCGCTACTTTGGGTTCGCGCAGGCGTTCACAGAGGGCTATCACGGTGGCGTCCACAAAGCCGAGCCCCAGGTCTGCGTATTGCAGCTCCAGTTCTGCGGAGCGAGCCAGGTCCACTTCCGTGGTGGGTTCCAGCCGGTAAGCGCCATCGGAAACTTCCGTCACAAAGGTCTGCCAGGCCTGGGCGCCCAGGATTTTCCGCACCCAGTAATCAATCTCAACAAGAGTCGCGGCGGGCACCACGAGCGGTTCCCGGACGCTCGTGACCAGCCGCACGCACGCATCGTGATATCGATCTGTGCTATTGAGCAAAGCCACGGTCACGCCGGTGTCGAGGATCAGCGCCATCAGTCCTCGCGCTGGGCAGACTGATCCACGATGGGCGAAACCTCATCGTCGACTGTTAACTGCGAAAGGTCGGGTCCACCACGCGCGATTCCGAAGCTCGGCAGGTGCGACGAGCGGACCTCCGCGGCGTACTCAGCGACCGCTTCGCGCAAGACGTGAGTCAACGAAACGCCGCGCCGCTTGGCTTCGTATTCCAGAGTGGCCAGATCGTCGGGGTCGGCTGAGACTGTTGTGCGCTTCATCATGCATCTGATGCTAGCATCTCGCATCGAGAAATTACAGCTGGTCGAACGTCGGCCTGGGGCATATGGTGCAACCCCTCGCGCTTCGCGGAAAACTGATAACTGACCACTGCCAACTGTGAGCTCGGGGCGTATCATCGGGGCAATCATCGCAGGAGACGTACCATGAACGCCGAGACGAAGAGCCAGATCTCCCCCGAAGCCTTCCACGAGCGCATGCATGCCAACCACATGTACGGCCTGTGGGAGCTGGCGAGCGAGATGACGCCGCAACCGCAGCCGAAGATGATCGCCTACCAGTGGAAGTGGTCCCTGTTTGAGTCGATCATCCAGCAATCGGGCGAGGTGGTACCGATCGGTGACGAGCGCCGGGCGCTGCAGCTGTTCAACCCGGGACTGGAAGGTCGTTGGGCGACGACGAACAGCCTGCTCGGCGCCATCCAGATGCTGCTGCCCGGTGAGACGGCCCGGGCGCATCGACACACGCCCGTGGCGATTCGGTTCATCATCGAAGGCTCCGGTGCCTATACGGCCGTCGACGGCGAGCGCGTCTATATGAAGCCGGGCGACCTCGTCCTGACGCCGAGCTGGACCTGGCACGACCACGGCAACGAGACGGACGAGCGCGTGGTCTGGTTCGACGGACTCGACATGCCGCTGATCAAGTCGCTGGAGTCGGTCTTCTTCCAGCTCTACGAGACCGCCCAGGTGCCGCTGACCAGGCCCCACAACGACTCCGAGAAGCTGCACGGCCACGCCAGCCTCTCGCCGACGTGGGTGCACGAGAAGCCGCTCTCGTCACCGCTCCTGATCTATTCGTGGGAGAACGCCCATGCGGCGCTGATGGCGATGCAGGACCACGACGGCGACCCACACGAGGGCATTCGTCTCGAATACACACACCCGCAGACGGGTGGGTCCGTGCTGCCGACCATGGCCTGCTACATCCAGCTGATTCGTGCCGGCGAGAAGCTGCAGGCGAAGCGCGAGACCGGCAGCGCGGTCTACTACGTCGAGCGCGGGCAGGGCGAGACGATCATCGATGGCGTGCGGTTCGCCTGGGGCAAGGGCGACGTCATCGTGCTGCCGTCATGGGCGCTGCGAGAGCATCACAACACCTCGGCTAAGGAAGACGCTATCTTGTTCTCGATCTCTGACTCGCCGGTGCTGGAGAAGCTCGGGCTCAATCGCAGCGAGGCCTACACAGAAAACGGCGGCCACCAGGCCATCGAGAGCGACTTCACACCCGAAAGCGTCTAGAGCCGGTGCAAGACCATGCGGACGCTGTCCGCCTGCTCACCGCCTACGCTTCTCCGGACCCCTACCAGCAGGCGCTGCGTCGGGATTACCTCGAGCATCTGGCGGCGCATCCAGACGGTACGCGACGCGAATGCCTGCCGGACCACCTCACCGCCAGCGCCATCGTCGTCGATCCAACCGAAGAGCGTGTCCTGCTGGGACTGCATGCCAAGGCAAAGCTTTGGCTGCAGATGGGCGGTCACATCGAAGACGGCGACGGGACAATCGCGGCGGCAGCAATGCGCGAGGCGACGGAAGAGAGCGGTATCGATGGCCTGCAACTGTGGTCCGAGCTGCCGCTGGCGCTCGACAGGCATCCGGCGCCCTGCAGCCCTCAGGCCCGATACCACCTCGACGTGCAGTTCCTCGCCATTGCACCGCCGGACGCCGTGCACGCCGTCAGCGCGGAGCAGATCGAGCTGCGCTGGTGCCCCTACGAAGCCCTGGCAGAGCCAACGGACGATGCGGTCAGGCGCCTCGTCGCGAGGGCCAGAGAAGCGCTACGGACGAAGACAGCGCGCGACTAGACGCTGAAGCCGATGACGCGCTCGGGGACGATGCGCACGATGAACCGCTTCTCATCGGGCGAGTCGGCAGGCGGATCGACGCCGAGGTACTTGTGCGAGAGCTCGAAGGAGAGCCGCTTTTCCGGGTCCGGGAGCAGCGCTGCTTTGCCGCGGATCTCCACGCAGTGGTAGGGGTTCTCGTGGTCGAAAACGGTCAGGCTCACGCGGTCGTCCCTGGCGATGTTGCGTGCCTTTTGCCGGTGTGACGTCGTCGTGAACAGCACCGCATCGCCGTCTCGTTTCACCCAGACAATCGACGTCTGCGGCGAGCCGCTCGGCAGCAGGGTCGAAACGACCGCGAAATTCTTGCCGTCCAGAAGCCCTCGAGCGTCCTCGTTCAATTGCATAGCCATACATCGGATCATAGGTCAGGCAGGTGAGACAGGGGCCCTCTCGGGCGATGTCGAGAGGAAACTGCCAGCTCTGTTAATACCGTCCCATTGACAATAATTTGCGAATTCGGCAACTATTGCAGAGTACGGCATTAACCAGGAGGAGTTGTTATGAGCGAAACCAACGAGCGACCGACCCTCGGTTCAGCCCTGGCCTACAAGGATCCACGCACCGCACTGGACTGGCTTGCAAAGGCGTTCGGGTTCGAGACCTCGATGATTATCGAGGACGATCAGGGGAACGTCGTGCACTCGGAGATGCGGCTCGGTAGCGGTTACGTCATGATCGGCGGCGAGTGGGCCGACAACATCAAGGCGCCGAGCTCCATCGGTGGCGCCAACTCGCAGACCATCCATATCCAGATCGAGACGGACGTCGATGCCCACTGCGAGAAGGCGCGGGCAGCCGGGGCCAGGATCGTGCAGGAGCCCGAGACGCAGTTCTACGGCGATCGAAGCTATCGCGCCATCGACCCCGAAGGGCATATGTGGACGGTGAGTCAGACCGTGAAAGTGATGACGCCCGCGGAGTGGGACGCCGCGATGCCCGGCTTGAAGACGACGATCCCGAGTTGACGAACGCTGCTCCGGATATCGATCGCACGCTGGCCGCGCTTGCGGACCCGTGCCGCCGTCGCGCCGTCGACCTGCTAAGGGAGGGCCCGAAGCGCGCCAGCGACCTCGCCAGGGCGCTGGAGGTGACGCCGCCCGTGATGAGCCGGCACCTGCGCGTCCTGCGACAGTCCGGTCTTGTACGGGAGGAGCACCCGGAGTTCGACGCCCGCGTGCGCATCTACTCGCTGCAGCCCGGGGCGATCCACGAGCTGAACGCCTGGCTGGACCAGATCGAGGCGATGTGGACGCAGCAGCTGTCAGCATTCAAAGCCCACCTTTCGAGTGCCTCCGAGACGGAAGTTACGAGGTGAGCGCGAGGCTGCTCGTTGCCCTGCGCGTGCCCGCGACGCCTCAGCGGGCCTTCGACGCATTCGTGAACGAGATCGGCGAGTGGTGGCAGCCCAACATGCTGTTCGACTTCACGGCCGGCAAGCACGGCAGGCTCGCGTTCGAGCCAGGAGAGTCAGGTCGCCTGGTCGAGGCGTACGAGGACGGCAGCGAATTCGAGATCGGGCGCATCGTGGAGTGGCAGCCACCGTTGCTGCTGGCGTTCACCTGGCGCCAGGCCAGCTTCGGTCCCGACATGCTGACGCGGGTCCAGGTGACGTTCGAGCCGGCCGGGGAGGAGACGCGCGTCACGGTCGAGCACACCGGCTGGGACACGGTGCCGCAGCAGCATGCCGCACGCCACGGCTTCCCCCTCGCGGCCTTCCAGAGCCGCCACGCCGAGTGGTGGCAGACCCTTCTGGGCAGGCTGCGAGCTCGACTGGCCCTTGAGTGATAGCCGCAGTCTCCCACGCTCGCGGTGCCGCGACATGCGGCGCTTCGCCGAGGCAGGGTAGAGAAGACGACGGGAAGTGGAGGTCAGACCGATGAGCATCACAGCCCAGACATTGATTGCCGTACGAGATGTTGAGGCGAGTAGCCGATGGTACCGGGCGCTGCTGGGCGTGTCGAGCGGGCATGGTGGGCCGTTGTACGAGCGCCTCGTCGGGCCGGACGGCGACTTCTTGATGCAGCTCCACGCCTGGGATGAGGAAGAGCACCCCAACCTGCGCGATGCCGATTCGGCGCCGGTGGGACATGGCGTGCTGCTTTGGTTCCGTGTCGATGACTTCGATGCGGCAGTGGCCAATGCGCGACGCATCGGCGCCACCATCGTGCAGGATGTCTTTCTTAACCCGAACGCCCGACAGCGCGAGATCTGGTTACAAGACCCGGATAACTACGTTGTAGTGATCGCAAGCAGGGAAGGCGAACTGGTTAGCAACGGTTGATCTCTCAACCGCGTAACACGCAGCGGTGGTAAATGTCGTTTGTAACTCAATCGACAGGTCTTATGTTCAGACCCCCGTGCTACACTGGTTGCCAATACGGGTTCGACCACGGATGGTATAGATGACCGATCTTCTCATTAGCTGGCCTGGTGGCAGCATCGAATCGGCGCTTCGTCTTGGCGCCATCGTCCTCATCTCTTACGCGCTTGTCCTCTGGCTCAGTGCCGTCATTTGGGTCTACCGTGACGTTCGAAACCGCACTGCCGACCAGATGTCGCAGCTCGTTGCGGTCGTCCTCGTGGCCGTGTTCAACGTCCCGGGCCTCGTGGTGTACCTGGTGATTCGTCCCCAGACGAGCCTGGCCGACGCGTATGAGCGTTCGCTCGAAGCAGAAGCCATCCTGCATGAATTGCAGCTGACCGCATCGTCTTGCCAGGGCTGCCGCCGTCCCATTGATGACGACTTCAACGTGTGCCCGTACTGCCGCGTCGTCCTGCGCGAGCCCTGCCGCACCTGCAGCCGCCTCGTCCGCACAAGCTGGGCAGTCTGCCCCTACTGCGCCACGGAGCGACAGGCGTCGCGTCAACAGCCCGTGCCGCCGCCGCAGTCGGGCCAGCGCATGCAGCCGCCGCGCCGCAACACTCAGTCGCGCCGTCAGGCCCAGGTCGAGCCGGCTGCAGCTGCCACGAATGGCGACGCACTGCCGAGGCGCCCCACGCCGGCCTCGCAGCAGATCGATTCCTAGCAGCTTTTCGAGACTCCTCAACTTTGATAGCGCCGCCTGCTGAGGGCGGCGTTTCGTTTTCTGTGCGTCCGAGGCTAGAATCTCACCACCCGAGAAGAGCCTTCGATAGCACTAGAAGCGACGGACGAAATGAAGCGCAGTACGGACCGCATCCTCACAACGCACACGGGCAGCCTGCCGAGACCGGACGACCTGCGGGAAATGCTGGCGGCAGCGGACCGCGGTGAACGGCCGGACCCCGGCGTGTTCCAGAAGCGTGTCCGTGAGGCCGTCGGCGAGATCGTTCGGCTGCAGCGCGATGCGGGCGTCGACATCATCAACGACGGCGAGGTCGGCAAGCCGGGTTACTCGACGTACATCAAGGACCGCTGCACCGGCTTCGAGGGCGAATCGCGCTCCTCGATGGTGCAGGGGGAGGGCAAGGACTTCCCGGAGTGGGCAGCACGGCGGGCTGCCGGCGGCGCGCCCGGCTTCGCACGGCCTGCGTGCAACGGCCCCATCGCCTGGAAGGACTTCGATGCGGTCAAGCGCGACATCGAGAACCTGAAGGCGGCTTCGGCCAACTCGGGAGCGGAAGACGTGTTCATGTCGGCGGCGTCGCCGGGCGTGATCGCGATCTTCCTCACCAACGACTACTACCCATCGCATGAGGCGTACCTCGAAGCGATTACGAACGTGATGAAGGACGAGTACAGGGCCATCGTCGACGCGGGTTTCACGCTGCAGCTCGATTGCCCGGACCTGGCAATGAGCCGGCACAATCGCTACGCCGACCGCAGCCTGGACGACTTCCGCAGCACGGTGGAAATGCACGTCGCGGCGGTGAACGAGGCGACAAAGGACATCCCGCCGGAGTCGATGCGCCTGCACCTCTGCTGGGGTAACTACGAGGGGCCGCATCACCTGGACGTGCCGATGAAGGACATCATCGATATCGTCTTGAAGGCGCGGCCGATGGGCATCTCGTTCGAAGGGGCAAACCCGCGGCACGAGGGCGAATGGCGCGTCTGGCGCGACGTCAAGCTGCCGGCGGACAAGGTGCTGATCCCCGGCGTCGTCGACTCCACAACCAACTTCGTCGAGCATCCGGACGTTGTAGCGGACCGGCTGAAGCGCTACGCCGAGATCGTGGGCATCGAGAACGTGATCGCGAGCTCGGACTGCGGATTCGGCACCTTCGCCAATTCGAACAACGTCGACCCGCGCATCGTTTGGGCAAAGCTGCGGTCGTTGTCAGAAGGCGCGGCGCAGGCGACACGAGAGCTAAAGGCATAGAGACAGGACGAGAGGAGCACAACGTGGCGGCAGTTGTACTGGCGAGATTCAAGGTGGCCGACTACGAGAAGTGGCGGCAGGTATTCGAGTCCAAGGCGGAGCTGAGGAAGTCCTACGGCTGCCTGGGCACGCACATCTTCTACAACGCGAAGGACCGGGGCGACGTCATCGTGAACATGCAGTGGGACACGGAAGAGAACGCCACAAAGTTCCACGAGTCGGGCGAGATCAAGCAGGCGATGCAGGAAGCCGGCGTCATCGGCCCGCCGGAGTTCATCTTCGTTGAGGACGGCGGCCGCACGCCCAGCTAGCGACTGGAGACCGTATCATTACGTCATGGCGACCTTCGAGACTGCCGACCAGCAGGAGCAAGTAGCGTCGATCTGCCGGCGGTGGGATATTGAGGAACTCTCTGTTTTTGGCTCCGTCGCTCGGGGAACGGACAGTCGAGGAGTCAGACGTTGATCTGCTCGTCAGGTTCCATCCTTCCGTGCGATTAGGGCTTTGGGATCTCGTGCGTCTGAGCAATGAGCTGGGGGATGCACTGGGACGGCCTGTGGACCTGGTCGAAGCCGCGGCGATCGAGAATCCCTATCTCAGGGCCTCCATCGAACGGGATGCCCGAGTTGTCTTCGCAGCCTGACGATCCTGATCTGGCCTATCTCTGGGACATGCGGGAGTACGCCGGGCGTGCCTTAGAGATGACAAGCGGGATTAGCGAGCTCGATTTCATTGGGGACATCGTTCTGCGGATGGCAGTTGAGCGTGCGATCGAGCTCATTGGAGAGGCTGCAAGGCGTGTCTCTTTGGAGCGGAGAGCTGCGATGCCTGAGGTTCCGTGGCGCGAGATTGTGGGTCAGCGCAATATCCTTGCGCATGAGTATGGAGCAATCGATCCGTCTCGCCTCTGGTATACGGCCACGAAGGACACTGGGCCCCTTATCGCTGCGATAGACCGCAGCTTGGGATCCTGAAGTTGATTCGCAAACAAGAAACGCACCGCCTCAGGCGGTGCGTTCTTGTTTCTGGGTGCGGTGCTGACTAGGTCTTGGTGCCGACCAGCTCGCCGGCCTCGATGTAGGCCTCGCCGAGCGACTTGTACGTGTCGGTCTTGCCGTTGCAGGTGACCTTGTACTCAAGGTTGCGCCCGTCGCCGAACACCTCGAAGATTTCGGCCTTGCCCTTCGGCCCTTCTACCACTGCCACCGGTGCGTCGTCTGCCATCGGTCGTCCCTCCTATGTAGATGCTGCGCTTCGCGCCTTAAGAACCTTGGCGGAGCAATCTTATTCAAACTGGCGAGAGTGGGGAAGGGGCCACATGGCCTTTCCTTAACCTTTACCCAAACGTTAGAGGGCTCGTCTCGCGGCCGTATTGAGCTTGCGAGGCACCTACGTACCCGATAAAGACTCCTGAGATGCCCGGATGTCGATAATTCGCCCGGATGTCTGCCCGCACTTGAACGATGATATGGCCGGAAGGAGTACTGAATGTCGTTAACAGACGAGATAACCGGCGTGGAGAAGCAGTTCTGGGATGCCATGAAGACCAGAGACCCTGATGCGGCGTCGCGGATGACCTCGGACCAGTGCGTCATCGCCGGGGCGTCCGGCGTGGCAGTGATCGACCCCGCGATGATGACGCAGATGCTCTCGGGTGCTACCTGGCGGCTGGAGGCATATCAGTTCGAAGACATTAAGGTGCAGGAGCTGGACCCGGACACGGCCGTCATCGGGTACAAGGTTACGGAGCAGCTCACCGTGGATGGTGCGCCGCTCTCTTTCACTGCCTTCGATACCTCGGTCTGGCGCAGGCGTGGGGGCCAGTGGACCTGCGTGCTGCACACCGAATCGCTGGAGGGCGATTCGTTTGGCCGGGACAGGCGCTAGGCAGCTCTCGGCAATCGGCTGGTCTCAATTGCTATGATGCCCCCGATCTGAGAAGGGGGCTGTCGCCATGAACCTCGACGCCGAGACGCTGCTGCACATGTTCCGGACCATGGTGAAGATCCGGGAGTTCGAGGAAGCCGCCGGGCGCATGGCGGAGCAGGCGAAGATCCCCGGCGCGGTACACCTCTACGCCGGCGAAGAGGCTGTCGCCGTCGGCGTGTGCACCGAGCTCAACGCCGAGGACGCCATTGCCAGCACGCACCGCGGTCACGGGCACTGCATCGCCAAGGGTGGCGACGTGAAGGCAATGTTCGCGGAGCTGTACGGGCGCGCGACCGGTTACTGTCACGGCAAGGGCGGCTCGATGCACATCGCCGACCTCGACCTCGGCATCCTGGGCGCGAACGGCATCGTCGCCGGCGGCGCACCGATGGCCATGGGCGCTGCCTTCGCCTCCAAGTACAAGGGCGACGGCACGGTGTGTGTGCTGTTCTGCGGCGACGGCGCGACGAACGAGGGCGCGTGGCACGAATCGATGAACTTCGCCGGACTGTACCAGGTGCCGCTGGTCACGGTGGTGGAGAACAACCACTGGGGCGAGTTCAGCCGCCAGGAGGCACAGGCGCCCATCACGGAGCTCTACCTGCGGGCGCAGTCCTACGGCATGCCCGGCGTGCGCGTCGATGGGCAGGACGTGCTGGCGGTGAACGCGGCGGCGCGCGAGGCAATCGAACGGGCGCGCAACGGTGGCGGCCCGAGCCTGATCGAGTGCGATACGTACCGCTTCTACAACCACATCGGCAAGAGCGAGACCGACCCGCGACCGAAGGACGAAGTAGCCCATTGGCGCTCCCGCGACCCCATCGAGATCATGCGCGCCGTCCTGGTGCAGCGTGCGCTCATGAGCGCGGAGGGGACTGAGCGCATCGTCGAAGAGGTGCGCCGTGAGATCGACGATGCTATCGAGTACGCGGAATCGAGCCCGCTGCCGGACGTAGCGGACCTGCTCAAGGACGTGTACACCGTCGCATAGCGAGAAACGTCATGGGAAAAGCGATGATGAACGACCCCGTGAGGACAGCGGCGGACGAGATGTGGAAGGCGTACCTGGAGGTGCTGCCTGAGTCCGAGCGCCAGCGTGACTACTTCGAGGCGTTTCAGTTCGGGGCGGGACGGGAGATGGCGAACCAGCTGGCGCGGCTGGTGTTGGACGGGATCAAGACGGCGACCTCCGACCTGATCTGGCACATCGAGTTTCAGAACAAGCCACGCTGGCAGGTCGGCGACGAGCATGTGGTGCTGAACGGCAACTGGCTGCCCGTGTGCGTGATCCGGACGACGGAGCTGGAGGAGAAGCCCTTCAGCGAGGTCGACGAAGCGTTTGCCTACGACTACGGCGAGGGCGACCGAACCCTGCAATGGTGGCGCGATCACGTCTTCGCCTGGTACTCGCGGGAGTGCGAGGCGATGGGCGTCGCGCCGTCGTACGAGATGCCGTTGCTGTGCGAGCGCTTCGAGGTCGTGTTTGCGCCAGGGAGCATGGCGGCGATTTAGATCGTGTTAAGGGATGTTGGCGTTGATTCGACGTTTAGCGCTATCTAGCAGTGAGTGCATAGAGACACACGAGCATGCTGGCATAGGGTCGTTCTTCGCCCCAATGCCCCGAATGCGCCCATGCCCGTCTGCCCGTATTCAGGAGGAATGACCGATGCCGGAGATAGGCTACCTGGAGGCCATTAACCAGGCGCTGCACGAGGAGATGGAGCGCGACAAGAACGTGTTCATGGCCGGCATCGATATCGCCGAGCGCGGGGACGTGTTCGGGGCGACGCAGGGGCTGTACTCGAAGTACGGCAAGTCGCGGATCATGGACACGCCCATTGCCGAGAACGGCATCATCGGCCTGGCCATTGGCTCGGCGGCGCGCGGACTGCGACCCGTGGTCACGATCATGTTCATGGACTTCATCGGCGTCTGCTTTGACCAGATCCTCAACCAGATGGCGAAGATGAAGTACATGTACGGCGGCAAGGTGAAGCTGCCGCTCGTCGTGCTGACCAACGCCGGTGCGGGTACCAGCTCGGCGGCGCAGCACTCGCAGAGCCTGGAAGTGCTGCTGTGCCACATCCCCGGCCTGAAGGTGGTCATGCCCTCGTCGCCGTACGACGCGAAGGGGCTGATGAAGGCGGCGATCCGGGAGGACAACCCGGTGTTCGTGGTGCAGCACAAGCGTCTGGGCCGGATTCGAGAAGAGGTGCCCGAGGGCGACTACGAGGTGCCGATCGGCAAGGCGCGCATCGTGCGGGAGGGCAAGGACATCACCATTGTCGCCACGTCCTACATGGTGCACGAGGCGCTGGCGGCGGCCGACCGGCTGAAGGAGCGCGGCATCGAGGCCGAGGTGGTCGACCCGCGCACGCTTGTACCGCTCGACATGGAGACAATCGTGGCGTCTGTGCAAAAGACGCATCGTGTGGTGGTAGCGCATGAGGCCGTGCGGTTCTGCGGGGTCGGCGCCGAGATCGCGGCCCAGATCACGGAGGAGGCCTTCGACTATCTCGATGGCCCTCCACTGCGCGTAGGCGCGCCCTCCAGCCCGGTGCCGTACAGCCCGACGCTGGAGAAGGAGTGGGTGCCGGGCGCCGATGAGATCCTCGAGGCCGCGAACACGCTGGTGGGAGCCTGACGTGAGCCTCGCCGGCACATCTTGTCGTTGCGAGTCCATCGCGGGAGCGAGGCGAAGCAACCTTCGAGCGCTCCTGTACGTGACGAGGCCTGAAGGGGCGAAGGAGCGCTGGAAGGTGGCCACGTCTCTGCGGTCGCGCAACGCGACCTCTGCTCCTCGCAACGACAGTACTGGAACGTCTTTCTTGTCTGTGGGAGCTTGAACATGGCCAGCGCGATCTACTTGCCGAAGGTGGGCATGACGATGGAGGAGGCCACACTGACGAAGTGGGTGGTGGCTGACGGCGACGAGGTCAAGCGCGGCGAGGTGATCTTCGAGATGGAGACCGAGAAGGTCCAGATGGAGATCGAAGCCGAGCGCGACGGCTTCCTGAAGCAGCTGGTGCCGGAAGGATCGCAGCTCGAGCCCGGCAACGTCGTCGGATGCGTGCTGGCTCACGGCGAAGAAGTGCCGCAGGCGCTGCTGGACCAGGTCGTCATGCAGTCTGGCGGTGTGCCTGCAATGTCGCAGTCCGTGGCTGCCGAAGCATTGCCGACCTCACCCGATGCCCCGAAGTCGGAGCTGGAGCTGGAGGCCGCATCGGCCGGTATGGTGCGCATCTCGCCGGTGGCGCGACGGCTGGCCGACGAGCACGGAATCGATGTGCGCGGGATCACCGGCTCGGGCCCGGGTGGTCGCATCGTGGAGCGGGACGTGCAGCGGGCTGTCGGGCTCAAGGCGGCAGAAGGGCCGGGACCAGAAGTCGAGGCAGGTGAAACGGCCGAAGCCCCACTGGCGCCTCATTCCGGCAGCGAGGCGCCCTCCCCCGCATCCACCCCGATAGCGTACTCAGGCCGCCGCAAGCTCATCGGCGACCGCATGCATGAGAGCCTGACGTCCATGGCCCAGCTAACGCTGACGAGCGAGACGGCCGTGGACGAAGCAACGAAGATGCTGCACGGCTTGAACCGAGAGTGGCGCAAGGACGGCGTCGCCGTGACCCTGACGGCCCTCATCGTCAAGGCATGTGCGCTGGCATTGCGAGAGCATCCCCAGCTCAACGCGCGCCTCGACGCCGCGGGTGGGAGCATCGTCATGGAGCCGGAGGTGAACATCGGCGTTGCCGTTTCGCACGAGGCGGGGCTAATCGTGCCGGTGGTGCGCAACGCGGACAGGCTTTCGCTGAAGGACCTGGCTGCGCTGACGAACGCTCAGGTTCAGAAGGCGCAATCGGACCGGCTGAGCATGGAGGACGTGCAGGGCGGGACGTTCACGGTGACGTCTCTCGACAGCACCGTGGTCGACGCCTTCACGCCGATCATCAACCCGCCGCAGGCCGCCATCCTCGGCGTCGGGCGTGTGCGGGACGTCGCGGCCTTCGAGGGTTCTGAGGTGGTGAAGCGCCAGGTGACGACGCTGAGTCTGACGTTCGATCACCGCGTGACCGACGGTACGCCGGGTTCGCGCTTCCTGGGTCGCATGGCGGAGCTGCTGCAGCGTCCCTACCTGCTGATGTAGCCCGTTCCGGCTAGCTCTGCGCCTGAGTCGACCCGCTCTGTCCGGGCAGCGTGCCGCGGACCAGCAGATGGGCCCCGGCCGCCGCTTCGAGCAATGCGCCGGCGCGGAAGGCACTCTCCGGTACCTGCTCGAATGGCGTGATGAAGGCATGTAAGGGGCCGGGCGTGCAGCTCTTGAGCCAGCGCAGGAAGCTGTGTCCAAGACAGGCGCTAAGGCCTCCATCCAGCAATACCAGCAGTCCCATCGTTCGGATCAACATGCTTCGATCCCTCCTTCAGCCATGGTATCCCTCTTGGAACGACGGCATGAGGAGTAGATGGCGCTGCGTTTAGTTTGACGTTTTCCCTATTCCAGCCTTCGCACGATGGAAGGGGAGGCGTAATGCCACGACTTCTTTATCCGCTGCTGCTTCTGCCTTTTGTGGCAGTCGCGGCGCATTTCCTCATCGATAGCACCCTGCTTGTGTTCGGGCTCTCGGCCGTGGCGCTGATGCCGCTCTCGGGACTGGTCGGGAGAAGCACGGAAGAGCTGGCCATCCACAGCGGCCCGCGCATCGGCAGCCTGCTAAACGTGACGATGGGCAACGCGGCAGAGCTGATCCTGATGGGCGTAGCGCTGGCCGGCGGCCTTAACGACCTGGTGAAGGCGAGCATCGCCGGCTCCATCCTCTCGAATATCCTGCTGGTGCTCGGCGGCAGCCTGCTGGCCGGCGGCCTCAAGAACGGGACGCAGCGATTCAACAGCAACGTGGCCGGCATCTCCGCGACGATGCTGGTCCTGGCGGTGGTGGCGCTGAGCCTGGAGGGCCTGTTTACCTCCGGTGATCGGGCGATTACATCGGCTTCGGACCAGGAGCTCCTGAGCGTTGCGATCGCTCTGGTACTGCTGGTCGCCTACGGCTTCTACGTGATCTACACGCGTGTTCCTGGCGGAGGGCGGCAACCGCCAGCAGGAGGAGGAGAAGGCGCAATGGAGCATGCGACTGGCTCTCGGCACGCTGGCCGCCGCGACGATCGGTGCGGTGGTGATGAGCGAGCTCATCGTGGGCTCGGTGGAGGACGTGATCAAACAGGTCGGCGTCACGGAGGCGTTTCTGGGTGTCATCCTGATCCCGATCATCTCGAACGCGGTCGAGCACTGGACCAGCATTCGCGCTGCTGTGCATGACGACATGGACCTCTCGATTGGCATCGCCATCGGCTCGAGCCTGCAGGTGGCACTGTTCGTGGCGCCCTTGCTGGTTCTGGGCGGGTTCGTGTTCGGCAACCACCTGCAGCTTCGATTTAACCAGTACGAGCTCGGCGCGTTGATTGGCGCGGTCGCGATCGCCACCCTCGTGTCGATGGACGGCGAATCGAACTGGCCGGAGGGGGCGCAGCTGCTGGCGGTCTATGTCATCTTCGCGCTCGGGTTCTTCTTCCTGCCCCAGGCATAGCCGCGAACCGGAAGGCTGCTTGTATACCGGGCTACTCTGTTGTTATTGGTTCGCGCCGGCGTTTGCGGGAGCATGGCCGAAATGAACAACGATGAAGTCGAGCAGATCCTCAAGGACAACTACCACTGCGTCCTGTCGTGCGCGTCGTCTACAGGAGAGCCGTGGGTGGCGCCGGTGTTCTTCAACTACGACGCCTCGTTGCGCATCGTGTGGGAGTCGGCACGCGATGCCCGACATGCCCAGCTAATCGCCGAGAACCCTCGCGTTGCCATCGTCATCGCCGATCTGTCGCATCGGGGCACGCCGCGGGGCGTCTACATCGAAGGGAATGGGCGCGAGGTGCCGCATGACGGCCTGCCGCAGGCGCTCGATCTGTTCGTGCGCGGGCCGCACACGAAGCACATACAGCGTGACGTGACGGACTACCTCGGCGACAAGCCTCTGCGCCTCTACGAGGTGGTGCCGGAGCGAATCTTCCACCTGAGGCAGGTCACCACGTCTGAGGGCTATGTCGTGGATGAGCGCGTCGAGCTTCCCCTGCCGCGACGAGACGGCGCTTGAAGTTCGCTCTCAACGCGCCCAATTTCGGCACCTTCTCGGACGCCCGCCTCGTCGCCGAGCTGGCCCGCGAGGCGGAGTCGGCCGGGTGGGACGGCTTCTTCCTGTGGGACCACGTGCAGGCGCCGGACGGTCTGCCGCTGGCCGATACGTGGCTGCTCCTGACCGCGATGGCGATGACGACGCGCACACTGCGCATCGGCCCTATGGTGACGCCGCTGCCCCGCCGCCGGCCGTGGCGCCTGGCACGGGAGGCCGCCACGCTCGATCAGCTCACGGGCGGGCGTCTCGCACTTGGCCTCGGCATCGGCGACGACATGCTGCTGGAGTACTCCGCCTTCGGGGAGCCGGCGGACGCACGCCGTCACGCGCGCATGCTGGAAGAAGGTCTCGAAATCCTGACCGGCCTGTGGCGCGGCGAGCGCTTCAGCTTCGAAGGCGAGCACTACCGAGTCGATAACGTGCAGTTTCGGCCTGTGCCGGTGCAGCAGCCGCGCATTCCCATCTGGCTGGCCGGGCACTGGCCTTCCATGCGGCCGTTCCGCCGCGCCCTGCAGTGGGACGGCGTCGTACCTGTGAGCCGCGAGGGCCCGCTCTCGGTGGAAGCATGCAGGGCGATCGCAGACTTCGTGAAGCAGGGACGACCACAGGATGCGCCGTTCGACATCGTCGTGGCGTCATGGCCGGCGGACCGTTCTCGGGCGGAAGAGGCCGAGCTGGCACAGGCCTACGAAGCTGCGGGCGCCACCTGGTACGAGGTTGCGCTACCGGCGGAGGCGCACGTATCGGAGGTGCGCCGGCTTATCGCGGCGGGACCACCTCGCGCGGGCTGAGGTCGCCGGCCGCAGCGTTCGCAACGAAACCGCGAGAGGGTTGTGGTTCTGCTTAAGTCAGCCTGTAGTCGAAAAGCGGCGCAATAGGAGGCGAAGTACTCAAGAGAGCGAGCGATGCGTTGCGATGCTGTTCTGGATCCTGTGGGCAATCGTGGTCTTGGCACTGGCTTGCCTGTTTGTCGCAAGCTTGAAGGCGTGTCTCGTTCAGCGGAAGCATGCGGGCCTTGCGCGTCCCAGAGTGCGCTGGGGTGACGGCAAGATCATTGCTATGGAGGTGCAGTTCTTCCTGGCACCTCGGCTGGCTGAAGCGGAGTTACGCGATCTGCTGGCGCGGCGATACGGACGCATCGGTGCCCCGCATGAGTTTCGCGATGCGGTTTCCTTCAGTCGGGCTTTGAACGAACTTCAGGGCACACAAGGGACGACCGGCCGCTCGCATTAGCCCGCCGGTCCGCTACTAACGATGCCTCGACCACGGCCCGAGGCATCGTCTTGTGTGCAGCGGGTTGGCTAGAGGCAGTTGGACAGGTACCAGGTGCGCTCGACAGTGGAGAGGTACTGCGTTCCACGAATCTCGTCGCAGTTGGCGCGATTGGCTGCGGCGACGCAGTTCGTCAGAAACCAGCTGCGCTCATCCGGTGAGAGATATTGCGTGCCGCGAATGGCATCGCAGTCTCGCCGATTCGCCGGACCGGCGGCTGCTGGCGCTGATGTCTGGGTCCCCGGCGGCGTCGAGGCCGGGTCCGAAGCTACCGTTGGTGTGGCTGCGGCAGTCGCGATCGCTTGAGCGGTGGCTCTCGGACGTTCCTTTGTTGCGGAAGCCGTGGGTGTCGCCGTTGAAGGCGTGATCAGAGCGTTGCGCAAGGATTCCGCGCCGCCGACAGAGAGGACGGCGTAGAACCCAAACGCCAGGGCTGCCAGGATGCCGATTGCTGCGATTTGTGCTTTCACGTGTGCCTCCCCTCCAGTTGGGCGTCATGCTCTTCATTCCAAGCTAGGTGCGTAGGCGTTTACGTCGCCTATCACAGCTGCGGACGTAATCACGGTTCTCTCATTGATGCCCTGCCCATCGGAGGTTCGATATGCCTGCGTAACACCGGGCCTGGTTCCGAAGCCCCTTAGAAACGCCCGTGCACCTACGCTTTGCACGGGATGCGAAGGGGACGAGGATGACCGACATCTGCTGGACCGGCGGCCGTTGCCTTCTTAGTGGGAGTGCTGCTCTCCAGTGAGGCGATTGCGGAGCAATCCATTCGGACGCAGGAAGTCCACGAAGCAGCGCCTGCTCAAACTGGCGATGTGGGGTGCGGTTGTGGGCGCCGTGGTGGCTGCCGTTGGCGGTGCTATTGGCATTGCTGCCGGCCTCTACGTCTATGACGGCTACGCTTCTGACTTCGTGCCGCCCGACCAGGTCGCGGTCAATACGCCGTACGACGGTGCCAAGATCTACGACCGCAACGGCGAGTTCTTGTATGAGCTCGTCGATGAGCTCAACGGTCTGCGGCGTCCCGTGGAGTTCGATCAGATCTCGCCCAACATGATTGCGGCGACCGTGGCAACGGAAGACTCATCGTTCTTCGAGAACTCCGGCATTAACGTGCGAGGCCTCGTACGAGCGGCCTTCGAGAACCTCAATCCGTTCGGCCAGAAGGACATTCTGGAGGGATCAGGCGGCAGCTCGATCTCGCAGCAGCTGGCGAAGAACCTCTACATCCCGGAGGACGAGCGGTCGGCACGTTCGATAGACCGCAAGATCAAGGAAGCCGTCTTCGCCATCGAGCTGACACGGCAGTATTCGAAAGAGCAGATCCTCACGTGGTACCTGAATCAGATTAACTACGGTGGTATCTACTACGGCGTTGAAGCGGCGAGCGAAGGCTACTTCAACAAGCCTGCCAGCGAGCTCACCCTGGCCGAAGCCGCCACACTCGCGGGCATCCCGCAGTCGCCCAGCGCGTACGATCCCAGCACAAACCCGGCTGCCGCGAAGGCGCGCCGTAACCAGGTGCTCGATCTGATCCGGGAGAAGGGCGCCGTGCCGATCGGCAACGGGCGCACCCTGGCGTTCACAAACGCGCAGATCGATGCGGCGCAGGCCGAAGACATCAACCTCGTCGAGAGCCAGGACACCTTGACGGCGCCCCAGTTCGTCTTCGACCAGGTCATTCCCCAGCTCGACTCCATCGTGGGTCACGACGCCTTGCTGCAGGACGGCCTGAAGGTCACGACCTCGATCGACATGAACCTGCAGCGTCAGTCGCAGGCGCTGATGGAGAACTGGATCGTGCAGTACGAGGACTCCTCGAACAGCCACAACGGCGCGATCATCATCGTCGATCCCAAGACGGGCGAGCTTGCTCACCTATGCCGGCAGTCGCGACTACTACCGTGAAGACATCCAGGGCAAGAACGACAACCTGATCGCCTTGAACTCGCCCGGGTCGTCGTTCAAGCCGTTCGTGTACCTGACGTCGTTCCTGGAGCTGGGCTGGAGTCCCGGCACGGTGATCATGGACGAAGACACGAAGTTTACGGAGGACGACGGCACCGTCTTCCAGCCGAAGAACCCGGTGCCGCACACGGGACCGATCACGCTCCGGGACGCCCTTGGCAACTCGTTGAACGTGCCGCCGTTCCGCGTCGCGATGGCCGTGGGCGTGGACAAGATCGTCCAGCACGCCCAGTCATGGGGCTTCGATACGCTGACGGGTGATTATGGGCCATCGATCGCCCTCGGTGGTGTCGACCTCACGGCGGTCGACCTGGCTTACGGCTACGCAATGCTGGCGAACGGCGGTGTGATGCGTGGGGTTCAGTTGTCTCCGGATTCCAACGAAATCGGTCCGGTGTCCGTGCTTAAAGGTCTACGACCGTTCCGGCAATCAGATCTACGACAGCAAGGACCACCTGGTTGAGAAGCGCATGGTGGACGAGCAGCACGCCTACATGATCACGAGCATCCTGACCGATGGTCAGGCCGAATGCATCACGTTCGGCTGCGGGGGTATCCGAGTGCCGGGACTCAACGTTGCGGTGAAGACGGGCACGAGCGAGCCCTATGCTCCGGACGGTCCTGATGCCGGCAAGATCGGCGAGACGTGGGCCTTCGGTTACACGCCGGACTACGTCGTCGGCATCTGGGCCGGCAACTCCGACAACTCGCCCGTCCAGAACATCTACAGCACGACGATCTCCTTCCACAGCATGAGCGACATCATCAGGGCCGCTTACAACGGCCGGCCGCAGACGCCGTTCCAGCAGCCTGACGGCCTGGGATTGTCAGCGAGCTGCCAGAAGACATCGATCGCTATCGGCTGCAAGCGCGACCTCGTGCTCACGGATGACAAGGGCAAGCCGGTGGCGAGCGCGAACGGCGATGACAGCGGCAAGCCCCCGGCTAACGCAACTAACGACGCGACAAAGGACGACGCGAACCCGGGCAACGAGCCGAAGGACGGCACACCGCCGCCTGGACCCTCGAGGTCGCACTCGTCGTCCGCCGGTGGCAGCATCACGGCGATAATCGCCTCGCCTGGCGGCGGCCCGGTGTCGGGTACTGTTGGAATCTCTGGTGTTGTGTCTTCGCCGTCGCTGCAGTCGTTCAGCGTGGACGTTACTGGCCCGGGAGGTACTTCGCATTCCATCGCCAGCGGCAGCCAGGCGCGTACGGGCATTCTCGGCGCCTGGTCAACGGCCGGCGTACCACCCGGCACCTACACGATCACGCTGACCGTGACGGACTCGCAGCTGGGCAGCTCCACATCCTCGGTCACCGTCACGGTCCAGTAACAGCCTTTATGGGTCGAGCCGCCCAGAGTCGTGGCGCTACGGCTCTAACGTATCCGTCCAAAATCTATAAACCATCTAAATGTGCCTGGAGATGTTGCACCCTTGTTGTACAAGGGATTGCGAAGCGTTCGAGGTCGCCGATAGATTGATCGTGTCCCCATTCGAACACGCTTCGATGCTGGGTAACTCAATGCTCGGAGGACTCCAGGCCGGTTAACCGGCGAACTCTTTGCTTTAACGAATTTCCCCAATCTCCCTCCACCACGCCCGTTAATCCCTCGATCAAATAGTCACTTATTGAGCCATCCAAGCTCGGCTGCCTCTGCGCGTCCGAATAGCGGTGGCGCATGGAGAAGAATGCCCCACCGAAACTCCATCAGCCGTAGAAGCTTCCTCAAGGGAGTCGCCGGATTTGGCGCCCTCGCCGCCCTCGGAACGGCCAACGCTTACGCTTCGCCATCAACCACCACCGCTTCACCAGGCCGCGCCGAGGTCTCAGCCTGGATATGGCAGTTCGACGCGGACGGGAATCCCATCCAGATCCGCCAACAGGCGGCGCGACGCAAAATGCGCGTGATCGTGAAGTCGCACGATGGGCTCGACTGGATGTCGAAGTGGGACACCAGCCCGGATGCGGTGACGGGTCCGGAACAGGTGCGCGTGCTCCAGCGCTTCTTCAAGACGAAGGACGTGCCCATGGACGCGTGGTGCGTGCCGACGGGAGAGGACCCGATCGCGGAAGCTGAGATGTGCTCGCAGGTCCTTGATGCGGGAGCAGAGCGACTCTACCTCGACCTCGAGAAGGGGGAAGACGGGTCCTTCTGGTACGGCTCCGGCGAGGACGCGATGCGGTTCGGTCTGGAGCTGCGCAAGCGTCACCCGGATGCGAGGCTGATCGTCGCACCGGATGCCAGGCCCTGGCAGACCGATACGGTGCCGCTACGGGAGTTCGCGGCTTTCTGCGACGAGATCGCGCCGCAGTCCTACTGGAAGCTCTTCAACACCCAGACGAACTTCGACTACATGACTCAGGCCGGGTTCAGGCCGGGCCCGGACGGCGTCACCCCTGAGCTGATGGTGGATGTGACGTTGGACACATTCGCCCGGTATGGCCGCACGGTCTCGCCGATCGGCGACGGCGAGGCGAGTGCCACGGAGTGGTCGCGATTCATGCGCAAAGCATCGCTTCGTCGAGTTGGTGCCGTGTCAGTGTGGCGATTTGGCCTGCCGGCGCCGGACGTCTGGGACTCGATTGCGGCACCAGAGCAAGATGACTCGATGACGGTCGTGGAAGCGGCACGCAAGTTCCTCATCTCGTTGCCGCGTTAGCTTGAGACTTCGAACCCCCTGAACGACGAGGACACTGTCGTGGCCCCGATGCTCGCGAGCAGGCTGGTAACGCTCTGTTGCTCACGGGCCCGCCGGAATCGGCCGAGAAGCACTCCAGACTCCGAAACGGGCGCAAACACGGCCACGACGCAGCCGCCGTATGCCGGGATCGTCACGAACTCCAGCGCGAATCGCTCCAGCGTCAAATTGTGAAGCGCCGCCAGAGCTTCATCGGCCGGCAGTGCCAGGAAGAACGTATTGCAGAGTCGGGTCTGCTTGCGGGAGAGGGTGGTCCCGGTACGCGCATCTGAGATATGACCGCGACTCGGCGTGGTGTGTGTCCGGACTGGGAGGAGCCGTCGCAAGAGTTGCGGGACAGCGCCCAATCGTCGCAAGCCAGAGGCAAGTAGTCCGTCCCTGCTCATCGCTACGTGAATCCTAATGGACTTGAATGAAGGAGACCACAGCACAAAGCCTTTCAGGCGTTACGGTGGCGTTTATTCCCGCGCGTGGAGACCCTTCACCAGCGCACCAGGCGTAGCAGCGGGATCGTTGTCACGCTTCAGCGATGCCGATGAAACAAGTCTGGCCCGGCTGTGATGCGTTGATTCACGGGCAACCGCTAGCTTCAAACGTACTTGGGGAAGAATTCGAATGAAATGCGGTGGGTGGATTGAGCACTATCGGCGGAGAAGCGCTCAAGGGACACCTGGATCTGATACTGCTGTCGGCCGTTGAACACGGTCCGGCTTACGGCTACCTGATTGTCTCGCAGATCGAGCAGGATAGCGGCGGCCGTCTACGGCTTTCGGATGGCACGATTTACCCGGCCCTGCATCGTCTCGAGAGAGCTCAACTGCTAACCAGTTTCTTCGAGGTCAGCGCCGGCCGTCGTCGCCGGGTATATCGCATTACCCCGGTAGGTGAGGTTGAGCTCGAGCGGCTGCGGCGAGAGTGGACCGACTTTTCGACGGCGGTTCAGGGCGTGATCGAGGCGAGGGCCAGGGCGCCCGGTACAGGCCGCCGGCGAGGCGCATAGCAGAACCGCAACACCCCGTATTGCAAGGTATTGCCGAGACATAACAAACCCATTTATGGTCGCTGGGACTTCACGCTTAGGAACCAGCAATTCGCAACCTCGTTATCGGCGTCTTTCTCTTCCTGGTTCAGTTGTGCTGGGGGCTCGGCCGAGCCGCTGACTGGTTTCGTGCCCGGGTCCAGCGCTTCGTTCGCGCGTCGCGCTGGAGCGTCTCCGCGGCATGCGCGATATACGGCGTCGTGCTGCTGGCGGCGCTCGGGGCGGGACTGGGGCACTCGGAATCGGCGCTGCCGCCGGCGCCCAACCGCGTGATCGACGTGACCGCCGACTCCGGCGCGCTGCTGTCTGCGAGCCAGACGTTGACCGGGCTCGACCTTCCATCGTGCGATACGTGCGATACCGCTGTCCCGAACACCGACCTGCTGACAGACCTTGTCCCGCGTCCGCAGCTGCTGATCGAGTCGACCGCGGCCTTTGTATACGACGCGACGTGCGGTCGAGCCTTGTACGGTAAGAACGAGGACATGGCGCTACCGCCGGCCAGTTTGACGAAGATGATGACGGCCCTGGTGACCGTCGATCAGGTGCCGGACCTGGACCGCGTGGTCTCGGTGCACACGAGCGCTACGCAGCTTGCCGAGAACACCGGCTCGTCTGTCATGGGCCTGGAGCCGGACATGCAGGTGACCGTGCGGGACCTGCTGTACGGCCTGCTGCTGCCCTCAGGCAACGATGCCGCGCTGGAGCTGGCGCGGACTGTCAGTGGCAACGTAAGCGCGTTCGTTGCCCTGATGAATCAGAAGGCGGCGGATCTGGGCCTGAGCGAGACGCACTTCAGCAATCCTCACGGCCTGGACGACCCCCGCCTCTACTCGAGCGCCCGCGACCTCGTGACCCTGGGAGAAGCGATGATGGCCGACCCGCTGCTGGCTCAAATCGCCGATACGGCGAGCTACCCGGTCAGCGGTGATCTGGACCTCGTGAACGGCAACCACATGCTCGGTGGTTACCCGGGCGCCTACGGCGTGAAGATCGGCTACACGGATAACGCCGACTACACGATCGTGGTGGCGGCGGAGCGCAACGGCCGTCGCATCTACGCGTCGGTGTTGGGCAGCAAGGTGCCGTACGTGGACGCGACATCGCTGCTGGACTGGGCCTTCAGCCAGCCCGCGCCCGGTTGCTAGAAGAGTCTGCATGACATAAAGAGAGGCCGGATTGCCGGCCCTCTGTGTTCCTCATCAAACCTGACTTCATGCACGGTGCTCCTGCGGCCGGGTCAGACCGATGTGTTTGAGCGCGGTCCAGGGCGCCTGAGGGGCCGATTAGAACCCAATCAAGACCCGTCCCAGAT
The DNA here is from genome assembly GCA_963731765.1 of uncultured Chloroflexia bacterium. GTDB lineage: Bacteria > Chloroflexota > Dehalococcoidia > DSTF01 > WHTK01 > WHTK01. The sequence goes on from CAVSWS010000013.1 coordinate 36,577, forward strand.
GACCATTCCCGGCAGGGATGTCGCAAAGGTGTTATTGGGTTGCTTGCCGGTTGGCATATCGACTTGATGAGCCAGACGGTACGCTCTGTTGTACTTCGGTATGGCTCACTACATTTTTCGCACAGACCTACCGAATTAATGGGCGGTTACGAATGAATGTCTTAGTGGTTGACGACGATCTCGGCGTACTAAAGCTGATCGACCTTATGCTCCGATTGGAGGGTATGGATGTGACGGCGACGCCTCAGCCTTGCGACGGCCTCGAGATCCTGGGGCGAGAGCGCCCGGACGTCATCGTCCTGGACCTCGGACTGCCGGAGATGGATGGACGCGAGTTCTTCCGTCAGGCGCGCCTGAGAGGTTACGAGGGCCCCGTTGTTATCTGTTCGGCTTATGGCGCTACAGCGGCCCAGCAAGAACTGGGCGCAGAGGCTGCGTTGAACAAGCCCTTTAATCCTGAGGAGCTTGTTCGCGTCGTTCAGCGTCTCGTCCGAAACGGTCATGGTGACGGTTCGCAGAACGGACACTAGAAGGTAGCTCTCGGGGTAGGGCGTGAGACCCTGGAGTAGCTTCGTGAGTGTTTCGTAACTCGAGGCGCTTACGAAGGGTGTCGGGCGCAAGCGCGCGGGGCGCACGGTGGTTATAGGCCGGATGCTTTCCACTGCAAGTCGCTTCCAGTGGATCCCGAAACGCTTCGGGCCGGCCAGTACTCCGCGGGAGGATGCCCTTGGCCGACACCGATCCCGAACGCGTATTTGCGCGGCGATGGTGGATCCTCGCCGTGCTGTGTCTCAGTCTCCTGATCATCGTTCTGGACAACAGCATCCTGAACGTCGCGCTCCCTACGCTCGTGCGCAAACTGCACGCCTCCACCAGCGAGCTCCAGTGGATCGTCGATGCCTACACGCTCGTCTTCGCCGGGCTGCTTCTGGCAGCCGGCAGCCTGAGCGATCGCTACGGCCGCAAGAAGGGTCTTGTCTTCGGGATGACCGTGTTCGGCACGGGTTCGGTCCTGTCGGCGCTGGCGGGCTCGACCGGACACCTGATCGCGACGCGGGCCGTCATGGGCTTCGGCGCCGCCTTCATCATGCCCGCGACGCTTTCGATCCTCACGAATGTCTTCCCGCCGAAGGAGCGCGGGCAGAGCGATCGGCATCTGGGCCGCGATGGCAGGCATCGGCATCCCGATCGGGCCGCTGCTGGGCGGCTTCCTGCTGGAGCACTTCTACTGGGGCTCGATCTTCCTGGTCAACGTCCCGATCGTGGCGACCGCGCTGATCAGCGGCTACTTCCTCATTCCCGAGTCGCGCACGCCGGACGTGTCACCGCTGGACCCGGTGGGAGTAGTGCTCTCGATCGCCGGACTCTCGACGTTTGTCTACGCAACCATCGAGGCGCCGACGAACGGCTGGACGAGCGCGCTGACCCTGAGCCTCTTCGTTTTTTCTGCCGTTGTGCTGGTCCTGTTCGCCCTCTGGGAGCTGCGGTCGCGCCGGCCGATGATCGACCTGAACCTGTTTCGCAACGCGCGATTCTCTTCCGCCAGCCTGGCGGTCGGCCTGGTGTTCTTTGCCCTCTTCGGCTCCATGTTCGTGCTGACGCAGTACCTGCAGAACGTGCTGGGCTACTCGCCGTTTGGTGCCGGGCTCCGGCTGGTACCCGCCGCCATCGGGATCACCATCGGCGCGCCGGTTAGCTCCCGCATCGCCGAGCGCATCGGGGCGAAGATCCCGGTGGCGGTCGGACTGTCGCTGACGGCGGCCGGTTTCGGGGTGCTTTCGACCGCCGGCGCCGATAGCACCTACCTGCTGCTGGCCGCGGCCTTGCTCCTGTTCAGCGCCGGCATGGGCCTGGCGATGACGCCGGCTACCAACGCGATCATGGGCGCCGTCCCGCGAGGCAACGCGGGTATCGGTGCGGCGATCAACGATACGACGCGCCAGGTCGGCGGCGCTTTCGGCGTGGCTGTCATCGGTAGCATCCTGTCGACCAGCTATCGCGGCAGCATCCAGAGCGCCGTGGGGCAGCTACCGGCATCCGCCGCTCAGGCTGCTCGTCAGTCGATCGGCGGCGCCGTACAGGTGGCGTCGCAGATCGGCGGCCAGCCCGGCGAAGCGCTGCGGTCGGCCGCAACGGATGCCTTCGTGAAGGGGATGCATGAGACGTTCCTGCTCGCGGCGGGTGTGGCTTTGACCAGCGCCATCCTCTCGTTGCTGTTTCTGCCGGCATTCGGGCCAGACGAGGAGCGCGTCGACGCGCCGGGGAATCGCCGTCAGTCGACTCGCGCCTCCAGGGTGGCGACAGAAGATCACGTCTAACTACGAAACACACGCAGGCATGTTCGTGGCCCGCGTCTTTTGATGGTTATTTCAGGTTCGCGTGTGAAACCACGCATCGACCGTGCTCTGATTGGCCGGTGGCGTTAGTTGCCTTGCTGACGCGCATCGGCATCGAAGGCGTCGCGGCATGCGGCGATCGCCTTGTCGATGTAGGGCTGCAGGTCACCCTCTGCGCCATCGTCAAACCAGCAGTGGATGGCCGTGGCCCCACAGGCCACGACGGCGGCGGCCATCGCGCGCAGAGCAACGTCGTCCTGCGGCGTGCCTTCACGTTGTGACACGGTCTCCACGATGGCGGCGCTGAACTGGTCGATCATCTGGCGGCGCCGGCTGGAGAGCAGGCCCTCGGTTTCAAGCGAGAGGCGGCAAATCAGCTGTGCACGCTCCGGGTCGCCGGCGAGCTCATCGGCCATCTGGCGGAAGATCGCCAGGATGCTCTGGGAAGCCGGTTCGCCCTCAGGCCGTTCGGCGAGGCGCTCTCGGATCGTCTCGAGCTTGGTGTCGGAGTCGTGGAACAGCACGGACTCCTTGGTAGGGAAGTAGCGGAAGAAGGTGCGTGGCGCGACGTCGGCCCGCTCCGCGATGTCATCGACGGTCGTGGCGCCGAAGCCGCGCTCGGCGAACAGCGCGAAGGCGGCATCAATGATGGCCTGGCGCGTGCGGTCGACATGCTTCTTGCGTAGCGATTGAGTCGTCATTTCCCTCAGCTTAACCTATTCGTCCATCGATGTCACGAATGTTATTTGGCATCATTGACAAGTGGCAGTACTGCCAGATAGCATTACTGTATCACATCTAGGAAGGCTCCTTGGAGATGAATCAGACCCTTGTCTCTCCAGAAATCGACGCCGCCATCCTGCAACGGCGTTGGTGGATTTTGGCAGTCCTGTGCACCAGCCTGCTCGTAGTCATGCTGGGCAACACAGCACTCAATATCGTGCTACCGACGCTCTCGCGGGACCTGGGCGCATCGTCGTCCCAACAGCAGTGGATGGTGGACGCCTACTCGCTCGTGTTTGCGGGGTTGCTCTTCACCATGAGCGCGGTCGGCGAGCAGTTCGGCCGCAAGCGCATCATGCAGGCCGGCATGGCCCTGTTCGGATTCGCTTCGCTATACGCCGGCCTGATCGCCAACTCGTCCGGCGAGCTCATCGGCGCTCGGGTGGTCATGGGTGCCGCGGGCGCCATGATCATGCCGGCTACGCTTTCGATTCTGACCAACGTTTTCCCTCGAGAAGAGCGCGCCAAGGCCGTTGCGATCTGGGCTGGCGTCGCTGGTGGCGGCGGTGCCATTGGCATGCTGCTCTCCGGCTTCATCGTCGAACACTTTGACTGGAGCGCCGTCTTTCTCGTGGTGGTTCCGGTGGTGGTAGCAGCGTTGGCCGCGGGATTCTTCCTCGTGCCGAACTCCCGTGACCCCGACCGCGCCACCATCGACATTCCCGGCGCCCTGCTTTCGACCGCCGGCGTTGTCGCCATCGTCTACGGCCTGATCGAAGCGCCTCGCACGGGCTGGTTGTCCGCCGAGACGCTGGTACTGATGGCGGCGGGTCTGGCCCTCGTGGCCGCGTTCGCCTGGTGGGAGCTGCGCGCCAAGCAGCCGATGCTCGACGTGCGCCTGTTTTCCCGGCCGGCCTTTGGCATTTCGGCCCTGACCCTGACGCTGGTGTTCTTCACCCTGATGGGTCTGTTCTTCTCGATCGCCCAGCTCTTCCAGCTGGTGATGGGCTACGGCGCCTTCGAAGCCTCGCTGCGACTGGCCCCGATGTTCATCTTCATGATGGTCTCGGCCCCAATGTCGCCGCAGCTGGTGACGCGATTCGGCAAGCGCCGCGTCGTGTCGCTCGGCCTCCTGGTCGTGGCCCTGGGTATCGCGATCCTCTCGACGGTCGGTGCGGACTCTTCCTACCTGCACGTCATGGTGGGCATGAGCATCATCGCAACCGGCATGGGCCTGGCGATGTCGCCGACCACCGACCTTCTGATGTCGGCCGTGCCGCGCACCAAGGCGGGCATGGGCTCCGCGACGAACGACACGACGCGAGAGCTGGGCGGCGCCCTGGGCGTGGCCGTGCTCGGCAGCATCATTGCCTCGAACTTCTCCCACGGTATCGGCCCCGCGGTGGCCGGCCTGCCGGAGAACCTCAGGGCAGCGGCGGAATCGTCTCTGGGCGGCGCCTTCGTAGTGGCCAACCAGATCGGCGGCACGCAGGGCGAGGCCCTCCTGGCGTCCGCGCGGGATGCGTGGATGAGCGGTTTGAGCTTCGCGATGATTGTCGGTGCCGTGATCGTCGGTTCGACGGCGGTGCTTGCCTTCTTCTGGATGCCCGATCGAGCTGACGACGAGGTCGAGGAGTTCGAAGAGGAGGAGCTGTTCGAGGCCGCGGCGGTAGTCGCCTCGATGCCTGCCGAATAGCGCAATCTGATTCTGATAAACGGGAGGGTGGTCCCCTGAGGGCGCCCTCCCGTTTTTGCGTCTGGGCTTCCCATCGGACTGCGCCTCCCCCACTGCTCGGAGGGTTACCACCTGACGCAAGGCGCCTTGACCTGTAGGATCATCGCTCGGGCGATCCGCTCAGCATGATCGATCGCGTCTGAGGAGGAGCAGGATTTGGCGGGACCGCTGGACGGGGTGAAGGTACTCGACTTCACGGAGTACGTGGCGGGGCCTTATGCGGGTCAGATGCTGGCCGACATGGGCGCCCTCGTCACCAAGGTCGAGCCGCCGCAGGGCGATTTCTGGCGCCTGACCAACATGGTGGCGGCGGACGAGAGCCGGGGCTTCATCAGCGTAAACCGGGGCAAGCGCAGCATCTCCGTTGACCTCAAGACGGACGAAGGCCAGGAGATCGTGCGCCGTGCAGTCGCTCAGGCGGACGTTGTGCTCTCCAGCTACCGGCCGGGCGTCGCCGCGCGTCTCAACGTCGACTACGAGTCGCTGTCGCAGATTAACCCGCGCCTGATCTACGGCCAGAACACCGCTTTCGGACCGGAGGGACCATACGCCAACAAGGTGGGCTTTGACCTCGTGTCGCAGGCCATGACCGGCATCGTGGCCTTCGAAAGTCAGGGCAGCGAGAAGCCGCGCAGCATCACCGCGGCGGCGATCACGGACTACCTCTCCGGCATGAACCTGGCTTACGGCGTCGTCAGCGCCCTCTACCACCGCGAGCGCACCGGCGAAGGCCAGAAAATCGATACCAGCCTGTTCGCCTCCGGCCTTGCCATGCAGTACCGCCCTCTGCTGTCGATCGAGCTGTTCGACGCCGAGCCGCGCAAACAACTGCTCGACCTCGTCGAGGAGGCGCGAGAGAAGGGCCAGACAGTCGAGGAGATGCTGGCGGAACGCGTGAAGGCCGGCTACGCTCGTCCCGGCGCCCCGTCCGTCGCGACCAACCCGTACTACAACATCTACAAAACCCGAAACGGCCATATGGTCATCGGCTGCCTGAACAACCGGCTGCGTCGGTCGGCGGCGGGCATTCTCGGCGTGGAAGACGCCCGCCTCGAGCTGAACGAGTGGGACTCGACCCTGCTCGGGCCGGAGGTCGCGGCGCAGCTCAACCAGCAGATCGTCGACACCTTTCAGACGCGCACGACCGAAGAGTGGCTGCCGTTGTTCGAGGAGGCCGGCGTGCCCTGTGGCCCCGTGCGCCTCACCGAAGAGCTGTACGACGACCCGCAGGTGAAGGCGCTGGACCTCATGGTTGAGTTCGACCATCCCATCGTCGGCAAGATCAAGTCGATCGGGTCGCCGATCCGCATGAGTAAGAGCGAGACGACCGCGAAGGTGCCATCGCCGGCGCTGGGTCAGCAGACGCGAGAGGTCCTCAGTGAACTCGGCTACAGTAGCGAGGACATCGAGAAGCTGATCGAGTCGCGCGTCGTCAAAGTGCAGTAAGCAGGGGAGTTCATGACCGACTACGTGGATTTGACCTACGAGGTGAGGGGCCGCGTTGCCCTTATTTCTCTCAACCGGCCGGAGAAGCTCAACGCTTTGAACCCGGCAATGTCGGAGAGCCTGGCGGAGGCCCTCACGGATGCCCAGCGCGACGACAACATTCGCGTCGTGGTGCTGACGGGCACGGGCCGCGGGTTCTGCTCCGGCCAGGACCTGTCGGGTCGCAGCCTGGCGGAGGGACGCGGGCTGCCGGACGGCCAGGAGGCGACGATCGCAGACCGGCGCTACAACATCCGGGCGGTGCAGTCGGTGGCGCGGGCGGCCCAGGCGCTGGACAAGCCGTACCTTGCAGCGGTGAACGGACCGGCGGCCGGTGCGGGTATGGACCTCGCCAGCATGACCGATATTCGTTTCGCGGCACGGGACGCCAGGTTCACGACCGCCTTCGCGCGCAACGGCATCGTCTCGGGCGATGGCGGCTGTTACTACCTGCCACGCATCGTCGGCATGGCGAAGGCGCTGGAGCTGCTGTGGACCAGCCGCCTGTTCGACGCCGATGAGGCGCTGAGCCTCGGCTACGTGAGCCGCGTCGTCGAAACCACGTCGCTGCTCGATGAGACGCTGGCGTTCGCGGACGAACTGGCGAACGCGGCGCCGATCGCCGTGCAGTACATCAAGCAGCTCGCCTACCAATCGCAGAACGCCGACCTCGATACGGCGCTGCGCATGGCCCAGTACATGCAGACCATCGCCACCTCGACCGAAGATGCACTCGAAGGGCCGCGGGCGTTCCGCGAGAAGCGCCCGCCGGAGTTCCAGGGCCGCTAGACGCGCTCGGTCAGCGCCAGAGCTGGCTGGAGGCGATGCGCGCGCCCTCCGCGAGGGCCTCGAACTTCGCCCAGACGACAGACGGGTGTACGCGCTGCACCGCCTGGTTCTGGGCAAAGCCGCAGTCCGTCCCGGCGATGACGTTCTCCCGCCCGACGATGCTGGCGAAGCGCACGATGCGCTGCGCCACGAGGTCGGGGTGCTCCACGATCGTCGTGTGATGCGTGATCACGCCGGGGATGAGGATCTTGCCCTCCGGCATCTTGCGGTCCTGCCACACCGTCCATTCGTGCTCGTGGCGCGGGTTGGCAGCCTCGAAGGAGTAGGCGCCCGCCTTGACCTGCAGCACGAAGTTCAGCATCTCGCTGAGAGGGGCGTCGGCGACGTGGGGCACGTGCCAGCTACCGAAGCAGATGTGGTAACGAATGCGGTCTTCCGGAATGCCTTCCAGGGCGTGGTTCAGCGCATCGATGCGTAGCTGGGCCCACTCGCGGTAGCGCTCCGGGCTCTCGCTCACCAGGTAGTCGTACATGTTGGCGAGCACGGCGTCGTCCACCTGCAGGACGAGGCCTGACTGGTACACGGCCTGGTACTCCTGCCGAAGGGCATCTGCGATGGCGTAGACGTACTCGCGGTCGCTGGGGTAGTACTCGTTGATGCCGTTGTAGGCCGTGCTGGCCGGCGCCACGGTTGTGATGAACGCCTCTTCCACACCCACGCCTTCGACCGCGGCCTTGAGGGTCTCGATGTCGCGGCGCAGGCTGTGGTCGTCACGCAGCGTGATCGGGCCGGTGCATACCTCGGCGGAGGAGCCGGTGAGGGCATTCGGCATTTCGACCGCGAAGAAGTCCTTGAAGCGCTCGCGGTCCCGCCCCAGCCAGTTCAACGGGACCTTGCGCTCCGGGTGGAGCTCGAAGCCGGTGATGCGCTCCAGCACGTAGGCGGCCCAGCTCGACTTGCCGAACTCGCCATCGCTGACGATGTCGATGCCTGCATTGGCCTGCTGGCGTACGACCTCGAATACGCTGTCGCGCAGCACGCGCTCGTACTCGGCCTCGTCCACCGGCTTACCTTCTCGGCGTGCCACGGCGAGATCGAGCAAGCGCTGCGGCCGGATCAGGCTGCCGACATGCGTGGTGAGGATGCGGTTCTCGCTGCGCTTCATGTGACGTCCTTTCAGCTACTCGCTCAGCTCCGGCCATTGCGGAGTGTACGCGACCTCCCAGAGATAGCCATCCGGGTCGGCGAAATAGCCAACCCGGCCGAAGCTGCCGTCCTCGGCCGGTACGGCTTCCGTACCGCCTGCCTTGAGGGCGAGCGCGATGACCTCATCGACCTCACCGGCGGTCCCGACGTTGTGGGAGATTACGACGCCTGGAAAGCCCGTGCCCTCCGGCGAGGTGTGCGCCAGCTGCGCGAGCCGATCGCGGGGGAACAGCGAGAGCCAGGCGCCCTGCAGCTGGATGAACACGGCGCGTTCGCTGCTCTCAGGGCGGGCCGTAAAGCCGAGGCCGTCGCAGTAGAAGCGCCGCGAGCGCTCAAGGTCGGCGACGCCAAGAGTGATGACGCTGATGCGTGGTTTCATGCCCGCTCCTTCTCGTATGGACGCTTATCGAGGTGTGACCCAGGTCACGGTCTGGTCCGGACGGCGCAGCACCTCCTGCATGTGGTCTCGCACGCGCTCGTAGGTCTCGTTGTACTCCGGGACGCCCTCGGTGAAGATCGGCCCGACGACGCTACGCAGGGGCCGCTTGCCCTGTGGCAGCTCGATGAGCCGCAGGATTTCGTCTGCCACCTCCCGCAGGTCGGGCAAGACGTAGTCGTCGGGGACGGTCGCGGGCGCTCTTGGCGGCACGGCCGTTGCGTACTCGGCGGCGATGTTCTGGTTGGCAGCCTGCAAGCCGTTGCGGGTCGCCGCGGTCGGGAAGGCGCCCGGCTCCAGGATCACGACGTCGATGCCAAATGGCGTGAGCTCGTAGGACAGGCTCTCGGCGAGACCTTCGACGGCCCACTTCGAAGCGGGATAGAGGCCGCCCCGTCTGGGCAGCACGCGTCCGAGCGTGCTGCTGACGTGGATCAGGAGACCGGAACGCCGCTGGCGCATGGCGGGCAGGAACGCCTTGTCGACGCGAAGGGGGCCGAAGACGTTGACGTCGTACAGCGCCTGCATTTGCTCCACGTCGAACGCCTCGATGGGGCCGCGCGCCGCGATGCCTGCATTGTTGACGATGGCATCGATGTTGCCGCCGAGCGCCTCGATGTCTCCGGCGGCAGCTTCGACCGATGCGGTGCTCGCCACGTCCATCTCGATGACGTGCAGGCGGGCATTCGACTGCTCGCCCCAGTCTCGTAGCGCGCTGGCTGCCTCGACGTTGCGACCGGTCACATCGCGCATGGAAGCGAACACGCGGTGCCCGGCGAGAGCGACGGTCTTCGCTGTGATCTCGCCGAAGCCGGTGCTGCAGCCCGTAATCAGTACGTCCATGGCGTCTCCTCCTGCTCCGCCATCATTAGTCCGCGGTACTGGCGGCGGTCATGCGGCGGATGACGCTTAGCGTCTTGTTCTCCGTGTTCGACAGGGCGTGCATGCGCATCTTGGCGAGGAGGTGGGCCAGGACGCGCTTCTCCTCATCGTCTAGCCCGGCCCAGGTCTCTTCCACGCCCTCAGCGATGGCGGGCAGGACGGCTTCGATCAGCTGGCGGCCCTCCTCGGTGAGCTCGGCCCAGGTCTTGCGGCGGTCGACCTCGTGCGGCGCGCGGCGGACGAACCCTTCGGCTACCAGGGAGTCGACGAGCTTGCTGATGTTGGTCGGACTCACGTTAAGGCCCTCGGCGAAGTCGCCGATCAGCACCCGATTGTCCTCGGCCTGGTAGAGCATGCGCAGGAGGTTGTACTTCGCGCGGCTCAGGCCCGGCGCGCCGGGGATCGGCGGTGCGCTGACCAGCGTGACGTAGGTGCGCAACACCATGAGGTGCGCCTCGAAGGTCGGAGCGCTGGTCTCGGGACAATATTGGTTGTACCAGAAGGATAAATTTCGGATGTCGGTCTCGGTGACCCAGCCGTCTTCGATACTGAATCTTTCAGGCACGGCTAGAAGCTCCCTAAATGTTTCCGGCGACCGGGACGCGTGTGATGTTCGCCACTCTAGACGATGATTTGAACCAAACAAAGGTCATTTGTGCTGATCTTTTACCTTCACAACCATATAATTGCCTCGCTTCTCAACACGACACCGTAGTCTAGCCTCGGAGGACCCTCCATGCTCACGAAGGATGATAACGAGATCCTGACCCGCGTCGGGCCCGGGACGCCCATGGGCAACCTGCTGCGTCGCTACTGGACGCCGGTGCTCCTCTCGGCGGAGCTGCCGGAGGCGGACTGCCCGCCGGTGCGGACCCGGCTGCTGGGAGAGGACCTCGTCGTCTTTCGTGACACGGAGGGCAAGGTGGGCGTCTTCGCGCAGGCCTGCCCACACAGGGGCGCCAGCATGTTCTTCGGGCGCAACGAGGAGGCCGGGCTGCGTTGCGTCTATCACGGCTGGAAGTTCGACGTGACCGGAGCATGCGTCGATATGCCTTCCGAGCCGGCGGAGAGCAACTTCAAGAACAAGGTGCGTATCACGGCTTACCCCACGCACGAGTCCGGCGGCATCGTCTGGACGTACATGGGCCCGAAGGAGACGACACCGGCATTCCGAGACCTCGGTACGGAATCGTTGGCGCCGGAAGACCAGTTCGCCTCCAAGGTGTTCTCGCCGTGCAACTGGGTTCAGGGCCTCGAAGGCAACGTCGATACGGCTCACATCTCCTTCCTGCACCAGTATCACGGCACGCGCGACATCCCGGACGACGGTACGGACCGCCCCGGCTACGTCTCGAACGCGCTGGCCTGGAAGCTGTGGTGGCTGGACGGCGCGCCAAGCATCGAGGTGGAAGACACCTGGTACGGCTTCCGCTACGCCGGCATTCGCAAGACGCCGAACGGCCACGACTACGCGCGCGTCACGGACTTCATCCTGCCTTACGCCACCTACATCGCGGCGACACCGGTAGGTGGCGACCTGTGCATCATGATGGTTCCTTCTGACGACACGACGTTCTGGCGCTATAACTTCGCCGTGCGCGTCTCTCAGCGCCGTCGCTCGCGGGCTGCCAACCCGGACCTGTTCAACCAGACCCCGTTCCGTCGCGGCGGCCTTGGGCAGGGGATCATCCCGCGCACGCACAACGCCGGCAACGACTACCTGATCGACCGCGACATGCAGCGCAACGTCACGTTCGCGGGCATCGAGGACTTCGTTAGCCAGGACATGGCGATGACGGAGAGCATGGGCGATATCTTCGATCGCACGGGCGAACACCTGGGCACGACCGACAAGGCCGTAATCCGCATGCGCCGCATGCTGATCCAGCTCGCGAAGGACCTGGAGAACGGCATCGAGCCACCCGCGACGGGCGCATCGGAGGGCTACCGGTCCGTCCGCTCCGCAGAGAAGATCCTGGCGCCCGGCGAGGACTGGCGCTACCTGGGTACGGACACGGACCCCATCGTGATGGAGATGCAGGCCGAGGTGGCGGCCGGCGGCTCGTAGCATCTGACCGAACTGAAGTGCCAACGGCGTGCGACGGGCAACCTCGCACGCCGTTCCTATTTCAGCTTGTCGAGCGTGAGCTGGTCCTCCGCGCCGTCGAAGTACTTGTCGAGGGCGTCACGGAACACCTGCGCGTCCTCGGCGCACTCGGCGAAGAGGGTCATGCAGGAGCGGAACTTCATGTCGTCCGGGCTGCCGAAGATCTGGTGCACGTTGCGGCCTTCGACGGCGTTCACCAGGCCGGTGCACTCTCGCAGCCGCGGGCCCAGGACGGGATGCGCGTCGTAGGCCCGTGCTTCATCGCGGCCGCTGATGGCGTATCGCTGCGCCATAGCGCTGAAGCCGAGCCCGGCGATCTGAGGGAAGACGAACCACATCCAGTGCGACGTCTTGTGTCCGGCGCCTAGCTCGCCCAGAACACCCTCATAGACGTCGTGCTGAGCGTCTATGAAGCGCTGCAGGTTGTAGGGATCGCGGGTCATACGACCAGTCTAGTGCCCGGCCGACCTCGGTTGCTCGCGCGCCATCTCGATGTGGTGTCGCACCAGCGCGGCGTACCGATAGACCACGTGCGCGAACTTGCTGTACGGCAGTGACAGGTACAGCGCGGCAATGACGCCCAGGTGCACCGTCAGCAGCGTGCCCGCGGCGGCGCTGGAGCGCAGCAGCATCAGCACGAGGCCCGTAACCGCGGTGACGATGAGCAGGAGGAGGAAGGCGTAGTCCAGCTTCAGCATCTGCTCGCTGGCGAGGGCGTCGCGGGCCTGTCGCTTCAGCCAGACCAGGCCGATGCCGCCGATGGCGATCATGACACCGCCGATGATGCCGGTGACGACCGGGATGCTCAGATAGTCGTACGGCGGGTCCATGCTGAGGAAGTTGTGGTAGATCGCCGCTACGGTCGTCGAGACGAGGTCGAGGACCACGCCCCAGACCAGCAGGTGGTGCATCACGGGGCGCAGGTTCGACTTCTCGTCGCCCGGGTAGTCGCAGCCGTCGCCGCCGCCCTTGAGGTACTCGAGGCCGAAGGCGTCCTTCGATGCCTGTAAGAAGGAACGCAAATCGATGATCTGCGTCGTCGCATGCCCCGTACTGCGCCAGAACCGCACCGCGCCGAGGCCGAGGATGGCGATCCAGTAGAACGAAAGCAGCATGGCGGGCAGCACCATCGCGTAGTAGGGGACGATGCGGTAGAAGGAGCCCTCCGAACCGTCGGCCTTGAACAGGATGTCTTCGCCCTGAATCACAAGGACGGAGCCGAAGGTCAGTAGCACCGCGATCGCCACGGTCAGGCCTACAAGCAAGGTGTTGCCGCCGAACAGCTTCGAGAGCAGACGCGGCGCCGAAAACTCTCGATACGTCTCGACGCGGGCCTGGGACATGACGGCCGGGATGTTGATGGCGTAGTCGTGCGGCGGCGTGTACGGGCAGGCGTTGTAGCAGGCTCTGCAATCGAAGCACAGGTTGGCGAGGTGGACGATGTCCTCCTCGTCAAACGTGCGTCGCAGCTCCATTGCCGGGAAGACGGCGCAGTAGCCCTCGCAGTAGCGGCAGGCGTTGCAGACCGTCAGCTGGCGGTCGATCTCCTGGATCAGCTCAAGTGAGGGCATGGGACCTCCGGGATGTCCGATCGCTTCGCATCCCTCTCGGTCTGCTCCGCTTGTGCTTATGAGAATTGGACAGGGGGGACACCCCCCTGCACCCCCCGCGCATGGGCTTCGCCCCCGCTACCCCTGCAGGGTTCTGCCTACCGCAGGGCATACTTCACGGCCTCCCGCCCGGCGATACGCCCGAAGACGGAGCCGATGGTCATGCCGAAACCGGCGAGGTAGCCGCGGCCAAGGATGTTGCCGGCCATCGCTTCGCCGGCTGCATAGAGGCCCGGGATGGCATCGTCGTTCTCGGCCAGGACCTGGGCGTGGTCGTTCACGGCCAGGCCTCGGTAGGTGAAGGTGATGCCGGGGCGCAGGGGGTAGGCCATGAAGGGCGGCGTGTCGATGCGACGCGCCCAGTGACTCTTCGGTACCTCGAGACCGGCGGTGTAGCAGTCGTCGAGCACGGTGGGATCGTAGGTGCCGTCCTGCACGGCGGCGTTGAAGTTGGCCACCGTCTCGCCGACGGTCTCCGGGTCGAGTCCGAGCTCCAGGGCCATCTCGTGCACCGTGTTCGAGACGATGGGCGGGTAGAGCGACGGCATGAAAGCGTCCGACATCTTCGCGTCCAGCAGGGAGAAGGCGACCTGACCGGGCTGCCGCGCGATGAGGCCGCCCCATGATGCGTAGCGCTTGGGCCAGAAGTCGGCGCCCTCGTCCGAGAAGCGGTGACCTTCGCGGTCGACGACGATGCCGAAGGGCACGGTGTCGAGCCGGGTGACGATGCCGCCATCGAACTGCGGGCCGCGCGCGTCGACGGCGACGGCGTGGAACTCGCGCGGGTTGCCGATGGGCTTGGCGCCCTTGTCCAGCAGCACCTGCAGGGGCTTGCCGCGGTTGTAGGCGGTGCCGCGGATGGCGAAGTTGTTCACGTCTTCGCCCCAGTACTGGCTCATCCAGCCCAGGTTGGCCTCGAAGCCGCCGGACGCGACAACGATCGCCTTGGCGCTGATCGTGGCCTCGCCGGCGCCGCGGGGCTCATCTACGAACGGCGCGGCGGTCGTGCGACCCCAGGCACCCTGTGGCGGCGGGCCATCGAGGCTCGCGTTCGCCATGAGGCGGAAGTCGGCGTTGAGGGCGTTTGTATTGCCCGGTGCGCTGCCGGTGCTCGCGCCCGGCGTGCGGCGCAGCGTGAGCGTCGACATGGCGCCGGCACCGGGGACGATGTCGACCACCTCGGTGTCGTATACGGCTTCGATGCCAAGGGCCGCGGCGGTTTCGTAATACGTGTTGACGAGGGCTTTGCCGCCGCCGAGGAAGAAGGCGTTGGTGCGGTTGAGCTGCAACGTACCCTTGAGGGCGCCCTGCCATCGCACGCCATTGCCCCGGATCCAGTCGCCCAGATCGGATGAGGCGCGGATCATCATGCGGGCGAGCTCCTCATTGGTCTCGCCGTGGGTGACCTGGAGGAGGTCCTGGTAGAACTCCTCCTCCTCGTAGCTGCCCACGAGGAAGTTGTCGGGCCCGGAATGGAAGTAGCGTACGTTGCGGGTGTGACGGCTGTTGCCGCCGCGCAGGTACGCCGGCGCCGCTTCGATGATCACGACTTCGGCGCCGCCGCGACGGGCTTCCAGCGCCGCGCACAGGGCCGCGTTGCCGCCGCCGACCACTACAACGTCGTACTGGGGCTTGAGAGGCGTCATGTGCGCCAGATTACCCGAAGCGTCGGAAGGCGCAACCATGAACCTATGGACCAGGTCCTCAGATTCTCAAGAGCCATAGCTACTGGCGCGCTCGTGAAGCTCCCAGCATGACGGATGCCGCCGGATTCATCCGGCGGTGTCACAGATGCTCACTTCCAAGGTTCGCCCTAGTGCCCCATCTTGTCGGAGTCGACGGCCCCCTCGCCGCCCTTGTCGAGGCCGCTGAGCGTTGCTACTTCCGCGTCGGTGAGCTCGAAGCTGAACACGTCGATGTTCTCGGCGAGCCTTTGCTTATTCGAGGTCTTCGGGATCGGCACGAAACCCTGCTGCACGTGCCAGCGCAGCACTACCTGCGCCGGCGTCTTGCCGTAGCGCCCGGCGATCTCGACCACGGCCGGGTCGCTCAGCAGCTCGCTGCCGCGGCCAATGGGCGACCACGTCTCCGTGACGATGCCGTGGGCGGCGTGATAGGCGTGCTCGTCGGCGCGCACGATGTAGGGGTTGTACTGCACCTGGTCGACGTGGGGCGCGACACCCGTGGCAGCGATCATGCGGTCGAGGTGCGCCGGCTTGAAGTTGGAAACGCCGACAGCGCGGACTTTGCCCTCTTCCAGCAGCCGCAGCATGCCCTTCCAGGCATCGACGTAGCGGTCGTGGCCGGGGTTGGGCCAGTGGATCAACAGCAGGTCGATGTAGTCGAGGCCGAGGCGCTCGGCGCTGCCATCGAAGGCGCCCTGCACTTCCTCGAAGCCGTGCCAGTTCTTGTTGAACTTCGTCGTGATGAACAGCTCGCCGCGGTCGATGCCGCTGTCGCGGATGCCGCGGCCCACGCCCTCTTCGTTGCGGTAGTTCTCCGCCGTATCGATCAGGCGGTAGCCGGCCTCGATCGCGGCTGCGACCGTGCGTTGCGTGTCGTCGTTGTTCATCGGCGACGTGCCGAGGCCGAGGGCGGGCATCTCGACGCCGTTAGCGAGCTTGATCGTGGGTGCTGCGGCGGTATTTTCGGGCATATGTCTCTCTTTTCTAGTCGGTCCATTCTAAGTCGGGAAGCGTTGCGCCGGCCGTGTTGGTAGGCCTCCAGCGCAAATGACGAAGAACGCTACGACGACCCGGAGCCGATCGTCGCCAACATGGGACACGGGGCGGAGCGCCCGGGCTTCTAGCACCTGGGAGCGCCATCGTTTAGTCTCGGGCTTGGGGTCGAGTCTTGTGACGCGCCGAAGTCGCCGGGAGGATTGATGCCGGAAGTTGCCAGAGTCGCCGTCATGCTCTACGTCAACGCGAAGGGCGAGCTGTTGCTGCAGCTGCGCGACGACAAGCCTGAGATCCGCTTCCCGAACCACTGGGGTGTCGTAGGTGGCCACGTCGACGATGGCGAGACCTTCGAACAGGCGCTGGTGCGCGAAGTGGCTGAAGAGGTGGAGCTCGAGGCGGCGGACTACGAGTACTGGCAGACGTACGAGACTCCAGGCTACGAGGTGGCGATGTACGCCGCCCGACTCGACCGGTCGGCGGAGTCGCTGACGCTGCATGAGGGCCAGCGCGTCGAGTTCGTATCGCCCCAGGCCGCGATGATGCGACCGCTGGTGCCGTGGCTGTTGAAAGTGCTGCCGGACTTCGTGCGCTCTGATGTCTACGGCCGCATGGCGCCGGAAGCGCTGCCGCCGGGGAACGCCGAAGCCGCATCGGTGATCTTCGTCAACCGCGACGGCAAGCTACTGCTGCGACTGCGGGACGACCGGCCCGACATCCTGTTCCCGGGACGCTGGGACCTCATCGGCGGTGCGCTGGAAGACGGCGAGTCGCCGGAGGACGCGGCGGTGCGCGAAACGTTGGAGGAGCTCGGTTTGGTGCTGGAGGACTTCCTCTACTGGGGCGACCTGCGCGGCATCGTCTTGATCCACGTCTTCCTGGCGCCGCTCGACGTGGCGGCCGAGGCCCTGGAGCTCTCCGAAGGACAGCAGGTCGCGTGGTTCGATCCGGACTCGGCGATGGATTTGCCGCTGGTGCCGTACATGGAGCGCCTGATACCGCAATTCATCAGCACGCCGCCCTACAACGAGTTGTTCAGCCCTTAAGACATAACAACTACGTGTAATTTCGATTTCCCCTATAACAGAAACCCGATGACCCGCCGATTATGCAATTGCCTGGGTTGGCGGGGGACCAGATGTTTCGAACCTTTGGCAACACGTGGAGTCTCATGGCGAGCGCCTGGCGGGTGCTACGCGAAGATGGCTTGATGCTGTTCCCCCTGACTGCCGGGCTCTCTCTGCTCCTCGTTCTCGTGTATGTGCTGCTGGCATTCCAGTACGGGGGCACGTTCGATCGCCTGAGCCGTAACTTCGACGTACTGCCTGCCGACTTCATCTTCCTCGGTCTGGCCTATCTCGCCGCTTCGTTCGTGGTCGTCTACTTCAGCACGGCGCTCGTAGCGGCTCTGCACTATCGCAGTGTGGGGGGAACGCCGGATTTCCGCTTTGGTCTCGAAGCAGCAAATGACCGGCTCGGTGCCATCGCCCTCTGGTCCGTCATTGCCGGCACGGTGGGGCTGGTAATCAAGCAGCTCGCCTCCAGTGGTGGCATCTTCGGACGCATCGGTGGCCGGCTGGCCGAGATGCTTTGCGGCTGGGCGACCTTCCTCGTTATCCCCGTGATGATCGTGGAGGGCGCGCCGCCCATCGAGGCGATGCGACGGTCCACCGAGCTGTTCAAGGAGACCTGGGGGCGTCAGCTCGTGGCCAACTTCGGTTTCGGGTTGCTCTACTTTGCCCTCGTGGCGATTGCCATCGGCCTGACCGTGGCGCTCTCGTTGGCGGGGGCGCCGGTGGGGATTGTCGTGCTGCTGGCGCTGATGCTATTCGCCCTTGCCGCAGCCACGATCAAATGCCTCGAGATGGTGTTCATCGTCGCCCTGTACAACTACGCGACCGTGGGTGAAGTCGAAGGGGGCTTCGCCGAAAGCGCGCTGCGTGACGCCTACGTGTACAAGAAGGCTAAAGGCCGCTTCGGCTCCGCACGACGCCACGTCACGATCTAACGTCAGCCTGCTGTAGCCGCTTCCTTGCCGCCGCCCGCCTCGATGCAGGCTTTGATGTTGTCGAGGCCGTGGGTCATCATCTTCTTCCCCACGAGAGGGAACGTGACGGCCTGCATGACGTTGAACCACGTCGGCGTCTTGAGCCCTTCTGCCAGGTGGTGCAGTCGCGTGCCGCCGGCAATCGGCTCCAGCGTCATCGTCCAGCGCCAGTAGCCGCTCATCTTGTTGTCGCATTCGTACACGAACCGGGTGGGCGGCTGCATCTCGGTCACTTTGCAGCTCGCAGTTTCTTTGCCGAAGGCCTTGATGGCCGTTTCGAAGGTGGTGCCCACGGCGACGGGCTCGTCGTGGACGGTGATCTCCATCTTGTTATTGGACCATTCGGGGTGGCGTTTGAGGTCCGTGACGTAGGCGTACACCTGCTCGATCGGGGCGTTGATATCGACAGTGAACTCCCTGGAGAACATGCGAGCCTCCCAGATTTTCGACGAAGCGTAAGCCTCGCCCGAAGATTTCACAAGTTCACAAACGGGGTTGTGGCCTCGAGCCTACTCGTGCTCGGGCTTGTGCCGGATGCGGAAGTAGAGCCAGGTCACCGTCGTGATGGCGAGGACGACCAGGCATATAACCGTTAGCGTCATCGCACTGGTGTCATTCACGAGCTCGCCGTAGTCCTCGTCGTTGACGATGACGTGGAAGAAGGCGAAGGTCGCAGGCAGAGCCAGCGCGAACCAGAGCAGCTTGTTCCACGCCCAGATCTTCTGGCCGTCGTTGAAGGTGATCGGTAGCAAGGTCAGGATGGCGCTCTCCGCGCCACCGACGAAGAGAGCGATGGCGATGGTCTCCGGCAGCGTGGCCCAGACGCCTGGGTTGTCCTGGCTGTACTGCCGCAGCGGGTCGATGAGCAGGAAAGCGACCACGCTCACCAGCATGAGGCCGACCAGGGGCACGAGAATGATCATGCCCTCCTCCCGCTTCGACATTGCGGTTCGGGGGAAGATCGCCGCCGCCGTGACAAAGCCGAAGATGATGCCCGGGTGGAGGCTCGTGACGCGGGTCAACGCCACGCAACCGAGCGCAATGAGGATGGCGACCGGGTAGACACGCATGGCCGCGGGAGTGTCATATCGCTTCGATGACCAGAGCACCTGGCCACCTTCGTACAGGAATGTAGCCATCGCGATGCTGGCGACGAGGGATGCGACCAGCACCAGCGTTTCGTTGTTCAGGCCGAAGCCCGGGTCCAGCAGGGCGTAGATCGTCGCGGATATCAGTACGATCAATCCCGGCTTTATCAGCGAGAACAGGAAGCTGGTGCCACCGGCCTCCTCGGCGCTCAGCCATCCCATCGTTGCCGCGATCGGTGCGACACGGGAGTTCCCGGAAACCTTCTTCACCAGCGTATCTATCTCGGCTGCGTTTTCCTCCAGCGTGGAGTTGAAGACGGTCGTCGCCACCAGCAACGTGATCAATGCCAACAGCGCCAGGAACAGGTTGGTACCTACGACTGCGAGGTTCGTGGAGATACCGGACCAGCCTGGGACACCACTGAGGAAGTTCTTGGGAATCTCCACGCGCAGGGCCTCGACTTCTTGAGTCGGCACCGGCGTCGCTACCGGGATGTTGGCCTGCGCGAGGATAACGGGCGTTGGGGTGGCGCCCGGCGCTCGCGTGGCGGTCGGAGTCACGGTCGGCGAAGGATCGGTGCCCCCGACGGCGGCGCTGAGGAACGTCGTGGGCTGGGGTGATGCCCCGGCCGTGAGGGTCGGCGACGGTGTCGTGGATGCACCCCGTGTGGGCGAAGCAACCGGCGTGCCCGTCGAACGGACGGCCGCCTGCGTCGCGTTAGGCTCCGACGTCGATGTGGCGGTCGCGCCGACGGAAGTTGCTGTCGGTGTGGCTGGCGTACGGTTTCCGTGGGTGGGGTTGTCGAAGTCGCCGTTGCACCGGGTACGTTGGTGGCCGTCGGCGGTACTCGAGGTACTCGTTGGCGGTACGGCCGTGCTGGTCGGCGGGACTGAAGTACTGGTTGGAGGCACCGGGGTACTGGTTGGGGGCACCGGTGTGCTTGTGGGGGGCACGGAGGTGCTCGTCGGCGGTACCGGCGTACTCGTTGGCGGCACGGCGGTCGCGGTCGGAGGCCTCGATGTGGCCGTTGGTGGTACGGGCGTAGTTGTGGCGGCTGCGTTGGGGCTGCAGCCGGGCCCGCCGCCTCGCGGATCGCCCGTGACTGCGCCGGGAATACTGCAGTCGGTGGGCGTGTTGCGGGCGTCCGCGACTTGGGTCGGGATCGGGTTGTTGTTGTTTGGCGCGTTGTCGCAGGCGTTCGGGGAGGCGTGCGTGCAGTTGGCCGCCGCTCGTGACGGCGTCGAGGGGCGTGCCGTGCTGAGTATCAGTACAACGACGATCGCGATGAACGAAGCGGCTACCAGCCGAGGCGCGGCCATCCCTGCCACTCGACGCACGTTGTTCCTGCCCTGCCCTTTAACTAGTTAATAGAACATACAGGACAGGAGGGCATTACAGAAGCGTTTATTGCTACAAACGTGTTTCGTGAATCGACCGACCTTGAGGTCAGGTCCGCTTCCTTACCCAACAGAAAAGCAGCTCTCAAATTTCGAGAGCTGCTTTTCGACTTTCCTAAACGGGATGATTATCGGGTGCGCGACTTTTCCTTGATGCGAGCGGCACGACCGGTGCGCTCGCGCAGGTAGTACAGGCGCGAGCGGCGGACCTTGCCGTAGCGCGTCACCTCGACCTTGTCGATGCGGGGCGAGGCCTTGAGGAAGGTGCGCTCCACGCCGATACCGCTGCTGATCTTGCGCACTGTGAAGGTGGCCGCGGGGCCGCCCTTGCGCACACGGATCACGTCGCCTTCGAACACCTGGATGCGCTCCCGGTTGCCCTCAACCACCTTGACGCTGACCTTGACGTGGTCGCCGGGGTTGAACTCCGCCATCTGCGGGTTGGGCTGCGCGTTGGAAAGGGTATCTACGTCCATCAGTCTTCGACCTCGTCCTTTTCAGTCAGCGTCGCCTCAGCAGCGATGCGCCGCTCGTCATCTGTCAGGCAAACCTTAGCGAGAAGGTCAGGCCGGCGCTGCGCGGTACGAATGATGCGCTGCTGCCGGCGCCATCGGGCGATTTCGCCGTGATGGCCAGACAGCAGTATATCTGGAACCTTCTTTCCGCGAAACTCCGCCGGCCGCGTGTACTGGGGATACTCCAGCAGGCCGTCCGAATGCGACTCCTCCAGCAGCGAATCGGCCGAGCCGAGTGTGCCGGGCTGGCGGCGCATCACCGCATCGATGATGACGAGCGCGGCGACCTCTCCCCCCGAGAGCACGTAATCGCCGATGCTCACCTCGTCGTCCACGAAGTCCTCCCGGATGCGCTCGTCGACGCCCTCGTAATGGCCGCAGAGGAGGATCAGCCGCTCCTCGGCCGCCAGCTCGTCGACCACGGCCTGGTTGAAGACGCGACCTTGCGGCGTCATGAGGATCACGCGGCCTCGCGGTTCTGCCATCGCGCGTACGGCTTCGATCGACTCGGCGAGTGGTTCCGGCTTCATCACCATGCCCGGACCGCCGCCGTAGGCGTAGTCGTCGACGACCTGGTGCTTGTCGTGAGCGTAGTCGCGGATCTGGTGCAGGTGGACCTCAGCGACGCCCTCCCGCAGGGCGCGACCGAGGATGCTCGCCTCCAGCGGCCCGGAGAACGTCTCGGGAAACAGGGTAAGGACGTCGATGCGCATGCCTAGATCTTATCGACCGGGTGCTGCTCGCCCGCGTCGCCCTGCAGTAGCTCGACGGCGTGAGGCAGGAGCTCGAGTACGGCCTGAAGGCTCTCGCGGGCACCCTTCTCGCTGCCGGGCAGGTTGACGATGAGGGTGCGACCGCGCGTCACGGCCATCGACCGCGAGATAGCCGCGAGGTGAGTGCTGCGGCGCCCCACCTCTCGCATGACTTCCGGAATACCCGGCACCTGGCGCTCCGCCACGTCGAGCGTGGCCTCAGGCGTCACGTCGCGCGGGGCGAGTCCGGTACCGCCGGTCGTGAGGATGAGCTGGACGCCACCGTCGTCGGCCCAGGTGCGGAGTTGAGCGGCGATGTCGGGCCGTACGTCGGGCACGATGGTGGTTTCGACCACGTCAGCGCCGATGCTCTGAAGCAGCTCGGCGACAGCGGGCCCGGCCGTATCGACGCGCTCACCCCGGGCGCCCTTGTCGCTCACGGTGAGGACTGCAGCTCGAATCGTCATACGGCGATCTTACACGGCCGGAAGCACTCTCGAATGAGACCAGGTCCTTCTGGGAGTCATCGTCCGTTGAACAGGGAAAGACGGTCGTTCAGATCGCGGGCGCTTCGTGCCGGTCAGCGATGTTTGAGGTGAGCACCGGCTTATAGGAAGTGCATGGATAGACCTGAGCCTGACGGCATCTCACCAAGTATGAAATAAATCGAACGTAAAGAGATTCTATAGACGCACTCACTTGGCAAGAAAGAAACTCCGATTGTTGATGCGGATCAGTGAGCCAAAGGCCATTGAGAGTTGGCATCCGAAAGCAGGAGGAACTAGGTAAGGGCCCATTGGCCTCGATTTAAGCACAACTGAAGACCGGCAATATCAGCAACCGAATTCCACTGAAGACATTCGGTTGCTGATTCGTGTGTCATGAAACCTGTCAGATAAAAGCCTTTTCTATAGACACCCTTGCTGTGCGACAAAGACCCTTCTATCACCCCGGACGGATCAGGCCAATCTAATTCGGCCTGACGGAGCACGCCGGGAATGGGAGGCAAGAAATGGCACAAACCTACTGGTCCAAGGTGCTAAACCGCCGCCTCACCAGGCGACGAGCGATGATTGGCACCGGCATGACGGCTGCCAGTGCGGCATTCCTCGCTGCGTGTGGCGGCGACGACGATAGTTCAAGCAGCGGCTCTAGCGGCGGAAGCTCTGGTTCCACCGGTTCAAGCTCCGGCTCGACAGGCGCGAGCGGCGCGACCGGTTCGAATGCTTCTAGCGGGCTCCTGAGTCAGCGTGTCGACACCTCGGCGCAGGCGAAGCAGGGCGGCAAGTTCGTCTTCCCGACGCGCCGTGAACCGCTGCACTTCGATGGCAAGGCGCAGGGCCAGGTCCAGCTCAACGTCTTCAACGGCATCACGTACGAAGCGCTGGTCCGCAACAAGATGGGCCAGGGGGCAGCCTCCGGCTACTCCGACGTCGAGCCGGAGCTGGCGGAGTCCTGGGAGATCAGCCCGGACAAGACCACCATCGTGTTCAAGCTGCGCCAGGGCGTGAAGTGGCAGAACCGTAACCCGGTCAACGGCCGAGAGTTCGACGCCGAAGACGTGGCGGTGACCTGGCAGAAGTACGAGGACGCGGACACCCCGAACAACAAGTTCACCAACTCGCACAACCTCAACCCAGCGGCGCCGATCATCAGCATGAAGGCGACGGACAAGTACACGCTGGAGCTGAAGCTGGCCGAGCCGGCGACTTACATCATGCAGCGTCTCTCCACCATGATCACCGGCGAGCTCGGCTCCATCTACCCGAAGGAAGCCGGCGACTCGTTCGACGCCCAGAAGGACCAGATTGGTACCGGCGCCTGGGAGCTGGACCACTACTCGCCTTCGGTGGAGCTGGCCTACAAGCGGAACCAGGATTACTGGGGCGCGGACAAGAGCGGCTACTTCGATGAGCTGCAGTTCCCCGTCATGCCCGAGTACTCGACGCAGCTGGCCCAGCTCCGCACCGGGGCACTCTCGACCATGGTCGTCTCGCCGGAAGACGTGGTGACCACCAAGAACGAGACGCCCAATCTCGGTGTTTGGCAGTTCACCAACGCGGACAACAGCACAGGCGCGGCGATGCGCTTCGGATGGCTGCCGATCAACGGCCAGCCATCGCCGTTCCTTGACATCCGGGTGCGTCAGGCGCTCTCGATGGCGATCGACCGCGAAACGCACATCGACGCCTTCTCGAACGTCTCTCGGTTCGCAGACGCCGGCCTGGACGTCGACACCTACTACTACACGTCGCAGGGCTACCTGCCGGACTGGACGCTGGACCCGCGGGACAAGTCGAACTTCGGTGAGAACGCCAAGTACTACGACTACAACATGGACGAGGCGAAGAAGCTCATTGACGCGGCGCTGTCCGACTACCCGGGCGGCAAGTTCCCGTCGATGAACTCCAACGGCGTCAACACCGTGTTCGGTCCCGTGTATGTTGCCGAGACCGAAGCGATGGACAACTACGCCCGTGAGCTCGGTTTCGATATCACCAACAACCCGCTGGACTACAACCTGGACTACCTGCCCAAGTTCATCACCCAGCAGGGCCAGTTCGAAGGCATCCTCTACGGCATCGGCGCCGTGACTTCGGACGACATCACGGACTACTACCTCTGGCGCTACTACTCCAAGACGGGCGCCACGTCCGGTCAGCTGGGCTTCGGTGGCACCGACGGCAGTCTCGGCGACAAGTCGGGTGACCCGGATGTGGATGCCATGATCGAGAAGGCCAAGGCTGAGTTCGACGTGGACGCTCGCATGCAGATCATCCACGACCTGCAGCGCCACCTGGCCAAGCAGCAGTACGCCGTGATGCGACCTGGCTTCGCAGACCAGTTCTACGTGGGCTGGCCGGCGGTCAGCAACTTCACGTACTGGCAGAACGACTCGCGCATCTCGCTGGACGCCAACGCGCCGTTCAGCCTGATGAACGCCTGGTTCGACGACAGCCTGCCGCACCAGTAGCACCAAACCCAGGTTCGCAAAGAAGAGGACGGCCGAAAGGCCGTCCTCTTCTTTAGGTTGCGCCGGTGACACAGAGGGCGTAGGTGGGCCATTCACGTCCAGCCAGGGCAGTTTGATTCATGTTTTCTATCATGACTAAGTGTTACGCCGAAAAAATTCATAGGAAATATAGGGCCAGCATCCTTGCTCAATCGTATGAAAAAGTAGATAAATCGATTCGATTCATGCATCACATGGACTGTGAGTCCAAATGCAAGGAGTTGGAAAGGCTAAACATGCAATCGAGCTACTGGTCCAAAATCGTTCAGCGTCGCGTATCCCGGCGTCGGGCATTGACCGCGACGACACTCACCGCTGGTGCTGCAGCGTTCCTGGCTGCATGTGGCGGTGACGATGACAGCGCCTCCCCGACAGCCACGTCTGCCAGCACAGGTTCTACGGGCGCGACAGGCGCCACGGGGACAACCGGTGCGACAGGCGCCACCGGCGCCACGGGTGCGACAGGCGCTACTGGTGCAACCGGGAGCACGGGTGCGACCAAGAACCCTCTGTTGTCCGACATCGTCGACACGTCATCCAAGGCCAAGCGCGGCGGCACCATGAAGTGGACGCAGGCCTCAGAGCCGCTGCACTTCGATGGCCAGGCCCAGGGCCAGGCTCAGCTCAACATCTATAACGGCATGGTTTACGAGTCGCTCGTACGCAACAAGCCGGGGATCGGCAAGCCCAGCACACTGACGGAGTCTCTGCCCAACCTGGCTGAGTCCTGGGAGGTCAGCCCGGACAAGCTGACCATTAGCTTCAAGCTGCGCCAGGGCGTGAAGTGGCAGAACATCGCGCCGGTTAATGGACGCGACTTCACCGCCGAGGACGTGACGCTCAGCATCGAGCGCTACGTCAACGCCCCCACCCCGAACAACAAGGCGGCGAACTTCAACTCGGTCAACCCGGGCGCGCCGATCATTTCCGTAGAGGCGCCGGACGACAAGACGATCGTCTACACCTTGAAGGAGCCTTCGTCTTACATCCTCGCCCGTATCGGCAACATGATCACCGGCGAGCTCGGCCAGATTTACCCGAAGGAAGCGTCCGACGGCAGCATGGATCCCCGGTCGCAGCAGATCGGCACCGGTGGCTTCATGCTCGACAACTACACGCCATCATCGAAGCTGGTCTACAAGCGCAACCCGGACTACTGGAACAAGGACGCTGTCTACACAGACGTGCTGGACATCCCCTTCATCAGCGACCCGGCGCAGCGCCTGGCGCAGTTCCAGACCGGCGGCGTCTACGCGGTGCCAGTAGCTAACGGCATCGCGGCGGAGAACATCCTTCCCACCAAGAAGGACGTGCCGGCGCTCAACATGTACGAATACATTGCGCCGAACAACAACGTCAGCTTCATCCAGCGCATGGGTTGGCTTCCTCTCAATGGCCAGCCGTCTCCGTTCCTGGATGTGCGCGTGCGGCAGGCCATGGCGATGGCGATCGACCGGGAATCTTACATCGACACCTTCTACAACGTCTCGAAGTTCGCGGCTGAGGGTTTCGACGTTTCGACCTACGTTCACACGTCGATGGGCTACATCCCGGGTGTAACGCTGGACCCAACGGACTCCAGTTTCGGCGAGAATGCCAAGTACTACACCTACAACGTGGAAGAGGCGAAGAAGCTTCTCGCAGCGGCCGGTCTTGAGAAGGGTTTCGCATATACGAACCACTGGCCGAACTTCCCGGCCTTCGGTGCCAACTTCCCGAAGCAGATCGAGGTCATCGAACAGTTCAACCGCGATATCGGCCTCAATGTCAGCTCGGACCCGCTGGACTACAACCTCGGCTACCTGCCGAACTTCGTCACCAAGCGCGGCCAGCACGAGGGCGTCCTCATCTCCCTCGGCGCGGTGACGTCTCCGAACCCGACGGACTTCTACGTCTGGCGCTACTACTCGAAGTCCGGCGCCACCAGCGGCGCCATCTTCGGCGACATCGGCTCGGGCGGTGGCGAAGGAGACCCGAAGGTCGACGACTTCATCGACCAGGCCAAGGGCGAGTTCGATGGGGCGAAGAACGCCGCCATCCTCGGCGACCTGCAGCGCTACCTGGGCGGCATGCAGTACTGCGTGTCCTCCCCCGGTGTGGCGTCCGGGTTCGAGCTGGCGTGGCCTGCGGTGCAGAACTACGCCACCTTCCAGGAAGACAGCCGCGCCATCAACAACTTCTACTACACGTGGTGGCTGGACTCCACCAAGGCGCCGCTTGCCTAGAACGGACGCAGGAGGGCCGATGATCCATCGGTCCTCCTCGTCTACCGAGTGCTAATCGAGGAGGTGGGCACAGGCCTTTTCAGCTGCCGAGGACTGCCAAATTCAGGTACGTGAGCAAGCGCTCGGACCGCGAAACTTCCAACTGGAGGACGAGCGGATCGGGTAATTAAGTCTGCGAAGGTCAAGCTATCGATAGTTCGTCTTCGCATGCTTCCATTTGCGTTGCGAATCATGTACTGGTATTAGGCAAGAATATTTCATGCAAAAAATTGGAGCACTTTTCTTGCGCCTGACGTAAAGAGGAGTAGATATAGCTATTGATCCGGTGTATCGCATTCTCTTGCGTCTACAAGGCACCGGGCACTAGGAAAGGGCTTCAATGCAATCCAGCTACTGGTCCAAAGTCCTGCAGCACAGGACGAGCCGTCGTCGTGCTTTGACGGCAACGGCAGCAACTGCAAGCGCCGCGGCGTTCCTCGCCGCGTGCGGTGGTGACGATGATTCGTCGAGCTCCAGCGGGTCGACAGGCGGCTCCACAGGTTCGACGGGAACTACAGGTAGCACGGGGTCGACCGGCGGTAGCACAGGGAGCACTGGCTCCACCGGTTCCACGGGCAGCACAGGGACGACGAGCAGCCTGCTTTCGCCGATCGACGACGGCAGCGCCACGCCGAAGACCGGCGGCGTAATGAAGTGGGTCCAGGGCAACGAGCCGCTTCACTTCGACGGCCAGTCCCAGGGCCAGGTCCAGCTCAACATCTACAACGGCCTGGCTTATGAGTCACTCGTGCGCAACAAGCCTGGTCAGGGCAAGCCGAGCAGCTTCACCGAAGTGCTGCCGAACCTGGCTGAGTCCTTCGAGGTCAGCCCGGACAAGCTCACGATCACCTTCAAGCTGCGCAAGGACGTGAAGTGGCAGCCCATCGCCCCGGTCAACGGCCGGGCCTTCGATGCCGAGGACGTCGTCGCGAGCATCAAGCGCTACGAGGCCGGTACGGGCAACGCGGCGGCCAACATGAACTCGCGCAACCCGAACGCGCCCATCGTCTCCGTGGAGGCGACGGACGCCTACACGGTGGTCTACAAGCTGAACCAGCCGACGTCGTTCATCATGCAGCGTCTCGCCAACATGATTACGGGCGAGGTCGGCGCCATCTACCCGAAGGAAGCGGGCGATTCCTTCGACCCGAAGAACGGTCAGATTGGTACCGGCGGTTTCATGCTGGACGAGTTCACGCCCTCAGGCCGAATCGTCTACAAGAAGAACCCGAACTACTGGAACAAGGACGCGGCCTTCGTCGATTCGATCGAGATCCCGTTCATCGCCGAATATGCGACCTGGCTTGCACAGGTGCGGACCGGCGCTATCTACACGTCGCCCGGTGGCAACGCGACCATCAGGCCTGACGATGTCCTTGCTCTCAAGAAGGATGTCCCGGACATCAACATGTACGCGTACACCCGGCCGAACAACAACTTCACGCCGGGCTTCACGCAGCGCTTCGGCTGGCTGCCGCTGAACGGCAAGCCTTCCCCGTTCCTGGACATGCGCGTGCGCCAGGCTATGTCGATGGCAATCGACCGCGATGGCTACATCGATGCCTTCAACAACGTCTCGAAGTTCGAGAGCCAGGGCCTGCCGGTCGAAACCTACTACTACACCTCGATGGGATACATCCCGGGCGTGACCCTGGACCCCCGAGACTCCAGCTTCGGCGATAACGCGAAGTACTTTGAGTACAACATCGAAGAAGCGAAGAAGCTGATGTCCGCCGCCGGGTACGACAAGGGCTTCGCCTACACGAACCACTGGCCCAACACGCCGGCGTTCGGTGCTGGCTTCCCGGACCAGGTCGCAGTTATCGAGGACGGCAACCGCGCTCTCGGCCTCGACGTGAGCTCCGACCCGCTGGACTACAACCTGGGCTACCTGCCGAACTTCGTCACGAAGCGCGGCCAGCACGAAGGTGTACTGATCGCCCTGGGCGCTGTCACGTCGCCGAACCCCACGGACTACTACGTGTGGCGCTACTACTCCAAGTCGGGTGCCACCAGCGGCTCGATCTTCGGCGATATCGGCTCCGGCGACGGCGCCGGCGACCCGAAGGTCGACGACTTCATCGAGCAGGCGAAGGCCGAGTTCGACGCGGACAAGAACGCTGCCCTCATCGGGGACCTGCAGCGCTACCTTGCGGGGATGTGCTACACGGTGGGCTCCCCGGGTAACTCGAGTGAGTTCGACATGGCCTGGCCGGCTCTACGCCAGCACCAGACCTACCAGCAGGACAGCCGCTCCATCACCTCGTTCTACTACGAGTGGTGGCTGGACACCACCAAGAAGCCTCTGGCCTAAGCCGCGGCATCGCAAGCACCGCGAGATCGAGGAGGCCCCGGGTAACCGGGGCCTCCTTTTTTGCGTGCTCGGCACGGCGCGCCGAGGGGTTTTCGCCGTTCACACGAACGTCACACGACTTTTCATAACTTGGCTTGCCAGATGGGTTGACAGGGGTCCGGCCAATGGTAGTATGTGGGAGCTTGTGGGAAATAGTGGCGAGAACGGTACAGAGATGGACGGTCTCGTGGGGGAACGGGGCCCCATAGCATGCTCTTCCTTGGCAAGCACGATTACTCAATGGACGAACGCGGACGGCTTCCCATGCCACCGCGATATAGGGATGCATTTATGCAGGGCGTGATTCTGACTCAAGGCTCCCCGGACAGGTGCATCCGCGCCTATCCGACGAATGGCTTCGAGGAGCAGGCTGCCCTGTACATGAGCGAACCCGCCACGACCCGCAGCGGTCGCGTCCGGCGCCGAGCCTTCTTCAGCAACGCCTACCCGGCGGAGCTGGACCGGCAGGGCCGGGTGCTGATCCCACAGACGCTGCGGGACTGGGCTGGTCTCGGCAACCACATCGTGGTGGCCGGTGCCGGCGAGTGGATTGAGATCTGGAACTCGGCCGACTTCGACTCTGCAGTCGAACATGAGGAAGCCGAGTTCATCGAGGGCATGGGGTCAGAAGCGTGATCATGGAAGCGCCGGTACGGCACGAGCCGGTCATGCTGCGTGAGGTCCTAGCCGGCCTCGCTGTGCGACCCGGTGGCCGTTACGTTGACTGCACGCTGGACGGCGGCGGTCACGCGGAGGCGATCATGGACGCCGCATCGCCCGGCGGCGAACTGCTCGGCATCGATGAAGACGTCGATGTGATGAACATGGCCCGTGAGCGGCTGGCTCGTTTCGGCGACGCCATCGCCTACGTGCAGGGCAACTTCCGGGATGTCGACCGGCTGTGCCGCGAGCGTGGCTTTGCGCCCGTGAACGGCGTGCTGTTCGACCTGGGACTTTCGTCCCATCAGCTGGCGAGCGATACGCGGGGGTTCAGCTTCCGCGTGGAGTCGCCTTTGGACATGCGCTTCGGTCCCGACGTCGACATGACGGCGTCGGACTGGGTGAACGATACAGAAGAGGTAGAACTCGCAGACTTGATCTGGCGTTACGGCGAAGAGCGGCAAAGCCGTCGAATCGCCCGCGCCATTGTCGAAGGCCGTCCCTTCCGGACGACCACTGATTTAGCCAAAGCCGTCGAGCAGGCCGTGGGCCGGAGACCTGGAAGTCAAATCCACCCCGCCACCAAGACGTTTCAGGCTCTCCGCATTGCCGTCAACCAGGAACTAGCCAGCCTGGCCGAGGCGTTGCCTTGGGCTCATGGTCTGCTCGGCTTTGGATCTCGCCTTGTGGTCATCAGTTACCACTCGCTCGAAGATCGCATCGTCAAACAGTACATCCAGAGAGAATCCCGCGATTGCATCTGCCCGCCGGAGCAGCCGGTATGCACATGCGATCACAAGGCCACCTTGCGACCCATTTCCCGGGGCGCAGTGCTGCCTTCTCAGGAAGAAATCGCCAACAACCCGCGGTCTCGCAGCGCGAAGCTGCGGGTCGCGGAGCGTCTGGCGGCGTGAGCAGTTTCCATGGCCACACTCGACCGTCTGGGACCCCCCGCCGCCGCATCGCCTGTCGAAGGACGGGCAGCCTGGAAGCCCCGCCGAGCGATAGCCGTAGCGCTGACGATTGCTGCGGCTATCGCTCTTCTCCAGGTCATCGTGTCCAGCACGTTTACGGATACGGGGCAGCAGTTGCACAACCTGGAAGACCAGCGCGACTCGCTACAGGCGCAGATTTATCAGACAGAGGCCGACGTTGCCGCGCTCGCTTCGCTGGACCGTACGGAACGAATCGCCCGCGATCGCCTCGGCATGGTGCCGGCACGGGTGAACCAGTACGTCTCCGTCGACGTGGAGGCGCCTCGAGGGGCGTTGCTGCCGCGACCGATCGTCCAGCTCCCGGCCCAGGACCAGGCGCCGGCAAAGGACGAGCCCTGGTGGCGGTCCCTCATCGGAGCCTTGCCTCTGCCCTAGCCCGCCGGCAAGCGGAAAGGCGGATCAGACATGCCGCGTAATCGCTCTCGTGTGACGTGGCGCGTGATTGCGCTGGCAGGCTTCTTCGTTCTGGCAACCCTCGGACTCGTCGGCCGCCTGGCCTACATTCAAATCATCAACCACGACGGCTACCTGGCAGAGGCAAACGCCGAGCACTTCGATAAGCGCGAGGTGCGCTCCACCCGCGGCGCCATCCTGGACCGCAACGGATTCCCACTCGCCACCTCAGTAGAGGTGTTCGACCTCTACATCGACCAGCGAGTCTGGGAGCAAGACCCCAGCCGGGCGCAGACGACAGCGAACGGCCTCGCGCCGTTGTTGGGCGACGATCCCGCCGAGTTGCTGGCAAAGATCCAGGACCCGGCCAACGGGCCGATTCTGCTGTTGGACTCCGGCGTGGACTACGACATCGGTACGCAGATCGAGGGGATGAACCTGCCCGGCGTCACGGTGGCGGAAGCAACCAAGCGCTTCTACCCGGAAGGCGACCTTGCGTCGGCGCTGCTCGGCTTCCTTGGCCGTGACCACTCCGGTCTCGCCGGCCTCGAATCCGACCTCGACGACGTGCTGGCCGGCACGCCCGGCTACTTGTATTTCGAGCGGGACGGCGGCGGCCAGCCCATCCCCTTCGCGCGGACCGTGGAGCAGCCGGGCACGCCGGGCTCCGACGTACGCCTCACCATCGACCGCTACATCCAGCGCCTCATCGAGGACGAGCTGGACTTCGAGATCAAGGCCCACAGCGCCTCCGGTGGCACGATCATCGTGATGGACCCCAACACCGGCGCCGTCCTGGGCATGGCGAGCCGGCCCAGCTTCGAGCTCTCGCAGCTCAACCTGGACGCGCCGGACTTCGCCATCTACCGCAACCGGGCGGTGACGGACCTTTACGAGCCCGGCTCCGTGATCAAGGCCTTGACGATGGCGACGGCGATCGACATGGGGCTGGTCAACCCCAACACGACGTACTTCGACTCCGGTGAGGTGGACAAGGGCGGCTACGTGTTCCGTAACTGGGACTTCAGCGCCCACGGCACCACAACGATGACGCAGCTCCTCCAGTACAGCCTCAACACCGGCGCCATCTGGCTAAGCGACCTGATTGGGCCGGACGAGCTGTACAAGCACTTCGCGACTTTCGGGCTGGGCGAATCGACCCACTCCGGCCTGAGCGGCGAAGCCGATGGCCTCGTTCGCACGAATGCCGATGATGACTGGTACCCCTCCGACCTCGCGACCAACAGCTACGGCCAGGGCATCGCCGCCACGCCCCTGCAGGTAATCACGGCGATCTCATCCCTGATCAACGGCGGCAACCTCATGCGACCGTACTTCGTGCAAGAGGTCTCCAACGGTGAGCAGCGCCGTACTTACGACCCGGTTGTCGTGCGTCGTACGATCTCACCCGAGAGCGCTGCAACGATGAAAGAGATGCTGCATCAGGTTGTCGATGGCGTGCAGTACCACGGGGCCCAGCTCAAGGACTACAGCGTCGGTGGCAAGACGGGCACCACGCTGGTCAGCATCCCCACCGGTTACGCACTCGACTCCACGATCGCCAGCTTCGTAGGCTTCGCGCCTGTCGACCACCCCGCGATCATCATGCTGGTGAAGATCGACCAGCCCAAGGACGACCCGCTCGGCGGTATTGTCGCCGCGCCGGTGTTCGCCAAGCTCGCTCCCAAGATCCTTTCATACCTCAACGTTGCCCCGGACAAGCGGCCGCTTGCGGTGGCAGGACAGTAGGGCAGCTTCGAGATGGAAGAAGCCATGCTCGCGGCATGCCTCGCGTTGGTAGTGACGCTTTTGGCCGGAAATCCGATCCTGGCAGAGCTGCGACGCCGCAAGCTGGGCGATTCGTACTCCGGCGACGAACCGGAAGCCTACGCGAGCAAGGCTGGCACTCCCGTGATGGGCGGTGTCATGTTCACGGCCGGCATCCTGGCCGCGGCGATTCCCTTCGCGGTCGTCCGTGACAGCAACATCCTTCTCCCCCTTGGCGTGATGCTAGGCGGGGGCCTCCTCGGCGGCTTCGATGACATGCAGACCCTGGAGGGGCGCCAGAAGCTCACCGGACACGAGCGCTGGTTCTTCTTTGTGAAGTGGGGTGTGCTCCTGGTACTCGGTTCCTGCTTGGCAGCCGTGCTCTACTTCGGCCTCGACTACAAGGACGCCGTAGTACCTCACTTCGGCGGCTATAGCCTCGGAGTGCTCTACCTGCCGCTCGTGGTTATCACCTTCGTCATCGCCGTCAGCGGCGCCGTGATCACAGACGGCATGGACGGGCTCATGACGGGTGTGAGCGCTTTCGCCTACGCGGCCTACGGGGCTATCGCCCTCGCACAGGGCCAGGACGAGCTCGGCGCCTTCTGTTTTGCCGTCGTTGGCGCGCTCGCCGGCTTCCTCTGGTTCAATACTTACCCGGCCCAGGTGTTCATGGGCGACTTCGGCTCGCAGGTCCTGGCGTGCGGCCTCGTGGCCGTCGCCTTCATGACGGGTTGGTGGCTGCTCCTGCCGGTGATCGGAATCATCTATGTCGCCGAGGGTCTCTCGGACGTTATCCAGATCGGCTACTACAAGCGGACCGGTGGTAAGCGCGTGTTCAAGATGGCGCCGATCCACTACCACTTCCAGCTCTCAGGCTGGTCGGAAACCCAGGTGGTCACGCGGTTCTGGATCATCGGATTGCTCGGCTGCTTTGCCGGTATCGCGCTGGCGATGGTGGACTGAGATGACGATGAACTGGCGCGGCATGCGGATCGTCATCCTCGGCCTCGGTATCGAGGGCGAGGACATGGCGCGCTACTTCGTCAGCCACGGCGCCCGAGTCAGTGTCAGCG
This sequence comes from uncultured Chloroflexia bacterium, assembly GCA_963731765.1. GTDB lineage: Bacteria > Chloroflexota > Dehalococcoidia > DSTF01 > WHTK01 > WHTK01. The sequence goes on from CAVSWS010000013.1 coordinate 70,885, forward strand.
CCATCGATGCCCAGGCGCGCCGCGTGCAGGCCCTGAGCTCGTTGGGGGTGCGCATCTCGCTCGGCAGCAATGACCCCCACGATGTTGAAGGCGCGGATCTCGTCTGCGTGTCCCAGGGCGTACCGCTGAACAATCCCGCGGTACAGCGGGCGCAGATCTCCGGCATCCAGGTGGAGAGCATGACCAGCCTGTTCTTCGAGCGCTATCCCGGGCAGCTCGTGGGCATCACCGGCTCCAGCGGCAAGACAACAACGACGTCTCTGGTGGATGCGATCTTCACGGCGGCTAATCGGGAGCACGTGCTGGGAGGCAACATCGGCCGAGGGCTGCTGCAGCTCCTCGACACTGCTTCCTCCAGCGTGCCGGCCGTGCTGGAGATCAGCCACACGCAGCTCCAGCTCACGCGTCGCAGCCCCAACGTGGCGGCGTTGCTCAACGTGACGCCGAACCACCTGGACCAGTTCACCTGGCCGGAGTACATCGCCCTCAAGCGCCGCATCTTCGAGATGCAGGCCTCCCGCGACAGCGCCGTGTTCAATCTGGATGACCCCGTCTCGGCCAACTTCCGCCTCGAAGCCACCGGGCGCGTCTTCCTGTTTGGCCTCAACGGCGACCACGGTCACGACGGCGCCTACGTCTCCGAAGACGCCCTGTTCTGGCGCCGGGACGGTCGCAACGAACGCGTGCTGCTGACCAGCGATATACCGCTGCGAGGGCGACATAACGTAGCCAACGTCGCGGCGGCAACGGCGATTGCGGCCGCCTGCGATATCGGGCCGGTCGCTATCGGTCAGGCTGTGCGGGCGTTCAAGGCGCCGGCACATCGCCTCGAGGTCGTGGCGACCGTGCGCGGGGTCACCTATATCAACGACAGCATTGCGACGGCGCCGGAGCGCACGCAGGCAGCCCTGCGCTCGTTCACGGAGCCGCTGGTGCTGATGCTCGGTGGGCGGGACAAGCACCTGCCCCTGGAAGACATGCTGGTGGAGGCAGAGCGAACCTGCCGCGCCATCGTTTGCTTCGGTGAATCGGGGCACACGCTGGCGGAGGCTGCCGCGGCGATAAACGTCCCGGTCCACGAGGCGGAGACGATGCCCGAGGGGTTCGAAGTGGCGGCCGGTCTGGCACAGGCCGGGGACATTGTCCTGCTATCGCCCGCCTGCACAAGTTTTGACGCTTATCCGAATTTCGAGGCCCGCGGCGAGGAGTTTCGCGCTCTTGTGCACCGGCTGGCAGAGGGAGACGCACGATGAAGCACTATCGCCTGGAGGCCGGAAACCCGGACTATGCCATCCTGGCCACAGCCCTTGCGTTGATGGTCATCGGCATCATCTTCGTCTACAGCTCCAGCTTCGCCATCGCGCTGGCCCACTACGACGACATCAACTACTTCTTCTTCCGCCAGGTCATCGCCGCCGCCCTCGGCTTGCTCGCGATGGTGTTCTTCATGTCGATCGACTACCACCGCCTGCGCGTGCTGAGCCCGATCATCATGCTCGCCGCGGTTGTCAGCCTGGCGGCCGTGCTGTTCATCGGTGGTGACGCCTATGGTGCCCGTCGCTGGATCAGCTTCGGTCCGATGCCGTTCCAGCCCTCCGAGTTCGCCAAGCTGGCGATGATCATCTACATCTCGGCCTGGCTCGCGTCCTACCGGCGCGACCTGACGAGCTTCGCGAGCGGCTTCGCGCCCTTCATCTTCGCCGTCGGCGTCGTCGCGGCCCTGATCCTGATGGAGCCGGATACGGGCACCGCCGCCGTGCTCGTCGCGACGACCGTGGCGCTGTTCTTCCTGGCCGGTGGCTCCATCATCCACGTGGCCACGCTCGGTGGTGCGGGCGCCGTCGCCGGTGTCCTGCTGATCCTGGCCGATGGCTATCGGGCAGACCGCCTCATTGCCTTCACGTCCGCCGAGGCAGACCCGGGCGGCATCGGGTTCCAGACGCTGCAGCTGCTCATCGCGCTCGGAAGCGGCGGCGTCCAGGGCCTCGGACTCGGGGTGAGCCGCCAGAAGTTCTTCTACATTCCCGGCGCCCACACCGATGGCATCTTCGCCATCATCGGCGAGGAGGCCGGCTTCATCGGTGTGATGGTTGTCATCGGCCTGTTTGCCTACCTTGTATACCGGGGCTTCCGCGTGGCGATGAAGGCGCACGACGACTTCGGTACCTACCTGGCGATGGGCGTCGTGTGCTGGATCGCCTTCCAGGCGCTGGTGAACATCGGCGGCATCACGCGCTCGATCCCGCTGACGGGCATCCCGCTGCCCTTCGTAAGCTACGGCGGCTCATCCCTGATAATGGTGATGGCCGGTGTGGGCGTGCTGCTTAGTGTGTCTCGGTACGGCAGCGAGAGCGTGGCGGAGAAGCGGCCGGTTCATCGACGTGCGCAGGCCACGCGCCGGCGCGCGGTCGTTGCACCCGCGGAGCCGGTGGCGACAACGAGGATGCACGAGGGCCAGAGGACATGAGAATCGCGTTCTGCGGCGGGGGCACCGGCGGCCACGTCTACCCGGCGATGGCCGTTGTTGCTGCTCTGCGCAAACTCGAGCTGCCGGAGCCCGTAGAGCTGCTCTACATCGGCGTGAAGGGCCGCATGGACGCCGACATCGTGGCGCGGGAAGACGTGCCGTTTGAAGCGATCACGGCCGGCCCCATTCGCACCGGCAGCGTGATGGGCACGGCGCGAGGCGGCCTGGAGCTCGCGACGGGGACGGCGCAGTCGTACAACGTCCTTCGCAAGTTCAAGCCGGACGTGGTGTTCGCCAGTGGCGGCTACGGCAGCGTGGGCGTCGGCATGGCGGCACGTTTGCGCAAGGTGCCCCTGCTCCTGTTCCTGCCGGACGTCGAAGCCGGTCTGGCCGTGCGGACGCTGGCGAAGGTGGCAGACCGCATCGCGGTGACGGTGCAGGCGGCGCAGGAGAAGCTGGGTTACGAGAAGACGGTGCTCACGGGCTATCCCGTGCGCGAGCCCTTCTTCGGCGTCGACAAGGCAGAAGCGCGAAAGCAGCTCAACCTGGACCCGAAGCTGCCCGTGCTGCTTGTATCGGGCGCCAGCAGCGGTGCCGCGCGACTGAACCACGCCGTATCGTCCTGGGCAGTCGACTTCCTCCATACCGCACAGATCGTCCACCTTTGCGGCCGGACGGACGAAGCGTGGCTGCGCGCCGGGCTGGAGATGCTGCCCCAGGAGCTGAAGAGCCGCTACCACCTCTACGCCTATCTGCACGATGAGATGCCGCTGGCTCTCGCGGCCGCGGACGTTGGTATCATGCGCGCCGGCGCTTCCGTGCTGGGCGAGCTTCCCGCGACCGGCCTGCCGGCAGTGCTGGTGCCGGGCGAGTACGAGGGCTGGGACCAGGGCCCGAACGCAAAATTCTTGCAAGACAAGGGCGCTGCGATCATGCTGCCCCAGACCGAGCTCGACGAGCTGCATTCGCTGGTTGCCGACCTGATCAAGGATAAGGACCGGCTGGCGAATATGCGCCGCGCTCTTGCGGGGCTGGCACGGCCGGATGCGGCGGAGCGACTGGCGCGGTTGACGGTTGAGATGGCGAAGGGTCCGACGTGATGTCCAACCAGCAATTCGAAGCCTCTAAGACCTCCTCGCAGGTGGTTGCGGCCGCGGTCGCGCGCCGCGGCGTGAGACGCGTAGGGCATAAGCCGTCCCGATTCGCTGTCCTGATCTCGATGTGCCTGCGCATGTTCCCGTTCTCGCGACGCCGCAGCCGCCTGCAGGGCCGCCTCGAGCAGGTGCAACGACTGCGCCGAATCGAGCGCGCAAAAGAGGACGCGGCGTGACAACCGGCATTCCGCAACGAGTTCACCTGGTCGGCATCGGTGGCGCGCACATGAGCGCCATCGGCCGCATCCTGCTGTCGTGGGGCCACGAGGTGTCGGGTTCCGACCTGCGCGCCACGACCCTGACCGACACTATGCAGGGCCTGGGCGCGACCGTGGTGATCGGGCCGCACAAGGCTGAGAACGTCGGCGACGCGGGCCTCGTCGTTACGACCTCCGCCGCGATCGGGCTGAACCCGGAGCTGGAGGAGGCGCGCGCCCGAGGCATCCCCATCCTCAAGCGCGCCGATATGGTCGCGAAGCTGATGGAGGGCAAGACGAGCATCGGTGTCGCCGGGTGTCACGGCAAGAGCACCACCTCCGGCCTGGTTGCAAGCATCCTCGCGATGGCTGGTCGCGAGCCGACCTACCTGATCGGTGCCGAAGTGCCCGGCCTCGGCACCAACGCTGCAGCCGGTAACGGCGAGCAGGTTGTCGTCGAAGCAGACGAGTACGACCGGGCCTTCCTGAGCTACCACCTCGATGTCGCCGTCGTCACCAACGTGGAGGCAGACCACCTCGATTACTACAAGACGTGGGAGGCGGTACAGGAGGCGTTTCGTCAGTTCGCCTCGCAGGTGAAGCCGGGCGGCCAGCTCATCCTCTGCGCCGACAACGCTGAGGCGCTGAGCCTGCGCGCCTGCGTTACCGAGGGCGTTGAGGTCGTGACGTACGGCCTGGATTCGACGATGTCCCCGGATTCATCCCGGAGTGGCGAGGCGCCGGATTGGACCGCTTCGGAGCTGAGCGAGACGGATGCGGGCCAGCGATTCACAGTGATGCACCACGGCGAGACGTTCGGCGTGTTCACGACGCCGCTGGCGGGCCTGCATATGGTCGAGAACGCCCTCGGGGCCATCGCTGCTTGCGTGGCCGTGGGCCTGAGCGCCGATGAGATACGGCCCGCGCTGGCGGCGTACGGCGGCGTCAAGCGGCGCTTCGAGCGCGTGGGCGAGGCTAACGGCGTGCTGGTAATGGACGACTACGCCCATCACCCGACCGAAATCGAAGCCCTGGCAGCCGCGGCGAGAGCGCGCTTCCCGGGGCGCCGCATCGTGGCGATGTTCCAGCCTCACACCTACGCCCGCAGCAAGTACCTCCTGCCCGGCTTCAAGCGCTGCTTTGCCGGCTTCGACCGCCTGTTCATCCTCGAGACCTACGCCGCGCGCGAGGCCATCGCCGATGGCATGACCGGCAAGCAGCTCGCCGCCGAGCTGCACGACCCGGCGCCCACGTATGCAGAGACGTTCGAGGAGGGCGCCGATGCGGTCGCATCGGACCTGCGGCCGGGCGACGTGTTCTTCACGGTCGGCGCCGGCGATGTCGACGCCATTGGGCCGATGGTGCTGGAGCGTCTGGCGCGGAGGCGCGAATTGATCAGCGACGCGCTAGTAGCGCGACTGGAAGCCATCGCGCCGGTGCGACGAGACGAGCCCCTCTCCCGCCACACGACGATAGGCATCGGCGGTCCGGCCGACGTGCTCGTGTCACCCCAGAACGCGTCGCAGATGTCCGACGTGCTGACGGCGGCATACGAAGCGGGGGAGCCGGTATTCGTACTGGGTTCCGGCAGCAACATCGTCATCGGCGACAGGGGCATCCGCGGCGTCGTCATCGACAACAAGGCCACGAACCTCACCGGCCCGCTCGATTGTCTGCAAACCGAAGCACAAAACTCGGATTCGATGACGGAGATAGAGGCTCCGGCTCGTCCTGTTCCGGCAGCCTCGTGTTTTACCGCCGAAGCCGGATGCAGCTTTGCCGCTGTATCGCGGCAGCTTTCCTTCGCCGGCTACAAAGGCATGGAGTGGGCTTGCGGCATCCCCGGCACGATCGGTGGCGCCGTCGTGTACAACGCGGGCGCCTACGGAGGCTGCCTGGGCGACGTGTTACTGCGTGTCGGCGTATGGGAGGCGGGCAAGGGCCAGGTCGTTCTCGAAGCCGATGAGCTGGGCCTCGTCTACCGCGCGAGTGCCTTCACCCGGGGGTTAATGGCCGGAAAAGCCGTGCTTTGGGCCGAGTTCGCCCTCTGGCCCGGCGACGCGAACGAGCTCCGGCAGCGTATCGCTGAATACGACGGGCGCCGTCTCAAGGCGCAGCCACGAGGTCGCAACGCGGGGTCATTCTTCAAGAACCCGGCGGAGCAACCGGCCTGGAAGCTGCTGGACGCCGTCGGCATGCGCGGTTATCGCATCGGCGGTGCGGAGTTCTCGGACAAGCACTGCAACTTCCTGATCAACGCCGGTGATGCGACCGCCGCCGACGTCGCCGCCCTGAAGAAGGAGGCGCAGGCGCGCGTACGGGCCCAGTTCGGCATCGAGCTGGACAACGAGGTCACGCTGGTGGGCGAGGGCTTCGGCGATGAGTAGGGATTCTGCTGTTCTGAAGCCGTGGCATGCATCCGCCGGCAGTTTGAAAACAGCTTTCGGAAGCAACAAAGCGTGGGACATAAAATTCTTGGCGGGGCATGAAACTGCGAGACATTGCGCCGGATTAAGAGTATTCTGTCCGAGATTGATAAGGCGCGTAGTCGGTTTATCCTGCTACGCGGGGCAGGAGACTTAGGTTGCTCAAGGACCGCAGCCCCCGCAGGCGGCCCGAAGCGCAGAGCAAACGCAGCCGAGGACCTAATCGGGTCTTCCGGTGGAGCGTTCCGTGGCGCCTCATCGTTGCATTGCTGCCCATCGTCTTCGTCGCAGCAGCGACTTACGGCGTCATGCAGTCCTCCATGCTGACCGTGCACAACGGTGACCGTGAAGGGCGCCGTGAACCTGGACCAGGCATCGTTGGCGCAGATCAGCGGCCTGGACGGCAAGAGCATGCTCACGCTGCCCATCGAGGGCGCGCAACGCCGCCTGCAGGCCATCCCGGCCGTCGAAGCCGTGGGCATCCAGCGCAAGTGGCCCAACAAGGTCGTCATCACCGTCATTGAGCGTCAGCCCGTGGCGTTCTGGAACGTCAACGGCCACGACTTCCCCGTCGATAAGGACGGCGTCGTGCTCAGCGCCGGCGCGCCCGATGGTCCGGCGCCGCGCATCGTGGACGTAACCCCCGGCGTCGTGCTTTCCCCCGGCGACCGCGTGCACCCCGACGCCATCGCCTTCGCCCTGCGCATCTCGGAAGAATCGCCTCAGTCGCTCGACGCGACGGTGACGGAACTGGAGTACAAGGCCGACGTGGGCGTGACGGTCGTATTCGATGGCGGCATGCGTGTGACCTTCGGCGACGACCGCTCCTACGACTACAAGGTGGCCGTGCTGGCGCAATTGCTACAGGAGCTCAACAACCAGGGTGTTCATCCCAGCGCGGTGGACCTGCGATTCGGAGAGCGGGTGACGTATGAGTAAGGCTGTGCTCGTGCGCAACCCGGCGGCAGATTTTGGGCGGTACCCGTGGCTGGGTGCCGGGTGGCTTGAGGCTGTGGCGGGGGCAATCGGTTGGGAGGGGCTCCCATGAGACACGGTACGTTTGCGGCCATCGATGTCGGCACCACGAAGGTCTGCACGATCGTCGGCGAGATCGCGGAAGGCACGGGGGAGACGCGTATTCTCGGCGTCGGCGTTGCGCCGTCGTCCGGGCTGTCGCGCGGCGTCGTCGAAAACATCCGCGAGGCCACGGAGGCGATCCATGCCTCGATCGAGAAGGCAGAGCGCGCCAGCGGCACTCGCATCATGTCGGCTCACGTCGGCCTTAGCGGCGCGCACGTCGATAGCGTCAACAATCGCGGCATCGTCGCAGTGCCGGACCGCAACCGCCCGATCTCGGCGGAAGACATCGAGCGGGCCCTCGAGGGCGCGAAGATCATCAGCATCCCCGCGAACCGGGAGATCCTCCACGTCCTGCCGCGCTACTACGTGGTGGACGGTCAGGACCACGTGAGCGACCCGCTGGGCATGTTTGGCCAGCGCCTGGATGTCGAGGCGCACATCATCACCGTGCCCAGCAGCGGCATCGCCAACGTGAGCAAGGTTGTCGAAGCGGCGGGCGTGCACGTCGATGACGTCGTGCTGCAGCCGCTGGCGAGCGCGGAGTCGGTGCTGACCAGCGAGGAGCGGCGCCAGGGCGTCATCGTGGCCGACATCGGCGGTGGCTGCACGGACCTGTGCGTGTTCGTCGAAGGCAGCATCCAGCACACGGCGACGTTGCCCATCGGCGGCAACCACATCACCCGCGACCTCGTCGTCGGCCTGCGCTGCCCGTACCACAGCGCCGAAGCCGCAAAAGAGATTCACGGCCACGCCATCCCCAGCACCGTCGCCCTCGAGGACACGATCGAGATCGAGGCGTTCGGGGCGGAGCGACAGCGCACGTACCCGCGACGCCTGGCCTGCGAGATCATCCAGGCGCGTTGCGAAGAGATCCTCGAGATGATCGTCAATGACGTGCGGGGCAGCGCGGACCTCGATCTGATCTCGGCCGGCCTCGTGCTGACCGGCGGCACCGCGCGTCTGCCCGGCTTCGATATGCTGGCGGAGCAGGTGACGGGCATGCCGGCCCGCATCGGCCTGCCGAGTCACATCTTCGGCCTGGTAGACGAGCTCTACGACCCGGCCTATGCCACCAGCGTGGGGCTGCTGCAGTGGGCTATGGGCGACCAGGACATCACGCCGCTGGCATACCGGGGCGAACACCCCGGCGCGCTGGACGGCATCTTCAAGCGCCTGAGCACGTGGTTCAAGGTGCTGCTACCGGAATGAACATCTCAACTTCAGCTCCTCTCTCCTGGACGGGGAAGGGAGAGGCGAACGACATGAACGGACGATGCGATGGGTCTACTGAGAGGAAAACAGATACCGCTCCTGCAGGAAGACGCCTCAGCCGTCCGGCCCCAACCCCAGGAACCCGGGAGGACCAAACAAATGAGTGGTAACAACAACTTCGATGGACTGCCGCCAATCAAAGTGCTCGGCGTGGGCGGCGGCGGTAGCAACGCCGTCAACCGCATGGCCGCGGAGAAAATCCCCGGCGTCGAGCTAATCGCCGTCAACACGGACGGCCAGGCGCTGATGCACGTCAACTCCGACATGCAGATCCGTATCGGCGACAGGCTGACCAAGGGCCTCGGCGCCGGTGGTGACCCCACCCGGGGCGCCAGGGCTGCGGAAGAGAGTCGCGAGGAACTGCGAGAGGCCGTGCGCGGGGCCGAGATGGTCTTCGTGACGGCCGGCATGGGTGGCGGCACCGGCACCGGCGCTTCGCCGATCGTCGCCGAGGTGGCGCGTGAGGCCGGGGCGCTGACCATCGGCGTCGTGACGCGGCCGTTCTCCTTCGAGGGCGGCAAGCGGGCCCAGCGCGCCGAGGACGGCATCGACAACCTGCGCGACAAGGTCGATACGCTGATCGTGATCCCGAACGACCGCCTGCTGGACCTCAGCGACAACAAGACGACGCTGGAAGAGGCGTTCTCCACGGCGGACGATGTGCTGCGCCAGGCGATCCAGGGCATCTCCGAAGTGATCACCCTGCCCGGCTTGATCAACCTCGACTTCGAGGACGTGCGCCGCATCATGGGCCAGGCCGGACCGGCGCTGCTCGCCATCGGCCGGGGCAAGGGCGACAACCGTGCCGCCGATGCCGCTCACGACGCCGTGACGAGCCCGCTGCTGGACGTGAACATTCGAGGCGCCAAGGGCGTCCTGTTCAACGTGGTCGGTGGCAAGAACCTCGGCATTCAGGAGATCAACCGCGCCGCTGCCGTGATCGAAGAGGTCGCGTCGCCGGACGCCGAGATCATCTTCGGCGCCGCCATCGACGAGTCGCTGGGCGATGAGGTGAAGGTCACGGTCATCGCGACAGGCTTCGAGGCCAGCGAGACGATCCAGGACGCTGACTACGAGGAGGCGGTGGAGGAACCGGTGGACGAGTACGTGCCGGAACCGGAGCCGGAAGTGACACCAGCGCCCGCGACGCCCCAGCCGGCGGCGCACCAGCAGTTCCTGCCCCAGGAACCGCGTGGCAACTCCTTCGGCAGCATGCCGGACGTCGACACGGAGCTGCCTGCCTTCCTGCGTCGCAACGTCACGGCGCGCTAAGCGAGCTTTTCCCAAGCAAAAGAGGCGCTGCATTTGCGGCGCCTCTTTCGTTGTCTGGCGCATGGACTTCGGTGAGTAGGGGCGCACGGCCGTGCGCCCCTACAGCATGTCGGCGCGGCACGATAGCCCGCGCTGCCCGAAGACGGCTTTTGAGCGAGGTCTCAGCGATCGTGCGCCATGGCTCGCACACCGGCCCCGGTGTACGCTGCGAGGCGTGGACCTGCGAATCGATATGGCGACGCCTGACGATGTGCCGCTAATGCTCGACCTGATACGGGAGCTCGCTGAGTACGAACACGAACCCGAAGCAGCACAGGCGACACCGCAACAGCTGCACGAGGCGCTCTTCGGCGTACGACCGGCTGCCGAGGCCGCCATCGCCCGCATCGATGGCGAGGGCGTCGGCTGGGCGCTGTGGTTTCAGAACTTCTCGACCTGGACCGGCAAGCCCGGGCTGTGGCTGGAGGACCTCTACGTGCGCCCCCAGCACCGCAAAAGGGGCGTGGGCAAGGCGATGCTCGTCTACCTGGCCCGGCTCTGCATCGAGCGCGATTACGGGCGCTTCGAGTGGTCCGTTCTGGACTGGAACACCCCGTCGATCGCCTTCTACGAGTCGCTGGGCGCGAAGGCGATGTCGGAGTGGACTAACTACCGCCTGACCGGCGATGCGCTGCATGACCTCGCAGGCCTGCATCTCGGCGCGGAGGGCTAAAGCGTCCCCGAGGGTTAGCCGAAACTTCCAATGTAATGTCGGACTCAGTACAACGCCTCGTCTTGCTGTTCGGCACGGCGATGGTGGTGATGATCGCGCTTTTGCTCCTGCTCCAGATCGGCGTCGGCAGTCTCGTCGATGGCGAGCCGCACATGATCAACGGCCAAAGCCTCGCATTCTGCATGCTCTTCTCTGCGGGCGTGACCTTCGCTTTCGGCAGCCGCGGGGGCTGAGCGCCGGACGCATCGGAACCACCGATACAGTCCCAGTAATTGCCTTCGCTCATGCGATTGACACTCGTAGTGCCGCTGGCTGAAGGTAAGACGCGGAGGCTGCATGCTCACAGCTATCGGGCTCGCGTTCGTCATTCTCATCCTGCGCACCATCGATGTGTCGCTGGGCACGCTCAAAACCATCTTCATCGTCGAAGGACGCAACCTGCTGGCGCCGAGCCTCGGGTTTGTGGAAGCGACCGTCTACGTCATCGCCGCCACGATCGTGTTCCAGGACCTCGGTAACCCGATCAAGATCCTCGGATTCGGCCTCGGCTTCTCGATCGGCACGGCGAACGGCATGTACTGGGCACAGCGATTGGGCCTGGGCAGCATCACGCTGCGACTGTTCAAGAGCGGCGACGCGGACGACATGGTGGATGCCCTTCGCGCGGCGGGCTACCGCCTCACGACCATGCAGGGCACCGGCCGCGATGGCCCCGTGTCGTACATCCAGATCAACCTGCGCAAGCGGGGCGTGTCGCAGGCCCTGGAAGTCGCCAAGCCGTGGCTGTTCAACTGCTTCGTGACCGTGGGCGACGAGCCGATCACAGCCTCCAACCCCAACGCGATTATCGATGCCGTGCGCAACCTCACGCGCATGCCCTGGGCGGCGATGATGCGCGACCCCAGGACCTGATCCGGCCCGGCCAGACGGCAAGCGGTCTGTCGCAGCCTTTCCGTCGCCACGGTAGCTGCGGGATTCATCCCGCGGTGTGCGAAGGGCACTTCTGCCGCCCCACGATCACCTCTCAGGGCTCACCATAAGGGCGCCGTTATGAAAAGCCCTGTTCTTGAATTCGACACAAAATATGGGGTTCCATCTCGTTGACAGCCTCTATATCTGGTGTATCATCCACCTTGTCCCTCGAGAGAGGGCGTATCTGAGCGACCGTCAGGAGACGATTTAGATGCCCCGCATTCACACTTCTCTCAGCACTACCTCGGCGAGGGCCTGTGGGTCTTCGGGGCCAACTTCCGCCATTCGAATCTGAACTGATCGTCTGAAAGCTGAGAGCTGACACCTGAACCATGCGCTGCCCGTTCTGCGCCTACCACGACTCCAAGGTCATCGACTCCCGCGAAGCCGATGATGGCATCCGGCGTCGCCGCGAGTGCCTCTCCTGCGGCCGCCGGTTCACCACCTACGAGCGGGTGCAGGCAGCAGCGCTCATCGTCGTAAAGAAGGACGGCCGGCGCGAGGAGTTCTCGCGCGAGAAGGTGCGCCGGGGTATCGCCCGGGCCTGCGCCAAGCTGCCGATCAGCTCGGCTGATGTCGAGTCGCTGGTGGACGACGTGGAGCAGACGCTGCTGACGCGCGGCAGCTCCGAGGTCCCGTACACGGATGTCGGCGACCTCGTCATGGACAGCCTGCGAGAGGTGAGCTACGCCGCCTACGTGCGGTTCGCCTCTCACTATCGAGACTTCGTCAGCCTGGAGGAGCTTCAGGCTGAGATCGAGCGCAGCCGCACGGCGCCGCGCCGTCCCGCCCGCCGGGCCGGTGCCAACCAGCCGCCGCTGCTGCCGCCGACGGCTATGGAAACGGACGCCACTCCGGTGGCCATCACAGAAGGGACTCGCCGGCACGCGCGTCGTGCAGCGGGACGCTAGCAATGGGAACCGTGCGGAGTGTGACCAGCAAGAGCAAGGGACGCGGGGGCGCAGCCCACGCGCGGGGGGCTCCGGGGGTGTCCCCTCGGTCCTTCTCCCCCTGGAGCGAAGCAGCGCGAGAGCGATGCGAAGCATAACGGAAGCACCGCAAGGCAACGAGGAAAGCGCACTTTGATCATCGAATCGTTCGGCAAGCTGTTCACGGAGTCAGGCGAGATCGTCGCCGAAGGGTCGTGCCAGATCGACATGGATCGTGGCAGCGTCACCATGCGACCGATCATCGACACGCCGTTGATCACGCGCCACACCGGACCGCTGCACCTGCGCCTGGACGATGGCACGTCCTACAAAGTGCGGCCCGGCATCATCAAGTACAACCTCAACGTCCCCGGCGCGCCCGCCGGCCCCGCCTACCGCATGTCCGTAACCAACGGCGACGGCAACGGCTCCAACACCCTCGGCCGTGAGGCGACGGGATGAGCGCGGCGACGGGCATGCAGGCATACGAGCGTACGGGCATGGGCGAGAGCAACCCTGTGCGTGTGAGCCACTGCGGGATGAATCCCGCAGCTTCCCGTCTCGTCATCGGCGTAGCTGCGGGTTTCAACCCGCAGTGTCGAAACGCCCGTGAAAGCGAGGCAAAGCAGGGGACGTGGGGGCGCAGCCCACGCGCGGGGGGCCATGGGGGGTGTCCCCCCATCAACTCCACTTATTCGGAGGCGGAGCAGCGCGAGAGCGATGCGCAGCCGCTGGAATGCGTAATCGCTCACACTCCCAGAGCCTGGATTTCACTGCAACCATCCGGCTACGGCCGTCATATCTCGCACAGGGATAGCAAGTAGGAGGAGCATCAAATGCCTACCGACACCGAACAGACACGCGAGCAGGAGCTGACGGAGCGATTCCACGAAATCGAGGAGAAATACACCGAAGACGGCATCGTCATGCTCGGTAACGCGATGCCGGACGAACTACGAGAGCTCAGCAGGCTGACGCGAGAGCTACTCGAGATTCGGGCAGCACGCCAGCCGGAAGAAGCCACAGCCTGACGAGACTGCGAGCCTCTAAATACGAAGGAGAGAGGTTACCCCCGCTATGACTACCACCATCTACCCAGGACTACAGACGCAGCGTGATGAGCGACCGGAGCTGAAGATCAAGCGATTCTTCACCGCCCCCGGCGTCAGCGCCTACGACCGCATCGAGTGGGATAGACGCACCGCCAACATCACCGACGAGTCCGGGAAGGTGGTGTTCGAGCAGACCGACATCGAGATCCCCTCGTTCTGGTCCCAGACCGCCACCCAGGTCGTCGCCTCCAAGTACTTCCGCGGCCGCATCCATACGCCCGCGCGGGAGACGAGCGCGCGCCAGATGGTCGACCGCATCGTCATGGAGATATCGAAGTGGGGCCGCGAGCCTTCGAGCATCGACCTCGCGACGGGCTATCGCAGCGGCCCGGTCTACTTCGCCACGGACGAAGAGGCAGAGACCTTCGAGCACGAGCTGCGCCACATCCTCATCCACCAGCTCGCCTGCTTCAACAGCCCCGTCTGGTTCAACGTCGGCACCAAAGAGAAGCCGCAGTGCTCTGCCTGCTTCATCCTCTCCGTCCAGGACGACATGGAGTCGATCCTCGAGTGGTGCAAGACGGAGGGCATGATCTTCAAGGGCGGCTCCGGCTCCGGCATCAACCTGAGCAACATCCGCTCCTCGCGTGAGCACCTCACCGGCGGCGGCGTCGCTTCCGGGCCGGTCTCCTTCATGCGCGGCGCCGACGCCATCGCCGGCTCGATCAAGTCCGGCGGCACGACCCGTCGCGCGGCGAAGATGGTCATCCTCAACTCTGACCACCCGGACGTCATGGAGTTCATCGAGTCCAAGGCGAAGGAAGAGAAGAAGGCCTACGACCTCGGTGCCGCCGGCTGGGACATGTCGCTCAACGGCGAAGCCTGGGCCAGCGTGCAGTTCCAGAACGCCAACAACTCCGTGCGCGCCACGGACGAGTTCATGCGCGCCGCCATCAACGGCGACAAGTGGCCCCTGCGCGCCGTGACGAACGGCGAGGTCATCGAAGAGGCGAACGCCACCGAGCTCCTGCGGGCGATCTCGCAGGCGGCGTGGGAGTGCGGCGACCCCGGCATGCAGTTCCACACGACGATCAACGACTGGCACACCTGCGCCAACACGGCCCCGATCAACGGCAGCAACCCCTGCTCCGAGTACATGCACGTCGACGACAGCGCCTGCAACCTCTCGAGCATCAACCTGCTGCGCTTCCTCAAGCCCGACCCCCAGGCGCCCGAAAAGCTGATCTTCGACGTCGAGGCGTACACCCACACCGTCGACATCATGATCACGGCGCAGGAGATCATCGTCGGCCACTCCGGCTACCCCACCCAGAAGATCGAGGCGAACGCGCACGCCATGCGCCAGCTCGGCCTCGGCTACGCGAACCTGGGCGCCACCCTGATGACCCTGGGCCTGCCGTACGACAGCCCGGAGGGTCGTGCTTACGCCGGCGCCCTCACGGCCGTGATGACCGGTCGCGCCTACGCCCAGTCGGCGAACATCGCGGCCCGCGTCGGACCCTTCACGGCCTACCCGGAGAACCGCGAGCCCATGCTGCGCGTCATCGCCAAGCACCGCGCCGCCTCCTACGACATCGACCGCAGCCTCATCGACGACACCGGCCTGGCCCACGCGGCCACGGCGGCCTGGGACGAAGCCCTGGCGCTGGGCGAGGAGCACGGCTACCGCAACGCCCAGGCGACGGTCCTTGCCCCCACCGGCACGATCGCGTTCATGATGGACTGCGACACGACCGGCGTGGAGCCGGACATCGCCCTGATCAAGTACAAGAAGCTCGTCGGCGGCGGCATGCTGCGCATCGTCAACCACACGGTGCCGGTGGCCCTGAAGCGCCTCGGTTACAGCGATGACGAGGTCGAGGCCATCGTCGCCTACATCGACGCCGAGGGCACGATCGAAGGCGCCCCCCAGATCAAGGAAGAGCACCTGCCCGTGTTCGACTGCGCCTTCCGGGCCGAGAAGGGCGAGCGCTCGATCGCGCCGATGGGCCACGTGCTCATGATGGGCGCCATCCAGCCCTTCATCTCCGGCGCCATCTCGAAGACCGTCAACGTGCCGAACGAGGCGACGGCGGACGACATCTTCAACACCTACGTCGAGAGCTGGAAGCAGGGCGTCAAGGCCATCGCCATCTACCGCGACGGCTCGAAGGCGGTACAGCCCCTGAGCACCTCCAGCGGCGCCAAGACGGCCGAGCCCGAAGTGAAGGTCGTCGAGGTGGCGAAGCCGGTGCGCAAGCGCCTGCCCGACACCCGCATGTCGATCACGCACAAGTTCAGCATCGAAGGCCACGAGGGCTACATCAACGTCGGCCTCTACGAGGACGGCGCGCCGGGAGAGATCTTCGTCACGATGGCGAAGGAAGGCAGCACGATCTCCGGCATGATGGACGCCTTCGCCACGTCGATCTCGCTGACGCTGCAGTACGGCGTGCCGCTGTACGACCTCGTCTCGAAGTTCAGCCACATGCGCTTCGAGCCCATGGGCCGCACGGAGAACCGCGAGATCCCGGTGGCGCAGTCGATTGTCGACTACATCTTCCGCTGGCTCGCCTCGCAGTTCCTGGGCGACGAGGACAAGCGCTTCCTCGGCATCCTCACGGAGGCCGAGCGCGCCCGGCTCGCCGCTCAGTACGACGGCGTGCAGCCCGCGCTGGTCGAAGCACCGGTGCAGCCCCTGGCGCAGGTCATGCCGGCCCAGCTATCGGCGTCCACCGGCGGCGGCGAGGAGCAGTTCACGCTCACGGAATCGCTGACCGTGACCTACAAGGGCCCGCGGGTCCAGACCGACGCGCCGTCGTGCGCCAGCTGCGGCTGGATCATGTCGCGCTCGGGCACCTGCTACCGCTGCGAGAACTGCGGCAGCACCAGCGGGTGCAGCTAGGTAAGCGTGATGTAGTGGAAACGAAGATGCCGCCCGTGGAGGGGCGACATCTTCTGAAGGAACCGAGAGGTTGACCCTCCCGAACCTCACAACCGGATTATTGAGTCCAGGTGTTCAGGGGTCAAGCCAAAGCGAAGCGACGCTCCTCTCGGAATAACTCCGATGAAAGGGGCAATCACGGATGCAGAACATCTGACTAATACTTGGCAACTTCTAGTTGGCAGGTTAACCCTGCTCGGAGGATTACTTGAACACCTACTCTATGGTATCCAAACTGGGATGATAATCACGATCCAACTGTTCAGGCCGTGGCATGTGACCACTTTCAATATTGGGTTCCCGTTCATTACTCGTACGAACCCGGGTTCCGAGAAGAACTGTTTCGCTCAGATTCTCAACGGCAATGCTGAGGGTGGATTTGTTCTACCCAGATGTCGTCGTGGTCGATACCACCGCACCCTGGAACAACAACCTTCACATGGTCGCGGAGATAGAAACTGCGAAATCAGTGAACCGCGATCAGGCACGGCAATGGGCGCGTTATGCCCAGTGTCGCGTCTTTCACCTCTACGTTCCCTATGGGCTGGGCGGAGTAGCTCACACTTTGGCCGCTGGACTTGGTGTCACTGGAATTTGGCGAGTACTGGGTACACCAAGGTCGATACTTCTACCGGCCAGCACCGCAAGCTAGTATGTCCCTTTCTCGCGATCTAGTTTCCCCGCATCGGCGGTCGTTGCCCCGTCACCGCCGATGCAGTTCTTCAAGCGGCGCCCGTACCCCTCCGGGCGCCGCTTCTTTTTGTCGCGGACGCCGGCGATCGCGACAACCGCCAACCGACGGAAGGTCTATCGCGCGCCGGGATGCTGTAGGGGCGGTTCGCGAACCGCCCCTACAGGGCCTCGATGCCACTGCGATGTCCCGGAATGTGTACGGGAGGGCGTAGGTAGCACCGCCGGGCGCCCCTACCTTGCATCGTTCTTGCTACGGCCTACTTCTCGATGGGTGTGTCGTCCTGGCGTGACCACTGGCCGAAGGAGCCCGAGTAGTTACGCGCCTTCTCGTAGCCGAGGAGCTTGAGGGTGAGCACGGCGACCGCCGAGCGTCCACCGCCCTGTCAGTAGCAGTCGATCTCGCTCTCGGGCGTGATGCCGCGTGAGTCGAGCAGGGCGCGCAGCTCCGGGCCGGACTTGAACGTCCTCGTCTCCGGGTCCAGCAGCTCGGTCCACTCCAGGTGCACGGCGCCGGCGATGTGTCCCGCCCGCGCGTTGCCCCGGGCCTCCGTGCCCTCGTATTCCTCTGCGCTGCGCACGTCCCAGAAGATCGTCCCGGCCGAACCGTGCACGCTGCGGGCGTGATCGAGGGAGCAGAACAGGTCCTCGACCAGCGCTGCCTCGAAGTTGCCCCGAGCGTAGCTTCCCGGCGCATCGGTCGTCGGCCTGCTTTCGGCGAGCCACTTCTCGAAGCCGCCGTCCAGGACCGTGACGTGAGGATGGCCGTAGTAGAGGAAGGCCCAGGCAGTCGCGCCCATCGGCGCACCCGGCGTGTCGTAGACCACGACGGTCGAGCCGGCGTCGATGCCCATCGATTGCGCCAGCTCGGTGAAGGCTTCCGGCGTACCCATGTCGCCGTTCTCGGCGCGCGGGATGCCTCCGTACGCGCCGAGGTTGATGGCGCCCGGTATGTGCGATGCCTCGTAGAGCTGCGCCGATCGCGTATCGATGAGCCGAAGGCTGTCATCGTTCAGGTGCGCGGCCAGCCAGTCGGTGTCCACCAGGAGCTGCGGGTTCGCGTATCCGCGCTGACTTATCGGTGTTACGGGCATCGTCTCCTCCTCAGAGCATCGATTCCTCTTATGAGCCGCCGCTCGCAGCTCACGGGGATAATGCCACGCCACGGTCAGAAATGGGGCGAGATGCCGTCGCCTCAGTTGTGCTCCCGCCGCCATACGTCCGCACGTGCTGCTGGCTGTCGAGCGCAGTTGTGTCCCGGCCCAGCCATCCGCGTATGGAGAGGATCGCATTCGCCCGGTCAGGCCTAACGGCACATGCTGAGAGCGATACGGGGCCTTATGGTGGATGAAGCCGAATTCGAGGAGGCCGATGGCTCTGCAAACGACACGGGAAGCTGGTACTGCCGCCGGCCAGGATGTAATCCTGCGCCTGGTCGGCCTGACGAAGCGCTTCGGTAGCTTCACGGCCGTCGACGACCTGAACCTCGAGGTGCGTCGGGGCGAGGTGCTGGGGTTTCTTGGCCCCAACGGCGCCGGCAAATCGACCACGGTCGGTATGGTCCTCGGCCTTATCGCCCCCACCGCCGGGCGCATCGACTACGCAGGCGTCACGCTCAAGGGCATCGGCGCCATCATCGAGGCGCCGGCGTTCTATCCCTTCCTCTCCGGCCACGACAACCTGCGCGCGCTGGCCCTGGCTGCCGGCGGCGTGCCCGATTCGCGCATCGATGAGCTCCTGGACTATGTCGGGCTGGCGGAGCGCCGCAAGAGCCCGTACCGGACGTACTCCCTGGGTATGAAGCAACGCCTGGGGATCGCTTCGACACTCCTCATGGACCCGGCGTTGATCATCCTCGATGAGCCCACGAACGGCCTCGACCCTGCCGGCCAGCGCGAGATCCGCGCCCTGATCCCTCAGCTCGCTCACGAAGGTCGCAGCGTCATCCTCGCCAGCCATCTGCTGCACGAGGTCGAGCAAGTCTGCGACCGTGTGGCGATCCTGCGGCGCGGCAAGCTGCTGCAGGTCGGCAGCGTCAGCGAAGTCGTCGGGCAGGGCAGCTTCCTCGACATCGAGATCGCGGAGCCGGACAAGGCCGCCGAAATCATCAGGGCGCTGCCGTTCGTTGAGCAGGTGACGGTACAGGATGGTCATCTCGCGGTGATCTCGCCCGAGGAGCATGACGCAAACGTCAGTCGCGCGCTCAGCGACGCCAACCTCTACGTGACGGGAATGGCTCGCCGTCGTCACTCCCTCGAAGAGGTGTTCCTGGAGCTGACCGACGAAGACGGGACGGGTCGCTGATGCTGGCTCTGGTGCGCGCCGAGACCTTCAAGCTCACGCATCGCATGATGACGCGCGTCTTGCTGCTGATCGTATTCGCGGCGCCCGTGGCGGCCTACATCCTCCTGGGGATGACCGGTAAGGCCGAGGAGGGCGACGTCGTCAGTGACTATCGCCTTTCGGCCGTGCACGACAACGGCATGTTCATCATCTATCAGCTGGTCGTGATCACGACGATCATCCTCACGGCAAGCTCTGTCGCCAGTGAGTTCGGCTGGGGCACGATCCGGACGTTGCTGCCGCGGACGGCGGGTCGCGTGCCGTTCCTGACTGCGAAGCTCGCGGTCATTGCCGGATACCTCGTCGTGGCCGTCGTGCTGGGTTTCCTGGCCGCGCTCCTCGGAAGCGTCATCGTGACGGTGGTGAAGGACCTCGGCAGCGACGTAGGGAACGACTTCTGGGGCCAGCTGGCCGGTGCCATGCTGAGGACCGCTTTCGCAATCCTGCCTTATTCGGCGATGGCCTTCGTCGTCGCCCTCTGGTCGCGCTCCAGTGCCGCCGGGATCGCCGTTCCGATCGTCGTCTTCTACGCCGAGGTGCTGCTGACACCGGCATTCACGTCCGTGAGCGCCCTGGACTGGCTGCCAAATGCCCTGATCTACAGCGCCAACATCAGCTCGCTACTGAACTCCGATGCCGTGCTGGCCAAGGAGGACCTGCCGAGTCATCTGCAGGCCGCGGGTGTCCTCGGCGCCTACGTTGTGGGGTTCCTCTCGCTCGCGTACGCCCGCTTCCTGACGCGCGACGTTACCTAGGTAGTCTGCTCTCTTCGCCCCTGTTATCGCGTGCGCAGGACGACGGTGCCGGCGACGCTGTCGTGGAGTGCCTGGCGTTGCGGGTTTCGCAACATGTAGATGCCGCTCACGATCGGCCCGAACGGCACCACGACGGTTATCAAGAACACGACGTAGCGCGCGAGAAGCCTCGGCGGCTGGGGCTGGGCGCCATCCGTTAGAACGATGCGCATGCCGAGCGCCATCTTTGCGGGTGTGGCGCGGAACAGGACCATGAAGCCGATGAAGTAGAGGAAGTGGAGCAGCAGCAGGCTCAGCAGACGCATCGGGTCACCGACGTCGGCCTTACCGCCGAATGCGGCCACATCGTAGAACGTCCAGATCAGGACCACGATGATCACGTCGAGCAGGTAAGCGATGCCTCGCTGCAAAGGCGTGGCGTACGGCGGTTCCTGATAGACGGCCACGTGCTAGCCGAGGTCCCGGTCGCGCTCTTCCTGCGCTCGCCACTCCTCCAGCGGCGGCCGGCCGTCGAGCACCAGCGTGCCGGCGATGCGGTCGTGCAGGGCGCGTCGCTGCGGGTCGGTGAGTACGAGCACGATGCTGACGATGGTGCCGACGCCGAAGGGCAGCGCGCCCGCCATCAACACGACATAACGTAAAATGACACTGTCAGGTTGGGCGCGTCGTCCCGTCTTGGCGGCGACGTGGATGCCCATCGCGACCTTGCCCGGCGTCGCGCTCATCACCGCCGTGAAGCCGATGTAGTAGACGGACCAGCCGACGAGATAGAAGGCGAGGCCGGTGCGCGTTTCCACGTTGTGGATGCCGATGATCACGACAGCGAGGATGAACAGGATCACCATGTCCAGGAAGATAGCGATGCCCCGCAGGAAGAGGGAGGCGGGCTTCGGCTCCTGGGGCGCCTGGGTCGAAAGCGACTGTGAAGGGTCCTGCACTACGGCGACTATAACAACGTACTTGCATTGACGAAAAAGGCGAACACATGAGCGAACTCCTGTGCTATATTGGCCGCCCATGACAGACAAGGCACGTCCCAAGACCCTCGACCTGGCTGAGAACGCTCGAGTCGTCCTTGAGCGCCGCTATCTGGCCAAAGACGACAACGGCACCCCGGTCGAGACGCCCGAGCAGCTGTTTCGCCGTGTCGCGGAGAACATCGCGCAGGCCGAAGAGCGATACGCGGGGACGGGGGAGGAAGGCCGATCAGGTCCCGACCACCCTGAGGCCCTCGAAGGGCAAGGGGCGATGGAGCCCCGCTCAGCACCAGATGAGGCATCGGACCTCAACCCAACGTCGAGCTGGGCCGGCCGCTTCTACGACCTCATGACCTCCCTCCGGTTCCTGCCCAACTCGCCGACGCTGGGGAACGCGGGCCGGCCCTTGCAGCAGCTTTCGGCCTGCTTCGTGCTGCCGGTCGAAGACTCGATGGAGAGCATCTTCGAGGCGGTGAAGCAGACGGCGCTGATCCACCAGAGCGGCGGCGGCACCGGCTTCGCCTTCTCGCGCCTGCGCCCCGCGGGCGACGTCGTGCGCAGCAGCGGTGGTGTTGCCTCGGGCCCGGTGTCGTTCATGCGCGTGTTCGACGCCGCGACGGAGGCGATCAAGCAGGGCGGCACCCGGCGCGGCGCCAACATGGCGATCCTCGACGTGCACCACCCGGACATCGAAGCCTTCATCAGCCTCAAGGGCGACATGGTGACGCTGACCAACTTCAACATCTCGGTGGCGGCGGACGAGGCCTTCATGCGCGCCGTGGAAGAGGACGGTGAGTTCGACCTGATCAACCCGCGCACGGGCGAGGCCGTCGGTACGCGACGCGCCCGCGCCATCTTCGACATGATCGTCGCGAACGCCTGGCGCAACGGCGACCCCGGCCTGGTGTTCCTGGACCGCATCAACGCCGACAACCCCACACCGGCCCTCGGCGCCATGGAAGCCACCAACCCCTGCGGCGAGCAGCCCCTCCTGCCCTACGAGAGCTGCAACCTGGGTTCGCTGAACCTGTCGCTGTTCGTGACGGAGGATCAGAGAACAGAGACCAAGGAACAGGATGCCATCACCAGTGCACAAGGTGAGACTGCGAGTCCCCCCTCTCTGAAATCGGAGAGGGGGACAGGGGGTGAGGTTGGCCGTGACGTCGACTGGGACGCCCTTGCCGACGTGATCCCGGTGGCCGTGCGCTTCCTGGACGACGTCATCGACATGAATGCCTACCCGGTCGCGGCGATCGAGCGGCAAACGAAGCTGACGCGCAAAATCGGCCTCGGCGTCATGGGCTGGGCCGACATGCTGTACAAACTCGACATCCCCTACGACTCGGAGGACGCCCTCGCCCTCGCCGACCGCCTCATGGCCTTCATCTCCGAGCACGCCGATGCGGCATCGGAGGCGCTGGCGTCCGAACGCGACGTCTTCCCTGCCTGGGAAGAGAGCATCTACGGCCCCGCGGGACGCTCTTCAGGTCCCGCTCACCCTGAGGCTCTCGAAGGGCGAGGGGCGATGCAGCCTCGATTCGCCCGCGTCCGACCCCTGCGCAACTCGACGCGCACGACGGTGGCGCCGACCGGCACGCTGAGCATCATCGCGGACTGCACGGGCGGCATCGAGCCCGCGTTTGCCCTGGCCTACACGCGACAGCACTACCTGGACCCGAAGAACCCGACGACGCCGGTGCGCCTGACGGAGCTGAACAAGACCTTCGAGGCCGTGGCGCGCGAACGCGGCTTCTACTCCGAGGAGCTCGTCGAGCACCTGGCATCCGGCGGCCGACTGCGCGACTGGCCGGACGTGCCGGAGGACGTGCAGCGTCGCTTCGTCACGGCCCACGACATCGCGCCGCAGTGGCACGTGCGCATGCAGGCCGCCTTCCAGCGCCACACCGACAACGCAGTGAGCAAGACGATCAACTTCCCCCGCGACGCGACGATCGGCGACGTGGCCGAGGCGTACCGGCTGGCCTATCGCGAGGGCTGCAAGGGCATCACGATCTACCGCGACGGCTCTCGGGCGGGTCAGGTGCTCTCGCACATCGCGGACGGCGACGGCGTCCCGGCGGAGTCGGCGCTCGAAACCCTGGTGGCGGCGGAGACCCTCGGCCAGACCGACGGCCAGCCGGCGCAAAAGGCACACGGCCTCTCGCTGAGCCATCCTGAGCCGGGCAAACCGGCGCGGCGTCGCACCGGCGAGAGCAGCACCCGCCGACGCACCCGCTACATGCCGCCTCGACCTGCCTTGCCCTTCTCGGAGGTTGCCACGGCGGCAGCCTGCCCGGACTGCGCCAGCCAGCTCGTCTTCGCCGAGGGTTGCCTGACGTGCCGGGCCTGCGGCTACACCAAGTGCGGGTAAGCAGAACGGCGCGTGACTCTGTGAGTGTGCTGAAACTCATTGCGGTTAAAGCTCGTGGCATGACGGATGCCGCCGGATTCATCCGGCGGTGTTACAAAAGCCACTTATCGCCCCAAAGCTGCTTCCAGCATCTCGTCCGGGAGTGACACAAGCCTCTTATCGGTCTGAGGCGCTTCGTAGTATCGTTCGCTCGCTGTGAAACGACTGGTCATCTGCTGTGACGGGACGTGGAACTCGCCGGAGCACGCCGGCGTAGCGCCGAGCAACGTCGTGCGGCTGGCACGGGCGCTGCTGCCGGCGGCCTCGGACGGCGTACCCCAGGTCGTCTACTACGACCCGGGCGTCGGCACCGGCGACATCATCGACAGGCTGTCGGGCGGCGCGTTCGGCGCCGGGTTATCGCTGAACGTGCGAGAGGCGTATCGCTTCATCGTGCACAACTACGAGCCGGGCGATGCGCTGTACTTCTTCGGCTTCTCCCGTGGCGCCTACACGGTACGCAGCGCCGCCGGCTTCGTGCGAAAGGTCGGCATCCTCCACAAGCGACACGCCGATCGCATCGCCGAAGGCTGGGCGATCTACCGCATCCGCGAGGGAGACGCCGATACCGACAGGGCACAGGCGTTTCGGGATGCCTACTCCCACCCCGATCCGGAAGAGATCGACATGCGCTGCATCGGCGTCTGGGATACGGTTGGCGCCCTCGGCATCCCGGGGCCGCTGGGCTTCCTCACCAAGAAGGGCAACGGCTTCCACGATGTCGCCCTCAGCAGCCGGGTCAAGTTCGCCTTCCACGCCATCGCCGTGGACGAGAAGCGCCTCTTCTTTCGCCCCACGCTGTGGGAGCAGAGCCCTCAGGCGCGGGGCCAGATCCTGGAGCAGGTCTGGTTCCCCGGCGTGCACGCGGACATCGGCGGTGGCTACAACGAGAAGGCGCTCGCCGACAACACGCTGGTCTGGATGATCTCCCGCGCACGCCTCGCCGGCCTCGAGTTCGACCAGGGCTACATCGACTCGGTCTGCTCACCGGACCCTCGCGGCCCGCTGCACGAATCGCGCACCGGCATGTACACGATGATTCCGGCAGTCCAGCGAGCCATCGGCGAGCGGGTGCCGAAGCGCGAGGCCCTCTACCGCCCGCCCGGCGAAACGCGCCAGTCGCTCGATGCCGCTACGCAAACCCGCTACGACGGCGATGAGCTGTACCGTCCGCCGGGGCTGGTGAAGTACTTCCGCCGCCATCGCCGCTGACGCATTCCTGACGTCTCCTGTCAGCAAACGCATTGCCAGCCTGAGGCCGTAGCCCGTAAAATTTTCGTACACACGTTCGAGAATCGGAGACGCGCGCCATGGCCCAGGCCCCGATCAAGCACACGGCCTCCACCGGCAAAGACGGGCTCGATGTCGTTTCGAGCTTCCATCCCGTCATCGCCGAGTGGTTCCGGCGACGCTTCCAGGCGCCCACCGACGCCCAGACGGCGGGATGGCCCCACATCAAGACCGGTCGCGACGTCCTGATCGCGGCGCCGACGGGCTCCGGCAAGACGCTGGCCGCCTTCCTCTGCGGCATCGACGCCCTCGTCAAGCAGGCCGAGGCCGGTGAGCTCACCAACACCACCCAGATCGTCTACGTCTCGCCCCTCAAGGCGCTGGGTAACGACATCCAGCGCAACCTCGAAGGCCCGTTGCAGGAGCTGCGCGAAGTCGCCCTCGAGATGGGCTACCGCGTGCAGCACGAGACAACCTCGCGGCCTGGAGAGGCGAAGCTCGATTCGCCGCAGCAAAGCCCACCAGATTCCGCTTACCCTGAGGCGCTCGAAGGGCGAGGGACCATGGAATCCCGACCTGCCCCAGATGAGACATCGGCTCCCCCTTCTCTGAAATCGGAGAGGGGGACAGGGGGTGAGGTCGCTCCCGTATGGCCCGACATCACCGTCGCCCTGCGCACCGGCGACACGTCCCAAAAGGAACGACAGGCCTTCGTGCGCAAGCCGCGCCACATCCTCATCACGACGCCGGAGTCGCTATACCTCATGCTGACGGCGGCTCGAGCGAGGGAGACGCTGCGCAAGGTGCGCACGGTGATCGTGGACGAGATCCATGCCCTCGCCCGGGACAAGCGCGGCTCCCACATGTCGCTCTCGCTGGCTCGGCTGGACCACGTCGCGGAGCAGCGACCGGCGCGCATCGGCCTCTCGGCGACCCAGCGGCCGGTCGAGGAGATCGCGGCCTTCCTGGTGGGCACCGAGCACTCCGGTTACACGCCGCCCGCTCGCCCCACGCCCGTCTACCAGCAACACCCGGCCGACATCGAGGTCATCGAGCTGCCGGAGGCGCTGCGGGCCGGCGCGACCCCACCCCCTCGCCCCCTCTCCGCCAGCGGGGAGGGGGCAGGGGGAGGGGTCGCGCCCGACTGCGCCATCGTCAACCTGGGCCACCAGCGCGACATCGAGTTGCACATCGAAGTGCCGCCGTCCGACCTCGAGGCTGTGGCAGCGAAAGAGCAATGGGGCGACGTCTACGACCGCCTCGCCGGCCTGATCCGGGCCCATCGCACGACGCTGGTGTTCGTCAATACCCGGCGGCTGTCGGAGCGCGTGGCCCACAACCTGCGGGAGCGCCTCGGGGAGGAAGCGGTCGCCAGCCACCACGGCTCGCTCTCGCGGGACCGCCGTCTGCGCGTCGAGCAGCGACTGAAGGACGGCGAGCTCAAGGCGCTTGTCTGCACCGCGTCGCTGGAGCTGGGCATCGACATCGGCAGCATCGACCTCGTCTGTCAGGTCGGTTCCCCCCGCAGCGTCGCGACCTTCCTGCAGCGCGTCGGGCGTTCCGGTCACGCCCTGGGCCTGAAGCCGCAGGGGCGCCTGTTCCCGACCAGCCGCGACGAGCTCATCGAGTGCGCCGCCCTGGTGCGGGCCGTGAAGGAGGGGCGCCTCGACCGCATCGTGCAGCCGGTCGTACCGCTCGACATCCTGGCGCAGCAGATCGTGGCGGAGACGGCGTGCGAAGACTGGACCGTCGACGACCTCTATGACCTCATGCGCCGCGCCTGGCCGTACCGGGACCTCGCCCGCGAAGACTACGACGAGATTATCGAAATGGTGGCGGAGGGCGTCGGCGAAGGCGCCGGGCGCGCGCCACCGCTCGTGCACTACGACCGCATCAACGGCGTGCTGCGAGGTCGCCGCGGCGCGCGCATGACGGCGATCCTCAACGGCGGCGCCATCCCGGAGCTGGCCGACTACCGCGTCGTCGCCGAGCCGGACGACACCATGGTCGGCACCGTGGGCGAAGACTGGGCGATCGAGAGCATGGCGGGCGACATCTTCCTGCTCGGGACGACGTCATGGCGCATCAAGCGCGTCGCGGCCAACGAGGTCCGCGTCGAGGACGCCCACGGCGCGCCGCCCACGATCCCGTTCTGGGTCGGCGAGGCGCCGGGCCGCACCCTGGAGCTGTCGCACGAGGTAGGACGCCTGCGCCGAGACGTGGCTGCCGGCTTCGATGACGTCGAATCGCTGTACGAGATGCTTAAAGAAGAGTGCGGCCTCGACGACCTGGGCTCCGTGCAGATCGTCGACTACCTTCGCGCCACCCGTGACGCCCTCGGGCTGGTGCCGACGGACACGGACGTCGTCTTCGAGCGCTTCTTCGACGAGTCGGGTGGCATGCAGCTCGTCGTCCATGCGCCGTTCGGAGCGCGCATCAACAAGGCCTGGGGCCTCACCCTGCGCAAGCGCTTCTGCGTCCGATTCGACTTCGAGCTGCAGGCGGCGGCCAGCGATGACTCGATAGTCCTCTCGCTGGGCCCCCAGCACAGCTTCCCGCTGCAGGAGAGCTTCAGCTACGTCACCACGCGCAACGCCGAGGCGTCTCTCAAGCAGGCGATCCTCTACGCACCGGTCTTCCCCGTGCGCTGGCGCTGGGACGCCGGACGGGCGCTGGCGGTGCCGCGGTTCTACGGCGCCCGCAAGGTGCCGCCCCAGATCCAGCGCATGCGGGCAGACGACCTCCTGGCGGCGGTATTCCCTGCCCAGGTCGGCTGCCAGGAGAACGTCACGGGACCTCTCGAGATCCCGGACCACCCGCTGGTGCACCAGGCCGTGCTCGACTGCATGCACGAGGCGATGGACATCGATGGTCTCGTCGACGTGCTGGGGCGTATCGAGTCCGGTGAGGTGCGCATGCACGCAGTCGACACCGTGGAGCCGTCGCCGATGGCGCACGAGATCCTCAGCGGCAAGCCGTACACCTACCTGGACGACGCGCCCCTGGAGGAGCGCCGCACTCGCGCCGTAACCCTGCGCCGCGCCCTGCCCGAGAGCGCCCGGGAGCTCGGTTCCCTCGACCCGGAGGCGATCGCCCGCGTGCGCGAAGAAGCCTGGCCCCAGCCCCGCGACGCCGAGGAGGTCCACGATGCCCTCCTGAGCCTCGTCGTGGCGCCGGCAAATGAGCTTGCCGATTGGGCGCCGTTGCTGGAAGAGCTCGTCGATGGCGGACGGGTTGCGACCCTGCGAGATTCTACGGAACGCAGATTCGAAAAATACCCGGAAAATGCCCCGAAAATACCCGAAAAGGAAGATGCAGAGGTAGAGAAACAGGCATTAGGAGACGAGGCACTCGATTCCTCAGAGGGGTCCCCTACTGATTCCGCTCACCCTGAGGCTCTCGAAGGGCGAGCCGTCGTTCCCACCGTCCTCTACTTCGCGGCCGAGAACCTCAACCTGGTGCGCTTCCTGTATCCCGAAGCGCGCATCGAGCCTGCGATCACCCCGCCCGAAGCCGCCCTCTATCGCATCGAAGACCGCGACGAGGCCCGCCTGCGCATGCTCAGGGGTTGGTCGGAGGCCTCAGGGCCGATAACGCCTTCGGACCTGGGACCGCGTCTCGGGCTCCGGCCTGTCGACATCGAACGCGGCCTGCAGCAGCTCGAGGGATTGGGGCACGTGCTGCGGGGCCGGTTCAGCCCCGAAACAGACGAGGAGGAGTACTGCGACCGTCGGCTCCTCGCGCGCATCCATCGCTACACGCTCGACCGTCTCCGGCGCGAGATTGACCCCGTCTCGGCGCAGGACTTCATGCGCTTCCTGCTGCAGTGGCAACACCTGGCCCACGGCTCGAAGCTCGCGGGCAAGCAGGGCGTGCGACAGGCCATCGCCCGCCTCGAAGGCTTCGAAGCGCCCGCCGGCGCGTGGGAGCGCGAGCTGCTGGCGGCGCGTGTCTCGGACTACAAGTCCTCCTGGCTGGACGAGCTCTGCCTGGCCGGCGACGTCGCCTGGGCGCGACTGACGCCCCGCAAAGCGACGCTGACGGGAACGGCAAACGCCGGCCGCTCGACGCCGGTCTCGGTCGTGCTGCGGGGCGACCTGCCGGGGCTCCTCGCCGCGGTGCGAGGCGCCGAAGGCCACCCGGTTGGGCCCAAGACCGGTGCCGCGGCCGAGATCCTCGACCTGCTGAAGTCGCGGGGCGCCCTGTTCTTCGACGAAATCGTCAACGGCACGCGTCGTCTGCGCTCCGACGTCGAGCGCGGGCTACGAGAGCTCGTCGCATGGGGTCTCGTGACGGCTGACGGCTTCCAGGGACTGCGACAGCTCAGCGGCAAGTCCGGCACTTCCTCGGGCCGCCGGCCTTCACGATCGGCTCGAGGCGAATCCAGCTACAGCGCCGGGGGCTTCTTCGCCGGTTCCGGGCCGTCGGGGCGCTGGGCCCTGATCCACGAGCCGGAGCTGGATCCCGCGAACAGCGACGAGTTCGCGGAGTCTGTCGGGCGCCTCCTGCTTCAGCGCTACGGCGTCCTGTTCCGCGACCTCTACATGCGCGAGAGCTTCACCGTGCCCTGGCGCGACGTGCTGCGAGCGTTGCGCCGTCTCGAAGCACGCGGTGTCGTGCGCGGCGGGCGCTTCGTGTCGGGGCCCAACGGGGAGCAGTACGCCCTGCCGGAGGCCGTTGATGCCCTGCGCCGTGTTCGACGCACCGAACGCACGGGCGAGCGCATCTGGGTCAGCGCCATCGACCCGCTCAACCTGGCCGGCGTCATCCTCCCGGGCGACAAGCAGCCGGCCCAGGCCAACAAAGGCACCCTGTACATCGATGGACTGCCCCAGGCGCCGGATGCCGACGACCTGATGTCGCGTCCGAAGACGCCGCTCCCTTCGAGGCTCATGCCGCGACTATCGGTGCACTCGCGAAACTAGACGCCGAGGTTAGAGGGCTTAATTGCGGCCGGCGCCGTCCATCTCGATGCGCAGCTGATCGCCGGGCTCCAGGCTGACGCCGTCCGTGGCGCCCGTCATCATCTCGATCGTGCTGTGGGCGCCTTTCGCGGCAGAGAAACGCCATGGCTTGAGGTTGCGCACCACCTTGACCACGCGGTCCTCGCGATCGATGTAAATCACGTCGATGGCGAAGCGCATGAACATCATGTGTATGGATGAACCCGGGCGCAGAATGATCGCCTCCTTGCCGGGCAGGGAGCTGCGACCGAGCAGGCCCTTCATGCGCCGCAAGCGGGCTGCTGGCCATGACCGCGTTGTCGGAGACGATCTCACCGGTACGCGTGTTGGTGATGTGGTAGGCCATCTGCATTCGAATCCTTGTCTTCTTGCCCCGTCTTCGTTGCCCTGTCCTCTTGAATGAATGTCGGTCGGGACGATGAGCAGATCAAGTGCCCTGACTGCCGGGTTCGCAGATCTTCGGACCCGCCTGGTGGCGAACACCAACCTCTACGATCTCACTCGTCAGGGATGCCGCGGGTGAGCAATGTGGTGAGGCATCAGTGCGAATACAGGGGCTGCAGGACGCCGCCGTTGTCTGGACAAGCGGACTTCAATCCCCCCGTCTTGCTGAATAGACCGTCCTGGCAGCGAATCACATAGCCGGTGCCGGCCCAGAAGTTGTCGACGCACTCCAGGAAGCCACAGAAATCTCCCGGAGGGTTGACGATCAGTTCACCTGGAAACAGGTCATAACACCAGGGGTTTGCAGGTTCACCACAGTCCGGAACAGCGGTCATGGTTGCGACTTGAATCGGGTCCAGGGTCACGCAATGACTCAGGAAGAAGCTACGCTCATCGGGAGAGCGGTACGGCGTCCCATTGATCTCTGCGCAAGTGACGCGGTCGGGAGTTACAGCCGGCGTCACACCGGCTTCCGCGGCAGCCGATGACGTAGAAGCCGGTTGGTTCCAGGCTTCTCCATCCCATTCGTAGCCAAGTTCAGCGAGGCGCGAGATACCGGCGTCGTAGTAGCCGATCTGGTCCTGGGTAAGTGCGGCCTCAGCCTTACCGTGGTCATCGCCGCGCTGATATCCCAGGTAGTAGAACCCTCCGCCAACGCCTACGGTCAGCGCGATGTAGAGGAACAACCAGAACCCGTTTTGGAACACGCTAGCTTCTTTCGTATCCTGTCGCTCGCAACGTCAGCAGGGCTAATAACGGCGCGGGTCGGGCTGGGTGACGCTCAGCGATGGGGGCAGCGCCTGCTTCGCTGCGTTCGATCCGCGTGAGCTGCCACGGCCGGTGGCGAGTTGCGCCTGAGTGGCAATCAGCTCTCGGGTCGTCGCCGTCATGGAAGAGACGGCCAGAGCGACTTCGTTTGCGGCTACCTGCTGCTGGCTCTCGCGCACCTCCAGGAAGCCGTCCCATAGTGCGTATGACTTCTCCAGATGGTTTCGCAGTGCCTCCAGTTGTGCGATTTCGACGGCAGCGGATGCGAAACTTCCTGCGGGTCGGTACTGGAGGAACAGAAGCAGCAGCAACGCGCCGCCGGCAACTCCACCGCTGGCCGCCTGCTCCTTCCAGGTCGCGTCGGTGAGCAACGACACTCCGAGAACGATAACGGCGACAACGAGAGTCGCGAGGAGTATGAGCATTGAAAGCAGAAAGCCGAAGTAGCGCAGCCGGACGAACCTGCGAGCTTCCGTCAACGCATTGTCGGCGGCGGCATTTGACCGAGCCATCCCGTTGAATGCCATGCGCTGGCGGGTGCTGGCGTCCGCGGTGTCCGGTCTACGGGCAGAGCCCACGCTACTGCCTCCCGATGTGGCTGCGTCTTCTTCCCGTCCACTGCCGTCCTGTGCGGGTCTGGCGCTCGCAGCGAGCTGGGGATTCATCAGGCGTTCGGTGAGGCTCGGACGTTCGGACGCGCCGGATGTAGGGGTTTCCTGAGGAGTGACCGGAGCCTCCTGCTCGTTGCCCTCCATAGAATTAATCCTCTCGAATCTAATGGCGTTCGCTATTTTCGCTATAGACAATCCCGGGAGGGCACGAAGTATTACACATGCCGGCCCTGTTTTTGAACTCGATACCATCGGGAGCACCCTGTGCCGTTTCCAGATGGCGGAAGTAGCGCGGCTCACTGGCCGGCATGAGGTTCCTCAGATTGCGTCCACGTGTGTAACAGATGGGCGCCATTGAGCATTGCTAATGACAGAGTTATGCCCTCTGCGGCTAGAGGAAAATCCTTGACCTCACGTCTCTTTGCCCCGCTAACGGTCCTTCTCGTCTTGTTCGCCCTCGTATCCGGCACCGCGACTCCGGTTCGCGCGGACGGAGAGCTATCGATCGGTATTCGCGAGGTGAAGGTCGACGACTCGGCCCTGGTGCAGTTCCTCGCCAAAGTCGTCGACCAGAGCGGCCGGCCTCAGCGACTCTCCAGCAACAGCTTCTCCGTACGTGTGGGCGATCGGCAGGTCCCCATCAACTCCGTCCAGACCGTGACCGATGCCCAGGTCGGCATCTCCGCCATGCTGCTCATCGACACGAGCGGCAGCATGGTCGGCACGCCGCTG
The DNA here is from genome assembly GCA_963731765.1 of uncultured Chloroflexia bacterium. GTDB lineage: Bacteria > Chloroflexota > Dehalococcoidia > DSTF01 > WHTK01 > WHTK01. Next base: position 103,286 of record CAVSWS010000013.1, read on the forward strand.
GCGGACGCACGCGATGCCGCCGCCCAGTACGTGCAGTCGCTCCAGCCGAACGATGAGGTCAGTGTCGTCTCGTTCGCCAACAACACGCAGGTCATCGCCGATTTCAGCAGCGACTTTGCGTCCGTCGAGTCGCAATTGCCGAACCTCGTCGCATTCGGCGATACGGCCCTCTACTCTGCGGTAGGTGACGCCGCGCAGCGCATGGCGGAGCGACCGGCGGCGCGCCGCGTCGTCATCATGCTCTCGGATGGCGCCGATTACGGCATCAGCAGCATCGGCCGCCAGCAGGCCATCGACGCTGCGGCTGCTGGTGAGGCGCCGTTCTACGTCATCGGCCTCGGACCGACGATCGACAGCCAGTTCTTGCAGCAGCTCGCGGACGCCAGCGGTGGCGCCTTCTTCGCCGCCCCCTCCAGCGACCAGCTCGCGGGCATCTTCAGCCAGATCGCGGAGCTCCTGCGCAGCGAGTACGTCGTCACCGTCGACTTTGCCGGTACCGGCATCGGCGGCTCGACCACCGCCACTGTGCGCGCCGAGCTGGGCGATAGCAACGGCGAAGTGAACCTGAACCTCGACCTGCCGGCGATACCGGTCGCGCCACAAGAACGCCCTACCACCCAGGCGGCGCCCGTGATCCCCCAGCCCGTCCAGGTCACGCCGGAGCCGGAAGCCACGGGCGGCGGCGGCTCCCCGGTGGGCGTCATTCTCGCCGTGGTCGTGCTGGCGCTGGCCGCGCTCGGCGCGTGGCTCTTCCTGCGCCGTCGCAAGAAGCGCCAGGCCGAGCACTATGTCTTCGGTGCCGCGCCGGTGTTCGCCCCGCGTCAGACCGACTCGGAGCCGGTGGCGCGCGATGCACCGCTCGCGGCCCTGCGCCTCGATTCCGGCGAGGAGTTCGAGCTGCACGGCACCGCGACCATCGGCATCGACCCCGAGTGCACCTACAAGCTGCCGATGAGCCGCAGCGAGTTCGGCAACGCTGAGCTACGCGTATGGTTCGCCGACCAGCGCTACCTCATCCGCGACACGGCCCCCCGCACCCGCATGCGCCTGAACGGTCGCGCGGCGTCCTGGGGCTTCCTCAGCGACGGCGATGAGGTCGAGATCAAGGGCGTGAAGATGCGCTTCAGCATGGCGCCCGTCCCCACCGGCAACGAGGCCTGATCGCTCACCACGCCCCTTCGAGCTGATTACTACGCCTTCGAGAGACTTCTGCTGCTCGCCGATATCGCCTGCGCCGCACGATTGTCGGTAAGCTAGAAGTGCCACCCCACTAAACGAGACACCCCCAACGGCCGATACAAGTTCAGGACCATTCTCGGTCCGCCTCGGCTGGGCTCGATTGTGAGGCATCAGGCATGAACCCGAAGCTCGTTGTGTTGTTCGCCGTCGGCGTGCTGATCGTCGGCCAGGCGCATTCCTTTTACCCGACCCTGTGGATGACGACGGCCCTCTGGCTCTCCGCCGCTGGCGCCATGCTGATCTGGGTTCACTTCCTCCGCCGCACCTCCATCCCCATTCACGGCGCCGTCCTCGTCGCCATCGGCGCCCTGTGCAACGGCCTCGTCCTGCTCGCCAACGGCGGCGTCATGCCCGTCCACGGCATGTCCGCGGGCAGCGACAGTTACGCCTGGCGCAGCGCCGAGCACGGCGGCCACCTCCTCTTCCTCGCAGACCGCATGTCGCTAGGCAGCGCCAGCCCCGGCGACCTCCTGATCTTCGCGGGCCTGCATATTCACGTTCGGTGTGCTGCTGATTCGCGGGGGCCGCGACTGTAGAGCGTCGCCTGCAGACCATTTCCTCCTAGGACATCTTTTCGCCTGTGCGCGCCACAAAGGCAAGGATCAAGGCGCGCTCTTGTCAGCTAGTTTTATGGGATAGCCGCTCGACAGGGCGGCTTCTTCGTGAGTTCTCACCACTTCGCCCTCTTTAACCTGTAACGATTCACGCTGGTCCAGATTAGTTATGTAGACGCGATGGAAAAGACGTCGCGACGCCACGTAACGAGTCTGGGTTTTCTAAACGTGGCGTTTCACGGGCGGGAATCGTGGCTGGCCTGCAGACTCGGTCAGCCGTTCGAAGAGGAGGATTCAACTTCGAGCTATCAGATTTCGAGCTAATGCGCGCGCGACACTTGGATGTCGAACGCGTATAAACTAAGCGGCAGGATGTTACGCCCCCATTTCCCGATGGGGTACGTCAGGGAGGACGTAATTAACATGTTCAAGGCTATTGAAGACAAGGCGCTTGCCCTCTACGTAAGCCTTCTCGACCGAATCACCGAAGTCCGCGAGAACGAAGCCGGCCAGACCTCGGCTGAGTACATCGCCGTCACGGCTGTCGCCGTGGTCATTGCACTACGGTCATCTACGCGGCCTTCAACAGCTCAGTTGACTTCCGCCATCACTGCGATTGGCGACAACCTGAGCAGTTGGGTGACGCAGCAACGTTCCTGCTTCCTAATAGTTCCTAAGCGACATGAATTCCTGGCGCCGGTCAGCATTTGGGCCGGCGCCAGGAGCCTTCTGGAGGATCGGTGTCGTGAACGAAACTGGGTCGAACAGCAAGACCAGCAGGATCACGACGAAGCCGGCCAGACCAATGCCGAGTACATCGCCGTAACAGCCCTCGCGGTCACGCTGGCGCTGACCGTCGTCTGGGCTACCCTCAGCTCGAACCTCACAGACACGATCAATCTCGTCGGTGCCGGACTGATGTCCTTCATCGAGAGCACATTCCCTTAACCGAGAAAGCCAACCTACATGCACAGCCGTTCGATGCACATCGCGGGCAAGAAGAAGAGCGAGAGGGGGCAGGTGACCGCCGAGTTCATCGTGGTCCTGCCTTTGCTGTTGCTCTTCTTCTTTCTCACGCTGGACTTCGGCTGGCAGATCAAGAACTGGCTCGTCGTCACCAACGCCGCTCGTGAGGCGCGATCGATGCGCCATTGCCAGCAGCTGCTTTCTCTACGACAGCGGCTCCTCCGAGGCGGTGACGCCGGAGACGCTGGTGCAGTCGCGACTTTGGGACGGCGGGCTGACGTGGGACCAGGGTGGCGGCAGCGGTCGCTACCCTCTAAATGCGCCACCGGACATCACCGTGCAGTATGTCGACCTCAACGGGGACAACAAGCTGAATGCCGGCGATAGCATCGTCACCTGCATCCAGGCTGAGAGTAACTACATCTCGCCCGTCATCCCGTTCCTCGGCTTCATCTCGGGCGGCAGCAGTCTGCTGCCGGACCCGCTGCCGTTGCGCTCGCGGGAAGAGATGCTGGTCGAGTACGCGGACCCGGATGGGCCCCTGTTCGTGGATCCGGATGGACATTCGGTGAACCTGCCGAAGGGAGACGGCTCATGCGACTTCAGCGGCACGTGAGCCGGGTCCACTCGGACGAGCGAGGGCAGGTGACGGCGTACTTCGTCGGCATCTCGATTTTGCTATTCGCAATCATGGCGTTCAGCTTCGATATCGGCCTGCTTCATCTCCAGCGGCGCACCGTGCAGAACAGCGTCGACCCCTCCGTGCTGGCTGGTGCCGCCTACATCGAACGATGCCCTCTCGCCGGTACGGGCCAGTCGCCTCTTACCGTGGCCGACGATTTTGCGAACCGCAACCTGGGCGTCGGGTCGAACTTCTCTTCGGGTGACGACGTGCAGACCGCGCTCAGTACCTTCCACGTAGAGAACGACGTGGGTAGCGCCGACTGGACGTCGGTCAAGGCTCGCGTGGACCGGGCGCAAGGCTACATCTTCGGTCGCTTCCTGGGCCTCGTCGGCGCCAACGTGCCGGCGGAAGCGGAGGCCGTCTGCGGTGCCATCTCCGAGGGCAATATCTGTCCGTTCTGGATTCAGGGGGACAAGAACCAGACCACCTGTTTATGACCCCACAACTGGCAATCTTGTTTCTGCCTACGGCCTGCAGATTGGCAAGGTCTACGGCATGAAGGTCAATAACAGCTCCCAACACTACGGCGCGCTGGACCCTCCAAACGGTAACGGTGTAAACGCATGGCGAGACTTCATCGCTGGCGGGTGCGACGGTCCGGTGCAGCTCGACGTTTGTGAGGGCTGCGACGTGGAGAACCAGCCGGGCGACTACGGGAACCCGGTCCACGCGGCGCTCGAAGGCGGCGGACCGATAAAGGATGCTCTGTATGATGGCGAGAAAACCTACGCGTCAGACTACCCGGCACCCAATCTGTTTCCGAACGCGCACCTCGATTGCGATCTGGCACTAACGCTCGATCCGAGTGATGAGACGAAGGTCCTGACCGTGCGGAACTACGATAGTAGCGGCAATCCAACGGGCGCTACGCTGACACCGGAGCAGACTATCGCCGCGATCAACGCCAAGAGTAATCCGGCGGACATGGCAGCAAACGGGGCGCCCTGTGGAGCCTTGCGCAAGGACGGGACATCCGTGCCCAGCCTGACCTTCGAATCCGTGCAGGGCCGATTCATGTACATCGCAATGACGGATGGGGAGTGCCATAGCGCATGCGATTTGCCGGTGCTGGGCATCCTGCGCATGTACGTCGTGTGCTGGACCAACCAGGAGACCGCCGCAGGTAAGGACATCACGCCTGCAACGAAGCAGTGTGTGCCGAACGCGCAACCGAGCCAGACCACCGTGTATGGCGTCTTCGCCGATTTCAAAGCTCCGAACATCCTGGGTGGTGGCGGACTGGGGACTAACCCCTTGGCCCCATTTCATGTTGTGTTAGTTCGGTAGTGTTTCGGCGTTTAACGCGTTAAATAGACGACTACGTATGGAAACGGGAGGGAACCCGGCCAATGACTTCAGCATCAGATGACTTCGCTGCCCAACGGGGGCAATCGCAGAGAGGCGAGAACCGCGGCCGCACGGTCCTGTTCCTCGGCCTGCTGCTCGGCGTCATCGCCGCCGTGCTCGTCGCGGTGGTCCTGAGCTCCGGCGGTAGCGACACGACGACGCCCATCACGGTGCCGTCGACCCGCCTGGCCGTCTCCGCGAAGCAGGACATCCCCGCTCGCACGCGGCTCACGCCGGACATGCTGGAGGTGCAGACCTACAACGTGTCAGACGTCGACCCCGAGGCGTTCACGGCCGTTAGTCAGGTGCTCAACCGCGTGACCGCAACCGATATCGCCGCCGGCGAGGTCGTCGTACCGGCCGCGGTTAGCGCCACGACCGGCGAAGGCCTGACCTTCTCGGTGGCCGAGGGCATGCGCGCCGTCTCGATCAGCGTCAACGAAGTCGTCATCACGGGCGGCAACCTCTCGCCGGACGACCACGTCGACATCATCGGTATGTTCGATGTCGCACGCGGCGGCGACGTTTCGAGCCTGATCCAGCAGTTCACCGGCGAGCCTCAGCTGCAGCCGGTAGAGGTGCCGGAGAACGCGCGATTGACCTTCACGCTGCTCCAGAACGTGCGCGTGCTGGCCGTGGCGCAGGACCTCTCGCCTGAGGCGAGCAAGCCGACCTCCAACTCGACCCAGACCGGCGCCATCGCCGAGACGGAAGCGAGCAAGGCGAACCCAAAGGCGGCCACCGTGACGCTGGAAGTCACGCCACAGCAGGCCCAGATCATGGCGTCCGCCGACCTCCTGGGCACACTGCGACTCTCTCTGCGCCCCTTCGGCGACGATTCTGAGGCGGACGTGACCCCGATCATCGTCCTGCTCGACAAGTAGCTGACCGTCCCTCTTTAAGGACTAGTCCGGAACATCATCTTGGCCAACATACGACTCGTCATCGTCGATCCAGACATCAACTTCCGCTCCGACCTGCGGAAGCAGCTGCAGCGCTCCTCCATCGATGTGGTGGGGGAGGCTGACTACGGTGCCGACGCCAGCTCGCTGATCCATTCGCGCAAGCCGGACGCCGTTGCCGTGGCCTGGAAGGACCCGACGGTGCGGGCCGAGCAGACCCTGGAGTCGATCTCGCGCAGCCTGCCTTCGGTCGCCCTCGTCGCTTACTCGGAGGCCGACGACCTCGCTTCCGTGCGGCGGGCGGTGCAGGCGGGCGCGCACGACTACCTGACAAAGCCGATCGACACGCGGGAGCTGCTCAACTCGCTCAACAAGACGTTCGAGCGCATGGAACGCCAGCGCCTGAGCGAGTCCGGCGCCATGCCCGCAACCCGCAACGGCACCGTGATATCGCTTTTCGGCGCGAAGGGCGGCATCGGCAAGACGACGCTGGCGACCAACCTCGCCGTCGCGCTGGCCCAGCTGCGCAACGAATCGGTGGCGCTGATGGACATCGACACGCGATTCGGAGACGTCGCCATCGTCCTGGACCTGCAGCCCAAGTCCAACATCTCGGAGACCGTGCCGACCATCGACGAGCTGGACCGCAACTCGATTCGCACCTACCTGACGCCGCACCCCAGCGGCATCTCGGTATTGACGGCGCCGACGCGGCCTTCGGAATGGCGTCAGGTGCAGCCAACGCACGTCGAGCGGCTGATCACGCTGCTTGCGGAGACACACGACTTCGTGGTGCTCGATACGCCCGGCTTCTTTACGGAGCTGGTCGGTACCGCGCTGGACATGTCGGACCTCGTGCTGCTCGTCAGCACGCTCGACGTTTCGAGCATCAAGGACTGCGCCATGGCGGTCGACATGCTCTCCAACGCCGACTTCCCGATGGACCGCGTGAAGCTCGTGGTCAACCACACCAACGATATCCAGCGCGTCGACATCGAGCAGGTAAAGCAGGTGACGGGCCTGGATGTGTTCTGGAACGTCCCGTTCGACAAGTCCATCGTGCGCGGTGGTCAGATCGGCATGCCCATGGTGATGACGAAGCCCAACAGCAAGGGCCCGCGCAGCATGATCGACCTCGCGCTGGCCATCAGCGGCGGCAAGCGGGAGAAGCGCCTGTTCGGCCGCGGCGCAGTGATCAAGAACAGCAGAGAGTCCCTCCAGCCGGCGACCGAAGGAGGCCAGGAATGAGCAACTGGGAGTGGCAGAACGAGGTCGGTCGCGCTTTCGCCCCGGAGCCGGAAGCCTTCATCCAGGGCGCCATGATCGAGTCCCTCGACGCAGATGGCCCCGATCTCGAACTGGTCAACGGCGTGCACCAGCGCCTGATCACTGAGATCGACCCGCAACGCCTCTACAGCCTCGAACGTCCACAGGCCTACGACGCCGTGGTCAGTGCCGCTCGTCGCACCCTGGCGGAAATCGCGCCGAGTGTCGTGGGAGCCGCACGAGATGGAATCCTCGATGCCGTAGCGGACGAAGTTCTGGGCCTGGGGCCGATCGAGAAGCTGGTCCGCGACCCGGTGGTCTCTGAAATCATGGTCAACGGCCCGGAGCTCGTCTACTTCGAGCAGGCCGGCGTGATCCACAAGAGCCGCATTCACTTCCGCGATAACGACCACATCATGCGCATCATCCAGCGCATCGTGGCGCCGCTTGGCCGTCGCATCGACGAGTCGTCGCCCTACGTGGACGCCCGTCTGCCTGACGGCTCCCGCGTCAACGCGATCATCCCGCCCATCTCCTATCGCGGGCCGCTGGTGACAATTCGAAAGTTCCTCGGTGACAAGTACACGGTGGCGGACCTCGTCAGCGTGGACACAATGTCTGAGCAAGTGGCCGACTTCTTCGCCAAAGCTATCGCCGCCAAGCTCAACATCCTGATCTCCGGTGGTACCGGTACCGGTAAGACGACGCTGCTCAACGCGCTTTCGGCCTACATCGGTGACCGCGAGCGCATCATCACGATCGAGGACCCTGCTGAGCTCAAGCTGCAACAGGAGCACGTCCTCGGCCTCGAGGTCCGGCCGCCGAACATCGAGGGCAAGAACGAGGTCAACCAGCGCGACCTCGTACGCAACGCCCTGCGCATGCGCCCCGACCGCATCATCGTCGGTGAGGTCCGTGGCTCCGAAGCCTTCGACATGATGCAGGCGATGAACACAGGCCACGAAGGCTCCATGACGACGATCCACTCCAACTCACCGCGAGACGCTCTCGCCCGGCTGGAGAACATGATCCTCATGGCCGGCTACGAGCTGCCGATCTACGCCATCCGCGAGCAGATCGCCTCGGCGCTTCACATGATCATCCAGATCTCCCGCATGTCGGACGGCACGCGTCGCGTCGTCAGCGTCACGGAGATCACGGGCCACGAAGGCAACACGATCAGCATGCAGGACCTCTTCCTGTTCGAGCGCCGCGGCATGGACGAGAACGGTCGCATCATCGGCTCGACGGTGCCGACGGGTATCCGGCCGCACTTCGCCAACATGTTCGCGGCGGCCGGCATTGAGCTTCCAATCGAAATGTTTCTAAGGCGGGCCTGATGGACTTCACGATTCTGCTAGCGAGTCTTCTGGCGGGAGCCGCCGTGCTCCTTGTCAGCTACGGCGCCTGGAGCCTGGCGACCTCGGAGAAGCAACGCGTCGCCTGGCGCGTTAGCCGCACCGGTATCGGCGTCCGGCCCCTTTCTCTGTCGACTGCCGACGTGCGCCTGCCCGACCGTCAGCACGCGGTGTTCACGCCCGTGGACCGGGCGCTGTCGCACTACAACTGGGCCGAGAATGCGCGCAACCAGCTACGCAAAGCCGGCGTCAACCTCTACCTGTCGGAGTTCATCATCCTTCGCGTGGTCCTCACGGCCGGCGTGCTTCTGGTCCCGATGGTGATCGCCATCAAGGAGGGGCAGCTCCTGATAGGCATCGCTGCGGTGGTCGCTGCGGTCATGGTCTGGTGGCAGACAGGATCTTTCGTGCGAGGACGCATCAAGCGGCGACAAAACGCCATCGAATCGCAGCTCGACGATGCGCTGGTGAACATTGCCGGCTCGCTGCGCGCGGGCTTCAGCTTCCCGCAGGCCTGCCAGATGGCCGTGCCGCAGTTGCGCTGGCCGTTACAGGACGAGATCCGCACCCTGATCGAGGAGATCAACGTCGGCGCGTCGCTGGATGATGCGCTGCGAGACCTTGCTCTGCGCATCGAAAGCTACGAGATGGACATCGCCGTCAACGCCGTGCTGGTGCAGCGACAGGTCGGCGGTAGCCTGGCCGAGGTGCTCGACAGCATCGCGAAGACGATCCGAGAGCGACGTGAGCTGCGCGGTCACCTCATGGCGCTCACGGCTCAACAGCGGCTCAGCGCCATCTTCGTGGCCGGCGTGCCGGTATTCATGCTGGGCCTGCTCTCCCTTACCAGCTGGCAGTTTATGAAGCCGCTGTTCGTCACGCAGGTCGGCAACATCCTCATCGCGCTCGGCCTTCTGCTGGACCTGCTCGGGTTCCTGCTCATGCGGCGTCTGACCCGAATCGACTACTAGGTGGTGCCATGCTTGCTGTAATCGCTGTCCTACTCGCGTTTGCCTCGGTCTTCCTGGTGGTGGTTGGCCTCCGAACGAAACAGCTGGACCCGGTCGAAGCGCGCCTGCGGAACGTGCAGGCTGGTCTAACCTCACGCAATCCCACGCTCCAGCAGCCCTTCATCCAGCGTGCTGCCATACCGATGGCCGGTGGCATCGTGCGGCTAATCATGAAGCTCTTGCCTTCGACATGGATCACGGCGACCCAGCAGAGGCTGATCTGGGCGGGACGCTTCATGAGCCTGCCGGGTTTCATCCTGGTCTGGACTGCCGTAACGGGCCTGTTTGCGGTCGTCTTCTACGTCTTCGCCGACTCCTTCGGCGTGAGCATCATCCTGAAGGTCATCGCCGTCGTCATGGGCTTTGTCGATCGGCGCAGCGCTGCCTCAGCTGTGGCTGCGTGCCCGCGTTTCGGAGCGACACTACCAGACCCGCAAGTCGCTCCCGGACGCCCTCGACCTCATGACCACCTCTGTAGAAGCCGGGCTATCGCTCGATGCCGCGATGGTTCGAGTCGCCGAGTTTCAGCGCGGCCCCTTCCAGGACGAGCTCGCAGTGGCCATGCAGGACGTCACGTTGGGCAAGTCTCGCCGCAACGCCCTCGATGAGCTGTGCGAGCGTCTGAACGTGCCGGAGGTTGTCAACTTCATCCAGACGATCAACCAGGCCGAGCTCACCGGCGCGCCGATCGGCCAGGTATTGCGGGCGCAGGCGGAGCAGGTGCGCGTGAAGCGGCGCCAGGCAGCCGAGGCCCAGGCTCAGCGCGCCCCGCTGCTCATGGTGATTCCACTTACGTTCTTCATTCTGCCTTCGATGTTCGTGGTCCTGCTGGCACCGGCGGCCCTGACGATCATCGACCTGCTGAGCAACAGCGAAGTCTTTAGCCGTTAGGCGGAGGTCATCAACATGGAAGCGACACTGCCACGGTCGAACCCGGCTCCGTTCTTGCCGCAGCCCTCGACGGTGGAGGAGACCGGCATCGATTCCGGTCTGATCCTCGACCTCACGCTCAAGACGATCTACTACGCGGGGCGTCCTTCGGCTCGCTCGATCTGCGAGCGCGTCTGCCTGCCCTTCGCGATCATGGAAGGCCTTCTGGAGTTTCTGCGGCGGGAAGAGCAGATCGAGATCGTGGGCTCCGGCGGCATCATGGAGCAGGACTACCAGTACGCCCTCACAGCCAAGGGCTCTGCGAAGGTGCGGGAGCTGCTGGACCAGAACCTCTACGTGGGCCCTGCGCCGGTGCCCTTCGCCCTGTATGAGGAGGTCGTGGCGCGTCAGAGCATCAGCAGCCTCGACCCCTCTCCCGCCAAGCTGAACGAGGCGTTCCACAACCTGTTTCTGGACCCGGAAACGCTGGAGCAGGTAGGCACGGCCCTGGGTTCCGGACGCTCCGTCTTCCTCTACGGCCCGCCCGGAAACGGCAAGAGCACGATCGCCGAGCGCATCGTCGGTCTCCTGTCGCAGGAGATCTACATCCCGTACGCATTCGAGTACAACGGTCAGATCGTGCGTGTGTATGACCCTCGGGTGCATCGCCCGGTAGAACGGGAGCCCGACGGGACCGCGGCGGGTTCGATTACGAGCGAGCCGCAGAACCGCGACATGCGCTGGGCATTGAGCCACCGTCCCCTCGTTATCGGCGGAGGCGAGCTCACGCTGGCAGACCTGGAGCTGCGCTACTCCCCGATCTCGAAGTACTATCTCGCGCCCATGCAGATCAAGGCCAACAACGGCGTGCTCGTCATCGACGACTTCGGACGGCAGCTGTTGCGGCCGGAGGAGCTGCTGAACCGCTGGATGGTGCCGATGGACCGCCAGGTGGACCACCTCGTGTTCCAGACGGGCGAAACGCTGACCATCCCCTTCGATCTGCTGTTGGTTTTCGCGACCAACTTGCAGCCCAGCCAGCTCGGCGATGAGGCGTTCTTCCGCCGCATCCGGCACAAGATCCGCATCTCCGACCCCGACCTGCCGATGTTCAAGGCCATCCTGCGAGACGTCGCGGAGCAGCACGGCATGACTTATGACGAGGGTACGGCGGACTACCTTATACAGCACCACTATGAGCCGCACGGCCGCCCGTTCAGAGGCGTGCATCCACGAGACCTTGTCGCTTTGATCGAAGATATGGCGAAGTATCGTGGCGAGCGACCGGTCTTCGATCAGGACTGGATCGACCGCGCTTGCCGGTCGTATTTCATCGACGACTAACCGATAAATCGTCCGATTATTCCGTGTCGATGTGGAGCCGCCGCGCCATTCGCCAATGGGTGCATCTATCAGGGCTTCTCGGAGCCAGATAGGGCGTCCTTGCGGGTTGCCTAGAGGTTTTCCCGACTGCTGTTCTTCTGCCCGCAACCCAGAATGGCGAAAAGCAGTACGGAGGACACACATGGAACGACGCAAGTACGTGAGCCTGGCTTTCTGGGTGGCAGAGCGACAGCATGCAGCTGAAGGAGGCGAGCGCACCGAGGGCGCCACGATAACGGTGCTGCCGGGAGCGATGGTGACCCAGGCCGGGGTCCAGAGTGAAGAGCCGGACTATGACATCGCCTGGGACTCTGAGCGGCCCAGCGCCGCCTGAGCTGTGTTCTAAAGTTGCTTACCTCTTCACAGACCTTCAGCACCTGACGTTCTTCTGATCTGTACATAACCCGTTCATTGCATTACAATCCCGACTAAATCGCATCAAAGTTAGCAGCAACGACGTAACGATCTGTCCCGCCAGTCGTTTCACCGGTTAACGGAACGCTGCAAACGCCAGTGAGCCAGGGAAGGCTCGATATAACTGGTTTGCGAGTGGAAGGGACAGGCAGGGATGGCCTTAGATTTCGAGGAACGAACTCTCATTGCCCGGGCGGTCAGGCGCGACCCCGAGGCGTTCTCTCAGCTGTACGTCCAGTTTTACGACCCCGTCCTCAGGCGAGTGAATGGCATCGTTAGAAACCACCACGATGCCGAAGACATCACGAATGAAGCCTTCTTGCGCGCCTGGAACGCAATGCCGCGATTCCAGGACCGGGATGTCTCCATCCTCGCATGGTTCAGCATCATTGCTGAACGTATCGCCATCAAACAAGTCAAGAATCGTCGCCCCAGTGTTGCCGTCGAGGATGTTGTACTTGGGGCGCCGATGGACCACAATCCAGACGTTCTGGCAGAGCAAGCCTATGACGTTGCTGTGCTCAAGGAAGCACTGGAAGAATTGCCGAGTATGCAGCGCGAAATTGTGTCGAAGCGGTTTTTGGAAGATCGGAGTTATACTGAGCTCGGTCTAGCCTTCGGAAAGCCGGAAGGAACAGTACGCGTGATCCAGCACCGAGCCTTGAAGGCTTTGCGAACCATTCTTTCTGACAAGAAGGAGTCACCGAGTCCGGCGCTCGTCGCGAAGCGCCCCGCACCAGTCAAACTCACGCGATGACAAGATACCTGGACATTCGCATAGGCTCTTCCGGTCGCCTCGATCACATCCGGCGTATCGAGTGCTTTGCCCTGCTGCTCATGGCTGCAGTGATGGCGTACGCCTATCAACCCGCCGGTTTCTTGTTGGCCTTTCCGGCGCTTCCCGTGGCGCTCATGCTTGTGCCCGGCAGGGCAACGGCGCCGAGCCGGGCATCCCAGCGAAAGGACGTACTGAAAGAGCTTCAGAACGAAGGCCTCTCGCTGCGAGCGAGGTGGCGCATGGCGGTGGAATCGCCGCTCACGGACGACAATGCTGCCGAGCGCTGGTTCGTTCAGCGCAACGCCGCTGTCTGGATGACGGCTTGCAGTGAGCGACTGCGCCGGTTTCCCGAGGTCGGCGGCATATTCGATGCGCATGAGCGCGGCGAAGGTGCCATCGAAGAGCTCGACGCCTGCATCGCGACGCTTTCCCGTTTGCAACGGCTCCTCGGCATGAGCGAACGCCTGGACCTGCCGATCTGAGGCGGGTTCCACGCTCCATCACCATGTCGCATCGATTGTCGCTCCTCGCCCCGCTGGCGCTGCTGATTGCTCTTGTCGCTTCAGCGTGCAGCGGTGGAGGCAAGTCATCGCCCGAGGCAACGCCGCCGGCTGAGAGCGCTGCGGCACTCCCCTTCGTCGCCAGGCAAGTCTCGCCGACCGCGACGACGGAGGGTGGGCCTCCTGATGGCGTCGTGACGGTGACGTTCTCGCCGCCGTTCGTTTGGCCCGCCGCCGGACCGATCACGAGCTACATGGGTCCGGAGCACCCGGAGGGCATCGATATCGGGCTCGACGCCGGTGGCTCGAAGACCATTCTCGCCGCGGCCAGCGGTACCGTGGAGTTCGCGGGTGGCGGCGACGACCAGCCTCTCGGCAATTCAATCGTCATCGACCACGGCAACGGCATCACGACGACCTACGGCCATCTCTCCAGGCTGGGAGTCGTTGAGGGGCAGAAGGTTACGATCGGCGAGCCGATCGGCGTTGGCGGTTCCACCGGCATCGCAACCGGGGTTCACCTCCACTTCGAGGTGCGCCAGGACGGTCAGACCGTCGACCCGCTGGACGTGCTCCCAACCGACCAGACCGCAGCAACCACCGAGGCCGTCGACTGCGCAACATCCCATCTCGTCCTGCCCGCCGGCTCCGAAGCGGTGTTCGACTTCTCGAGTCTCGTCGGGCGAAATGACCACATCGTTGGCGTGGAGACAAGAGCATCGGCAGGCTCTCCCGTCCTCGAGCATGACCGCAAGGGCGACGACGTCACGGTTCAGACGCCGGTCGACTTCAGCGGCCCCGACCGCGAAGACACCTATCGCCTCAACGTCACGGTCGACAACTCATCGTCCAACTACACGCTGAGCTGCCCCTTCGCCGTGGCGCACCACAGCGTGCCGACGACCTTCTACGTGCGCGCGGCCCCCGCCGAAGCAGGCGATACAACAGCGGATTCACCGTCGCCGACCCCCTCGCCGACCCCGACCCCGAATCCGGCCGCCAACAGCGCGCCTCACTTCGATGTGCCGTCCTTCTCGGGCGTCGATGCTCAGACGCCGCAGTTCGCTTCACCGGCCGGCGTGAGCCGCACCGACCAATCGCCACAGTACGGCGTCCCCACAGCGCAGCCCTAGCACAGCACATCAGGCAGCGAAACCCGGAAATGCCGGGATGACCAAGCCGCGCTGCTACTCGAACCTTGCGTACCGGTCGTACTGTGAAGTTGTCATCGAGCACGATTGGAACCTCCGTTGGCCATTTGCGCTTGGTCCGCGCCTAGAAAGCGCGCGCTAACCTCCGCGCAGCATCTGCAACAGCGACCGCGCCGTTGTGCTGTTCACGTCCTCCCGTCAGCTGGTGCACGTGATGGCAATGGCGCAGGGTCTCGGGCTGGAGGAGGCATTCCGGGCGTCGATGCAAGAGATGGTCGTCGGCTCCATTGGCCCGGTCATGAGCGAGACCCTGCGCGAATACGGCATCGAGCCTGACTTCGAGCCGGAGCACCCGAGGTTGGGGCACTTGATCCTCGCAGCGGCGGAACTGTCGCCAGGTCTCGTGTGCGCGAAGCAGGACTGCGGCGAGCCTTCTGCCTCGCGCTGAGCGGCGCGTTCGAAGGCTCAGCCCTTCAGACGGATCTGCGACTCAATGCGGCTTGTCTCCAGTGGGAGGACAGGTTCCACATACCAGAGTCGCTGGTGCTCCTGGCAGAACCAGTAGATGAAGAATAGCTCGTGGTTGTTGTCGAGCATGCCCTGGCTGGCCTCGATTGTGTCGTCTCCCAGCCTGGGGCAGTTACGCACACAGCACGTCCGCTGCTCACGGTTTGTCATCTCGCCAATCATACGCGCGTGATTCCGTACAGGCTCGGTTTGCGCAGGGCGGGCGATTCGTTCCGCGTGTCATACTGGTTTGACGCGCGGTTGTTCGTGAATGGTTAAACATCCACCCGTCAAAGCAGCGCGATGCCAACCACAAAGGTGGAGCCCTTGCTTCCAGTCGACTTAACCGAACTCGTTCGCACCATCGGCTATCTGGGCGTCATGGCGATTGTGTTCGCCGAATCCGGCCTGCTCATAGGCTTTTTCCTGCCGGGTGATAGCCTTCTCTTCACGGCAGGCTTCCTTGCATCGCAGGACGTGCTGAACATCTGGGTGCTTGCGCTGCTTTCCTTTGTAGCGGCCGTGGCCGGCGATGCGGTGGGCTATCAGATTGGGCACAAGGCAGGCCGGCGACTGTTCCAGAACCCGGACTCTCGCTTCTTCAAGCGCGCCTACCTGGTGCAGTCGGAGCTTTTCTTCGAAAAGCACGGTGGCAAGGCGGTATTCCTCGCTCGCTTCCTGCCGATTGTCCGCACCTTCACGCCCGTGGTTGCCGGCATGGGAGCGATGAGCTACCGGCGCTTCTTCTGGTTTAACGTCATGGGAGCCCTGGGTTGGGCAGTTGGCGTGACATTTGCCGGCTATCTGCTGGGCAACACCATTCCCGGCGTCGACAAATACCTCCTGCCGATCATCGCCGTCATCATCCTCATCTCGGTCTTGCCGGGGGCCGTGCACGTTCTGCGAGAGCGCGCCAGGCCTGTCGACTCCGCCGATCAGGCCTAACTTCCACGTCAGCCAGGCTGCGGGCGTCGACGGCGTAGTCGAAGCCTGTCATCCAACTCGATGGCGACCAGCAGCACCACGCCCAGCGTGATCAGCACGGGCGACGTGTCCCGTGCAGGCGACGAAGCGTCTGTTAGCAAAACGAGGGCACCGAGAGCGAGCAGCCCGGCGTCGTGCAGGATCAGGACGCGACGGCTCCTGACGTAGCTGCGCGTACCGAAGCAACCGCAGCCGTTATCGAGGCGCTCATCGGCGCGTATCGCTGCCACCACGAACGCAAATAGCAGCACGCAGGTAAGGATGACCGCAGGCACGATGGCGATGCCGCTGAGGACTAACGCCCCGAGCCCGAGCTCGACAGGCGGCAGCAGCATGGTGAGAGCTCTGCCCAGTCGGGACGATGGTTGCACGCCCAGGCTCTCGAGTCCTCGCTGGAACGCCAGAGGCTGTCGCAGCTTGAGCCAGCCCGCCACAAGGAACGTTAGCCCCAACAGCGCCCGTCCGACCAGCGTAATCGCCGTCAACGTTGTGCCTGGGACAGCGACCGCATCACCTGCTCGCCAACCGATTTCTTCACCAGTAGGAGGGCTCGGACACAGAAGGCCGTCGTCAAGGTCGAGCTGCCGTAGCTGATCGTGCGCTGCATGTGCCCCTGAGCGCGGCCGATGTCCATGCGAATCCATGGATTGGCTTCCCATGAGCCGTCGGGATCCTGGTACGCCAGGATCAGGCTGACGGCCGATGCGACAGCCTCCGGCCGCAACGGCAGTTCGCCATCGCCGAGTGCCCAGAGCGCCGCGGCCGTGTCCAGGGGCAGGCTCTGACGTTCGCCCCAGCCCCCTTCGGCTCGATGAGCGCGCCAGAGGTATCGGATCGCAGCTTCCAGAGCGTATGCACCGCCAGCGCAAGCCCGCAGGAACTCGACACACAGCGAAGTCGGGTAAGCCTGGCCCCAATACCAGATGGCGCTCCATGAGCCATCTTCAGCCTGTTCCGCTTCGAGGAGGCCAAGGCCCTCGTCAATTCGTTGTTGGAAGAGCGCGCGATCGTACGCGACAAGCGCTGTGTAGAGCCGCGCCAGAACGCCGGCATCGACCGCATTGCCCCAGTAGCGCTCGATGCCGGTGCGCATCTGCTCCTGGGCCCCTCGTGGGTCTTGCGGGGCGACGATCCATGTCGCAGGTGGACCGGTCGCCGCTAGAGCCAATGAAAGGGGCTCGTCGCAGAGATGTACGTGCTCAGAACCAGTGCGGGCGAACAACAGCAACGCGGCGGCGAGACTATCGATATCCGGCGGGAGTTCGGGCAAGTCCGGGAAGTAGCTCCAGCCTCCTGCCCGGTCGCGAAGCTTGCTCCTGGCAACGTAGTCCGCCTCCCGCGCGGCGACACTCTCAAGCTGAGCGCGGAGATCGTCCGCGACGAGCCCGGCGATATCGAGAAGCAGACCGCCGAGGACCGCCCGGCCGAACACGTCGGAGGACTGGTGCTCAGACGGCCCGCTGAAACCCGCCGCGAAGGGGAAGAGCATGTTGTGCGTGACCTCGGCGAACTGCCGGTCGGCTTCGCGCAGGAGGAACTCCATCCCCAGATCGATGCGGGCTTCCAGCCGGTCGTCCATCCTCATTTCGATGTCAGGCCGTGACGTTGAACCCGCCCACGAGGGTGTGGCTCTCTGTGCCAATCTTCACGGTGACATTGCGAGGGCCCAGCGGAGACAGTGGCTTGATGTCGAACAAGCAGTCAATCGTCGTCTCGTTCAGGATGATGACGTTGAGTACGTCGAACAGGGCGCCACTGACGTTGACCTGATTGAAGATGGCGCTGGGGTCGAAGCACGTGCCGGTAATCGTCACTGCCACAGTTGAGTTACGTGCCCCCGAGTTCGGCAGCACGCCGGTCACCTCGAAACGATTGACCGTTACCGCGTTCGGTACAGTCTGCGACGGTCCGAAGGCACGCTGGAACGTGATGTTGGACGGCCCAACACCGGAGTTGCCGGCAACATCCACCGAGAGCGCGAGCAGGTTGTCGTTGCTGAGCAGCGGCTTCTTGGTCGCGGTGATGCCGGCGACGCTGAAGTTCACGTCGGTGACCTGGGCGAGGTTCTCGCCGGTGATGTCGAGGTCGAGGTTGTTGGCCGGGGCCGAGAACCCGCGACAAAGCGTTAGCGGGTCGAACAGCGTGGCCACGACGGGCAGAGGCATGATATCTGCGCAAGTACCGGCTTCCGCCTCGATGAATAACAGCTTGCCTGGATCGCCGAAGTGACCCGGGTCGCCGCTGATCTGGTCGCGCTGCAGGAAGGGAGGGAAGCCTTCGGAGCCGGGTAGGCCGGGCAGTGCGGGGTTGCACAGGTTGGTTGCGAAACCCGGCATGCCGGCCAGCCCTGCCCTGCCGCCCGCGCCACCGAGGCCGCCATCGCCTCCGCGGGCGCCATCGTTAATCGCGAGGATCTTGCCGGATGAGAAGGCGTCGGTGATGTTCTCAAGGGTGCTGATGATGGTGATGTTGCCGGCATGACCGCCGTTTCCGCCGTTGCCTCCTCGGGCGCCATCGCCGCCATTACCGCCGCTACCACCGTTGCCCGGCGAGCGGTCGCAGCCCGTACCGGGCCAGGAGTTGTCGGATTCGCCTACGCGCCCTCGCATGCCCCTGCCACCGTCACCGCCATCCTGGCCCTGGCCGCCGTGGCCGCCAATCTGGCCGTCGAAGTCGATGAAGAGCTCCGCTGTCGCCTTCTGAAACTCGACTTCAAGCGCCACGATGGTGAAGCTTGGAGCCCTCATCCCATCGTGGCCCGGTTGGCTGGGGCGCCCGTCTGCTCCGGTGCCTCCCGTCGTCTCCGTTGCCGCCGTCCGCTCCATCGTTACCCTGGCCTACATCTGCCCAGCCAACAAAGCTGGCACCGTCCTTCGCATGGATGGGATTCGGTACGCTGCCATCTGGTGCCGGAGACAAGCGGTCCTTCCAGGTGATTACGTTGACGTTGGTGTAAATGCGCTGCTCTCGGAAGTCGCCATTGAACTGGTCCGGGTCGACGAAGAGTCCGCCGCCCACGATCGTCAGCTTGCGACAGATAACGAAGTACTCCTCGAAGTACTCCTTGTGCTCGCGGCCCGGCATGAAAATCAGCCGACCGCGTTCGATGAACATGATGTGGTCGCGGATGAAGGCCTGTTCGGGTACAAAAACGTCGCCGGAGATAATTTCAGGAATCGCCCTGGGAATCGGGGTGAATACGCTTTCGATTTCAGGGCGAAACTGGGTGCAGATCTGGTCCAAGTCAGCCACGGATGTTTCCCTCTCCTGCCGTCGCCAATTCGGCCGTGGGGCCCTCGAAGGGCGCCCAGGGTTTCACGGCGTCGGTCCTGAAGCCAAGCCGATTGAGAAGCGCTAAACAGGTGTCCCGGAAGGTCTGCAGATCGTCGATTTTGCCTAGCAGGGCTTCCATGCTCAGGCTGCCGCCAAGAATTGCCTCCAGTTCAGGAATGATCGCAGGGCAAGTGAGATCGAGTGTCGGTCTCACGGCGCCGACGGGCCGAAGGTAGGACGGGTCGTAGCCGAGCCCGGCGAAATGTCTGGCCATCGGTGCGCATGCCAAGGCGTAGGCGAAGAAGCGCAGATAGTACATTGCCGACACCGCATCGTCGTTCGACGCCAGCTCCTTGGCCGCTCGGATGCGCCACTCCACCTCAGAACACTCGACATAATATCTATACTCGGCGCGTGTGCTCTGGCGCACCTGCTCTGGCCATCGGGGTGTGCCCAGCCGGTCAACCGCCTCAAAGATGCGGCGCAATGCTCCTGCGGCCGGTGCGATTTCACCGTCAAGACGCAGGCTCTGGACAATGTCCGCTTCGAGTGACAGGCCGGTCTTAGATCCGACCTGTCGAATCGCTTCCAGTGGCTTCGTGTAGGCGTTAGGACAGAGGATGCCTAGCGCGTCGGCCACGGCAGAAATGCAAGAGGCGTAGGCGATGTGAAGCCAGAAGCGTGCCATCGCCGGGAAGTCCCAGGTCACTCCGATTTCGCGCACGACGAGGTAGCCCATCTCCAGCAGGGCAGCGATGCGCGCCTCCTGCACCTCGTGCTGGTAGGCGAACGACTTCACCTGGCGGAGGCGTTCTGATGCATCTCCATTTCTATCGAAGACCACACGGGAGCCGAGGGTTCGGTGGGCAATGAGGCCGTAGGCCGCGAGCTGCTCCGGCGCCTGCCAGATGCGCTCGGGCAGCCAGAGCACGTCGACCAGCGGTTGGCCGGAATTCGAGTCGGACGGGAATATGCGCTCCGGGATCAGGTCATCGACATCGCCCACCACGAGCAGATCGAGGTCGGCGGTGAGCGGCGCTGACAGATCTGGAAAAGGCTCGCGCAGGAGAATGGTCGAGGCGTTCGGCGTGAGGATCGCGAGGGCACGGTACAGCGCGGTCGAGGCGCCGGCTGGCAGATCCGTGTTCACGCTAGATGGGGAGAAATTCGTGCAAGCAAACCGACACCCACTTCGAAAATGATCGGGCATCCTTGCTGCAGCGAATCTATCAGCAAGCGCGACCGTGTCAACAAGTCACAGGCAATAGTCGAAGCAGTCTTTACGCAAATGTAATGAATCTGGTTAGGGGATTGTGCTACCAGCCTGTCGCTCTGCATTAAGGCCGAGCACGCGGCTGGGTCAAAAGGGAATACGTGCGGCGCTCGATTCGCTTTCGATGCCATGAGGGTCTCTAGGCGTGGGAGTCCGGAGGCAGGTGTGACAGGGCTCGATGGATTGCATTTGATTCTTGAACATGTGCCCGTGGACCTCTGGTAGCATCATCTGGTCGTTCGGGAACACCTGAGGAAGCTGGAACTTGCGAGCAATCCTTCCGGTTCTCGCCATCGCGATTGCCTTCGTGGCCGCCGTCATCCTGTCGCGCGGTGGTGTCTCCGACTCCTCCTTGCAGATCCAGAACGCTGGCCTGGTCGCGAACGTAGCCGCCAACGCCGCGACCCCCACGCCGCTGCCGACTGCGACTGCTACGCCCGGCCCGTGTCCGTACTGCGATCAAGACCCGAATCGATGGCGCGAGTTGACCGACATCGCACCGCCGGATTTGCTCGGTACCTCGGCGGTGCTCATGGAGGGCAGTTGCGGCGAGGTGCTCTACGGCCTGAACTGGCGAGACCGCCGCGAACCGGCCAGCCTGGCCAAGGTCGCGACCGCCATGGTGGTGGCCGACAACGCCAGGTTGGACGACATCGTCGACATCCAGATCAACGGCTGGGACCTTTCTGTTGAGAACGAGTCGACGATCATGGGCCTGGAGAAGGGCATGCGCCTTAGCGTCGAGGAACTCCTGTACGGCCTGCTCCTGCCCTCCGGCAACGATGCGGCGCTTGAGCTCTCTCGCTACCTCGGCGGCGAGGCAAAAGTCGTTGCTTTGATGAACCAGCGAGTCGCCGAGCTCGGCCTGGACGACACTCACTTCGTCAACAGCCACGGCCTCGATGCACCCGGCGCTTACACAACGCCGTTCGACATGGCGGTGTTGGGTCGGGCGCTGCTGCAGTACCCGCTGCTGCGTCAGATCGTCGGAACCCAGTTCCGGGCAGAAGACTGGCATGACAACGGCGGCATCTGGAACGGCAACTACCTCATCTACATCTACGACGACGCCATCGGAATCAAGACGGGTTATACAGAGGCAGCGGGCTGGAGCATCGTCTCAGCCGCGGACCGTGACGGCCGGCTACTCATCGCCAGCGTGTTCAACAGTGGCGATATCTACTGGGACTCCATGCGCCTGTTCGACTGGGCGTACGAGAACACGCCAAGCGCCTGTGGGCCGTCCTCAGGTGCGACGAGCACTCCGGGGACGCAGTAACGTCTGCGGGCATCGCCAGGATGGGTATGCAGCGAGGTCATGGGAGCCGTGACCGGGGCCGAGCCCCTCGAGCGCGCGGCGCCTGATATGCTCTCGGCAGCAAGATGAACCCGGACATGAGGCTGGTGATTGCGGGCGCGATATTGCTGGTGGCGCTTGCCTTCTTCTTCTTTGGCCAGTCGCTCGTGAACGCCCCCAATGACGTTCCCTCCGTGACCCCAACGCCAACGGCTTTCCTGCGCGCTATCGGTCTGCTGCCGGGTTGACGATCCTTCAGTAGGAAGCCAGGAGGAGGCCGCGATGGACATCCGCGTCGAAGCATTTCGCATCCACGAAGGAGAGCACGTCCAGCTTTCGAAACGTGAGACTCGGGTCGACCCGATCTACGATTCGAAGAAGGACTACAAGAAGCAGCTCAAGCAGCAGGTGAAGGACCTCAGCAAGCTCCAGCGCAAGTTCTACGCTTCCGACACCTATGCACTGCTTCTGATCTTCCAGGCCATGGACACGGCCGGTAAAGACGGCGCCATCAGGCACGTCATGTCCGGTGTGAATCCGCAGGGCTGCCAGGTCACGAGCTTCGGGCACCCCAGCCCCATCGAGCTCGACCATGAGTTCTTCTGGCGCACCAGCCAGCACCTGCCGGAGCGAGGCCGTATCGGCATTTTCAACCGCTCCTACTATGAAGAGGTGCTCATCGTCCGGGTGCACCCGGAGATCCTCCACGCGGAGAACCTGCCGGATGAGACAATTAACGGCGACATCTGGGTCCAGCGCTTCGATTCGATCAACGACCACGAGAAGCACCTGCATCGCAACGGCACGCGCATCCTCAAGTTCTTTCTCCACATCTCGCCGGAGCAGCAGCGCAAACGCCTGCTCTCACGAATCGACGACTCGGACAAGAACTGGAAGTTCAACGCGGCCGATATCAAGGAGCGCGGCTTCTGGGACGAGTACATGGACGCCTATGAGAAGTGCATCAGCGCCACGAGTACGGACCACGCGCCCTGGTACGTCGTGCCGGCGGACGACAAGAAGAACGCCCGCCTCGTTGTCTCACGCATCATCCTTAACACGCTGGAGAATCTGGACGTCAACTACCCGTCCCTCGATCCGGAAGCGCTTATGGAGATGAATACGGTACGCGAGGGATTGCTGGCCGGCTCGCTCTAGTTCAGGCGGTCGCCTCTCCTGGCAGGACGTGGGAGCGCACCAGGCTGAACAGCAGCGCCGCGATGAAGAATCCTGTCGCCGTGAGGACGATCATGCCGCCTGCCGCCAGGTCGGTATGCCAGGAGATGTAGAGCCCCAGGACGCCCGATGCCGCGCCGAGCACCGCGCCCAGCGGCATCATCTTGCCGACGTCATCGACCAGCAGTCGCGCCGTTGCGGCGGGCGTGACGAACATCGCCAGCACCAGGATGTTTCCCACGGCCCGCAGCGAGATCACGATCGTCATCGTGATCAGCAACAGCAGCACCGTATCGAGCCAGAACACGGGCAGACCGAGCGACTGCGCCATCTCGCGGTCGAAGGAGGCAAGGATGAGGGCGCGTCGCAGGCCGATGCCGAGCGCCAGGGCGATGCTCCCGACGACGATGCTGAGGTAGATATCCGAGGACGTCACCGCCAGGATGTCGCCGAAGAGGATGTTTGTCAGGTCGCGTGTGTAGCCCTCGGTCGTGCTGATCAACACCACGCCCAGGGCAAAGAACGCCGCGAAGACCACGCCGATCGCCGTGTCCTCCTGGATGCGCTTGGTAAGCGAAAGGCTACTGATCGCCATCGCCGTCAGGACCCCGAACGCTGTAGCGCCGATGACGAGCGAGACGTTCGCGAGGAAGGCGATGACGATGCCGGGGAACACGGCGTGAGTGATCGCGTCGCCCACGAAGGCCATGCCGCGCGTCACCACGTAGGTCCCCAGGAAGCCCGCCACGGCTCCCACAATCACAACTTCGATCAGGGCAAGCTGCATGAACCGGAAGTCGAGCGGGTCGACCAGCCAGCTAATCACGCGCGTGCCTCTCTGTGGGATCGTGGTGCAAGTCCTCGACGAGATGGGCCGGGGCGTGTTCACCGGAAGCGAAGTGGAGGTGCGCTCCGTAGGCTTTGTACAGGACCGCCTCGCTCAGCGCTTCCTCAACCGGTCCGTAGGCAACGAGACGGGAGTTCAGCACGCAGAGGTTGTCGCACATCGATGCCGCCATGGTCAGGTCGTGTGTCGCCATCACGATCGTTTTGCCCTGGCGGTGGAAGTCTTCCAGCAGCCGAACGAACAGCTCCTGGGTCTGGGGATCGACACCGTTCATGGGCTCATCCAGCAGTATGATGTCGCCCTCCTGGGCCAGGGCACGGGCGAAGAACACGCGCTGCTGCTGGCCGAACGACATCTCGCCGATGTTCGAGTTGCGGCGGTGCGTAAGCCCGACAAGCTCCAGGGCGTGGGTGACGATCTCCCGGTCTTGCCGCCGAACGGGCCGCAGCCAGCCCGTGTGCCGGATGCGCCCCATCATGGCCACGTCCCAGGCACGCACCGGCAGGTCGAGGTCGATCTCGCGACGCTGGGGCAGGTAGGAGAAGCGGTCGCGGGCCTGCGATGGTTCAATGCCGCCGATTTGCACTTCGCCCGAAGCGAGAGGCAGGATGCCGAGGATCGCGCGCAGCATTGTGCTCTTACCGGAGCCGTTGGGCCCGATAAGCCCGACGAAGCTACCGGCCTCGATCGTCAGGTTGATGTTGTCGAGGGCAAGGCGGTCGCCCAGGCGCACGGAGACGCCCTGCAGGCGAATGGCTGCGCCGCGCTCCGTGTTCCGTAATTGATTCGGTGTCTCAGTTGTCACGATGACACTATATCTCAACTACATGTTTTCGTCCCAGGGAACCCGGCAACCGCTGCGTATTTGTCACCCTCTGTAACGGCAACGCCACGTAAGCTGACAACGTGCTACGTCTGATTGGCCTGCTGGGTGGCGCAATGCTGCTGCTGACCGCCTGTGTCTCGCTTCAGCAGCAGCGTGTCGAGATCACGCCCGGCACCGTGCCGCCCGAGATCCGGGGTGCTCGTTGGACGGACCCGCCGGTCTCTTACTGCACGGTGCGAGACAACGAAGGTGGCTTCGTTGACTACCAGACCTTTGTGGAGCTTACGAAGCGCGCCATCTCGCAGTGGGGCGTGCCGACGGCGTACATGGGCGACTGCGGCCACGCCATTACGGCGGGTGACGGCACGAACGAGATCGGATGGGGCGACCTGGGCGGCGCGCCGAACAACCTCAACGAAGCCGGCAACACCAACCTCCGCTATCGCTCCACCCTCGGCGGCGGGTCGCCGGAGATCGTGGAGGCCGACATCACGATTGAGCGCACGCCCGCGCAGGGACGCGGTACGGAAGACTGCCTGTACACGACGCTGATGCATGAGACGGGGCACCTTTTCGGTGTGCAGCACCTCGGCTCGTCTACCGTAATGTCGCCGGTGATTACGGACTGCCTGCAAGAGCTGACCCCCGACGATCTCGCCGCGATTCACCAGCTATACGGAGACTGAGCGGGCCAAACGCATATAATCGGCGAAGGGAGGTGTCGCCATCGCTGCTCGATACGTCCGCGGCATGCCGGCCCAGAGCTGGGATCCGTTTCGCTCCGATATCCTCGACATTCTGCGAGAGGCCCGCGTCGAAGAAGAGGCCATGCTCGCCGCCGGCTCGAACTACGTCTTCCTGCTTCAGATGGACCACGAGGCAGTCGGCGAGGGCTACGCGGTCTACAAACCGCAGCGTGGCGAGGCGCCCCTGCACGACTTTCCGACCGGCACCCTCTACCAGCGTGAGTACGCCGCTTACCTGGTCAGCGAAGCCCTCGACTGGCACCTTGTCCCGCCGACGATCGTGCGCGAAGACGGACTGGAGCTCGGTCTAGGCGTCCTCCAGCTCTTTGTCGTGCACGACCCCTCGCGCCACTTCTTTAACCTGCGCGAAGGCCGCGAGGCGGACATGCAGCGCATAGCGGTGTTCGACTGGCTGTGCAACAACGCGGACCGTAAGGGTGGCCACTGCCTGCTGGACCTCAACGGCCGGATCTGGTGCATCGACCACGGCATCGCCTTTCATGCAGAAGACAAGCTGCGCACAGTTATTTGGGACTTTCAGGGCATGCCGGTGCCTGAGCCCCTGCTGGAGGACGTGCGCCACTTCGCCGAAATGCTCCAGGACGACACCGAGATTCACGCCTCGCTGGCGGAGCTCTTGCTGCCGCACGAGATGGCGCGCCTGATCGAACGCGCCGCGGAGATCGATGAGCAGCGAGTGTTCCCTGCCCCGCCGCCGTATCGGCCGTATCCCTGGCCGATGATTTAGGCGCCACCCCCTAACTCGTAAGGGACCGCCCTGCTATCATTTTCATATATGTTGGACCGGATCCTTAATCCGTTCATCGGCTACTGGTACTGGGCCCAGGAACGCCAGACGCCCCTGACCAAGGCAGCAGCCCTCGGCGCACCGCTGGTGGTGTTCGGACTCGTGCTCTATATGCTCTTCGGCCGCGGTGGCGGCGACTCGAACTCTCTGCTGCCGGACGTGACGGGTACGCAGGGCAACATCGCCGTCGGCACCCAATCGGCCCCCACCCAGGTCATCCCCACGCAGCCGGCCGCTACCGGTAGCCAGCCGACCACGACGAGTACGGGCGCCCAGGCTGAAACAACGGCGACCACAGCCGCGCCAGCGGGGACGACAGCTCCGGCACCGACGGCCTTCACGCAGGAGCGCTACACGGTCGTCTCGGGCGATACGCCGGGAGGCATTGCTGAGAAGGTCGGTGTTCCCGAAGGCAGCCGCGACTCCTGGATCCAGGAGATGCTGGCGCTCAACGGCGTGACGGCAACGACGCTGCAGGTGGGCCAGGAGCTAATTCTTCCCCCGTTCTAGGCAGACACGTCAGCGTTCGAATTTCGATCTCCACCAGGAATGTGTTATTAATTACCCCGGCGGGGCTTCGGAGGCGTATGCCGATGACCCTAATGAGTCGTGCCCTGCCGCTTGCCGTATTCTCCTGTCTGGCAATGCTCGGTACCGCCTGTCTGATGGGCGGTGGTTCCGAGCAAACGCCAACGCCCGTCACGACGCCTCTTGTCACGCCGCAGGCTAATGTGCAGGCGGCGCGGACGGTAGGCCTCGCCACGGCTACCGCGACGCCGTGGCCGACGGTACTGCCGGCCAGGCCATTGGATGCCAGCTACGTGGTGCAGAGCGGCGACAACCCGACGCTTATCGCCGAGTACGCCAATGTGCCGGCCGCCCAGCGCGACGCCTGGATCACGGAGATGCTGGCTCTCAACAACACGGATGCCCACTCGCTGCAGATCGGTCAGAAGTTGGTCCTGCCGCCACTCGATAACGGCACGCTCCCGACCGTCGCCCAGCACGAGACGACAAACGACGCGACGGACGGGAACCAGCCTGCGCCGCCCGCCAATATCGTCATCGCCCAGCCGATACCGCAGGGGACGCCGACCCCCAAACCGGCGACCGGCCTGAACGGCGTGCCGATAGCGCCGACGGTACCTTTCGTGGCCTTCATCACGCCGACCGCCACACCCACTCCGACGGCGACAGCGACGCCGCGCGTTACACCGACGCCCACGCCGAAGCCGACCATCGCGGCGGGGGAGCGGGCCTGGCTTACGTCCTCGGAAGAGACTGCCGTGTATTACTACTGCGACCTCGACACGGGCTGGCAGGACATTCCGGCAGACAAGCTGCTCGCCTTCAACTCGGAGCAGCAGCTGCTTGCGGTCTGGGGCCGCTTCCGCACGAAGGCGCCAAACTCGGTCTGCTGACGCCTCGGGCTAGTCGCCGCGGTCGATCAGGCTGAGGAACTCGCCACGGGTACGGGCGTCCGTCCGGAAGCGCCCGAGCATGCAGCTGGTGACCGCCGCCGACTCCTGCTTTTCGACGCCGCGCATCATCATGCAGAGGTGCTTCGCCTCCATGACGACGCCGACGCCCTTGGGCTCCAGGATGTCGTTGATCGCCGTCGCGATCTCCTTGGTCAGGCGCTCCTGCACCTGCAGCCGACGGGCATACACCTCCGCCAGCCGCGCCAGCTTGCTGAGGCCGACAATTTTCTCGGACGGCAGGTAGGCGATGTGCACCCGGCCGTAGAACGGCAGCAGATGGTGCTCGCAGAGGCTGTACACTTCCACGTCGCGCACGACGACCATCTCGTCGTAGTCCGCCTCGAACAGGGCATCACCCACGACCGCTCGCGGGTCGATAGAGTAGCCGGCCGTAAGGAATGCCCAGCTGCGGGCAACGCGTGACGGCGTGTTGACCAGGCCATCACGGTCCGGGTCCTCGCCTAAGAGGCCCAGCAACTCCCGCACGTTCGCCTCGATCTCGGGCGATGCAGATGGCGGCTCCACTTCATCTCGATAAACGTCGTCGTCCATTGTCGTCAGTTCTCAGTCTTTGGTAATCCGCGGTCAGTTTGATAAGAGTGCCGCCGCACGGCGATGCGCGCATTGTGGCTTTCACTGAAAACTGACTGCTAACGGCTGACTGGCGCCCTACCAGCGGTCGTAGTGCACCAGCTCCTCCATGGCGAGGCGTTTTTCGCCGGATCGGGACGGTGGAGCACCTGACGGGTAACCAAAGGAGAGGCCGATGGCGGCGGTGTACTCGGCCGGCAAGCCGAGGGCTTCGCGGGCGACCTCCTCGTTGCGCAGGCCGATGGGGCAGCTGTGAATGCCCTCCGCCCAGGCAGCGACCATCATGTTCTGAGCTGACCGGCCGACATCGAAGTCGCGGCGGTCCTGCTGGATGCAGATCACGATGGCGAGCGGCGCGTTGACCAGCGGCGCCGTGCCGGGCCCTGCTGGTGCCAGCTTCTCCTTCGCGGCCTGGTCGCGCATGACGATGAAGCGCAGGGGCTGGCTGTTGCTGGAACTGCCCGCCATTCGACCGGCCTGGAGGATGCGGTGCAACGTTTCCTCCGGTATCGGCCGTCCGTCGTACTCGCGGCGGTCTCGCTTGCGGATAATCGCTTCGTAAGCGTCCATGGGGCCTCCGTTGTTAGTGCTGGGTCGTCAGTAATCAGCTTTTCAGTTTGTTGCCGGCGTAGTCAGGCCGGCGCTCCCGCGTACTTTACCCTGTGCGCCGTTTGCATCAACTCAGCGATAAGTTCAACCACTGATAACCCGGAACTGACGACTATGGACCCGCACGGTCAGCCGAGCAGATCACGCAGCTCCCGCGCCACGGCTTCCAGGTCCTCACGTGTCGGCATCTCAGCGTTGAGGTCGCGCTGCAGGCTGTCGCCGAGGATGCGTGGGATGACGTGGAGGTGGGTGTGGAAGACGCGCTGGCCCGCTTCAGCGCCGTCGTTGAGGATGAGGTTCACGCCGTCGCAGCGCAGCTTGCTGGCTCGGATGGCCCGGTCGATATTGCGGCCGGTGATGAACATGCGCGCAGCTTCTTCGTCGTCTACTTCGGCGATGTAGGTCGCGTGGCGTCGAGGCACGATGAGCGTGTGGCCCGGGTTGTTCGGCATGACATCGAGAAAGGCCACCACAAGCTCGTCCTGGTAGACGATGGCGGCAGGATTGGTTCCCTCCACGATGCGGCAGAAGGTGCAAGACACGTTCATCCTCGGCATCGTACGGGTTGGCGAGGTTGCGAGCGATGTTCCGCGTTCGCCATGGGCACAGTAGGATATCCAGCGTAGGGGCTACTACTGGATACTGAAGCAAGCAGGGAGATACCCATGGCAGTGCCG
Organism: uncultured Chloroflexia bacterium; assembly: GCA_963731765.1. GTDB lineage: Bacteria > Chloroflexota > Dehalococcoidia > DSTF01 > WHTK01 > WHTK01. The sequence goes on from CAVSWS010000013.1 coordinate 132,804, forward strand.
CTCTCGACAGGCGCAAAGCGGATCATCGACAAGCTCAACTTCGCTCACGTGGCGACGGTCATGCCCGACGGCTCGCCTCAGGTGTCGCCGGTATGGGTCTACCGCGATGGCGACTACGTCATGATTAGCACAGGACTGGACCGCCAGAAGACGCGCAACCTCAAGCGCGACCCGCGCGTGGCGCTCTCGATTGCGGACGCCGACAACCCGTTCCCGCCCGTGCAGATCCGCGGCCGTGTCGTCGAACTGATCACGGGCGAGCCGGCGGTCGAGGGCTTCGTACAGGTGACCAAGAAGTACACCGGCTCCGAGCCGGCGCAGCGTCCACCGGCGGCTGAGCGCGTCGTCTACCGCATCGAGGCTGACTCGGTGGTAGCGCCAAACGAATAAGCATTACTAGAACGGACCCCACGTGGCGGAACTGAACGAACGGCAGCAGCAGCTGCTCAAAGAGCCGAACCTGGCGCACGTCGTGACGATGATGAAGGACGGCACACCGCAATCGACGCCGGTATGGGTCGACTACGCAGATGGCCACGTGCTGATTAACACGGCGGCGGAGCGTCAGAAGGCGCGCAACCTGCGCCGCGATCCTCGCATCGCCCTCAGCGTCGTGGACCGCAACCGCCTGGGCAACTACGTCGAGGTGCGCGGCCGCGTGGTCGAGATGACGCACGATGGCGCGGACGAGCACTATGCAATGCTGGCGCGAAAGTACTTCGGGCCGGACGCCAAGCCTCGTATCATCGAGGGTGAGCAGCGCATCATAGTCAAGATCGAGCCGTCGTACGTCGGCGGCATGTTTCTCGGTTAGCGTCGGCCGTCGCCTGCTTGAGGCGCTGGTTGCGTAGCCATTCTCGCTGAGTCGCGAGCGCGTGCTGCGACGGATACTGGAAGGACAACAACATGACTCAACTAACGCCGGCCCAGCGCGCCCTGGTCGAAGCCCCGAACTTTGCCCACTTCGTCACGCTGATGAAAGACGGTTCGCCGCAGGTCACGCCTGTCTGGGTGGACTGCGACGACACGCACATCCTGGTCAACACGGCGGAAGGGCGCCAGAAGCCTCTGAACCTGGCCCGTGACAACCGCGTCGCGCTTTCGATCCTGGACCAGGAGAACCCCTACGCATATATCCAGATCCGCGGCAAGGTCGTCGAGGTGACCCAGGAGGGTGCCCGGGACCATATCGAGAAGATGGCGCGCAAGTACCAGGGCCCCGACGCCAAATACCCGATGCGAGACGGTGAGGTTCGCATCATTATCAAGATCGACCCGGAGCACATCGAGGGCAGGCTCTAGGCCTTCGTATGGAGTGTGAGTTCGCATTTCTCTGCGACTTCGCGGAGCAGGACCGCAAGCTCCACGCCGTCGGCATCGGCTGGGAGACCATCCAGGCCTCGAACCTGCCGCACCGTCAGCCCAACATGGGCATCGTCGTACGGTTGCGTGGCTCCGCGGCGGAGTCGGGCGATAAGGACGTGTCGGTGCGCCTGCTGGACGCCGATGGCGAGGACGTGATCACGGCCATCCACCAGCAGGTCAAGTTCGACCCGCGCGGCCTGGAGGGGCACGTCAACCTCGTCGTCCAGCTCACCAACGTGCAGTTCAGCTCGTACGGCAGCTATGCCGCTTACGTCACGGTGGGCGGCGAGCAGAAGGCGCGCCTGTCCTTCAACGTGGCGGAGCCGAGGCCCCAGAGCGCCTGATCCTGCCTTCGGCGCGCTATACTTCGCCGCAATCTGAAGGGTCTGTAGCGGGCGAGGAGCTTGTCTGATGGTGAACGGTTCGCAGCGCGCCTTCGTCTACGTCATGGCGTCCGACAGCAGTGAGCTGTTCACGCTCGAGCTCGACACGTCGACCGGATTCCTGACACCGATCGATACCCTCGTTTTGCGAGGCGGCGGGAAGCAGGGTGGCGCCTGTCCGCTAACGTTCAGTCGCGACGGGCGATTCGCCTACGTTGCCCTGCGCTCCGAGCCTTACGCCGTGCTCAGCTTCGCACGCCACAGCGAGACGGGACGCCTGACGCAGATCGGCGATGCGTCCATGCCGCATTCGATGGCCTACATCTCGACCGATAACACGGATCGCTGGCTGCTCGGCGCGTCGTATCCGGGCCACCTGTTATCCGTGAGCCCGGTTGGCGACGATGGCGTCGTTGGCGATGCGCGTCATGTGCTGCCGGCCGGGCCCAACGCGCATGCTATTCGCACCGATATCTCGAACCACTTCGTGCTCAGTACCAGCCTGGGCGGCGACATCGTGCAGCAGCATCGCTTCGATGAGGTAACCGGCGCCCTGACGCCGAACGACCCGCCTTCCGTGAAAGTGCGCCCCGGTGCCGGGCCGAGGCACTTCCTGTTCCACCGCGACGGCCGTCACGTCTACCTGCTCAACGAGCTCGATGCCTCCATCTACGTCTTCGCCTATGACCGAGCACTCGGTACCGTGACCGAGCGTCAAATCGTCGACGCGAGGCCGCCGGGCTTCACCGACAAGCCCTCCGCCGCCGACCTGCACGAGACACCGGACGGTCGCTTCCTTTACGCGTCGGTTCGCAACAGCAGCACGCTCGCGGCCTTCGCGATCGACCCCGAGACGGCGCTGCTGACGCCAGCCGGGCACTTCGATATGCCCCGACAGCCTCGAGGCTTCCAGATAGACCCGTCAGGCCGATACCTCCTCTGCGCCGGCCAGCTCTCCCACACCCTGGCCGTCTTCGCCATCGACGCAGAGTCGGGCGCTCTCGAGAAGCTCAGCGAGCAGCCGATGGGTCAGGGTCCGAACTGGGTCGAAATCGTTGGTTAGCAGTTGTCGGACCGGGCCTCGCCGCCTGATGGCTCCTCGCGACCGTCTGCGATAACATTGCCCTCAGGCGGCCAAGGTGTTGTGGTGGCACGCGTCCCTCCCAAGGATGAGGCACGGGTTCAATTCCCGTTGGCCGCTCCAGCTTTCACTCGTTTCCGGCACTTTCGGATTGTCGCATCGCGTCTGAACGGCCTATCGAAGACCACGCTGGCTACCGCTCGAAACAGTGTGCGCTGCTGCTGAGCATCGTTACGACTCGCGCAGCCCGATCAGCGGCTGAATCCCGATTCGGACTTTTGAGCAGCAGCGCTCGAGGATGAGTTCTGCGATGATTCGGCCACCTCGATGAGTACCGTGAGACAGGGGCGAACGGGGACCGGACGGCAGGTGCGAAAAGCGCCGCGCTGGATTCGCGTTGCCAACCTCTCCGTGATGACCGACATCTTCCTCGTCCTTGCTGTCACTACGATCGTCGTCACCCGGTCTTACCTCTCCGCGACTGGCTTCCCGCAGGTTGGCGGGAATGGGCTTCATGTCTCGCACATGCTCTGGGGCGGCCTGCTCATGACAATCGCACTTTTCGTCGGCATCCTCACGATCGGGCGCTGGACGCGCGTGCCTATGGCGGTCATCGGTGGTATTGGCTTCGGCCTCTTCGTCGACGAGGTCGGTAAGTTCATTACCAGTGACAACAATTACTTCTTCAAGCCGACCTTCGCCCTCATCTACATCGTCCTGATCGCGCTCTATTTCCTGATGAAGGAGCTTCTGGCGCCGCGGCCATTGAAGCCTTACGAGTCCGTGCTCAACGCCATCGACTTCTTACCCGAAGCGGCGCTGGGTCGGCTGACTGCGGCGCAAAAGAAGCGGGCGCTCTACCGTCTCGAGTCCGCCGGCGACGAGCCGATGGCGGCGGAAATCAGAACGCTGCTCGAAAACATCGAGCCGGTGCCGTCCAACCGGTGGCTCGAAGCCATCCGGCGCTGGTACCGAGAGCGGCGGGAAATGGCAGGCACGTCCGCCGCCCTGAAAATCTGGTTCAGTCTGCAGATCGTCCTCCTTCTGGCCGAAGTCGTCGTTGTGACTCTGTTCGTCAAGAGCGCCTGGGATGCCCAGGACAGTGACCGCCTGGGCCGCTTCGCCGGCGACTCCGTCGGCCTTTCCGCAATCATGGCGATCACAGTGGTGACCACCCTCGTAAGCATTTTCCTTACGAGCATCGCCATTCGACGTCTGCGAAAGCAGGGATTGCATCGTGCCTACCGCGCGTTCGAAAACTCCTTGCTGCTCTCGATCTTCGTGACCCAGGTGCTCGCGTTCTTCGAGTCATGGGCCGTAGCAGTCGTCGCGCTCCTCATCGCAGTGCCGTCGTGGGCCTTCCTGCGACTGCTCATCGATGAAGAGGGCGGTGTCGAGGCGGATGCTGCTCTCGCGAAGAGCTAGGTCCGGACGCGGATGACACTATCGCGGAATGCATAACGTCGAGCGCCATGAGGAATGACGGGACTGGCACCGGTTAGACACGAGGGCATCACTTAGGCAGGGAACGCCCGGCCTTGACACCTATCCTGGCGGTTTCAGCGGTAAGCAGCGGCGCACTGTACTAATCTGGATCTGACTGCGGCGCCTGGGTACGCCAGTCGATCGGTTCATCCCTGGAGGCTGCTCCAGTCTGGATGCATGGGCGGAAGGCGAGGTTTTTCTTGTCCGAAATGTCTGACCTGAGCGAAGAAGAGCTGCTGATCCTGGAGAACTCCGGGCAGTGGCTCCCTCGCCTCGAAGGCGAAACGGAGGAGCCGGAACGCGGTGGCGCCATCGAGCCGCTGGAGCCCGAGTCGACGCGAGTCCGGGGGCCCGTCACTCGTCGCGTCTACTCCACCGGCAGCCCCGACCTCGACAAGGAAATCAACGACGTCCTGGAGAAGCTCGAGGACAATTTCCCCGGCATCGAGGGCCCAATCGATCCCATCGATCTCGCTCTGGCGCGGGAGCTCGTCACTTCCGCGATTCGTCTGGTCGGCCAGAACTCGAGCCGTGATGAGCTCAAGTTGGTTAACGCGGCGTTGAAGGAGTTCGCCTACTCCTTCCGAGTATTTAAGCCCTATCGAGATCGGCGCAAGGTGAGCATCTTCGGTTCCGCGCGCATCGAGCCGGGCGAGGAGTCCTACGACGCCGCGCGCGACTTCGCGAAGCTAATCACGGCGCGGGGCTGGATGGTGATCACCGGCGCGGGCCCGGGCATCATGGCGGCCGGCCACGAAGGGGCCGGGGCGGAGCACAGCTTCGGGGCGAATATCCGGCTGCCGGCCCTCAACCCAGCAAACGCCTACATCGCCCGAGATGGCAAGCTGATCAACTTCAAGTACTTCTTCACGCGCAAGGTGACGTTCCTCAAGGAGTCGCACGCCTTCGTGCTGCTGCCCGGCGGCTGGGGCACCCTGGACGAGACGTTCGAGCTGCTCACGCTGCTCCAGACCGGCAAGAGTGACCCGCATCCCGTGGTTCTGCTGGAGGCGAAGGGGATCAACTTCTGGGACAAGTGGCTGGACTTCGTGAAGCAGTGCATCGCGGAGCAGGCATTCATCTACCCGAGCGATCTATCGCTGTTCCGCATCGCCCACACGCCGGAAGAAGCCGTCGAGGAGATCGAGCGGTTCTACGCCAACTACCAGTCCGCCCGTTTCATCGGCAATCGGCTGATCCTGCGCCTGAAGCGGGCGCCGGACCAGCAGATGCTCGAGCGCCTCAACACCGAGTTTGACGACCTGCTCATCGAGGGCAGCTTCGAGGTCATCGAGCCCACACCCGCCGAGGTGCGCGACGAGGACTCGCTCTTGCTAAAGCGAGTCGCCCTCTATCCCCGCCACGCCTACGGCCGCATCCGCGAGCTCATCGACGTGCTCAACGAGGTGTAGAGCCTCGAGCTGATAGCTGCGAGCTTCGAGCGTGAGCCGCTAGAATCGCGAACATGGCACGACACATCCTGGCTCCCACCGTCATCCAGGCGCAGGGAAACGTCCCGAAGCAGATCGAGGAGTACATCGGCGCCGTCAACTCCGGGACGGCCGGCGTCAGCATCAGTCGCATGAAGAGCCCGGCCGGGTGGGAGGAGCCCGGCCAGACGCCGGAGTTCGACGAGTACTCTGTGGTGCTCTCCGGCGTGCTGCGAGTCGAAACGCGCGATGGCGTTATCGAGGTGGCCGCCGGTCAGGCCGTCATCACGCCCGCCGGTGAATGGGTGCGCTACAGCACGCCATCGGGTCCGGCCGAGTACATCAGCGTTTGTCTGCCCGCCTTCACGCCGGGTACGGTGCACCGGGACTCCTAGAGTTCCTGGACTGCCTCCTTACGATCACGCAGTACAAACCCGGCGCTTTCATGCAGGGCCATTGATCCCGAGTTGTCGAGGCTGATCAGGGCCTGGATACGCCTGATGCCGTCCTGCCGGGCGCGTGACAACAGTTCTTCATAGAGCCTGCGGCCAACGCCCTGCCTGCGCATCTCCGACACGACAGCCAGGGCGTCCACACTCAGCACGTCCGGCAGCAGCGGCAAGGCGAAAAGGAACCCTGCGATGGAGCCGTTCCGCTCGGCGATGAGGCAGTAGGGCGAAGCAGCGTATACGGTCACATGATCCGGACTGGTCATGAGAAACCGCTCCCGTTCTTGCGGTGTCGCAGCATCCCAGAGTGGTCCGCGGTATGCCTTCTGCTCCGCCTCGTCGATATCCCGGACGGCGGCGTAGTCGTCCGCCTCGAAATCCCGGATTCGGACCACGGGGCCCCTAACCCAACGCCGCTTCGACCTGCTCGACGTGCTCGCCGCGGTGGCCGGCGCGCGATAGCAGGTAGGCGTGGTCCTCGGCGATGAGCTGGTTGGCGATGGCGTCCGGGCAGGCGGCGATGGCAGCGTTGGCGGCCTTCGCGGCCTCGATGCACAGGCGGACGGCCTCGCGCGGTTCGAGGGCAATCAGCATGGGCTCGATGGCGTGATTGATCACGTCGTCGTCCAGCTCGACATGGGGGATTCCCTCTGTCGCCCAGCGCCTGTGCATGTACTCGACGCGGCGGTCCCAGAACGCCAGGTGGGCGAAGGCGACAGAGACGTGCCAGCCGCCACCGAGGTCGCGCTTGAGGTCATCGTCCGTCAGTCGCGCCGCGAGCGCTTCCAGACGCGCCGTGACGGCTTCATTGCCGTCGAGAATGCTCTTGTCGACCATCTTTCGATCCTTCCGCATCCCGTGCCTGATAGCAGCGAGCTTCTCGTAACGCCGCGTTCCGGGCTACCTGCCCGATAGTTCAAGTGCTGAAAGCTGATCGCTGACGGCCGAGTCGTTAGTTCGAAGCGACCGAGACGCTGCCGAGCTTCTCGAGCGCCTTGACCAGGGCCTGCGTGCCGGCTTCCTTGTGCCCGTCCGTGGCAATGGAGGCGAAGAGCTGGGCCACGAGGGCGGTCGCGGGCATCGGCAGGTCGTTCTCACGGCCGACTTCGAGGGCGAGTCGCAGGTCCTTCTGCTGGTGCCACACCTTGAAGCCGGGGCGGAAGTCGCCCTCGATCATCTTCGGGCCCAGGTTGACCATCTGCCACGACGAGGCGGCGCCACCGGAGATGGCGTCGAGCATGGTTTTGGTCGAGACGCCTGCCTTGGCCGCGAGGACGAGGGCCTCGCAGACCGCCATGTTGGTCACGGACACGGCGACCTGGTTGCACAGCTTCACGGTCTGGCCGGCGCCGGTCGGGCCGCAGTAGGTTATCGTCTTGCCGACGGTCTCGAAGAGAGGCTTGCAGCGCTCGAACACGTCCTGCTTGCCGCCGACCATGATCGAAAGCGTGGCGTTGATCGCGCCGCCCTCGCCGCCGCTGACGGGCGCGTCGAGCATCTCGATGCCCTTCGCCTCGTAGGCCTTCGCAATCTGTCGCGTCACTTCCGGCGACATCGTCGTGAAGTCGACGTGAATGAGGCCGGACTTCGCGCCGCCGATGATCCCGCTCTCGCCCAGGGATACGGCTTCGACGTCCGGCGAGTCGCCGACCATCGTGAACACGACCTCGCTCTTCGACGCCACGTCGGCCGGGTCGCGCGCCTTCGTCCGCGCCGGCTTCCACCAGCTCCTCGATGCCGGGGCGGCTGCGGTTCCAGACGGTGAGCGTGTGTCCTGCGTCCATGAGGTGCTTCGCCATCGGGCGCCCCATGATGCCGAGTCCGATAAAGCCGATTCGCATGCGCGTGTCCTCCTCGTGTCCTGCCTGGATGCTACCGGGCCATCATAAGGGCTGAGGCGCTGAGAGCCAGAGCGTTGTGCGGGTAGTCAAAATCCTTCTTGCCACTGCTAACCTGCCCGTATGCGACGCGGTCGGCCCCGACACGACGACATCCTGACGCCCCGCGAGTGGCAGGTGCTCGACCTCCTCCGCGAGGGCCTGACCAACGAGCAGATCGCCGACCGCCTCGGCATCGCCTACGACACCGCGAAGTTCCACGTCTCCGAGATCATCACGAAGCTCGGCGTTGAAAACCGGCAGCAGGCGGCGGCTTGGCGGGGCAAGCCGAAGGTCGCGTTCGGTCTTGGGCCACTCGCCGGTCTGATGCACAAGCTCGCATCGGTGGGGCCGTGGAAGCTTGGTGCGGGCGGCGCGATCGCTGCCGGCGTCGCGGGGCTGGCGTTGCTCGCGTTGGGCGTCGTCCTCACAGGCGATAACACATCGATGGGCAAGATCGCCTTCGTTCGAGACGGCAACATCTGGGTGCAGCAGCTTCCGCACGGCGTGCCGTATCAGCTCACGGACACGGAGGGCGACCGCCATGCCGCATGTGGTCTCCGGACGGCGACTGGCTGCTCTACACCGCAGATGCATCGCAGGCCTGCGTGGTAGCTTTGGAGACCTGCACATCGTTCGAGCCGATGGCGGCGGATGACCGAGTGATCGAAGGCAATGGTTTCAGCTTCTGGTGGTTGCCGGACAATCGCACGACCGATCGTGTATTTCGCACAGGATGGGGCGACTGAAATGTCTGAGAATGCTGATGGCAGCAATCGGCGAGGTTCTCGCACCGGCACCCGTGGATCGAGAACGGCCAACGCATATTCCGGTTCGAGATCTACGCTCGGATTCAAAGGGCGCACTTGCCGCATTGAAGTGCGGAAACTCGGAGGGTACAATCCTTTGGACTCGACAGCAGATGACGGCGTGGGCGATACCAACGTACTTCGCCATCGTTGTGAAGCAAGCCGAACGGTTCCGACGTTCATGCCCGTGATCGAGAATCAGCTGACAGGTGATGGCGGTGGGTACCAGCTGCTATTTCTGGCTGTATCTACGGATGGCAGCCACGTCCTGTACGGCTGAGCTGCCGCCGATACGGTACGAGAGTGCGTCCGTCAGCTTCGATGACGTGTACGAGAACGGTGCGCCACTCTACGCAGCTCCGTTGACGGCGGACCCAACGAAAGAGCTTGACCTGACGGGTCACACCGGGCTGTGGCTCATCAGTCCAACAGCGCCGCTGGCCTTGCACTCACAACCGGCTACGGGGCGGGAACCTGGAGCAACAAGCGCATCGCTGTGGTTTCACCGGATGCATCGAGCGTGTACGTTCCTGACAGATCCGGACGTGGCTGCGATCTCTCCGGCATGGTCGCCGGACGGGAAGCAGATCGCATACGTCCTGGTCCGCGCCTGACCTCGGACGGTCGAAGCTCGGGACCGGGCCTTCGAATCACGGCGCATCTGGCTGATGGACGGCCGACGGCACCGACAAGCGACAGCTCACGGTGGGCGAAGAGCACTTCCGCGACGAGCGCACCGATGTGGTCGAAGGACGGCAAGCACATCCTGTTCGCACGAATGCCTGTCGGTGAGGGCAGACCACTGCGACGAGGACCGGCTACGACCTCATGGATGTATAACTTCGACGATGGCTCCGTGACTGAGGTCAACGACCACCTCGCGACTGTCCGATATGGTCTTGCACACGGAACCCGGGCAACGTGGTAGGCGAGGTGCCGGAGTGCGAATGGTCCACCTACCGTTTCGTAACGGATTCCTACGGCGAGCTCGAACGTCGCGATACGTGTTCGCCTGGTGGCAGGCCGGTTCGCATCGTTAGCCTCCCTCTCTTTGCCTGATTGCCCGATGGCTCGATAGCGTCGAGAATGAGGCCACTCATTCAGGTCAAGCATTAGGAATCACCACGGAGGCTCGGCAGATGCGACCGAACGCGGTCAAGGAAAAGTGGGCAAAGGGCCAGGTCGCGGTCGGCGGCTGGTTGGCCATCAACAGCAGCTTCAGCGCCGAAATCATGGCGCACCAGGGCTTCGACTGGCTGTGCGTCGACATGCAGCACGGCGCGGCCGATTTCCAGACCGCCATGGCCATGCTCCAGGCGATCTCCACGACGCCGACGATGCCCTTCGCCCGCGTGCCGTGGAACGAGCCTTCGATCATCATGAAGTTCCTCGACGCCGGTGCTTACGGCATCATCGTGCCCATGATCGAGACGAAGGAAGACGCCGAGAAGGCCGTGTGGGCGATGCGCTACCCGCCGAAGGGCATGCGCAGCTCCGGCCCCTTCCGCGCGGCGCTATACGGCGGCGAAGGCTACCAGGACCGCGCGAACGACGAGCTCGTCCTCGCCGTCATGATCGAGACGCCAAAAGCGCTGGAGAACCTGGACGAGATCGCCAGCGTCGACGGCATCGATGCGCTGTACATCGGCCCGTCCGACCTCAGCCAGGCTCTCGGCCTCGGCCCGCGCTACAACGCCGACAACCCGAAGCACGCTGAGACCGTGCTCAAGATCCGCGATGCGGCCCTCCGTCACGGCAAGATCCCGGGTGTGCACACCAGCGGCTCCGACCTCTCGAGTCGCTACATTCGCGACGGCTTCAAGATGGTGCTCCTGACGGCAGACACGGCCGGTGTCGCCGCCGGCGCTCGTGCCCAGCTAGACGGCATCAAGGACGCCCTCAAGGAAGTCGGCAGCTAGCGTCTCTTCCACCCAACCCCAGGAGGCGTTAGATGCCCAGCCCCGAAGACATTCGCGTAGACCCGGAGACGCTGTACGACCTCGGCGTGGAGTGCCTGACGACGGTGGGGATCCCGGAGGAGCACGCCCGTATGACGGTCGACGTGCTGATCGCGTCGGACCTGCGTGGCATCGAGTCGCACGGGTTCGCGCGGTTCGCCGACTTCTACGTACGGCGTGCGCGTGACAACCTGCTCAACCGTAATCCGCAGGTCCGCGTGCTGCGAGACACGGCGGCCGGCGCCACGATCGATGGCGATGGCGGCCTCGGGTTCGTGGCCGGCACGCTGGCCATGCGCCTGGCGATCGAGAAGGCGGCTGCGAGCGGCGTCGGTATGGTATCGGTGCGCAACAGCACGCACTACGGTCCGGCATCGCCCTACGCCTTGATGGCACTGGGCCACAACATGATCGGCATCTCGATGACGACGGGCGGTAACGGCGTTGTGCCGCCCGGCGGTGCCCAGCGTGTTTATGGCCTCAACGCCCTCTCGTTCGCCGCGCCGACGCGGCCGCCGGAGGTGCCGTTCTGCCTCGACATGGCGGCGTCCGTCGTCGCGGCCGGCAAGCTGGAGATCGCCCGACGGCGAGGCAAAGAGATCCCGGTGGGCTGGGTGCGCGACGGCGAAGGCGCCGAAGTCACCGACCCGGACGTCTACTACGAGAGCGAGGGTATGGGCGGCATTCTCCCCCTGGGCTCCGACGTGATGACCGGCGCCTGGAAGGGCTTCGGCCTCGCGATCATGGTCGATGTGCTCACCGGCGTGCTGAGCGGCGGCCACACCAGCTCCGAGCTGCCGCGCCGCGCCGCCAATCACTTCTTTGGCGCCATGCGTATCGATGCGTTCACGGACGTCGAAACCTTCTATGACCAGATGCAGGCTATGAAGGACAACCTGCGTTCGGCGCCTCGGTTGCCGGACGCCGGACCTCTGACCTTCGCCGGCGAGCCCGAAGCCGCGTTCGAGGCGGACTGCCGCGCCAACGGCATCCCGTACCACCCCAGTGTGCTCGCGGGCATCCGAGACCTCTGCGGGGAGATCGGCGTGGAGTACACGCTCGAGTAGCAGCACGCTGCTCGGGTGCTGACGGTCGCTAGGAGTGTCGATAAAGAGGCACAGGAGGCGACCAACATGACAGCAGAGCCAAGCCCCAATCAAGGTCCGGAACTCAGCCCCGAGCAGCAGGCGATGGTTGCAATGTGGGAAGCGCACATGGCCGCCGAATTCGCGGATCACAGCCTCGAGAAGACAATGGTGACGATGTCCGCGAACCCCTTCGTCAATCACGTGCCCGTGATGACCGGCGGCGTTGGCGACGCGGCTGTGCGCCAGTTCTATGCCTGGTATTTCCTGCCCGCCCACCCGAAGGACACCGCGTCAATCCCGATCGCTCGCACCGTGGGCAAAGACCGCGTCGTCGATGAGATGCAGTTCAGCTTCACGCACGACATCGAAATGCCGTGGATCCTTCCGGGCGTCGCGCCCACGGGGAAGCACGTCGAGGTGGCGGTCGTTGCCGTCGTCCAGTTTGAGGACGGTCTCATTTCTGGTGAGCGCATCTACTGGGACCAGGCGTCCGTTTTGGCGCAGGTCGGGCTCATAGACCCGGCCGGTCTGCCTATTACCGGACCGGAGGCGATGCGCAAGGCCGCGGATCCGGCGAGTGAGCCTTCGAATACCCTGATCTAGTCGCCCGCGTTCCTTCAAGGCCTAACTTCACCCTTACGGGATGGTAAGATGAGGCCTACGTTCCGCCATTAGTGCACCGAGGCAACTATCTGGCTGACCTCGATGAACGAGGCTGACAAGTCCTGTCACGACCTATACTCGGGAGGAAGAATCCGCGCATGCTATCTGTTGAAGACAACGAGCTGGTAACGAATACCGACGCTGGCACCCCGATGGGTGAGCTGTTCCGTCGCTTCTGGCTCCCCGTGGCCCTCTCCGAGGAGCTGCCGGGGCCGGACTGTATCCCGATCAAGCTCAAGATCATGAACGAAGACCTCATTGCCTTCCGGGACTCGGACGGCAAAGTCGGCCTGATCGACGCGTTTTGTCCGCACCGCGGCGCGCCCATGTTCTTCGGCCGCAACGAGGAGTCCGGCATCCGCTGCGTTTACCACGGCTGGAAGTTCGACGTCACCGGCCAGTGCGTCGACCTGCCGAACACGCCCGAAGGCGACACGTTCAAGAACAAGCTGACGACCATCGCTTACCCGACCTTCGAGGCGGCGGGCCTGGTCTTCGCCTACATGGGACCGAAGGACAAGCAGCCCCCGATGCCTGACTTCGACTTCGGCAAGGTGCCGATGGAGAACGTCTACGTCACCAAGTTCCGCCTCGAGTGCAACTGGCTGCAGGCCACGGAGGGTGACTTCGACCCCAGCCACGCCGTCTTCCTGCACAGCACGCTCGACAACAACATCAGCAACCCGCAGTTCCAGTTCGCCGCCGAACGCCAGCGTCTTTCGCCGACGGGTGCAGGCGCGACGAACAACCTCGTAGGCCCTGTCCCGGAGGATGAGCCCTACCCCTTCTCCGTCGGTAACCGCCGCTTCCGCAAGGACGACCGGCGCGCCAAGGACATCCTCGAGGACGTCGATGGCGCTATGTTCGCGATCTCGCGCGTGACACGGCCGGACGGCAAGGAGCAGGCGAACGTTATCCTGCGCTTCCTCATGCCTGTGTTCTGCCCGCCCGGCATCGTGCGGCCCGGCCACTTCTCCGGCAACTTCCGCGTGCCGGTCGACAACGAGAGCATGATGTTCTTCCGCCTGCGCTGGGCCGAGACGCCGATGACGCAGGAGGACATCGTCTACTACAAGCAGGGCGGCTACGCGTACCCGGAGATGATCCCCGGCACGTTCAAGACCAAGGCGAACGTCTGGAACGACTATGAAGTCGACCGCCTGGGTCAGAAGTCCTACCTGTACTCCGGCATCAAGACGTTCCCTCTACAGGACATCGCGATGATGGAGAACCAGTGGGGCCCCATCGCCAAGCGCGAGCGAGAGCACCTGGTGGCGATGGATTACCACATGATCTACCTGCGCCGTAAGCTCATCGCCGCGGCCAGGGCCATGGCGGAGGGCATCGAGCCCAAGGAGCCGTGGATCCCGGAGTCCTACCACTACCACAGTGCCGCTCAGGTTATCGAGAACGGTGACTTCGAGGGCGCGGTGGCGAAGGCGAAGGCGAAGGCGAAGCAGAGCCTGATCAGCCCGGCCCCCAACGAGGCCTCGGCTCTCACGGCCGCCGTCGGCGAATAGCCCGAGCTTCGTAAGCACACAGGGGCCTCGGCACTGCGCCGGGGCCCCTTTCTATTGAGTGCAGTTCGGAGCGTGCTTGAAGCCTAATTCCGTTACAACCATAACGTTGACGGAATGGTGAGAATGGGCCGTTTGGCCATATTCCGGTGACTCCCCAGGCCGTTAAGGTCTTAAACATCAAGCCGATGGCTGGTTGCCAGCCTCTACAGATCCAGGGGAGTCGCGCATGCTTTCTGTCGAAGACAACGAACTGGTTACAAATACCGAGAAGGGCACGCCGATGGGCGAGGTGTTTCGCCGCTTCTGGTTGCCCGTAACGCTCTCGGAAGAGCTCCCGGGACCGGATTGTGTTCCCGTGAAGCTGAAGATCATGGGCGAAGACCTCATCGCCTTCCGCGACACGGACGGCAAAGTCGGCCTCATGGATGCCTTCTGTCCCCACCGTGGGGCGCCGATGTTCTTCGGCCGCAACGAGGAGTCGGGTCTGCGCTGCGTGTACCACGGCTGGAAGTTCGACGTCACCGGCGCCTGCGTCGACCTGCCGAACACGCCCGAAGGCGACACGTTCATGCACAAGATCAGCATCGACGCGTACCCGTGTCGAGAAGCCGGTGGCATGGTCTTCGCTTACATGGGCCCGAAGGACAAGCAGCCCCCGTTCCCTGACTTCGACTTCGCCAAGGTGCCTTCGCCCAACATCTACGTGACGAAGTTCCAGCTCGAGTGCAACTGGCTGCAGGCGACCGAGGGCGACTTCGACCCCAGCCACGTGCCGTTCCTGCACAGCACGCTCGACAACAACGCGAGCAACCCGCAGTTCCAGTACCGCGCGCCCAGTCCGCTCACGGGCCAGGCGACTCGCAACGTCCTGGAAGGCGAGGTGCCCTCTGACGAGCCGTTCCCCTTCGCGGTGGGCAACCGCCGCTTCCGCAAGGACGACTGGCGCGCGAAGGACCAGCTCGAAGACATCGACGGCGCCTTCTACGCCATCTCGCGCGTACAGCGACCCGATGGCCGCGAGCAGGCCAACGTAATCCTGCGGTTCCTCATGCCGATCTTCTGCCCGCCCGGCATCGTCCGGCCGAACCACTTCGCCGGTAACTTCCGGGTGCCAATCGACAACGAGAAGATGATGTTCTTCCGTCTGCGCTGGGCCGAGACGCCGATGACGGACGAGGACATCGTCTATTACAAGCAGGGTGGTTACGCCTACCCGGAGATGATCCCCGGCACATTCAAGACCAAGGCGAACGTTTTCAACGACTACGAAGTCGACCGCCTGGGTCAGAAGAACCACCTGTACTCCGGCATCAAGACGTTCCCGCTGCAGGACATCGCGATGATGGAGAACCAGTGGGGTCCCCTCGCCAAGCGCGAGAAGGAGCACCTGGTCGCGATGGACTATCACATGATCTACCTGCGCCGGAAGCTCCTCGCGGCCGCGAGGGCGATGCGAGACGGCATCGAGCCGAAGGAGCCGTGGATGCCGCACACGTACCACTATCACAGCGCCTCGGCGATTATCGAAAACGGCGACTTCGAAGCTGCCGTCGCGGTAGCCAAGGCAAAGGCCAGGCAGAGTCTCATCAGTCCGCCCGTTAATGAGGCCGCAGCCCTGACGGCGTCCGTAGGCGAATAGACCGGCAACGCAGTCAGCAAGAGAGCCCCGGTGCCGGCACCGGGGCTCTCTTCATATGGCCGGCTCTCGGCGACCGGCTAGCGCGTACTTAGCTGCACGCTCTGAGGTGACACCGTCTTCGTCGGCGCCGGGTCAGGCGTCAGCGTCAGGCGGGTCGGCGGCTGGGGGTCTGGGTCGCAGCCTATCGAGTAGTTGAGGCAACCCAGCGTAAGACCGAGCTCGGGCGGCAAGGAATCGCCGTTATCGCACGTGCCCAGAGTCCAGCAGCCGAAGAGCACACTGAAGTCGAGGTCCAGGGGAACGAGGTCCGGATTGACCTTGGGCTCACAGAACTCCGGGACCTTCTCGCAGTACTCGTCCCAGTCCGCCGGCGGTTCCCAGTCCTCGTACAGGTCGGGCAGCTCCATGGGCTCATGGGCGCTGTCCAGGAACTCGATGGAGGGCTGGAAGCTCGGGGGCTGGTCCAGCTCTAGAACGAGCTTCGCGGCGCCGTACTGCGGCGCATTGCCACCGTAGGACAGGGGAATCGGGAAGTACCAGGGCTCATTGGAGTCGCAGGTGTCCAGGGCGCCGGTGAACTCCATGCCACCCAGATAGGCGTCGGTTACGTCCTCGCCCATGAAGCGGTAGGCGTTGTTGTAGTACGTAATCTCGCCGTGGTTCTCCGCCTCGATGAGGTGGTTGGAGGCGTCGTACCAGTAGATGCCGCCGACGTACTCGATGTTCAGGCCGCAGTAGTTCGTGGGCATGAGGACGTCGCCGGTGTCCTCATTGGTCAGCAAGTCGGGCAGGAAGTCCGCCGGGATGTTTTCGAAGTCAACCGTGCCTGCCTGCGGCCCCGCGACGTTAACAACGATGCGCGGGTTACCGAACGCATCGGCCGGCGTGGCTGTGCTGCCGAGTGCGCTGGCTCCGCCCGCAATCGCTGCGACGCCGAGGACCATCATGGCTGCTGCTTTGGTTCCTAAGTTCATGACATAACTCCTTCTGGCTGCTGGGCGATCGCCACGAGCGAGCGCCCTTCGAATCGGATGTGGTCGGGTCAACCGGGTTCATTCATGCGCTGCCTCCGCTGCTGTTCTTGTGGTTAGGACAGGCGAAGGCAGCGCTTCTTACAGCGCCGCGAAGGGAAATCGAGAAACTTCGGGAAGACAGGTACGGCAGGAGTTGGAGCCAGCGCGAAGTGAATCCCGCGGCTACCTCCTTAGCGGCCGTAAGGTGCCGGATTCATCCTGCAGTGGCTGCAGCACACAGGGGTCGGTTTGATTGGAGTCTCTAGGGTTCAGGCTCCGGCTCGTCCTGGACGAGGCCCTCGACCTGACGCAGGACCTCGTACTGCACGAGGGACGTCGCGATGCCGAGGTTCAGCGACTCGACGAAGCCCGCCATGGGAATGCGTACGACCTGGTCGCACATCGCGATTTGCTCGTCGGAGATGCCGATGCGCTCGTTCCCGCCGATGATCACGACAGGCTTCGTGGCGTAGTCAGCCAGGCGATAGTCGATGTCGCCGTAGGGAGAAGTGCCAATGATGCTACAGCCGCTCTGGGGCAGCCAGGTCGCCACCTGCTTCGCCGTGGAGCGCACGATGCGCTGGCTGAAGACGGCCCCGAGCGTTCCGCGCACGCACTGAGGGTGGTAGGGGTCGGCGCCCTGGCCGGTGAGGATCACGCCGTCGCCGCCGACAGCATCGTTGGTGCGGATAAGGGTGCCGAGGTTGCCGGGGTGCTGGACCTCGTGCAGCCAGAGCCAGCAGCGCCGGGTCGCCGTCCCCACCGCTTCGAGGGGCTCCCAGCGCTGCCGCACGATGGCACCGATGGACTGCGCCTCTTCCCGAAACGCGATGAGGTCGAACAGCTCCGTGGTGACCTCGAGGATTGGCACACCGAGGTCGTCCAGGTCGTTCGCCAGGTCCGCCTCGTCGTCGTCCAGGCGTTCCGGTGCCAGCACGACCTGCTCGAACACGGCGCCGGTCTGAAGCGCCGCCTTGAGCAGAAGGTGCCCCTCGGCAAAGAAGGTGCCGGTGGTGTCGCGCTCCTTCTTCTCGCGCAGAGCACGGATCGCCTTGATGCGGTCGTTAGAGCGGGAGGAGACGATGGTCATGTGTGGGGTGTTGCCAGTCTATTGGGAGAAGACACTGCGGGATGAATCCCCGCAGCTAACGCCACTGACGCCAGGTTGCCGGGTTCATCCCGC
Source organism: uncultured Chloroflexia bacterium (assembly GCA_963731765.1). Taxonomy (GTDB): domain Bacteria; phylum Chloroflexota; class Dehalococcoidia; order DSTF01; family WHTK01; genus WHTK01. The sequence goes on from CAVSWS010000013.1 coordinate 150,747, forward strand.
AGTATCTCCCGAAATTCGGGGCCTTGTTGCTCCGGAGGTTTACCCGCCGTACTTGAAGCCGGTCTCGGCCAGGGTCAGCGGTTCGCCGTCTTCCTTGCTTACGCCCGCTTCGATGACCTCGCCGACGAAAATCGTGTGGTCACCGATGGCGACGGTCTCTCGCAGCTGGCACTCGAACCAGGCGATGCCGTCCTTGAGAATCGGCAGGCCGTTCGGGCTGGGCTCGAACTCGGCGCCACCGAGCTTGTTGCCCTCGGGCTCGACGTGCTTGAAGAAGCCGCTCGCCAGTGGCACCTGACCGGACTCGAGCACGTTGATGAGGAACTTGCCGGAGTTGGCGACCATCGCGGTCGAGGGGTTGTCGGCCTTGGCGCCCAGCACGACCAGCGGCGGGGCGAAGGACGCCTGGGTCAGCCAGTTAACGGCGGCGCCCGTCATTTTGTCGCCGTCTTTCACGGTCATCACGAACAGGCCGTAAGGGATCATGCGCAGGGCTGTCTTCTTCGCGGCTTCGTCCATTGAGAAACTCCTTCAGTTGCTAAGCGCTTACGGAATCGACCCTATACTAGCCCTGCTATGGCGCAATCCGCGATACCTTCCGGCGGTTCGAAACGAGATGCCGCGGCCGTCCTGCTTGGAGGCCGAGCTTTCCCGCCTCGGTCGGGGCGATCTGGACTACATCCTCACGTTCAGCGATGCCGACTGGCGTGACGCGATGGCGAACGTCGGCTGCTCGGCGTGGATGGCGCGCCTGGCATCGCCGACGGCGCGTCGAGGTACGCGCGGCAAGCTCGGCATGGCGACGATCTGCCACCTGCGACACGACCATCCGGCCGTAGTCTACGTCCGCGTGCACGGTCGCGACTGGCCCGCTATCGAGGAGACGGTACGCCACGAGGCCCTGCACGTCGCAAGGCCCAGCTACAACCACCGCCAGGTGCACGCCGCGCTGCACAACGAGCCGGTAGCGCCGCCAAGGCCTCGGAGAAAGCGGCGGCGGCGTTAGGGAGCGGTGAAGCCACCCTCGCCTCGACCTCTGCCTCCAGGGAGTGGAGATTATCCTAGCTGAGAGCTGAGAGCTGAGAGCTGAGAGCTGAGAGCTGAGAGCTGAGAGCTGAGAGTCCGCTAGCGCTGCATGCGACTGAGGCGCTCGTCGCTGATGTCTGCGGGGATGGGCGCCTGGGGACCGCGATAGTGTCGCCAGTTGTCCTCAGGGTCCTGCACCCAGGCGAGGCCCGCGTTGACGAGCTCCCGTACGCCGTGGATGACGTGGCGGGCGTCGTATAGGACGGGCAGGCCGAGCCGGGTCAGGAAGGGCGCACAGGCCCGGCCGACAGGCTTGCCGCCGGTGAACAGCTCCGATTCCTTCAACGTCAGGAGCGTGAGACTGGAGAGGAACGTCGCTTCCGGGAAGGCCTCCGGCAGCCGCTGCTCCATCATCTGCCAGAGCGTCGCCTGCGGATCAAGACTCAGCGTGGCGCTGCGACTGTCGAGCTCGCCCCTCTCGTCTCGGATCCAGTAGTTCCAATCGGCGTAGGCGGCGCGCACGAGGTCCTTGGCGTTCTTGGCGCCGGACTGCTGAGCGTACTCCTCGATGCCATCATCGGTGGTGAGGTCCAGCCACGGATCGGCCGGCTCGATGATCAGGAAGGAGTTGGCGAATTTGGTGCCCCAGTTCACGGCCAGCAGGCGCTCTTCCACCCTCAGGCCGCGCAACGAAACGATAAGGTTGAGACCCTCGGCATCGTCGAGGGCGCGGCGCTGCTCTATGTAACGCCACCAGGCGTCGGAGCCGCGCACAAACGGGGAGGAAGGACTGGAGCGATGAGGCGCGTCGGCCTCGGACACGCCATAGAGGAGCGCCCTGGGCGTCCCTACGAGCTCGCGAAGCGCCGCAACCAGCTTCTCCCGCGTGATTGCCACGTCACGCCTGCTCTTCTACGAACAGCGGTCCGCCCTTGTCTAGCACGTTGCCCTCGAGGTCGATAACGGAGGGGCGCTCTTCGCAGTAGAAGCCGTCCTCGCACTTCTCGAAGTAGAACGCGCTCTTCTTCGCGTCGTACCGGATCGTCCAGCTGCCGACGACGGCGTTATCCGGCCCTTCGGCAAGCTGCTCCTGGATCACGCGTGCCAGTGCGGCGAGTTGTTCTTTGCCCATGGTCTGCCTCCGGTTCTCTCCGTTGGGTACTTAGTTTAGCTCGTTGTAGGCGATTGCGGCGCCCGTGGTCACTGGTTTGTTCTGATCGTTCGAAGTCATCTGCGGCCGGACTCCTGGGAGGCAACGAAGGAACTACGTAGTGTCACAGCATGCTGTGGCACTACGCGTTCCTAAACGGCTAAGTCTCTCTCCCACCGACCGGGAAAGACCTACCTCCCCGTCTCCTCTTTGTACCTTCGGATCGCATCGATGTGATCGCGAGGGCCGGCGAGGCCGGCGCTCATGGTGTTTACACAGACGTAGTCGATGCCGGCGTTCTCGAATTGCTCCAGGCGCCGCGACCACTGGTCCGGCGTAGCGTTGGCGATGCTGGCGGTCGTCTGCAGGCCCACGTCCGCCGGGTTGCGTCCGAACTCCCGCACGTAAGCCTGGAATTGCTCGACGGTCTCCTTTGGGTCGGGGCTTTCGCCCCGGAACTGGGGGTACCAGCCGTCGCCGATGCGGGCGGCTCGCTTCATCACGGCCTCCGACATGCCGCCGAACCACACGGGGATGCTCCGGCGCGGCCGCGGTGCGATGGCCACGTGGTTGAGGTGGTGCCACTTCCCCTCGAAGGTGACGACGTCCTGCGTCCACAGCATGCGCATGACCTCGATCTGCTCCTCGATGCGGCGGCCGCGGTTGTGGAAGTCCTCGTTCAGGGACTCGTACTCCGCATCGTTCCAGCCGTTGGCGACGCCCAGGCGCAGGCGCTCGTTGGTCAGGATGTCGACCTCGGCCGTCTGCTTGGCGACGAGCGCGGTCTGGCGTTGGGGCAGGATGAGGATGCCGGTGACAAAGTTGATGCGCGTGGTGATCGCGCCGAGGTACCCAAAGAGCACAAGGGGCTCGTGGAAGGTGGTCTGGTAGTCGTAAGCATGGCTAAAGCCGGGCCGGTGGTCGCCGGGCTGGGCACCCAGGACGTGGTCGTAGGCCAGGATGTGGTCGTAGCCGAGCTCCTCGGCCGCCTGGGCGTAGTCGCGCAGGACATTGGGGTCCGAGCCGATCTCGGTCTGGGGAAGCGTCACGCCGATGCGCATGGGATTGCTCTCTTCTAGGACTGATGTGGGAGGTCTGGTGGTTCGGATCATTGGCGCCGTACTTTCGAGTGTCAATCAGAGCCTGTGAAACGGCATGACCGTTACTGCGTTCTCTCGTGCGAAGGATCTGTTCCGTTCGCTGCGGGAGTGCACGCCATGTTTGCCATTGCCGTCTTGTTGTTCGCCGGTGCTGTCCTGGCCCTCGTCGTGGGTGCGATGTGGTTTCTGAGCGAGAACCGGGCCCGGCAGGACCGTAACGACGTGCGTTACCGTTTCACGCAGCGCCGCATCCGTTGGTAGCAGCGCTCAAGCTCGTTCGATGAGCTCTCGGGCCCGCGCCAGGTCCTCTTCCCGGTTCACGTTGAGGAACGAGATGCCCTCGGGGTCGGCGATGCGCCATTCTTCCTCGGGCATCCGTAAGGCATCGACTGCGTCCAGTAGCCCCGAAAGCTTGAATGCACCCCGCTCCAGCAGGCGCCGGGCAGGCTCGATGCAGGCCACCGAATACACGGCGCACAGCGGCTCCGGCAGGCCGCCTCGCACCGGTGCGACGGCCTCATGCCCGAACGCGAGACGCACGAGCAGCTGAAGGAGCGCTGGCTGCAGCAACGGCATGTCGCAGGCGACCACGAGGGCGTGCGACTCTGAGACCGCGGCGTTTGAGGTGCCTTCGAGCGCCCTGAGGCCGGTGAAGATGCCACCCAGCGGACCCGTTTCGGCGTAGGCGTCCTCGACCGTGTCGAGAGACGCGTCCGTGGTGACCCCGGGCAGATGCTGTCCCTTCGCAGTAACAATGACGTACCGGCTGGCCACCGTAGCAGACGCATCGATGGCCCGCTGTAGCAGCGACTTGCCCGCCAGCACTTCGGACGCCTTGTCTCGGCCGAGGCGGGTACTGCGCCCGCCGGCGAGCACAATAACGGGCAAGCGCGCCGGTTCCATGGCCGCATTGTATGGTGCCAGGACGACCTGTCCTCGCTTCGCGGGGAACCTTTGGTGGCGTCCCGGCGTCTTCCCTATAGAGCGTTCGTTACTGTGCACGCTCTGGTTGATCTTCGAGCCTGGGGTGGTCGACATAAGGTCGCGAAGAGTGAACCGTGACGACCCAATGCGCGTAATAGGTGTGGATGAAGCGTCGGACGGAATCGACGGAGCAAACGCAATCTCGCAAGTTGAGCGAGGCGGTCGCCGTTTACCTTGCGGCGACGGTGAAATCGTCGCCATGGCTGAACAAACGACATAAGATAGGTCGCGTGCCTCCCAATCGACTGGCAGTAATGGCTCTCGCCGGCCTTCTTGCCGTGGTGCTCTGTGCCTGTGGTACCAGTAAGGCTGACAGGCCGACCAGCGTGCCGCCCGCCACGATCATTTCTGTCGCCACGCCGCAGCTTGATTCGGTCGTCGACCTCAAGACATCGGAGTCGACGACCTATTACTCAGTCAGCGGCACTTCCACCGAGGACATATTCGCCAGCATCGAAGCCAACGGTCCCACGGACAACGTGGGCCAGCAGGGCAGCGGCCTCACTTCCGTCGACTGGCAGTACAAATGGAGCGGCGATCAGGACCCCTCCGGTTCCTGCAGCATTCGCGACCTGACAATTCGGGCCGACATCACGGTCGAGCTGCCGCAGCATGAGGACGAGTCCAGCCTGAGCGATTCGCTGCGGGCGAACTGGGAAAACTACGTGGCCGGTGTCACGGCGCACGAGCAACACCACGTCGACATCTACCTCAAGGGTGCGCAAGACATTCGGGACGCCATGCAGGAAATCGGCGTGGAGCCCAGCTGCGATGAACTCGAGGCGCGCATCGATGCGATCTGGAACGACCAGCAGGCGCGGATAAATGGCCTGCAGCAGACCTTCCACAGCGAGGAGAATGCCCGTCTGTCGGCTGCTCGCGACCCGCTGGAGAAGCAGATCGATGACAATCGCGCCCAGTTAGCGTCGCTGCAGACGCAGATCGGCGACCTCGACGATGAGATCACGCACCTGCGCTCCGAGATTTCCGTCTTCGACAACCAGGTCGCCAGCATCGATGCCCAGATCAAGCAGATCAACGACCAGTTTCCCAACGACCTGCCGACGACGATTCGGGACCGGCTGGAGCAGCTCATCCAGCAGAGCAACGACCTGCTGGCGACCTATAACGACAAGGTCGACCAGCACAACGCCGCCATCTACCAGCGCAACGCCCTGAGCGATCAGTACGACCAGCTACTGACGCAAACAAACCAGCTCGTTGACCAGTACAACTGGACACGCTGAGCTGAGGGTCAGCTCTTGATGATCCGCAGTCAGTCTTAGGTTCCGATCACCGGGGCGTCCCGGGACCCGTTGAACTACACCCGCCGGGATGATCGAGGAAGGCGCCGAGAAGGTGGCGCCTGAAAGGTGCTGTCGCCTACGTCCCGGGCCCGTTGGGGGGCGTCGGCGTATCGAAATAGAACTCCGCCAGTGACCAGCAGAAGCCGCCGATGACTGCCAGGCCGCCGATCATCATCACAAACGCGGGCACCGTGGCCGGCAGGAACACGATCGCTATAAGGCTTATCGCAACCAGAATGCCGCCTGCGAGGGCAAGGCGGAGGCCGGGTGTATTAACCATGCTTCCAGACTAGCACGGGAACCGATGCGTTATCTGGTGCTGAACGGTGGGTACGCATCCGTCAGGCCGTACACGTATCCATTGACCCGGGTAAGCCATCGATAGACCCCGACGACGAAGGTGTGCATGCCCGGCGGGAAGGAACCGGTGAACAGCACGGCGAAGAGTGCAATGAAGATGACCACCAGCGCGGCGATCATGAGGAAGGCCAGGATGATGATGTGGGGGATCGTCAGGACAATCTTGATGAAGGCGCCGACGAAAAGCGGGAAGTTCAGGATGCGGGAGAGGGTGGGCGGGTAGTCGACGGTGAGCGTCAGCGCGTAGGATTGCTGGTCCATGCTAAACGGTGGATAGCCGTCGTAGAGGTGCAGGAAGTAGCCGTAGACGTTCGCGTTCCAGCGCAGGTAGCCCACGTAGAAGTTGAACATCCCACGCGGATACGACCCGGTGAACAGAATGGCAAACGTGGCGATGAAGTAGATGACCTGCGCCACGATCTGCAGGAAGTACAGGATGATCAGGTGGGGAATCAGCAGGAACGCCCGAATTGCCGAACCGATGAACAGGGGGAAGTTCGTCAGGCGGCTCTGTTGGTCAGGCCGTTGGACTTCCAGGCGAATAGGGTAGTCGACCGCTTCGCTGGTCAAGGGCTTCCTCTTTCCTCAACACGTGCCGGCCAGTATTGGTTCGACGGGAATATGCGCGGCACGCGATGAATTGTCAAGGTGCTTTAGCCCTTAGAAGCAGGTCAGACGATCTGATAGCGCGGCGGCTCGGCCCAGAGGTGGTCCGGCGGGTTCTCCTGCAGGAACAGCGCTCGCCGACGGGCCTGCTCTCGGTAGGCATCGGCCTGACGGATCACCTCGGCGCGCTCGCCCTCGTCCGAGGCGGCCTGGGCTAGCTCATCGCCGGTCTGCACGCGTGGCTTGCCCGGCTCGGTGCGCAGCCGGCCTTCCGATTCGAGCTTGGCGAGATGACTGCGTACGTTGCCATCGGCGGTGCGCCTTAGCCGCGGGTCGATATCGGGGTAGAGACGCTCCATGATCTGCCAGCTCGTCAGCGCCTCGCCGCTTGCGAGTGCGCCGAGCACCTGCTGCTCTCGCTGGTTGCGGTGCGCAATATACTCATCGATCACCTGTACCGGGTTGTGGATCAGGGGGCCATGGCCGGGGCAGAGCACCTGCAGGTTCGGCAGGTCACGGATGCGAGCCAGGCTGCGCATGTAAGCGGCCAGGTCCTGTACGGCTGTCGTCGTTCCACCCAGGATCGTGTCGCCGGTGAACAGCACGCCCTCGTCCTCGATGTAGAAGCAGAAGGACTCCGGGCTGTGGCCGGGCGTGTATATCGTTTGCAGCTTCACGCTACCGGCGTCCAGCTCTCCGTCCGGAAGGACAGGTGTCACAGGCTGAGGCGGGAGCATCGACGGCTGCAGGCGCTCCAGCGTGTCGGGCGACATGACGGCTTTTGCGCCGAACTCCTCGCAGAGCCAGCGAATGTTGGAGCTGTGGTCGAAGTGGAAGTGCGTCACGGCGCACAGAGCGATCTCGGCCCGCTCTTCCGCCGCGAGGTATCCTCGAAGCATCCAGCGATAGCGCTCTTCGTCCGCGCCGGAGTCGATTGTGAGCACCTGGTCCTCGCCGACGAGATAGATCGTCGTGAACTGAGGGTGCATCGGGTTGGTCTCCGGCACCTGGACGGCTCGAACGCTGCGGCTAACCTTCATCTAGCCTACATTCTAGGGGTCGGAAGGCCCGCCGGGCCGGTATAATTTGCAGGGAAGCTAGGCGCGCACGGCGTGCCTGACAGTGGTGGAGACCCACGACGCATTCACAAGAGCCGAGCGCGTTTTCTTCCGCCAGGCGGAACGTCCAGGATCGAATCAACCCGCGGGTGATGGTCCTGACGCTAGCCGTTATCCTTGCGTTCTTCGTCGCCGTGGCCCTGCTCCTCTACTTCAAGCCTGGCAGCACGGCTGAGCCCAGCGGTGAGCCGGGGCTCGACGTCTTCGGCGCCGGTCCTATCCTCGGGTTCGAGCCCGGCAGCATCTCCCTGTTTGAGAAGGAGCATTTCTTCCTGGTGCGCCTGCAGAACGGCGGCGTCATCGCCCTGTACGACATGGGTCCGCGTATCCAGCAGCGCGTCGCGGCGGGCGACGTCGATGCGCTGAAGTGTCGCGCCGTCCTGCGGGAGGACGACGAGATGGCCGGCTGGTTGGCCGACTCGGATGCACCCGCCGGCTTCGAGACGCGAGGTATCTGGGACGAGTGCTCGGGCGTCGCCTGGGACGCGACGGGCAAGCAAGTCCACGGCCCGGAGAGCGGCGCCCTCGACCGGTTCCCCGTCGAAATCACCGAAGGCATCATGCGCGTCAACCTGGGCGACCGTCAGTGCTCCAACCCCGTGACGCCGGAGACGCCCTGCATCATCACGCAGTGAGTGGACGTGGCTGCTCGATGCCGGGCCACGGCAGAATGCGTTAATCTAGCCTCGTCATGATGTACAACAACCGCACTACGCCTACCGACGAAGACGAATACGGCAAGGTGATCGATGAGGCACTCGAGTCGCTGCGGTGGGCCCGGCTGCATTACCACGAGCCGCTGACCAGCGAGTCGCTGCACACCCTCGGCGCCAAGCTGGGCTACCTGGCCGAAGCGATGATCTCGAAGGACGAAGGCGACGCCGCGAAGGCGCAGCAGGCGCTCGGTCTGGCGCAGGGCCGCTCGCTGCGTGAGCAGGACGCAATACGCCGCATGTGGGAAGAGATGTGGTGGTCGCACTAGAGCGACCGGCTTAGACGCAGGCGTTTCGCGTCACGCGCCTACCAGAACTTCCACCACGGCTTCTTCTCGGCAGCAGGCTCTCCCATCATCATGTGCCCGGAAGCCTGGCTGTGGTCGTACTCGGCTTCGGCCTTGAGCACGCCCGCAGGGTCCTCATCGAAGTCCATCTTGCAGCCGCGACCGCAGAAGTAATACGTCTTGCCTTCGTACTCCGACGTGCCGGCCGCAGAGTTGGGGTCGATGTCCATGTGGCAGACGGGATCGTGAACGGTCTCAGAAATCATGTATGGCCTCCAGGCTTGAGCCTATGCTGGCGGAGGCCAGGCTGGCAACTCGCTAGACGCCGTTGAGCTCAGGGATCAAGTCGAAGTACTGATTCAGCGACGTGAAGTCGTTGAGGAAGACGAGCACGCCGATCAGTACCACGAAAGCCCCCGCCGCGACTTCCAGCACCGGCATGAAGCGGCTGTACTTGCGGATCCAGCCCGTCACGGAGCCAATCGCGAAGCCGGCGATGAGGAACGGCACGGCCAGCCCGGCCGAGTATGCCGCCAGCAAATAAGCGCCCTGGTGTACTGTCCCGGACTGCCCGGCGAGGTAGATGATCGCGCCCAGCACGGGCCCGATGCACGGTGTCCAGGCGATGGCGAAAGAAGCGCCGAATCCGAAGGAACGGCCGTAGCTCAGGGCTGTCGACTTCACCGCGACTACCGTCGTAGTGGTCGTGCCGCCGCCCGCACCTGCGCCGGCGTAGGCGAGCTGGGCGCCGCCGCCGCCACCGGAGGTGCCGCTACCGATGGTGAAGGTGCGGTAGAGCCACGGGATACGGATTACGCCCATGAGGTTGAGGCCGAGGACAATAAGAAAGACGCCGGCAATCTTCTCCAGCGTCGGCATCTGGTCCGCAACGAGATTACCGACAAGGCCCGCCGACGCGCCGATAACGGTGAATACAATGCCAAAGCCGCTGACGAAGGCTGTCGCGTGTGACATGGTCTCGCGGCGGCTGGCGGTCGCTTCGGGGTCGCTGGCGATGCCGGTCAGGTGTGCGATGTAGGCCGGGACGAGGGGCAGGACGCACGGCGACAGGAAAGATATGACGCCCGCCGCGAACGCAAACACGATGCCGAATGGCCCCGTGAGGTAATCGACCCATCCCTCCGTCAGCACGTAACCATGATAGCAACGCAGTCCTTACGCGCTGCTTAAGGCGGGCTGAATCTCAGAGGCTGATTCGCGTGGCCTGGGAGAAGACGGTCTGCCAGCCGTCGCGGCGCTTCTCGTAGACCTCGACTTGCCAGAAGTGCTGCACAGGCTGCGCTTCGCCCTGCACGGCGACTTCTACCTGGGCTCGATAGCGCAGCACGGCGCCATCGCCGTACGGGATGACCTGGATGCGCGACTCCGGCTCCCACTGCCGGTACTCGATGTAGCCCAGGGCGATGCCATTGATGTAGTCGTCCCGATTGAGCTCCTGGCCGGCCGGATTGACCAGCTGGAAGTCGTTGGCGTGGATGCGCTGCAGGGTCGGGATGTCCTTCGCCACGAGCGCGGCGAGCTTCTCCTGCTCGATCCTTCGTAGCTCCTCGGCGTCGTCTGGCATCTGAGTCACGCTCCCTTCGTTTCGGCCAGCCTAGACTAAGCGACGGAAGCGCTTCGAGCGATATCGGTTCGTGTCCTATTCGGGACGATGGTCGGGGTGCCCTGCTACGGCCATCGTCACTCGGCATTCTGTCTCATGGCCCCAGCGATACGACCTCGGTAGAATGAAGCCATGCCATCCAAGCAGCCCGCACCGTCTTACGAGGACCTCTACAAGCAACTGGAGGAGAAGGTCGCCTTGCTGGAGCAGGGCGGTCTCAGTCTGGACGACTCCCTTACGGCGTACGAGGAGGCGGTTGGTCTGGCGCAGCAGTGTCAGGCCCTCCTCGACAAGGCCGAGCTGCGCATCACCCGTCTGCGCGAGACGATCGTGCCTTCCGATGCCTACGTCGCAGAGCCGGAGGACGAGGACGACATGAGCACCATCGAGATCGACGATGAGGAAGTGATTTGAAGCTCCACGCCGACTTCCATAGTCACAGCCACTACTCGAAGGACTCGCTGCTCAACCCGCGCACCTTCATTGATCGCTGCGTCGCGAAGGGTGTCACCTGCATCGCCGTGACGGACCACAACGAGATCGAGGGCGCCTTCGTTATACGCAAACTCGCGCAGGACACAAACGCACCGTTGAAGGTGCTCATCGGCGAAGAAGTCAAGACGGCGGAGGGCGAGATCATCGGCCTGTTCCTCAAGGAGCTGGTGCCGCGAGACATGTCGCCGGAAGACACGATCAAGGCGATTCACGCCCAGGGCGGCCTCGCAGTTATCCCCCACCCCTACGACATCTTCCGGCGCTCTGTGCTCACGGACGAGGCGATCGAGCGTGTGAAGTACGACGTCGACGCGATCGAGGGGTTCAACTGCCGCAACATCCTGGCCCGCCACGATGTGAAGGCCCGCGCCCTCGCTGCAGCCGTCGACAAGCCGTACACGCTGGGCACCGACTCGCATTCGCCGATGGAGGTCGGCGGCGGCCAGCTGGAGCTCGACGACTTCGAAACGCCCGAAGAGCTGCTGCAGTCGCTACGAGGCGGTCGCATCCTCGGCCACCGCTCGCTGCCGATGGTGCACTGGCTGAGCACGTACGCGAAGATCCGCTGGCGCCTCGGCCTGAAGCCCACTTACGGTCCGACCGTGCCGGCTGAGGCGCGACAGTAGCCCGTGGTGCGAACGGGCAATCAGGCAATCAACCATCGGAAGCAGTCGGGCCTCGCCGCACCGACACGTCCTCCCGCGAGTCGTCGAATTTCTGTATCCGTTCGTCCTGAGGCTGTCGAAGGCCGAGGGGTGATGGTGCTCCATATGCCTGTCGATGCAACTGGAGTGCTGGACGCTTCGGGACCGCGTCGAGCATTTCGTGTCCTTCGAGAAGCTCTGGATGAACGGGGTTCGGTGACGGGGGCGCTCCGTTGACCGTGCGATTGGCCGCACTCGTGTCGGGCGGTGGCACGACTTTGCAGAACTTCATCGACGTCATTGCGGCCGGGCAGCTCGACGCCAGTATCGAGGTCGTCGTCAGCAGCATGACTAACGCCTTTGCCCTTGAGCGCGCACGTAACGCTGGCATCGAGACGCATGTGGTTCGCCGGCGTGACTACGAGTCGCAGGAGGCGTTCAGCGAGGCCATTACGGCCGTGCTCAATCAACACAACATTGACCTCGTGCTGGGAGCCGGATTTCTTCAGCGATATATCTTCCCGAAGGAGTTCGAGGGGAAGATGCTCAACGTCCACCCGGGGCTGCTGCCGCAGTATGGCGGACAGGGTATGTACGGCCATCACGTCCACGAAGCCGTGTTGGCTGCCGGCGAGTCTGAATCAGGTTGCAGCGTAATCATCGCTGACCACGAATACGACCATGGACCGACAATTGTGGAGCGACGCGTTCCGGTGCTGCCGGACGATACGCCCGAGACGCTGGCAGCGCGTGTCTTCGAGGCTGAGTGCGAGGCGTATCCGGAGGCCGTGCGCGTGATGGCACAGAAGCTCGGCCTCTCGTCGTAGTGGGACGATATATACTCGCGGAAATCGATCAACACGTTGACTGAATGACCGCCACCGACACCGAAGCATCGAGTTCCTCCCTGCCACCTTCCGAACCCGTTCAGGACCCCGCGCGCGTCGGCACGTTTGATTCGCTGCGTATCGTCAGCTTCCGGCGGCTGCTCATGGGGACCACGCTGTCGAGCCTGGCGCAGTGGGTGCAGCAGGTCACGTTGGGCTGGCTGGTGTTCGACCTGACGGGCTCTGGCACCGCCCTGGGCACGTTGAACCTCTTGCGCTCCGTCTCCACTGTGGGTCTAGTGCCGGTCTCGGGAACCATCATCGATACGGTAGGCCGGCGAACCCTCCTGATCATCGTCAACGCCTGGCAGCTGATCACGACGCTGGCCATCGGCCTCGCCATCGTGCTCGGACACGTGCAGGTGTGGTACCTGTTCGCGTTTACGTTCTTCGCCGGCTTCGCGCAGTCGATTGACATGCCGTTACGTCAGACCGTCGTGTTCATGCTGGTGCCGAGGCATATGGCTTCAAACGCCTTCGCCCTGGTCCAGACGGGATGGGGCCTCATGCGCTCGATTGGCCCGGCTGTGGGCGGTCTCCTGATCCTCCTGATGGGGCCGGGCGGCAACTTCCTGCTCCAGGCGTTTGCCTACGGCCTGATCGCGATCAACATCATGTACATCCAGTTCCCTCCCCAGCCCCAGCCGGCGCAGCGACCGCCCGTGCTGAAGCAGATGTCGGAGGGGCTGTCGTTTGTGCGACACTCCCGCGTCACGCTCTCGTTCCTGCTCATCGGCTGGGCGCTGCCGTTGTTCATCATCCCGGTCTACATCACGTTGCCGCCGATCTACGCCGAGGAGATCTTTGGCGATCCGGCGAAGTCGAACGCGGACATCCTGGGGTACTTGCTGGCATCCGTCGGCGTCGGCAGTGTGATCGGCGGGCTGGTAGTGGCCTCGCTCAGCAACATCGATAGGCGCGGCCTGGTGGAAATCGCTGCGCTGTTCCTGTGCTGTGTGTCGCTGGTGCTGTTCGCGCTGACCACGCAGTTCTGGTTGGCGCTGGTCCTGCTGGGAGCCTCGGGCTTCTTCGAGATGCTGTTCCTCACGAGCAATCAGACCCTGATGCAGCTGGCGATCCCTGACGAAGTACGCGGCCGAGTGACCAGCATCACCTCGCTCTCGGCGGGGCTCTCACCGATCGGGAGCTTTATCGCCGGAGTTGGCTCAGACGCGGTAGGCCCGCAGACGGTGACGTTGATCCTGTGTGGTATCGGGGCGGGCGTTTCGGTGTTCGCGCTGCTGTTCGTGCGCACGATCCGCGACTTCCGGATGACGGAGGCCGTGGCTGCCTCGATGCGACTGCAGCAGGAGGCTGAGACACCTGCCGGATGATGTTCCGGGAGGTAGGCAACGCCAACCTCCCGGGGAAGCCTGTGCAGGTTATTGATTCTCTGGCTCTTCACCGGCCGAGCCGAGCACCTGGCCGGTATGGGCATCGACCTTCACGTCCTGATCGCCGACGTCCACGTTGAACACGAGCTTGCCGTCGTAAAACTCGAGGTCGACCTCATCGAGGGGGCCTGATGCGCTGGTCTGCGCAGCGGCGATTGCCTGCTGGAGTGTGATGTCCGCCTGGGGCAGGAGCTCCTTGCCGTCGTCGAGAACGCCGCCCTTGCCGGCAGACGCACCGGTCGTAAACAGGAGTGCGCCCGCCACCACCGCCCCGAGAACGCCCAGGCCAATGCCTGCGTACCATTTTCGTCTTTTCATTACGTGTCCTCTTTTCATCTTGTTTTCGAAAGCACCTTACGGAAGAATTCCGGAGTGTTCTTTCGGTGCGTCTGAGTGTCGTGAATCGAGCAAACTGAGGGCGATCGCGCGCCAGGAGCAGCGTGCCGAACAGGGTTGCAGCGACGAGGAACCAGTCGTCCTCCAGGTTCAGGACCTCGAAGCCGAGAAGGGACGGAGACGCAAGCAGCAGGGACCCCACCAGTGCGGTCAGCATCGCGAGCAGCGAGTGCAATGCCAGCTCGGTGAAGGACTGGCGGGCGTTCGCGCGCACAAGCAATCCGATTGCGCCCAGGTGCCAGGCGAGTCGTGACCCAGGGGACTCGATGGCGCTTGTCTCTGCGAAGAGCGCCGCCAGCCAGGGGCGCTCACGACGGGGACAGGCGCGCAGGGCCAGGCGCCGGAGTGCCGAATGCGAGGTGGTGGTCATGGCGCCTCCTCATGGGCCGGCTGCAAGGTCACGGGCTCCGCGGCCGCGGGCACTTGAGCGATGGCAGCCTGCGCCTCCTGCCGGCCCAGCGTGGTCAGGCGATACATGTGGCGGGCGGGCTTTCCCGGCTGCGGCGTCGTCTCCCACTCTGCCTCCAGCCAGCTCGAGGTCTCCAGCCGCATGAGCAGGGGATATAGGGTGCCGGACTTCAGTCCGGTTTCCTTGCTGAGGTCATAGCCGTAACGCCAGTCATCCGCCTGGGTCAGGAGGGCCTGGAGCAGCTTCACGGTCTGAGGCGACGAGTTGGCTCTTCTCGGCATGAGCCAATTATCTACATATGTAGACTTTAGTCAAGCCGTGCTGCAAGAGATTATTCGAGAACGTCGCAGCTACCGGCTCGGGTCGATCGAGATGTGGACGCCGTCCTCGCCCGGCACTTCGTTGCCAAGGACCTCGACGGCGTGACCGTAGTCCTCGAGGCCGAAGGTGTGCGTGTGCAGCTTCTCGAGCGGGAAGCGGCCTGACTCGATGATCTTGATCGCTTCGACGTAGCCACGGGAGTCGACGCTGTAGGCGCCGATCATCGTGATGCCTTTGTTGACGAGGACGTCCGACACCATGTCCATCGGCTTGCGGCCCTTGAGCCCGGCGAGGACGACACGCCCGCCGCGACGCACCGACTGAATCGCGTCGTCAATCGGCTCCGTGGCGCCCGGCGTAACGTCGATGGCGATGTCGACGCCGGCGCCGTCCGTCAGCTCCTTCACCTTCTCGACCGTGTCCTCATGCTCGATGACGATCGTGTGGTCGGCGCCCAGCATCTTGCACAGGGCCAGCTTGCGCTCGTCGCGCGCCAGGCCGGTGACGATGATGTTGCTGGCGCCCGCTGCCTTGGCCGCCACCACGGACATCAGCCCGCGCTGACCCGGTCCCAGCACGAGGATTGATTCCCCGAGCTGCATCTGCGGCAGCTGCACGGCCCATCGCACGCCGGCACCCAGCGGGTTGAACATCACCGCGACGTCCGGGTCGATGTCGTTGCGCATCTTGTGCACGATCGAGTTCTCGTGCAGATACATGTACTCCGCGTTGCCGCCCCAGAGGCCCGGCTCGGTCGCAACCGGCGTGTAGCCGTGCATGAAGCGACCGTTGCGGCAGAACATGTACTGGCCGCTGAGGCAGAGGTCGCAGCTGCGGCAGGCGTACACGATCTCGACAGCGACACGGTCGCCCTTCTTCACGCCCCATCGTTGCGCCGCCCGCTCACCGACCTCCTCGATGATGCCGAGAGGCTCGTGGCCGCGGATCGTCGGTGTCATCTCGCGACTGCCCATGTGCCCCAGGTACTGTTCGGCGTCCGAGCCGCAGATGCCGCTGCGCTCGATGCGCACGAGGCCGTTATCGGGGCCGATCTCGGGCATGGGCAGGTTGCGGATCTCGAATGAGCGCGTACCGAGCTGAACAGCGGCGCGGACGGTGTCGGGCATGGTCATGGTCCTCCGGTAATGTCGTGAGTGAATATTGCGTGCAATCCGGGGTTCGGGCAATTGCCGGCGATGCCGAACGGCACTTGCCGAGCCACTCGATGGCAAGAGAACCTCTCTAACAGGTAATCTAGGTGCATTAGCGCTCCGGATTCTAAGGGAGGCCAAACATGCTTAGCAAAGAAGACAACGAACTCCTGTCGCGTGTCGGTCCCGGCACGACGATGGGTAATCTCATGCGCCAGTACTGGCTACCGGCGATCCGCTCCGACGAGCTCCCGAGTCCGGACTGCGCACCCCTGCGCGTGCGCCTCCTGGGCGAGGACCTCATCGGCTTCAGGACTACCTCGGGCAAGGTTGGGCTCATGCAGAACGCCTGCCCGCATCGTGGCGCCAGTATGTTCTTCGGTCGCAACGAGGAAGAAGGCCTGCGCTGCGTCTACCACGGCTGGAAGTTCGATGTCACCGGCGCCTGCGTCGACATGCCGTCGGAGCCGGCCGAGAGCAACTTCAAGAACAAGGTGCACGCGAAGGCGTACCCGACCTATGAGCGAGGCGGCGTTATCTGGACCTACATGGGCCCGCGTGAGGTGCCACCGCCGCTGCCGCAGATCGAGGCGTTCTTGATGAACGAGACGCCCCACACGGTCAGCGTGATCCACCGCCCCTGCAACTGGATGCAGGGCTGGGAGGGCGAGATGGACACCGTCCACGCCGCTTTCCTCCACTTCGGTGCCGCGAAGCCGGAAGACCAGGCGCCGAATAGCTTCAACTTCTACCAGGCCAACCAGCGCCACGCCAAGTTCAGCGTGGTCGAGACCGAGTTCGGGACTTCGTACGGCGCCTACCGCCCGGCCGAAGACGACACGTACTACTGGCGCATCGCCCACATGCTGTTCCCGTTCTACGCCATGATCCCGCAGGGCGCGATGGGCAAGGACGCGAAGATCGGCGCCTACGTGCCAATGGACGACTACCACACGCTGCACTGGGAGATCTTCATCAACCCCAGCGTGCTCGGCGGGCCTGGCGTCAGCAGCGGTAGCAACGACCCGCAGGAAGTGCGCTCCATGGGCCAGAACTCGACCGAGATCGAGGACTTCATCAGCCAGCGTCGAGCCGGCAACGTGATCACGGGTCCGGAGCTGCGACCCGGTCAGCTGCCCAACGGCACCGGTTGGTACGACCGCTTCAACATCGAGCAGAACCTCGACAACGACTACATGATCGACCGCGAGGCTCAGCGCGAGTGGAAGAGCTTCACCGGCATCGCCGGCGTCCGCCAGCAGGATATGGCCGTAACCGAGAGCATGGGCCCGATCTACAAGCGCTACGCGGAGCACCTGGGCACGACGGACGCCATGATCATCCGCACCCGCCGAAAGCTTCTCGCGACCGCGAAGGCCCTGCGCGACGAGGGCGTCATCCCGCCCGGCGTCGACCAGCCTGAGGTGTACCGCCAGCGCTCCGGTGAGGTGATCCTGCCTCGCGACGTGTTCTGGTGGGACGCTACGAAGCCCCTGCGCGAGGTGTTCGAGGTGGACGAGATACCGGCGGAGTTCACCACAGCTTCGAGCTGATAGCCCCGAGCTTCGAGTAAGAAGAGGCCTCGTCTTGAGACGGGGCCTCTTCTTCTTTGTCGAAAAGCCAGCCGTGCAGACTCGTTCGTCCTGGCTTGTCGAAAGACGCGTGAAGGCTGAAGGAACGACATGGTTGCGCATGAGGATGCGGCGTTCGGTGTGGCGCAAACGTTAGTTGACGATGGCGAGGATGAGGATGGCGCCGACGGTGGCGATAAGGATGCTGCCAAGCAGGCCGCCGCCGCCGTGCAGCCCGAGCAGCGAGAACAGCACGCCACCCACGATCGAGCCAACGAGGCCGAGCAGCACGTTCGTGATCAGCGAGCCTTTGCGCTTCATGATCGTGCTCGCGAGCCAGCCGGCGGCAAGGCCGATGAGGATCCAGGCAATGATGCCGGGGATTTGGATGGTCACTAGGTCGCTCCTGGCGAGCTCCGATACGTCTTGCGCTCAGCCTCTCGGATTGAACCACAGACAGCAGCGGGACGGAACCGGAACGTGACTCCTGGTGCTGGGATTGCAGCGGCACTCGCGGCCCTCGGTGAGGCTCGTTGAGGCACCACAGGGAAGATCAGGAATACGCCAGCATTTCCTTGTACCAGTCGTGCAGGAAGTTGATCGCGTCGTCGAAGTAACCGTCGTGCATGAAGGCTGGGCCGTGCTCATTGGTGGTCACGGCGTCCTGGCCCATGCGCCAGATTTCCCGCGCGGCGACGAAGGGCGGAACGGCTTCTTCGTCGACTTTGGCCAGGCCGCGCACCTCGCGATAGCCCTCCAGAAACGCCGCGAAATTCTCGTCAGCCTTCCTGCGCGGGCAGTAACGCAGCATGCCCCAGCGGAAGCTCGCGATGTCGTAGGTGCGCCAACCGGCGCCGGCATTGTCGAAGTCGAAGAAGGTGAACTCGCCCCGTTGGTCCTGGTGGGCGTTGATGCCGGTGGCACCGCCGTGACACAGGCCTGTGGTCATGCCGCGGTCGTCGAACTCCACGATGGCCTCGCGGATGTCGGCGGCGAGGCGCTGCAGGTAGGTGAGGTCCTGCGGGCGCTCGGTCATGCGAGGCTCCAGCGCCTTGAGCGGGCGCTCCAGCAGGCGGTCGAAGTCGATCTCGAAGCGGGGATACTGCGGCGCGAAACTGTCCATGCGCAGATGGATCGCTGCGAGTGCTCGGCCGTAAGCCCGGGCGTGCTGGACCGTCATCGCCGAGCCGCGACAGGGCGTGCCGGGGGCGTAGCGAAACAGAGCGACGGGTCGAGGCCCTTCCGGGGCGAGCACGATCGAGAATCGATTGCCGGAGCCGGTGCGAATCGGCGCCGCGACGGGCGCACCTTCGGCATCGAGGTGCTCGAGCAGCGATAGCTCCCACTGTAACGCCGGCTGTTCTCGCCAGCCGTGACGGTAGACGCGAAGGGCGAAGTGCTGGCCCTGCGCCCTGATCTGGTAGGTGTCGTTGATGCCGCTGTGCACGAGGTCGCACGACGCGCCACGCTCGATGACGTAGTGCTCGCGGGCAGCCCGCAGGAGGGGCTCGGGAGCGAGGACGCTGCGAAGGGCGGGGAGCGCCTTCTTGCCGCCGAACATGACGCAATCATAGGGCATTAGTCATGGTCACAGGCATCGGGCATATACGTAAGGTCAGAACGGGATGAGCCTGCGTCTGTCCGACGCGCGGGAGAGTCGAGCGAAGGTAATGCTGTCGAGCGGATTGGAGTGCAAATCAGCAATGATTGGCGCTGCAATGGAATAGCCCGCTCCATACGGCGCGTGCGTTGATAGCCATGGATATGCCCGTATCCTGCCTTTTGGCGTACGCTAGGCTCCGCTATTCCGGGAGGTAAGCATGGCAGGACGACTTGCGGGCAAGGTCGCAGTGATAACGGGAGCCAGCCGGGGCCTCGGCCAATACTGTGCTGTCGGTTACGGTGGAGAAGGTGCGACGGTGGTCGTGGCCGCTCGAACGGAGAACGAGGCCGATTCCAGGCTACCGGGCACGATCCATGAGACCGTCGACCTGGTGAAGGCGGCAGGCGGCGATGCGATCGCCATCGCCTGCAACGTGGCGGACTACGACGCTGTCGAGCGTATGGCGCAGCAAGTGCTGGAGCGCTTCGGCCGTGTCGACATCCTGATGACGAACGCCGCGATTCAGCCGCCGGGCCGCATTTCGAACATGCAGGTGAAGCACTGGGAGCTGGAGTTTCGCGTCAACGTCCACGGCAGCTTCTACCCAATCCGGGCGTTTCTGCCCTCGATGCAGGCTGCCGGCAGCGGCAACATCATCACAGTGTCATCGATTGCAGCGCATCGCGGCGGCTCGCACTACGGGGCGACGAAGCGGGCGATCGAATCGATGACTATCGGTCTGGCCGATGAACTGCCAGGACGAGGGTATCGCCGTTAACTGCCTGCGGCCTGTCGCCGCCATCGATACGCCGGGGTTCATGATGGGCCGTCCCGCGGACCAACCCCACACCCGCTCAACCCTGACCGCCTCGGCGCCCCCGGACAGCTACGTCGAGGCCGCCATCCTGTTCGCGATGCAGACGGCATCGAGCTGCACCGGCGCCGTGCTGACAGACGCTGAAGTGGTTCAGCGCTTCGAACCGGAAGCACTGGAGCGCTTCAAGACGATGAACCCGCCCGAGTGGAGCGCATCGCTCGCGGGCTAAGAGGAGGACCAAGATGGCACGAACCGTACTGAAGACGCCCCTGTGCGACCTGCTGGGCATCGAATATCCCGTGATCCTGGCCGGCATGGGTGGCGGTGATGGCTTCGCCCGCGCCGAGCTCGCCGCTGCCGTGTCGGAAGCAGGGGGCATCGGCGTCATAGGCGCCGCGGGTTTCACGCCGGACGAGATTCATGAGGAGTGCGAGAAGGTCCGCAGCCTGACGAAAAAGCCGTTCGGCATCGATATCCTCCTGCCGGCGGGCACGGCGTCCTTCCCGGGCTCGGGCGATGCAAGTGCCGATCCATTCGACCAGGTCGGGCCTGAGTACAAGGCCTGGGCGGAGGGCGTCATCGAGCACCTGGGCCTGCAGGACCCGGGCCCGGCGGCGGTAACAGACCGCACGCGGGAAGCAATGCAGTACGACGCCCAGCAGCGCCAGGACCGTCAGGTGGAGGCGATCGTCCAGGAGCGGGTGAAGCTCCTCGCGGCCGGTCTCGGCAGCCCGGGGCCATACGTCGAGCGCCTGCACGCAGTGGGCACGGTCGTGATGGGCATCGTAGGCAACGTGCGGCAGTCCGTGCGCGTGAAGATGAGCGGCGCCGACATCGTCGTGGCGCAGGGTCACGAGGGCGGCGGCCACACGGGTCGCATCGGCTCCTTCGCGCTGACGCCGCAGGTCGTCGATGCCATCAAGCCCACGCCGGTCGTGCTCGCCGGTGGTGTCGGCGACGGTCGCAGCCTTGCCGCGGCGCTGGCGCTCGGCGCGCAGGGGGTCTGGGTCGGCACCGCTTTCCTTGCCACCAACGAGGCGAACGTGACGCCGGAGAACAAGCAGCGCTTCATCGACATAACGGAGGAGGACACGCGCGTCACCCGTCTGTTCAGCGGCAAGACGCTTCGGCACCCCCTCACGCCACTGGTGGAGGAGTGGGAGACGTCCGGCCTGCAGGCGCTGCCGATGGGCCAACAGGGCGTCATCTCCAACCACATTCAGGACGCCGTCAAGCAGGCGGGCAGGGGAGAGCTTATCTATCAGCCGGCCGGTCAGATTGTCGGCATGGTGAAGTCGATTCGACCCGCAGCGGACGTGCTGAACGACATGGTGCGCGGCGCGGCCGAGGTCATCGAAGGCATGCAGCGGGCGGAGATACGCGTCGAGGCGTAGGGCGAGCGCCAGCCAGTCGCCGCCCATCTCGTACGATCTAGCAATGGGCGTCAGGAATTATCTGATCGAAGGTGTTTCCGGCACCGGCAAGACCGCGGTCTGCGGAGAATTGCAGCAGCGCGGCTACCCGAGCGTTGTTGACGAGATTCTCCGTCAGACCGGGAAATAGTCACTTCGTCGTTTGAACGATATGAAAAGGCCGGGCGTTAATCGCCCGGCCTTTCGTACATGAGACCAGATTCAGCTACGCCGAGGGGGCCGCCGGTGGCGCTACCGCGGGGCGGTAGGGCAGGTCGACGTCCGGAGCCGGGGGCGCCGGGTTCTGGATGCCGCGCATCAAGGAGCCGGGCACCAGCGTCGCCAGTTCGTCGATGGTCCACATCGCGTCCTTGTTGATCGTATTGGCCGGGACCTCCTCGAGCGCGAGCCCGACGGTGCCGCCCGCCACGTGGAAGATCTTGCCGTTGACGTTCCAGGCTTCCGGCGTGCAGAGCCAGACCGTCATCGGAGCGACGTGCTCGGCGTCGTGCAGGCTCGGCACCTCGGGCATACGAAGCTCTCGGGGCTCGCTGCCGCCCGGCGCCTGGCCCTGGGTGCCGCCCTGGGCGATCCCGGCACGGGCACGCAGCTGGCGGGCCGTGTCCGGCACGCTCTGCGTCATGCGTGTCTGGGCGCCGGGGGCGATGGCGTTACAGGTGACGCCGTAGCGACCGAGGTCACGGGCGATGACGCGCGTCAGGCCCGCGATACCGCCCTTGGCGGAGCCGTAGTTGGCCTGGCCGGCGCCACCCTGGAGGCCGGAGATCGAGGAGAAGTTGACGATGCGGCCGCCCCGCTGCTGTCGCATGAGGATCGAGGCGGGCTTGATCGTGTTGAAGTGACCGTAGAGGTGGGTGCGGATCACGGCCTCCCACTCTTCTTCAGTCATGTTGAACACCATGCGGTCTCGCAGGATGCCGGCAACGTTGACCAGAATGTCGAGACGCCCGAAGGTGTCCACGCACTGCTTGATCATGTTCTCGCCGCCCTCGAGCTCCGCGACGGAGTCCATGTTGGCGACGGCGTTACCACCGGCGGCCTTGATCTCATCGACCACCTGCTGGGCCGGACCGGCGTCAGAGCCGGAGCCGTCCAGGTTCACGCCAGGGTCGTTGACCACGACGTTGGCGCCTTCCGAGGCGAGCATGAGCGCTACGGCGCGGCCGATGCCACGTCCGGAGCCCGTGACGACGGCGTTCTTGCCTTCAAGTCTTCCTGGCATGTCTTAGGCCTCCTTTTCGGCGGGCGGCGTCGGGCGGCCCGGAACGTCGATGTCGGGTGCCGGCGGTTGCGGGTTTGCCGTGCCCTGCAGCAGGCTGGCCGGAACCATCTCATCCAGCTCGCCCAGGTTCCACAGGCCCGGCTTGTAAATCGTGCGCCAGGGCAGGGGGTGGTTAAGCACGGACACCGTGCCGCCACCGACGGCAAAGATCTGGCCGTTGATGTTCCAGGCGTGGTCTGTTGCCAGGTACGTGACCATCGGCGCCACGTGCTCGGGCTCGTTCAGACGGCGCTGCGGAGGCGCACCGGCCGGGGGACCACCCGCGGGCGGACCGGGAGGCGGACCACCGGCGCCGGGAGGGGGACCGCCCGCACCCGGAGGTCGTGCGCCCTGGGCGGCCGGGGGCCGATTGGCGATGGTCGCGGTCATGCGGGTCGACGCGCTGGGCGAGATCGCGTTAACGGTGACGCCGTAGCGGCCGAGGTCGCGGGCGACGACTCGCGTCATACCGGCGATGCCGCCCTTGGCCGCGCCGTAGTTCGCCTGGCCCGCCGCACCGACGTTACCGGTGATGGAGCAGAAGTTGATGATGCGGCCGCTGCGCTGTTGCCGGAACAGGATCGAAGCCGGCTTCACGGTGCTGAACGTGCCCTTGAGGTGGGTCTGAATGACAGCGTCCCACTCTTCCGGCGCCATGTTGAAGATCATGCGGTCGCGCAGGATGCCGGCCACATTCACGACGATGTCGAGCTTCTGGAAGTTATCGAGCGCCATCTGAATGATGCGCTCGCCCGCCTCCATGGTGCCGACAGCCTCCAGGCAGGCGATGGCGGAGCCACCCTTGCTCTTGATCTCGTCGACGACCTGCTGGGCCGGGCCGGCGTCGCTGCCGGTGCCGTCCATATTGACGCCGGGGTCGACGACGATGACGTTCGCGCCCTCCTCGGCCATTTTGAGCGCGATACCGCGACCGATGCCCCGGCCTGAGCCGGTCACGATCGCGGTCTTACCTTGTAGCCATCCCTCTGGCATATTTCGTGCCTCTTTCTCCAAGGGCGTCTGCCCCACGAAACGCTTCGCTCGCCAACCCCGGCGAGACCGACTGCGGCGATGCTAGCGCACAGGCAGGACGATCTTGGCCGTGCCCGGGGTCGTCTTCATGCCGACCTTGTTCTTGGGGCGTCCATCGTCGTCCGGTTCGCCGGTTTCAGTCGAAATCTCCAGCTCCACAATGTGGTCGTCACCGTCCTGGTACTTCTTGGTGACGTTTCCCTTGAGGAGGATTTCCTGGCCCGTGTAGTCCATGCCACGGTAGGAGACGGTGTAGTTGCGGATCGCTCCCTGCTCGCCGGCCCAGTCGTGCAGGTACTGACCCAGGAAGGCGCACTTCAAGGCGCCGTGCACGATGATGTCTTCGAGCTGGTTGTTCTTGGCGAAGCGCTCGTCGTAGTGAATCTGGTAGAAGTCGCCGGATGCGGCGGCCCACATTACCAGCTGCTGAGGCGTGACCTTCTTGACCACGGTCGGCAGCTCGTCGCCTTCGTTGAGGTCATTCCAAAAGACCTGTTCTGCCATCTGCGTCCTCGTCTCCTAGTAGTTCAGTACGGTGCCGTAAGCTCGGCACACGACTTCGCCGTTCTGGTTGGTGTAGGTCGTCTCGCGGCGGGTAATCATCATCATGCCGAGACGGGACTCCCGCTCCGAAATGTCGACGGTCTTGCTGACGGCAGTCAGGACGTCGCCGGCACAGATCTCGACGCCGGTGTATTCGAACTCACGCCCGCCGTCGAGGCCGCGCATGATCCGGCCGCCGGGGCCGACCTGGTTGCCGCCGCCGGTCGCACCGCCGCGCAGGGGGTTGTAGATCGACGTGCCGAAGTAGGCCGGCGGCGCGACGAGGCTGCGGTGGCCTTTGCTCTTCGCGTATTCCTCGTCGTAGTAGATCTGGTCGGTGTGGCCGACAGCCCGCGCAAACATGCGGATGCCGGTCTTTTCCACCTCCAGCGTGCTCGGCGGCCCTTCCTTGCCGACGTTGGCCCTCATCTCATCCGTGATGAGTGACTGCTTGTCCTGGGTCACTGGTCAACTCCTCTAGTGATGCTTAGAAACTATGCCTCTAAGAATGGTCTATACCTTGACTATCAAGGGTCAACACGCATTGTGGGAGCAGTTTAGTGCCTCGCGGCCCCAATAGAAACACTTAGATTGATTCGATTACAGCATCTACTATCCGGGCACAAAACACGACCGGCCAGCCGCTGTCCCGAAACGCGATGACGGCATAACTATCTGCTGCCTCGCCGCATATCGACTGCCGTGCATCGACCGGCCTGCAGGGCGGCGATGAGCCCCTCCAGATCCTCGATGCGGTCCTGGAACTCCGTGGCGCACCGTCCCACGTCCGTCGCGGCATGAGCGTCGGAGCCGGCCGTCGTTGGCAGGTCCAGCGTCTCGCAGAGTGCCGTCGAAAAGCCGTTCTCCATCTCGGAGCCGCGACCGTTGAGGCGCTCGATGGCAAGGCAGGACGCATAAGCCGGGTTCGCGGCGGCTTTCAGCAGGGCGTTGCGATAGTCCTCCGGGTCCTCGGGCTTCCAGGGTGCCTGCCGGCGGTAGGGATGGGCAGCCACCATGGCGCCCCCGGCCTTGCGTATGTGCTCCGCCAACTCCGGCACCCGATGCATGCCATAGGTGTATGCGGTCAGCCCAAAACAGAGCATGTGACCGTCTTCCGTGTTGATCTCGACGCCCGGCAGGACGAGGAAGTCGTGGCGGCGCGCCATGTCTCGCACCTCGTCGAGGTCCCAGAAGAAGTCGTGCTCCGTGAGGCAGACGCCGTCCAGCCCGGCCTGCTTCACGAGGTCGATCAGCTCGTCGGGCGTGAGATCAGAGTCCCAGGAATGACGCCGCGTGTGCGTATGAAGGTCAATGAGCATGCCATGAGGAGTATCTAGTACTGGACCGGGAGGCGAAAGCACCCGGTGGAGGTCACAGGACCTGGATGACCATCTCGACCTCGACCGGTGCGTTGCCGGGAAGGGCTGCAACGCCGATTGCTGATCGCGCATGGCGGCCTGCTTCGCCATACAGCGCAATCAGCAGGTCGGAGGCTCCGTTAATCACCGACGGCGTATCCGTGAAGCCATCCGCCGCATTGACGAAGCCAAGCAGTTTGACCACGCGCTCGATGCGATCGAGGTCGCCGATGACGCTGCGGGCCGCGGCGAGACACCCCAGCATCGCGCACCGCGACGCCTCGTAGCCTTGTGACAGCGTTACTTCACCACCCAGCTTGCCGCGATAGGTGTAGAGGCGCCCACCGGTGTTCCCAGAGACGAACAGCAAATTGCCGGTCAAGACGGCCGGAATGAAGGAGCCAGCACCGGACGTTACTTCCGGAAGGCTCAGACCCATGTTCTCCAAAGCCATCTCGATCTTCATCGCCCGCTCCTTCCAATATTCCCGCCTAAGTTACCGTATCGGCGTTTCAACCGGCAGCGGAAGCTCGACTTGGGTGGTTGCGGTTTGCCGAGTTGCCATGACGTGCTTTTGCCGCAGCAGCTTGTCGTTGCCGGTGTTGCCATCTCCGCCGCTGAATCCTGTACCGCCGGCGCTGCGTATGCCGAGCGTACAGCCCGGGAAGGGCATGGCCCTGTCCCGTTAGCAAAAATGAAGGAGCACCCGAGATACCTCGGGTGCTCCTGAATCTGAAGCCGTGAATCGTTTACTTCAGGCCGGCGTCACCCGTGTTGGGCGGGGTGATTGCGTTCGGAACGCAGACACCATCGCCAATCGGGGTGCAGGACGGCGCCGTTGTTGTCGTGGTACCACCGCTGGCCGCGCTGGTGCCGGTGCCGGTGTTGGGCGCGAGCACGCAGGTCACGTTCAGCTTGGTGTAGCCGTAAGCGTCACCGGAGGCCGCCGTGATCTTCACCTCACCGTTGAAGTTCGCCGGTGCTGTGTAGATCGTGTTCGCCTCGCCGTGGGTCGTCGGGACCTGAGCGGCGGTGAGCAGAGTGCCTTCGCCGCCGTAGAAACCGCCCGCCGTGGCGATGAGGGTCATAGGCGTGTTGTCGATAACGGTCTGGATGTTCTCGTCAATGACGCTCAGGCCGATGAAGACGTTCTCGCCACATGCGACGGTCTTGGCAGAGCTGTTGAGCAGGATCTGACCCGTCGTGGTGCTCAGGCAGTTCTGTTGCACGGTGACCGACGAAGTCTCATCTACAACGAAGTTGTTCTCGACGCTGTCGATCTCCTCGTACGTGCCGAAGAGCAATCCAGAGCTCACTGTAATAGTGGCATCGCCGTCACCGGGCTTGAGGCTGAGCGTGGCGACGCCTTCCTCCGTGCTCGCGTTATTCGGGTCGACCTGCAGGAGGCCCGCGCTAGTGGTGAAGTGGTAGCCGCGACCGAGAACCACGTGGCCATTTGCATCACGGACGGAAGCCGTGATGGTAGTGGTACCGGTGCAATCGATGACATTAGGGCTGGCCGTGACAACCAGCGTCTGGTCGCCATTCGTGTTGTTGCATGCCAGTTGGATCGTCGGGGTCTGCACTTCGTAGGTCGTACTGTTCGACCCGTCGTTGATGTAGAGAGTGGCCGTTACGACAGCCTGGGTCTGGTTGGCAGCCAGGATGAGGTTGGCCGTGTCCCCTGACGTTTGGTTAAGCGTCCCCGCACCGCTCGAAATGCGGAAGTGGATTTCCCAGTTGTCGGGCAGGACGCTCAGGGTCTCGAGAACCTGGGCGTGAATGGTGGTCGTGCCGCCTTCACAGGGCAAGATGTTGGGATTAGCTGAGACGACGAACTGACCGACATCCGGAATGGTGACGACTGATCCTCCACCGGAGCTTCCGCCACTGCCGCCCGAAACCTGAACCGGCGCACAGCCAATATCGATGGTCTGGTTGCCGTCCGCGACAGTACCGGCAGTGAGCGTGACTGAACTCACATCGGAGCAGGTCAGACCCAGAGCTACGATGATCTGGCTGAGGCCGTCCGTGGTAACTGTTGTCCCCACGCCGTCATCGACGGTCGTCGACTTGCCAAGGTCACCAGGACAGTTAGGCGTACATGCCGTCACCACCAGCGTGCCGCTTACTGTTCCGCTGGACGTGGTGACTGAGATGTTGACATCGTCGTTGCCATTGGGAGTGCCGACAGGGATGGTGATGGAAATTGGCGTTCCGCCGCTGTACATGGCGTTAGCGGACGGTACCAAGGCACCGTTGACCGAAGCAACGGCGTCATCAGCGTTGTTGAAGGCCGTTCCCATGCCGACGGCGAGGGCTACGAATAGAAGCAATGCGGCGGGTAATAGCTTCAGACTCAAAGACTAACCTCCTGATATGCGGCTTTTCCGAGCCACATCTTTCGTATGTGCCCACAGGCCTCATCTGCTCGTGCCTCAAGCAGAAGAGCCCGCCACCATACCCAGGGCTAGTCTGTCTGTCTCCGGTTTTAGGGGTTGGAAGCCCTCACCGGAGTTGTGTGGAACCCGGCCAAGGGAACCACATCGATAACCAGATGTGTTACATAACACATCCGTCCTAGCGTTATCAACGCCTGGAGCCGCCAAAGGTTAACGTAACGGCAGACCAAATTACGAATTTCCCTGGTGACCAGCACAGTAAACGACCGGGCAGGTAACACCAGCTATACGGGTTTCCCCTGATCTGCGCGTTAAAGCTTCATTGCACCCGTCGCACTCCAGCGGCAGACGAGGCTACGGCTTGGGCGTAGGGCTCGCGCCGGCGCTGGGGATGCCGTAGCTCGGCGCTTGCGCTGCACCGCCACCGCTTGAAGGCACGCCATAGCTGGGCGCCTGAGCCGCGCCGCCACTACTGGCGGGCGTGCCGCTTGACGTCGGAGACGCGCCGCCATTGCTCGAGGGCACCTGGTAGCTCGGCGTGCCGGCCCAGGGGTTCGGCGTCGGCGTCACCTCCGGCGTTGGCTCACTCGTTGCGCCTGCGCCTGAGTCCGTGGCGCCTGGCTCCGCAGTGCCTGTCGCGTCGGCGCTGGTGTTGCCACCCTCGACGTTGCTCGCCGGCGGGTCGGCCCGAACGTAGAACGTCGTTGGTACGTCCTGGCGCTGCACCGTGAAGGGGCATTCGAGCTGATTGTGGTCACCGTGGTAATCGACGGTGACCTGGAGAGCGTAGCTGTCCACCTCGTTGGGACCATCGAAGTCGATAGCGCTCTTGAGCTGGACCTCGGTGTTGTTGGCAATGGAGTAGTCGAGGGACGGGCCACCATTCTTCGATGTTGTGCTCACGTCCGTAATTTTTTCATCCGTACTGAGGACCCCCGAAAAGTCCAGCAGGGCTTCAGCGCCGGATGGCAGGGTGAAGGGCGTGGTGGCGCAATCGATGTTGTAGCTGGCCGTGTCGTTATCACTGGTCGGCAATACGTGTAGCGGGTCGACCGTATCGCCATTCTTGCGCACTTCGAAGTGCAGGTGCGGGCCGGTCGCGATGCCCGTTGAGCCGCCGATGCCGATGGTCTGGCCGATCTCAACCTTGTCGCCTACTTTTACCTGAAGCTGCGACAGGTGGCCGTAGACGGTCGTCACGCCGTTGCCGTGGTCGATGGTGATGGAAATGCCGAGGGGCTGATCGTTATCGCCGCCGGCGTGAGTGACGGTGCCGCTGGCGGCGGCACGGATTGTCCGGGTGGCGTTGTTCTCCAGGCCGATGTCGATTCCGTTAGGGTGCTCCGGGCTCATGAAGCTCGTGATCGGGCCTTCGACCGGCCAGATGAACGGATAGGTGTAGACGACGGACACGAGCCCATCGATCGGGCTCTGCGCCGGTCCTGCCGTCGGTGCTACCGGTGTCGGGATCACGCGCGTGGGCCGCGCCTCAGTTCCGCCGATAGGGGTGGCCGTCGCTTCGGCCCCACTCCGGCCGATCGCCGGCGCTGAAGGCACGGTGGCTTCGGGCGTTGGTGTGTCCTTCGCGTCGTTGCCGCCGAATACGCACGCGGCGGTGAGCATCGATAGGAGCACCGGGGTTAGTAGCAGGGGTTTGGCGGGAAAATGGAGTTTTGCCAACATCGTCATCCTTAACTGCGGCTGCAGGAGTCTGTGGGATTTTCGGCACGCGGGAGTGATCTCGTTAGAGCAAAAAGCCCCGCGCTCGCAGATTTGTTATGGAATGTAGATTGGTTCCCGGACGGCGCCGGGTGGGTCTACCCGGCCGAAAGGGCCACGCTCAGGTTCGAACCAGGGCAAGTCAGTCAGCGTTCGCGAAAATTAAGTTCAGGGAAGGCCAGAGACCTGCATAAAGCCCTCATTTCAACCGAGAACAGAGGTGAGGAGATTGTGTCCAGGTGAGAAAGACAATCCTGCCCATCGTGGTCGCGGTGCTCGCGATTGCTCTGGCTGGCAACGCATTCGCCGCCGATCCGGTTCAGTTGAAGGTCAACGACGTGCAGGAGCACATCGGCGGCATGACGGTGAACTTCACGGTCACGGATGATACCGGTCAGGAGTCGTCGCTGACGCCGGCCGATACGAAAGTCACGCTTGACGGAAAGCCGCTGACCGTCGACAGCATCGATAAGACCAACTACGGCCGTCAGCCTGCATCGATTGTGCTGCTGGTTGATGTCAGCGGCAGCATGTACGGCAATCCGATTACTCAGGCGCAGTCCGCTGTGAAAGACTTCATCGGTCAGATGGAACCCGATGACCGCATCGCCCTGATGAAGTTTTCCACCGGCGTGACGCTCCTCCAGGACTTCACGTCCGACCGCTCCCTGCTCGACGCCGCCGCTGGCGGCCTGACTGCTTTCGGTGATACCGCGCTGTATGACGCGGTGAGCGCGGCGATCGATACGTCCAATACCGCGCCGGAGGGTGGCAGGCTCATCGTTATCCTGAGCGATGGTGTTGCCACCGAAGGCCTGCAGAACCGGGACGCTTCGCTCGCCGCCGCGGCGCAGTCCGGCACGCGTGTCATCGCCGTCGGCCTGGGCCCCAGCGTCGACGTTGACTACCTGCGCGCGCTCACCTCTCAGACGGGCGGCCAGTACGTACCGGCCGCATCGGCAGACCAGCTGCGTTCGACATACTCCGACATTGCCAAAAGCGTGGTTCGCCGCTACTTCAGCGACTACAGCGCACAGGTAACAGTCCCGCCCACCGTTGACCGCACGGTGGATGGCACGTTGAAGGTGGAGGCTGCGGTCCGCGGCAGCACCCCTTCGTCCGAGCAACCTCTCGGCCCGCTGGAAGGCGCAGTACCGCCGCCGTACGAGGTCAAGATCACGGGTCTTGCTGCAGGCGGGGAGCTGAAGCAGGCCGCCACGATGGGCGTGGTGGCGCCGGAAGGTCGCGACATCACCAGCGTCGAGTTCCTGGTGGACGGCAACGTCGTCGCAAGTGGTGACGCCGCCGCGACGTACGACCTGGCTCCCAGCGCGCTCGAGACCGGCACGTACAAGTTCGCCGTCCGCACCCTCGATGCCAAGGGCGGTGAAGGCTACGGCGAGCTGTCGTTCCTCGTGCCGCCGCCCGCCGCAGCGCCACGGGCAGAACCGAGCGGCTCCTCCTTCCCGGTCATGCCGATTCTTCTGCTGCTGATTGCCGTCGGTGTTGCCTACGCGCTGTATCGCGTGATTCAGAAGCGTCTATCGATGGCGCCGGAATACGTGACCAGATCGTTGGCGCCGGAACCGGGCGAGCGCCTGGAGATGTCTCAGTCAACCCAGGAAGTGTCAGCGCGGCCTGCCCGCGTGCGTTCCGACGCCGCTACTCGGCCGTCCAGCCCATATCGCGGTCGCGTCGTCGTCATGCGGGAGAGCGCCATTCTCGCGGGCGATCTGCACACCACCCGCGAGTACGAACTGGGAGAGGCGCCGCTCACGGTCGGCACCGGTAAGCACGTCGACATCCAGGTCGAGGACGAATCCGGACTGATCGCCGAAGAGGAAGCCCGCGTCTGGATCCAGCGAGGCCGCATTACCTACCACCGCCTCACCGCTCTCAGTGCGATGGCGACTGCGGGCGTGACGTCCGGCTGGGAGTTCTTCGACAATGGTGACGAGATGCGCCTCGGCCCCTACCGTTTCGTCTTCCAGATCAAGGTGAACGAAGAGGAGCCGCGCCCCGAGGAGCCGATTACCCCCAGCCAGCCTCAGGAGCACGGCATGACTCTCCGCTCGTCAGATCCCTTCGGCTGGGACAACCGCTAAGGCAATCCGCTGCACGCTTGGCAGAGCGCCCCATCATTCACGATGGGGCGCTCTTGCGTTTGCGAGGTGTGGAATTTGGCTAGAATGTCGCCGCAGACCCCGGCCCGGAAAAGGAGTAAAGATGACGACTACGGCGACTACGACGATCACCGAAAAGTACGTGGAGCTAAGCCACGGCAAGACGCGCTACTACGAGGCGGGCTCCGGCTATCCCCTCATCCTCGTGCACGGTGCCAACGTGTATAACTCCGGCGCCGTCTGGGCCCACATCATGCACCCCCTAGCGGAGCACTTCCGAGTCCTGGCGCCTGACTGCCTCAACTGGGGACCGAGTGATGTGTTTCAGCAGGAGTTCTCCTTCGCCTACCTGGTCGACCACATCCGCGAGTTCATGGACGCCCTCGATATCGAGAAGACGAACCTGGCCGGGCACTCCATGGGCGGCTGGATCGCCACCCTGTTCGCCTACGAGAGCCCGGACCGGCTGAACAAGGTCGTCCTGTCTTCTGCGGGCGGCGTCGAAACGCGGCCGCTCGAAAGCATGGTGGAGTGGCAGCCACCGAGCGAAGAGCAGGTACGCAAGACGATGGGTGCTCGCGTGCCGACGTTGCCGCCCGAGATCAACGGCGACAAGCTGGTCCAGGAAGTGCTCGACAAGGTGAAGGACCCGGAGCACGTGCAGGGCTTCCAGAACGTCATGCGCCATATGTCCAACCCGCTGACGCGCTCTCGCTACAACACGACGCGACGTCTGCCCCACATCAAGACGCCCTCGCTGATCCTCTGGGGCACGGACGACCACACGAACGACGTGCGCATGGCCAAGGTCATGAATGACGGCATCCCGAACTCGAAAGTCGTGACCTTCGAAGGCGCCGGCCACGGCACCTTCCAGGAGCGCCCCGAGGACTGGACCCGCGCCGTCATCGAGTTTCTCGAGAGCTAGCGAACCGCTCCGGCCCACCCCGCCTTGCGAGCCATGGCAACCTCAGCGCAGTCCGATACTCCGGATTGCCTGCGAGGTTGCTTCGCCTTTCTTTCGATTCGCGAGCTCGCGACGTGGTGTCGGAGGGCGCGGTCTGCCTTGCACATGCCGTGTTGTGCGTTTGTCTGTCGTTCGTGGCCTGATGTTTGTGCACTTGTCAAAATGTGTCTCAAGACTTAACGACATTCGTTGACAGGCGATAAGACGGGACCTAATCTGCGATCACTCTAGTTAGCGAGGTATGGCAAATGCTGTCCAAAGAAGACAACGAAATCGTCACCAATACTGATCCGGAGTCGCCGATGGGCGAGCTGTTCCGCCGCTTCTGGCTGCCTGTGGCGCTCTCGGAAGAGCTGCCGGGCCCGGACTGCGAGCCGGTGCGGGTTAGAGCCCTCGGCGAGGACCTGATCGCCTTCCGCGACTCCGAGGGCCGTGTCGGCCTTCTGGATGCGTTTTGCCCTCACCGCGGCGCGCCGCTGTTCTTCGGCCGCAACGAAGAGAACGGTCTGCGCTGCGTCTACCACGCCTGGAAATTCGACATCACCGGCCAGTGCACCGACCTGCCGAACGCGCCCGAGGGTGAGACGTTCAAGCACAAGGTGAAGGCCGTCGCTTACCCGGTCGTGGAAGCCGGCGACCTGATCTGGGCCTACATGGGCCCGGCCGAGAAGCAGCCGCCCTTCCCTGACTTCCCGTGGACCAAGCTGCCGAAGGAAAACCGCTACGTCACCAAATTCCGCCTGGAGTGCAACTACCTGCAGGCTATGGAAGGTGACTACGACCCGACCCACGCTCGATTCCTGCACAGCACTTTCATGCCGGCGAACGAGACTTTCGGCCAGGCGCAGGGCACCTACTACCGCTCGCCTTCAAACCGCGGCTGGAACAGCACCAACCCGGACGAGCTTTACCCGAAGGTCGTCGGAGACCGCCGCATCACAGACAACAACGCGCCGTATCCAGACCTCGAGGACTACAACGCCGCTGTGCTCTCGATCTCCAAGATGGAGCAGGGCGATGGCAACGTGACGGCCAGCGTCGGCGTGACCTGGTGGATGCCCGTCTTCTGCACCGCCGGTAACGCCATGCCGGGTCATCTCTCCAGCAACATGCGCGTGCCGATCGACAACGAGAGCGTCATGTTCTACCGCCTGCGCTGGAGCTGGAACCCGATCTCCGACGCCGACCTTGCCGAGTACAAGCACGGTGGCTGGACCCACCCGGAGATGATCCCGGGCACGTGGAAGACAAAGGACAACGTCTTCAACGACTACAACGTCGACCGCCTGGCGCAGCGCAATATGTCCTTCACGGGCATCAAGACCTTCCCGCTGCAGGACATCGCCATGATGGAGAACCAGTGGGGACCCATTGCGAAGCGCCACAAGGAGCACCTCGCCAGCTCGGACTACCAGATCATCCACATTCGCCGCCGTCTCCTGAAGGCTGCGAAGGACCTCATGGCCGGCCAGGAGCCGGAGGAGCCCTGGAAGCCCGAGATCTACCACATGCACCGTGAGACGGCGACTGGTAAGACCGTCGATGAAGCGATCGCCCAGGCGAAGCAGAAGGCGCAGGTAGACCTGCTGAGGCAGCGCGAAGAAGCGGCCTCCATGCTGGCCGGGCAGATCGCCTGAGTATTTAGGCTAGGCCCATCAACGAAAGAGGAGCCCAGAACGGGCTCCTCTTTCTCTTTGTTCAACATTGCCTGGGCTATCCCCGGTTCTGGGGGAAGCCCAGGTCTACCTTGCTCGTGGCCGGATCGGGCCAGCGGCTGGTGATCACCTTCGTGCGGGTGTAGAAGTGGACGCCGTCGGGGCCGTACATGTGGGTGTCGCCGAACAGGGAGGACTTCCAGCCACCGAAGGAGTAGTAGCCCACCGGCACTGGGATCGGCACGTTGACGCCGACCATGCCCACCTTGACCTCGAACTGGAACTTGCGCGCCGCGCCGCCGTCCCGTGTGAAAAGGGCAACGCCGTTACCGTACGGGTTGTCGTTGATCAGCTGCACGGCCTCGTCGAAGCTGTCGGTGCGCACAACGGAGAGCACCGGGCCGAAGATCTCGTCCTCGTAGACCTTCATGCCGGGCTTCACGTCGTCGAGCAGAGAGCAGCCGAGGAAGAAGCCGCCGTTCTCGAACTTCATCTCGCGCCCGTCCGCGACGACCTTCGCGCCCTCCTTCGCTCCGGTCTCCACGTAGCCGGCAACCTTGTCGCGGTGCTCTTTGGTGACGAGAGGGCCCATCTCCGAGGAGGGGTCGGTCCCGACGCCGATCTTCACCTTCTGCAATCGGTCGTTAATCGCTGCGACCAGCCTGTCACCCACGTCGCCGACAGCAACGCAGACCGAAATCGCCATGCAGCGCTCGCCGGCGGAACCGTAAGCGGCTGAGACGGCGGCATCCGCGGCGGCATCGATGTCGGCGTCGGGCAGGACGACCATGTGGTTCTTGGCGCCGCCCAGGGCCTGCACGCGTTTGCCGTTGCGGGTCGCGGTCTCGTAGATGCTCTTCGCGACCGGTGTGGAGCCGACGAAGCTGATCGCCGCGACGTCGGGGTGCTCCAGCAGGCGCTCGACGGCGATTCGGTCGCCCTGGATCACGTTGAACACGCCATCCGGTACGCCGGCCTCGCTCAGGAGCTTCGCCATGAACAGTGAGGCGCTGGGGTCCTTTTCCGACGGCTTGAAGATGAAGCAGTTCCCGCAGGCCAGGGCGTTGGCGAACATCCACATCGGCACCATGCCGGGGAAGTTGAACGGTGTGATGCCGGCCACGACGCCAAGGGGCTGACGGATCGAGTAGACGTCGACGCCGGTACTGGCCTGCTCGCTGAAGCCGCCCTTGAGCAGCTCCGGAACGCCGCACGCGTACTCGATGTTCTCGAGGCCGCGTGCGATCTCGCCCGATGCGTCTGAGAGCACCTTGCCGTGCTCGGACGTGATGATGGCGGCGAGCTCCTCACGGTGCTGCGAGAAGAGCTCGCGTACCCTGAACATGATCTCGACCCGGCGGGCGAGCGACATGGACCGCCAGGCCGGGAAAGCGGCCTTCGCCGAAGCAACGGCGGCATCGACCTCCTCGACCGAAGCGAAGTCGACGCTGCCGGACTGCACACCGAGCGCCGGGTTGTACACGGGGCCTGAACGCCCGGACGTGCCGGCCACCGGCTTGCCATCGATGTAGTGGGTGATGTGCTTCAGGTCTGCCTGCTGCGTCGCCTCAGACCGCGTTTCGGTTGCCATAGCCGTGTTCTCCTCCCAACCTCGTTGCCTGGCTCGATTCTAGATCGGACTTGGTGCGAACCGGGCAAAGCCGGGGCCAACATCTCGCCGAAATGCAACCTGCCGTTCGGCCTATTGATATCGGGCGCAATGGCGCATGCGGGCGGATCCGGGCCGGCCTATGCTCGAAGCGGGTGAGACGAGCATCTCCCTCAAGGGGGCCGCGGCTCTGGTAACCGGTCGCGTCCCCCGCTCCCTCCCTTTCAGCCTGCACAACTGCATCCTCCGGCCTTGTTGCCCGTTCGCGAGGCGGCCCTACAATACGGCGAACGCGAACACGAAGCGACTAGGGACGAGGGCATCCATGGACTTCTTCGAGGTAGTACACACCCAGCGCGCCATCCGGCGATTCAAGTCGGATCCGGTTCCGCAGGAGATGATCTGGCGCATGATCGATGCCGCGATCCGGGCGCCGAGCGGTGGTAACACACAGCCCTGGGCCTTTCTCGTCGTGACCGACCCCGCGAAGCGCAAGGTGATCTCCGATGCCGTTGCGGCGGGTAACACCGACGCCGACGAGCGGCGCGCAGAGGCGATGAAGTTCGACCCGACGCGCCGTCGCATGCGCATGGCGTCTATCGCCTTCCGCGAGAACGTGATGCAGGCACCGTGTCTGATCATCCCTTGTCTCGTGAACCCCACGTCGCCGAGCAGCGACATGACGAACCTGTTCGCGGGCTCGTCTATCTACGGCGCGGTGCAGAACATGATGCTGACGGCCCGCGCACTCGGCCTCGGCACGCTGATGACGACCTTTAACATTGCTATCGAGCCGGTCCTCCGTCAGGAGTTCGGGCTGCCGGAGGACTCCCGGCCGGTCGCGGTTATCCCGGTGGGCTTCCCGGCCGAGGGCGAGCGCTTCGGCCCCACCACGCGCAAGCCGGTCGAGTCGGTCACTTACTGGGACGGCTGGGGCAACACGAAGTCGCTGTAGCCCGACAAGCCTGGGCGACCGAGACTCCAGGGTCTGCGGCCTCAGCCCTGTATCCGAAACTGGGGGAGTCATGATCAAGCGGATGGGCTTCGTGAAGCGCAAGGATGGCATGAGCCTGGAGGCGTTCCATGCTCACTGGCTCAACGTCCACGCGCCGCTGGCGATGAAGGCGCCAGGCCTGCTTCGCTATATCGTGTCGACCACCATCCCGGGAGAGGTGCTGAACTATTCGCCCGCCTTCGATGGGCTGGCCGAGTTCTGGTACGACGACATGGACGCCCTGGAGGCGGCCGAAGCATCGCCTGAGTGGGCTGCGACCCGCGCCGACAGCCCCAACTTCATCGGCTCCGTCGCCGCGCTGTTCACCACCGAGGTGCCGATTCTCGAAGATGCCCGCACGCCTCGGGACCGCGAGTCGCTAATCAAGTTCGCCAGCCTGCTGACGCGCAGGCAGGGCACCAGCGTGGAGCACATGCAGTCACATTGGCGAGACGTCCACGGTCCTCTCGTGGCTGCCGAGTTCACGACCATGGTGCGTTACATCCAGTGCCACGCCCTGCCGGAGACATACGAAACGGCGCGACATCCCGCTTATGACGGCGTGGCCGAAGCCTGGTTTGAGACCATGGAAGACTTCCCTCGCCCCCTGCTCGGCCGCTCACCTGATGCGGCGCCGACGGACGCCGGCACTGATTCCGCAGCGACTTTCGAACTGCCGATCCCGGTTGTCGTGATGCGGGAGCACGTGATCCTGGACTGATTCCCTCCTATGGTAATAATTTACCATTACAACTTTTAAGCTTTTAGCAATGCGCTTGAGAATCACGCTTAGATCCCCTAAATATTTTCATCTAGACGGTCGATACTAGAGGCGAGAAAAGGTAAGGAAGCTTACTTACGAGGAGGCGGCATTGAATCTCCTGAGACGCAACTCCGGCGGTGGCAGTCAGGTAATCGGTCTAGAACCCCTGCGTAAGCAGGACCTGACAGTGCTGGTCGTTGATGACAATCGTTCAGACCTGACGCTGGCCACACGAGCGCTGGATCGCTACGGCATTTCCCGCACGATGACGGCTCAGACGGGCGAAGCTGCCCTTGAAAAGATGGACAAGCGTGAGGTCGATATCGCCATCATCGACTACGTCCTGCCGTATATGAGCGGCCTGCAACTGCTGCAGCAGATCCGGCAGCTCCACCCCAAGACCGTGGTCATGATGATGACCGGCGCACGCGACGAGCATGTTGCCGCCGACGCGATGAAGCTGGGCGCACAGGAGTACATCAGCAAGGACGATTTCACGACTTCCGCAATCATGCAGGCCATGCAGCGCTGCCTGCGTGAGCGGGAGCAACGGCGGGCGGCAGAATTGTCGGCTCCGGTCCCCACCGACGCCTTCGCAGCCTTCGAGTCCGAAATCCGCTGGCTGCTCGACTATTACATGTCAGCTCAGGTGGGGGTTGGCGTGCGACTGACGCCGCAGGTGCAATTGGCGTGGAGTGAGGCACGCGACGCCCTCGGCTACTACATCCGACGCTCCATCGAGCTCTTCCCGGACATCCCCGAGAGCGAAGAGAGTCATCTCATCGAGATACTGTTCAACCAGGGCGCCAGCCCGCGCGAGGTGATCCAGCTCTTCGCGGACGGTTTCCGTCTCCTCTTCAGTTCCGGCCAATACGACGCTGCCGCACTACACTTCCGACCCAATCTCCTGCTCACTCGGCTCCTGGTGCGTTTCCTTATGGAGTATCAGACAAGCCGGTCGATGTCGTCCCTGGAAGAGTACGGGGACCTGCCCGGTCGTTAGCACACTAAACGAAAGCTCGGGTTAAGGATGAATTACACGGAAGGGGCGGCGGCGATGGTTCGGCCCGGCGTTGAGCAAGTGCTTCGCGGAATGCCTCGCCCCGTTAGTCACAGGCCCTGGGTGGTCATCCCGGTTCTCAGCGTGGCAGTGACGGCCGTGGTGGCAAGCGTCTTCCTTGTCTCCTGGGTTCTCAAGATCGATTTGTTGGACAAGGTCTACCCGGACTGGATGGCACTGAAGGCGAATACGGCGCTTTGCTTCCTGCTGCTGGGAGTCGGGGCCTGGCTCACCTTCGTTAATCCACGCGGATCGACGCGCTCCTTTGCCGGCGCGGGGCTAGCCGCGGTCGTGCTGGTCATTTCCGGCCTCACGCTGGGTGGTTACGCGTTCGGTTGGCATACGGGCATCGATGAGGCGTTGGTGTCGGACCGCTCTGGCGTCGGCGACCCTGGTCGAATGCCCAGTCAGACTGCCGCCGCCTTCCTCTTCGCGGGCCTGGCAATCGTTTGCCTCAACGTCAGGGTCTTGCGAGCGTGGGTCTGCGTGCCCACTTTGGTCGTCGCGGCCATGATCGCGTCGCTTGCAATCCTGGGCTACCTCTACAACGTGGATGAGGTGACCCACATCACCGGCTACACACCCATGTCACTGGCGACGAGCACGCTGTTCTTCGTCCTGGCGATAGGCGTGTTCCTGTCCATGTCGGAGGTAGGCCCGGCGAGCCTTATCTGGCGGCAGAGCATGGGTGGCGCTCGCCTGCGGGCTCGATTGCCCTTCCTGCTTATCGTGCCGCCCGCGATCGGCTTTGCACGTCACTACGCGGAGGTCCACGGCTGGTTCACAGCCGAAGTCGGCGTCACGCTGATGGTCTTCGTCATCGTCTGGACCGCGGTTACGTTCCTGATGTGGGAGGCCTACGTCCTTTCGAAGGCCGAGTCCGTGAACATCCTGTTCGCACAGATGATCTCCGGTATCAAGGACTACGCCATCTTTACCCTGGACAAGAACGGTGTCGTCAGCTCCTGGAATGAGGGTGCCCGGCGACTCACGCAATACACGGCCGATGAGATCGTCGGTCGTCACCTGCTCACTTTCTATCCGCCGGAAGACCTCATACGCACCAGTCCGGAAGAGGAGCTATCGCTGGCCGCGCGCGACGGACGCGTGGAGCGAGAGGGCTGGCGGACACGCAAGGATGGAAGCCGTTACTGGGGCAGCGCGATTACTACAGCAATGCATGATGCCGATGGCCGCCTCACGGGCTACTCACGCGTCACCCGAGATCTGACGCAGCGCCGTCGCGATGAAGAACGGTTGCGACGCCTCAACACGGAGCTGGAGGCCAAAGTCGCCGAGCGCACTCGCGAGCTGGCGCAGCGCAACGAGGCGCTTATTCAGTCGGTTGGCGAGCTCCAGCGCTCCAACGGGGAACTGGAGCAGTTCGCCTACGTCGCTTCGCACGACCTGCAGGAGCCGCTGCGCATGGTGGGCAACTACACGCAACTACTGGCCCGTCACTATCAAGGGCAACTGGACGAAGAAGCAGACGAGTTCATCGGCT
This sequence comes from uncultured Chloroflexia bacterium, assembly GCA_963731765.1. Lineage (GTDB taxonomy): Bacteria > Chloroflexota > Dehalococcoidia > DSTF01 > WHTK01 > WHTK01. The sequence continues at coordinate 191,133 of CAVSWS010000013.1, forward strand.
ACGCCGTGGAAGGCGCTCAGCGCATGCAGGTCCTGATAAACGACCTGCTGCTTTTCTCACGTGTCGGCACCCGCGCCAAAGCCTTCGGGCCGGTGGACATGAACGAGGTCGTCGACCTGGCGTTGCACGACCTCGGGATGGCAATCGAGGACGCGAACGCCGTCGTCACCCGCGACGAGCTACCGATGGTCATGGGCGACAAGGGTCAACTGGGCCAGCTGATGCTCAACCTCATCGGCAACGCGATCAAGTTTCACGGCCCGGAGGCGCCGCAAGTGCACGTCTCCTGTGAACGATCCGAGGACGACTGGCAGATCACCGTCGCCGACAACGGCATCGGTATCGCGCCGGAGCACCAAAAGCGCATCTTCGTCATCTTCCAGCGATTGCACGCTCGCAGCGAGTACAAGGGCACTGGCATCGGTCTGGCCGTGTGCAAACGCATCGTGGAGCGGCACGGCGGGGAGCTTGCTGTGCAGTCCGCTCCAGGCCAGGGCTCTCGATTCAGCTTCAACCTGGAAGGCGCCGCAGTGAAGCAGACCGTGCCGCATCAAGAGAGTGTGGCAGCGTGACAGACAAATCAGAGGGGGCCAGTGCATGACGGAGCGCGAGGCTTATCAAATCGCACGGGTCGAAGCACCGGGCGACCCGCAACAGGGAGGAAGAAGGCCCATGCCGGGACAGGAACACCCGAGGCCCATCGAGATCCTGATGGTGGAAGACAACCTGGCGGATGTCCGCCTTACCCAGCTGGCCATGCGGGATGCCAAGGTATGGAACACGCTCAACCACGTCCCGGACGGTGAGGAGGCGATGCTCTTCCTGCGCCGTGAGGGCGCCTACGAGAACGCGCCTCGTCCGGACATCCTGCTCCTGGACCTCAACATGCCAAAGAAGGACGGCCGGGAGGTGCTGACCGAGATCCGAGCGGATCCCCTGCTGACGCATCTTCCAGTTGTGATCCTGACCACATCCGAAGCTGATGAGGACGTGCTCAAGTCCTACGGGCTGCATGCCAACAGCTACGTCGTCAAGCCACTGGGATTGGATGAATTTATCGCGGTAATCAAGGGGCTGGAAGACTACTGGCTCTGCCTGGTCAAGCTGCCTCATGCCGCCTAGAAATGAGTCGAGAATGAAGACACGCGTACTGCTGGTCGAGGACAATCGGGCGGATGCCCGGTTCGCTGCGGCGCTTCTGAAAGAGGAAGCCGCCGGTGAGTTCGACATCATCTGGGCGAAGTCACGTATGGAGGCCGAAGCAGAGCTCGCGAACCAGGACTTCGACGCTGTCCTCCTCGATCTCGGGCTGCCGGACAGCCTTGGTATGGAGACACTCTGGGTACTCAACCCGAAGTCCATCGATTCAGCCATCATCGTACTGACGGGCTCGGCTGGCGATGAGCTGCCGGCACTGGCGATCCAGGCCGGCGCCCAGGACTACCTCGTCAAAGGGGCGTTCGATGGCCCACAGCTGGTGCGGACGATGCGATACGCCATCGAACGCCGGCACATCGATATGGCGCTACAGCAGACGGTACGGGAGCTTGAGCGCAAGACCCGCGAGCTGGAGGAGTTCACCTACAGCGTTTCGCACGATCTGAAAGAACCGCTTCGGACCGTCGGCGCTTTCAGCACCTTCCTCCTGGAGGACTACGGCAACGAGTTGGACGACCAGGGTAAGGAGTATCTCGACACGCTCGTTCAGGCCAGCGACCGCATGAAGAGCCTGGTCGAAAACCTGCTGGTGCTCTCGCGGTTGCGTCAAATGGCGCCAGAGCAGACGGAGGTGGACCTGACCGCGGTATTCACGAGGGTGCTGCAGAACCTGCAGGTCGGCATCGGGGATCGCGATGCCGTCGTGCTCCTGGATACGCCTCTGCCATCTGCCGTGGGAGATGCAACCCGCATCGGCCAGATACTCACGAACCTGATCGGCAATGCCCTCAAATTCAACCAGAACGCGCAGCCCACGATACGAGTGGGTCAACTGATCAGCACCGGTGGAGAGGTAACTCTGTATGTGGCAGACGACGGTATCGGCATCGAACCGCAATACCAGGAGAGGGTCTTCGGCGTGTTCCAGCGTCTTCATACGCGAGAGGAGTACGAAGGCACCGGTGCTGGCCTGGCCATCGTCAAGCACGCCCTCGAGTCAATGGGGGGACGTATCTGGCTTGAATCTAAACTGGGTGAGGGCTCAACCTTCTTCTTCACCCTTCCGGCCATCCGGGCGGGCGTCGATGCGCTCTCGGCCGCGGCCTAGACGGGATAGCGAAGTGGGGCCAAAGAAGATCGCTGTCGTGCTGCTGGTGGAGGACAACCCGGACGACGTCACGATTACCGAGCGGGCCTTCCAACGCGTGGAGCCCTGGGTCGACCTCCGGATCGCCCGCGATGGCGACGAAGCCCTGGATTACCTGATGCACCGTAACCAGTATCAGCAAGGCGTGGCCCCGCGACCCGACATCGTCCTCCTCGACTATCACATGCCGAAGCGGTCCGGTCTGGAAGTGCTGCAGTGTATGCGGGCGAACCCGGGCCTTGCCAGCATCCCGGTCGTCATGCTCACCTCGTCTGACCGCCAGGAGACCGTCGAGCAGTGCTACGCGGCGGGCGCCAACACCTATATTCAGAAGCCCGTTAATTTCGAGGAGTCGATACGCACGCTGGAAGTCCTGGGCGAGTACTGGCTCAACATGGCCAGATTGCCCAGGGCGGCCTGATTGGCATGTCTACGATGACGGGTGCAGTTCAACCTGAACCCCAGGGCTCCATGCGCTCACTCGGTCAGCCGTTGACGGAGCCCATCCGCGCACTCGTCGTTGATGACAACCCCAACGATGTCCTCATCATCCGCCGGCTCGCGGCAACTATCCGCGATGCATCTTTCCTCGTCGAATCCGCCTCCTCGATCGAAGAAGCCGAATTGATGATGGCCGAGAAGCCCTACGATGTCCTGCTGCTGGATCATCGCTTGCCCCGGGAGGATGGCCTCGCCTTCCTGCTACGCGCTCGCGAAACGCTGGAGGCTCCCGCCGTCCTGCTCACGGGCGAGAACGACGCCCGGATCGCCGTCTTGGCCATTCGCACCGGTGCGTACGACTACCTGTCCAAAGATGGCTTGAGCTCTGACCTTCTCTCCCAATGCTTGCGAGACGCTGTACATCGGTTCCGCGAGCAGGTGGCGCGACAGCGCGCCGACGAGCACGCGCTTGTAGCGCTCGCGGCGTCGGTGGAGGCCAACGGTGATGGTGCGGGGCATCTACGGCGCATGGCATTCTTCGCGACAGAGCTCGGTATAGCCCTGGGCATGAAGTGGCCTCAGATCTCGGCTGTGCGTCTTGGGGCGGTACTGCATGACATCGGGACGCTGGCGGTGCAGGCGGATGTCTTCGTTAAGGACGTTCCTTTGACAGACGAGGACTGGGCCAGTATCAAGCGTCATCCCATCATCGGAGAATCGCTATGTTCGCCACTGAGGCTTGTCGAAGAAGTCAGTCCAATTGTCAGGCATCATCACGAACGATGGGATGGTACTGGCTACCCGGATGGGTTGAGTGGGAAAGAGATCCCAATACTCGCGAGAATTGTGAGTATTGTCGATGCATTTGATGCAATGACTTCTGAACGCCCTTATCGCCACAAGAAGCTACCGCAAGAAGCAATGAGACAACTGTCACAAGGCGCCGGATCTCAGTGGGACCCGTCGATTGTCGAGCGATTCCTGTGGCTGTTGACGGACCCGAGTCGAGACATTCTGGGTGAAGCCGAGAAGCTGGTCGACGAAAGCGGTGCGGACGCACTGTGGGATCAGATTCATCGGTCTCGTACTCAAGACTGACCGGCCGATCGGCTCCCGTGTAGTTAGCGCTCCAGGTCGAAGTTGGCGGCAATGTTTGCAAGACGCGTCCAGTAGTTGCGGATGCTCTTGACCATCCAGTCGAACTCGGTGCTGCTGAGCGGCTTCGGAATCTGCGTGTAGGCGCCGATCTCCTTGCCCTGGCGCACCAGAAGCGCATCGTCCGTGCCGCTAAGTAGGATTACCGGCACGTCTTCCAGGTGAGCCGCGCTCTTGACTTGACGCAGAACCTCGATGCCCGACGTACGTGGCAAGCCGATGTCCAGGAGGAGAAGATGGGGCATCGGTCGCGGCTCGTCTTCTTCCGACTCCGGCGCGACCAGCAGATAAGCCAGCGCTGCCTCCCCGTCCGGCGCGACCTCGACCGTTATAGGGAATTCGATCCGATCGGCCAGACGCCTGATTGCGACAGCGTCAGGTTCGTGATCTTCGACGAGAAGGATCCGGAAAGTGAAGTTGGCATCGTCTCTGGTCACGTCTGTGTCCTCCCGACGCCCGTGATTGAGGATCCGATAGGATCACAATGGCGAATATGAGGCCACTGCGATCGGAATCCACTTAAATATCGACACATCTTTGCCTGACTGACCCGTTACTTTGTGTCAAAAATCATAAAGATTTCTCAGTCCATTTGAGGCCGAAACATCTCTCCATTTGAAAGAGGAATTTGCGGGCTCTTATCGGACAAAAAGACGCCGGAGGCAAATCTAGATGATTTGCCTCCGGCGCAAGTGGTTTACGGGATCGGTTTAGCGAACCGGCTTGTTAACCGGGGTTGTTCTGGTCCTGCCAGAAGAACGTCCTGTCGCCGAAGTCCCGGCCGTGCAGCACAAGCTTGCCATCCGGGTTGAAGACGGTCAGGTCTGTCTTTGCGCCCCTGAAATCGCTCTTGACCCGTTCGTAAGTGAAGGTGGTCAGGTCCTTGTGCGCAAAGTATGCGAACTGGGACTGAACCTGGGTTGCAAGCTTCGTGGGAAATGTCTGACGAATTGTGGATACGCTGTGGCTCATGGGTGCTTCCTCTCTCGTCGGGTGGCCAGCATTGGCCGAACCGAACTCGCCTACTGCAAACGTTCGAAGCGCCAGTAGGGCCGGTCGGTAGAAAAGACCCGGAGGAGCAGCGCGTTTGGTACTTCTAACGGTAGGAGATTTGAGTAAGTTTTTCAAGACGATGTCTATAGGAATCATAGATACGGCCTAGCACAGGTCGAGCGAGATACACTGGAGGAGCGGCTGGAAGGAGACTGAAGTGGACAACGAAGCATTGATTCGGGACCAGCTTGTGCAGCGATTGCGGGGGCGAGGCGCGCACATGCCGTTTCAGCAGGCTGTCGCCGACTTCCCGCTGGAGCGCATCAATGAGGCGTTTCCCAACGGCACGTACTCCTCTTGGGCGCTACTGGAGCACCTGCGCCTCACGCAGCACGACATCCTGGAGTACTGCACGAACCCTGATTACGAAGCGCAACCGCACCCGGCAGGCTATTGGCCTCCGGAGGGCGCCACCGCTTCAGCCGAGGACTGGGATAAGACCATCGAGGTGTTCCTGCGCGAGCTCGATGAGTTGATCGCCATCGTTGAGAACCCGAAAACGGACCTCTACGCGCCGATTCCCTGGGGCGGCGATCACACGATTCTGCGCGAGATCCTGATCATCGCCGACCACAACGCGTATCACGTCGGTGAGCTGGCAATCATGCGCCAGGCGATGGGGACCTGGCCGGCGGGGAGGGACTAATGCTTTCGGTAGGCTCTGAAGCACCGGATTTCACGGGGCGACTGGATGATGGCAGCGAGTTCCACCTCGCCGCGATGCGAGGTCAGAAGAACGTCGTCCTGTACTTCTATCCCAAGGACGGGACGAGCGGATGCACGGCCGAGGCATGCTCGTTTCGTGACAACTATTCGGCCATCGGCGCCTACGACGCGGTGATCATCGGCGTCAGCGGCGATTCAGAGGAGTCCCACCGCTCCTTCAAGCAATCGAACTCGCTGAGCTTCCCACTGGTTTCGGATCGCGACGGCAAGGTGCGTGCGCTTTACGACGTGAAGAGCATGCTGCCCCTGATCCAGCCCCGCATCACCTACGTCATCGATAAGCAGGGGACGATACGGGCTGCCTTCCGCCATGACCTCGCCATTGGCAAGCACCTGAGCGATACGCTGGACGCGCTGGAAGGCCTGCAGTCGGACGCAGCAGCAGCCGGCTAGCTCGCGACGACCAGCAGTACGGCGCCAAGGAGCGTAACCAGGACGCCGCCGACCACGCGCAACGTGATCTTCTCGAGGTCGCGGTTCAGGTACCACGACATGGCGAGTGTGAACACGGAGCCAAAGCGCATCAGCGTCGCGACAACGGCGACTGAGGCCAGCGAGAGGGCCAGGAAGCGCAGGAGCTGCGCGAAGAATACGAAGAACGCGGGCGGCGCGAACACTCGCAGGGTGGCCGGCTCCAGCGCCTTAGCCAGGTGACGGCGCGAAGGCAAAGCCAGGCTGGCGAGCAGGAAGGCTCCCGCGGCGACGTATGAGATGCCGCCGCCCAGCAGCGACAGCTCGCTTTGGCCCTCCAGCGCAGACCTGATCAGGACGGGCGAAGTGCCGTAGGCAGCGGCAGCAACCAGCGCGAAGAAGTAGCCCTCTGCCTGCCGCAGCTGGAAGCCCTCTGCCGCTACTTCGGCGGTGCTTGGCGTAGCACCGGAGGCCACGGGCGTTCTGGCCGGTTGCCGGCGCTCCACCATGATCGCGGGACCGACCATGATCAGACCGATGCCGATGAGCATGCCGAACGACACGCCTTCGCCGAGGAAGATGAAGGCGATGAGGATGCTGTACGGTAGGCCGAGCGTGTTGATCGGCGCCGCGCGGGCCGCACCGATGGCCTCGATGGATGCGTAGTTGAAGTAGCGCCCGACGACGTAGTGGACGAGGCCCGCCGCCGCGAGAAGGCCGTAGCTGGAAAGCGCCAGCTCATCGACGCGAAAGATCTGCCCCGTTAAGAGGCAGGCAATGAAGAACATGGGGACGCCGAGGATCACCGTCGCGATCGCTCCATAGGCGACCGGGGCTTTCGTCACGCTGCGGCGGATCGTGACGTTGCTCAGGCTGAACGAGAACGAGGCAAGGACGGCGACCAGTGCACCCAACATCGGCGCACAGACTACTCGATCAGAATCGCTAAGTCTTTAAGATTTCGCCAGCACCTGAACGTTTAACGAAACGCCGAACACCTTCTCGAAGGCCTCGCGCTGGTTTTCCACCCCGGAGAGCTCGACCTGCGGGTCGTGCGCCGCGTCGACTTCCAGTGTCACTCGGCCGGGCTCGGCGGGAACCAGCCGTGCGCTCGTTACGTTGTGCGACTGACTGCGGTCGAGGTTCTCGGCCATGCGGATCAAGGTGCTCAGGTAGCGCATCGTGTCCTGGGTGGCACTGTCCAGGGCCTTGAGCTCCGGCGAGCCCTTACGCGGCACTGAGCTGCGATGGTGCAGCACGCTGAGTGCCATCATCGTGATCTCCACCTGGTCGAAGCCCAGAAGGTCGGCATTGCTAATCAGGTAGTAGCTGTGCTTCTGGTAGCCAGAGTAGGTGAGGAACGAGCCGATGTGGTGCAGGAGAGCGGCGTACTCCAGCATCTCGCGCTCCCAGTCGCCCATGTGGTGGAGGCCGCACTGTCTGGCGCTATCGAACAGCGACAACGCCAGCTCCGCCGTGGTGCGCGCGTGCTCCTCGTTGAACCGGCAGGTGCGGCCAAGCTGCAGCACGCTACGTTCCCGCGGCGCCAGCTCGGAGAACAGATCGGTCTTCTGGTGGCGCTGCAGGTAGTCAACCAGCAGGCCGTCACGCAGGCCGCGGTCGGATACGCGGATCTCGGGCAGCGCCAGCTCCTCCATGAACACATCGAGGATGGCAGCGCCGCCGATGATGATGTCGGCGCGGGTGGGCGTCAGGCCCGGGACGAGGCGGCGTTCTTCCAGCGAGAGCGAGCACAGCATACGGATCGTGCTCTGCAGGTCCCGGTAGGTCATGCGCCCCGGCTCGCTCGAAGAGTCCTTGAGGCGCGAGGCAACGTCGGCCAGGCTCTCGATCGTGCCGGAGCTGCCGACAGCCATCTCGATCGGGAAGTCCGTGAGCTCGCGCAGGGTCGATGCGGCGCTGCGGCGGATGTAGGCGCGCACGGTTTCGTACTCACGGCTGCTTATGGGGTCTTTCGCGTCGCCCAGGAACAGGTTGCTGAGCCGGATGGCGCCGAGCTTGTGAGAGTGGAGGTAGAAGTGCTCGTTCTGGTTGGCGACGGACGTCTCTGTAGAGCCGCCACCGATGTCGATGAAGAAGGTCAGATGATCGCCGATCTCCATGCCGCTGGCGACGCCGAGATAGATCAAGCGCGCTTCTTCCTGACCGGAGACAACGCGCACGTCGATGCCGGCCTCGGCTTTGATGCGGCTCAGAAGCGCGCCGGCGTTCTGGGCTTCTCGCGTGGCGGCAGTGGCGACGGCAACGAACTCGTCGACGCCGGCCGAGCGGGCAGTGTTGGCGAAGCGTACCGCGGCGTCCGTCGCCCGCTCGATCGCCTCGGGCTTGAGCTTGCCGTCGGCGAACTCGTCTTCACCCAGGCGTACGGTTTCCTTCAGCTTTTGAAGGACGGTCAGGGACTGGTTGGATTCGACGCGCACAACGAGCAGCCGCACGGAGTTGGTGCCAAAGTCCATGAAGGCGACGGTATGCGGGAAGTCCGTGGCCTCGCTCATATTCCCAGTCTAGAACCCTTCCGCGCTAAGTCCCACCTCGCCAGTGCGTCATCATCCACTCCTGCGAGTTCAAGGGGTGTTCGCCCTCCGGAATTGCCACGCGCTCGTAAGAACCATCGGGCAACAGGCGGCGGGCCTGGGCATTGTCGCGCAGGTGTACCTCCAGGATCTCGTGCAGGATGCGGCTTCGCAGTCGTTTCGACTCGACGGGGAAGACGGTCTCGACCCGGCGGTCCAGGTTGCGCGGCATGAGGTCCGCGCTGCCGAGGAACAGCTCCTCCTCGCCGCCGTTGCGGAAGTAGTAGATGCGGACGTGCTCGAGGAAGCGCCCGACAATCGACGTCACGTCGATTGTCTCGCTCAGGCCCGGCACGCCGGGGCGCAGGCAGCACATGCCGCGCACCTGAATATCGATCTTCACGCCGGCCTGCGAGGCGCGGTACAGGGCATAGATACAGGCGCGGTCCACCAGCGCGTTCATCTTCATGGCGATGTAGCCATCACCATGCTCCTGCTGGCGAGAGACCTCGCGGTCGATGCGGGCGATGATCTCGGAGCGGAGGCTGCGCGGCGCCACGAGCAGTTTGCGGAAGTGCTCCTGGCTGGAGAAGCCCGTAAGGGAGTTGAACACCTCGCCCACATCGGCGCAGATCTCCGGGTCCTTGGTCAGGAAGGAGATGTCCGTGTACAGGCGGCTGGTCACCGTGTTGTAGTTGCCGGTGCTCAAGTGGACATAACGACGAAGTCCGTCCGTCTCGCGCCGCACGATGAGGCTCATCTTTGCGTGCGTCTTCAGGCCCAGGACGCCGTAGACCACGTGCACGCCCTCGTCTTCAAGCTGACGGGCCCAGGCGATGTTGTTCTCCTCATCGAAGCGGGCCTGGATCTCCAGAAGCACGGCGACCTGCTTGCCGTTCTGCCGCGCCTCTTTCAGGGCATCGACAATCGGGGTGTTGGCGCCGACGCGATAGAGCGTTTGCTTGATGGCGAGCACTTGCGGGTCGTTCGCAGCCTCGCGGATCAGGTCGACCACGGGCATGAAGCTGTCGTACGGGTGGTAGAGCAGCATGCCCTCGTCCGTAATCAGGTCGAACATGGAGCTGCGGTTCGCCACCTCTTCCGGTATGTGAGGGATGTGCGGTGCGTACTTCAGGTCCGGCCTGTCGATGCGGCACAGCTCCGAGAGGTCCGCAAAGCCCAGATGCTCCTTCGAGAGGTAGACCTGGTCCGGCGTGAGGTCCAGGTTGCGCATGAGGATGTCGCGGATGCGGTCGGGCGTCTGATGGTCCAGCTCCAGCCGTACCACGGCGCCCCAGTGCCGCATCTCGATCAGCTCTTCGATGTTCGTGAGCAGGTCGGAAGCGCCGTCGTCCTTCATGTCGAAGTCGGCATCGCGCGTGATCCGGAAGGGGTAGGCGTCCACGACATTCACGCCCGGGAAAAGCATGTCCAGGTTGGCGGTGACGACATCTTCCATCCAGACGAAGTTGCCGCCCACTTCTGCCTGGCCCGGCAGTGTCGATGCTTCGAAGTTGCCCTGACCGGGCACCGGCACGAGGCGCGGCAGGCCGTCCGCGACCTTGAGGCGCGCGAAGCCCTCGCGTCCCTTCGCATCGGTCACCACGACTGCGAGGTTCAGGCTGAGGTTAGAGATGTGGGGAAACGGATGCGCCGGGTCGAACGCCAGTGGCGTGAGGACGGGGAAGACCTCTCGCGCGAAGTACTCACGCAGAGCTTCGACCTGCTCGCTGTTGAGCGCCTTGTAGTTGAGGACGTTGATGTTCTGCTCCCGCAGCTTGGGAGTGAGGTCGGTCGACCAGCAGTCGGCGACCTGCGAGAGCTGGCCCGTGAGGATCTCGCGGATGGCCATGAGCTGCTGAGCAGGTGTCATGCCGTCGGGCGGGCTCTCGTATACGCCACCGGTGAGCTGACCGCGCAGGCCGGAGACGCGCACCATGAAGAACTCGTCGAGGTTGTTGGCGAAAATCGAGAGGAAGCGCACGCGCTCGAGCAGCGGGGTGTCGGTGCGGAGCGCCTCTTCCAGGACTCGCAGGTTGAACTGCAGCCAGCTCAGCTCCTGGTTGAAGAACATCGCCTGCTCTTCGCCTGGCGGTTGCAGGAGGTTTGCGGTCTGGCCTTGCTGGCTGGCGTTCATCTTCCGCCTCAGTTCGCCCGTGTTCGTATACCTGATTATCGTTAGAAACTCATTTCGTCTGGAATAGTGGCTTCCCGAGAAGAATCACCCTCGGGTATAGGAGCTTCGTCTGGTCCAGGCTCGGCCGTCTTTTCCTGCCTGAAGCGGAGCGTAAGCTCGATGCGTGACTTGCGTTTGCCGTGCTTCGCTTCGACCTCGAAGTCGACGTCGCCCGTGACCGGCACGGAGAAGCTCTCTCCCTGCTCGCCGAGCGCGACATTGCCTTCTCGCAGTCCTTTGGCGACCGCTTCGAGATAGCCTGCGACGTCCGCGGCACTCATCACGTCATCGACTTCGAATCGTTCGGACCTGGGGCGGCCCTTGTTGCCGTCTTTTTTGGCCATCTCTCTTCGGTCCGGTCCTTCCTGATTTGTCCCCTAGGATAGGACTCTCTTGCCCATCTTAGTCAGGGCTGATTATCGCTTGTTTACCGACCTCTTACACGCCAAGACCTCGATCGCTCACACCGGCTGCTTGGGTTGCGAGTGGCGAGTAGGCAATCGCGTAGGGCGCGCCGCTTGATAACGCTGCGAGGCCGGTGGCGGCACGAGCTTGATCGAGCGGCCTGAGGAAGGGCGGCCCGGCCGGTCCCAGTGCCAGTAGCCGTCACTGCCGGTGTCGTCATCCGGCGGCTGGTCAGGCTCGGGCGTCCAGTGCAGTTCCGAGAGGTCGTAGGGATAACGCGCCATGGCTGCGAAGCCGGCCTCCAGAAAATCAAGGAGGGAGCGACGGCACACACGTAGCATCCTGCTCACGATTCGCATGCCAACAAACTACCGGACGCGGGCTTAGGCGCCAGCAATGGCCGGTAAACGTTTCGTAAAGGCGGATGACCCCTATGCGGCGCCGATCTGGCGCAGGATGTCGTCGATTTCTGTCCGGGCGCAGGCGAAAGCCGGTGTGTCCTGCAGCGTGTACATGCTCGCCTCGGTGTGGCGCAGGCGGCCGACGAGGTCGACGAATTCCTGCGGGTAGTCCGAGTCGAACGCCACGACGAACTCCTGGTCATCGATGCCGTAGCTGTAGCTCGTGTTCAGTCGTACGCCCTTGAAGGGTAGCGAGGCGTTGATGTGCTCATCCATCATTCCCTGCCGCGCGTGGGGCGAGAGGTTGTACCAGGCCCGTGTCTTGATGAAGGGGTAGATGAAGAGGAACTTACCCTGGCCCGGCAGCAGCTCCAGCCCCTGCCCGGAGCCCTCGATGCGGTTCACGTACTGCGACCGCTTCTGCAGCGACAGGTAGTTGTACGGCTGCGTCAGGTAGCCGCCGAGGCAACTGCTGTTGATCTCCGCCTGCATCTGCTGGAACAAACCGAGGTCGAAGGCGATGCGCCAGAACATGATGTCGCAGTCGCCCCGCAGGCCCACGAGCGAGTAGGTGCGCAGGATAAGGTCGTCGCGGTCTGACCAGCGCTCGATGAGCTCACGGAACTCATCGGCGTACGCCAGCCGCTCTTCCCGAGGCAGGCGCCGGAACGCCGGGTCCAGCTTGTAGAAGGCATAGTTGAGGTACTGACGCGGACTGCGGTCCGGCTCCCGGTTTGTGTTCTGGCCGCTCGGGTCGATCTCGACCATGCGCCGTGGCGGCCCCGAGGGGCGCTCGCCCAGCGGTGCGGTTTCGGAAGGTCTGTTGGGCTCACTGGTCATGGGATGCTCCTTTTGCCGCACCGGGCGTCGATTCGTGTGTGTCGTTGCGAGGAGGCGATAGCCGACACGGCAACCTTCGGACCTCCTTGATCTCTTCGAGCGCTCTTCAGTCTCTAAACGCCGAAAGGTTGCCACGGCTCGCTGGCGTGCCTCGCAACGAAAGGCCGGGAGTTCATCAGGCTGACGCCGTCTCCAGATCGAAGTTGCGCTCATACAACGCTTGCAGTGTGTTGTACTCCTCCTCCGTGAGGGGGGAGGCCTTGTCGTAGCTGCAGAATTCGTCCAGACCGGCCGCATCGTAGATGTTCGGCAGGATCGAGGCCACGGCAGGCTCGTGCAGGATGAACTGCAAGGCGAGCTGACCCATACTGCGCTCCGGCCCCGTCATGTACTCGAAGCGCTCGACTTTGCGCAGGCCGTCCTCCAGCCAGCGCCGGCGACGCTCGTTCGTCGTCACGCGCCAGTTGCGGTGGTCGCCCGGCTCGAACTCTGTCTCCTTCTTCACGGTACCGTCCAACAGGCCGGAGGAGTGGGGCACTCGCACCAGCACGGAGCCGCTGTGCACGTCCGCCGTCGGGAATATGCCCCGTCCCAGGTCCTGCTCCAGCAGGTTGTAGATGATCTGGGGTGTGGCGCCGCGCAGGGTGATCGTCTCGACCGCTTCGTCGATCTGGCGCACGTCGATGGCCGGACCAAGGGCGGTGCCGATGTGGCGGATCAGGCCCTCCGACTTCGCCCTGTCCAGCTCGGTCCAGATCGCGTCGTCACGGATCGCCTCGATGCGCGGGTTGTGCAGCTGGTAGAGGTCGATGTGGTCCGTGCCCAGGCGCTTCAGCGACCCTTCGAGCGCCTTGCGCATATAGGACGGTGACCAGTCGTGCGGGCGCTCCTGCTGCCCCTGCGAGTCGGGGTAGTTATAGATGTCGTAGCCAAACTTGGTCGCGATGATGATCTCGTCGCGGTGGTCGCCGAGCGCTTCCTGCAGGATCGTCTCGGCGTTGCCGTGGTCGTACGTGTCGGCCGTGTCGTAGAACGTCACGCCCTGGTCGAACGCGCGGCGCAGCAGGTCGACGCCCACCTGGCGCTCCTTGACGCCCCACCATGAGGTGCCAACCGTCCAAACGCCGAAGCCGACGGTTGAAACCAGCATGCCGGTGCCACGAATCTCTCTGTACTCCATGGGTTTAACCCTCCCCCGCCCCCTCTCTGGCGAGGGGGCGTAAAACTGGCCTCGTCAGGTCTGAGTTACGTCCTCATCTTCTCCGGGTCGATGCCGGTGCTGCGACACCATTCCGTGTACGCGGCGGGCAGGACCTCCGATGGCTTGATCTCGCTGCGACCGCCCCAGAAGACATTCGTGTAGCTCACGGGCATGCCGATATCGGCCAGGTGCGCGTCGATGGCGGCTTTGTGGTCGAGCAGGAGTTGCTTGTCCATCCCGTGCGCTACTGCCATGACGTTGACGTTGCCGAACTCCGGCCCGCCTTCGCGCCAGTAAGCATGCGTGAGGATGTGGTGGCGGCCTACCTCCAGACCGGCCTCCATCTGGCGTCCTTCCGGCACCGCCCAGTGGAAGAGGGCGTTGTAGCGCGTGACGCGCTCGCCCGTCGTGAGCTCCTTGACGTGCTCCAGGAAGGTCGAGAAGCGCCCCATGAGTTCCATCGACTCCAACTCCCGCGCGGTAGCAATGAACTCCTCCCGCGTGAGGCCTGCTTCGACCGCTCTTGAACTCCAGACGTCGGCTTGAATCTCCTGTGGCGTGAACTCGCGCTTGATGGCGGCGAGCGCGGCCCACTGGCGCTCGGTCAGCTGCACGACCTCGGTGCTGAGCGAGGCCGCCGGCTCGTCCGTGCGGCTGCCGGGCTCCATGGTGCGGCGTCGCAGGTGCCCGACGCCGAGCACGAACAGACGCTTCGCCGGCATGGCGCGATACGCTTCGGCGCCGACACGCTGCATGAGCAGTTCGCAGTGCTTCCGCAGGGAGTAGCCCTGGGGCACCTTCAGCGTGGTCCAAAGCCGGAAGTCGTGACCGGCTGCATTGGCGTCAGTCGACCGCAGGACCACGTGGCCGGAGAAGGGGTCGTGCTTAAACATGTACTCGAAGGCGGCGTCCAGCTTGTCGGCCGGCACCTTCCATGCCACGAGCGCGCCCTCGGCCAGGCGGGTTGCCTGCACGGTCTGGCGCACGCGGCGGATCGTCCCGGCTTCGAGCATGGCCCGAATGCGCTCCACGACGGTCTCGACCGGCAATCCCGTGCGCTCGGCAATGGCGCCGAAGGGGTCTGCCTGGAAGCCGGAGAGTTGGTCCTCCGAAACGGCGAGGATCGCCGCGTTCGTCGGGTCCGCGAGGTCTACAGGCAGTCTAGTCGCCGTCATCGATTCGCTCCTCACTGCTGCCCGTGAACAGGGCGGCGACGGCCGCGGCCAGTTCCACGTTTTCCGGCTGGCGCAGGCGCTGGGATGGTTGATGGAAGATCTGGTTGATCAGGGACCGCGTGATGGCGTCGACCTTGTCGGCCGGCAGCTCCGGATGTAGCCGCATTGTGCGCAGCATCTCCTGCTGGCGGATGCGCTCTACTTCCTCCCGCAGCGAGCCAATGGGCGATTCTCGATCGCCGGTCTGCAAGCGGGCGCTGAGCAGGTGCTCGAGCTTCGTGCGCAGCTCGGCGCGGCGCAGGTCCTCGCCGGAGAGCTGCTGTGCCTGGAGGAGCTCGGCCAGACGGATCATCGGCGCGTCGAGGTTGTCGTGCAGATTGCGTGGCGTTGCCAGGTCGATGGCGGCGCAGCGTATCTCCGGCAGGTCGTCCTTGCGCAGCATCGGCGCGCCCCGACCCAGGCAGGACACCAGCACATCGGTGGCGTCGAGGTCTTTCAGACGGTCGAAGGCGTGATAGCGAATATTCGGCGGCAGCGGCAGGGGGCGGCGCGCCACCAGCGTCACGTTGAACCCCATCTCCGCGGCGCGTTCCGCCGTGCGACGCCCCATCGGCCCGCCACCGATGACCGTCAGGCTGCCTTCGCAGGTCAGATTGCCGTACTCGATGGCGCTGTCGAGGGCGTGGCCGGCGTGCTCCTTGAAGCCCTCGTTGCGGCGCAGGGCCCGCGCCGCGGCGACTGCCGGTGCGGTGACGCGGCGCAGCTCGGGCGCTGCCGCCGCGAGTGAGCTCCGAACCTGGCCAAGGATTCTCAGCCTCACCGAGGACGAGCGACTCCAGGCCGGCGCAGACTCGCGCGATGTGCTGCAAGGCGTGGTGGCCGTGGTAGGCGCGAGGGGCGTTGGTGGCGCTCGATTGCAGGGCAATGATCTCGTAGCGCTGACAGGTGACGACGGGAACGCCTTCGCTCCATTCGAGCACGGCGCCAATTTCAGCTTCGAGGGCCGATAACGCCTCCGTTTCCAGTGATGCCGTCTCCCAGGAATAGACGCTAAGGTCCTCGATTGTTGCCTTTCCCGCCGTCAACACCCACACCCCCATGAATCCACCGGAAATCTCTCACGCTGTCGAGACTTTGCCTACATTTTAGATTCCGTGATTCGCTAGGTTCTACAAAGAGATCGTTACGTTTCACCAGATTTCAGGAGGTTTAACATACAAATTGGGTCATGAAATTTGTCGATTCTGCTCGCGTGCTCCACTCGATTGAACGAGCCTCAGCGGCGGGCTAGAGTGCGCGAAAGGAGACAGCATGAAAGTCACACGCTTCTACACCGGCGACGACGGCCGTTCCCACTTCGAGGACCTTGAGATCCCCTCTACGGAGTCACGCGGTCGCCGTAGCGATCCTATCGACGTGACCGGCATGCTGTTCCGCGAGTCGGACGCCGACGCCCACTTCCTCGAGCTGCATCCTGCGCCTCGTCGTCAGCTAATCCTCTGCATGGCGGGCGTGGTCGAGATCGAGCTGGGCAATGGCGAAAAGCGCCAGTTCGGGCCCGGCGACGTCTACTTCGCCGATGACCTCACCGGCGAGGGCCATCGCCATCGCGAGATCTCGGGGCCCGTGAAGCACGCCTGGGTGTTCATGCCGGAAGACTTCGACGTGTCGCAGTGGCGCAAGTAGGCGTCAATGCCGGCCCAGGGTAGGCTCCGCGCCTAGTTGCGTCTCAGCTCGGGCAGGCTAAGGAAGATCGTGGCAACCGCTGCGATCGGCAGGACGACTTCCGCGACCGCGCTCGCATCGAGCTCGACGAGCCCGTAGCCCAGCGCGACTATCAGCACGCCACCGATGGCGAGAACGATCGAGTCACCGACTATGAAGTCGTACCAGAAGAGCGCGAAGCCTTTGAGGTACTTCACGATGCGGCCTCCGGCTGCGACGAGATGATGGCGAGGCGGTGCTGCTCCTCACGCTTGATCAGCTCGATGAAGGCCAGCGAAGCCAACCAGTAGAATCCGGCAATTGGCAAAATCGCCGCCGCGTCGATGCTCCATCCGACGCCCACACCCTCGGCGCCCCAGTACGTTCCGAACGCCATCAGCATGATCCCCACAGCGTGTTTGATGGCGTTCTCTGGCACCTGTGTCAGCGGACGGTGGACGACGACGGCGATGCCCGATATCAGGAAGAACGCGACAACGGCTCCGGCGGCGGCGAGGTCGAGACGCCCCGAGTTGGCGCCAAACGTGATAACGATGAAGGCGACCTCGAGCCCTTCCAGGAAGACACCCTTGAAGGAGACGACGAAGCCCTGCCAGTCGATTGCGTCGGTCATGACCGCGGCACCGCCCAGCACAGAGACCTCGTTGGCGAAGATCTTCGCCTCGTCGTGGCTGCTGCGCACGCCAGAAGCTCGCTGGATCGCCTTACGCAGCCACTGCATGCCGAAGATCAGCAGCAGAATGCCGACCGTCACTTGCAGCACGCCCAGCGGTACGTAGTTCACGAGCGAAACGCCCAGGATGGCCACGATGACTGCCAGGACGATCGACGCCGCGACAACGCCGGTCAGGGCGGTGCGCCAGCCTTTGGTGACCCCAACGGCGAGTATGATCGTGATCGCCTCGACCATCTCAACGCAGGACGCGAGAAACGCGGAAGTAAAGAGAAGAATGTCGTGCATCTAGTTCGCCTCGAACCCTGGATGTACAGGTGTTGCAAATCACGTCGTGTAACACCTGTTGCCGATTCTAGGCCCGCCTGTCGTAGGGAGGCAAGCACCTGAGCGAGACTTCCACCTGGATCCTCCTGACCTACACGCTGCCGGCCGAGCCCTCCAGCAAGCGCGTGCTCGTCTGGCGCCACCTCCGCAAGCTGGGCGCCATCCTGGACACCGGCGTCTGGCTGCTGCCGAACACGCCGGCGCTCGAGGCGGAGTTTCGTACCGCGTTCGCGGAAATCGAGGAGCTGGGTGGCAAGCCGAGAGCGTTCGTGGCCAACGACTTCACGCCGCAGCAGCACGCGCAACTCCGCGATGCTTTCAACAAACTACGCGTCGAGGAATACGAGGAGTTGCTGCAACGCTGCGATCGCTTTGTCGACCACGTTCGTCGCTGGACCGTGGGAGAGGAGTTTCGTTTCGCGGCGGTAGAGGAGCTGGAAGAAGACCTGGAAAAACGGCGTCGATCCCTCGCTCAGATCGCTTCCCGCGATGTCTTCGGTGTGCCGCAGCGCGAGCAGGTCGAAGCGCGTATCAAGGACTGCGAGGTTGCCCTGGCGGGTTTTGTCGAGCAGGTCTTCGAGGCGATGAACGGTGAAAGCTCGAACCCCTAGCCGACGCCGTCCACTCGCAGGTAGGCCTCATACACAAGGTCGATGCCAGCCGCCTGGTGCTGCCTGATCGCGTCGGCCAGCCTGCCCGCTTCGAGGCGCAGATCGTCGATCGTGTCATCGTTCGTGCCGCAAACCTTCACGGCTGAGCTGAGCTGATCGATACGCGTGCGCAGGGCGATGTGCTCGTCGCGGATCCGGCGCACGTGGGGCGCGAGGTACGGCTTGAGCACGAGGATGTCATCCAGGGAGCCGTCCGGTGCCTCGGTCTCGCTGACATGCTTGCCGAAGATGCGACCCATCTTGGTCAGTACCTTTGAGAGCTGACTGCGCCAGATCTCGCGGTCAGCAGGTTGTGCCGTGATCACATCGTAAAGAGAGTGACGCAGACGCTGCAGCGCATCGGTCTGTGCTTCGCGTGTAATCCCCAGTGCCTCAGTCATCGATAGCCTCCGCTAAACCGTTCGATGAATGGCGGCACTGTAAGAAATCAATGTTTCAGTAAGATTTCCAATTGGTAAAAGTTTGCTTTCAGCTAGATTTCAGCATACCTTCAGTTTCTCGCACACTTTGGCGTTTCTGCTGATGGTCTTTTGCTCTAATTTGTAGCTGAATAGTCGGGTTATTAGGAGCTGAGCCTCGGAAAGAATCACTCAGGCAGCAGATGGAAGTGACGGCCGTCGCTCATGCGCAGGGCGCCGAAATGCCGGCGGTCCAGCGTGACGATGACGTCAGTGCCGAGGCGTTCTGCCAGCACAGCAATTGAAGCGTCTGTGGCCCCGAGCGGGAAATCGCTGTAGCGCTCCACCAGGTTGGCAATGAGGGGCCAGTCCTCGGTGCCGGGGATTCTACGCTGAGAAGCTGAAGGCCTCGCAAGAACGCGGCTTCTGCTTCGGCGTTAACGTACTTGTTTGATGAAGTAGCAGACTTCGGCCACCACGAGCGCGGGAATAACCAAGTCCAGATCTGGACGCTGCAGAACCGCCGCTGATTTGAGGTGGCTGTGGTCAGTGGTGTTTATCGAAGCGTACAACGGTCCTGCATCACAGATTGCGATCAATCAGATTCTCTCTCGTCCACTCTTCGGCCATGATCTCTTCCAACGCTCGGCAATGTCAGTGTGTCCACTATGGCCGATGCCGATGAAGGGTATCTGGCGCTTGCCATTCAACAATTGGCAGCGGGTTAAGCTTTGCCTCGATGGCCTCACGAGCAATTTCCGAGACTGACACCTGCTTGCGGTGCGATTCTCGCTCGAGCGCTGCTGCAAGGTCTTCGGGCAGGCTGATTGTTATGCGCTTCATACGTGCATACTAGCATACGGGCTAGTAACAAAAGAGAAGGCGGAGGCATCGAGTGCTTCCGCCTTCTCTCGTGCTCGCTTGATACGCCGAGCTATGCGTTAGCCATTTCGGTGGCGCGGCCGGCGAAGATGTTCTCCAGGCCGTAGACGCGCACCATGTTGCCGCCCAGGATCAGCTCCATCTCGTCCTCCGGCACGCCCGCGAAGTTGCGCGCGATGGCGCCCTGCGAGTCCGGGAAGGTCGAGTCGAAGTGGGGGTAGTCGGAGCCCCACATGAGCTGGGTGACGCCGAGCATGTCGCGCAGGCGAACGCCGGGCTCGTCGTCCTGGAAGGTCGAGTAGATCTGGTTGCGCCAGTAGTCGCCACCGGACTTCTTCATGTCCGGGTAGCGAGGCCCGAAGCGGTAGGAGTACCAGTCCATGCGCTTGAGGAAGCCCGGCAGCCAGCCGATGTCGTTCTCGACCGAGATCACCTTGAGGTCCGGGTGCTTGTCCAGCACGCCGCCCGTAATCATCTCCGAGATCGTGCGGTAGCTGCGCACCATGAGCAGCACGCCATCGATCAGCGCGTTCTGGCCCACCTGGCCGGCGGTTGCCTGCCCCGTGAGGATGTGCACGTTCACCGGCAGACCGTACTCCTCGACGGCGGTCCAGAACGGCTCCCACATCGGGTTGTCGTAGCGGCGCTCCGCGGCGGGGTCGTTCGAGACGAAGATGCCGCGGAAGCCCAGCTTCATCACGCGCTCGACTTCCTTGAGGTCCTCGACCGGGTCGGTCATCGAGATGTTGGCGATAGGGAACAGGCGCTCCGGCGCGTAGGAGGCGTACTCGGCGGCCCAGTCGTTGTAGGCGCGGTGGGCGTCGCGCTGGAAGGCGTCGTCCGGGTGGCCGAACATGCTCATACCGTAGCCGCAGTAGAAGATCTCAGCCTGCAGGCCGTCGGCGTCCATGTCCTTCAGGCGCTCCACCGGGTCCCAGCTGCCGGGGCGGCAGGCGGCGTAACCCAGCTCTGCTTTGGTCGCCTGCTCCGCCGGCGGGATGCCGGCGCAGCCGAGGCTGAACGGGTTGAACGGTCGCAGCGGGGGGCAAACGAAGAAGTCGCCCTTGCGGTCTTCGAAGTCCTTCACGACGTGGGGAGCCTTGTCGCGGAACTTCGCCTCCATGCGAGTTGTCCAGAGGTCCGGCGGCTCGAGAACGTGGGAGTCTGCGGAGAGGACCTGCGTCACCATAGCTACTTCTTCCTTTCACTGCTCGTCGTTCCTGCTGGTATAGCACCGCCTCGATTCGATTTCAATGCAGAGTTACTTAGGGCTGAAGGATTGATAGAGGAAGATGATGGTCGAAATTCGCATTGCTGCGGTGATACACCGCCGTTGAAGCAGAAGAGAGAGGAGCGACCCCACGGGCCACTCCTCTCGAATCGCATGCTTGCCGCATGGTCCGCGCTACGGGAAGGTGCGCTTTGTCATTTGCAGGCTGATCCAGCGCAGCTCCGTGAACTCATCGAGGGCTGCCCTGCCGCCCATGCGGCCGTAGCCGCTGCCCTTGACGCCGCCGAACGGCACCTGAGGCTCGTCGTTCACGGTCTGGTCGCCGATGTGCACCATACCGGTCTCGAGATCGCGCGCGATCATGAGGGCGCGCGTGAAGTCGTTCGTGATGATGCCGGACGAAAGGCCGTACTTCGAGTCGTTGGCCACTCGCAGCGCCTCTTCAGCGTCCTCGACCACGATGATCGGCGCGATGGGGCCGAAGGTCTGGTCAGTGAACAGCTTCATCGTGTTCTTCACGTCCGTGATCACGGTCGGGTGGTAGAGCAGGCCGTCGTGCGTGCCGCCGGTGATCAGCTGGGCGCCTGCGTCGATGGCCGACGTAACGTGGGAGTGCACCTTGTCCACTGCCGCCTGGTTGATTAGAGGACCGATGGCGACGGTAGGGTCTCTGGGGTCGCCGATTTTGAGGGCCTGAGCGCGCTGCACGAGCTTCTCGGTGAACTCGGCGGCGATGGGACGCTCGATAATAATGCGCTCCGTCGACATGCAGATCTGGCCCTGGTGCAGGAAGGAGCCCCACGCCGCAGCGTCGGCCGCAAAGTCGACGTCGGCATCGCGCAGGATCAGCAGTGGGTCCTTGCCGCCCAGCTCCATGACGGCGGGCTTGAGGTGTTTGCCGGCCTTCTCCGCCACGATCGAGCCGATCTCCGTCGAGCCCGTGAAGCTGATGCGTCGAACGGAGGGATGCACGATAAGCTCGTCGCCCACCTCGACAGCGTCTTCCTTCGAGTGGGTGACGATGTTCAGGACGCCGGGCGGGAAGCCGGCCTCCTCGAAGATCTCGCCGATGAGCACGCCGCCGGAGACGGGTGCTTCCTCCGATGGCTTGAGAATCGCCGTGTTGCCGTAGGCGATGGGCAGGGCGATGGCGCGCGTGCAGAGGATGTAGGGCACGTTGAAAGGCCCGAAGCCGGAGACCACACCCGCCGGCTGGCGAATAGCCATGAAGAAGGCGCCGGGATAGTCGGCCGGGATCGTCTCGCCCGTGACGCTGTAGGCCTGGGCGGCGGCCTCCCGTAGCAGCCCGGGCACGAACATCATCTGGAACATGGCGATGCCGATGGTGGAGCCGGTCTCTTCGCTCAGCACTCGGACGAGCTCGTCCTGGCGCTTCTCGAAGATGTCTGCAGCCTTGAGGAAGAGGTTGCGTCGCATGGCCGGCGGCGAGTTGCGCCACTCCTGGAACGCGGCCTGGGCGGCATCGACAGCACGCGTGGCGTCGGCGCGAGTACCGCGGGCGACGTTTGCGAAGACCTCGCCGTTGTAGGGGTTGAGATCGGGGAAGGTGCCGCCGTTGACGGCATCGACCCACTGACCACCGATGTACATCTTGTAGTCCTGGGGCATGGGGTTCCTCCTCAGTCAGGCTAATCCGCTTCGGGGGTATGGTAGGGCGTCGCATCGCGTTTACGAAGCGTCACGTCCTTTATAACTCTCCGAACGCGCGAAGGGCAGGGGCCAAGGGACGAACCTGTCGCTGACTCGCCTTCGACCCGAATCAGTTCGCCGGGCAATTTAACGAATTTCTGGACCTCGTTGCGAGCCGTCGCGATAGCGAGGCGCGACAACCTTGGTGCGCCACAGGGCTAACGAGACGCTGACCGATTTGCTTCGCGTTTCCCACCGGTCAATGGCTCGCGACCAGAGGAAGGCCGAGTGGTCGTTACTCGATCTCGTCCATGATGCGCAGGACGCGTTGCTCTTCCGTGTCGAGCACGATGAACGAAGGCGCCTGCATGCGCTGCCACAGGGCGCCGGTACCGATACCGAGGATCGGCGCGGCGTACAGGGCGATGACGGTGCCATGCCCAACGATGCCAACATTGCGCTCCGGCTCTGAAGCGAGCACGGCATCGACGGCGGCGGTGAAGCGGGCGAGGGCCTCGTCGGCCGACTCCTCGCCGAACACACGCTGGTCGTGCTCGGCGAAGAAGAGCTGCATGTGGCGCTCGAAATCGGCCGGGCGCTCGACGAAGGGACGGCGGTGCTCGTCGAGGTCGGGCGCTGTGCGTGTTTCGATCTTCAGGCGCTTCGATAGCAGCTCTGCTGTTTCGACGGCCTTGCGCTCTTCGCTGCTGACCAGTACGCCGATCTCGTGCATGCGCAGGGCGCTTGCCAGAGGACGGCACAGGCGCCGTCCCTCGTCGCTTATCGGCCACTCCTTGGGCGGGACGGCTGCATTGACGACGACGGCGGTGTGCTTGATCAGGACGAGCTGCGCCACGCTTACACCCCCAGGAACTCCGGAAGCTCCGCCACGCTGTCGAGCAGGCCTATGGAGGCGAATGGGGCGAACTCCTCGCGCTTCGTTACGCCGGTGAGTACACCAACGAAGCGCAGGTTGGCATTAGCCGCAGCTTCGGCATCGATGGTCGTGTCGCCGACGTAGATCGCGTCGTCCGGCTCCACGTTGAGGCGCGACATAGCGACGAGCAGGCCGCCGGGGTCCGGCTTGAACGCGGGCACCTCGTCGCCGCCGAGTACAAGGTCCAGCTCTATGTGCTCTCGCTTCAGCACCCGTGAGATCAGCGAGTGCAGCTTCTGGCTCACGAGCGCCAGCTTCAGACCCGATTCGTGCAGGTGCTCCAGGGTTTCGCGGGCGCCGGGAAGCATCTCCGTCTGGTCCGCCATCACCTCGTCCGCCTTGTCGCGGTAGTGACGGATGTAGGCATCAACCTCGTGCTGGCCCATCGCCGGGAACATGCGCGGGATCACGCGCTCGATCGGCGTGCCGATGCCCCGGGCGATGTCATCCGGCGTCGGCGCGGGCACGCCCAGCTTGTCCGCGGCGAAACGATGGCTGGCGATAAAGCCGGGCCGGGAGTCTGCCAGCGTGAGGTCGAAGTCGAAGATGACAGCGGTGGGAGCGATGAGGCTGCGTCGGGTCACGGTGCCCCTTCCAGTGATGGCTTCGCATGGAAGTCGAGCACGCCCTCGACCCATGCGGCCACATTGAGCAGCTTCGATTCGCCCAGCGTCGGTCCGATGAGCTGCACCGAGAACGGGAGGCCGTGGGGCGCAACGCCGCTGGGCAGCGATATGGAAGGCAGGCCGGTGAACGAGGCTGGACCGCAGAAGATGCCGGGCCCCGTTGTGGTCATGTCGGGCGCGGTGCCGGGTGCTGTCGGCAGCAGCAGGGTGTCGACGTCCGTGAGGAGCGCGTTCATTGCGTCCCGCAGTGCTGCCACGTCACGGCGGGCGCGCTCGTACGCCGCGTCCGAAGTTGCGATGCCGGCTTCGACGAGGGCTTTGATGCTCGGGCGGTAGTCGTCCTTGTTTGCGGCGTACATGACGGCGTGGGCCTGGGCCGCTTCATAGCGCATCACCGGCATCGCCGCCTCAGCGATCTCCGGCGCCGAGGCGGCGAAGGCGACCTCGCTGACCTGCGCGCCGGCCTTCTGCAGCATCGCGATGACCTCGTCCAGATGCGCCTCGTTCTCCGGTTCTGTTTCGCCATGGAAGTAGTTGCGCGGGACGCCGATGCGCGGTACTCGAGGTGATGCAATCGACGCTATGTAGTCCTCCACCGGCAGGTCGAGACTGTTGGGGTCCGCCGAGTCGTAACCGGCGATGACGCTGAGGCCGAGAGCTGCGTCGCGCACGCAAGTCACGAGCAGACCGAGGTGGTCGTAGCTGGCAGAAAGCGCGTAGACGCCGCTGTAGCCGATGCGCCCGAACGTGGGCTTGAAGCCTACGATGCCGCAGTAGCCCGCGGGCCGCAAAACGGAGCCCACGGTCTGCGAGCCGATCGCCATCGGCACCATGCCGGCTGCGACGGCCGCTGCAGAACCGCTGGAGGAGCCGCCGGGCGTGTGCTCTCGGTTCCAGGGATTACGTGTCGGTGCCGGGTCCAGGTAGGCGAACTCCGTGGTGTGTGTCTTGCCCAGGATGATCGCACCGGCGTCACGCAGGCGCCGCGCGACGTTCGAGTCATACGAGGGCGTTCGGTGTGCGAACTCGGGTGCGCCGGCACGCGTCGTGAACTGGCGCACGTCGACGATGTCTTTGACGCCGACCGGCACCCCGGCAAGTGCGCCGAGCGGCTCTCCCGCTTCTCGTTGCGCTTCCAATTCGCGGGCGCGTCGCCGAGCGCTGATGTCGTTGATCTCCACCCAGGCTTCGACCTGAGGATCGACATCGATGATGCGGTTGATCGAGGCGTCGAGCACCTCGTAGGGCGACAGCGTTCCGTTGCGTACGCCTTCGGCGATTTCATGAGCAGGCTGCATCGCCGTTAGTCTAAGGGAGCCGGCCGACCTAAGGCACCTGTTTGGCGGCGCTGACGATAGCGTCCACGCACCAGTCTTCGGAGAAACGGTCCGTGTTGACCGTGAGGTCGTACATGGAAGCGTCGCTCCAGTCGAAGTGGTAGACGGTGCGCAGGAGGTTGCGACGGTCCTTGTCGGACTGCGTCAGCATCTTGCGTGCCTCGTCCTGGCTGATGTTCTGCTCCACCGCGTAGCGTTCGGCGCGTATGGGCATGGAGCCGTGGATAAAGCCCTTCAGCACGCCGGGACTCTCGCGCAGGATGTACTGCCCGGCGTGTCCGACAATCACGGCATCGCCCGTGGTGCCCAGCTGCTTGACTACTTCTTCAATGAACTGGCGGTAGTCGTCCGAGGTCAGGCTCTCGAGTGCCGTGCTCCACAGCGCCGGGGAGGGCTCCGCGAAGCCGGGGCTGCCCTCCATCGTCATCGTCGACATGGCGCCGAGACGGCGCATGGTGCGCTCGAAGAAGCTCGGTACGCGCTGGGCGGCAACGACGTCGGTCGGCGGCACGCCGGCGAGACGGGCGGCCTCCGATGTGATCTCCCAGTCGTAGTAGCGGAACTTCAGGGCCTCGGCCACGCGACGAGCGATGGTGTAGCCGGCGGAGCCGTTCTGGACGGAAAGCGCTACGATGTTCGCGGCCATAATCTACTTCTCCTCCGGCGTCCGGGCGCCGACAAGGATGGCAACGTTGCCGTTCGTGTGCTGGTTTTCGCGCATACGCTGGTGCGCCAGCCCGGTCTCGTTGAACTCGTACGTATGCGTGAGGCAGGGATCGAGCTTGCCGTCGATGACGAGCTGGTTGGCGGCCGCCGCCTCGTAGGCGTTGGCGAAGTGTGAACCCTGGAACCGCTTCTGCCGCGTCCAGAGGTATCGCAGGTCCACGTCGCCGTTGTAGCCGGAGGTGCCGGCGCAGATCACGACCATGCCGCCGGGCTCACAGACGAAGAGCGATGTCGGAATTGTGTCCTGCCCCGGGTGCTCGAAGACGATGCGGGGGCCCTTGCGCTCTCCCGTAATCTCCCAGAATGCCTTGACGAATCCGCGGAAGCCCAGCAGCTTCCTGGTCATCGCCTTTTCGTCCTGCCAGTCGGGCAGGCGGCCCCAGTGGTCGAACTGCCTGCGGTTGATGTAGCCGATGGCGCCGAGCTGCTTGCAATACTCGCCGCGCTCGTCGCTCGACACGACGGCGACTGGCCGTCCGCCGAGCGCCTTCGTGATCTGGATCGCCATGGAGCCGAGTCCGCCGGAAGCGCCCCAGATCAGAACGGCATCGCCGGGCTGGACAACGTGCGGCTGCCAGGATGCCAGCATGCGGTAAGCCGTTGCGGCCTCGAGCATGTAGGCGGCCGATTCTGCCCAGCTCAGGTGCGGCGGTTTCGGCAGGCACTGGTGCTCTTGCACGCGTGTGAACTGGGCGAAGCTGCCCCAGTTGCTGTCGTAGCCCCAGATGCGAAAGCTGTTGCTCAGGGGCGGGTCGAGGCCCTCGACAATCTGCGGGTCGTCGTCGTCCCACATGCCGCAGTGCAGCACCACATGGTCGCCCGGCTTGACGCTCGTGACGCCCTCACCGACGGCCTGGACGATGCCGGACGCATCGCTACCACCGAGATGGAAGCCCTCCGCGTCGCCGCCTTCGCCTCGCTGCTTGTGCAGGCGCACCACGTCTACTGGGGTGCCGAGCGAGGCCCAGACGTTGTTGTAGTTCACGCCGGCGGCCATGACGTGTACCAGAACGTCCTTCGGCCCCGGCTCCGGTACCGGGATGACCTCGGCCTGGAAGGCGTCTACCGGCTCACCAAAACGGCTCTGGCGAATGACCTGCGCGTGCATGGTCTTTGGCACCTCGCCGAGTGGCGCTCGCTCACCGATATCGTAGAGATCTTTGGTCATTGTCATGGGTGGTTGGAGCATAACCAGCGCTGCCGACACAGTCTAGGCGCCTTCGGCTCTTGCCAATCGCTACTTTCTTGTTAGTGGTGCGCCATCACGTCTCAGGAAAGGCATATGCCCGCCGAGAATACGTAGAGAGTGAAAACCGAGGAAGCATTTATGGCCGAAGGCATGCCCCAGGGACAGCAAGATAATCCGGAGCTGAGACGGCTCATTCGGGAGCTGGAGTCACAGATCGAGGACGTTAACGCGGGGCTGAACCGTATCCGCGGCACCGTTGCCCGCATCTCGTACGCCTCGCTCGGGACCACGGCGCCGGCTGCAGGCTCGATGTGGGGCACCCCGGTCGCAGCTTCGCCCGCCGCTCCCGCTAACCGCGCCGACTGGCAAGCTGCTCCGTCGGCCGAGGCAACCGCGAGCGAAGCGCCCTCGAATGGCTTCGGAGCGCCCGCGAATGAGTCGCCATCGAGCGCCCTGTCTGCTTACGGATTCGGTACGCTATCCGCCCCCGAGCCGCCCAAGCAGGCTTCTTCCCTGGACATGACGCCGTTCTTGACGCCCCCGGAGCTCCACCCCGAGACCGAGTCCGGGTTCTGGGACTCGGTCGCGGAAGGCGCTTCCTGGCCTCGCGCCCACACCGACCAGCCGGAAGCTACCCTTCCACCCATTGAAGAGAACCTTGAGCCCGAACAGACCGTTGAACCCCAAGCCCTCATCGAGCCCGAACCTGCCGTCGAGGCCCTTTCAGATGAGCCAGCCGTCGAAATCCCGTCAGAGGTTGCCATAGAGCAGCCCGCCGCAGAGGCGGAATCGCCGGTGACCCCAGTGAACGTTGAGGAGCCTACGCCGGAGGCCGGAGCGCCCGTGGCCATGGACGCAACGGCAGCCGAGGCCGCCGAGCCGACGGAGCCCGTGCCGGACTGGGACGCGGTCTGGCAGCACTCGGGTGACGTTCAGGTGGAGAGCCGAGACGAAGCCGCGCCGGGCGAGAGCACCGAAAGCGCTGCCGGCGAGAGCGAGACTCCCCTGACCGCCGAGAAACCTGCCGAGCTGCCGAGTTCGCTCACCAGTGGCTGGCCTGACGAATCGGCCTGGTCGCAGAGCTTTGAGTGGCCGGCAATGAAGCAGCCGGAGCCGGTTGATCCTATCGACCAGGAGCGTCACGACGTTAGCGATATCGTGGCGCAGGTCAAGGCCGAGCTGGAAGCTGCTCGCCGGGGCGAAGCTCCCATGCCGGAAGTCGACTGGGGCGATGAGCTAGAGCAGTCTCCGGAAAACGCCCTCGAAGGTGGCCAGGCCGATAGCGGCCCGTCCGACAGCCAGACGGCTTCGTCCGACGCTGAAGAAGATGCACGCCGAGAAGAGGTCAGCCGCGTGGTTGCGGAAATGCGTGGCCAGCTCGAAGCCGGCAAATTCGAGGACGTGCTGCACGGCGCCGGTCGCGACACCAGCTGGCTCAACGAGCCATATCGGCCATTCCAGGGCGAGGCCGGCGCAACAGACGCCCCCGTGTCCGGCGAAGAGCGTGTCGACGGCGCAAAACCCGCCTTTCGGCTTGCTGCACCGGGGTCGATACCCGATTGGACACACATGTCCATGGAGCCATCCGGCCCGCCGATGGTGGTAATGAAAGACACGGATGGCCGCGTGGAGCTGGCCAGCGTGTACGAGACGCTGAACGAGCTGGGTTGCGGGAGCGGTGCAGCATTGCTGAACTACACGCCGCACAGCGTGACCGTGGGGCTAGCGGCCACTACAAAGGTGCCCAGCCGCGAAGACATGGCGGCGGCGGTGGAGAAGGTCTTTGGTTTGACCTCCCGCGTGGAGTCGGACGGCGTCCGGCTCACCGTGAACATCGGCGTCGACCCTAAACGAAAGAGCGAGGACGCCGCATGAAGCTGTTTTCCAAGCTCGGAGCGGGAAAGCGCCCGGAAGGTCTAAATCTGGACGCACTGCGTCTGGCTACCCAAACAGACCGTCGCAGCGATCGCAGACGCAGCCCGGAGGTCCTCGCCGAGCAGGCCGACCGCCTGCACGAGCTGGCGATCCTGAGCCTGTTCCTGCACAGCGCCGGCACGCTCGAAGAGATGCTTTCGCTGTTCCTGGAGCGCGCGCCGAAAGTTACCGGTGCTGTAGTCACATATCCTCTGCTCCTGGACCGCCGCCGCGAAGTCCTGACGGCTACTCACCTTCAGAGCGTCGATGACCCCGGTCTGGAGCAGGCTTCGCTGGCCGCGGAGGAGAGCTTCGTTGACCTGGAGTTTGCCCTGCCCGTGCGAAGCTGGCTGCGTAACGTGATGGAGACAGGCGATGTCACTGTCACGGACGATCTCAAACAGGTACTGAGCCCGACCCTCAGCCGGGAATCGTGCGACCATCTCAAGTCGCACCTGGAAATTCACAAGGTGGCGGTGGCGCCGCTGGTCATGGAAGGCGAGTCCTTCGGCGTGACGGTCTTCATGTACTCCGGCAACGAGCCGGATGTCGATGCGCTCGAGCTTACGGCCGGCCACATCACGCTTGCCCTCAAGGCCCTGATGTTCGGTGAGGAGACGACACGCTTCGGCGGCGTCGATCCGGTCACGTGGGCTCACGGCCGCGGCTTCTTCCTGGAAGCGCTCGACAGCGAGGTGCAGCGGGCACGCCGGTTCGGCCGCGGTCTTTCGCTTGCCTTCTTCGACATCGACAACTTTGGCGAGTTCAACGCCACCTATGGCCACACCCTGGGCGACCGCGCATTGCGCTCGGTGGCGATGACCCTCGCGGGCTCGATTGCCCTGCCGGAGATCGTGTCCCGCTACGGCGCGGACGAGTTCGCTGTGCTGCTGCCGGAGTCGAACCGTGCCATGGCCGTCGAGCTCACTTCGTCTGTCGTGCACAAACTTGAAGAGCTCAACGTCTTCGACAAGGAGAGCGAGGCGCAACCGATCACGACGTCGATTGCCATCGTGTCCTTCCCTGAGGACGGTGGCAGCCGCGAAGAGCTCCTGGCAGCGGCGGAGATGTCGCTGGAGCAGGCCAAGGAGGAGCGCCGCCAGGCGATGCAGCCCAAGCGCGAGCTCACGGCCGTGCAACGACTTCGCCTTGAAGGACGCCGCCACACGGCATAGGACAGTCTCCGAACCGCGAGAATTGGCTTGCCGGCTGTTGCCGGTGGGGCTTGTCTCACATTGTTCTCTGCGGCCGACTTCGGCGGTCATCACGCCGTGGAACCCCTTGCATGAACGATTCGCCGCAAATCTGCGGCACGAGGGCCTATTGCTCATCAGGTCCGAAGCGTTGCTGCCGAGACTGATACCAGCGGGAGGATGAGGATGCGATTTGCTGGGCCGTCTTCGGCAGGTTCGACTGATCCTGAGACGGAGATCGTCGCAAGGTTGTGGCAGGTAAAGCTCCGTAGCATCAGCTTGCTCGAAGACTGGCTGCCCCACACCGTCGATTTCGGAATCCGGGCGGGCCTTCAGGCCCATCTGGCGGAGGAGCGTCGACACCAGCGATTGATTGGGGCCGAGGTCTCGCGCCGTGGTGGTCGCCAGGCTGCGATTCTTGCCCTGACCTCACTCGATCGCCCCTTCAGCCTGGTGCGCGAGCAGAACAACGAACTGGTGAGAGTCCGGCTGTTCCATCAGGGCATCAAGTCGCCCACGGTCTACTACAGCCAGCGATTCATCCCGCTCGTCGATGCACCCCTGGCCCACGTGCTGGAGCAGGTCACGCGCGATGAGGAGCGCCATGTTCGCTGGGCCGAGATCCGGCTAGGCCAGGACCGTAGCAGCGACGGCCGCTTGATCGATTCCGTGCTGCGCGAGGTCGAATCGGCTATGGTCAGCGTTTGGTCGAAGCCGTGGCAACGGCTAACCCAGTCCACTTATCGCCTGGGCAAGGCCGGCTAGACTGCCGTCAAGCCGCACCCTTCTCGTCCGGCTTCTTGCGAGTCGAGATGTCGATGACGGCGCTCGACTCTTCTTGTTCTCCCGTGCTGCGGGTGCCCTGGGTCGGCGCGCCTGCTTGTAGGGCAAGCTCCCGTGTCGTCGCCTTGCGCTGCATGCTCGTGCGCGCCTGCCCGACGAGCGACTCCGGGTCCCGACCATCGATGTCCCAGATTGCCCAACCAACGTTCACGGGATGCTCGCCTCCTGGCGCTACCGTTGACTCCAGCAGGCTCTTCAGCCGGAAGGCGAATGCAGGCGCCTCGCGGCCGCTCATGTTGATGCAGAGCACGCCGACCTCCTGGCGCCCCAGCATTGCGAGACTGTCAGTTTGCCGCACGAGTCGGCTGATAGCCTCGAGGACCGGCTCCAGGTCGACGGTGGACGCGCCATCGCCCGTGCCGAAGCGTGCGGTGAACACGCCGAAGGGGTCTGCTGTCTGCTCGGAGCGCATGCATTCGACGGTGATGCGGTCGAAGAGGTAATCGCCGGTGCGCAGATTGCCCAGGCCGTCATGGATCGACGACCACGTCACCAGCGTCTGTTCATACCGATTACCCTGGTCGCGCAGAAAGACGACGCCAAAAGCCGATAGCCACGCCCCAATCGCCAGCGCAAAGGGAATCGCATCGGAGAGGTTGTAGTCATCCTTCGTCAGGCCCCACGGGACCCACGGCAGTGCCCAGAGCAGGGTACCGGCAGCCGTCACCACGAACGTCACGGCCAGCACCAGCCGCAGGAGGCGGGCCCGTTGATAAGCGTGGAGGAGGCTCTTGGGACGCATTGCGCCGGCTCTCAGGACTGCCCTTTGTTGATAAGTTCGGTCAAGAGTAAGGCGATGAGAAGGGTCTTGTCCTAGTAGTCGCGCTCCAGGATGAAGGAATTTAGCTCATCGAAACCCCGGCGGGCCTCTGGAGGGATCGATGTGCGGGCCATGGCATTCATGGCGCGGGCGCGATAGTCCTCTGCCAGACCCTGCGCGAAGTAGCGACAGTTCCAGCGTTGCAGGACGTCCAGTACCTGGAAGATTTCCTCGTCGTCGACTTCGGCCTTGGCGTAGGCCGCGCGCAGGATGTCGCGGTCCGGCCCAACCACCTGCTGAAAGGCGTGCACGACGGGCAGCGACTTCTTCTTGCGTGCGATATCGGCGCCCACGGGCTTGCCTGTCGCCGTCCCCTCGCCCCAGATGCCGAGGATGTCGTCCCGGATCTGGAACGCCAGCCCGATCTCGCGGCCGAAGCTGGCGAATCGAGCGGCTTCCTCCTCGTCGGCACCCGCGACGAGCGCCCCGAGCTGGACTGAAGCGCCGAGCAGCGCAGCGCTCTTGCGCTCGACCATCTCGAGGTACTCATCGAGCGTCACGTCTGTGCGCAGCTCGTACGTGAGGTCCAGATGCTGGCCCTCGATCATCTCGCGACAGGCGTCATTGAGTACTTTGCGCGCCGCCAGGGTGCGCTCCGCGCTGAGACCGCGCTCGTGGGCGCGGCTCAAGGTCTCGTAAGCCACGGTCCAGAGGGCCGCGCCTGCCAGGACAGCGGGCCGGCGTCCGTACTCGTGCCAGAGGGAAGCGCGATGATGGCGCACCGAATCGCCGTCCTCGATGTCGTCGTGGATCAGCGAGAAGCTGTGCACCAGCTCAATAGCTACCGCGACCGGCATCGCAATGTCGAGGTCGCCACCCAGCGATTCGCAGGTCAGCAGGCAGAACGTCGGCCGCAGCGACTTGCCGAGGGTCGGCATGCCCTCCTCGGTCCAGCCGAGGGCGAAGCGCAGCATGTCATCGATTTCGGAGTCGCTGGCCGGGAGCGCCTTGCTGACTTCACGTTCGATGGCGTCCCGATAGCGGAAGAGGACTTCAGGGCCTATCACGTACGTGATCGTACGCCGCCAGTTGCCAGTGTCAAATGGCCTTTTCTCATTATACGGGGCACTTCGCGACCGCTGACAGTGCCCACTTTCCGGATAAGAACAAAAGTTCTAATCTGCTCCCGAACCACAAAGAGATGAGGAGCGGGTGTGGCTGGAAACGGTGCTTTTGATCGAAGCCGCGGCGGCCTTCTGGCTGTCGGCATTGAACGTGGCTCTGCTGTCACGAGTGCTCTCGACGACTCACGGACAGGCGCGCCGGGCGGCAGCCGTTGTCCTCGCGTCGGTCTGCCTCGGGCAGGCGATGGAGGCGTTGCTCTTTCTCTGGGTCGGCGATACGTCGGTCCGAGGTGCCTGGCCCGCGCTGGCCTTGCTGGTGGTGCGAACGGCGCTCGTGCTCTCGACCGGGCTAATCGCGCTCCTGCTGGTGCGATCGCTGCGCGGGCGGCGATAGGAGGGCGGCGATGACGCGTTTTGAAATCGCCATTGAGCAAAAGCAGTGGGAGCTCGTTTGCCTCTACCTGCTGCTCGGCGTGTCCGAAGCGGCCTCGATGCTGCCGCCGGAGTCACTTTCGGCCCTGCTTGATCTCCTGGCGGGTGAGGACGACGCGACGGGGAGGGGCGAGCGTGGTGACTAGAGCACCTCGGAGGCCGGCAAAGCGCGGCTTCTACAAGCAGGCCCTCAGCCAGGCAGAGCAGGCGAGTCTCGGAGATGCGCTGCAGGTCGAGGGTTTCGATGAGGAGATCGCGGCCCTGCGTTTGCGACTGCGCAGCGTCATTAAGGAGTACCCGGCGGACCTGGCGCTGATGCTGCGAGGCATGGACGTGCTGCGACGCCTCGTTGCCTCGAAGTACGGCCTGTCGCGCGGCGACCAGAAGGCGCTCGACTCGGCGTTTGCGGCGGAGACGCTGCGAAGGCTGGAAGAGCGAGGCGAAGGCGGTGAGAACGATGATGCTGCATGAGAACGGCACACAGGCGGCGACCTCGAAGTCGCGGCGCGGCGAGGCGGCAGCGTTTCGTGCGCGGGTGGACGAGCGGCTGCACAGCCTGGAGGCGCAGGTCGAAGAGCTGAAGCTCCGCATCAACGGTCTCCTCTTCTTCATCGCCGCCACGGTCATCGCCCAGATGCTGCTGCAGGTGTTCTCGTGACCGCGGCGTCCACGCTCTCGATGCCGCTGCGGCCGTACCAGGTCGAAGCGCGCCGGGCCGTGCTCGAAAGCGTGAGCACCGGCGCCGGCCGCAGCTTCTCGATCGAGGTGGCGCGACAGGGCGGGAAGAACGAGCTCTCCGCCCACCTGGAGCTGGAGTTGCTTTTGCGGCATCGCGGTTCTGACGTGACCTTGATCAAGGCGGCGCCGACCTTCGAGCCCCAGGCCCGCATCAGCCTCGAACGCCTCTGGTCGCGTATGCAAGACGCCGGGCTCACAGGTCAGGCATCGCGCGAGAACGGCAACAGCGTGCGCCTGGGCCGCGCCCGACAGCTCTTCCTTAGCGCCGAGCCCGGCAGCAACGTCGTCGGCCACACCGCAGACCTCCTGCTGGAGATCGACGAGGCCCAGGACGTGGACCAGGACAAGTTCGACAAGGAGTTCGCGCCTATGGCCGCCGCCCGCGCTGCTACCACCGTGTTCTACGGCACGGCCTGGGACGACGCTGGCCTGCTGGAGCGCATGAAACAGAAGCATCTGGCCCAGGAGCGTCGCGACGGCATCCGGCGCCACTTCGAGTACGACTGGCACGCCGTCGCGGCGAGCAACTCCGGCCTACGCCCGCTACGTCGAGGAGCAGCGAGAGGCTCTCGGCGAGGAGCACCCGCTGTTCCAGACCCAGTACTGCCTGCGTACCCTGCCGGGCGCGGGGCGGCTGCTGAGCCCGTCGCAGCTAACGCTCCTGCGCGGCGCCCACGTCCGCCTCGATGGCCCGAGGCCCGGCGAGACCTACGTCGGCGGCCTCGATATAGCCGGTGAGGCGTCGGCGGTCTCAGCCGCCGCCGGTCACGACGCGACCGTCCTCACTATTGCACGCGTCATCGAGGGCGAAACGAGACCGGCTGTGGAGGTCGTGGCGCACTACGCCTGGACCGGTGTGGCGCACACGGCCCTGCAGACGTCGCTCGTGGCGATTGCGCGCGAATGGCGGCTGCAGCGCCTCGTAGTAGACGCGACCGGCATTGGCGAACCCGTGGCCTCGATGCTTGCGGCGTCGCTGGGCGGCAGCCGCGTTCAGGCCATGAAGCTCACTACGGAATCGAAGTCGAGCCTGGGCTACGCGCTGCTCACGGCGGTCAACGCCGGATGCCTGCGCCTCTACGCCGGCTCCAACGGCGAGGCGCTGGAGTGCTGGCGACAGCTCGAACGCTGCCGCGCCGTCTATCGCCCCAATCAGACCCTGAGCTTTTTCGTGGATGAGCGTGACGGCCACGACGACTACGTGATCAGCCTGGCTCTGGTACTCGCCGCGGCGGCTTCGGGCGGGCCGAGACGTGCGCGCGGCCGTGCCCTGGACGTATCGGAAGGTTAGGACCCTCAAGGGAGGAGTAGACATGGTTGCAGTAGAGAGACGGTACGAAGAGGGACACGGCGCGCTCGATCTCGGCCGACGGGCCCGGCGGGATGCCCTGCCGGAGAACACGCAGTACAACGACACGGGCTGCGACGTGCACCCGAGTTGCCTCACCTGCCCGTTAGTGCGCTGTCGTTACGACGAGCCCGGCGGTGCCCGCAAGCTATTCAGCGAGGACCGCGACCGCGTCATCGTCAGCCTGCAGCGTGAAGGCGTGCACGTCGAAGCCATTGCCCGCCGCTTCGGGGTCTCTCGCCGCACCGTCTTCCGTGCCCTGGCGAGAGCGCGCGAGTGCTCGTCAGGCACCACCGTCACCGCCATTAGACGTGCGCGACCCACAGGTCCGCGTAAGCAGGCCTAGCGGGGGGCGTGGGGCTTGTCCCCCACCTTCCCTCTATTGCGACGACGGAGCAGCGCGACAGCGACGCGCATCGGGAGCAGAGGAGCCAGTCATGACCACCCAAACCACCACAGACAACACCACCCTCGTCGACCAGCTGGCACGCCTCGACGGAACCCGCCTGCGGGCCTACCGCGACAACCTCGCCTTTTACCAGGGGCAGCAGTGGCCCGGCACGCAGCGGCGGCGGGAGCGGCGCCTCGTCTTCAACTACGCCAAGACGCTGATCGACAAGTGCGCGTCCTACCTCATGAACGGCGTCAGCTTCGTGGTCGATGAGGCGGATGGCTCCGAAACGGCGCAGGAAGGGGCGCGACGGGCCGAACGGGCTCTGCGTGACGTCTACGACCGTAACAATCTCGCTCAGCTCGACTTCGACAGCGAGATCGACACGTCCATCCTCGGCGATGGAGCGTGGAAGGTGACCTGGGACCCGGACCAGCGTCGCGTGCGCGTAACGGCGCCGGATGTGCAGGGGCTCTATGCCTGGTGGCTCGGCGATGACGTCTCGCGTGTCTGGCGCGTGGCGAGCCGCTACCAGCTCTCGGACGAGGAAGCCGAGATGCTTTACGGGAGCGCGGCGCCTTCCCGCGTTCAGAGGGGTTCGGCTTCGTTACGTGCTTTGCGGTCCGGTCGCACGACGGCCTCCCAGAAGCGGCGCACCGTGGTAGAGGTGTGGACGGAGGGTCGATTCGAGCTATGGCTGGACGGCTCTCTCATCGAGACGAAGGCGAACCCGTACGGCTTCATTCCTTTCGTGATCTTCCCGAACCTGCGAGAGCCGAAGCAGTTCTGGGGCGTGAGTGACATAACGTCAATCCGCGAACCGGTGCAGGAGCTCAACCGGGCGCTCTCCCAGCTTTCGATGATCCTGGAGCTCTCGGGCAACCCAGTCGCCGTTCTCGAAAACGTTACGGAGTCGACCGACATCGCGGTGCAGCCGGGCGCCGTGTGGGAGCTGCCGGAGCGTGCTCGGGCATACCTGCTGGACCTGCTGCAGGGCGGCGGCGTCAGCCTCCACGCCGACTACGTCTCGATGATCTACAAGACGCTGCACGACCTCGGTGAGGCGCCCCGGGCGGCGTTCGGCGAAGCGGGCCGCAACCTCTCCGGCGTGGCCCTGAACATCGAGCTGGACCCGCTGCTGAAGAAGGTGCGCCGCAAGCGCTTGCTGAGGGAGGTGGCGTTCAAGCGTCGCAACGAGATGATCCTGCGCCTGCTGGAGCAGTACACCGGCGTCAGCTACGCTCCGTACCGCTCTCGCGTTGTCTGGAGCGAGCTCTTGCCCGTAGACCGCAGCCGTCTCGTCATGGACGAAGCGCGCCTCGTCGCCGCCGGCATTCACTCCCGTCATCGCGCCGCAGATGAGCTCGGCGTTGCGGATCCAGACGCGGAGTTCGAGCGCTGGCAGGCAGAGTCGAATGCCCTCGCAGCGAGCGAGCCGTCCCCGACGTGACGCACCTTCCGGCTCGTGTATCCTGAGATCAGTGGGGAGTAGCCACCGCGTCGAATGAGGCGGTCCCGCAGGTCGTCATCCCGAGGTCAAAAGCCTCCGGCCGGCGGAAGCGATATCGCAAGGCGAGACCACTACGACTTTCGAGCCGTGGTGGCCTCGCGTTTTTGTATGCGCAGGCCGGCGGAACGTGGAGGACAGCAATGAAAGCAGTGGTGTGCCCGAAGTGCCAGGTGGCGATGCAAGAGCGCGAGAAGGGCGACGTGCTCATCGACATCTGCCCTCAGTGTCGAGGCGTCTGGTTGGACGCAGGCGAACTCGAAAAGCTCAGCCTGCGAGAGACTCGCTACTACTACGACGACGATGACGTGGATGACGACCACGAGCGCTCCGGCGACTACCGGCGCCGCCGTGACTACGACAACTCTCGCGTGCAGTCGTATCCACGAAAGAAGAAGGGCTTCCTGCAATCGATGATGGAGAGCTTCGGCGACGAGGGTGACGACTAGTGCTCTTGCCCGGTGCCCTGTGCTTGGCGAGCGCGTATAGTGTGCCCGTTCGAGAAGCACAGGTTCGCCGGGGAGGGCAAAGTGGCTGACAGGCTCAAAGTAGGCAACGCGGAGATCGCCGCCGCGACGGACGCGGAGTTTCGCTACGTCCCGACGCAGTTCATTCCCGGCCCCGGCGCAGAAGCCTGGCGAAAGGCTCTCGGGGGCATCGACCCCGATCAGCCATTCGAGTCGCGCGTCACGACGTACGTGATCCGCAGCC
Source organism: uncultured Chloroflexia bacterium (assembly GCA_963731765.1). Classification (GTDB taxonomy): domain Bacteria; phylum Chloroflexota; class Dehalococcoidia; order DSTF01; family WHTK01; genus WHTK01. The sequence continues at coordinate 229,289 of CAVSWS010000013.1, forward strand.
AGGGCAAAAACATCCTCGTCGATGCCGGCGTAGGCGCGCACGGCCTCTGGCGCTTCGGCGACGGTCACCTGCTGGACTCCCTGAAGGAGCTCGACCTTTCGCCCGAGGACATCGACTTCGTCATGCCGACGCACCTCCACCTCGATCACGTCGGGTGGAATACGACGCCCACGCCCAACGGTCCCGTGCCGACCTTCCCGCGCGCCCGCTACCTGTTTCAGCAGCTCGACTGGGACGCCTTCACCAGCGACGAGTTCATGAACCGGCCATCCGTGAGCCCGATGTCGGATTCGATGCAGAACATGATCCGAGTCGCCGTGCTGCCGTTGAAGGACTCGGGGCAGATGGACCTCATCGGCCCCGAGCACGTCATCACGGACGAGGTGACCTTGCTGCACACGCCGGGACACACGCCCGGCTCCGTCTCGATCCTGGTGCAGTCGGGCTCCGATGCCGCCCTGCTCATCGGCGACGTGGCGCACAACCCGGCCCAGTTCACCGAGAGCGACTGGTCGCCCGCCGTGGACATCGACGGGTCCCTCTCGGCTCGCTCACGCAAGGGCGTGGCGCAGAAGGCGATAGAGCTGAACGCGGCAGTCGCGGGCGGACACCTCGCCTCGCCGGCGCAGTCCGCCTTCGGGAGCGTCATCATGATGGACGGCCGCCCCATGTGGCGCGGGGTGAGCCTGTAGGCGCTTCCGGAGTTCCCGGTGTGAGCGAATCGGACGGGCGTAGCGCTCAGGTCGCACCCTCACGCTGAAGGGCGAATGCGAAGCCGGGACATGACTCTCGCAGACATCCGCTACGTGCTGAACAACGTCGAAAATCGTCGCTTACAACGGACCTCATCGCGCCTCACCCTCCTCGCCTGACCGCACCCACGTCTCAAAGTCGAACTCATAGCTCGTCCGCAATGAGCCCCGCGCGACCTTGCGCAGCGCAGTCTTGGGCAACGGCTCGTCCGCCAGCTCGACCCGGGTGACGCGCTTGTACGCCGCCAGCTGGCGGCAGAGGCCATCGACTTCAGCTTCGACCATCTTGCGCAGAGATACCGCATCGAGGCTGGGCGAACGCGACTGGGCGGCTTCGATACTGGGGTACACGATGGCGGTAACGTGCGTACGTGCCCGCCCCTCAGTTACCTCCCGGCCCACGATGCAGACGTCCTGAAGCAGCTCGCTCTGGGCCAGAACCGCCTCGACCTCGTCCGGGTGCACCTTCTCGCCCGACTCCAGGACGATGACGTACTTGCTGCGCCCCGTGAGGAAGATGTTCCCTTCGCCGTCGATACGGCCGAGGTCGCCCGTTCTCAACCAACCGTCGTTGATCGCCTCGCGTGTCGTCTCTTCGGCCTGCCAGTAGCCGCCAAAGACGTTGTCGCCGCGCACCTGCACCTCGCCCTCCCCGCCCTCAGCCACGCGGATGCCCTTCTCCGGCACGTCCACGAGGCGCACTTCGACACCCGGCAGCGGCGGCCCGACGCTGCCCGCATGCTGTTCGTAGTAGTTGCTGTACAGGAAGCGACGGCGCGAATAGTGCTGCACGGCGATCACCGGTGATGCTTCCGTCATGCCCCAGCCCTGCAGCAGCAGTAGCCCGAGGCTGGAGAAGTCGAGCACGGTCTGGGGGTTGAGCGCCGCGCCTCCGCTGACGAGGTACTTCAGCCGGCCGCCCAGCGCCTTGCTAATGCTGCGAAACACATACGGCGCCAGGTTGACGCCGGTGAGCCGCTTGATCGCCTTGGTCGCCCGTTGCAGGCGCCGCAGTGTCTTCAGGCGGCCTTCGACCTCCGCCCGGGCCAGGACGTTGCGGTAGATCAACTCGTACAGCGCGGGCACGCCGAAGAAGATCGTCGGCTTGAACTCCTGCAGGCGGTCTCGGATGCGGCGCAGGTCGTTCTCGATGGCGAAGTTGGCTCCGATCAGCGGCGCGAGTACCACGGCGGCGATGAACGGCAGGGCATGGTGCATCGGCAGCACCAGTAGCGAGGAGTCGTCCAGGCCCAGTTCGAGCGCTTCGACCGCCGCCCGAGCGTTGCTCAGCAGGTTGCGATGGCTCAGCATGACGCCCTTGGCGCCGCCTGTGGTCCCGGAGGTATAGACGATGACGGCGATGTCGCTCTCGTCCGGTGCCCGCCCCGCTAGCTCCGCCCGTGCTGCCTCCGTTGACTGTGCTGCAAGCGTTTCGAGAGTCTGTGGAGCCTCCGACTTGCCCGCGTTCAGCACAACGACGTGTTCCAGACCCTCGATGCCGCCGCCTAGCTTCTCGAGCACGCCTGGCGAAGCGAACAGCGCCCGGCACTGCGGCCATGTGGCCTGCGCCACGATTTCGATTGCCTGCAGGTCGTAGTAGATGAGAACGGGAAGGCATCCCGCGCGCACCGCTGCGTGATAGGCCACGATCCAGTCGATGCCGTTCTCGGCGCAGATCGCAATGCGGTCGCCGCGCTGCAGTCCCAGCGCCACCATGCCGGCCGCTACGTCGCGGGCGCTACGTGCCAGTTGTGCCCACGTCATGCGTCGGGAGCCCTCGGCGTATGCCAGCTTGTCGTCGTAGAGGGACGCTGCAGCGTCCAGTACCTGCGGTAGAGTCGAGCCGTCAATCGATGCCATCGCCGGAGTATAGCCAGAATGGGGCGGGCTCAGACTC
>CAVSWS010000014.1:0-29308 GCA_963731765.1 uncultured Chloroflexia bacterium
GTACAGCGAAACCGTCGAGGTCGCTGTCATCCTCCCCCGACTTGGCTACCGCATCGATAACACCTACGTGGTACCGGTACCGATCTTCCGCTCCCGTACGCGCCTCGAAGACGTCGCCATCGACCTTGCCGCCATTCCTGCTGCGGCGTGGCGGGTGGCCGCGCTCCGCGAAGCGCCGCCGGACCTCAAGCGGTGGATGGCCCTGGCCCTCGCTCTTGTCGCCCCGGTGCTTCTGGTCGGCATGACAATCGGCGTACTCAGCCATCGCCTGTACCTGTCAAGCGACTCGATGCAGCACTACTCGCACGTGTGGTACATCTCGACTCAGTTGTTCCAGCACGGCCGCCTGCCTCTACACATCGCTCTGCTCGATAGCGGAAACGCCATGACGTTTCCCTATGCAACAGTGCCGTATCTGGCAGGGGCAGCCCTCCATCCGCTGCTCGGGGACTGGGCGGTCTCCCTCCTGGCAGTAGTTGGCTTCGTCGGTCTCGTCCTCGCGATGCAGCTTGCCCGCCCTGCGATGCGCAGTCCGTGGCTGCTCCTGATCTTCGTCCTCAACCCCTTCTTTATCGATTCGCTATTGGCTTTCCAGTTCGCCAGCATCTGGAGCGGCGTCTTCTTCTTCCTCTTCGTCTGGTCTCTAGAGCGCCGGCGACTGATCCCGGCAACCCTCTTTTCCTGGCTCGCGCTCACTACGCATCCTGAGATGGGCGGGTTCGCCGTGCTCGCCTACGGTCTCTATCTCATGTGGCGGGATCGCAGCCTCCTGAAGCACTTCGTGATTGCCGTGGCGGTCTCCGGCGTGGCGGCACTGCCCTTCGTCTGGATGACCTTTCAGACCCCCGGGATTGGGGAAAATTCAGTACTGGCTATCGCACTGTCTGCACTGGACAGCGTCGTCAGGCGCGGCACCGTTCTCGCACTGCCCTTCGTCCTGCCCCCTCTCGACGGCTTCGTACGCAGGAACTACTCCCGTGTCCTCGTTGGCTCAGGCGTCGCCCTTGTTGCGGGAATCCTCTTCTCCGCTGGGATTGTCCCCATCGGCGACCTCAACCACGGCACCTACTCTGGCGTGTTCCACTCCGGCAGCGACACCTATGCAGCGTTCTTCCAGTCACCCGCCTTCGTGCAGGGCGCTACGTATCGAGTCATGGAACCGACCGACCGCGAGGACGGGATGTACCGCTTCATGCAGCACGGTGCCGTCATCGGAAATGAGTTCTTCGGCGAGAGCTATCAGCGGCGCAACTGGACGCCTGATCAATTTAGCTGCTACGTACAGGCCAAGTCGGTGTCATACGACGTCATCGAAGCCTCATACAACCGCCAGTACGGCAAGAACGAAGAGCCCGTAATCCGCCAGTTTGTCGCAGATGGCCGGGCGTCGGTTGCCTACATCGATCCGGCGGGGCGCTTCACCGTCTACGACCTCACACCGCTGCAGGCCGGCGGCTCTCACCCAAGTATCAGCGAGTGCGGCCTCTAATGCGCCATCTCACTCCAGGTCTGGGAGACTGGCTCGATGATTTCAGAGCTCCAGAAGTCCGCCGGCTCATACTCTATGTCTACATAGTCGACGCCAGTTTCGGCCTGCTCTTCATGGTCGCCCTGCAGTCTTATCTCGACGTTCAACGCCTGGCAGGCTTGTCGCTCCCGGGCCTGGCGTTAGCCCTCTTCGCCGCGGGCAAGCTCTCGACGCAGTACATCGCCAGCACCCTCACAGACAGAGCGGGCCCTCGCGCGGGATTGCTTGCGGGCCTTGGCGCCTACGCAATCAGCCTCATCGCCTTTCTGCTCGGGTTGCACGCAGCCGCGCTGCTTCTGGTAGCGAGCTTCATCTACGGCGTCGGCAGCGCGACAGTATGGCCGGCCCTCCTGGCGCAGGCGGGACAAATCGGGCTCGAGCGCCGGGCACGCCTTACCGGGGCGATGTCCGCCGCTACCGGCTGCGGTCTCGCCTCCGCTCTCGTAGTAGGCTTCGTACTGCCCACCGGATTCCCGTTCTGGCCCATCGCCCTTGTCGACCTTGTGGTGATCGGCGGGCTCCTCCTCGCGACGCTGGTTCACCCAGGTCTTCGGTCTCCCGAGCCACACCCCGTCGATCGTGTTCGGCACGAAGGGGCGTCGGGCCGGACACCGGCGGTGATCGGCGTCGGCGCGATCTTCTTCCTCCAGGCCACGGCAGGTTCGGCCCTGCTCTCGGTCTTTCGCTCCCTGGGCCAGGAAATCCTGCATGTCTCTCTCCGCTGGCAGATCGCCATGTTCATGCCGGCGTTCGCGGCTGTAGCCATCGGCGTGTTAATCGCGGGACTGGTCGGTCACCGGACCAGCCGGCCCACCATCTTGAGCCTCGCTTCTGCCGGAGCCGCGCTCGCACTGCTCGGGTTGGCCGAGTCGCACACAGCCGTGGTCAGCCTTGGCCTGCTCTATGCGGGCGCGATGGCGCTCGGCCTGGCACTGCCCACGACAACCGCCGCCGCTCTCGATGCCGCGGGTGGCAGGTCGGCGGCGGCCTTCGGGCTTATCCTCACTTTCGAGGGTGTCGGCCACATCGTCGGACCAGCCGTTAGCGCCGTCCTCGTAGACGTCCGGCTGGTTCTCGCATTCGTCGCGATGTTGATGTTCCTCGGCTGTTGTGGGGCACTCGCCCTTCGCGCCGTGTCTCAATTCAAATGGCAGCCTGCCACTGCGGAGGTGGGCAATGCCTCCTGAGCTTTCGCCCGAGGCGCACGAGCTCCGGGGACCGTTCCTTGTCACCGGCGGCGCGGGATTCGTGGGCTCGCACGTGGCCCGGGCGCTGCTCGACAAAGGGCCCGTCCACGTTCTGGACGACCTCAGCACCGGCAGCATCGATCGTCTGCCAGAAGGCGTTACGTTTCACCTCGGTGATATACGAAGCGACCATGACGTCCAGCGAGTCCTCAGCTCGGCTCGCATCCAGGCGATCATCCACTGCGCGGCCCAGACGAGTGTCGCTCGCTCCATGGCTGACCCGGAGATCGACTGGCAGGTGAACGTTCTCGGCACGCATCTCCTGGCGCGCAAGGCGAAGGCAGCAGGCGTGAAGCGTTTCGTCTACTTTTCGTCAGGCGGCGCCATCTACGGCGACACGGACCATCCAGCCATCGAGTCCGACCTGCCGGCGCCTCGAAGCTATTACGGCCTGAACAAGTACGCGGCGGAGCAAATCGTCCGGCTGGAAGCGCCGTCTTACGCCATCCTCAGGCCCTCGAACATCTATGGTTCCGGGCAGCGCACCGATCTGGAGGGTGGCGTCATTGCCATCTTCTTCGACCGCCTGATGCGGGGCGAACCGGTCGTAATTCATGGGGACGGAAGCCAGGAACGGGACTTCGTACACGTCGATGACGTCGTTGCTGCCGTCGAAGCCGCCCTTTCTAACCCGGACGATGTGGTGTGGAATGTTGCCAGCGGCGAGTCAACATCGATTGTCAGCCTCTACGAGCAAGTCCAGGGCGCCCTTGGTATTAACTGTCCACCGCACTTTGCCCCCCGTCGGGCGGGCGACGTCGACCGTTCGGTTCTGTGCCCACAGCGGCGCGCTTCATATCCCTACCGCTCGATAAGCCTTGGCGAGGGACTGCGTATGTTGGTCGCCGAGATGCGTGGGGAGCACAGCCTCCAGGCAATCGCCGGTAGCTAAGGCAGACTGCAGGGACTGCCTTGACCGGCTTCGATCAACTGCTCTGGCTCATCCTCCCCGCCGTCGCCCTCCTGTCGAACCGGACCATGCGACTGCTACGAGGCGTGGCACTTCTCATCGTTGGGGGAGCGATAGCGCTGCTGCCCATCCTCACCTGGTTTACGCCCGAGCGGTGGCCGGGCGTGCTCGCCTTCCTTGCGCTCACGGGTGGTCTCATCACATCCCGGAAGGTCTGGCACCGCTGGCAGGCGAATGCGGCCTTCGGCGTCGTGGCCGCCATCCCTGCACTGACCTGCTTGACCGTGCTCGCCGTCGTAGCGCCCAACTCCGACGCTTTTGGCAACGTCATCGACCATGGCCCGCGAACTCAGAACACCGTCGCGATTACATTTGATGATGGTCCCGACCCTACGTGGACGCCGCAAATCGAGGCGATTCTTGACAGCGCTGGTGTCAAAGGCACCTTTTTCGAGGTCGGCCGCGCCGTAGAAGCCCATCCGGATATCGTCAAATCACTGGTGTCGGACGGTCACGAGATTGCGAACCACTCCTACACGCATGGCGCCTGGGACTGGTTGAAGCCGTCGTACAACGACGGTGCGAGAGCAGAGGAAGCATTCAAGGCGACCGTTGACCTCTGCCCCGCGCTGTTCCGGCCTCCGCACGGCAGCAAATCCCCGATGCTGCTCGAGAGCATCTCAAACCTCGGGCTCGAGACCGTGACCTGGGATGTCACCGGCCATGACTGGCAAATCAATGACCCGGAAGAGGTTGCCCGCCAGATTCTCGATGCGGTTAAACCCGGTTCCATCATCCTCCTGCACGACGCAATCGCCGGGACGTCGAGTGACAGGTCAGTAGTGGTCAAGGCGCTCCCAATAATCCTGTCGGGCCTCAAAGCCAGGGGGCTCACGCCCGTTCGACTGGATCAGCTCCTCTCGACACCAGCGTACCTTCCCCAGTGTCAGTAACATGGCCATACCGATGGCTTCACCCTGCTGACGGTCTGAACTCATCTGCAGCAGCTGGCGGGATGAGCTTTTCAGAAGGCGTCCCCGATGCTCACGTCGACTCGGATTCATGCATGGAGATCGTTAAGGGGCGCTGAACTGAGGCGAATTCGCAGTTTGACCTCGCTCGTGGCGACCGGTGTTAGTAGGAAACAACGGCATTTTCGTTGCCCGCAACTGGTGTTTCTCGAAACTAGCCTTCAATGACCTCGTAGATTTCGTTGGCGAGGGCGCCATGCGCCTCCTTGTGGACCATGAAGGCGGCTTCCTTGCTCGGCGCCTCGACCAGACAGAACATGTGCCCCGTCGAAGGGTCCAGCCAGTAACGGAGGTACGTCACGCCGTACTTCTCCTGCACCTGTAGATCGCGCTGCTTGGCGGCGGCGACGGCCTCAGGATTCGAGGCCCGCAGCAGATTGTGGACATCCATGTAAAGGGGCATCGTGATCAGACCGGAGGAGCGACCCAGAGGCCCTTGTCGCGATCGGTGTGCCGGGCAACCGTGGGGTCCTCAGGCATGTTCTGGCTGTGAGCAGTGCCCCACACGTCTCCCGGGGTTTCAGGACCCCACACAGGCGGAGTGTATGCGGCATCATCGATGATCATTTCCTGGGGCGCCACGTATTCCTGCGTGTTGCCGTTGGGGTCGATGAAATAGGCGAAGGTGCTGTCGGCAGGTGTGTGCTTGCCGATGCCGTACGCCATCGGCAAGCCTTGATGGAGGACCCGCCCAACAGCTCGCATGTATTCGTCATAGCCCCTCGTCTCGAATGAGATGTGGTGCAGGCGCGGTTCGCCCTTCACTATGGCCACGCTGTGAAAGTCGGGCGTGCAACGAAGAAAGCCGAAGTAATCTCCCAGCCACCCGCTGAGCTTGAAACCTAGCTTCTCCTGGTAAAACTCCATCACGGATCTGGGATCCTCCGAGTAAATCACCACATGGCTAAGCTTCTGCGGAATGTCCTCACGAGGCTCCAACACGCGGAATTCCCGTTCCTCAACATTGGCCGAGAGCTCAATGACTCGACCATCCGGATCGAAGAAGCGGAAGCCGTAACCGCCACCGGGGGTCTGCAGCGCACCGGGCTCGGAAGCAAAGCGGACGCCACTTTCCGCCAGATCGCGCGCCATCTCGTCCACCGCCGCGGGGTCGCGCATGCCGAACGATATCAGGTCGATCCGGCTTATATCTGACTTCCGGACCCGAACGATGTACTGTTCCGGCGATCCTTCTGACGCGAAGTAGCTGAGGCCCGACTCGCTATCGGTCATCTTCAAGCGCCACACGTTCTCGTAGAAATCGACCTGCTTCTCATACTCAGGCACAGCAATAGCAATGCTGCGTAAATGCGTGACTGCATGCTGGACTGTCACTCTGGCCTCCATGTGCTCTCGATGCACCCGATATGGCTGATGCCGAGTTCGGTATGTTGCTCTTCTAACCGATTATGCTCCATTCCGAGCGCGATACAGCCAGGCTTCGTTCACTGCTTCAACCCAAGGAGGTTTGCTGCATTCTCATGCAGAATCGCGTGTCTCGCGGCTGGAGCCAGTTGAGACTGGTTGATGTAGTCGAACGTCGCCTTGTAGGACTCGAAGCTCAGTAGGACCGGGTAGTCGCTGCCGGTTACAAGGTGGTCCGCACCAAAGGCTCCAACTGCGCAGGCCAGCGCTTCCTGGGAGCCATGACCCACGGTGTCGTAGTAGAAGCGCTTCGCAGTGACGCTGGGTTTCTCGGGAAGGTCCGGGTGCTGCTGCGGTGCCTGGTTGTCGAGCCGCCTCAAGAGCATCGGGATGATGCCGCCGAGGTGCGGGACAATCATTCGGATGTTCGGGTAGCGGTGCGGCAGCTTTCTGGCGATGTGGTGCAGGACGATGGCGCTGTCTTCGAGGGACGCGCCCACCGATACCGTGAAGCCGTAGTCAGTGATCATGGGTGAGCAGATCCCGTTCTGGACGGGATGGTAGAAGATGACGGTCCCTCGACGGTTCATCTCCTCGTACAGGGGCTCGAACTCTTCTTCTGCCGTCGAGCGGTCGAACACCGAACAATTCATGGCAACGCCGGCCATCCCCAGCTCATCAAGGCCACGCCTCATCTCTTTTAGCGAGGCCTCGACGTGAGGTAAGGGAAGCGAGACGAATCCGGCGAACCGGTCCGGTTGCTTCGCGATGAGCTCTGCATAGCAATCGTTGAGGACCTTCGCGGCTTCGGCGGCTTTGGACTCGTCTTCCAGGTACGGCCCGGTCATGGGCGAGAGGACCTGCCGGATTACCCCGGCGTCGTCCATCATTTCCAGGCGCTTCTCTAGCTCGACCAGTTCGTTGTTTCGGGGCGGCGTACCGCGAGGCGGCCCCGAAGACAGGCTCGCCAGCCTCTGGACGTATTCAGGCGGCAGGTAGTGGGCGTGGACGTCTGTGATCATCGTTCTGCGCTCGCAGTTTCGGAAGCGGCTTTGGCCACGGGCATCTGGAACGCGCCCTCCTTCGCCTTGAATCGGTATTGCGGATCGTCGTCAAGCTTTGGGCCTATGGTGTTGCGCAGGACGCCGATCCCCTCGATTTCCATCTCGACGACGTCGCCGGGCCGCAGGAAGTGCGCCGGCTTGCCGAGGTCGCGAATCGCCTCGCCGATGGAGCCACCCGTCACAGTGCCGCTACCGAGCACGTCACCCGGCACGATGCGACTGTCTCGAGACGCGCGCTCGATCATGGCGCCCCAGGTGTGATACGCGATGCCCGTGTCGTTCGACATCCACTCGACGCCGTTGACCTTCACGCTGCACGGGGCGTGCAGCCGTCCATCGCGAATCGTCAGCTCGTCGGGCGTGACGAGGATTGGCCCCAGGGATGTTGCCGCGTCTTTGCCCTTCGCCGGTCCGAGGTTCACTGTCTGCTCGTCACGCTGAAGGTCTCGGCAGCTCCAGTCGTTGAAGATGGTGAAGCCGGCAACGTACTCCAGCCAATCGGCCTCGCGCACATTGCTGCCCTCTTTGCCTATGACCAGCCCGACTTCCAGCTCGTAGTCCAGGACCTCCGCGGCCGAGGGGTATGGCACCTGGTCTTCAGGCCCGAAAACGCGCAATGGATTGGAGAAGTAGAAGATCGGCAGCCTGTACCACGCCTCTGCCTGCTGTCGCGTACCGCCTCCGGTCGCGTGGCCCTCGTAGACCATGAAATCGCGTACGGTTGGAGGCTGAAGAATGGGAGCGCGCAGGCGGACCGACGCCAGAGGCACGCCACCGGTGGCAGCGCCGATCGCCGCTCTCAGCCGTTCCAGTGGACGATCGGGTAGTTCCAGCAACTCCTGCACGTCTCGGAGTGGGTGAGCGATGCCAAGCAGCGCTGCCGCGTTGAGCACCGAGTCTCCAGAAATGACGCCTGCTGACGTGACGCCACCGTCTTCGTAGGTAACCAGTCTCATGCTGTTCCGCCTTGCTTAGCCACTGATGGTCTGGCGCTCTCGAACGTGCTTGTAGATGTTGCTCACGTTCATACCGTTCAGCCGGTCACTCATCGCGAATAGGCGCTGCCCGATGGGATAGGGATCGAGGCTGGGAACATCGAGCTCCTGCCGCAGCGCCTCTTCCTCGCTGAGGCCGCGCTTGACGAAGTCCTCGACAATGCCCAACCAGTTTTCGATCACCTGTGCCTGGGCCGAGAGGTAGCTCTTATCGCACGTCTCGCCGTGCCCCGGCACGATGACATCGACGTCCATGGCCTCGATGGCGCGCAGGGCTTCCAGCCACTCCCATGGGTCTGCTTCCTGAATAAAGGTCTTGCACTTGAAGAAGATGTTGTCGCCCGTGAAGACGACGCCTTCTTCCGGTACCAGGATGGCGGTCTGCGGTTTCGTATGGCCGGGAAGGTGGGTGATCTCAAACGTGTGATTGCCCACGTGCAGAGTCAGCTCCTTGTCGAAGGTTGTCGTGGGCGGATTCGGCGGGTACTCCGGGTGGTTGAGTAGCCACACGCTGTCTGGATCGGTTTCCTTCATGCGCTCTACCCGCTCTTCGGAGAGCATCTGCGGGATCGCCTGCTCGTAGCGTGTCTTCAGGCCCTCTTGCGCCACGACTTCGACGCCCTGGAAGTAGGCGTTGCCGCTGATGTGATCACCGTGAGGTTCGGTATTGATCAGGTATCGGATAGGGCCATGCTCGACCATCGTCTCGCGCCAACGCATGGCATCGATTGGCTGCTGAGGCGTATCGATCATGACGACGCCGTCGTTGGTGACGACGAAGCTCGGGTTGCAGCCCCAGAAGTAGACTTCGGTAAACGCGTTCTTTCCCACTCGTCTCATCGTTGCTCTCCTCCTCGTTACTTCGCGACGTCGTCGGCGTGATTGCCAGAGACTTCGCTAGGCCTGACTTCGACTTCGAGTCCCTGCCGGCGCGCCCGACCCGTTGTTTGTGGGTGCTGGGCTCGGTGCGAAGGCGGCAATGTTGCGCATGCTCTCTACATCGATTTCCGGCATCTCTATGCTCAGCGACTTGAGGACGCCATTTGAAAGCTCGTTCCCTCGGTCGAACCAGCGCTGCATGCGATTACGCCACAGGGCGATCCCGCCGCTTGCATGCATCTCGAAGGCGGACTCACGGCCATCGAGGCCAGACGCAACGTGGTCCCAGACGAGATTCAGCAAAGCTGCGCGCTGCTTCGCCGTGTAAGCACCGCCCCCGAACGACTTGTCCAGGTAGTCCGCCATCTCCCCGTCCTCGAAGTCGAGGTCCGTCGGCGCGATCACCAGGGAAGAGCCGGGCATGTCCCGCAGGATCTCGGCCATGCGCTGACGAACACTCAGCGTGTAGATCGTCGCGGATGCCACGTGAAGCGGGTTGGGGTAGAGGTAGCCGGCGGCGGACGTCTTCGGGTCCAGGCTCGCGGCGGTGAGGCAACTCCGGATCGTCTGGGCGTTGATCATGAGGTCGACCAGGCGGGACAGGATGGCGGGATTCTCTCTCTGACCCATCACCTCCGCGCTCGCCAGCGCCAGCCCAAGCGTGAAGTCGGCACGCGCGAGATATGAATGCTGATGGTGCCACGTGAGCCAGCAGAAGATGCGGTCTCTCTCCCGGGAGTCGTCCTGCCCTTGCGCGTCGAAGCGGTAGGCGAACACCTTCTCCCACGGGACCAGCACGTCCTCCAGCCAGAGGTGGGCATCCAGCTCGTCATAGCGGCTGGACAGCGGCGACATGAAGCGCGTCTTGTGGCGTGCCGCGGGGCGTCTGGCTACGACTCGGGCACCGGGGCTATTGACGGCTACGGCAAACATCGCCCGCTGGTTCACGTCGGGTCGCTGCAGACCGACGTATACGTCATGCGCGAAAGGAGTGCTCGTGTGCATCCCCGTCCGTCCCGAAACCACCAGGCCGGCATCGGTTTCTTTCACAATGCGCAATGCAGAGTGCTCGTCAGCCGGCCTGAAACGGTCGCCCAGGACGGCCGCGCCACCGGTCAAGGTAAGGAAGAAGCCTTCGTTCTCGAGACGCTGACGGTAAGCGCCGGCAACCGCCGGCCGCGCTCCAGCACTCTCCCCGATAAGCTCAGCCGAATCGAGCACTCCCAGGGCAATGAGGGCCCCGTAAGCCGGCGTGTGGGTCACGTTGCCGCCTCCGACGAACGCCTGGGCGTAGATCGAGTCGCTCATGCGCACGAGGTCGCTCGGCGTACGGGGGATGACGAGGCCGGCCGGCTTTTGACGGCCCGTCGCGTCGGGCTCCGTTAGCAGGTCGTTGGACCACGCCGGATCGACGTGCCGGTCGTACCACTGCGCGTACTCATCTACGAGACCGGCCGTTGCAGGATGGGTCGTCAGGTCGGCCACGGCACCTTCGCCGAAAACCCAGACCTTGCGGCCGTCCTGCAGGCTGCGCTTGTATTCGGCGCCGGTTAACAAGGCTCTCGCCTCTGCGAAGCTCTCGATTCCACGTCGTTTACCTCCCCGGCCGTTCTCTTAACCAGATCGTCTGGATCGTCGTTCAAGCATTTATGGATGCGTTGGAGAGCATGGACTTCACTACCGGAATCGCCGTGCCCTCGTTGAGCTGCCAGCTGCAGAGCGTATGCGTGCGCCATCCGGCTTCCTCGAACGGCTCACTGAACGCGATGGCCTCGGCTGCCTCCCTCGACGGCGCGATGATGAAGTACATCCCGCTGGCATCTATCAGGCGGTCGCCCGGGGGCGTGCTCTCCCGAAATTGCTGAAGCGTCGAGGCGCGACCGAAGTCCTCTAATGGCCCCGCAGCCAGGAGCACGCCCTTGTCTTCCATCTCAAGCTGGAACTGCAGATGGCGACGCATGAGCTCACGACCCTGTTCGGAGTCGGTCTCGTACTTCTCGGTTGGCCGCATGAAAATGGCGTAAAGCTGCAGCCGGGCCATGCGAGGCATGATCTCCGCCATCGTCATTTCTCGTTCCATTCCACCTCTTCTCTTGCCATCGCCTCACGCCAGCGACAGCATGCCGGCCACAGCCTCAGAACAAGTCTTTGGAGGCCAGTGCGGCGCCTTCAGAAAGTGTTCGGAGCTTTGCGTAAGCCAGGTCCTCCGGCACCGTCAGGTAAACGAAGGTCCCAAACCCGCAATCGGTACTTGCGATCACGCGCTCTGGCCCCACGATGCCGGCGAAATTCTTGATGCGGTCCGCGACCACCTCCGGGTGCTCGATATAGGTGCTGTTCGTGTCGATGACACCCGGTATGAGGATGAGGTCGGGAGGGATGTTTACGTCACGCCAGACTTTCCACTCGTGAGCATGGCGAGGATTAGCGGCCTCAAAAGAGACGCCGCCGCATCGAACCCGGAGGACGATGTCCAGGATGTCTCGAAGCTCGACATCACGATGATGCGGTCCCTGGTAGTTGCCCCAGCAGAGGTGGAGACGAATACGGTCGGGCGGAAGACCTTCAGTCGCCTCGTTGATCATGTCGACGTTCTCGGCGATGACTTTGCGAAACTCGTCGACAGTGTTGTCCTTGAAGTTGATGTGACGGTCCATCGCCAGGTCACAGGCATCCAGTTGCACGAGCAGGCCGGCGTCGACGATCGCCCTGTACTCCTCCTTCATGGCCTTTCCGAGCGCTCGAAGGTACTCGGTCCGACTGGAGTAGTACTGATTGGCGAGGACCTGCGCGATGTTGCCGGGCGTAATCGAGCAGATGAAAGCTTCTTCGTACTGCTTGCCTTCCAGCGCCGCCTTGAAGTTGCCGATGTCCTTCGCGTAGGCGTCGTGTTCGCGATAAGCTGATTGGGCCATCGCAGGCAGGCGTCCAGTTGGGGGGCGACTGGACCTGGCCCTCTGCCAGGGCTTGTTGGGCTGCCGCCGCTGCTCCGCCTCCCATCTGGAGACGAGGAAAGTCCACCAGGTCCGCAGCGACAAACGGAGTCGCCTGGCCGTTGAACCCATCCAGGCGGTCCTTCACGTAGTTGACGAAGCCGATCTTCCCCTGCTCGCCGTCGCTGACGATGTCGATACCAGCGGCGATCTGCTTGTCGACGACCCCGGCGACAGCACTGGTCACGCGAGCATCGAACGCGGCTCGCTCCTCGGGCGTGCCGGCCTGGGCTCCCGAGAAGATCATGCCGGCGAGGTCCTGCGGGCGAGGCAGGCTGCCGACGTGGGTTGTGAGTATGCGTCCGTCGCTGCGCTTCATGCGAGGCGCCTCCTGGCAAGGAACTGCAACTGAGAAGCCGGAGACATGAGGTGGAAGTACACGGCCTGCCTCCGGGCTGGGGCTGTCACACGGGCGGAGCGACCCAGAGGCCGGCGTCGGGCTGGCGTGCACGCGTGGGAGGCAGGTCACCCTGCTGCGGAGCCCGGGGGGCTGGTGCGCTCGCCCCGGCGGCGGGCCTGCCGGGCATCTGTGCCGTACCCCACATGTCCGTCGGCGGGTGTTCTCGAGGCGTCCACGCGTCCTCATCGAGGATCTGCTCGACCTCGGATGTGTACTCGGACACGTTGCCCTGGGGATCGAAGAAGTAATAGAAGGTGTTATCCCCCGCGGAGTGGCGGCCGGGGCCCATCATCACTCGGGCTCGTCCGTCCTTCAGTACCCGACCCGAACCGCGCATCATGTCGTCGATGCTCTTCACCTCGAACGCAACGTGGTTGAGCGTCGCGATTTCACCATCTGCGATCGCCAGGCTGTGATGATTGGCGTTGCAGCGATAGAAGCCCATGAACGGGATCCAGTCGGAGAGCTTGAAGCCCAACATCTCCGCATAGAAGGCTTCGACCTCCTTGCGATTGGGCGAATTGAACACGACGTGGTTGAGAGCGACCGGAATCCCCTCGCGCGGGGACACCTCGCGCGCGTTCCGGCGCTCCACATCGGCTGACACTTCGACGGTCCTTCCGTCAGGGTCAAAGAACCGGAAGCCGTAACCACCACCGGGCGTCTGCATCTTGTCCGGTTCTGCCACGAAGCGAGTGCCGGCCGCCGCGAGCTGTGCCGCCAGCTCGTCGACGTCTTCCGCTGAATCGGCGCCAAACGCGACGAGGTCCAGTCGCTTTTCGTCAGACTTGCGGATGCGGTAGATGAATTGTTCGGGCGATCCCTCGGCGGCGAAGAAGGCAACGTCCTTCTCGCCGTCAACCTGGGTCAGGCCCCACACGCCGCCGTAGAACTCCACGGCCTGCTCAAACTCTGGGACTGCCACATCTATATGCCTCAGGCTGCTAACTTTGGCCATGACAAACTACCTCCATCTCAAGATTCAACTATCGAAATGCTGGTACCGGTGCCAACCCGAAGAGGGCTCTACCGATAGCCTTCTGCAATCGGGTCCCAGTACAGGGCGACCTGATGGGAGCCGGCATGCACGTCCCGGTGGAAGCGCTGCATTGCCTGCGACTCGTACAACGAGTGGCCACCGCTGGCCTCGAAGAGACGGTTGACCGCTCGCAGGCAAAGTTGTGCCACGTAACCGTAGTTGCGGCGCACCGTTGCCTGGTCGAGCTCGTCGAGGGACTCGCCGCGCGAGGCCCGATCGAGTACGTCTGACACGGTCGATTTGACCAGCAGGCGAGCGCTGTCAATCTCCGCGGAGGACTCTGCCACGCGCAGTTGTAGTGCGACCGAATCCGCCGTCCGCCCGGGACCGGTCTTGCCTTTGATCCGCTCGACAAACTCCTCAAGCGCACCCTGGGCCATGCCCACGAGCGGTGAGCAGAGGGTGAAAGGCAGGAGCGTCATCGGTGGCAGACGGTAGCTTGGCCGTCCGTGGATTTCGAATGCCGGACTATCCTTGGCGTCCCCCATGATGGAGCCGACTCGATAAGCAGGGACGAAAGCATCCTTGATCTCGATGTCCTTACTGCCGGTCCCGCGAAGCCCCGAGACGAACCATGTGTCGATGATCTCGTAGTCCGAACGCGGGACCAGCGCCATGCACGGTCCCGTCGGGCCGATTGCGCCGAGCATGGCCCAACTTGCGCCATCGCTGCCGCTCGAGAAGTCCCAGTGGCCGGTGAGGCGAAAGCCGCCTTCCACTGGTTCTAGCCGGCCCTGAGGCGCAAAAGCACTCGAGCACAAGACGTCCGGGCCATCGGCGAAGTACTCCTCCTGCGCTCGCTCAGGCCAGTGACCAATCATCCAGTTGTGGCTCGACCACACTGAATAGCACCAGGCCGTCGAACCGCAGGCGCGCCCTATCTCCATCGCGATTTCGAAGTAGAGGTCGAGGTCGATACCGTAGCCACCGAACCGAGCCGGATTGGCGATGCGCAAGAGGCCGGCAGACTTGATGGCTTCGATGTTAGCGAGCGGGATCTGTCGAAGTTTCTCCGTCTCACCCGCGCGCTTCTTCAGCTCGGGAACCAGGTCTCGCGCCTTCTGGATCAGTGCCTCTCGACCAATCACTTGCTCCTCGATAGCCATGGCATCTGGCTCCTTTCAGTCAGGCGGAGAGCCGCTCAGCCTTCGCAAGGTTGGAGTATAGTTGCCACTTATCCATCTACAAAATCGATAGTTAACATGGCTAATATGCTGCTGAAGAATGCAGGAGTACGAACATGAATCTAGCTCAAATCGATTTGAACCTGCTCGTTGCCCTGGAAGCCATCCTCAGCGAGAAGCACCTCACCAGGGCAGGCGACCGCCTTGGACTGAGCCAACCCACCATGAGCCACACACTCGCCCGGCTTCGGCGTTTGTTCGACGACCAGCTCCTGATCCGAGTCGGCCGCGAGTACTACCTCACGCCCCTGGCCGAAGAGATCATCGAGCCGCTGCGAGACATCTTGAAGAACATCGAGCTGACCATTGAACGACGGCCGGTCTTCAATCCCGCGACCGACGAGCGAGGGTTTGTGATCTCGGCTTCGGACTACGCGACGTTTCTTGCCCTGCAGCCGGCCATCGCATTGATTCAGGAGCAAGCGCCAAGGGTCTCCATTCAAATTCGCCCCCTGAGCAAGGATGCAAGCACGCAACTGGTCACCGGAGATGTCGACCTTGTCGTATGGCCGGAAGCGCTCGGTCCCGACCTTCCGAATGAAAGGCTCTTCATGGACCGCTGGGTGGCCATCGCCTGGGCCGGCCATCCCGATGTGTGTGACACGCTCTCCATGGAGGAGTACCTGAAGCAACCACACCTGGCTTACGGAACCAGCCTGCAAGACATCAGCGGCCTGGCCGATCATGCCGTCTACGCGCTGCACCCTGAAACACACATCTCCGTCATGACCCCTAGCTTCTTCCTGATGCCCTTCCTGCTCGCCGGCTCCCGACTGATCGCTCTCGCCCACGAGCGCCTCGCCAGGCGCCTGGAGGCCGTGGCAGAGATCAAGATCCTCGAGCTTCTCTTCGATACGCCTCCGGTTGCTGAAGCAATCTACTGGCACCCGCGCATGACCTCTGATCCCGCCCACAGGTGGCTCAGAGACCTGCTCAGGCAGAGCGTTCACCCAATGCAGACGCCCTGACAAACATGCATCCAAAGAATGTATGCCATACTGCTAATCGATTTTTCAAATCAAACGCTCGTCTTTACACTGCCGCAAGATTAGCGACAGCGGAGGTATCTCAATGGCGGGCAACTACTGGAGTAGCGTCCTCACGCGCAGACTTAGCCGGCGCCGTGCACTGGCAGCAACTGGAAGCGCTGCTGCTGCATCGGCCTTCCTTCTTGCTTGCGGCGGAGACGATGACGCCGCCTCCACCGGCTCAAGCGGCGCCACAGGAAGCACCGCCACAAGCACGGCAAGCACGGGCGCATCTGGTCCCTCCGGTGCCACCGGCGCAACGGGGTCCTCGGGTAGCACTGGCGCTACAGGAAGCACCGGCGGCACTCAGTCGAGTCTCATTACCCGGCCCGTGGACGAGACCAAGAACGCCATCAAGGGTGGCGTATACAAGACTCGAAATACCTTCGAGCCCAGCACGCTGGACCCGCACCTCTTTCCCAATAACTTCCACGTCTACGAGACGTACAGCAACCTCTGGCGTATCAAAGACGGCATCATCGACTACTCGGACGGGGAAGTCGTCGGTGACCTCGTCGATTCTTGGGAAACGTCGCCCGACAAGCTGACGATCACCGCGAAGCTCAACCCAAACGCGCACTTTGCACCCGTGGCGCCCGTCAACGGCAGGGCCGTCGATGCTCAGGATGTCGCTGCCAGCTGGCAACGGCACTCCACGATGAGCAACCAGAGCTCCGACTTCTCCAATGCGGTCAATCCAGCGGCACCCATCGTGTCTATCGAGGCGACCGACGACATGACCGTCGTCATCAAGCTCGCCGCCCCCAACGCGGTGGTTACCGCCCGACTGGCGCGCGCGACACCCGGCTCCATGTATATCGTGCCGAAGGAAGCCCTGGACCCGACCGTACTTGATCTGGCCAAGACGTCGATCGGCAGCGGCCCGTATTACCTCGACGAGTACACGCCGTCGGTGACGATGAAGTTCAAGCGCAACCCTGGCTTCGGCCAGAACAAAGATGGTTTCCCCTTCATGGACGCGCTGGAATATCCAACGGTCCAGGAGTACGCAACCTTCCTGGCGCAGTTCAAGGCCGGCAACATCTACGACGGCACGGGCATCCTGGCCGAAGACATCCTGTCCACCAAGAAGGATGTCTCCGAACTGGAGCTCATGACCACCTACTTCAGCACGATCCTCAATCGGGTTGGATTTGGCGTCGATCCGGGGCCCTTCACGGATGAGCGAGTGCGCCAGGCCTACGTCCTGACGTGGGACCGAGACATCTTCCTGACCACGGTCTTCAACGCCGACAAGTTCGGACAGCAGGGCCTGGACGTGACGCTGGCGAACGAGAGTGGGCTGCAGTCCAATACTTATAAAGACTGGCTAATCGACCCGCTGAGCAGCGATTTTGGACCCAACTCGAAGTTCTTCAAAAAGGACTACGTTGAGGCGAAGAAGCTGCTGGACGCCGCGGGCTTTCCGGACGGCGTCAAGGATTACGATCTGTATACAGCTGCGCCTTCTGCCGGGCTGCCGGCGGCTTACGGAGCCCTCCTGGAGGCGGTTGTCGGTCTGTCCCAGGATAGTGGTCTCTTCAACCCCAACCGCGTCAACGTTCAGAACTTCTTCTCCGAGTTCATCCCCAAGTACCACAACCAGGCGCGTGGTTCCTTCGCGGGCGTCAGTATCTCGCTCTCGAACCTCGCCGAGGACCCGGCCAACTACCTGTTTAGCTACTACAACACGCATGGCAGCTTGCGGATGGGTACAGACTCTATGCTCGACGACCTAACCGCCAAGGCGATCGTTGAGTTCGACAACGAGAAGCGCATGCAGATCGTGCACGACATCCAGCGCTACGAGGGCGGCATGAACTACTACCCTCGTCTCGGCGGCGGAACGGGATTCTCCCTGGCATGGCCGGTGGTGCGAAACCGCGAGGTCTACCGCGGCGGAACAGGCCTCTCCGGTACCAACAACCCCTCAACCCTGTGGCTCGACCCCAAGAAGGCGCCGCTGGCCTAGGAACGTTTTGGCAAGGGGAAAGGACCGCACATGAAACTGGTCACGTTCGAAGTCGGAACACCGTTCGGCCTTGCCCGACGCATTGGTGCGCTGCTTTCGCCTGTGCTGGAGGATGGCGCACAGATCGTCGATCTCAATACCGGTTACGGACAGCTGCTGCGTCAGGGAGGCGATGCGCGTTGGCGTCAGATTGCGGATGCCGCGCTCCCGCCAGACATGCTGGAATTCCTCGACGGTGGTGCTCAAGCGATGGAGCGCGCCAGAGAGGTCGTCCAGGCCGCTTCCCAGAATCGGCTGGCGAGTGACGATCGTCAACTGGTCTTTCAGCGCGACCAGGTCCGGCTGCTGGCGCCTGTTCCGCGACCTCGCACCATGCGCGACTTTTCGGTCTACGAAGAGCACATGATGAGACGCCGTCCAGACGCTCTGAAGCCCCCGGGCTGGTATCACTTTGGCACCTGCTACAAGGGAAACCCGGACATGGTCTTCGGCCCGGACGACGCGATGCGCTGGCCCGACTTCAGTGAGATGCTCGATCCCGAGCTGGAGCTAGCCGCGGTTATCGGCAGGGCGGGAATGAACCTGACGCCGGAAGAAGCAGGAAGCTACATCGCCGGCTACACGATCTTCGTCGACGGCAGCGCCCGGGACGTGGCGGTCAAGGAGATGCTCGGCCCGTACAAGCACAAGGACTTCGGCACAAACCTCGGCCCGTGTCTTGTAACAGCGGACGAGTTCGACGAAATGGACGCCGCCTGTGGCATTCGCGTCAACGGCGAGATCTGGTGGGAAGGCAACACCGGCCAGAAGCGCAACTTCCGCATGGCCGACATCGTCGCTTACGCGTCAGACGAGGAGATGCTGAGTCCGGGTGACGTTATCGCCGCGGGCACAATCGCCGATAGCTGCTCCATCGACACCGGGAAGTGGGTTAAGCCGGGCGACACGGTAGAACTCTGGATCGATGGCATCGGCACCATGCGACTGACGCCAAAGCGCGAACGCCGCGAGGTCTCCCTGGTTCGCGACGGCATGGAAGGGCTCCTGGCGGTGCCCGAGCACGCGCAGGCCTATCCGCAGCGACTCAAGGACGGCACGGCGGAGAATCCACTGGCGCAGCGGGGTCGCTGACGTGGTCCTTCGTAAGGCACCAGAGTGGGGTACCGGCCTCCAGGAGGTCGGCCCGAACATCTATGCATACCTCCAGCACGATGGCAGTTGGGGGATCAGCAACGCGGGCTTTCTCGCCGGCGACGACGGCCTGCTGGTCATCGATGCCACGATGGTCGCCTCGATGGCCGAGTCCTTTATCAAGGAGATCCGCCGCGTCTCCGGCATGCCCTTCCGCCACCTGATCAACACTCACAGTCACCCCGATCACGTCGGTGGCAACCGCCTGTTTACCGGAGCGGAGATCATCAGTCATCGGATTTGTCGGGAGGAGATGGCACGGGCTGCACGACCGGCCTCGGGTGGCCCTCCGCCCGCTATGGCGGCCATCACGCGCACACCGGCGATGGAGCGCATGTTCGACCTGGTGGCGAATGATCCGGGGCGTGAGATTCCTTTGCCTGCACTGACGTACGAAGACAGGCTAACGCTCCACTACGGCGACACAGAGGTTCAGCTGCTCTACTACGGACCGGCCCACACCTTCGGCGACACACTGGTCTACTTCCCGCAATCGAAAGTGCTTTTCGCCGGCGATGTTGCCTTCTTCTACTCGATGCCCCTGGCGGCCTCCGGCAAGATCGGCAGCTGGCTTCGGGTCATCGACAGGGTCAAGGAGCTGGACGTCGACCTGGTGGTCCCCGGACACGGTCCGGCCGGCGGCAAAGACGTGCTCGATGAAGAGCGAGAGTACTTCGAGTTCGTGATGGAGCAAGCGCGCAGCTGCTTCGAGCGCGGCGTTCCGGCCGAGAAGGCGGCGCAGGAGATCGATCCGGGCCCGTATGGGGACTGGCTGGATTCGGAGCGTATGGTAGCCAACGTCCTCGTTGCCTACAGGGAGCTGCGAGGCGAAATCTAGCGCGTGCCGGCCTTGCGGGCCTATCAGCAGGAGAGAAACGGTGCCGGGTCCAGCAGTACGACGGGTTATCACAGGCCACGACAGCGAAGGTCGGGCAATCGTCCAGACTGACGAAGTCACGCAGGGCGAACGTTTCTCGCTTATCTGGACCACGCAGGGCTTCCCGGTAGACAACACACTGAAAGACGACGGAGGCCAACGCGATGTCGGCATCACGCTGCCAGGCGGCACGGTCTTTCGGGTCGGGGAGATTGCTCCCGGAGGCCGGTCCCCCATGCACCGCACCAACTCGGTCGATTACGGCATCGTCCTTGAAGGCGAGCTCGACATGGAGTTGGACGGCGGCGACGTGGCGCATCTGAAGGCCGGCGATGTCGTGGTACAGCGAGGCACGAATCACGCGTGGATTAACAACAGCACCGAACCCTGTCGAATGGCCTGGATTCTCATCGATGCCCACCCCGTCCGCGTCGGGGACCGTACTCTCGAACCCACGATGTGATCGCGCAAGCAACCGAGCGGCGAAATCCCCGCGGTCGCGATCCAGATAGCGGTCTCGGCCGACTACTGGTCGCTCCCGGTGCAACGATGGAAGCGCTACAGTTTGCGGGCGGCGAACTCCCGAGCGACAGAGACGACTAGAAGGTAGCGATTCGCCGGTTCGAACTGAGGTGATGATGGAAGAAGTTGTTGTCGTTAGCGGTGTGAGGACGGCAATCGGGCGATTCCAGGGCGGGTTCGCGGAAACTCCAGCGTCCGACCTTGCGGCTGCTGTAATCAAAGCATCGGTCGAAAGAGCAGGCATCGACCCCGTAAACGTGGACCAGGTTGTGCTGGGTTGCGTGGGCCAGGTCATGGAAGACGCCTACATCGCCAGACATGCAGCAGTGAAGGCCGGGCTACCCATCGAGGTGCCTGCCTACACCGTCAACCGCATCTGCGGCTCCGGCCTGGAAGCGATCAACACGGCTTCTCGATGGCTCGAGTGTGGCGATGCCGACGTTGTGGTGGCAGGTGGTGCCGAAAACATGACTCGATTGCCCCACTATCTGCGTGGCGCCCGCTCCGGCTATCGACTCGGCGATGGCAGTCTGGAGGACGGCATTCTGCACGTACTCACCGATCCGTTCAACCGCTATCACATGGGCGTGACGGCAGAGAATCTCGCCGCCGAGTTCGAGATCACGCGCGAGGTGCAGGACGAGTTTGCCCTTCGCAGCCAGCAGCGAGCGGCAGCAGCCATCGCGGACGGGCGTTTTCAGGACGAGATCGTACCCGTCGAGGTTAAACGAGGCCGCGAAACGCAAGTGATTGACCGGGACGAGCATCCCCGGGAGACATCGGCAGAGTCGCTGGCGAAACTGACCCCGGCCTTCAAAGAAGGCGGCAGCGTTACGGCAGGCAATGCCAGCGGCATCAACGATGGCGCTGCCGCGATGGTCCTCATGACTGCTTCGAAGGCGCGTGAGCTGGGTGTCAAACCCCTCCTGCGCCTCGTGGCCCGCGCCGAGGCCGGCGTTCGACCGGAGGTCATGGGCTCCGGACCGATACCGGCTGTTCGGAAGGCCCTGGACAAGGCAGGCCTCACTGCAGACGACCTCGACGTCATCGAGCTGAACGAGGCTTTTGGCTCCGTCGCTGCCGCCTGCAGCCTTGAGCTCGGCCTGGACCCCGAGAAGGTGAATCCCAATGGAGGCGCTATCGCCCTTGGTCACCCGGTAGGGGCTTCCGGCGCTATTCTCGCGGTCAAGCTTCTCTACGAGCTCGAACGTCGCAAAGGGCGATTCGGGCTGGTGTCTCTGTGTATCGGGGGCGGTCAGGGCATCGCCACAATCTTCGAGCGCGTAGGTTAGGAGGAAGCAGTGAAGGTTGCCATCTACGGTCCGGCGCACCGCGTAGGGATCTTGAACGGTGAGGACATCATCGACGCCGAGGGCGCATATGCGAAGTTCGCGCGTGAGGTCCAGGACCATCCCGTCCCGGACGCGGCCGCAGCAGCGACCACTCCGGCCAATCTCGAAGACTTTATTCGTCTCGGCGATCAGGCCATCGAAGGTGCGCAGCAGGCAATCGAATACCTGACCCAGCGTGCCGGCGACCACCTCGGCACCCACGGAGAAGCCCTGATACTTTCCGCCAGAAGCACGAAGCTTCATGCGCCGCTCGCTCATCGCGGCATCAAGCTCTGCATGGCCGGCGCCAATTACTCAGACCACCTCCTGGACATGATGCGCGAGCAGGACCCAACCGTGACCATGGAGCAGGTGCGGGAGCGCTCTCGTCAGCGTGGCATAGGCGGCTTCTGGAAGATGCCGTCTTTTGTGGCCGACCCGGAAGACGACATCATCTACCCGGCGAAGACGCGCTATCTCGACTTCGAAGGCGAGGTGGCAATCGTCATCGGCAAGCCTGCAAAGGATGCCAAGGCGGGCGATCTACTGGATCACGTATGGGGCTACACCTTGCAAAACGACTGGAGCGCCCGGGACCAGCGCGACAACGTCGTCGGCACACTCAGCTTTGCCGCTATGAAGAACTGGGATGGCTCCGCCTCCATCGGCCCTTGCATCGTGGTGGGCGAGCTGAAGGATCCTCAAAACATCGACTTCCAGACGCGCGTTAACGGAGAGCTGCGTCAGAACGGCAACACCAGCGGCATGACGTTCAGCTTTGCCGAGTACATCGAGTACGCGACGCGCGACGTCACGTTCGGTCCCGGCGACATGATCGCTGCGGGCACCTGCAAGGGCACCGCAATGGACTCAACCCCTCGAGTTGATGGCGGCGACTTCTCCAGCGACAAGCTGTTCTTGAACCCTGGAGACGTCGTGGAGGTCTCTTCACCCGCAATCGGCGTCCTTCGCAACCGGATTGTCGCAAAGAACTGATTCGCATAGCCTGAGATGGCACACTCCGATTCGCCATCATTGAACATGAGAGGCCGGGTGTTCGTGACCTGGTGATTTCGCAGCCCTCCAGCCAGGGTGAAGCCATCGGTATGGCCAAGTCACTGACACTGGGGCAGGTACGCTGGTGTCGAGAGGAGCTGATCCAGCCGAACGGGCGTGAGCCCCCTGGCTTTGAGGCCCGACAGGATTATTGGGAGCGCCTTGACCACTACTGACCTGTCACTCGACGTCCCGGCGATTGCGTCGTGCAGGAGGATGATGGAACCGGGTTTAACCGCATCGAGAATCTGGCGGGCAACCTCTTCCGGGTCATTGATTTGCCAGTCATGGCCGGTGACATCCCAGGTCACTGTCTCGAGCCCGAGGTTTGAGATGCTCTCGAGCAGCATCGGGGATTTGCTGCCGTGCGGAGGCCGGAACAGCGCGGGGCAGAGGTCAACGGTCGCCTTGAATGCTTCCTCTGCTCTCGCACCGTCGTTGTACGACGGCTTCAACCAGTCCCAGGCGCCATGCGTGTAGGAGTGGTTCGCAATCTCGTGACCGTCCGACACCAGTGACTCGACGATATCCGGATGGGCTTCTACGGCGCGGCCGACCTCGAAAAAGGTGCCTTTGACGCCAGCGCTGTCAAGAATCGCCTTGATTTGCGGCGTCCACGTAGGGTCGGGACCATCATCAAATGTAATCGCGACGGTGTTCTGAGTTCGCGGGCCATGGTCGATGACGTTGCCAAAAGCGTCGGAGTTGGGCGCTACGACGGCGAGCACGGTCAAGCAGGTCAGTGCAGGGATGGCGGCCACGACGCCGAAGGCCGCATTCGCCTGCCAGCGGTGCCAGACCTTCCGGGATGTGATGAGACCACCCGTGAGCGCAAGGAAGGCGAGCACGCCCGGCCACCGCTCGGGCGTAAACCAGGTGAGGATGGGCAGCAGCGCTATCGCTCCCCCAACGATGAGAAGTGCCACGCCTCGTAGCCGGCGCATGGTCCGGTTCGACAGGAGGGCGACGGCGGGGAGGATGAGCCAGAGCAGTTGATCGAAGCCGGTCAAGGCAGTCCCTGCAGTCTGCCTTAGCTACCGGCGATTGCCTGGAGGCTGGGCTCCCCACGCATCTCGGCGACCAGCATACGCAGTCCCTCGCCAAGGCTTATCGAGCGGTAGGGATATGAAGCGCGCCGCTGTGGGCACAGAACCGAACGGTCGACGTCGCCGGCTCGGCGGGGGGCAAAGTGCGGTGGATGGTTAATGCCGAGGGCGCCCTGGACCTTGCTCGTAGAGGCTGACAATCGATGTTGACTCGCCGCTGGCAACATTCCACACCACATCGTCCGGGTTAGAAAGGGCGGCTTCGACGGCAGCAACGACGTCATCGACGTGTACGAAGTCCCGTTCCTGGCTTCCGTCCCCGTGAATTACGACCGGTTCGCCCCGCATCAGGCGGTCGAAGAAGATGGCAATGACGCCACCCTCCAGATCGGTGCGTTGCCCCGAACCATAGATGTTCGAGGGCCTGAGGATGGCGTAAGACGGCGCTTCCAGCCGGACGATTTGCTCTGCCGCGTACTTGTTCAGGCCGTAATAGCTTCGAGGCGCCGGCAGGTCGGACTCGATGGCTGGATGGTCCGTGTCGCCGTAGATGGCGCCGCCTGACGAAAAGTAGACGAAACGCTTCACGCCTGCTGCCTTCGCCTTGCGCGCCAGGAGATGCGTGCCGAGAACGTTCACCTGCCAGTCGATTTCCGGGTCAGCCATGGAGCGAGCGACACTCGTCTGGGCCGCGCAGTGGATGATCGCCTGGATGCGAGCCGAGCTGAGGACTCGCTGGACGTCCTGGTCGCTTCGTATATCACCGAGGTGAAACGTAACGCCTTCTGGCAGGCGGTCGATGCTGCCGGTGCTGAGGTCGTCCAGAACGTGGACGGGCCCTTTGTCGAGCAGCGCCCGGGCCACGTGCGAGCCCACGAATCCCGCGCCGCCGGTGACGAGGAACGGTCCCCGGAGCTCGTGCGCCTCGGGCGAAAGCTCAGGAGGCATTGCCCACCTCCGCAGTGGCAGGCTGCCATTTGAATTGAGACACGGCGCGAAGGGCGAGTGCCCCACAACAGCCGAGGAACATCAACATCGCGACGAATGCGAGAACCAGCCGGACGTCTACGAGGACGGCGCTAACGGCTGGTCCGACGATGTGGCCGACACCCTCGAAAGTGAGGATAAGCCCGAAGGCCGCCGCCGACCTGCCACCCGCGGCATCGAGAGCGGCGGCGGTTGTCGTGGGCAGTGCAAGGCCGAGCGCCATCGCGCCCGCATAGAGCAGGCCAAGGCTGACCACGGCTGTGTGCGACTCGGCCAACCCGAGCAGTGCGAGCGCGGCTCCGGCAGAAGCGAGGCTCAAGATGGTGGGCCGGCTGGTCCGGTGACCGACCAGTCCCGCGATTAACACGCCGATGGCTACAGCCGCGAACGCCGGCATGAACATGGCGATCTGCCAGCGGAGAGAGACATGCAGGATTTCCTGGCCCAGGGAGCGAAAGACCGAGAGCAGGGCCGAACCTGCCGTGGCCTGGAGGAAGAAGATCGCGCCGACGCCGATCACCGCCGGTGTCCGGCCCGACGGCCCTTCGTGCCGAACACGATCGTCGGGGTGTGGCTCGGGAGACCGAAGACCTGGGTGAACCAGCGTCGCGAGGAGGAGCCCGCCGATCACCACAAGGTCGACAAGGGCGATGGGCCAGAACGGGAATCCGGTGGGCAGTACGAAGCCTATTACGAGAGCGGAGGCGAGACCGCAGCCGGTAGCGGCGGACATCGCCCCGGTAAGGCGTGCCCGACGCTCGAGCCCGATTTGTCCCGCCTGCGCCAGGAGGGCCGGCCATACTGTCGCGCTGCCGACGCCGTAGATGAAGCTCGCTACCAGAAGCAGCGCGGCTGCGTGCAACCCGAACAGAAAGGCGATGAGGCTGATTGCGTAGGCGCCAAGGCCCGCAAGCAATCCCGCGCGAGGGCCCGCTCTGTCTGTGAGGGTGCTGGCGATGTACTGCGTCGAGAGCTTGCCCGCGGCGAAGAGGGCTAACGCCAGGCCCGGGAGCGACAAGCCAGCCAGGCGTTGAACGTCGAGATAAGACTGCAGGGCGACCATGAAGAGCAGGCCGAAACTGGCGTCGACGATGTAGACATAGAGTATGAGCCGGCGGACTTCTGGAGCTCTGAAATCATCGAGCCAGTCTCCCAGACCTGGAGTGAGATGGCGCATTAGAGGCCGCACTCGCTGATGGTTGGGTGAGAGGCGCCGGCCTGCAGCGGTGTGAGGTCGTAGACGGTGAAGCGCCCCGCCGGATCGATGTAGGCAACCGACGCCCGGCCATCTGCGACAAACTGGCGGATTACGGGCTCTTCGTTCTTGCCGTACTGACGGTTGTATGAGGCTTCGATGACGTCGTACGACACCGACTTGGCCTGTACGTAGCAGCTAAATTGCTCAGGCGTCCAGTTGCGCCGCTGATAGCTCTCGCCGAAGAACTCATTTCCGATGACGGCACCGTGCTGCATGAAGCGGTACATCCCGTCCTCGCGGTCGGTCGGTTCCATGACTCGATACGTAGCGCCCTGCACGAAGGCGGGTGACTGGAAGAACGCTGCATAGGTGTCGCCGCCGGAGTGGAACACGCCAGAGTAGGTGCCGTGATTGAGGTCGCCGATGGGGACAATCCCAGCGGAGAAGAGGATTCCCGCAACAAGGGCGACGCCTGAGCCAACGAGGACACGGGAGTAGTTCCTGCGTACGAAGCCGTCGAGAGGGGGCAGGACGAAGGGCAATGCCAGAACGGTGCCGCGCCTGACGACGCTGTCCAGTGCAGACAGTGCGATAGCCAGTACTGAATTTTCCCCAATCCCGGGGGTCTCAAAGGTCATCCAGACGAAGGGCAGTGCCGCCACGCCGGAGACCGCCACGGCAATCTCGAAGTGCTTCAGGAGGCTGCGATCCCGCCACATGAGATAGAGACCGTAGGCGAGCACGGCGAACCCGCCCATCTCAGGATGCGTAGTGAGCGCGAGCCAGGAAAAGAGAGTTGCCGGGATCAGTCGCCGGCGCTCGAGAGACCAGACGAAGAGGAAGAAGAAGACGCCGCTCCAGATGCTGGCGAACTGGAAAGCCAATAGCGAATCGATAAAGAAGGGGTTGAGGACGAAGATCAGGAGCAGCCACGGACTGCGCATCGCCGGGCGGGCAAGCTGCATCGCGAGGACGAGACCGACGAAGCCAACTACTGCCAGGAGGGAGACCGCCC
Source organism: uncultured Chloroflexia bacterium (assembly GCA_963731765.1). Lineage (GTDB taxonomy): Bacteria > Chloroflexota > Dehalococcoidia > DSTF01 > WHTK01 > WHTK01. Next base: position 26,859 of record CAVSWS010000014.1, read on the forward strand.
AGTCCCCGAGCAGCGGATGGAGGGCTGCCCCTGCCAGATACGGCACTGTTGCATAGGGAAACGTCATGGCGTTTCCGCTATCGAGCAGAGCGATGTGTAGAGGCAGGTGGCCGTGCTGGAACAACTGAGTCGAGATGTACCACACGTGCGAGTAGTGCTGCATCGAGTCGCTGGACAGGTACAGGCGATGGCTGAGTACGCCGATTGTCATGCCGAGCAGAAGCACCGGGGCGACAAGAGCGAGGGCCAGGGCCATCCACCGCTTGAGGTCCGGTGGCGCTTCGCGGAGCGCGGCCACCCGCCACGCCGCAGCAGGAATGGCGGCAAGGTCGATGGCGACGTCTTTGAGGCGCGTACGAGAGCGGAAGATCGGCACCGGTACCACGTAGGTGTTATCGATGCGGTAGCCGAGTCGGGGGAGGATGACAGCGACCTCGACGGTTTCGCTGTACCGGTAGCCCTTGTAGAACTTCAGTGCCGCAAGCAGGGCGCCCAGCCGGAAGATGCGGTAGCCGGATTCTACGTCGTACAGGCGTTTTCCGGCCCAGAGCGACGCCCAGAGCGACATAATGAAGTTGCCGGCCTTTTTGTACAGCGTGTAGTTCGACAGGTCTCGGCGGGCGATCAGGGCGTCCAGACGGTTGTCCGTCAGGTACTCGACCAGCTCATCGACTTCCTCGGGGTCGTGCTGGCCGTCGGCGTCGACAGTCAGGACAAGGTCGTCGGGGTCCAGTAGGCCGGCATCGACGCGGCGACGGAGCTCCTGGAAGGCGCGGTAGTAGGCAGCCGACATGCCCTGGTTCTGGTTGAAGCAGATGAGCTTTACGTTGGGGCGCCCTTCTGCCCAGGCAAGCGTGACCTCCCTCGTCCGGTCGACCGAGCCGTCATCAACGACGATCACCTCGTCGGCCAGCGGTTCGAGCCGTTCCAGGACGCCGACGATGGTTGTCTCCTCGTTGTAAGCAGGGACAACGGCAACGCGTCTGTGCGGCCGCGTCGGCGGTAGAGTCTGGGGGTCGGCCGCCAGCGAGGTCGTCATTTGACCGCCGCGTAAGCCTGACTGAGCCAGTGCACGGTCTTTCCAAGACCCACCTCAAAGCTCGTCTCCGGTTGCCAGCCCAGGACCTGCAAGGCGAGGTCGCTTGAGACTTCGGCGCCACCATAGTCGCCGGCGCGCGCAGGTACGTACTGGATCGGCTGGGTTGAGCCTGTGAGCTCGAGGATCGTCTCGGCGATCTGCTTGATCGTGACCTTTTCAGTTCCGTCCAGGTTGAAGGTCTGATTTCGTGCATCGTCCGACAGCGCGAGGACATGCGCCCGTGCGAGGTCTTCGACGTAGACGAACTTGCGGTGCTGCTTGCCATCGCCTGTCAGGGTGAGCGGTTCGCCTGAAATCGCCTTCCTGTAGAAAATCGGGATCACCAGCGAGGGCCGCATGCGAGGGCCGTAGGGGATGCCGTAGCGCAGGACCGTGAAGGGCACGCCGTGCTTGTGTGAGTAGTCATGGCAAAGCAACTCTGCCGCCAGCTTGGTCGACGTGTAGAGATGACGCTCAGCGTCGATGGCGATTTCGGCAGTTTCATCTACCGTCGCCCTGTCTCCTGCAGCGACAGACGAGTAGACCCAGACCGTGCTGGCGAGCACCACACGCTGGAGGTTGTTCAGCCGGGCCGCTTCCAGCACGCGGAGGGTGCCGCCCACGTTTAGATCCAGCGCGTCCAGCGGTGCTTTGTCGACTTCATTCACATCTGCATACGCGGCGAGGTGAAAGATAAAGCTGACGTCCCTGGTGGCGTCTACCAGCGCGTCGAGGTCCATGAGGTCGATCGCGCGATGCTCGACATCCGGCCGGTATGGCTTCGTCTGGTCGATCACGACAACGTCGTGCCCGGCGTTTACCAGCGCGTCCACCACGTGCGAGCCGATGAAACCGGAACCACCTGTAACTGCCAGCCTCACGAGACCACCTCCGCCGAAAGCTGCTCGCAGCAGGCGGCCAGCGAGTCGACCACGTAACGGGCGTCATCCGGCGTCATGGTGGCGGAGATGGGGAGGCAGATGTGGTTGGCGCAGATTGCCTCGGCGCCGGGCAGGGGGCCATCGAAGTACGGTGCAAACACCGGCTGGAGGTGGCAGGGCGTCTCGTAGACCTCACCACTCAGCGCCACCTCATATCGCTCGCGCATGAGCTTCTTGAGCGATGCGCGGTCGATGTCTTCCAAAGTGGCGATGTACTTGTAGTAGGAGGATCGGCAATCCGCGGCGGGCAGAAGCGGCTTCAGAGGGCCGCCTGCGCGAGCGAGGGCTTCATCGTAGATGGCGGCAATCTCGTTGCGCCGGTCGACGAACTCGGCCAGGCGTCCGAGCTGCGTGTGACCAACGATGGCGTGGAGCTCGCTCATGCGCCAGTTGTGACCAAGCCGGACGTGGAAGTTGGTCGTGAAGCCTTC
>CAVSWS010000015.1:0-34973 GCA_963731765.1 uncultured Chloroflexia bacterium
CTAGCTCCGGAGCGCGTTCACCCTGGCGGCCATGATGAAGTCGTTGTCTGTCAGACCGCCGATGGAGTGCGTCGAGAAGTCGAGCTGTAGGGTGCGGTAGGAGCGGACCTGGATGTCCGGATGATGTCCCTGCTCCTCCGCGATCTTCGCGACCTCCACGATGAAATCGATGGCGGTCTGGAAGTCCTTCATCCGCTCGATGAACCGGATGCCCAGGCCATCGTCCGTGAGCTCCCAGCCGGGCACGAGGGGTAAGCGCTCCTGCACCTCGGTGGGCGTCAGGAGGGGTGAACCCTTCGGGCGTTCGTAGCACTGGCCGTTGAGCAGGTCGGATAGCTGCATCAGTCGTCCTCCTCGTCCAGGTCATCATCGAGGCCACCGCCGATCGTCAGGCGGTAGCCGTTGAGGTCCTCGATCATGCAGTCGAGCATGCCGTACTCGCGGGCGTCCAGACGCTCGATGACGTTGGCGCCCTTCTCCTGGATCTCGATGTACACCGCTTCGACGTCGCTGACCACGATGAGGGCGTCGGTGCCGTGCGAGGCGCCCACCGAGGCGATGCTGTTTCGCAGCCCCGGCGGCACGGAGCGCACGAAGTCGATTACGACGTCATCGCGCGCCACGCGGCCGTAGGAAGCGTCATCGCCCCAGACGAAGTCGACCTCGAAGCCGAGGACGTCACGGTAGTACTGGGCCGTCGCCTCCACGTCGTCGACCAGGAAGACCGGCACCACGCCGTGAAAGTGCCCCATTCGACCCTCCGTTGATCGCGCAGGTCAACCGCATTCTTCATTGCCAACGGCGCTACTCATGGGCAGAGGCATGGACAAAGGAGCGCGCCTATGCCTCTGCCTATCTCCTTTGCCCTGGCTTACTGCGCCTCGATGGCAATGGGCTCGAGGCCGGCGGTGGCGAGGCGGCGCTTGGCCTCCTCGTAAACGTCTGCAGGCAGGACGCCGTGCAGGACGGCATCGACGTTGTCGGCGAGGTGCTCCGGGCTGATCGTACCGACGATCGTCGTGTCCATGTGGGGGTGGCTTATCGTGAAGCGCAGGACGAACTCCTGGCGAGACATGCCTTCCATCAGGTCGCTCAGGTCGACCTCCTGCCACTTGTCCCAGGCGTTGCCCTCTTCCTTGCCGGGACCACCCTTCGCGGCGCCGCCTCGGATGACGATGCCCGCACCTGACTGAGATGCGAGGGTGATCAGGGCCTCATGCTCGCGTTCCATCGCCGAGTAGGGGATCTGGAACTCGTCGAAGACACCCATCTCGATGTGCTCTTTGAGGTTCGGGATGGTGCCGGACATGCCGATGAAGCGCACCTTGCCCTGGCGCTTGAGCTCCTGCACGCACTCGAGGGCGCCGTGCTCCATGAGCTGCTCCCTGGAGGGCGAGGCGTGGAACTGCAGCAGGTCCACGTAGTCCGTCTTCATGCGCGCCAGGCTCTGCTCCAGGCCGCGGATGATGTTCTCCGGCGTGAAGACGTGCGCAAAACCTCGCCCGGAGGGAGGTGGCGGCGGCGGGTTGTCCAGCAGCGGACCGCTGAGGCAGCCGGCCTTCGTGGCCAGGAAGTACTCGCTACGCCGGTGCGAGATGTACTTGCCGATGCGTTCCTCGGCGACGCCGTAGTCGATCGACGTGTCGACGAAGTTGATGCCGGAGTCGAGCACGGCGTTGAGGATGCGCTCCGCCTGCGCCTCGGAGACGTCGCGGCCGCGCGGGGCGCCACGTAGCTCCATGGCGCCGTAGCCCAGGGTGGTCACCTGTATGCCGGTGCGCCCCAGCTGTCGAGTCGGAAGATCTGCCATTTCGGTTCGGTTCTCCTTCTAGAACAACGAGGCCATTATCGCAGCCGCGGGCAAGCGTCCTCGAGCACGCCTAGAATGCCGGACATGCGACACGAACCGGAGAGCCTGCCCCGATGGCTGCTCATCGAGACGCTGCGTAGCCAGTGGGGGCTCGACGTTGAGACGCTGACGTACGCACCGCTGGGCTTCGGCAGTCACCACTGGATTGCGACGGGCAGGGACGGCTCGCGACGCTTCGTCACCGCAGACCATCTTGTCGGCGTGAGTACCCAGGACGGCGATTCGGTTGAAGAGCATTTCGAGGGCATGCAGGCCGCCTTCGAGACGGCGCGCGCGCTCCGAGACGCCGGACTGGAGTTCGTGCTGGCGCCTGAGCCGACGCTGTCCAACGAGGCGATCGCACGCGCCAACGGGGAGTGGTCCCTCGCGGTCTTTCCGTTTCTCGAAAGCACGCCACTGGGGCCTGGTTCCTGGGCCGGCGTCGACGGCGCCGTCGAGGCAGCACGCATTGTCGGCCGGCTCCATCGAGCGGTACCGCCTGCCGGCGTTCGACGCTGGAGCCCGACCATACCGGGTCGCGACGTGCTCCTGCACGCCCTTACAGAGATCGACCGTCCGTGGCAGACAGGGCCTTATGGCGAGTCCGCGCGCACCCTGCTATCAACGAACCGTGAGGGCCTGGAAGCTGCGTTGGCGCACTACGACGGGCTCGCGGCGAGCGTCATGGCCTCGCCCGAGGCCTGGGTAGTGACGCACGGCGAGCCCCACAGCGCCAACTTCCTGCGTTCGTCGTCCGGCGCGATCTATCTCATCGACTGGGACACCGTGCGCCTGGCTCCGCGGGAACGCGATCTCGAGCTGGGCGAAGGGCTTGCGTTCGAGACGTACCTACAAGTGGCGGACCCGCCGTCAGTGCGTCTAGAGGCGCGAGAGTTGTTCCGACTACGTTGGAGCTTGCAGGATATCTGCGTTTATGTGCGCCTGTTTCGCGGTGAGCACGGCGACTCTGAGGACGACACGGAGAGCTGGCAGCATCTGCGGGAAGAGGTGGGACGTCTCTCGCCTCTGGTGTGAGGCGTGAGTTTAGGAAGCGCGATGCGGCGCCGACGTCCTTCGACAGGCTCAGGATGCCGAGACATGAAGGCGCATAGGGTGATCCGCTTGGCCGTGAGCGCGAAGACGGCCCCGCGCTTGCGGGGCCGTCCTTTCATGCCGGCGACAGGCTAACGGCCAGTCGCCGACAGGTGATGCGTGGCTGGTAACTAGGAGCCGCCGCCCGCGGAGGCACCCTCCGTCTGCGCCGGCGCGCTGGCACCCTCGATACCGATGTGGGGCAGCCAGTTGAGCACCGGCGGCAGGTACCAGTTCCAGTCGCCCAGCAGCTTCATCGATGCCGGGACGAGGACCGAGCGAATCAGCGTGGCGTCGATGAGGACCGAGATGCCGAGACCGAAGCCCATCTGCTGCATCATCACCAGGTCGCCGATGGCGAAGCCGCCGAACACAGCAACCATGATCAGGGCGGCACCGGTGATCAGACGCCCTGTCGACCGCACACCGAAGGCCACGGACTCCGTGTTGTTGTGGGTCTGGTCGTAGCGCTCACGGATGCGACTGAGCAAGAAGACGTGGTAGTCCATCGAAAGGCCGAACAGCACCGCGAACAGGAACAGCGGCAGCCAGGACTCGATGGCCTCGACCTTCTGGAAGCCGAGCAGGCCGTGCAGGAAGCCGTCCTGGAACACCAGCACCAGCAGACCATAGGCAGAGCCGACGGAGAGCAGGTTGAGCAGGATCGCCTTGGCAGGCACGACGATGGAGCGGAACACCATCATTAGCAGGATGAAGCTCAGGCCCAGCACGAAGGCGAACAGGATCGGCGTGTACTTGTCCGTCAGGGCGTACTGGTCGGTCGAGATCGCGGCCTGACCGGTAACGTAGACCTTCGCGTCGGTGCCGCCGAATGCGGCCGGGATGTAGTCGTTGCGCAGGTGCTTCACCGTCGCGACGGCCTCGTCCGAGAACGAGTCGGCGCTGAGCTGGAAGGTAAGCAGACCGAGGTCGCCGGCCTGGTTGGCCTCGAAGGTGACGGCGCCGAGGTCGGGCTCGTTCGCCGCGGCCGACTTCAGGTTCTCGATGGCCGACTGCACGGCCGGCGAGTTGACGTTACCGTCGATCACCACCTCGACCGGGTTGACGTCACCGCCGTTGAACTTGGCATCGAGGATGTCGAAGCCCTGCTTGGCGACGAAGCTCTGGGGCAGCGAGCTCACACCGGAGCCGCCGAGGTTGATGTTGAAGAAGGGAATCGAGAGCGCGATCAGCACACCTGCCGAGAGCACCACCGAAAGCACCGGCTTGGCCATGACGCCTCGCGCCACGGTGTCCCAGAAGCCACCGGCTGCCTGCTCGTCGTGCGACTGCTGCGCGTGCTGCACGAAGGGAATGCGCCCCTTGTTCACCTTGTCTCCCAGCAGGCTCAGCACCGCGGGGAGCAGTGTGAGCGACGCCATGACGGAGACGGTGACGACGAGGATGGCGCCTGTCGAAAGGCTGCGGAAGATCGTGTGGGGGATGATCAGCAGGCCGAGGAGGGCAATGACCACCGTCATGCCGCTGAACAGCACCGCCCGGCCGGCGGTACCACCCGCCATTGCGATGGCGTCGACCTTGCTGAGGCCCTTCGCCAGCTCCTCACGGTAGCGGGAGAGGATGAAGAGCGAGTAGTCGATGCCAACTGCCAGGCCCATCATCATGATCATGTTCTGGACGAAGAACGAGAATTGGAAGCCGAGGCCGAGCAGGCCAACGATGGCGAGTGCTCCGAAGATCGCGAAGAAGGCGAGCACCACCGGCACGAAGGCCGCGATGACGGCCCCGAACACGAGGATCAGGATCAGAAGCGCCAGCGGTAGCGGACCGTACTCGGAGCGCGAAAGGTCCTTCTCGGCCGCTGTAGTGAAGTCGTGGTTCGCGGTAGCGAAGCCGGAGATCGCGAGACTAAAGCCGTCCTGACCGTCCTGCGCCTGCACCATCTTGATGATGTCTTCGACGTTCTTGTTGGCGTCATCGATCTTGCCAGCCATCGTCACGGCGATGAACGTCGAGTGCTGGTCCGTAGAGACGAAGCTCGGGGCGTTCGTCTCGTAGTAGCTCGTCGCCGACTGCACGATGTCCGGACCGAGGGCCCGGATCTCGCCGAGCAGGGTACCGACCCTGTCCTTGTAGGCCTGGTCGTTGACCGTCAGTGTGTCCGACGTGACGATGACGGCCTCTTGCGCCCGAAACGGGCCGCGCAGGCGCTGCTCCAGCAGGTTCTCACCTACCGTGGAGTCAGGGTTGTTGGTGGCCTTCGCCTCCGTCGTCAGCGCGCCGGACAACAACGAGCCCATTAGCGCCAGTGAGACGACGAAGACCACGAGCCAGATGGCGACGACTCGCCATGGATGGCGGGCGCTCGCCCGTGCCAGGGAACCTGGGGAGATACTTAGTGCCATCTCTTCCTCCTTGCCCAAAAGAGACGATCCAACCGCTAGCAAAGTGACAATCGCTATAAAAAACGAATGCTCAGTCGTTTATATGCCGGAGTTTTGAGAGTGTCAACGGGTCGGAAGGCCAGATAAGGAGAATTTACGAAAGAACCTAGTGCCGCAGAACGGGCGAGGAGGAGGACGAGGCGCCGTTCCTCGCTTCGGCAGGCTTGCCGGTCTCGCCGCGCCAGAACCGCCCGGCGTACAGCGAGCGCAGCACGTCGGCATAGGACGTGAGGTCGATGTCCGGCTCGACGAGGCGCTGCGTGATCAGGCCCTGGTACTGCGCAATCATGACGCGCGCGATTGCTTCGGGCTCCAGGGTGGGATCGACTTCGCCGCTAATCTGGGCTGTCCGGATAAACGGGATCAGGCGGCCGCGGACCTCCTGCAGATTGCGAGACTGCAGCTCCTGCACTCGCTCGTTGCGAGGCGCCTCGGCGATGAGCTCCACGTTAAGGGTGCAGAACTCAATGCTCTTCAGGTTGTCCATTTCCAGGAAGAACACCCGGATAAGCTCATCGAAGGTCGAGAGCGTGTCGTTGGACGTGATCGTCTCGTTCAGTGCTTCGGCGTTCTGCTCCTGGCCGCGGTTGCACATGCCTTCGATGATGGCGTCTTTGCTGGGGAAGTAGCGGTAGACGGCGCCGGGGCTGAGCTCAACCTCCCGGCAAATGTCCTGCATGGTCGTCTGGTGGAAGCCCCTTCGAGCGAAGCAGGCGGCAGCAGCTTCGAGAATCTGCTGTCGGCGGAGCTCCAGGTATTCAGGCAGGACTTTGGGCATAGTGACTTACCTCAGTAAAGCGAAGGAACGTTCCCTTTTATTTCGTCCATGGTAAGGCATTACTTTAGAGATCGCGAATCCCTCTGCTAGACTCGGTTGGGGAGAATCGCTTGCCTGATCCGGTTGTTCTGGTCCTTGGCTGCGGCGTAAGTGGCGTGGTTGCCGCACGCACGGCGCGTCAGCTCCTGCCCTCCGGCCATCGCGTTATCGCTATCGACCGGGACGCACAGGCTTCCTACGCCCCCGCCTACCTGCGTGTGATGACGGGCGAACGCCGGCCTGAATCGCTGCGCCGCAACCGAGGCCGCCTGGCGCGCCACGGTATCGAGTTCGTCAACGCCCAGGTGCGCCAGATCGACCTCGACAGCCACTATGTGCGCGCCGAGAGCCGTGAGTTCCACTATGACCACCTGATCATCGCGCTCGGCAGTGGAGAACCGGCGAACACCGGTCACTCCGAAGTGCACACCCTTGAGACCCTCGATGGCGCTGAGCACATCGCAGCCGCCCTGCGTTACTTCTCAGGCGGCCGCATCCTTATCGCTTCGAACCAGGAAGGCTTTCGCTACCCACCGCTGCCCTACGAGATGGCGATGCTGCTGGAGGACTACTTCCACTCCCGGCGCGTGCGCCAGAAGGTCGAAATCGCCGTCTACACGCCGGAGGCCGCACCGCTGGAGGTGCTGGGCCCGCAGAACAGCGACGAGTTTCGCAGCCTGCTAGCTCACCGCGGCATCGAGATGCAGACGCGCAAATGCCTCGCTGCGGTCGACAACTATCGCCACGTCGCAACCATGAGCGACGGCGATGAAGTGCCTTTCCAGTTGCTGGTGACCGAACCGCCCTTCCGTCTGCCCTCCGTGCTCAGCGAGCTGGGCCTGCATGACGGCAGCGGTCGCATCCCGGCCGACCCGGCAACCTTCGAAACAGCCTACGAGAACGTGTTTGTCATCGGCGACGCGACCTACATGACCCTGCTGGGCGGCGAGCAGCTACCGCACGCCCCCGGCTTCGCGGAGAAGCAGGCGCAGACCGTGGCGCAGAACATCGCCTATCGTGTCGGCCGTGGTCCCAAGCCCGACCCCTTCGACGCAAAGGCCCGCTGGCTCATCGAGACCGGCAACGGCGGAGCGATGGTGGCAGAGGGTGACTTTCTCGCCCCGCAGCGCCTGATCAGCCTGAAGCAGCCGAGCAGGCTGTGGCACCTCGCCGCGATGGCGCAGGAGAAGTACTGGTTCTGGCACTGGTACTGAGAAGGCCGAACCGTCCGTTGTGGTCGGCCGGTTCCTGGTTGTTGGTTCCTGGTCGTTGGCGCACGCAAGGGCAGTAGCGAACAAATCGGACGTCAGGTCCCGTGAGCGTTCCACGTTGTCATTGCGAGGAGGCGATAGCCGACGCGGCAATCTCACGTGCGCGCACGCAGCCCTTACATGGGCGTGGGATTGCTTCGTCGTCCTGACGTCCTCCTCGCAATGACAGTCGGTGTTGTCGCGCAAACGAGCAGTACTGACGAATCGCCCCGCTAGACCTTCGGGAGGATCTCCTGAGCCAGGAACTCCAGGTCTGCCTTCGAGGGGGGCGAGCGGTGCTGCAGCATGATGCGGCTGATGCCCGCGTCTTCTAGCTCCTTGATCTGCTCCACGATCTGGGCCGGTGTGCCCCAGAGCGCCGTCATCGGCGGCTTGCCGTCGGTGCGCCGGAAGCGCTCGGGCGCGGCGTCAATCGCGGCCTGCACCTTACGGTCCACCTCTGCCTGGTTCTCGCCGGCGATGTAGCCGGACATGACGGAGCGGTCAATGGTCGCCGGATCGCGCTGGATCGCGTCGCAGTACTGTTCGAGTACCTGCGTCTTCTGCTTGTAGACCTCCAGGCCCTGCATGATCGGCACGTTCCACTCGGTCGCGTACCTGGCGACCATCTTCAGGGTGCGCTGCTCGCCACCGCCGCCGATGAGCAACGCCATCGGCTTCTGCACGGGCTTCGGGTTCATCGGGGCGTCCTTGAGGTGGTAGATCTTGCCGTCGAAGTTCGCCTCATCGTTCTCGAACAGCGCCTTGATCACCTGGATGCTCTCCTCCAGGTTGTCCATGCGCTGTTTGATCGGGGGCAGCTCGATGCCGTACGCCTCATGCTCCGGCACGTTCCAGCCGGCGCCGACGCCGAGGATGAAGCGGCCGTTCGAGAGCTGGTCGATGGCGGCCGCCATGCGCGCGAGGATGGCGGGGTGCCGGAAGGTCATCGACAACACCAGGGGCCCGAAGCGAATGCGGCTGCTCGCCGCGGCCGTGTAGGTATGAGCGACAAGCGTATCGAGCGAATCGATCGTGCGGGGCTGGGAGAAGAAGGAGAAGAAGTGGTCCGAGCGCCAGAGGGACTCGAAGCCGAGATCCTCCGTCCACTGCACGATGTTCTTCCACTCCGTCCAGCCAACGCCTTCCTGGCTCTCGATCATCACGCCGAGCTTCATGCGATTCTCATTTCTAGCCTGATAGTTCCAATGGGGCGATCTTTGATGCAGCCGCCCTGCGCGTCAACAGCATACGAGACGTCGTTGGCGATATCGTCACGGCGCCGAAGCACCGACAGCCGGGTTGGTTTAGGCGCGCATCATTCCGCAGCCTCGAAGCTGGAATGATGGACTATCCCCAATGGCTTCACGTCCTGGCATGGCTCGCCCTGGCGACGGGGTTCGTTTCGGCCGGTGCCATCGCGGTCTGTGTGGTGCAGCACCCGCGCAAGATGACGGTCATGAACATCGTGTGGCCGGTCAGCGGTCTCTACCTGGGGCCGATCGCGCTGTGGCTCCTGTACCGCTCGGAGCAATCGAAGGGCGCTCAGAGTCAGGGCGACGACGACGACGGCCCCAGCGCTCAGCAGACGGCCGTCAGCGTGCTGCACTGCGGCGCCGGCTGCACGCTGGGTGACATCGTGGGGGAATTCGCCGTGTTCTTCGTCACCGTAACGCTACTCGGCGAGGTGCTGTTCGCCGAATACGTTGCCGACTTCGCCATCGCGTTCACCCTGGGCATCATCTTCCAGTACTTCGCCATCGTGCCGATGCGAGGACTCAGCCCTGTCGAGGGACTAAAACAAGCAATCAGGGCCGATTTCCTCTCGATCACCGCCTTCCAGATCGGCATGTTTATCTGGATGGGGTTCACGTACTACGTGCTACTCGACTCACCACGGCTGGAGCCCGACAGCCCGATCTACTGGGCATCGATGCAGGTCGCAATGATCCTCGGCTTCCTCACGTCGTACCCAGCCAACGTCTTTCTGATCCGAAAGGGCTGGAAGGAAAAGATGAGCTAGACGCCGACCTGGCGTGCCCGCCGGACGCGTCTTGATAGTGCGCACGGGAACCAATCGCGGGCTACGAACGTATCAATGACAGAACAGTAGCGGCGGAAGTGAAGATAACGATAACTCTGCCGCGCTCGCCCGCGTTATGTATCACAAGGGATTGCGTCCCCGCGGCCCTACTCCAACACTAGACGGCAGCCAGTGCAGAAATACCTCACGTTCATTCTCGCCTCCTTCCTCATTGTTCTCATTGCCGGCTGCCAGATCGGGACGATCGGTGTCCCGAAGAAGGACGCTTCGGCACCGTCGGCCGAGGGACCGCGCCTGGTAATCCAGAGCACGGTCACCAGCGCCACGATGCCCCAGCCTCAAGGGACCGAAGGCGCCCTGCAACCCGTGTCCGAGACCGAACCAACGGCGACGCCGCAACCAACCGTGGCGCTGCCGGACCGTTCTGACTGTGGCGAGATCAAGGGGACGGAGTACCGATCGGCGGATGAGCGGCAGTTCTACCTCGCCAACTGCCTGCCGACACCGGCGCCGACCGCGCCACCGCCGGCGCCACCGGCCATTCCGGGCGCCGATGTACCGGGCGAGCGCTGGGTGCTGGTCGACCTCGCCTCGCAGTCGACCACTGCGATGATCGGCAATACGCCGATCTACACGGCGCTGGTTACCACGGGCAAGGACGGCTGGGAGACGCCGACGGGCACCTTCCACATCCTCTATCGGGTCGAGGACGAGACGATGACCTCGGCATCCATCGGTGCTGACGAGTACTACGTGCTGGACCACGTGCTTTACACGCAATATTTCACGAACGAGGGGCATGCCTTGCACCTCAACTACTGGCGCGACGACTCCTACTTCGGCAACATCCGCTCCAGCCACGGCTGCGTCGGCATGCGACTGGCGGACGCGGAGTTCTTCTGGAACTTCGCCACCGTCGGCACGCGCGTCACGATTCAGTAGCGGGCCTATCAGCCGTCAGCTATCAGCCGACAGCCCTGCCGAAACCCCTGGAGACAACGCAACCAGGTGCCCACTGGCTCGGAACTGCCGGTGTCGTATCGCAGAAATGAAAGAGAGGCTCGTCCTTAGGGACGAGCCTCTCTTGTTCGAGCTTCGATGCTCTACTTCTTCGCCCGCTCGCGTACGGCGGCCTGGGCGGCGGCGACGCGGGCGATCGGCACCCGGTAGGGAGAGCAGCTTACGTAGTTGAGGCCTTCGCGGTGACAGAACTCGACCGAGCTGGGGTCGCCACCGTGCTCACCGCAGATGCCCATCTTGAGGTCGGGCTTGGCGGCGCGGCCCTTGGCGATGGCCATGCGCATCAGGGTGCCGACACCGACCGGGTCCAGCCTTACGAACGGATCGGCCTCCAGCACGCCGTTCTCCAGATAGAAGGGCAGGAAGCGCGGCGAGTCGTCACGGGAGAAGCCCCAGGTCGACTGCGTCAGGTCGTTCGTGCCGAAGGAGAAGAAGTCGGCGTGCTCCACGAGCAGGTCGGCGATGATGCAGGCTCTCGGCAGCTCGATCATGGTGCCGACCGTGTAGTCGACTTGCGTGCCCTGTTCCTTGAGCACGGTCTCCGCCGTCTCGATGGCCAGCTCACGCATGAGCTTGAGCTCCGTCTCGATGGCCACGATCGGGATCATGATCTCCGGGATCGCCTTGATGCCTTCGCGGGAAATCTCGCAGGCGGCTTCGAGGATGCCGCGCACCTGCGTCTCATAGATCTCCGGATACGTGACACCGATGCGAGTACCGCGGTGGCCGAGCATGGGGTTGTACTCCGCCAGCTCCTGAAGCCGCATGGCGACGGCGCCGGCTTCATAGCCGAGGTCTCGAGCCACCTCACGGATCTCTTCGTCCGTGTGAGGCAGGAATTCGTGCAAGGGCGGGTCAAGCAGTCGAATCGTGACCGGCAGGCCGTCCATGGCGCGGAAGATGCCTTTGAAGTCCTCGCGCTGCATCGGGAGGATCTTCGTCAGCGCGCGACGGCGGCCCTCCTCGTCACCCGAGAGGATCATCTCGCGCACGGCGAGGATGCGGTCGGGCTCGAAGAACATGTGCTCCGTACGGCAGAGGCCGATGCCCTCGGCGCCGTAGCGGCGGGCAACAACGGCGTCGTTCGGCGTATCAGCGTTGGTGCGGACGCGCAGGCGGCGGGCTTCGTCGATCCAGCCCATGAGGTTCTCGAAGTCCTTATCGAGCTGCCCCTCGACCAGTGGCAACGCGCCGAGCATGACCTCACCAGTCGTGCCGTCGAGGCTAATCGTCTCGCCCTCATGCACGATGAGCTCCCGGCCATCGTTCTCAACCCGGAAGGTGCCGGCGTGGTAGTCGATCTGGATGTCGCCGCAGCCGGAGACGCAGCAGCGTCCCATGCCGCGCGCGACCACGGCTGCGTGGGAAGTCATGCCGCCTCGAGCGGTGAGGATGCCTTCCGCGGCCTTCATACCGTGGATGTCCTCCGGGGACGTCTCAAGGCGAACGAGGACGACCTTTTCGCCCAGCTTCTTCGCCTCGACCGCATCGTCGGCGTTGAACACAACGCGGCCGACGGCAGCGCCGGGGGAAGCAGCCAGGCCTTGCGCGATAACGTTGCGCTCGGCTGCCGGGTCGAATGAGGGGTGCAGCAGTTCGTCCAGCTTGTCAGGCTCGACGCGCAGGATAGCCTCGTCTTTCGTGATGATGCCCTCTTCGACGAGGTCGACGGCGATCTTCACCATGGCCTTGGCGGTGCGCTTGCCGTTGCGAGTCTGCAGGAGCCAGAGCTTGTTCTGCTGAATCGTGAACTCGATGTCCTGCATGTCGCGGTAGTGCGATTCGAGGGCTGCCTGCACTCGCATGAGCTCGGCGTACGCCTGCGGCATCGCTTCTTCCAGGGCGATCTGCCCCTTCTGCGTCTTGGCGACCTTGGTTACGGGCTGCGGCGTGCGGATGCCGGCGACGACGTCCTCACCCTGCGCGTTAACCAGGTACTCGCCGTAGAAGCGGTTCTCGCCGGTGGACGGGTCGCGCGTGAAGCCGACGCCGGTGGCGCAGTCGTCGCCCAGGTTGCCGAAGACCATCGCCTGCACGTTAACGGCGGTGCCCCAGGTGTGGGGGATTTCGTACATGCGGCGGTAGTGGACCGCGCGCGGGTTCTGCCAGGAGCCAAACACGGCACCGACAGCGCCCCAGAGCTGGTCCCAGGGGTCTTCGGGGAACTTGATCTGCTTTGTCTTCCAGATCTCGTACTTGAACTCGACCACGAGCTCCTTGAGAGCCGCAGCGGGGAGGTCGGTGTCGAGCTCGACGCCGAGCGATTCCTTCTTCGCTTCGAGAATGCGCTCGAACGGATCGCCATCCTTACCCTCGCCCTTGATGCCGAGAACGACATCGCCGTACATGGCGACGAAGCGACGGTAGGAGTCGAAGGCGAAACGCTCATCGCCCGTCTCGCGCGCAAGGCCGGCTGCGACCGCGTCGTTGAGGCCGAGGTTGAGCACCGTGTCCATCATGCCCGGCATCGAGACGCGGGCGCCGGAGCGCACCGACACGAGCAGGGGCCGCTCGGGGTCGCCGAAGCGGCGGCCAAGCAGCTTCTCGACGTAATCGACGCCCTCGCGCACCTGGTCCTCGAGGCCGTCAGGGTAGGTGCGGCCAAGCTCGTAGAAGGCGGTACAAACGTCGGTCGTGATCGTGAAGCCGGGCGGCACGGGCACACCCAGATTGGTCATCTCAGCCAGGCCCGCTCCCTTGCCGCCAAGCAGGTTGCGCATGTCAGCCGACCCATCGGCCTTTCCGTCTCCAAACAAGTAGACGAACTTGGCCTTTGCATTGGTGGCTGTTACTGGACGGTCTGTGGTGGTCATGGCTAATACCTCGTTTATGACCTTAATCGCGCTGCCTAGTCATTGTCCGACTATACCAACAACCTGTTTACAAAACGGGTGCCGGACGGCCCCTTGTAGATGATTTCACCAAGTTGAAATGGCAGTGACCATCCTCCATACGGCTTAAATATCAGGGCCACCCGTCATGTTTGAACTACAAATCCGGCAACCCTGGCTTTGACTTGAGGCGACTTCCCCTGCCAGGCCGCATCCCCTGAGGGGTTCGGATTCTACACCGACGGCAGACCGGAAGGGGATCAGAAGCATTGCGATCCGCGCTATAACCTGACAGCGTCTTCGCAAATCCTGTAGCCATGTTCCTCTCGAGGCCTCGAATCTGCTTTCAGCATGGGTCGATCACACCTCGCACCGGCGGGACGCCATCGGAGACGCGCTTCGAGATGCCGTACTGGCCGGCTAGATTCTTCGGCTGTCGCCTCGGAATGACAGGCTCCATGTCCCACAGGCTCCGTTAGCAACCGCCTGCACCCTGGGTCCTTGCGGGACCTCGTCAAAGAGGGCCGTGGCAATCCCTAACGGATGGCCGCTTCGTGAAACAATTATCGGCAGTTCGTCCCAGGTTCCAGACCTCAGCGCTACAGGAAGCCCATAGGCGGATGGCACGATACCGCTGGACCTGCTGTGTTCGCTGTCCAACCAAGCTAGAATGCCCGCAATCTGCGACCCGCTGGAGGACACCCCAAAGTGAAGTTCCACTGGTTCCATCTCATGCCCTATCCGGACCTGCCGGAAGACTTTGCCGAGAAGTACCGCAGCGTCTGGGTGGACGTGCCGCCGCAGCTCTACGACCCTGTACGAGGCCACGAGGTCTACAACGACTACCTGGATGAGCTCGAGTACGCGGCCGAGGTAGGCTTCGACGGCATCTGCGTCAACGAGCACCACCAGAACGCCTACGGGCTGATGCCCTCGCCCAACCTCATGGCGGCATCGCTGGCCCGCCGGGCGCCGAACGCCGCGATCGTCGTGCTGGGCAACTCGCTCGCCCTGTACAACCCACCGACGCGCGTCGCAGAGGAGTTCGCGATGCTGGACGTCATCAGCGGCGGCCGGCTCATCGCCGGCTTCCCCGTCGGGACGTCGATGGACACGAACTACGCCTACGGCCAAACGCCCGTCACCCTGCGCGACAAGTACCGCGAGGCGCATGACCTCATCGTGCGGGCCTGGACCTCAGAGGAGCCGTTCGCCTTTAACGGCAAGTACACCCAGCTGCGTTATGTGAACCCGTGGCCGCGGCCGATCCAGAAGCCGTATCCGCCGGTCTGGGTGCCGGGCGGCGGCAGCATCGAGACGTGGGAGTGGATCACGGACATGGACTACCTGTTCGCGTATCTATCCTACGGCGGCTACAAGCGAGCCAAGGGCGTGATGGACGGCTTCTGGGAGCACGTTGCCGAGCGCGGCAAGGACAAGAACCCGTATCGCGCCGGTTTCCTGCAATTCGTCGCCGTTGCCGAAGACGAAGCGCAGGCGGAAGAGGAGTACGCAGAGGCGGCGGAGTACTTCTTCCACCGCTGCATGCACGTCTATCGCGGCTTCTCCGAAGCGCCGGGGTATCGATCTCTGCGCTCGCTGCAGGCCGGACTGCGCACGGCAATCGGCTCCAGCTCACTGACGACGTCGCTTTCGGGCGCCCAGCGCACCTGGAAGGACTACGTGGCGGACGGGACGATCATCGCCGGCTCGCCGGAGCGCGTGACGGAACAACTGCGCGACCTGGCGGACGAGCTGCACGTCGGCCACCTCATGCTGCTCATGCAGTTCGGCAACATGCCGCGCGATACGGCGATGAAGAACACCCGCCTCTTCGCCGAGAAGGTGATGCCGAACCTGCGAGACATCTGGGGCGACTGGGAGGACAAGTGGTGGATCAAGCCGCTCGCCCATCAGCAATCGCCCCGCGCCGTCTCTACCTAGCAGTAACGGCAAAGCCCCCAGAGCGACGACTGGTCAGGAGGCGGGCGTAGCGCGCCGAAGCCCATGTCGAGCGCTGGGGAGTGTCCGCCTCGATACTTCTCACCTGGCAGTTGCGGAGCATCGCGCAACGGAAAAGCACCCGAAAGGACGTCCACATGCCCTACACCGATCAGACCGTCTCCGTGCGCAACGGCATGTTCAACGTCTCGCTGCGTCGAGGCGGCAGCGGCGCGCCCCTGGTCTACCTGCACGGCGCCGCGGGCCAGAGCGAATGGGAGCCGTTCCTCGAGATGCTCTCGCAGGACTTCGACGTCATTCAGCCCAGCACGCCAGGTTGGCCGGGCTCCACGGGCCTCGACCACCTCGATGACGTGATCGACGTCGCGTTGTTCTACCTCGACCTCTTCGACGCGATGGGACTGTCGAAGGTGAACCTGGTCGGGGCGTCGCTCGGGGGCATGTTCGCGGCAGAGATAGCAGCACTCGGCGGCGGCTACGTCGACAAGCTCGTACTGGGTGAGCCGGCCGGGCTGTGGCTGGACGACCACCCGCCACTCGACTTCTTCGTCGCCTCTCAGGACGAGCTCATGCAGGCGATGTACGTCGACGTCGAGGCGGCGATGGCGCGGCGACCGCAGCCGGACCCGGAAGACAGAGAAGCCATCGTGAAAGCAACCATGGACCGCCAGATGGCGATGTCCAGCACGAGCAAGTTCATCTGGCCGATCTGGGACAAGGGATTGAAGAAGCGCCTTCACCGCATCAAGGCACCCACGCTCATCGTCTGGGGAGACAAGGACGGCCTCAACCCGCCCGTCTACGGCCCCGAGTTCCAGCGCCTGATCCCCGGCTCCCGCCTCGAAGTCATCCCGGACACAGCGCACGTACCGATGTCAGAGCGACCAGAAGAGTGGGTGCGCGTCGTCAAGGGATTCCTGAAGCCGTAGCTCTCTGGGACACCGCCGGATGACATCCGGCGGTGTCAGCCATGCCGCGCGTTTAACCCACGGCAAGGTTTCGGCCGCTCCGGCTAGTACCGGTACAGCGGCTCGAGAGGCGGGTTCGCGACGCCATCGACCTCCACCCGGTCCACGCGCTCGTCGTAGAAGCACAGGTAGCCGCCGGCAATCGGCGCGGCTTCGTTCGTGGCGTGCGGGTAGTACCAGGCGATGTCTTCGAAGCGTCGACCGCCTACCTCGACCGAGTGGTAGTGGGCCAGGCCTTTGTACGGGCACCGCGTCACCGTATCGCTGTCCCGCAGGAGGTCCTGGCGCACGTCCAGCCTGGGGATGTAGTAGCGGGCGAGGTAACCCGTCTCGTACAGGAGGATCGGCCGGTCGGTGTCGGCAACCACCTCGCCTCCCAGGATCACGCGCACGTGACGACGGCTCGGCAGGCAATCGATCCGCTTGTAGGGGTCGCGGGCGTGCTTGAACACCTCTTCTTCCTCTTCGAACCAGGCGTCCATCTTGTCCCACACGAAGGCGACGTAGCCCCGAAGGTCGGGCGCATCGTCCCGTTCGAAGCCCTCCGCGCTCGCATGCGGCTGGCCAAAGCGCCACGCGGCGTCCTCGACAGTGCGACCGTCGCACCGCAGCGAGTAATAAGTCGCGTCGCCGAGATGGGGGTCGTTCTTCGAGGTGGCGCCAGCCTGCAGCAGGTCCATGCGCACGTCCTCAGCCGGGAAGTAGTAGACCGGCGTGCCGCGGCGGTAGCCGATAGAACGCTGGATCAACGCCCGCTTCGTGTCGGCGACCGCCACGCCGGCAACGAAGCAACGCACCCACTTTCGACAACCCACGATGTGGATCGCTTCGTTTCGAAAGCCTCCAGCCCATAGAGAATCGTCAACCATCGCGTCCCTCCTGTCCGGTCATGTTAGCGCCGGCCTCGCTCTTGCTTGCGCTCATAACGAAATTTTCGTTATCATTCGCCGCATGGACGCAACCGAAGGCAATCCGGCCGAGCGCATTGTCCGCCGGTTTGGGGGCCAAAGCGCTCTGGCAGCCCTGCTGGGGCGCCGTCAAAGTACTGTGCAGCACTGGACGAACACGGGACGTATACCCGCGCAGTGGCACCAGCCACTCATCTCGCTCGCCAGACAGAGAGGAATCATCTTGGAAGCCAAAGACTTCGTAAACACTCAGGCCCACGAAATCGCCCCGGCGGAGGGGAAGCTCGGCGTCCTGCTCGTCGGCCTCGGCGCCGTCGCCTCGACCTTCCTGGCCGGCGTCGAGCACATGCGCCGTGGTGCCAAGCCCTTCGGCACGCTGACTCAGGGCGCTACGATCCGCGTCGGCAAACGTACGGACGAGAACGTGCCCCTGATCAAGGACTTCGTGCCGCTGGCCGACCTGAACGACCTGGTCTTCGGCGCCTGGGACCCTATCTCTGACAACGCCTACGAGGCCGCCGTCCGCTGCGGGGTCCTCGACCGCTACGAGCACATCGAGCCCATCGCCGACTTCCTGAAGTCGATCGAGCCGATGCCCGCCGCGTTCGACAATCGCTGGGCCAAGGCGATCCACGGCACGAACGTGAAGCAGGGTGCTTCGAAAATGGACCTGGTGGACCAGATCCGGCAGGACATCCGCGACTTCAAGGCGAAGAACAACTGCAGCCGGCTGGTCATGGTCTGGGCCGCTTCGACGGAGATCTTCATCGAGGAGCACCCGGAGCACCTCAACCTCGAGGACTTCGAAGCAGCGCTGGAGACGAGCAATGAGTGGATCGCGCCTTCGATGCTCTACGCCTACGCGGCGATGATGGAGGACGTGCCCGTCGCGAACGGCGCGCCGAACCTCACAGTCGACATCCCGGCCCTCGTGAAGCTGGCGAACGACCGCAACCTGCCCATCTGCGGCAAAGACTTCAAGACGGGCCAAACGCTGCTCAAGACCGCCCTGGCGCCGATGTTCAAGGCGCGCATGCTGGGTCTCAACGGCTGGTTCTCGACGAACATCCTGGGCAACCGCGACGGCGAGGTCCTGGACGACCCGGAGAACTTCAAGACGAAGGAAGAATCGAAGCTCGGCGTCCTGGAGCACATCCTGCAGCCGGACCTCTACCCTGACCTCTACGGCGACCTGTATCACAAGGTGCGCATCAACTACTACCCGCCGCGCGGCGACAACAAAGAGGGCTGGGACAACATCGACATCTTCGGGTGGCTGGGCTACCCGATGCAGATCAAGGTCGACTTCCTGTGCCGCGACTCCATCCTCGCCGCGCCGATCGTGCTGGACCTGGCGCTGTTCATGGACCTGGCGCATCGAGCCGGGCTCAAGGGCATCCAGGAATGGCTCTCGTTCTACTTCAAGAGCCCGCAGCACGCCCCGAACCTGTACGCGGAGAACGACCTCTTCATCCAGCAGACGAAGCTGAAGAACACCCTGCGCTGGCTCATGGGCGAGGAGCAGATCACGCACCTCGGCCAGGAGTACTACCAGGACGACTACGTCAAGGAGTAGCGAACGAGCTTTCAGCCGTCGGCGATCAGCTGTCAGTAGCCGGAGCTGTTCGCAGTAGGCAGTTCTCAGTCAGCAACCGAAGGGCTGTGCAGGGTTTGTCGCTGTACAGCCCTTCGTCATTGCGAAATGGACCCAGGACGAGGCGGAAGGCAAAAGCCCGAACGTCTCTTTGCACAGGTATAGGGCGGTTCGCGAACGCCCTCACCGTTTCGGCACGCCCAACGTCACATCGAGACCGGCAGAGCATCCCGAGCGCCGACCGGACGGAGCTGAAACTTCGTGCCTACTTTGCGGCTCGCTATCTTTGCGGCTCGCTATCGTCCCTCGAACGAGGCTCGGCAAGCAAAACCAACGACCAAGAACCCACAAGCTGGCGACTGCCCACTGACAGCCGAACACCGGCAAGCAGCTGATTGCTGAAAGCTGACGGCTGATTGCTGAAAACTGACAACTAAGCCCTTACATGCTGTATCGTGCTCTCGCTTCTGGCTTCCGATAGACGAGGAGGAGATCCGATATGACAACGTTGATTACGGGCGGGCTCGGTTTCATTGGCCTGCACACGGCTCGGGCGCTGCTGGACCTCGGCGAGGACCTGGTGCTGACGCAGTACCGCGTGGCGCGCGAGCCTGACTTCATCAAAGACGAACTGGGCAAGCGTGCGAAGATCGAGCAGCTCGACGTCACCGACAAGGCGCGACTGGATGAGATCGGCCGGACGCACAAGATCGACCGCATCCTCCACCTCGCCGTGCCCGGCCTGGGTGCCCTTACGCCCCTGCAGGACTTTACGGTGAACACGCAGGGCCTGATTAACATCCTCGAAGCGGGACGAGAGTGGGAAGTCTCCCGCATCGGCCTCGGTAGCTCGCTGGCCGTCTATCAGAACGCTCGCGGCGAGGGCGGCGTGAACCGTGAGGACCAGCCCCTGGCGATGACGGGCGGCGGTCCCACCGGCACGTGGAAGAAGACGTTCGAGATCATTGGCGCCTACTACGGCGACCGCACCGGACTCGACATCGTCAACCTGCGCATCGCCGGTATCTACGGCCCGCTGTACCACTCGATGTCGAACCTGCCGAGCCGCCTCGTGCACGCCGCCGTGAAGAAGGAGCCGCCGGTACTGCGCGGCGACACCTACGCCGAGGACGGCACCGATATGACGTACGTGAAAGACTGCGGCCGCGGCCTGGCACTGCTCATGCACGCCGACAAGCTGAACCACAAGACGTATAACGTCGCGACCGGTCGTGCCTCCACGCCCGGCGAGCTCGTCTCGGCGATCCAGAGCGTGATCCCAGACTTCGATGGCAGCTTCCTCAAGGAAGGCCGCAGCCCGGGCAACCCGGGGCCGACGTACTCGGACATCTCCCGCATCCAGGCCGACACGGACTACAAGCCGGAGTTCCCGCTGGAGAAGTCAGTCCCGGACTACATCGCCTGGCTGCGCGCCGGCAACACCGAGTAGGGCAACGAGGAAGCGCCGGGTAGCGCGTGCGCTGCTGCTCAAACGCACGCGCTACCCGGCGGTGGAATCAGAAAACTCCGCCGCCTCTGGCGAGTCTATTGCAGCAACAATGGTCACCCAGGTCACCCGCGCCTGAGAACCAGTTCGATTCCCGTAAGAACCAGTTCCAGCGCGGTGGCCGGCACAATGCCGGCACGCTCGATAAGAGCTCCGCGGTCTACGGTAATGATCTGCGTGACGTTTGCGACCGAGTCTCGAGGGAGCCCGGTGGCATGCGCCTCAAGCAGGACGTTTCCTGGTGCATCGGCCAACGCGAGATTAGTGGTAACGGCGACACAAACCACTGTTCGAATCCTGCTACGGTTGAACGCGTTTCCCTGGACCACGACCAAAGGCCGGCGATATCCCGGCTCAGACCCGCGAGGTTCGCGAAGATCTGCCCACCAGACCTCTCCCTGTGAGATCACCATTCAACATGGGCGAGTGCTCGGTGTGCGGCTTCATCTACGAAGCGCTCTTCATCTTCGGACTCACCGGCTGCACCAAGAACGGCATTTAGCCTACTTGTGATCTCCTCAGAAGAATGGCGCAGGACGTATTCGCGCAGGGCCTGCGCATACACTTCGCTTCGGGAACGGCCCGATTCTCGCACCAACCGTTCTGCCGCCTCGAAGAGCTCATCCGGGAGAGATATTGCGGTCTTCATACCACGAGTATAACCGAGCTTCCCGAGGATTAGTGGAGTCCCTCACTAAGACGGAGATCCACTATTCCTCGTTACCGGAACGGGTTACTGGAACGCCGGGATGACTTCCTTGCCCCAGAGCTCCAGCGTCTTGTCGAACTCGGCCTGCGGGAGGCGACCGATGAAGCTGGTGCAGAAGAGGTCATAGCCGATCTTCTTCTGGCCTTCCTTCAGCTTCTGGATCACCGTTTCCGGGCTGCCGACGATGGCCAGGCCGTTATCGATGTTGAACTCGTAGCTGGTCTGGGCCTGCTCCATGGTCTGGCCGCGCTTGAGGTCGTCCGGCCGGTCGGAGTCCGTGCCCATGCCGCGAGCGTTGGAGCCCCAACCGACACGCGTCGCTGCCAGCGGACCGCCGCCGACGCGACGCTCCTTGGCGGCACCGATGAACTGGCGCGCCGTCTCGTGCGCCTTCTCGTCCGTCTCGGCGACGTGGACGGTGCGCTGGAGGAAGATCCGCGGCATCGGCCCTTCGTGGTTGCACTCCTTCCACGTCTCGCGGAAGATGTCGAACTTGCGCGCCACGTCATCGTCCGTGTCCAGGTTCTGCGCCACGTTGTAATTATTGCGGGCAGCCCAGCGCATCGACTCGTCCGAGTGCACCGCGGCCCAGATCGGCGGGTGCGGCTTCTGGTAGGGCTGAGGGTTGGGCAGCGCTTCTTCGAAATGGAAGTACTTGCCGTCGTACGTCACCTCGGGCTGGGTCCATGCCTTCTTGATGATGTCGATAGCCTCTTCGCTGATGGCGGCGCGCTGATAGTAGTCGACGCCCCAGCGAATGAACTCGTGCTCGTGCACACCGATGCCGCTACCAAACTCGACGCGGCCCTTCGAGAGGTGGTCGAGCATGGCGACCTCCTGAGCGAGGCGCAGGGGGTGGTGGAACGGCAGCTGCCACATCATCGTGCCGATGCGGATGCGCTCCGTGGCGCAAGCGACGGCCGTCAGGTAGACCGAGGGCGAGGTGATATTCGCACCGGGCCGGTTCTGGTGCTCAATCGTGAAGTAGGAGTGCCACCCGAGGTTCTCGAGCTTCTTCGCCAGGCTGATGTGCATGTCGTACACCTCGGCGGGCAGATACTCGGGCGGCCCTTCCGGCACTCCATCCCAGAACGCGAAATCCAGCTTGCTCATCGTGCACCTCTTGTCGAGTCGTTAGTTATCAGGTTCGTCCAGTCAGTTGACCGCGGCCTCGATTATAGAGGCGTCTAAGGCTTGAGGCATGCAACCTCCGCCGCAGTTTCGAGACAGCGAGCCGTCGGTTGATAGATACACGCAACAAGGCCGCCGGATGGGACTGCTAAGCTAGGCGAACATTGAGGCAAATGCTCGACCGTCTCGGCGGTGTCCGCGAGTCTTTCTGGTTTCTGCCCGCTCTGATGTCGGTCGCAGCCGTGGTGCTGTCCTTCGTGACGCTCACCCTGGACGACAAGTTGGAGTGGAGCGGGCTGGGCTCGGGCCCCTTCGGCAGCGCCGGTAGTGCCGATGGCGCCCGCACACTGCTCGCGACGATCGCCGGCTCCATGATCACGGTCGCGTCTCTGACGTTCTCGATTACGATCGCGTCGCTCTCGCTGGCTTCGAGCCAGTTCGGGCCGCGGCTGGTGCGCAACTTCATGCGCGATACGGGCAACCAGATCGTCCTCGGAACGTTCATCGCGACATTCGCCTACTGCGTGCTGATCCTGCGCACAGTAAAAGGGTCCGAGACCAACCTGTTCGTGCCTTCAATCTCGCTAATCACCGGTGTGGTGCTGGCGATGGCGAGCCTCGGGGTGCTGATCTACTTCATCAACCACATCGCGATATCAATTCAGGCCTCGCGCATCATCGCCACGATCGGCAACGACCTCACGAAAACGATCGACCGGCTGTACCCGGAACGTCTCAAGGACGGTGAGGGTGATGAGCAAGGCTACGAAGAGGACGAGGAATGGTCGCCGCCCGGCGAGCCGCAGTGGGTTTCGGCGAACCGCAGCGGCTACATCCAGAACGTGCAGTACCAGGACCTCGTTAGCCTGGCAGCAGAGGCTTCGGTCGTGATCCGTGTCCCACATCATCCCGGGCAGTTCGTGGCGAAAGACTCCACCATCGCAGAAGTCTTTGGCGAGCCTTCCCTGCAAGGCG
The DNA here is from genome assembly GCA_963731765.1 of uncultured Chloroflexia bacterium. GTDB lineage: Bacteria > Chloroflexota > Dehalococcoidia > DSTF01 > WHTK01 > WHTK01. The sequence goes on from CAVSWS010000015.1 coordinate 23,063, forward strand.
ATCAGGACTTCAGCACTCGCCTGACGAATGCGTTCTGGATGGGCAGCGAACGTTCTTCCGGCCGCGACATCGAGTTCTACATCGACCAGCTCGTCGAGATCGCCGTGCGCGCCCTCTCGCCGGGCATCAACGACCCGTTCACCGCCATGCAGTGCCTGGACCAGCTCGGTGCCTCGCTGCGTCAGCTGGCCGAGCGCAAGCTGCCCTCCGCAAACCACCGAGACGAGGACGATGATATCCGTGTCGTCGCCAGCACCCAGACGCTGGAGGGCGCGCTGGGCGCAGCTTTCAACCTCATCCGCCAGTACGGCAATACCAGCCCGCCCGTGATGATGCGCATGCTCGAGATGCTGGCTGTGCTCGCGGAGTACGCACCAGCTGCCAAGCACAAGCAGGCGTTGCTGACACACGCCAGGATGGTCGAAAGCGCAGGGAAGGAGCACCTGCGGGAGAAAGTCGACATCGACGACCTCGAGGAACGCTTCTCCTCCGTAATGGAGGTACTCAAGGAGCACGAGGACGACGCCTCAAAGGGCTGAGGCGCTACACTCGACCCATGATCGAAAGCGTCCTGGAGCTCACCGGCCGTACGCCTCTCATTGAGCTAAAGCACTGCTCCCCGAAGCCCGGCATCCGCCTCTTCGCCAAGCTGGAGGGGCAGAACCCCACCGGCTCCGTGAAGGACCGCATCGTGGGGTACATGCTGCGGCGGGCGGAGGCGGACGGGCGCCTCGAGCCGGGCCAGACCGTGGTCGAGGCCACGACGGGCAACACGGGCATTGCGTTGGCCATGGCGGGCAAGCGTCTCGGTCATCCGGTGCGCCTGGTGGTGCCGACGACGGCGTTCAACGACGTGACGCAGGCCCTCAAGGCATGGGAACCCGAGATCGAGTGGGTGCAGGCCGGCCAGGGGATCAAGACCGCCATCCTCGCCGCGCAGGAGATCGCCCGCAGAGAGGGCGCCTACCTGCTTGACCAGTTCGGGTCGCCCGACAATCCCCGCGCCCACTACGAGACGACGGGCGTCGAGATCATCGACCAGATGCCGGACGTCGACGTGTTTGTATGCGGCCTCGGCACCAGCGGCACGGCGATGGGGGTTGGCCAGCGACTGAAGGAGTTCAACTCGCGCGTCCAGCTCGTCGTCGCGGAGCCGCACCTCGGCGACAACCTGCAGGGCATGCGCAGCCTGGACGACGGCTACGTGCCGCCCATCCTCGACTTTGGCCTGCTCGACGCCAAGATCCTCGTGCGCAGTGCCGACGCCTTTCGGGCGGTGCGCGAGATGCTGCGTCGCGATGGCGTGCTCGGCGGGCTCTCGTCCGGCGCGGTGCTACACGCCGCCCTGAAGTACGCCCAGCGTCTCGACAAAGCGAACATCGTCATGCTGTTCGCCGATTCGGGCTGGAAGTACCTCAACTCGCCGGCGTTCCGGCTGGAGTCGTCGCTGGAGGACCCGGACGAGCACTTCGACGAAGTGCTCTGGTGGTGACCCGTCCGACATCGCGCTATCGCACAGGGCACGTGACCTTGCGGGGCGGTTCGCGAACCGCCCCTACGAATCGCCCAAATGCGGCGCAGCGCTAGAATCGCCCAATGGCTCACGATTCCCTCGAAATCCTCTACGACGACGTGACGACTTGCCGGCTGTGCCCCCGGCTGGTCGAGTGGCGCGAGAAGATGGCGACGGAGAAGCGCGCCTCCTTCCGCGACTGGGAGTACTGGGGACGGCCGGTGCCGGGCTTCGGCGACCCGCGGGCGCGCATGCTGGTGCTCGGCCTGGCGCCGGCGGCGCACGGGGGCAATCGCACGGGGCGTGTGTTCACGGGCGACCGCTCGGGCGACTGGCTCTACGGCGCCATGCATCGGGCCGGGTTCGCCAACCAGCCCACGAGCCTGTCGAGAGACGACGGCCTGGCGCTGTATGGCGCCTGGGTGTGCGCCGCCGTGCGCTGCGCCCCGCCCGATAACAAGCCCACTACAGAAGAGCGCAACACCTGCGCCCCCTACCTATCGCGAGAGCTGGAGTTGCTGACGGAGCTGAAGGTCATCGTGTGCCTTGGCGGCTTCGCTTATACGGCGCTGGCGGGGCACCTCGGCCTGAAGAAGCGCCCGAAGTTCGGGCACGGCGTCGAGGTGCCGCTGGACGACGGCCGGGTGATCATCAACTCGTACCACCCCAGCCAGCAGAACACCTTCACGGGCCGCCTGACGGAGCCGATGTTCGACGCCATCTTCGCGCGGGCGCGGGAGCTGGTGGGCGAAGGATAGTGCAGATGCGAACCGCGCTGGACCGCCAACCTTGCCCCTCCCTTACGCCGCCTCGTAAACTGAGAGCCCGTGCTGGAGTAGCTCAGAGGCCTAGAGCGACCGGCTCATAATCGGTAGGTCGTGGGTTCGACTCCCACCTCCAGCACCAACCCCTCCCCTCATCTACCACCCCGGCTGAAAAGCTACAACCCGCGAGCTTCAAGCCGGGTGGCGGCGCGCCTGGCGCTTGCAGCCGGGGGCTTGTCGCTTTCAGGCTGCGCCTCGAAGCAACGACATTACTTAACCCTTAACCAACGATCCTTGACTTCGCCAAGCTCACCGGCCTACGCTCGCTGCGCGTTTCGACCCAGGCTCTGGAGGAGGAGTAAGCGGTGACTACCCTGAAGACTGCGATTGGTAACTACGGCCACACGAAGGCCTTGAAGAGCGGCGACATCAAGCCCAAGGGCGTCGAGCTCGAGTTCGAAGAAGTGACGCCGATCATCGGCGCGTTCCGCCGCATGTGCCGCGGCCAGGAGTTCGACATCTCCGAGATGGCGATCACCACCTACCTGTGCGCCAAGGCTAACAACCTGCCGTTCACGGCCATCCCGGTGTTCCTCGTGCGCGCCTTCCACAACGGCGCCGTGCAGCTGAACACGAAGCAGGTCAGCACCCCGAAGGACCTCGAGGGCAAGAAGGTTGGCGTTCGGGCGTGGACGGTCACGACCGGCGTCTGGGCGAAGGACATCCTGCAGAACGAGTACGGCGTCGACCTCGACAAGGTGAACTTCGTCGTCGCCGACGAAGAGCACGTTCTGGAGTACAAGACGCCGAGCAACGTCGAGTTCCAGAAGGGCGCCAACCTGGGCGAGATGCTGGCGAACGGCGAGCTCGCGGCCGGCATCGGCATCCCGAAGGTCGACTCTCCGGACGTTTCGCCCCTGCAGGGCAACGCGGCGGAGTGGTACAAGAAGACCGGCGTTTTCCCGATCAACCACACGCTCGTGATCAAGGACGAGCTGCTCGCGGCCAACCCATCGCTGGGCAAGGACATCTACGATGCCTTCAAAGCCGCCCGCGACGCCTACGTCGCGACGCTGGCCGACAGCAAGGAAGAGGCCGACGCGCCCTTCAAGCGCACCGCCGACATGGTGGGCGGCGACCCGCTCCCCTACGGCATCGAGCCCAACCGCAAGGCCATGGAGGCGATCATCGCCGCCGCGACCTCGCAGCACATCCTCACCCAGCCCACGAAGGTCGAAGACGTGTTCGTGGCGGGATCGGCCGCCTGGTAGGGGCAGTCGCAAGCTGTAAGCCTCAAGCAACAAGCACAAAGACGCCCCGGGTAGCCGGGGCGTCTTTGTGTTCACGGAGTGTCGACAGGCGATCCGGGACGGCGTAGGGCGGTTCGCGAACCGCCCTACGGCGCTGCCGTAGCCGATGACAAGAAGCCGTTGGCTTCATGCTGACGGCTGTTACGGGCGCTTGTCATTAGCGCGCCTACTACAGCTCGAAAGTCATGAGGTCTTCGCCCAGCGTGACCTTGCCACCGTAATCCGAGGCAATATCGGCCTGGAAGGCGGATTCGTCGCCCTGGGAGCGCAGGACATGGCTGAGGACGAGATGCCGGGTGTCCGCGTTCGCCGCGACCTTCCCCACCTCGGCCGAGGAGGTGTGGTAGGTGCGCAGCAGCTCGAAGCGGGCTCGCTCCTCCGCGTCCGGCGCCCTCGCGGCCATGTCCTGCAGGCTCTGCTCCAGGAAGATCTCGTGCACCAGGATGTCGGCGCCCTGGGCATGCTTCGCCAGGTTGTCGCAGACCTTGGTGTCGCCGGAAATCACGACGGACGAGGCGCCCTGGTCGACACGAAAGCCAAAGGCCTGGTCGACGGGCAGGTGCTCGACCCGGAAGGCGCTGAGCTGCCAGTCACTGCCGGACGCCTGCCATCCCTCTTCGACCTCGACTACTTCGGGACGCAACGCTTCTTCCTGGAGCACGGGGCCGATACGCACCTTGATGTCGTAGGCCATCGCCTCCAGCAGGTGATCGATGAAGTGCTTCGTGCCGGGCGGGCCGTAGATCTTCGGTGCCGCCTTCCACCAGCGCTGGATCCAGCCCGCCCACAGCACGTCCATTACGCCGGTGACATGGTCGGAGTGCAGGTGAGTAAAGGCGATGCAGTCGAGGTTGGGCCGGCTGTAACCCGCCTCGACGAGCCGATGCAGCGCGCCGGCGCCGCAGTCGACCATGATCGTCGCGTCGCCGCACTGGATGACCTGCGCAGGGCCACGGCGATTCGGGTTGGGCGCAGGCGAACCGGTGCCCAGCAACGTCAGCTTCATATCGACCTCCTCAAAACCTCATCCGGCCTGTCGGCCACCCTCTCTGCCGCACAGAGAGGGGCAAGGGGCTCCTGCTCGCCTAGAACCGGCAAGCACGGCGCAGAGTCTACCCCGCTTCGATGAAGCGTGAATGCCCAGCGCGCCTCCAACAGTCGCGTCTGCAAGTCGGGGATGCTAGATTGTAAACAGGTGGACTATTGGATTTCCACTTATCGATGCTGCGAATCGAGGGATACACATGCTGAACGCCGCCGATAACGAGACTCTCTGCCGCGTAGGCCCCGGAACACCGATGGGCGAGCTGATGCGACGTTACTGGCTGCCCGTGCTGATCTCGGGCGAGCTGCCCGTTCCAGACGGCGAGCCCCAGCGCGTGCGCATCCTCGGCGAGGACCTCATCGCCTTTCGGGCGACTTCGGGCACTGTCGGTCTGATCCAGAATGCCTGCCCGCACCGGGGCGCTTCCATGTTCTTCGGTCGCAACGAAGAGGAAGGCCTGCGCTGCGTTTACCACGGCTGGAAGTTCGACGTGACCGGCGCGTGCGTCGATATGCCCTCGGAGCCGGCGGAGAGCAACTTCCGCAACAAAGTGCGCACACGCGCCTATCCCTGCGTCGAGCGCCACGGCGTGGTCTGGACCTACATGGGTCCGGAAGCGACGCCGCCCCCGCTACCGATGATTGAGCCAAACATGCTCACGGAAGACCGTCGCGTGGTGCAGAAGTTCCAGCGCGAGTGCAACTGGCTACAGGCGATGGAGGGCGACATCGATACCGCCCACCAATCCTTCCTGCACACGGGTAACCTGAAGGCGGAAGAGGCGGAGCACGGCAGCTTCGACTACTACATCACGAAGCACCGCGTCGCTGAGTACGACGCCATCGACACGGAGGTAGGCACCTCCTACGCCGCGTTCCGGCCGGCGGAGTCGGGCCAGATCTACACGCGCATCGGCCACTTCGTCTTTCCCTTCTACAGCTACATCCCCACGGGCAACCTGGGCGTGCAGGTCCTCGTGCGCGCCAACGTGCCGATGGACGACGAGCACACGATGTACTGGAACTTCCAGGCCATGGGGCCGCAGCGCCTCGAAGGCCTGCCAAACCCCTTCGGCCGGCCGATGACCGGTCGGCCCGGCGGCGGTCTGGGCATCGAGTACCTGCCAAACACCTCGGACTGGCTGGGCAAGTGGCGCCTCGTAGCCAACTCCGCCAACGACTACCTGATCGACCGCGAGGCGCAGCAGTCCGGTGCCAGCTACACGGGCATCCCGGGCGTGATCCCGCAGGACTCGGCCGTGACCGAGAGCATGGGGGCGATCTACAACCGCGCCAGGGAGCACCTGGGCCTGTCCGACGCCATGATCATCCGCACGCGACGCCGCCTGCTGCGGGCCGTCCTGGCCCTGCAAGACGAGGGAACGGAGCCGCCGCTGGTACACGAGCCGGAGAAGTACCTCACGCGCTCCGGCGGCATCCTCCTGCCCGAGGACGCCGACTGGCTGGAGGCGACGCATGAGCTTCGCGCCGTGCCATCCGAGTACGGGAAGCCCGTGGTCCGCACGGCGTAAGGATCAGCGGGCCTCTCTTCGAGTTGCCTCCAGGGCCCGGAACTCGTCGCGCAACACGCCCATGATCAGCGTGTCGTCGTAACGGCCGTTGCGGTAGCGGTCCTGGCGCAGGCGTCCCTCTTCGATGAAGCCGCACTTGCGGTAGCAGGCGATGGCGCGACCGTTATCGGCGTTCACCTGGAGGTAGACGCGGTTCAGGTTGAGCTCCTCGAAAGCCAGACGGAGCATCGTCGTGATGGCGTCGGTGCCGAAGCCACGATTCCAGTACGCTTTGTCGCCGATGAGGACGCCGAGCTCGCTGTGATGCGCCAGGTGGCCTACGCGGTGCAGGCTGACGGAGCCGATGTGCCGGCCGTCCTCCAGGGTTTCGATGGCGTAGGTAATCTCGGGCGGCCGCGTCTGGGTGACGGCCTGACGGATCCACTCCTCCTCCTGGACACGAGAGACCGGGTGCGGCGCCTGCGTGGCCAGGAATTGTGTGACTTCGGCATCGTTGATCCACTCCACATAGCGGTCGAGATCGGACAGCTCAACCGCCCGTAACTTCACCAGCGCACCTGAGAACATGGCAACACCACCTTGTATAAGAGGGCGCATTGTAGAGCGACTCGCTATCGCGTCGTCACTGGCCAAAAGTAGCGTCATGAATTTGGCAGGCCGAATGTTTGACAAACGTCTTGACAGGGTGGAATTCAAAGCCGATAAGATAATGGTCCCAGGCTCTTGAATAAGCGCCGGGAAACGAAAGGAACAATTCAAGAACGCAGGTTGGCCCGAGGACTCTCGGCGCCTCAACGGTCGAAGGACCGCCTGTAGCGACCATGTCCGCAGAACCTCCCGATATCAGCTCCCGCAACCTTCAGACGAGACATCGATGACCCAACCCGTGGTCCTCGTCCTTGCGGGTGGCGTTTCCAGCCGATTCTGGCCCCTCCGCGACAAACTCCTCATCGAGTTCGGCTCCCAGAGCCTGCTCGAACGGCATCTGCGCGCCCTCAGCGAGCTGGGCTGCGATCGCGTCGTCGTGGTCACCCGCCCCGACCTGGCTGAGACCGTCGAAACCCTGGGCAATGGCATCGCGGCCGATGTCCGCGTCGCGCTTCAACCCGAGGCGAAGGGCATGGCGGACGCTGTGCTCTGCGCCCGGCCGGCGCTCGAGGCGTTCGGCGAAGGCGCCCTCTACATCACGCAGGCGCACGACGTTGTCGAGCGTCGCATGCACGCCGAAGTACTCCAGAGCTGGGATGGTCGCGACGGCAACACGGCCGGCATCATTGCCGCATCCCGCGTGCAGCAGTATTTCCCCGGCGGCTACCTGACGCTGGACGGCGATCGCGCGACATCGATCGTCGAGAAGCCCGGCGCCGGCAACGAGCCGAGCGACCTCGTCAACCTGGTTGCGCACGTCCATTCGTCATGGCGCCTGCTGTGCGACGCGATCATGACTGCCAACACCTCGGGCGATCCGGACGACGCCTACGAGCGCGCCCTCGACGCCCTCATGCAAAGCTCCATCTACCTCGCGCACGTGTACGACGGGCCATGGCAGGGTCTCAAATACCCCTGGCACCTGCTGGATGTCATGGATCTCATGCTCTCGCTGTGGTCTCGTGGCGTCGAATCGCCCGGTCCGGAGTACGAGCAGCGGGAAGACGGCGTGTTCGTGGCACCCGACGTGCGCATCTTCCCCGGCGGGTACGTGGCGGCGCCGGCGCTCATCGGACCCGGCAGCATCGTCGGCAACAACGCCCTCGTGCGGAACAGCATCGTCGGCCCCAACTGCATCGTGGGCTTCGGCAGCGAGATCGCGCGCAGCTTCCTCGCAGGTCACGTCGAACTGCACCACAACTACGTGGGCGATAGCGTGTTCGACCGCGACACCTCCATGGGATGGGGCGCCACCACCGCCAACTACCGCATCGATCACCGCACCGTCCCCTCCATGGTGGGCGGCCAACGCGTCGACAGCGAACGCGACAAGCTCGGGCTCATCCTGGGGTCCGGGGCACGAGTCGGCGTAAACACAAGCCTGATGCCCGGCGTGAAAGTCGGGGCGAATGCGCTCATTGGCCCCGCGATGCGGGTGACCCGCGACGTGCCGGACGGCGAGCGCGTTCTGGACGAAGAGACGTATGGACGTTTTTAACCTCGCCGCGGTCGCGCTGCTGATTGTCTGCCTCTGCCTGGTCGTCTTCGTGGCGGCGGCGGAAGCGGGCCTGATCACGATAAGCCGAGCCCGCATTCGCCTCATGGCCGGACAGGGTGTACCGAGAGCAGAGATCCTGCAGTCCTACATCAACGAGCGCTCCACGATGCTCAACTCGCTATCGCTGGCGCGCAACCTGGCGATCGTCGCCGCAGCAGCCATCGCCGTGACGATCCTCACGCGCGCTGAAGGTCACCGCTGGGAGCTCATCGTCGGTATCGTCATCGCGGCGCTGGCCGTGTTCGCGCTGCTGGAGGCGATCCCGCGCGCCGTTGTGGCACGCAACCCGGAATGGTGGGGCCTGAAGATGGCGCCGCTCATGGGCGTCTTCAAGCTCGTCTTCGGAGGTGTCGGCAAGCTCGTGCTGCTGCCCACCCGCGTCGTGCGGGCGCCGGAGACGGACGAAGAAGAAGAGATGCTGCGCTTCCTGGAGATCGAGGACACCGAGGGTGAGATCGAGGACGACGAGCGCAAGATGATCCGCGCCGTATTCGACCTGGAAGAGACGGCCGTGCGCGAGATCATGACGCCGCGCACCGACTTCGTCGCCGCGGAGGCAGACGCCAACGTGCAGGACGTCGTGCGCCTGATCATCTCGCGCGGTTACAGCCGCATCCCGTTGTATGACGACAACCTCGACAACATCGTCGGCATCATCTACGCGAAGGACCTGTTCCGGTACCTGGCGGAGAGCCGCATGCCGAAGCACCTGCGCGACGTCGCCCGGCCCGCTTTCTTCGTGCCGGAGTCGAAGCGCCTGGACGACCTGCTGACCGATATGCGCAAGCAGCGCGTGCATATGGCCATCGTGGTGGATGAGTACGGCGGTACGGCTGGTCTCGTGACCATCGAGGACCTTGTCGAGGAGATCGTGGGCGAGATCGAGGACGAGTACGACCGCATCGAGCACCAGATCGTGCAGGTGAACGACGACGAGGCGCTGCTGGACGGCCGCGTGAGCATCTGGGACGTCAACGAACTCTTCAACTCCCACATCGAGGCCGAGGACTTCGATACGGTCGGCGGTTGCGTATTCCATATGCTGGGCCGCGTCCCCGCTGTCGGCGACATCGTCAACGCAGACGGCCTGACACTCACCGTGCTATCGGTCGACGGCCATCGCGTGCGCCGCGTGCGAGCCGTGCGCCGCCTCACAGCCTCCGATGACGACGAGACAGGGCGGCGAAGCGGTAAGGCCGAAAACTCCGCGCCCTGAGAAAACGCTTGCCTCCGTCACCGGAAAGCCGATAAATAACTCGACATGCTTCGTTATGCGCGCGCGCTGACTACCGTGCTCCTCGTGGTCTCCATCCTGATCGGTCTCGCGATGGTCCTGATCCCGAACCGAGGGCTATTGGACTTCGGCTCCTTCTACATGGCGGGCGTTGTGCAGGAGAAGGGTGTCGATAACCCGTACGGCATTTACCCGGAGCTGGCCGAAGAGACCGGCGCCAACTTTGGCTACACCGACGACCGAGGCCACTCGCCCAACCTCAACCCACCGATCAGCCTGTACCCCTTCCGGCTGCTGGCGGACGTGAACCCGGCAACAGCAAGGACGGTGCTCAATATCGTGTCAGCCCTCGTTTTCGCGGGCTGCGCGGTGGCGCTGCTTCGAGCCTACCCCGAGCATCGCAACCTTTTCGGCGTGCTGTGGGTCCTCGGGTTCGCGGGATTCTGGTACACCCTCGCGTTAGGGCAGCTCTACGTGCTGTTATTTGCCCTTGGCCTGGGCGCCTGGCTCCTGATTGAGAAGGGAACGCATCCCCTGTTGGCCGGCGTCCTCATGGGATTGCTGATCGCCGTAAAGCCGAACTTCGCTGTATGGCCCCTGTTTTTGCTGCTGGCCGGCCATCCTCGCGTGAGCCTCACGGCCATTATTACTGCCGCAGCGATCAGCGCCGTCCCGCTAATGCTGGAAGGACCCGTCATCTACCAGCAGTGGCTGCAAGCTGCGCAGGACTACCCCCGGCTGGCGCTCAGCTTAAACGCCTCGCTGGTGGGCGAAACGGAGCGAGCCGGCATCCCCGTCCTCGGTTACGCCCTTAGCGCGACGGTGGTGGCCGCGGGCGCTGTCGTCATGTGGCTTGTACGGCCGACTGCGATCAAAGCGAGCGCCTGGGGCATCGTCGTTGGCCTGTTGGCGTCTCCGATCGCCTGGGTGGGCTACAGCATGCTCATGATGCCTGTACTGCTCTCGCGACGCTGGCAGGCGTTGGAGTGGGCCGTGGCGATTGGTTTGACAGGGGCGTCGCTTGCAATCGGTCTTGGCGAGCCGTTCCTCCTTGCCACGCTGGTGCTGCTGTTCCTCCTCGCCCGCGACGAGTACGTGCGACAGCAGCTCACTCGCACGGTCGAGGCAGCCCGCGGCGCAAACGCCAGTCAGGCTCAGGTCGCGCTCTAGACCGCCCCCTCTCGCGGCCGTTACCGCCTTCCCGCAGTGGAGAGGAGACCGGCGTTTCGAGCGGGCTCGTCGACCTGGGACACTACTCACAGCAACTCAGGCCTGTGCTGTCGCAGCCAGGCCATCGACGCCCGCACGAAGTCCTCTTCGCCGCGCGCTACGAAGAGCGACCATGGTTCGACGCCGCGACGGCCGAGCTCGAGGAGCCTGCGCAGGTCTTCTGCCTGAACCGCTTCTACCGCCTGTAGCAACGCTTCCGGAGTCACGGAGCCATAGGCGACGCACATCGCCCGCAGCCGTGCGCTGCGGTCAAGACCTGTGGCTTCTTCGTGCTCATGCAGCGGGATGGCGTACCAGGCCATGAACGCGAGGTCGTTGATGGCGGGACCGGGCTCGGCGAAGTCCCAGTCGATGAGCGCGACCGGCTTGTCATCCTGCCAGAGCACGTTCCAGGGCCCGGCGTCCCGGTGCAGGACGATCTCGCCGCGGCCCAGGTCGCGCTTGCCCGTGCGCCAGATGGCTCCGGCGGGCGGCCGAAAATCCACGACGGCATCATGATAGCGGCGTAGCAGACGCACCATCTCTGCGAGGCCCTGCTCGGTGCGCAGCGCGGTAGGCCACGGATGCACCGCGGGCATGCCCTCGATGTAGGTGAGGACCTCCCTGCCCTGCTCGTCGAAACCGAGTACACGTGGCGCTGCATCGAAGCCGTCGGGCCTCGAGGTGGCGGAGAAGAGCGTGAACGGCCGGCGTCCAGGGCCCGGCGCTGCGGTGCACCGTGTCGCCGACGCGCACGACCTCATTGACCCAACCGCCCTGCAGCGGCACTTCGCGCTCGTCTGGCATCATGAGCGCATGCTAACCGCTGTGCGGAGGCGACTTGCTGTTATGGCTTTCGTGGCGCTGCTGCTGCCTGCTTCGGCAGCCGCGTGCTCCTCCGACTCCCCTTCACCGACGCCGGTGCTGACCGCCACTCCCGCCGCGTCAGCCACGCTCGCACCGACCAAAGCCCCCGAATCGCCCACTGTAACCGCTACACCAACCCTTGCAAGCGCCACCGCCACGCCGACAAGCCCACCCACCACGCCGACACCACAGCCGGTGCAAGAGGAGCCCCTCGGCTTCCCGATCGACCCCT
>CAVSWS010000016.1:0-68494 GCA_963731765.1 uncultured Chloroflexia bacterium
CCCCCGCATCCTGGTGATCGAAGACGAGTCGCAGCTGCGATATGCCCTGCGCCGGTACCTGGACGAGTCGGGCTACAGCGTGCGTGATGCCGAGGACGGCGCGACTGGCCTGCGGGAGTTTGCAGGCTTCAAGCCGGACGTCGTGCTGCTGGACCTCATGCTGCCGGACATGAACGGCGTCGACGTTTGCCGGTCGATCCGCGAAAGCAACGAGACGCCGATTGTGGTGCTCTCCGCCCTGGGAGAAGAGAAGACAAAGGTTCAGGCGCTGGACGAAGGCGCCGACGACTACCTGACGAAGCCGTTCGGCATGGACGAGCTGCTGGCCCGCGTGCGGGCGGCCCTTCGCCACGGCAGCTCCCTGCGGGCGTCGCACCCCGTCATCGAGGCCGGAGCCTTGGATCGATTTGGAGCATCGTGCTGTTACCCGCGACGGCCATCAAGTCGCCCTGACCCCAACGGAGTACAGCCTGCTCAAGTACCTGGCCACCAACGCCGGCAAGGTGCTCACCCACCCGATGATCCTGCGCGCAGTCTGGGGCGCCGAATACGAAGACACCGCCGTCCTCCGCACCTGCATCAATCAGCTCCGGGGCAAGATCGAGGCCGACCCTGCCCATCCGACGCTGGTAACCACTGAGCCGCGGGTGGGCTACCGCTTCGTCCTGCCTGAGACTTCCTGACAGTTCCCTTACAAGGCCTGTCGTCCGCCCTGACGGAACCCTGACACGAGCGCGCCTAGCCTGAGGGCATGAACGTCCTCCTGGTCGAAGACGAAGTTGCCCTCGCCGACGTGATTGCGAGGAACCTCCGCGCTCGCGGACACGCTGTCTCCGTGACCGGTAGCGCAGAAGCCGCGCTCCTGGCGATGGCGGAGGCCTGGCCGGAAGCCCTCGTACTGGACATCAACCTGCCGGACGACACGGGTTGGGCGGTGCTGCGGCGCCTGACGGTGAACGACAGAGAAAACCTGAACGTCATCGTGATCTCGGCTGCGCCGGTGTCACAGCGGCGCGTACAGGAGTTCAGGCCGGCGCACGTGCTGCTCAAGCCCTTCCCGCTGGACGCCCTCGATACCGCGATTACCGGAAAGCTCGCAGAGGAGACGAGCAATGGCTGACGTCGCATTTGTGGCGCTAGGACTGGCCCTGTTCGCAGCCGTCCTCGTGGCCATCCGTGGCTTCGAGGTGATGTGAGTTGGAAAACGTTGCCCTCCTCATCGTCTCGGCTTTGCTGGGGGCCTATCTGCTCTTCGCCCTGATTCGGCCGGAGCGCTTCTGAGGTGATGTTGTGACGACGCAAGGCATCGCCTACATCCTGATCTACTTCGCCGTGATCCTGGCCCTGACCAGGCCGCTGGGAACCTACATGGCCGCCGTATTCGAGTCGCAAGGGCGCATCGGCGCGACGCTCGCGCGCATCGAAAGCCCCGTGTTCGCCATGCTGGGGATCCGGCCGAACGACGGCATGGACTGGAAACGCTACGGCTTCAACATCCTCGTGTTCAGCGCCGTCAGCTTCGTCGTTCTGTTCCTGTTACTACGGCTCCAGGGCGGCCTGCCGCTCAACCCGGAGGGCCTGCCGGGCACTAGCTCAGACCTCGCTTACAACACAAGCGCCAGCTTCACCTCCAACACGAACTGGCAGTCTTACGGCGGCGAGACGACGCTGAGCTACCTGACGCAGATGCTCGGTCTCACGGTGCAGAACTTCGTCTCCGCCGCCGTCGGCATCGTCGTCGTGGTGGTGCTCATCCGCGGCTTTGCCCGCCGCGGCACCGCCGACCTGGGCAACTTCTGGGTCGACCTGACTCGCTGCGTGCTCTGGGTCCTCCTGCCGCTCTCGATCGTGTTGACGCTCGTCCTCGTCTGGCAGGGCGTGATCCAGAACTTCGATTCTTACAAAGAGCTGACGACGCTTGAAGGTGCCCATCAGCTGCTGGCGATGGGTCCCGCGGCATCGCAGATCGCGATCAAGCAGCTGGGCACGAACGGTGGTGGCTTCTTCAACGTCAACTCGGCGCACCCATTCGAGAACCCCACGGCCTTGAGCAACTTCGTCGAGCTCGTCGCCATCCTGCTCATCCCGGCGGCGTTGACCTACACCTTCGGGCGAATGGTCGGCAACACCCGCCAGGGCTGGGCCGTGTTCGCCGCGATGAGTGTGATCTTCCTCGCGGGCACCTTCGTCACGTACGCCGCGGAGGCCCACGGCAACCCGGCACTGAGCGATCTTGGCGTCAACCAGGCTGCCGCGACCGGTGACCTCGCGAGTCCGGGCGGCAACATGGAGGGCAAGGAGGTACGCTTCGGCATCGCCTCCTCCGCGCTGTGGGCGACGGCCACGACAGCCGCCTCCAACGGCTCCGTCAACTCCATGCACGATAGCTACACGCCGATCGGCGGCCTCGTTGCGATGTTCAACATCCAGCTCGGCGAGCAGGTGTTCGGCGGCGTCGGCTCCGGGCTGTACGGCATGCTCGTGTTTGCCATCATCGCCGTGTTCATCGCCGGGCTCATGGTGGGGCGTACGCCGGAGTACCTGGGCAAGAAGATCGGCCCTCGCGAGATGAAAGTGGCCGCGATCTACGTCCTGATCACGGCGTTCCTCATCCTCGGCTTCACGGCCATCGCTGTCAGTACACACGCGGGCAAGACAGGCCCACTGAACTCGGGACCACACGCTTTTAGCGAGGTCCTCTACGCCTTCACCTCTGCCGGCGGGAACAACGGCTCGGCCTTTGGTGGTCTTGGCGCCAATACCCAGTTCTATAACGCCATGTTGGGGACGGCGATGCTGCTCGGGCGCTTCCTGCCCATGATCGCCGTGCTGGCCCTGGCGGGGTCGCTGGCGGGCAAGCAGCCGGTGCCGGCCAGCGCCGGCACGCTTCCGACGGACGGGCCACTCTTCACGGGCCTGCTGATCGGCGTCGTGATCATCGTTGGCGGACTGACGTTCTTCCCGGCCCTGGCGCTCGGGCCCATCGTGGAGCACTTCCTGCTCGGTCAAGGAGCGACGTTCTAATGAATGAGAGACCGTCCGCCCCGGCCCGCCGACGTCGCTCGGGTGTCTCCCTGCTTCGGAGCGACATTCTGGGCCAAGCGTGCATCGACGCGCTGCGCAAACTGAACCCGCGTCACCTCCTCGCCAACCCGGTGATGCTTGTCGTCGAAGTCGGCGCCGTGATCACGACCCTCCTCTTCATCGATGCCATCACGGGCAGCAGAGGCCAGGAGACGTTCACGGCCGCTATCGCGGCGTGGCTCTGGTTCACCGTCCTGTTCGCCAACTTCGCGGAGGCCATGGCGGAGGGCCGCGGCAAGGCTCAGGCGAACACGCTGCGCACGATGCGTCGCGATACATCGGCGCGCCGGGAGAAAGACGGCGGCTTCGAGTCCATCAGCGCATCCGACCTGCGAAAGGGCGACATGATCCGCGTCGAGGCGGGCGAGACGATTGCCGGTGACGGCGACGTTATCGAGGGCGTCGCGTTCGTCAGCGAGGCGGCAATTACGGGCGAGTCGGCTCCGGTGCTCAAGGAGCCGGGGACCGACGTGCGCAGCTCCGTTACCGCCGGCACAACGGTTGTGAGCGACTGGCTGCGCATCCGCATCTCGTCCGAACCCGGCCAGACCTTCCTCGACCGCATGATCGCTCTCGTGGAGGGAGCCGAGCGCCAGAAGACGCCGAACGAAATCGCCCTCAACATCCTGCTCGCCAGCTTTACGCTGATCTTCCTTCTCGCCGTGGCGACGATCCGGCCGTTCGTGCGCTTCGTGGACGCCGACGTGTCTACCGTGTCCCTGGTGGCGCTGCTGGTGTGCCTGATCCCGACGACGATCGGCGGCCTGCTGTCGGCCATCGGCATCGCCGGCATGGACCGACTCGTGCAACGCAATGTCCTCGCCATGTCCGGCCGTGCCGTCGAGACGGCGGGCGACATCGATACGCTGCTCATGGACAAGACCGGCACAATCACCTTCGGTAACCGCCTGGCTTCCGAGTTCACGCCGGTGGGCGGACACAGCCGGGACGAAATCGTTCGTGCCGCTCTCATTTCTTCTCTGGCGGACGAGACGCCTGAAGGCCGGTCAGTCGTCGAGCTGGCGAAGACTTTGGGCTTCGAAGCGGAAGCGTTGGCTTCCGATGCCGAACTGATCCCCTTCACAGCGGAGACCCGGCTGAGCGGCGTGAAGGTCGACGGCCATCGCGTGATGAAGGGCGCCGTCGACGCAGTGGAGGCCCTGACGCCGAACGTGCCGTGGGATTTGCACGACGCAACGGACCGCATCGCCCGCGAAGGCGGCACTCCCCTCGCCGTCATCGACAACGACGACGTGCTGGGCGTCATCTACCTCAAGGACACCGTCAAGCCGGGGATCAAGGACCGCCTGGCGGAGCTGCGGCGCGCCGGCATCCGCACCGTGATGATCACGGGGGACAACCGGCTCACGGCCGCCACGATTGCGGCCGAAGCGGGCGTGGACGACTACGTGCCTGAGGCGAAGCCCGAGGACAAGATCCGCATCATCCGAGAAGCGCAGGCGGGTGGGCACCTCGTCGCGATGACCGGCGACGGCACGAACGACGCCCCGGCTCTGGCGCAGGCCGACGTGGGCGTGGCGATGAACTCGGGCACAGCGGCCGCCAAGGAAGCCGCGAACATGGTCGATCTCGATTCCGACCCCACGAAGCTCATCGAGGTCGTGGCCATCGGCAAGCAGCTCCTGATGACCCGCGGCGCCCTCACAACCTTCAGCATTGCCAACGACGTCTCGAAATACTTCGCGATCATCCCGGCCATGTTCGCCGGCATCTACCCCACTCTGGGCGATCACTTGAACTTCATGCGCCTGGCCACGCCCGAAAGCGCGATCCTCTCGGCCGTGATCTTCAACGCCCTGATCATCGTGCTCCTCGTGCCGCTCGCCCTGCGGGGCGTCGCCTACCGGCCGCGCCCGGCGGCAGAGGTACTGCGCTCCAATCTGCTCGTCTACGGTCTCGGCGGCCTGATTGCGCCGTTCGCCGGCATCAAACTCATCGACCTCACGCTCAGTCTTTTCGGCCTTACCTAGGAGCATTCAATGACAGCAAGCCTGACAAAAGACCTTCGCTCGGCATTGCTGATGCTTGCCTTCTTCACCTTCTTATGCGGACTCGCCTACCCGCTGGCGATGACGGGGGCGGCGGAGGCAGTCTTCCCCCACCGGGCACACGGCAGCCTGATCGAGCGCGACGGCGAAGTCGTCGGCTCCGAGCTCATCGGGCAGCAGTTTACAGGCCCGGAGTACTTTCACTCTCGGCCCTCGGCGGCCGGCGCAGGCTACGACGCCTCGTCGTCCTCCGGCTCCAACCTCGGCCCCACGAGCGCCGCGCTGATCGAGCGCGTAAAGATCGACCTCGCCGACGTGCGGGAGGAGAACGGCCTCGCTTCGGACGCACTCGTGCCCGTCGACGCAGTGACGGCGTCGGGCAGCGGCCTCGACCCTCACATCTCACCCGCGTACGCAAGGCTGCAGGCCGAACGCGTCGCCAAGGCGCGCGACCTGAGCGAAGCAGAGGTCATCCAGCTGATCAAGCAGCACACCGAGTCTGGGTTGCCGCCGTTCGGCCAGCCGCAGGTCAACGTGCTGGAGCTGAACCTGGCACTGGACGCACTGGGAGCGCATTAGGCATGACAGCCAAGCACGAAATCCTCATGGTTGGCGAAGATGCGCAGCCGTTCGTCGACCTCTCAGAGCGCCTGGACGATGCTCTTTACTCAGTGTCGTTCGCTCAGACCAGGGACCCGCTGGGCTATCTGCAGGAAGACCGGCTCTGGCACTCGGCTGGCATTATCGTGCGGCTGACGGGTAGGGAGAGCGCCGAGGACTTCGTTCCCGTGTTCGAGGCTTACCCGCAGTCCAGCTTCCTGCTCCTGGAAGGCCGCCAGCCCTCCGATCCTGCCATAGGGCGCATCGCCTCACGCTACGGCGCCGAGACTATCGACCCGGTCGTTGCGTCTCCGGCGCAGATTGTCGATCAGCTGCTGGCGTTGATCTTCCACCGCAAGCTGTGACCCGGAAACGGAGGTTCGTCATCGTGAAGGTTCAGGTGCTGCTCGCGGGTCGAGATCTGCCACGCCTGGCGCAGATCACCGCCACGCTTGCGCCAAGGGATTTCGCCTCCGTGATCGCCGAGACGGATTCGGCCCTGGCGTACGTCCGGACGCGGTGCAGCTCGCGGCCGGATGGCGCCGTCCTGGAGCTTTCGGGCATCGAGACCGTGGCGCAGTTCCGGGAGCTGGTTGCGCGGTGCCCCTCGGCGTGCTTCGTCTTCCTCGTGGACCAGATGCCGCCGTCCGCCGCCGTAGCCAGGGCAGCCGGCGAATGGGCGGCCTTCCTCGACAAGGACGAATCCTCCCTGGCGATCTCGGCTACGCTGGTGTCGCTGCTCTACCAGCGTTCCCATCGAGTGAAGACGTGATGAGCGACAGCAGGCCGGACCCGGACGCGATCTTGCGGCGCATCAAGGCGCAAGAGCCCGGCGAGCGCCATCGCGGGACCCTGCGCGTCTATCTCGGTGCCTTTCCCGGTGTCGGCAAGACGTATGCCATGCTCAACGAGGCGCACCGTCGCAGGACCTACGGCGAGGACGTGGTTGTCGGCATCGTAGAGACGCACGGGCGAGCGAACACGGCAGCGATGCTCGAAGGGCTGGAGGTCCTGCCCCGCAGGCAAATCGAGTACCACGGCCGGCAAATCGAAGAGATGGACGTCGAGGCGATTCTGCGGCGCCAGCCCGCGGTCTGTCTCGTCGACGAGATCGCGCACACGAACCCGCCCGGCTCCGAGCGCGAGAAGCGCTACGAGGACGTCGAGGTGCTACGAGACGCCGGCGTCAATGTCGTGGCGACGCTCAACGTCCAGCACCTGGAGAGCCTGAACGACACGGTCGAGTCCATCACCGGCGTACGCGTGCGCGAGACGATCCCTGACTCCGTGCTGGACGAGGCCGACGAGGTCATCCTGATCGACCTCTCGCCGGAGGGAGCTCGCGCCCGTCTGCAGCACGGCCACATCTACCCGCCGGAGCAGGCCCGTCTGGCCCTGGAGCGCTTCTTCCGCCCCGAGAACCTCGCAGCGCTGCGAGAGCTCGCGCTGAAGCGCACAGCCCAGGACGTGGACGAGCGCCTGGAAGACATGATGCGGGAAGCCGCTCGGCCGTCCGAAGAGAAGTTACTGGTCCTCATCGACGAGAAGCCGGAATCGAGGACGCTGATCCGTGAGGCGTGGCGTCTGGCCGAGGCACTCCATGCGGAGTTGTTGGTGGGCTATGTTGAGAAGGATCTTGCAGAACAGGCCAAGCGAGATTTCGCGAAGACGCTAGAGCTGGCAGAAGACCTGAATGGCAGGATCATTCCGCTTGCAACCACTTTGCCCAAAGAGATTGTGGCCCTTGCGTCAAAGGAGCAGGTCGCTCACGTGGTCCTTCGTGCGTCGCCTCGACGGGTATTGAGGGGTTCCTTCCAAGAGTCACTCTTAGAAGCCGTCAGGACGAGTGGCACATCCATACAGACGCACATCATTCCCTAAGTCCCTAAAGTCGCCAGCCTTCGCCGACGCTCACCATTGAACGAACATCGGCATGATGACGTGGACGTAGTTGTCGTCGCCCATCGTGCGGAAGACGCCTTGAGACGACGGGCCTGTCGTCTCGAGCTTTAGCTCGCCGCCTTCGAGGGCCTGCAGGACGTCCTGGAGGTACTTGCCGTTGAAGGCGATCTTCACGCCCTCGCCCTCTACGGCCGCGTCAATCTCGCCCTCGTTGTCACCGACTTCCTCGGCGCGGGCCGAGACGACAATCTTGCCCGTCTGCATGCCTTCGCCGGGCGTCACGACAAGCCGGACGATGCCGGAGCCATCGCGAGCGAAGACGGAAGCTGTGCGCGTCTCCCGCAGGAACTCGCTGACCTGCACAATGGCGGTGCTGGTGGACGAAGCCGGGATGAGCTGGTTGAAGTTCGGGAAGGTGCCCTGGATCAGCTGCGCCACCAGCTCCGCCTTCTCGAGGCGGAACAACACCTGCGACTTCGCCGCGTTTGTACGCAGGCTGATCTCGCCACTCTCGTCTGCCAGCAGGCGGCTCAGCTCGTTGAGGGCGCGCGACGGCACGACAATCTCCGTCGGCTCCACCACATCATCGACGGCCAATTTGTACACGGAGAGCCGGAAGCCATCGGAGGCAGCCAGCGTGAGCGTGCCGTTCTCGAACTTCGTGTCGACGCCGGTGAGCACGGGTCGGGAGTCATCCGTCGCCGCTGCGAAGACGGTCTGAGCGATGGCCTGTCGCAGCGACTTGGCGTCGATCTTGACGTCGATGCCCTCCTGCACCACCGGGGCGGGCGGGAAGTCGTCCGCATCGAGGCCGCCGATGCTCGCCTCGTTGCGGGCGCACTCGACACGAACCTGGCGCGAACGCGGCGCGACGGTGAGGGAGATGCGGTCGTTGGGTAGCGTGTTGACGAAGTCCGCGAGCAGGCGCGCCGGCACCGTGATGGCGCCTTCCTCTTCGATCGTCGCGTCGATCCAGCAGCTCATCGTGATCTCGAGATTGGTGGCCGAGAGCTTCAGGCGCTCGCCGTCGCTGGCGATGAGGACGTTCGCCGTGATCGGCAAAGGGCTGCGGGCAGCAACGGCCCGTCCCACTATGCCGAGACCGCGTGAGAGGGCTTCCTGAGTACAGGTGACTTTCATTACATGCTCACCCACATTAGCAATTGATTGGCATTTAGCGAAGTATATCTGTTAGCACTGTACCGGAACAAGGTATCCGCGCTTCCGTACAGACGCATGAAGCATTTCGAGACTGGGTTACCTGGTGTGCCGAAGTGATTCCTTGCGCTTTTCCGGTTACGTCAGACCGGCGAACGCTGCATCTGCCGCCCTGATCGTCGACTCAAGGTCCGCCTCTGTATGCGCGTCCGAGACGAAGGTGGCCTCGAACTGCGAGGGCGGGAAGTAGACGCCACCCTCCAGCAGCGCGTGGAAGAACGATGCGTGGCGCTTCGTGTCAGCAGTGCGGGCACTCGCATAGTCCGTGATCTCGTTGCCGGTGAAGAACACCGTGAACAGCGAGCCGACCCGATTCACTCTCACCGGGATGTCGTGCTCCGCTGCTGCGCTCTCGATGCCCTCCACGAGACGCGCCGCTCTCGCATCGATACCTTCGAAGAAGCCGGGGCGCTGCAGCGCTCGCAGCGTCGCCAGGCCGGCCGCCATGGCCAGCGGATTACCGGAGAGCGTCCCGGCCTGATACACCGGGCCCAGCGGTGCGATCATCTGCATGATCTCGCGCCGGCCGCCGTAAGCCCCAACCGGCATGCCGCCGCCAATGACCTTGCCGAGGCAGGTCATGTCAGGCGTCACGCCGCACGCCGCCTGATATCCGCCCATACCGATGCGAAACCCCGTGATCACCTCGTCGAAGATCAGGACGGAACCGTTCGCGTCGCACAGCGCCCGCAAGCCTTCGAGGAAGCCTTCTGCCGGCGGTACGACGCCCATGTTCGCCGCCACCGGCTCGACGATTACCGCGGCGATGTCGCTGGCGTGGCGCTCGAACACCGCTTCGAGGCCGGTGAGATCGTTATAGGGCGCGACCAGCGTCTCGGCCGCGTAAGAGGCCGGCACACCGGCGCTGTCCGGCAGCGAGAGCGTCGCAACGCCGGAGCCTGCCTGGACCAGCAGCCCATCGGCATGACCGTGGTAGCAGCCGTCGAATTTCACGATCTTCGAGCGCCCCGTGTATGCCCGCGCCACGCGCAGGGCCGACATGGTCGCCTCGGTGCCGGAGCTGACGAAGCGCACCATGTCGATCGACGGCACGGATTCGCAGACCATGCGCGCCAGCTCGCCCTCAGCCTCCGTCGTCGTGCCATACGTCAGCCCGCGCGACGCCGCCTGCGTCACCGCTTCCACCACGGCCGGGTGAGCGTGTCCTAGGATCAAGGGACCCCAGGAGCCGCAGTAGTCGATGTACTCGTTGCCATCGACGTCTGTGATGTGCGAGCCGCTGCCGGACGCCACCACCACCGGATCGCCGCCAACGCCGCGAAAGCTGCGCACGGGGCTGTTTACACCGCCGGGCAGGTAGGCCTGAGCGGCCTCGAACGCGGCTTTCGAGCGGGCACGATTCAGGGGCATTCGTCAGGGCTCCTTCTGAGGACTGAGATCCCCAGCACTTCCAGCAGACCATCGAGCGTCGGCATCACGTAATCAGGCTCCAGCAGCTCGCGGTCGGTGTTGCTCCACTCCGTCGTCTGCTTCCGGTTTACCCAGGCGGCCTGCATGCCGGCGTGTTTGGCGCCGGTTACGTCGGCCAGCCGGCTATCCCCCACGTAGAGGATGTTCTCCGGTGCCAGCCCAATGCTCTCGCTCAGGTAGCGAAAGATGGCGACGTGGGGCTTGTACGCCTGCGCCGTCTCAGATGAGACCGTCAGGGGAAACACCAGGCCGTTGCGGCTCAAGGGCGGCAGCAGAAAGTCGTCGTCGGCGTTGGAGAGCACCGCGACAGGCAAGCGGCGTCCGATCTGGGCCACGACTCGCCGCGACTCCGGGTACGCGGGCGCCAAACACAGCAGCTCCCGCATGCGTTCGTGGCTGGCGGCGGCATCGCCCTTGACACCGAATTCCTCGAAGCACAGCTCGAAGTGCTCTACCCACTCCTCCCGGTAGGTCCGAAACGGCCCTACCGGCCCATCAAGCGCTCGATTGCGCCCTGCGGACGGTGCGTGGTGCTCCGGATGCTGCGGGATGTTCTCGGTCTCGCTCAGGGGTCCCGGCGTGTTCACCAGCATGGCGCCGTCCGGGCTGCTGGAGCGCGATTGTGGCGCGTCAGGGTTGACGATAAGGCGGCGCCAAATCTCCATCCACTTGTCGTAGAACGTCTTGCCGTCGATATCGATGCCCTGTTCGGCGCAGATCACGCCGTACGCCTCCGCGAAGGCCTCGTCACCAAAGTCGATCAGGGTCCCGAAGCAATCGAACGCAACCGCTTCGATTTCGCTCGCCACGAACCTAGCTTATCGCGGCCATGGCTTGCGGGCGACCGTTGAACCTCGGTATTTCTCAGTCCGAAGAGGTGTTTTGCGCGTCGTTGTCCAGCCCAAAGAGCTCACGCAGCGCTTCGACGTGGCGCTGCGTGCCGTGGTCCCGCAGACGGGTCACTGGCTCGTGCAGCAGGCGGTTAACCAGCGACTCGCTCATCGCCTCAATGCGCTTGCGGTCGGCGTCGCTCAGGCTCCCGAGGCGCGACAGCGTGCGCTCTAGCTCGGCCCGCCGCATCGCCTCTGCCTGTTGGCGCAGGCTTGCGATGGTCGGCTCCACGCGCTGCCCGGAAAGCCAGGTCTCGAACCGCGCCACTTCATCATCGACGATCGTCTCCACCGCTACGACCTCACGCCGTCGCGCCTCCATATTCGCCTCTGCTGCCGCCTGCAGGTCGTCGATGTCGTAAAGGTGGACGCCCGGCACATCGCGCGCCGCCGCCTCGATGTCCCGCGGCACCGCGATGTCCACGGCGAGCAGCGGGCGGTGCTCCCGGCTCTGCATCGCGCGCTCCACGTCCAATGCCGAGATGATCGGCTCCGTCGCCGAGGTGGCTGTGATCAGCACGTCGGCCTCGCCCAGAGCGCTGCGAAGCTCCTCGTAGGGAATGGAGACACCGTTGAGCTCGCGCGCGATCTCATCTGCCAGGCCGGAGCGCCGCGTCGTGACCAGCAGGCGGCCCACGCCGTTCTGCACCAGCGCACCGGCTGAGCGACGCCCGACATCGCCCGCCCCGACCACGAGCACAGTCCGGCCGCGCAGGTCACCCACGAGCCGGCGGCTCAGGCTTACGGCCAGCGCGGCGACCGACCCTCCATGCGCGCTGATCTCGGTCTCGCTGCGAGCGCGGCGGCCAACACGAAGGGCGGTGTGGAACAGGCGAGCCAGCACCGTGTTGCCGCTGCCCGCCGCGGTCGATGCCGAGAAGGCGTCGCGCACCTGGCCCAGGATCTCGGACTCGCCGATGACCAGCGACTCGACGCCGGCGGTGACGCGAAACAGGTGTCGGACCGCGTCAGGACCCTCGAGGTGGAAGAACGACACGCCTTCGGGCGCCGTTTCGCCCCGCGCCTTCGCCATGACGGCGGCGCCATCGATAGCCCGATCGTCTTCCGAGACGATGTAAAGCTCACTGCGATTGCAGGTGGAGAGGATGGCGGCGCCGCTTGCTTCCGAGGAGATCCGTCGCAGCCCTTCCACGAGCTGCTCACCGGTGAACGCGAACAGCTCCCGTAGCTCGACGGGCGTCTCGTGGTGGCTTACGCCGGTGACGGAGATCCGCACTAGCTGCGGCCTTGTCTCCGCCAGCGCTCCCGTGCGATCGCCGCTCGCCGCTCGCTGTCGCCTATGTCGGAATCGTCCAGGTCCTCCAGTGGGTCTGGCGTCGCGGTGCTATCGAGGTCCTCGTGAGCAGCACGCGCTATCTCGCCGATGCGACGGCCGGAGACCAGCTCGAGACCGTAGAGGGAGTTGAGCCGGTAAACCTGGTCCGGCCCTTCCATGAAACCTGGGCGCCGCGCTCGCGGCTTGTGGCTGTTAGACATACCGTCCTGCCGATAATGCTGCCGGGTTACAGACCTTCGGCGCCAGCTGCGGCCGGAAGGCTCTCGTAGGCTGAGGCGATGCCCAGCAATACCTGGTCGCCCAGCGCGTGTACCTGACCGTAAGCCGCAAGTGCCTCGTCCAGGGGCATCCCTTCGCGGATCGCCGTCTGGCGGGTCGTCTCGTCCATGGTCTTGCGGAAGCCGATGTAGGCGTTAACCGCGTTCGGGAGCGGCATGCCGGCCTCGATCAAGATGCGACCGTACTGCTCGCCGACGTCCATCGCCTCCTCCAGCAGCCCGCTGCTGCGCTTCCCCTTGTCCAGGTAGTCGCCTGCCATTTCAACCAGGCGTCGGCCTAGATCACGGAGGACGTCGCGGCTGGCGTCGGAGAGCGTGGTGTACCAACCGAACTCCTGCTGGCGCGCGCGCTGCAGTTGACGGCGGATCTTGGCGACGGCGATGCGTTCGATCTCCTCGGCGCCCCGGTTGCGGCTCTCGCCGGCAACCATGCTCTCGAGGTCAGGCAAGGAAAATCGACGGTGTCCGCCCGGAGTGCGGTAGACCCGCAGACGGCCGGTGTCGGCCCAGCGCCGCAGGGTGGACTCGTCCACGCCCAGAATGTCACAGGCTCGGCGCAGGCTGACCCAGCGCGTCGAATTGCTACGTATGTGAGTTTCCAGGAGCTCTGCCATAAGTAAAGTCCGACTTTCCAGTAGCGCGCTGACAAGCTCAGTGCAGCAAAAATTATTGTACCCCTAACGTAAAGGGAAGGGTAGCTGTACTAGCGATCAAATTGGCATCAACCAGGTTCATCAATACGTTCATGTCGTCTTACGGTCTTATCGAATGCGGTTCGACCAGTCTGGAGGCTGCCGCTGCCGTACTTGCCACGCACCTTGTCGAATGCCGCGCTGAGGGACTCCGACTTCGTCTCGCGCGACGGCTCCAGGCTCAGCTGCACTGCATCGTCTACCAGATTCGAGGTCCCGACGCCGATGAGTCGCACCGGGCGGCGCTCCGCCTGTCGCAGACGCTCCAGCATGCCGTTCGCCGCGTCGAAAATCGCCTCGTCGCTGTTCACGGGCCGGGGCAGCGTCACGCTGCGGTTCACGGTTGTGAAGTCCTCGTAGCGCAGCTTCAGGCTTACGGTACGTGAACGGCGCCCCTGTCGCCGCAGCTGGGCACCGACGCTCTCGCTGAACGACCGCAGCACCGCCCGCAGGTGCGCCGGGTCGGCCACGTCCGCCGCGAAGGTCCCTTCCCGGCTGATCGACTTCGCCGTGTGCTCTCCGCCGACCCGGGAGGGATCGACGCCTTGCGCCCGGGCGCTGATCACGCCACCGTGCGGCCCAAACATCGCTTCCAGCGTCGTGACCGGCACCGCCGCCAGCTGGCCCAGCGTCGTCAACCCCAGTGAGGCGAGGCGCTTCTCCGTGCTGGGACCCAGCATCGGCAGCGCCCGCAACGGCATCGGCGCCAGGAAAGCGGCTTCCGTCCCCTCCGGCACCAGGCAAACGCCGTCCGGCTTCGCTTTGTCCGAAGCCACCTTCGCGACAAGGCGGCAGCTCGCGATGCCGACAGACGCCGCGATGTGGAGCTCTGACTGAATGCGATGACGGATCATCGCAGCAGCCTGCTCGGACGTGCCGACCAGCGCCTCGCAACCTGTTATGTCGAGATATGCCTCATCCAGCCCGCCCGACTCCACCAGCGGCGTGCAATCGGCGAGGATGGCGTGAAACAGGCGAGAGACGCGCTGATACTCCCTGAAGTCGCCTCGCAGGTATACAGCATCGGGCGGCAGCAGGCGGCTCGCGGTGCGGATCGGCATGGCGGAGTGCACGCCGAAGACGCGCGCCTCATACGAAGCCGTCGCGACGACGCCGCGGCCGCCGGGATCGCCTCCCACCACCACGGGCTTGCCAACGAGCGAAGGATTCCTTGCCTGCTCCACCGCAACGAAGAAGGCATCGAGATCGACGTGAAGGATTTGCCGCGCCACCGTGCGTTAGTTGTCGCACGTGCGTTCTAGTTCGTCAAGCCGCCGGGTGTCACAGCGACAGTGCCACACAAGAGCGGCGTCCGTGCCGCTCGTGACAGAAGACCACCAAAGCCAGATCTGATGTTTAGTGCAGGAAACGCCGCTTGGCGGCTTCTTCCGGTGTGTGGCCGTTCTTGCTCGGCTTGGTGGGCTGCACCTTACCGGCGTTTTCGATCTCGTCCGGTGTGATCGTCGCCAGGATGTCCTCGGCGCTCTCGCCGGAGTGCAGGCGCTTCGACACCGCAATGCTGGAAAGCACCACCAGCGCGGACGACACAACGGCAGCGGTACCAATGAACTTCTGGTAGCGCTTCGTCAGATCCGGGAACTTCGCGAGGGCCTTGTGCGCCAGCTGCAGTGCCGTCAGCGCACTCGCGTCAGGCGTCTCGCCCTGGCCGTTCTGCCAGTGGCTCGCATCTTCCGAATCGTCGTCTTCCGTGGTCTCGATGGATTCTGTGGTCTTGGCCGTGCTATCGATATCCAACACTTCCGCCCCCTCCAAACCCGAGGATCTTAACACAGGAGTTCATCCTGACTCTCGGTCCGTGATTACATCAGCATTAAGACGTGGGAACTACTCGATGAGATGGCGCTTCAGATTTGCCATCGTGATCGCGGCAATTGCTGCCTCGTAGCCTTTGTTCGTAGTACCTTCGCCGGCACGAGCCAGCGCCTGCTCCAGGCTGTTCACGGTGACGCACACCGAAGATCGATGGCACGGCGGTACGCGCTCCGACCTCCTGCAGTCCGAGTGCGGTTGCGTGGTTGATGTATTCGTTGTGGTCCGTCTCACCCTTGATCACGCAGCCCAGGCAGATCACGGCATCGAAGCGCCCCGTCTCCGCGAAGCGCTGGGCAGCGAACGGCAGCTCGAACGAGCCCGGCACCCACGCCGTCGTCACACGCGCTTCGTGCACCCCGTGGGCCGCCAGACCTGCGTAGGCGCCGCTCAGCAGGCGCTCGGTGATCAGCGTGTTAAAGCGCGAGACTGCGATGGCGACCGTCAGACCGGCACCATCGAGGTCCTCATCGAACGTGCGTGGCACGGCTAGCACATGGGGTCGTCGTCGAAGCGGTGACCGAGCTTCTCGCGCTTCACTTCGAGGTAACGCGCGTTGAACTCGTTGGGCTCGACGATGATCGGGATGCGCTCGACCAGCTGCAGGCCGAAGCCTTCGAGGCCGGCGCGCTTCTTCGGGTTGTTTGTCAGCAACCGGATCTGCTCGATGCCCAGGTCGGCCAGGATCTGCATGCCGATGCCGTAGTCGCGGCGGTCGGCTTCGAAGCCCAGCGCCAGGTTGGCCTCTACCGTGTCCATGCCTTCGTCCTGCAGGGAGTAGGCGCGCAGCTTGTTGTGGAAGCCGATACCGCGCCCTTCCTGCCGCATGTAGACGATGACGCCGCGGCCCTCTTCACCGATGAGCTGCATTGCCTTCTCGAGCTGCTCGCCGCAGTCGCAGCGCATGCTCTGGAACACGTCGCCCGTGACGCACTGACTGTGCACACGCACCAGCGTCGGCTCGCCGTCGGAGACGTCGCCCATTACGAGGGCAACGTGCTCGTCCGGGTCCACGATGCTGCGGTAGGCGATCGCCTTCCAGGTGCCGTACAGGGTCGGGATCACTGTCTCGGTCACGCGCTCCACCAGCTTCTCGTGCTGCTGGCGATAGGCGATGAGCTGCTCTACGGAGATGATCTTCAGGTGGTGCCGCGCCGCGAAACGCTTGAGGTCGGGCAGGCGCATCATCGTGCCGTCGCTGCGCATGATCTCGCAGAGGACACCCGCCGGATACAGACCCGCGAGCTTCGCCAGGTCGACCGTTGCTTCGGTCTGGCCTGCCCGCACCAGCACGCCACCATCGCGCGCTCGCAGCGGGAACAGGTGGCCCGGCATGACGAGATCGCGCTTCGTCGACTCGGGGTTAATCAGCACCTCGACCGTCTTTGCGCGGTCCGCGGCCGAAATGCCGGTCGTTACGCCGGAGCGCGCCTCGACCGACACGGTGAACGGCGTGCCGAACAGCGAACCGTTGTCGGCCGGGTTCACCATCATCGGGATGCCCAGGTCTTCGATACGTTCGGCCGTCATTGGGATGCAGATCAGGCCGCGGCCGTACTTGGCCATGAAGTTGATCGCGTCCGGCGTACAGAACTCGGCGGCGATGACGAGATCGCCCTCGTTCTCCCTGCCCTCGTCGTCCACGATCACGACGAACTTCCCGGCTCGGAAGTCCTCGATTGCTTCTTCTACAGAAGCCATCACGTTATCGCGACGCTTCGAGACTGAAGCGGTCTCGGTGGTCGTCTTCTCGTCTGCTGCCGAAGTCATGCCTTGTGCCTCTCTGCCGTGTCCTAGGGCCTCTGAGGTTCCCGGGTAGGACCACTGGGCAAGTGGGTTGCCTCGCCGCCCAGATATCGCTCGTCCAGCAACTGCTCTACGTAGCGGGCAATGATATCTGATTCCAAGTTTACCCTATCGTTAGGGTTCAGGTTGAGGAGATTCGTGTGCTCCTGCGTGTAAGGGATTAGCCCGACGGCGAAGCCTGTGTCGTCCTTGTCGATCACCGTCAGCGAGGCGCCATTGATCG
The DNA here is from genome assembly GCA_963731765.1 of uncultured Chloroflexia bacterium. Lineage (GTDB taxonomy): Bacteria > Chloroflexota > Dehalococcoidia > DSTF01 > WHTK01 > WHTK01. The sequence continues at coordinate 17,261 of CAVSWS010000016.1, forward strand.
CGATCGGTCCCTTCACGATGAGATACCGCAGAATTTCGGGCGGGGCGTTGAACCAGGCGACGATCGAGTGCTCCTGCTCTTCAGTCGACCGCAGCGTGCCGGTGTGCTCGATTACGCCGCGCACCAGGTGACCGCCGACACGGCCCGCCAGCGTCAGCGCGCGCTCCAGATTGACGCGGTCGCCGACCTTCAAATCGCCCAGGTTGGTGCGCTTGTACGTCTCGTCGATGACGTTGGTGTGGAAGCCATCCTCATCGAAGTAGACCGCCGTCAGGTCGCAGCCGTTGACGGCAATCGAATCGCCCAGGTTCGTGCCCCAGGTCACGAGCTTCGCGTTGATCACCAGCTTGCCGGGCTTGATCTCGCGGACCGTACCCACTTCTTCAACGATGCCTGTGAACACGCTGCCCCACTCCTCGCCTATGTCTAGTGTGTCCGCCGAGTCTATCGGTCAGAGGCGCGCTGGGCAATGTTCGTCGGGCCAGGTGTTCAGCTCAGGATGTCGCTTGCAGGCAACGAGAGGTCGGGGAATGCAGCGCTCACAATGCTCTCGTCGTGGTTGACCAAAAGAGGATGAGAGAAACCTCCGGGGCCTGGATTTCGATAAACCGTGATTTCGCCAGCCAGCAAATCCACGAGCCATGCCTCAGGAATCCCCGCGCGAGCATAAAGGCCCATCTTCACGTCGCGATCGAACCCAAGGGAGGATTCTGCCACTTCGATTACGAGTAGGAGGTCACGTGGTCCCGGGTGTTTGCTTTCATAAAAGTCCGCCTGGAATCGTGCAACAACGACATCAGGCTGCGGCTCGGAGCCATCGTCAAGAAGGATGGGGTCCTGGACGCGAACGATGACGTCACTCGCAAGGCGCGATGAGAGCAGCCGATTAAGCCTCGTCACACACGCGGCATGGCGACTACCAATTGGCGCCATCTCCAGGATGTCTCCCTCTATGAGTTCGACCCGATCGTCTTCGCCGAAAACCCCAGCTTCCGACATGCGGTGATACTCATCGACCGTGAACTGGTGCCGGGTAACCTGCATTGCCATGGCCATATTCTACCGAAGCGGCCCCACACTCGCCGAGGCACTTTCTCCCTTCATGTTTTAAGGGACTGGCCTGCCTTGCTTCTCCAACGCGCGACGGAGAAACTCGCGAATCCGTTCGCCGCCAAGCTCCTCCGTGACATCGGTAATCCCGGCGTCGCGATAGCCGATCAGCCAGCCCTTGTAATGACGAAGCGCCCGCAATCCCTGGAACAGGTCGATAAACCACACGTCAGCCATCGGCTTTCCGGCGATTCGCTCGTAGGCCGCACCGATCGCATCAGCCACGCTAGGACATCGGCCCAGATTTGCCAAGCAGCATCGGCTAACGCCCTACAGCAGCGGCGGTAATGCCGATAGTCATCGAGGAAGAAGGGAGCGGCGACGGACAGAAATTGCGCCTAATCACCTCTCAGCCGTCTCGTCCTCAGCGCTCGAGCACCCGGCGAGTACGCATCGATGAGCCGCGCGCGTGCTTTGGGGTTGATGCGCGGTAGGACGCGTCGAGTTGAAGCCAAATGGCATTTGCCCCGGGATTCTACATTCTCGGTGTAGACGTTAGCCCGGACTCCGGCCAGACCGGGTAGCCCGTGACCAGGATGTCGTCTCCCAGGCGCTCGACGGTGATATCGCGCAGACGGACGGCGTCGCGCATGTACGCCGCGCCGATCCCCGCCACGGCCGAGGGCGCATCGTCCGAGCCGACGATCATGGGAGCGATCACGGCCGTGACCTTGTCGACGAGGCGCTCATCGAACAGGGAGCCGTGCAGGACGCCGCCGCCCTCGCACAGCAGCAGCACGATGCCGCGTTGCCCCAGGTCCTCGAGCAGGCTCAGCAGTGGCACCCGTCCGTCCGAGTCCGCCGGCAGCACCAGCACCTCGGCGCCCGCCTTCTCCATAGAGCGCCGCCACACCTCGGACGCCTGCTGCGTCGTCGCGATCAGCGTCTTCGATTCGCCCTGCAGCACCTTCGCCGTGTCCGGGATGCGCCCCGTGCTATCGACGACGACTCGCAGCGGCTGGTGCGCGGCGAGCTCACCGCCGGGCCGTGCCGTCAGCTGGGGATCGTCGATTACCACCGTGGATGAACCGACGAGCATGGCGTCCAGCTTCGGCCGGTTCTCGTGCGCCCACTTCAGCGTTTCGGGGCCGCTGACCCAGCGCGAGTCGCCGGTCGTCGCCCCAATGCGGCCGTCCAGAGTCGCGGCGTACTTCACCACGACGAAGGGCAGACCGGTGCGACGGTGCTTGATGTACGCCTCGAGCAGCCGCGAAGCTTCCTCGGCCCCGTCCCCCATCTCGACCTCGATGCCCGCCGCCTCGAGCGCCGCTTTGCCGCGTCCCGAAACCTTCTCATCCGGGTCCTCGATCGCGAACACGACTTTCGAGACACCGGCAGCGATCAGGGCGTCGACGCAGGGCGGCGTGCGGCCGTGGTGGCTGCAGGGCTCCAGCGTGACGTAGACAGTCGAACCGCGCGCTTGCTCACCGGCCTCGCTCAGGGCGACGACCTCCGCGTGAGGGCCGCCGGGCGGACGCGTGTAGCCCTCGCCCACGACGGCGCCGTCCTTGACGATGACGGCGCCGACGGCCGGGTTGGGGCTGGTGGTGCCGAAAGCGATGCCCGCGAGCGCCAACGCCCGCTGCATCCAGGACGAAGGCGCGCTCACTTGCCGGAGCGCCGCCGTTCGTGCGGCTTGCCGGGCGGCATCGGGCGATAGTTGAGGTAGTAGCGACTGGACTGCGGCCCTTCCTGGCCCTGGTACTTGGAGCCACTGGAGCCGTAGGGCTTCTCCGCCGGCGTGGTCAGCTCCACGAAGGAGATCTGGGACACCGGCATGTCGTAGTAGAGGGTGATCGGCAGGTTGGAGATATTGCGCAGCTCCAGCGTCAGGCGCCCTTTGAACCCCGGGTCCACAAAACCCGCCGTCGAGTGCACGATGAGACCGAGCCGTCCCAGGGAGCTCTTGCCGTCGAGGCGCCCGACGAGGTCGTCCGGCACCTCCACACGCTCCCGCGTCACAGCCAGCACGAACTCGTCCGGGTGGAGGATGAACGGAATCGTCTCGTCCATCGTGATCAGCTCGGTGAGCGACTCCATCTCTTGCTTCACGTCGATGTACGGCAGGCGATAGTTGCGAAACACACGGAACTCGCGCCCCAGGCGCAGGTCGACGCTCGCGGGCTGGAGATAGCGCTCCTCCCACGGGTCGATCACCAGCCGACCGGCCTCGATCGCTTCACGGATGCTCTTGTCACTCAGGACGGACGTGGTGATGCTCCCCTGCACGGCTGGCGTGCGCTGAATTGCTGCGATCTTAGCGGCGCGCCATCGCATGCACAACGAAAGAGGGACGACCGGGCGGTCGTCCCTCTTCTTGACTGACTGGGTGCAGAGCGTCGTATCGGTTGAACCGTCGCCGCACCCCATGCCGCCGGATTCTTCCGGCGGTGTCCCCGATCGCTACTTCAGTGCGTACTGCAGGTTGACCGTGATGTTCACCTCCACCTGGCCGGGCTCGATCGGCGTCGGCGCACCGGCCGATGCGGACGAGTCGAGTGCCGCGGCGTTGCGGGCGTAGGGCACGAAGCCGCCGCTCTCCGAGATCGAGAGCAGGTCGCCCAGGTTGACGCCCGCCGCGTCGGCCAGCTGCTGCGCCTGCTGCTTCGCCTGGTCGACGGCCTGCTTGCGCGCCTCCGCCTTCAGGTCGCTCGGGTCGTCGATAGTGAAAGTCACGCCCTGGACGACAGCATCGTTGCCACCGGCCTGAGTCGCCCCATCGATCACCTTGCCGGTCGTGTCGAGGTCACGGATCTTCGCCGTCACGACGTTGCTGACGACGTAGCCGATGATCTGGCCCTGCGATTTGCTGCCGCTGTAGTCGTACTGCGGTGAGACAGAGAACTGAACGGTCTGTATGTCCTCTTCCTTCACGCCGTTCTGCTTCAGCGAATCGATCACGCTCTGCTGTGCGTCGGCCGCATCGCTGCGGGCTTGCTCAACCGTTTCGCGCTGCACGTTGACGCCAACGTTGACCACGGCCACGTCCGGCTCGCCGTACACCGTGCCGGTGCCGGTCGCGGTGACGCCCTGAGCGCCGGGGTTCGACTGCACGATTGTGTCGCCGCCGTTGCACGCCACTGCCAGTGCAGCAATGACGCCCACGGCAGGCAGTACCAGGTACCTCTTCAGCTTCTTATTCATCTGTTAGCTTCCTCCTCTGGATAAGCGGGGCCACATGAACACGTAGAACCCAGAGGCAAGGAAGACCAGACCAGCGACGATCTCCAGGATGCGCAGGGTCGAGATCCCGTCACCATTGTCGGTGTCGGGCGCCTCGAAGCCTTGCGGCTGCGGCGGAGACGCATCGGACGGCTGACTTGCTGCCGCCGCGCCCGCTCCGCTGGTCGGCTCGGGGGGAGCAAGTCCGGCGCTCATCGTCGTCGGTGTCTCGGTCGTGCCGCCGTCGTTGGCCTGCGGAGCAACGGGCGCCGTGTCTGTCGGCCCGTTCTTGCCGGTGCTACCGGCACCCCCGGCAGACGAGTCGACGGTTCCCGCGGGCGGCGGCGCCAGCTCAGAACCGGCAGCATCCGACGCGATCGCATCGTTGCCTGCTTGCCGGGCCGTAGCCATGCTGAGCGTGCTCGGGCTCTCGTCCGAGGTGGTAGACGACGTTGAGTTCGTCAGGTCCACGAAGACGAGCGCCACGAAGACTGTCAGCGCGAGCGCCGGTGCCAGAGCGAGGTTGAATCGCTTCGACGGCCGTGCCACGTCCCGAACCGACGCCCGCGCGTACTCGGCCCCGAGTACGAACGAACGCGGCGGTGCCTGGGCCGGTAGGGCAGACAGCAATGCGCGAGTCTCACGCAGCTCTTCCAGCAGCGCGCTACACGCAGCGCACGACGAGAGGTGACGCTCGACATTCTCGGCTTGTCGAGCATCCAACTCACCGTCTAAATAGGCGGAGAGCTGTTCCTCGTCGTGCTCATTGCGTCTGAACCACCCCATGCTTGCCTCTCTACGGTTCAGGACGATACCGACCCGGCAAAAGTTCCGGTTCGCGTTGCATCAGCTCGCGCATCTTCAGGCGCGCGCGGGCGATGCGTGACTTCACGGTACCAAGCGACGTCTTCATCACGGTAGCGATCTCGTTATAGTCCAGCCCTTCGACATCACAGAGCACGATCGCAGTGCGCTGGTCATCGGGGAGCTGCAACAACGCCGACTGCAGCATCTCTCTCAGCTCCGATGTCAGTGCACTGTCGTCTGGAGAAGGCTCGTCGTCCGGTGGCTCCGGTACCCCGGCCTCCAGCACGCTATCGAGCGACGACGACGGCCTGCGACCGCGGCGGCGCAGCTCGTCCCGGCACAGGTTCGCGGCGATGCGCAGCAACCAGGGCCGGAACGTCTCGCCCCGGAAGGTCGCGATGTTGCGCCAGGCCGAGACGAAGGCCTCCTGCGCGGCGTCTTCGGCCATCTGAGACTGCCCCAGCATGCGATAGCAAAGGTTGTAGACCAGCGTCTGATGCTCGACGACCAGCTCATTGAAGGCGTTCAGATCGCCATTTCGGGCACGCGACGCACGGTCGTCAGGGCTGGTCACGGTTCCGATTCAATCCGCTGCACATGGGCTATGTCAACCGGCCACAGGGCGCCTTTTCGTTTGCGACGATTACCGATATGCTGCCGCAAAGGAGTCTCCCGCCCTGTCCGCCTCCTTCCTCGCCAACCTCGCAGCCACCCGCCGGAACGACCCGCTCGCGCCCGCGACCGTCGTTGTGCCCTCACACGTCGCCGGCATCCAGCTCCGGCGCCGCCTCGCCGCGGAGCATGGCGCCTTCGCCGGCGTCCGCTTCGAGACCTTGCCGCGCCTGGCCGAGCTCCTCGGCGCCGGCGACCTGGCTCGTGCCGGCAAGTCGCCCCTCGCGCGCCCCATCGGCGACTACCTCGCCTCGCAGGTGGCCCTGGAAGCGAGCGCGGACCTGGCGGCGGTGCGTCACCTGCCCGGGTTCGCCCGCGTCCTGCGCCAGACCTTCAGGCGTCTGCGTCGCGGCGGCTACGAACAGCCCCAGAACGTGCCCGTACGCCTCGACAGCGGCCTCCTCGGCGAGGTCGTGCGGCTTTACGCCGGCTTCCGAGCCCGCTCGAGCGCCTTCTACGACGACGAGGACCTCCAGGACGCGGCCGCGACCAGTATCGATGCCCATCAGGAAGCCGTAGCCGCCGAGCTGGGCGAGGTCTACATCCTGCCCCCCGGCGCCATGTCTGCCGCCTCGGACCGTCTGCTCGCGTCCATACGCCGCGCCGTGGGCCGCAGCCACTACCACGTCGTCCCGGACGAGCCAGCGACGGCCGAATCGCGCTTCGTCCTGGCCCCTGACCCGGCTTCCGAAGTGCGCGAGGTGGCGCGAGAAGTCATCGATGCGTTGCGCGACGGTGCCGGCCTGCACGAGATTGGGGTGTTCCACGGCGCCGACCCGGCCTACCGGGCCCTGCTCTCCCAGGCCTTCGAGAGCGCCGGCATTCCCGTGAACGCCCTCCCCGGCGTCGCCCTGAGCGAGACTTCGGCCGGTCGAGGCGTCCTCATGCTGGCGGAGCTGCCCCTCCAGAATTACTCCCGCACCCAGGTGATCGACTGGCTCAGCCTGTCGCCCCTCAAGCCCCGTCTGCCCGTCCCGAACGGCGATGTCGCCACGCTCCCGGCGCCCTGGCGCCGTCTCGCCCGCGAGGCCGGCATCACCCAGGGCGCCACGCGATGGCAGTCCGGCCTCGATGCCCTGCTCGCCGACCTGGACGAAAGCCTGAGCCGGTTCGGCGAGGAGGACGAGACGCGTCGCGCCCGTTACGAGGAGCAGCGAAGCCGCGCGATCGATTTCAAGTCGCTCATCGAAGGTCTGATCGCCCGCATGGAGCCGCTGCGTCAGCCTCAGCCCGCATCGAGCTTCATCGATGCCTTCCGAGCGGTCGTTCAGGCGTACATGGACACCTCATCGCCTGCCTTCACCGCCGTACTAGCCCAGATTGAGCAGCTCGGCACGATCGACAAGGTCGGCGGCCGCTTCAGCCTCGATAGCTTCGCGGGCGCCCTGCGCGCCAATCTCGACGCTGCCTACCACCGCGAAGGCGCCCTGGGCGACGGCGTCTTCATCGCCGACTATCGCCTCGCTGCGGGCCTGAGCTTCAAGCACACCCTGCTCTGCGGCGCCTACGAAGGCGTCTTCCCAGCAGGCGCGCCCGCCGAGCCGCTGATGGCCGACCGCGTCTGGCAGGAGCTACGCGAACGCCACCCCATGATCGAGGACGCCGCCTTGCGCCTCGAGCGTGCCCAGGCCCAGGCGCGACGAGCCATCGCCTCCGCCACCCATCGCCTGACCTGGACGGCGCCCCTGCAGGCCTCCGGCGCGGGACGCGAGCACTACCCGGCCCAGCTCATGGTCGCCGCCGCCCGAGCCCTCGACGACACGATCGAAAGCGCCACGGAGCTGCGTCGCGCCTCCGCGAGATCGTGGCTGCGCAAACCGGCCTCGCCCACCGCCGCGCTGCTCACGGGTACGCCCGTCGACCTCACGGAAGTACGCGTCCGCACCAGCGTCGCCGCCCGCCGCGACAACATCCCGCTCGCCGCCGGCCACCCGCTGACCGCATCGCAGCGCCTCCTGGCTGCCCGGCGTGGCACCGCCTTCGGCGCCTACGACGGCAACCTCTCAGAGCTGGCCGGCGACATGCTCATCCCGCGCGGCAGCGTCTCACCCACGTCGCTGGAGACGTACGCCCTGTGCGGCTTCCGCTACTTTCTCGGTCACGTGCTGCGCCTGCGACCGCCGGAGGAGCCGGAGGACCGCGAGACCATGGACGCCGCCGAGCGCGGCAGCGTCGTGCACGCCGTGCTGCAGGAGTTCTTCCAGCGCAGAACACTCGAGCCTCACGAGCCCTGGACCGTGCAAGACGCCGATAACCTGCTGGGGCTGCTCGACACGCACATGACCGCCGCCCGCGAGCGCGGCAAGACGGGCCTCGACATTTACGCCGAGCACGAGATCCGCCGCCTGCGTGCCGACCTGGTCAACTTCCTCGACCATGACACGGCATTTCGGCAGGAGACCGGCGCCGTTCCCTCCCACTTCGAGCTCCCGCTGCCACCCGACCCGGCCTCGGCCATCCCCATGCGTGGTTATGTCGACCGCATCGACATTACGCCGGACGGTCGCCGTGCCTGGGTGATCGACTACAAGACCGGCCGGGCCTACGACGGCATGAAGGACGACGACCCGCTGGAACGCGGCACGCGCCTGCAGCTCCCGGCATACATGGCAGCCGCAGCGGATGCCGAGACCATCACGCCCCTCTACTGGTTCATCACGGCCGCCGGCGAGTACACCCGCAAGCCCTTCGATGCCACCGATGAGAACATGACGCGCTACCGCGAGACCCTGGACGCCATCCTGGCCGGCGTCCGCGGCGGCTCCTTCCCTGCCGTCTCCGGCGAGGAGAACACCCGCTTCGGCGGCTGGGACAACTGCCGCTACTGCGACTTCAATCGCCTCTGCAGCCGCCGCCGCGACGATGAGCTCTGGGCCAAGCACGAGGACCTCGGCCTGCGACCGTGGAACAACGTCGGCGAGACGGCACGGAGGCCTCGATGACCGCGAGCGACTTTCTGGCCGAGGACGCTCGTGCCCGCGCACGCATCCGTGAGCATCTGGACCAGACGCTGTTCGTGGAGGCCAGCGCCGGCACCGGCAAGACCGCTGCCCTCGTCGACCGCTTCCTCCACCTCGTCCTCGCCGGTCGCAGCGTCGAGCGCATCGTCGCCATCACGTTCACCGATAAGGCCGCCGCCGAGCTGCGTGACCGCGTGCGCCAGGGACTGGAAGCGCGGTTGAAGCAGGAGTGCACGGACGAAGAACGCGCCCTCATCGAGAAGGCCCTGCATGACCTGGACCGCGCTGAGATCTCGACCATCCACGCCTTCTGCCAGTCCCTCCTGCGCTCCTTCGCCGTGCGCGCCGGCATCGACCCCGCCTTCGAGATCGAGGACGTCGTCGCCGCTGAACGGCGCTTCGAGGAGCGCTGGCGCACCTACCTCGATAGCCTCGGCGCCGAGGCACACGCCGTCGCGGCTGTTGGGCGCCTGCTCGACCTCGGTCTCACGCACTACAACCTCCAGGACCTCGCGAGGAACCTCTGGCAGCGCACGGAGCTCGCCGACCGCCTGCAAGAAGAGCCCCTCACTGCACCGTCCGTCGAATGGCCCGACCTCGGCGTGCTGCGAGAGGACCTCGCATCCATCGATATGTCCCACGTGCCCCAGACGGACCGCCTGCGCATCAAGATCGAGGCGACAAGAGCGAAGCTACGGGAGCTTCAGTCCGCCCGCCCCGAGGAGCGCGACGCCTTCCTCGCCAGCATCGCCTCCGACCTCAACCCCGCGACCGGCAATCTCGGCAACCAGGGCAACTGGAAGGGCAGCGGCGACCTCAAAGAAGCGCGAGAGAGCACCCGCGACGCCATCAAGAGCCTGCTCGATACGCTGGAGGGCCTGCGGGCGAAGGCGCTGGCGGACGCCCTGCCCCTCTTCGTCGACTTCGTCACCCGTGAAGCCGGCGCCCGCCGCGAGGAAGGCCGCCTGATCTTCGACGACCTCATCCTCGGCGTGCGCGACGTGCTGCGCGCCTATCCCAGCGCCCGCGACGAGCTGCGTCAGCGCTACGACACCATCCTCATCGACGAGTTCCAGGACACGGACCCGCTGCAGGCCGAAATCGCCCTCGCCTTCGCCGCCGCAACAGACGCCAACGCGCCGGACCCCGGCCGGCTCTTCCTCGTCGGCGACCCCAAGCAGTCGATCTACCGTTTCCGCCGTGCCGACATGGCGATTTACGCCTCGACCCGTGAGCGCGTCGCCGTCGCGGGCGGCGAGACCATCGACCTCGCCCTCAACCGCCGCTCCCAGCCCGGCGTGCTCACGTGGGTGAACGAGGTGTTCCAGCGCGTCATCGGCCCCGGCCTCGACATCGAGGTACAGCCGCCCTACCGTCCGCTCTACCCCCACCGTCACGACACGCTCGAAGGGCCAACGGTCGCCTGGCTCGGCCACATGGTCGCCGAGGCCACCGCTACCCAGGTGCGCCAGATGGAGGCGCAGTACATCGCCGCCCACTGTCGAGGCGTGGTCGACCGCGGCTGGCAGGTCGCGAACCGAGACGGCACGATACGCCCGGCGCGCTACGGCGACATCGCCGTGCTCCTGCCCGCGCGCACGATCCTGCAGCCTCTGGAGCGCTCGCTGGCCCACGAAGGCATCCCGTACCGCGTCGAGGGCGGCAGCCTGGTCTACGCCACCCAGGAGGTGCGCGACCTGCTCAACTGCCTCACTGCCATCGACGACCCCAGCGACGACGTCGCGATCGTCGCTGCCCTGCGCAGCCCCGCCTACGCCTGCTCCGACGTCGAAATCGCCCGCTTCCGCCTGGCAGAGGGCGGCAGCTTCAACTACCTCTCGCCTGCCCTCTCTGGCTTCGAAGGCCTCGTCGCCGACGGCCTGCGCAGCCTTCGATCGTGGCATCTGCAACGCGCCGACCTCTCGCTGGCCGTGTTGGTGGAGCGCTTCGTGGCAGACCGCCGCCTGGTCGAGATCGGCCTGCTGGACAGCGGCAACCGCAACGCCTACCGTCGCGCCCGATTCCTCGTCGAGCAGGCGCGCCAGTTCGAGGCGGGCGGCCCGGAGAGCCTGCGATCCTTCCTCGAGTGGCTGGAGCGCCGCGCCGGCGACGCCATTCTCGACTCCGAGGGCGCCAGCCTGGACGATGACGAGGACGCCGTGCGCGTGCTCACCGTTCACGCCGCCAAGGGCCTCGAGTTCCCTATCGTCTTCCTCGCCGGGCTCGGTACGCCCCCGATCAGCACAACGCCCGTGTTCGGCCACGACCGCAACGATGGTCGCATCGCCGTGAACATCGGCGCCAAGACCCGAAGTGCCCAGTTCAAGCTCGGCCCCGTCGACGCCGTGGATAGCCACGAGAAGCTGCACGGCGAGGCCGAGCGCGCCCGGCTGCTCTACGTCGCCGCCACCCGCGCCCGGGACCACCTCGTCTTCTCGCTGTTCCACCAGGAGCGTACGCGGGACTGCGCCGCCCTCAAGCTCATCGAAGCCGGCGCCAAGGACTTCGCCGACCCGATGCCACCCGTGACGCTCTCACGCCCGGTACAGACACAGCCCTTTGCCAACCTTCAGACGGACCTCGACGGCTGGGACGAATCGACCTTCGAAGCCGATCGCGCCGAACTCGTCACCGGCGCACACGTCCAGCACTACACGAGCGCGACGGCGCTGGGCCGAGACGATAAGAAGGAAGAACGCGAGGACGACACCGAACCGTGGTCGCGCGGTCGCGCCGGCACCCACCTCGGCCGCGCCGTGCACGCTGCCCTCCAGACGCTGGCCTGGGACGCCGCTGACGAGGAGATCGAGGCGGTCGCGCGGGCTCAGACCGTCGCCGAGGCCGTACCGCACATGGCAGACGAAGCAGCGACCCTCATCCGCGTCGCCCTGCAGTCGGAGCCCGCCCGGCGCGCCCTCGATGCCAAACGAGCCCTGCGCGAGGTCCCCTTCGCCCTCCCCCACGGCAACACGATCCTCGAAGGCTACGTCGACCTCCTGATCGAGGGCGAAGACGGCAGCATCGAGATCGTCGACTGGAAAACGGACCATGTGCCTGCCGATGCCGTCGAAGCCCGCCTGCGAGACTACGAGCTGCAGGCCGGCGTCTACGTCCTCGGCATCGAGGCCGCCACCGCTCGCCCCGTCTCGCGCGTCACCTACGTCTTCGTCTCAGCCGGCCGCAGCGCCTCTCCCGGCGAGCCCGCCGCGCTCAAAGCCGCCGCATTGCAGCGCCTGGAGAGCGCTATTACGCCAGTCTGAGCTCGGGGAAATAGGTGCGGTAGTAGCCGTTGTCGCGAGTCAATAGCTGATCCGCCTGAACTAAGGCCTGACCACCGACAAGAAAATCGGCGAGCAAGTGCTGACGCGACCTGACCTGAGTGCCACAGCTATCGCAAGTCACAACCTTGTACGCGCCACACGAGGAGCACTGCAGGTCTATCGGGCGACGCTGCGTGTACTGGAGCCAAGCACGCCCCGCCTGAAACAGGGCTTCATCACTGCAACGCAGGAGGCCGACGCCGGCAACCTCAAGAAACCCCTGCAACTCCTCAAGCGATTCGAATGTCGCCGCGAGTTCAGCGAACGTGGCTTCGCCAATGACGAGCGGTCCTTCCTCACCTGCGGTCAGCAACCGCCGCATTGCCTCGTCGTTGTGAAATTCAGCAGGATTCAAGAAGTCGAGCAGGATGTTTGTATCGACGACCGTAATCAACGCTCGCGCATTTCCGCCATTATCTCGTCGGTCGACTTGTCGGCGAGGTGCTTCAGATGCCCGCGATATTTAAGCAGTCCGGCCGGATTGAACACGCGACGCACCGTAAATGTCCCGTCCTTCTCAACAAACTCGATCTCATCGCCTGGCTTTAGTCCCATGCGTTCACGCACCTCGCGAGGAACGGTAACCTGACACTTGCTCGTGAGTTTCGTTTTGGCAGCCACGTCCATTTCTTACCGTCCCTCCTTACCTCATGGTAAGGCTGCCACGTTCACCTTTCAACCTGGCCACCGATTCGACGCCCGTTCTATCGGTGCTAACATCACCAGACCATGACCAGCGCATCCGCTCCCTTGGCCACTGATGTAGTTCGGCTGAGACTCGGCCTGTTCGCCGTCGCCTTCGCCGCCACAGTCACCCTCCTCGTCCTCGCCGCTGCCTTCCTCTGGCCCTCAACAGCGGACGGCGTTGCGATGCAGACCTTCGATGCCGGTGTGGCGGCCAGCTACGAGCCCGGCTCGATCCACCGCTTCGAGGCCCAGCACCTCTACCTCGTCCGCCGCAGCGACAGCTCCTTCGTCGCCCTCTACGACTGGGATGCCTGGGCGCAAAGGCGCTACCAGGACGGCGCAACCGAGATGGCGCAGTGCCGCGTTCAAACCATGCCCGAGGACGACCTCGCATACCGAGGCGACCTTCAGAGCATCCGGTCCAAATACACGCGGGAGCAAGGCATCGAGAACGTCGTCCTACGCTCCGGCTGCGACGGCAGCTCCTTCGATGCAATCGGTAGGCTCGGATTCGGCCCGGCAGGCGCCGACCTCGACCGGTTTCCGGTCTACATTGCGCCAAACGGACACGTGGTCGTCACGTTGTCCCAGCGCACTTGTCAGACATGGAGTCCCTGCCTGCCCTATCAGTAGCCGCGGTCGGATCTGCCTACATCGAGATCGAAGCGGCGCACGCGTTGATCGTGGCGCGCGCGGCGTCGATGCCCGGCTTCGAGGCCACGATGCGTACGAGGGCGATATCGAGCCCCTCTGCCAGCTTGCGGAAGTGAGCAGCCGCGCCCTCCGGCTTGCCGAAGTAACCCACCGCCAGGCACACCTTCGCCGGGAAGGCGTCAACCTGCTCCTCGATCGGCGCCCCGGCCCGCCGCAGGTCATCGACGCGACGCAGGTCGTCCGCGAAGCCCATGCGCTCGAAGTGGGCGCGATAGCTCCGTGGCGGCGCGTCCAGCTGACCGAGCGCGTAGCCCATCATCGCCCGCGTGTAGGCGCGCCGGGCCACCTCCTCGTCCTCATCCACGCAGACGCGGATGTACTCGCAGATCCGCACGTCCGCCGGGTCGCGGCCCGCCTTCTCGGCCCCCTCGGCCACGAGCTTGCGGCTCTCCGCCACCGTCTCCGGTGAGCACCAGTTCAGGCACAGGCCATCGGCGCATTCGCCGCCCAGCTGCAGCATCTTTGGACCCAGGGCGGCGAGAAAAATCGGCGACTCCGGCGGTGGCGTGATGCCCAGCTTCGCGCCGTGTAGCTCGATCGACGGGCCGCTGTAATCGACCGCCTCGCCCCGCACCAGGGTCCGGATCACGGTCAGGTAGTCGCGCATCAGCCCGAGGGTCGAAGTGCCCCGGAGGTTCCAGTTCTGGCGATACCGCGGTACGTCCGCCTGCCCGCTACCGATACCGAGGATGAACTTCCCGCCGGACATCTTGCTCAGCGTCCCGGCGCTCATCGCGAAGCCCATCGGCGTCCGCATCGCCACGGGCGCCACGCCAATGCCGGTTGTCACGCCGCCGTCGACCACCTCTCGCGTGGCGTTCCAGCGCAGGGCGCACGTCTGGAAGGCGTCCTCGCCGGAGCCCTCCGGCGTCCAGATCTGCTTGTAGCCAAGCTGCGCCGCCTCCTTCGAGACCTGCGCCTGTTCTTCGTAATTCAGACCCACCGTCGGGTCGAGACCGATGCCGATTTCCACCTGAGACTCCTGCTATCCAGGGCACGTGCCCTCGCGCGCCGATACGACCGCACTATAGCTCAGGCGTCCGTTCCTCCCTACCACCAGGCCGTGACATGCGCCACGAACAGCTCAACCGGGTTGCTCGAATCCTCCGCCACCACCTCGAAGCCACCGTCCCCGTCGAGACACACGCTCGGCGTGTGGCTATAGCCATCGGCCGCCTCCCGACGCTGCGACCACCCGAAGCGCCCTGCCTGCGTGCCGGTGTCACCGTGCAGCACGACGCCGTAGCCGTGCTTCGGCAGCCACTCGATGCTGATGCGTCGCGCCTCCGCCGGCACATCGAAGCACCCGCGCGCATCCAGCCGCACCCGTGCACCGCCTTCGACGCACAGGCCCTCGAGCCCCCAGCCGTCGTGCTGGTGATACGCCTGCGGCAGCACGAGGCTCGGTCCTGCCTTTGCCACGCTCGGCGCCGCCGACTGCGTCAGGTCGGCGAAGAGGCGCTCGCGGGGCCAGCCTGTGCCGGGACAGTGCGCGCGGTCGACGCCGTCGAACATGTAGTGGCCGGTCAGCGAATCGAAGCCGAAGCGCATGACATCCATCCCCTGCGCCATGCACTCCTCGATGCACCAGCGCTTCACCCGCAGGTCGGCCTCGTACATCGCCTCCGGCCACACCATGTTTAACTCGGTCTCGTCCTCGTGCTCCGTGCTAATCAGGTAGCCGTTGGGATTGCCACGCCCCATCTCATCGAACCGAGGCCACGTCACGTCGGGGCCAAGCTGGCCCTGGGCAAACGCCGTATCGAAGATGTTGACGAGCTGAACGATCTCGCCCGTCTTGCTGATCGCGAAGTGGACGCTGACTCCGGCCTCGTTCCAGAAGTCGGGGCGCTTCATCGTGCCCATGTAGCCCGCGGCCGTGTGGTCGCAAAAACCAACGCGATCGACGTAGCCGGGCGAGAAGCGCGTCACGCCGGGAATGAACGTCGCAAAGGGGCAGATACCGGTGGTCAAAACGAAAGCTCCTCAGACGGCGAGGCGTGCCGGGGAGCTTAGTCGACGTTCTCGGGAGCGCCGAGAGTGTGGTGTCAGTTCAGGCGGCGCTCAGTAAGGCGGGAGCTTTCGGGATTCCTGCTCGTACTCATACTCGTACTCGAATTCGTCCCACTCCTCCCGGTCCGCGTGGTGCGAGCCAACGAGGCTGCTGTAGGCGTACAGCCCGCCGACGCCAATCGCCGCTGCGGCGATGCTGTCACGCAGGCCGATCCAGACGCCGTCCCGCGCCACCCGCGCCAGCTCCTCATTCAGCGCGCCGCTCATCGAGGAGCCGATCAGTGTCACGACCAGCCACGCGATGAGCGCCAGGATCGCGGCGATGGCGCTGCCGATCGTGAAGCCGGGCAGAGGCGACTGCCGCACCCAGAAGTGGCCAACGCATATCGCCAGCAGCGCGAGCCCGCTCACCACCACGGCGATCTGCCAGAAGCTGTGGGCGCTGCTGTCCAGCATGCCGATGGCCCAGCGCAGGGGCTCAGTCACGCTCAGGTGACTTGTGCCCGCATCGTCATGGATCGCGTTGTAGCCGTCGTCGTAGAGCTTCTCGCCCAGCGCCTGCCTGATCGTCGCCTTCAGCACGGGCTCCGGCGCATCCAGCGCCGCGGTTGCCGGAATGGCGGCATTGATCGGTAGCTCGGTCAGCACCACCGGCTGATCGGGACGGTCGCGCGCCTGCAGCTCGATGTCGTCCTTGTGCGCCGGCAGCCACCGGTCGAGCTCGATCAGCGCCGAGCCGAGGCGCCCGAGCAGGCGCGTCGACGACGTCTCGTTCGTCACCTGGAAGCCCGTAAGACAAACCAGCGTCACGATGGTGAGGAAGGCGACGAGAAGGGAACTGGTGTTGCTGTGCACGATTAGAGTCGCACGACCTTCATCCGGGCCAACCGGTCATGAATACCGCGACGACGCGGGTCCGTAGCCACGAAGATCAGCGTGATCAGCGGCGTCACAAGGCAAAGAAACACCATCGCCAGCGCAAACACAAACAGCAGGCCGCTACCCGCGAAGGTTACGCCCAGGGCGGCAAACAGGCCCCACGGCAGCGCCAGGAAGGGGTGATACAGCAGCGGATGCAGCGCCACCCAGTAAGCGGCCACTCGCGTTGCCTTCGGCTGTTCCCCCGTCTCGTCCACCACGCGAAGACCCATGACGTACTGGCCCACCGTATGACCGCGTTTCGCCATGAGCGCGAGGTTGAACAGGAACCACGCCGGGAAGGTGGCCAGCAGCAGGACGACAAAGCCCCACTCCTCGCCGTCCGTGATGTTGCTGCGGCCCGTATCGGTCCCCAGGAAGATCACGAGAAACGCCGCCGCTCCAAACGCCATGCTGAAGCCGAACAGGAGCACCGTATCGACCGCGTAAGCGAGGCACCGCTGGCCGAGACCGGCATGTTCATCCTCGGGGGCGTGGAGGGAAGACGCGTCTGTGTTCGCGGCGAACCTGGAATCTGCGATTCTCTCCGCCATCACAGCCATCTTAGCATTCACGACGCCGCTTCCTTGCCGCGCGCACCGGCCCGCCGTACCGTGGATCTGTGGCGGCCTCGCGCTTACGGAGAGCAAGACACATCGCGACACGCAGAACGGCCGCCCAGGTCCTCGCCGTCCTCCTGGTGGTGGCCTCGCTGGCCGGGGCCTACACCGTCTACGCCTACACCGCTGCGGACATCAATCCCGGCCCCAACCACTACAACGTCGCAGCCTGGGAAGTACGCAACTTCCCCGGCCGCTGGCTCTACCTGGCCGGCAACCTGTTTCACGACACGCCCTCCGTCGAGGAGCAGAACGCTCAGCTGCAGCGCTTCTTCCAGATCAACGCCCGCATCAACGAGCTGAGCAACGAGAGCAGCGACGAGCTCTCCCGTGGCCAGGTCGTGAACCGCGCCACACTTGATGAGCTCAATGCCCTGCGCAAGGAGCGCGACAGCATCGAAAACGCCGTGGAATACACGCTGGAGTCGAGGCTATCGAAGGTGATCAAGCAGGAGGGCATCACCCGCAACATCCTCGGCGAGCGCGTCTGGCCTCCCGTGGATGCCGAGTTCACCTCCTCGCCACGGTCGCTCGCAACTTCCCCCCGAGACCACATCCAGCTCCTTGGCTCCTGGCTCATGAAGGAGGACCTTACGCTCTCGCAGGTCGAAGCGGTCGAGAACGAAGTGGCGCAGAAGGAGGGCGTGTCGGCCCTGTCATTCCCCACTTCCGGCGTCGGCGCCTACCCCACAATCATCGACTACCCCACGAGCTACGAGCGCGCGCTCGAGGTCATCGCGCACGAATGGATGCACAACTACCTCGCCTTCCGGCCCCTCGGCATCCGCTACTTCTCCAACAACGACATCCGCACCATGAACGAGACGGTCGCCGACCTCGTGGGCCAGGAGCTGTCGAAGGACGTCGTCCAGCGCTGGCCCGTTGCGGCACTACCGTCCTCGAAGCCCCCCGCGACGACACCGCCACCTGGACAGCCCCAGATCGACGTGAGAGCCGAGCTACGCAAGCTGCGGGGTGAGGTCGATGACCTGCTGGCCCAGGGCAAGATCGATGAGGCTGAAGCGCTGATGGAGCAACGGCGGGAACAGCTCGACGATGAGGGCTACTTCATCCGCAAGATCAACCAGGCCTACTTCGCCTACCTCAACCTCTACGCGGGCGAAACCGGCAGCGTCGTATCCACCGACCCCATCGGTCCCAAGATCGACAAGCTCCGAGAGCTGTCTGCGTCCCTCAAGCAGTTCGTAGACGTCGTCGGCAGCGTCACCAGCGTGGCTCAGCTGGACCGCGCGCTGCAGTCGCTGCAGCAGCCCTAGTTGCTGACCGAGACGATGACGGTGGAGACGTTCTCCTTGCCGTCCTTATCCGTGACCACCAGGCGCAGCGTGTAGCCACCGGCCGGCAGGTTCGCCGTATCCCAGACACCCAGGACGCCCAGGTCGCGCTTCAGCGGTACCGTGATAATCGGTGTCCACTGGGAGGGGTTCGGGCCCTCGCCGAACTCCAGCGTGTACTGCTTGAAGTTGTCCCCTGTCGCCTTACCGAGGACCTGCACCGAGCCGCGCACCGTCTTCCCGTTGGACGGCGAGAAGATCTGCGCCACCTGTTGATCGGTAGAGCCGGGCTGGCCGCCGGGCGTGGTTGTCGGGCCCACGCCATCGCTGACTTCCGTCGGAGCGAGCGGCAGGTTCTGCGACTTCGCCCAATCCAGGATGCGGTCGCGCTCTGCCTTCTGGTCGTCCGTAAGGTCGGCTTCCTTCGTGCGGTCCAGCCACTCCGGCGGCAGGACCAGCATGACCTTCTCTTCCACTTCCTGAGTCGGCGTCTTCGGGCCTGCAAGCTTGCCGTTGCGCTTGTCGATCTTCACCTTCTGCCACCAGGTGTCCTGCTGCGTCGGCACGTCGCTCTTCACGAACAGGTCCTTGGAGCGCAGCCCGCAAAGCGGTGTCGGCAGGAGCCCGGAAGGCTCGCAGATCTCCGCCTCCACCACGTCGTCGGGACGCGGGAAGTCCGTCTCCGAACCGCCGGCCATGGCCGTCGTGAACGCGTCGCTCATGGCGTAGAAGGCCAGCGAAGCGCTGCTGATGTTCACGAGACAGCTGTTGTCCGAGTTGCCCGCCCAGACGCCGACCACGTAGTCCGGCGAATAGCCGAAGGCCCACGTCTCGCCGATCTTGCCGCCACAGACTGGATCGTCCTTTGAGTACGGTTCGCTTGTACCGGTCTTCACCGCCACCTTGTAGCCGGGGATGTTCAGCCCGCAGCCGAACGTCCGGCAGCGTGCGTTAGAGTCCGTGAGGATGTCCCAGAGCAAGTACGTGTAGCCCGGGTCGACAACCTGGATGTCTTTCTGCTTGTTGGCAATGTCCCAGCGCGTGTTGCCCAGGTTGTCCACAACCTTGAGGATCGAGACCGGGTCAGCCTGACGTTCGTCGGAGTCGTGAGGAGCAATCGGCTCCTGGCCGTGCATCACGCCACCGGCCGCCAGCGTCGAGTAGCCGTACATCATGTCTGCCAGCGTCACGTCGACGCCGCCCGTAGCGATCGCGGGGCCGTAACCGCCGGCGCCGGAACAGCCATCGAGCCGGAAGGTGTCTACGAACCCGACCTTGCGCGCCTCGTTAACCACGGCCTGGGCCCCGACGGCGGCAGCCGCTTTGTTCGCCGGGATGTTCAGCGAGTTACCCAGGGCGTTGCGTACCGAAATCGGGCCGGCGTAGTCGTGTAGCGGGTTACTCGGCGTGAACTTGTTGCCGTTGTCGTCCGTATACGTCACGGGCGCATCGAGGATCATGGTGCCCGGGCCCCAGCCCAGCTGCTCGAACGTCGTCAGATAGGCGAACGGCTTGAACGAGGATCCCGGCGAGTTGCAGGCGATCGCATTGTTGTTGCGACCGTCGATCGCGTCGTTGTAGTAGTCGCGGCTACCCACCATGACCAGGATCTGACCCGTCTTCGGGTCCATGACCATCATGGCGCCGTTGTGCGTATTGGATGACTCCTCGTACTGGTTGATCTGGTCGTCGAGGATGGCCTGGACCTTGTTCTGCAGGTCGAGGTCCAGCGTCGTCGTCACCACGAGGCCCTGCGTGAACAGCGCATCGCAGCCCTCGCCCGGCCGGCCCAGCAGCAGGTCACGCGTGCCGGCCTGCACCTCCAGCTGCATCTGCAGCCGCGAAGGGCAGCCCAGCATCTCGCGCAGCTGGGGCTCGATGTAGCTCAGCACCCAGTGCGGCGCCTCGATCTCAAATTGCTTGTCCGCAATGTTGATGTCTTCCGCTTTCGCAGCAGCCACTTCCTCCGGCGTCACCGTGAAGTATGTGTCCTCGCCGATCTGGATCGGGCTCTGCCGCAGCATCAGGTCCAGCACCTCGTTGCGCCGCACCTTGGACGTATCGGGGTGCGTCACGGGGTCGTAAGCCGCGGGCGACTGCGGGATGCCGGCCAGCGTCGCCGCTTCTGCCAGCGTCAGCTGCGATGGCGGCTTTCCGAAGTACCCCTGCGACGCGGCGCCGACACCGTTGAACACGCCGCCGTAGCTAATCTGGTTGACGTACCACTCCAGGATGCGCGACTTGGAATAGCGCTTCGTCAGCTCCAGGGCGTAAACGGTCTCTTTGATTTTTCGGTCGATCGAGCGCTGCTGGCGCTCCACCTCCGGGATATAGACGTTCTTCACTAGCTGCTGCGTGATCGAGCTACCGCCGGACCCTTCGAACAGCTGCCCGGAATCGCCGAAGGGGCTGTTCTCCAGTGCCGCGCGCGCGAGACCCTGGATGTTCACGCCGGGGTTCGTGAAGAAGCTGTCGTCCTCCGTCGAGATCGTCGCGGCGAGGAACGCCGGCGCGATGTTCTCGATGGGCGTTGGGCGCCGCAAACCCGACTTGTCGTCAACGTACTCGTAAAGCACCTTGCCGTTGCGGTCCAGGATTTTGGCGCCGTAGGAGGGCTGGTTGATCGCCAGTTCGTCCGGCGCCACCAGCTCATTCGCGTACTTGTTATAGGTGTTGAGGGCGTAGGCGCCGGCGCCGGCAGCGAACACGCCACCGATCGAAGCGAGGATGATGATCGCCACCGCCCACATGGGGAAGCTGCGCTTCTGCATCTCCAGGCCGCCGCGACCACCGCCGTAATAGCCGTGATGCCCGGTGCGCCTGCGCAGCGCACGGCGACGTCGCGCGTACCCCTCGTAACCCTCGTATCTGCTATTCGATGCCATTAACCGCTACAGGCGCTCCAGTACGAGAAGGTGTGAGAGGCCGGTTCGCTTGAACCAGTTGTTTTCCAGCGTGTAGGTGGCCTTGCGCAGCGCTTTGCCGAGACCCGGCTTGCGCGCGAGCACGTTATCGAAGCCCGGGAAGATCACGGTCCAGTCCACCCAGCGTGCCGGCAGGCCGGCGGTCACATTTTCGAGCCCGGAGCGCGTGTAAGCGCGAGCATGCGGCACCAGCTTGTTGCGTAGCGGGTCCGGCAGGTAATTCACCAGGGGGATGTTGCCGAAGACGTACTTCTCGCCCAGGTAGACGCCATGCGTCTCGAACGGGTAGAAGCGGTTGGGCGCAAAGATAACCACGCGGCCGCCCGGCTTCGTCACCCGAAGCGCCTCGCGAATCGTGTCGCGGTCGTTGCCAACGTGCTCGATGACTTCGTTGAGCAACACCCCGTCGAACACGCCGTCGGCGAATGGGAGCGACTCACTCAAGCCGACGCAGAGGCCCTTGAGCCCCGCTTCGGCGCCTTCGATCACCCGCGGCGCATCGATATCGATGCCGTACGCGTCGGGCGTGAAGTCCAGGAAACGTCGGACGTAAGCCCCCAGCCCGCAGCCAATGTCGAGCATGCGCGCGCCTTCCAGGGGAACGTACTGCCGGATCATCTCCAGCCGCCGCTCCTGGCCAAATCGCCATACGTAACTGGGGTTGCCGAGGACGACCTGGTCGAGACTCGAGGCCGTCGCTGGACTATTCGTCAATCCCGTCTCCCATTCCCCGCCGCAATCATGGTACCAGACGAGCAACCAGCAAAAAGGCAGACGAGCAACCAGGCAAGGTACACACTCAGCACCCGGTTGACGCGGTCGCCCGGTGAACACCACACGTCCATGTCATCCTGGCGAATGAAGGATCTTGCGGACTATCGACACCACCTCGTCCGACGACAGCCTGCTCGAATCGGACCGCCGTGCTGGTAGGCCAGACCCTTCGGCTGCAGCCTCAGGATGACAACATCGTGCGATTTGGGTCGCACCGGCCCGCCAGACCCGGCGTGACTAGGCTGAACGCGACGAGCCATCTAGAATCACCCCATGGCACTGACCCGCGAAGAAGTACTGCACGTAGCGCGCCTGGCGCGCATTGGCCTCACCGATGCCGACGTAGAGAAGTTTCGGGAGCAGCTTTCGAGCATCATCGAACACTTCGACGTCCTCAGCCGCATCGACACGACCGGCGTCGAGCCCACGACTCACACATTGCCCCTCGTGGGCGTCATGGGCGCGGACGAGCCCCGGCCCTCGCTCACGCACGAACAGGTGCTCGCAAACGCCCCCCTGGAGCACGATGGTTACCTGCGCGTCCGCGCGGTGCTAGACGAGTAGGCGCCATGCCCGACCTCTACAACCTGACGATCACCGAAGCCCGCAACCTCCTCGACAAGCGCGAGATCTCCTCGCAGGAGCTCACCCGCGCCGTCCTCGACCGCATCGCCGCCGTGGACGATCGCGTCCGCGCCTACGTCACCCTCACGGGCGAGCAGGCCATGGTGAGCGCCGAAGCGGCCGACAAGCGCATCGCAGCCGGCGACGTCGGTCCGCTGACGGGCATCCCGGTCTGCATCAAGGACGTTCTGACCACCAGAGGCGTGCGCACCACCTGCTCCTCGAAGATGCTGGAGAACTTCGTGCCGCCCTACAACGCCCACGTCGTTGAGCGCCTCGCCGCGGCCGGCACGATCATGGTGGGCAAGAGCAACATGGACGAGTTCGCCATGGGCTCCTCCAACGAGAACTCGGCCTTCTTCCCCACCCACAACCCGTGGGACCTCGACCGTGTGCCCGGCGGCTCCTCCGGCGGCTCCGCGGCCGCCACCGCTTCAGGCGAGTGCCTCTTCGCCCTCGGCTCCGACACCGGCGGCTCCATTCGCCAGCCGGCTGCGCTCTGCGGCGTTGTGGGCGTCAAGCCAACGTACGGCCGCGTCAGCCGATTCGGCCTCATCGCCTTCGCCAGCTCGCTCGACCAGATCGGGCCCTTCACGCGTTCGGTCGAGGACGCCGCTATCGTCCTCAACGCCATCGCCGGCCAGGACGTCCGCGATTCGACCTCGGCCCCCCTGGAAGTGCCCGACTTTACCGCCGGCCTGACGGGCGACCTCAAAGGCCTGCGTCTCGGTGTGCCGAAGGAGTACCTGACAGACGACCTCGACCCGCAGGCGCGCGCCACGTTCCTCGCCGCTGTCGAGGTCGTGAAGGGCCTCGGCGCCGAAGTGGACTTCGACCTCTCGCTGCCCAGCACCCAGGCTGCGCTTGCCGTCTACTACCTCATCGCCCCGTCCGAAGCGTCGGCCAACCTCGCCCGTTACGACGGCGTCAAGTACGGCTACTCCTACCAGGACGGCGCCACGATGTGGGAGAACATGGAGACGACGCGCCAGCAAGGCTTCGGCGACGAGGTCAAGCGCCGCATCATGATCGGCACCTACGCCCTCTCCGCCGGCTACTACGACGCCTACTACCTCAAGGCGCAGCAGGTCCGCACCCTCATTCGTCAGGAGTTCGACACCGCCTTCGAGCGCTACGACGCGATCATCGCCCCGGTAACGCCGAGCGCCGCGTTCAAGATCGGCGAGAAGGTCGACGATCCCATCGCCATGTACCTGAACGACGTGTTCACCCTGCCCGTGAACATCGCCGGGCTGCCGGGCATGTCGGTGCCGTGTGGTTTCGCCGAGATGGAGGGCAAAAAGCTGCCCCTCGGTCTGCAGGTCATCGCCAAGCCCTTCGACGAGTCAACCGCCCTTCGAGTCGCACACGCCTACGAGCAGGCGACCGATTGGCATAACCAACACCCGGCGCTTTAGCCCTTTACGGTCTCTATCGATCATCTGCACTTGTATCTATGGTTCACAAGCGGACCTTGCCATATACTGCCCAACATGCTCGAAGCCGGTAGGTCAGCGAGACGTGGTTCTTTATCCTCAAAACTTGACCTCGTCTCAGCCTCGGGCATCCGACGTTTCTTTGAGCTGATCGATACCACTGACGGTGTCATCTCCCTCGGCGTTGGAGAGCCCGACTTCCCCACTCCGAATCACATCGGACAGGCCGCCATCCGCTCAATCGAAGCGGGTAAGACGGCTTATACCTCCAACTCCGGCCTCTACGAGCTGCGAGAGCAAATCGCCAACCAGCTACAGCGCCTCTACGGCGTTAGCTACGACCCCACGAACGAGATCATCGTTACCACCGGTGTCAGCGAGGCGCTGAACCTCGCCACCCAGGCCCTGCTCGATGACGGCGACGAAGTCCTCTCGACCGACCCGTCTTATGTCGCGTACATGCCCACGGTCGTTTTTGCCGGCGGCCGCTACGTCACGGTGCCGGTGCGCGCCCAGAACGGCTTCAAGCTGGAAGCGAGCACGCTGCAGGAGTACATCACGCCCTCCAGCAAGGCGTTGCTCCTCGGCTACCCCGCCAACCCCACCGGCGCCGTCATGGACCGCGACTCACTGCAGGCCATCGCCGACGTGGCGGAGCAAAACGACCTCTTCGTCATCTCCGATGAGATCTACGACCGCCTCGTCTTCGGCGTCGAGCACATCTCCTTCCCCTCGCTTCCGCGCATGAAGGAACGCACCGTGCTCCTCGGCGGCTTCTCGAAGGCCTATGCAATGACCGGCTGGCGCCTCGGCTACGTATGCGCGCCGCAGCACATCACCGACGCGATGATGCGGGTCCACCAGTACATCATGATGTCTGCCCCGACCGCCGCGCAGTACGCCGCCCTCGAAGCGCTCGAATCGGGCGAGGAGGACGTGCAAGGCATGCTCGGCGAGTACGCCCGCCGCCGCGAACTCGTGATCAAAGCGTGTCGCGACATGGGCCTTGAGATGGTCGAACCCCACGGCGCCTTCTACGCCTTCCCGTCCATCCGGAGCACCGGCCTGGACGACGAGGAGTTTGCCGGGCGGCTGCTACTCGAGGAGAAGGTCGCCGTTGTGCCCGGACAGGCCTTCGGTCAGGGCGGCGACGGCCACATCCGCATCTGCTACGCCCAGAAGTACGACTTGCTGGAAGAGGCCCTGCACCGCATGGCGCGCTTCGTGCACCGCTACCGTAGCTCCGCCAAGTAATAGCTCCTTACCGCTTCCACTAGCCCCTTACTGCGCTGGCCCGAATAGGGCGTATTCGCCTGATTTCATGCTTCTTTCACAGGTTTAACAAACCTTCTTCAGGTCGTGCTCGGAAACTTGAATCAAGGGAACGACCCATCCACCGAGAACAAATCTCAGTCCTGGGGCGCTGCCAGGCACACGGAACAAAGGAGGTTTGATTACCGTGGCAGAGTCTCTCAACCATTCGGTCCATCTACCGCAGACCCCGCCTGTTCAACCGGCGCAATCCGCGCCGCCTCGGATGCCCGTGCCGGCGAAATGGCTCGCTGGTATCGTGCTCGTAAGCGCCGCGATCGGCGCCGGCACCGGGGCAGGCACCCTCGCCCTCATCGACAACGGCAACAGCGGCACCACAACCGCGGCAGCATCGGTACCATCAGCATCGGCGCCGTCGATCACGAACGCCTCGGGCGTCTCAGTCGCCGACCTGTATACCCAGCTCCGGCCTTCCATCGTGAAGATCGGCGTCTCCTCGGCGACGTCCGCCGGCACCGGTTCCGGCATCGTCCTCGACACTCAAGGTCACATCGCCACCAACTACCACGTCGTCGTCAACGCGAGTCAGATCGACGTCACCCTGGCAGACGGCACCGTCGTCTCCGCCAACGTGGTGGGCACAGACCCCGGCGATGACCTCGCTGTGGTCCAGATCCCGACCACCGGTCTTACCTTGACGCCCGTGAAGCTCGCGAACGGCGACACGCGTGTCGGCGATGACGTTGTCGCTATCGGCAACCCGCTGGACCTCGAAGCCACGCTGACGGAAGGCGTCGTCAGCGGCCTCGGCCGCGTCCTCAACGACGGCACCGGCGGCCGCCCTCTGCGTGAGCTGATCCAGACAGACACAGCGATCAACCCCGGCAACTCCGGCGGCGGTCTGTTCAACCTGAACGGCGAGCTCGTTGGCATCACCAACGCCCTTGAGAACCCGACAGGCCAGGACTCCTTCTCCGGCATCGGCTACGCCATCCCCGTGAGCACGCTGCAGAAGTACCTGCCTGACATGCTGGCCGGCAAAACCATTAGCCACGCCAAGCTCGGCGTCTCGCTCGTAACCCTCACGCCGTCGATCGCCCGCGACCTCAACATCAACGTCGACAACGGCGTCATGGTCGGCAGTGTCGACCCCAGTAGCGCGGCGGCGAAGGCCGGCCTGCAGGGTGCCACCCGCAACCAGGCCGGCGACATCATCGTCGCTATCGACGGTCACCAGGTCAGCACCTACGACGACATCGCCAGCTACCTCGACACAAAGAACCCTGGCGACACGATCAAAGATCACCGTGCAGCGAGCCGGACAGCAGAAGGACCTCAACGTCACGCTGGACGCCTGGACCACTTCATAGGCCTATCGGACATCCTGCCGCCCGAATGGCACCCAGAAACGCGACGCTCCGGCGTCGCGTTTCTCATGCCGCTCTACTTAAGGACCCCAGCATGCTGGGGTCCTTACTGGTTACTCATTGAGACACGGTTCGCTATTGCGCGTCGGGATACCGCAGGAACTCGGAGACCACCCAGCCCGCTCGGCCGTCCACCTGCCACCACTGGTAGCCATCGGCGTCGACAGGCCCCGTGGCCAGCGTGATGGTCGTCCCATCCGGTATGCAGTCGACAGCCGGCTGCGCCAGCGCGGGGCCCTCGTGCACATTCAGGCAGTCGCCACCGGTGACCATGACTTCGGCACCCTGTGCCAGCGGCCATGGCGTGCCCGGCACCGCCGCGGACTCGGCCGTGATCTCAGGCGCGGAGATCACGGTGAACGAGCCACCGTTCTGGCGAATGAAGATCCAGTAGCTGGGCTCCTGCAGCGGCTTTCCGAGGACGTACGCCTTCATGTCATCGCGCTCGCCGCGCGACTGCGAGCACAGCACGTCCTGCGGTGCGGCCGTGGGGGCCGGCGTCGCACCGGCACCAGCCGCAACCGTCGGGATACCGGCGGGCTGCTGGTTCACGGCCGCGACCGAGCAGTCGCCGCCGTAGCTCGCCCCCAGGGTGGTGCGCACGTACTCGCCGATGGCGAGCTCGGCCGGGTTGGCGCCGGGCTGCGTCGGCGTCGGCACCGCCGTAGGCGACGCTTCCGCCTGGGCGGTCGAGCCGTTATCGCCACCGCCGCTGTCCAGCAGACCGAGTCCGAAGACCGCCGCCGCGATGATGGCGGCAGCAACGACGATGGCGCCTAACGGCACCAGGAATTTCGAAAGTGAGCGAGAGCGTTCCTCAGGTTCGTACATGCGGGGGGCCTCAGAACCGAATCTGGCTTAAACGTCTGACCGTTATCGTAACGTAAACAAAGCTGCTGCCGTCACGCTCCGCCTTTCAGTCCCGTAGCTCTCTCATCTGCCGCAGCACCCGCTCGACCAGGTCGCCCTGGTCGATGTGCGACCTGATCAGGCCGCACAGACGGAGCTCCGCTACCAGCGTCGACAGCATCGTGGCCTGCACCGGCGCCGAATCATCGCCCGCGTCCCGGATCGCCGCGGCAATGTCGTAGGCCACATAATCCATCGGATCGTCGAGCACCGTGATGTTGACCTGGTCGACAAGCACGCCGTCCACGCCGAGCAGCCTGCACGCTTCCTCGCTGCGAGACAGCACTACAAGCTGCCCCACCAGGCTCTCTACCTTCTGCCGGCCCCCGTTGGTGCCGTACGTATCGTTGCGGTCCTGCATCGTCACTTCCTACTGCCCCGGCGGATTGCCGCCGGTGGTTCCATTGCCGTTCGATGACGGCGGTGATGCTGCGACCGACATGTTGCGCGCGAAATTCGAGACGAAGCTCGTGAGCTCCATCGGTACCACCCACTTTGTCGACTCGCTGCCCGCCAGCGACCGCATCATGTCGAGGTACTGCAGCGCCATCGTCTTCTCGTCCACCCGGCTCGCCGACTGGAAGATGCGGTCCAGCGCGATCGAAAAGCCTTCGGCGTTAAGGATCGCAGCCTGGCGGTTACCTTCGGCGTTCAAGATGGCCGATTGCTTCTCACCCTCGGCGTTGAGGATGGCAGCCTCACGGTTACCATCGGCGATCTTCACCGCGGCCTCGCGAGTACCATCGGCCTCCGTAACCGTGGCGCGACGGAAGCGCTCGGCGGACATCTGGCGGCTCATCGCCTCCTGGATGTCGCGCGGCGGCAGGATCTCGCGGATCTCGACTGCATTGACCTTGACGCCCCAGCGGTCCGTTACCTCGTCCATGCGGGCCTGCATGATCGCGTTCATCTGCTCGCGCTTGGAGAGCACATCGTCCAGGTTCATGTCACCGACAACCGCTCGCAGGGTTGTGATCGCCATGCCCCGTGCAGCGAGCCGGTAGCTCTGCACCTTCAGCACCGACTGCTCGGGATCCACGACGCGCAGGAAGACGAGCATGTCCACCGTCACCGGCGCGTTGTCTTTCGTAATACACGTCTGAGGCTCGACGTCGAACACCTCTTCGCGCAGGTCTACGGTGATCGTCGAGTGGATGAAGGGGACGATCCAGATCCAGCCGGGGCCCCTTGGCACGCCGTCGTAACGTCCCAGTGTGAAGCGGACCACCCGCTGATATTCCGGGACAATCTTGAAAATAAAGGCCATCGGCGAACCTCCGGAGTCTCGCTAACCCGCTGGAGGGATTGTCGCACGAGACGTAAGCCTGTCAACTTTGACCCAAACCAGGCTCAATCGCGCGGGCCGTCATTGAGCACTCGAGCGACTCAAGCCAGTGCATCACCGAGGGCACCCGCCGTCACACCATCGTCGGTTCCAGCACCTTGCCGTCGATGACCACCGGATCCGCCTTGATCAGCACCGACGCAAACCGGCAGATGGCATCGCTGTTGTTCACCCAGCGATGGTTAGTACCGCGCTGCACCACGATGTCGCCGCCCTTGAGATGCACCGTCTCGCCACCATCCAGCTCCATGTCCAGCTCGCCGGACAGGATGAAGACGTAATCGATCGTGCTCGTGCGGTGCATGGCCGAGCGGTAGCCAGGACTCATGTCGACCAGCCGCAGCGCGCTGCCGCCCGGGATCGAAGCGCCGGGTTGGCTCATGCCGGCAGCGAAGTCGTCAACGTTGTTGGACGGCAGCGTGTCGGTCATCCATCCTTGCGTAACGACGGAGCCCTGAGCGATCTCGTCGACCGCGACCACGGCCAGTCCCTGAGCATTGTGTCCGGTAACGACACGGCGAATAGCAGGTGCGGGCATCTCACGCCTCCTCTGTCTGTAGCGATTCGTTGGGCGAATCCTACCCGGGCAGAGGGCGCCTTACTACCCGCCAGCTCAGCTTCGACCGAACCGCCCGTTCAGCGGTTGCACCGGCCGCGCGTTGCCTGCGAACCGACCCTCAGGGTTGAGAAACGCCAACGCCCGAAACGCCTCGATCTGCGCCGTCGAGGCCGTGATCCGTTGCGACAGCACGTGCCATCGCACGCCCTCCGTGCACGGCGGCGTCGTCAACGACCCCTCGTACGCCCAGTGCTCCAGGCTCCCCGGCAGGAAACCCCGCGGGTCGATGCTCTCTTCCCGCTCGACGCGCCCCGGCTCCGACGGCATCGCGTCGAGCACCTGCTGCAGCGCCGCGTTCGACTCGCCCGTCGTCAATCAGCACGCCGACCACCGCCAGCTCCCCGTCGCTGGCCTGATGCACGAAATGCACCTCCAGTGGCCCGAAGCTGCCCTGCAATGCGTGCTCCGAGGGCGTATGGAAGTGGAACTGCTGCAGCTCGTAGGTTTTGCCACCCGTCGAGAGCGTGCTGCCCGCCTCGCAGTCGACCTGTAACGCGAGTCCCGTGTTCAGAATCGAGAGCGTCGAGGGCCGCCAGTCGAGTCGCAGCGCATCGCCGGACGTCGAAGGCACGCCGGGGATATCGACGGGCGACTGGGCCCGACCGTTGCAGTCTGGGAAGGCGAGTTCGCTGCTGCCTGGAAGCGTCAGTGCGCCCCAACCCGCAGCGCCACCGTTAGCGTGATAGTTCCATTCCGCCATCAGCGACTCTCGAAGGCAATCTACGTGTTATGGCAAGTAGCGCGATGCCGGGCACAAGAAATCGCCTGCCAACAGGCAGGCTTCTTGCACGAGACGAGCTCGGTACAGGTTATCGGGTCTTGACGGAGGTGCGGATGCAACGCGTACAGACGTGTAGTCGCTTCGTGACACCGTTCAGGGTCAGCGTCTTCACGTGTACGTTTGCGCCGAACGTCCGGTTCGTCTTCGGCGCCTTGCGCTGCCAGCGACCGGAGTGCTGGTGGCGAATGTTACGCCCGAACGTTGTGCCCTTGCCGCAGACTTCACACTTGGTTGCCATAGCCGACGTAGCGTATCAGGTCGCCGCCCGTAGAGACAACCCGCAGGGCCCAGTCTCGCGCAGGCGTCTCTCTGTCGTTGCGGGGCACGCGGCAGCAGGCCGCGGCAATCTTCGAGCGCCCGGGCTGCCACGACGCTTCATCCATACTCGACCGCAGGCGCCACGGCAGTCCTCGATTCACCTGCACTGCGTACT
Source organism: uncultured Chloroflexia bacterium (assembly GCA_963731765.1). GTDB lineage: Bacteria > Chloroflexota > Dehalococcoidia > DSTF01 > WHTK01 > WHTK01. The sequence continues at coordinate 48,083 of CAVSWS010000016.1, forward strand.
CTGCCCTCCGTATTCGCTTTGCTACCCTCCCTCAGAACACATATGCTTCACTAGCACGTGAACCGTATCGCCAACCGGAGAAACCCCGCCCGGAGTGGCCCGAACGCAGGCGCTCGCACCGAGAGCGATGCCCTCACCCGCTTCCGAAAAGTCCTCGAGCTCGAGCTCAAACGCGGCTGCGACGACCGCACCGTCATCGGCGGCATCGACAAGTTCCTCGCCACCGCCCGCGCCGACAAGGATGTCGCGAGCGTCATCGATGCGTCCGGCGTCAAGAAGACCTACGCCTCCCTCAGCCCCGGCGCCCGCGAGGCCTGGCTCAAGACCCTCCTCGCCCTCAAGCCGGCAAAAACAAGGGCGCCCACAGGCAAGTCGAAGCCTTCGGACCCCGACGCGCCGGCGACACGACAGCGCACCCCGCGGAGCGCCCTCGAAGCGGCGAAGGCGACGCTGCCGCCCGTACCGGAAAAGCCGAAGGACCCCGTCGAGCAGGACGTCACCGTGATCAAGGGCGTCAAAGGCGCCACACAGGGCAAGCTCGCGAAGCTCGGCCTCCAGACTGTGCGCGACCTTCTCTATCTCTTCCCGAACCGCCACAACGACTTCGGCGACGTGCGCGCCATCGCAGACCTGGAGCCGGACGAGGACCAGACGGCGCTCGTCACGATTTGGAGCGCCTCCAGCGTGCGGCTGGGCCGCCGTCCCGGTACACAGGCCGTCGTCGGCGACGCGACCGGCACCATGCGCGTCGTCTGGTTCAACCAGCCCTACCTCGCGAGCCAGCTCCACACCAACGACCGCATCGTCATCGCCGGCAAAGTCGGCCTGTTCAACCGCAACAAGACGATGGAGAACCCGGAATGGGAGCGCATCGCCGAAAACGAGGACCTCACTCACACCGGCCGTATGGTGCCCGTCTACCCCCTGACTCAGGGCCTCAGCCAGCGTGTCCTCCGTCGTGTGGTCAAAGAGGCAGTCGACCGCTTCGCCGAGGCGCTCAAGGAGCCCCTCCCCAAAGACCTGCGACAGCGCCTCAAGCTACCCGACCTGCCAAAGGCCGTGCGCCAGATGCACTACCCCGACTCCACGGAGGACTATGACGAGGCGCGACGCCGCATCGCCTTCGAGGAGTTGTTCTGCGTCCAGCTCGCCATGCTGGAGCGTCGCAAGGACTGGCAGGACGCCGACGCCGCACCCATGGGCTCGAAAGGCGTGCTGGAGGTCTACCGCGAGTCGCTGCCTTTCGCCCTCACCGGTGCCCAGGAGCGCGTGCTCGCCGAAATCACCGGCGATCTCAAACGCTCGCGCCCCATGGCCCGCCTCCTCCAGGGCGATGTCGGTTCGGGCAAAACGGCCGTAGCGGGCGCGGCGCTCGTTATCGCCGTCGCGAACCAGTTCCAGGGCGCCCTCATGGCCCCGACCGAGATCCTGGCGGAACAGCACTTCAAGACCCTCTCCAGCCTCCTCGGCCGCATCGAGGTCGCCGGCCGACGCCTCAACGTCGAGCTGCTCACCGGCTCGACAAAGCCGGCCGAGAAGCAGCGCATCGCCGAAGCTGTCGCCTCGGGCGAAATCGACGTCATCGTCGGCACCCACGCCCTCATCCAGGAAGGCGTCCGCTTTCACCGGCTCGGCCTGGCCGTGGTGGACGAGCAGCACCGCTTCGGCGTCATGCAGCGCGCCGCCCTCAAGGAGCGCGCGGTCAGCGCCGGCCAGCCCGCGCCCCATCTCCTGGTCATGTCGGCCACACCGATCCCGCGCACCCTCGCCCTCACCTTCTTCGGCGACCTCGAAGTCTCGGTGATCGACGAGATGCCGCCGGGCCGCAAGCCGATCGAGACCTCGTGGGTACGGCCGGAGGACCGCGGCAGCGCCTACACCTTCGTGCGCGAGCAGGTGCACAAGGGGCGACAGGCCTTCGTCGTCTGCCCCCTCATCGAAGAGTCCGAGTCCATCCAGTCCCGCTCGGCCGTCCAGGAGTACGAGCGCCTTTCGCACGACGTGTTCCCGGACCTCCGGCTCGGCCTTCTCCACGGCCGCATGTCTTCGGCCGAGAAGGACGAAGTGCTAGGCGCCTTCCGACGCGGCGACATGGACATCCTCGTCGCCACCACCGTCATCGAGGTCGGCATCGACATCCCCAACGCCACCGTCATGGTCATCGAGGGCGCCGACCGCTTCGGCCTGGCCCAGATGCACCAGCTTCGCGGTCGCGTCGGCCGTGGCGCCGACCAGAGCTTCTGCCTTCTGCTCTCCGACGACCCCTCGCCGACCGCCGAGAACCGCCTGCAGCTCCTCGAGGACAACAACGACGGCTTCGCCCTCGCCGAAGCCGACCTGCGTCTGCGCGGCCCCGGCGACTACATGGGCACCCGCCAGTCTGGCCTGCCCGAGTTCGCCGCCGCCGACTTCTCCGACCTCAAGATGATCGAGACCGCCCGCCAGGAAGCCATGGACCTCCTGCGACAGGACCCCGGCCTGATCGGCGCCGAGCACGCCCCCCTCCGCGCCGAAGTCGAGCGCATGAAGCGCACCGTCATCGGCGACGTCAGCTAACACCGAGGGTGCGACAAGGGAATCGGGCCCCGGACTCGTCATCTCCATCGAGCAGGCGCGCTACTCCTGCGTGAGCCCGCGATCAAGACCTAACGGCCGTCCCGACGGACCTCTACTGGATCCGAAACGATTCAACCCATCGCCAAACCTCCGAGTGCGCTACTCCATTGACACGTGGAGAGAGCTGCGGTCCCCAAGCTCCATGTCATTGCGAGGCCCGACGCCAGGAGCGGCCGTCGGCAATCCCGCGACCGCGTCACAGCCGCTCTTCCAACCGCAACCATCGCCTCGTACGACACAGACGCGCATAGGCGCCGCTCCCAGTCCTCGGATGCACCTGTCGAACGACCAACTGCATAGCACACCGGTTGATGCCCTCCCGACGTGTCATGCGAGCCCATTGGACGTTCAACGTACAGACACTCTACAGATCACATCAGCAACTCGTCTCCCCGGTCCTTTGCCGCCGTAAAGACAGATTCCCTGCCCCACCTCTTTGACGAACCTGACTACCCTCAGTTCGACTACATCCTCTTCTTTGAATCGAGAGTCGGGTCCAACGTCCGGCAAAGCGCCAACCTCTTCGTGCGCGAGGGCCACATCGTTGCCTACGATGGTTACTGTGGCCAGCCCGAAAGTCGCTTCGACGATAATCCCGGCCACTATCAAGTGATCCTGCTCGGCCCCGCGTACCGCAGAACCGCCCACCAAAGCAGGGGTAGCGGGGGCCGCAGGCCCATGCGCGGGGGGCGTGGGGGGTGTCCCCCCAACACTCCTTTATTATTCTCAAGCGGAGCAGCGCGATAGCGATGCGCAGCGCCTGCGCCCCGATGCGTCCCGAACCCACCCCGAAGGGAACCCCCGTGCCAGACGACACCATCTACCACATCGTCGCCCGAGACGACTGGCTCGAAGCCGAGGCCGACGGTGCCTACCGCCCGCCCAGCCTCGACGCCCAGGGCTTCGTCCACTGCTCGACGCGCGATCAGGTCGTCGAGACCGCAAACCGCTTCTACCACGGCCAGGACGGCCTCGTTCTCCTCTGCATCGAGGTTTCCCGTCTCCGACCGCCCCTGCGCTACGAGGCGCCCGCCATGCCCGGCCATACCGTCGCCGGTGCCCAGCCCCTCTTCCCCCACCTCTACGGTGCACTCGACCCGGCTGCCGTCGTCGGCGTCCTGCCGTTCCCATCGCGGGCGGACGGCACCTTCGCGCTGCCACCAGAGCTGAGCGCGACCCACGCCCCTCCTAACCCAGTCATTCACGCCACGCAGATGACGGAGGACACTGCCCAGAAGCTGCTCAGCTTCCTGGAGCACACGGAGCCCGTGCGCAGGCTCCGTGCCAGCCAGTTGGCAAGTGGACTGCTTGGTGCCGTAGGCTTTGCCCTGTTCGTGGTAGGCGTGGAGCAAGCGGCCCAGGACTTTCCCATCGTGTCGAACCCCTACGGCTCGATCGCGGTCGGCGTTAGCCTGCTCGTCGCCACCGGACTGCTGCTGAGCAAGCTTGCCGGAGGAGACTAAGTTCCTGGTCGAAAAACAATCAAACAATCAAACCGAAGAGGCCGGCAACCGGACGGCCGCTAACGGCCGGCTCGTCACCGTGCACGCCACCCGCTTCGATGGCGCCGACCACTGGATCCACCCCGCCACGCTCGTCCGCGCGGACGACGACATCGTGATCACCCAGACGCGCGCCGGCCTCGATATCAGCCGCGGCAACGGCAAGTGGTTCACCTCGCCCTACAACACGCACGGCCATTACTGGCCCGACCGCTGGTTCAACGTCATCCGCCTGGAGCTGCCCGGCCAGGGCCTCTTCGGCTTCTACTGCAACATCGCCACGCCCTTGCAGTTCGATGGCGCCACCGTCGGCTACGTCGACCTCCAGCTCGACGTCATCGCCCGCGTCACCACCGGCGGCGGCCTCACGTACTGGCTGGCCGACGAAGACGAGTTCGAGGAAGCGCGAGACCACTACGGCTATGACGACGCCCTCATCACTCGCTGCTACGACGCCGTCAAAGAGGTCTCGAACATGATCCAGTCCCGCGAGTTCCCCTTCGACCACTAGACGGCCGCCAGCTTCTACACCCTCCTCGCAACGACGGAAGAGTGGAGGTGTGCGCATATCGTGTCTCTCACGCTCTTAGCTCGCGCTCGAAGCTCGAAGCTCGAAGCTCGAAGCTCGAAGCTCGAAGCTCGAAGCTCTCCCCCAGTTTGACCGGGCATACCGAAATGCCTACCATGACAACCTGCCGTCCTCCCGGGGACGGATTCTTTCTTTAGAGACGGTTGGCTTGAGCACCGCGATGACGTCGCACTCCGACAAACCGATCCCGCAGACACCCGTCGATCAGGCTCGCATCGACCGCGACCTTGACCGGGCGCTCCGTACCCTGAGCTTCGCCTTCGACATGCACAGCATGAGCACGGAGCCCGTAGTGCTGCGCAGCGTGGAGCTGGCGCTGTTCCTGCGCGAGCTCGGCTACGGCCGCGACGTACAGGTAGCGGGTCTGCTGCACAACCTGCTCAAGTACACCCAGTACCCCCTGCACGACATTGCCCACGACTTCGGCGACGAGGTCTCCGTGCTGGTCATGGCCAACACAGCCGACCCTTCTATAGAGGACGGCGCCGAGCGATACGACGAGCTGTTTCCCCGCTGCATCGCCTGGGGCGAATCGGCTGCCACGATCATGGCCGCCGCGCTGCTGCAGGAGACCGTGGGCGCGGATGCGTCCGAGTTGGCCAAGCCGCGCCGATTCCTCGAGCTTTCGAAGCCGGTGATCGGCAACCAATCCGTCTGGCAGCGCCTCGCCGAAAGGGTGGATGCGCTGACAAAGGCATACTCTCAGAACAAGGAACTGGCATGAGCATTCGCAGTGAGATCGCCGATCTAGTAGAGGCCGCGGCAAGAGCGGCTCAGGCAGCGGGCGACATTCCTCCCGTCGCCCTCGAAGACCTCGCGATCGAGCGTCCATCACGGCCGGAGCACGGCGACTACGCCTCCAGCCTTCCCCTGCGTCTCGCGCGCACTGCTCGCCAGAGCCCCATGGCCCTGGCCGAGATCCTCGCCAAGCACGTCCCACCCCACCCGGCCGTGGGCGAGGTCACCGTCGCGCCGCCCGGGTTCGTCAACCTGCGCCTCAGCGACGCCTGGCTCGCCGAGCAGGTGAACGACGTGCTCGCCCAGGACCTGAAGTTCGCCACCAGCGATATCGGCGACGGCAAGAAGGTCCAGGTCGAGTTCGTCAGCGCCAACCCCACCGGTCCGCTCCACGTCGGCAACGGCCGCTGGGCATCGATCGGCGACTCCCTGGCGCGCGTCCTCGCGGCGGCCGGCTACAACGTCGAGAAGGAATACCTGATCAACGACGCCGGCACGCAATCGACCGTGTTCGGCAATACCGTGTTTGCCCGCTACCAGCAGGCGTTCGGCAAGGACTTCCCCCTGCCGGAAGGCGGTTATCCCGGCGATTACGTCGTCGACCTCGCCGAAGAGATCAAGTCAGACTACGGCGACAAGTTCCTCGCTGCCTCTGAAGCTCCGGAAGAGCTCGTGAGCATCGCCATCGACCGGATGGTCGCGCGCATCCGCGGTGACCTCGAGATCCTCGGCATCGACTACGACGTCTGGTTCTCGGAGCGATCGCTGTTCAAAGGCTCCCCGAGCACGTATGACACGGCGATGAAGCGCCTGCGGGACCAGAACGAAGTCGTCGAGAAGGAAGGGGCCGTCTGGTTCGCCAGCGCCAGCCTCGGAGCCAACAAGGACAACGTCCTCATTCGCAGTGACGGCAGGCCCACCTACTTCGCCTCGGACATCGCCTACCACTACGACAAGTTCTTCAATCGCAACTTCGACCACGTCATCGACATCTGGGGCGCCGACCACCAGGGGCACGTCTCGCGCGTCATCACGGCCGTGGAAGCCCTCGGCGTCGAGAAGGAGCGCATCGAGATCATCATCGGCCAGCTCGTTGCCCTCAAGCGCGGCGGCGATACGGTGCGATTCTCCAAGCGCGCCGGCGAGATCATCACTCTGCGCGACGTGGTCGATGAGGTCGGCGGCGATGCATGTCGCTACTTCTTCCTCCAGCGCTCCGCCGACTCGCAGATGGAGTTCGACATCGAGCTGGCCAAGCGCCAGAGCAGCGAGAACCCCGTCTACTACGTGCAGTACGCCCACGCCCGCAGCACCGGCGTCCTCGGCCAGGCAGCCGAGCGCGGCATCGCCTACGACAACGGCGACGTCAGCCTCCTGACCCACCCGGCCGAGCTCACCCTGATCCGCAAGATGCTGCTGCTACCGGAGCTGGTCGAGGCAATCGCAGCCAACCACGAGCCGCATCACCTGCCCCACTACGCCCTGGACCTGGCAACGGCCTTCCACGACTTCTACGAGAAGTGCCGCGTCCTGGACGATTCGGCGCCCGCGCTGTCCAGCGCCCGATTGCGCCTCATCGTCGCGGCCCGCCTCGTCCTCGCGACGGCCCTGAACCTCATGGGCATGTCCGCCCCCGACAAGATGTAGGTCATTGCATGACGGCGGTTGGGCTTCGCCATTTGCTACGGAGGGCCTTAGCTTCGCGGGACGGACGACGCAGATTTCGACTGCCTGATTAATATCCGTTCGCCCTGAGCCTGTCGAACGGGTAAGGGGAGATGAGTCTCGTCCTCTGGGGAGAGGGTTAGGATAAGGGGCAGCCGCCCTGATTACTTCGCGGCGTCCAGCGCCTTGCGCAAGGTCCGAATGTTGTCGCCGATGGCCGACTTGTCGTTGTAGACGAAGCTCCCGGCCACCAGCACGTCGGCGCCTGCCAGCACGCACTGCGGTCCCGTCTCGATGTTTACGCCCCCGTCGACCTCGATGTTGACGTTGAGGCCCCTGCGCTCGATCTCGCTTCGGAGCTGTCGCACCTTGTCGAGGGCGGACGGGATGAACTTCTGGCCGCCCCAGCCCGGGTTAACGGCCATCACCATCACCTGGTCCAGGTCGCTCAGCACCGCATCGAGGGCGGCCACCGGCGTCCCGGGGTTGAGCGATACGCCCGCCCTGGCGCCGAGACCGTGGATCAGTTGCACGGTGCGGTGGATGTGGCGGCACGCTTCGATGTGCACGTTGAGGATGTCGCCACCCGCATCACGAAACGCCGATAGCTGGTCGTCCGGCTGCTCGATCATCAGGTGGATGTCCAGCGTCACATTCACGGCTTTGCGAATCGCCGACACGATCATGGGCCCGAACGTGATCACCGGCACGAACTTGCCGTCCATCACGTCGAGGTGCAGGTACTCGGCGCCGCCTTCGACCGCCTGCTGTACCTGATCGGTCAGGCGGCCCACGTCGGCGGTCAGGATGCTCGGCGCGATGATGACTGACACGTTCGCTAGTTCTCTTCCTCGCGACGGCGCAGGATCATGCGCGCCCGCCGGATCGACTGCGCCACGCGACGGGGCGCCGTCCCGCCCGGCACGTCTCGCGAGCGCACCGAGCTCCACACACCGATCTGCGTGATGTCCTCCTCGAACAGGTCGGAGAACATCTGATACTCCTTCAGCGTCAGCTGTCGCAGGTCCTTCTTGTGCGCCTCGCAGTACGTGACGATGCGCCCCACGGTGTGGTGGGCCTCTCGGAACGGCAGGCCCTTCATCGTCAGGTAGTCCGCCACATCCGTCGCCAGCAGGAAGCCGCCCGCCGCCACGCGCGACCGGTTCGGCCGAAACACGAGCTGCGACACGAGGTCTGCCAGGATGTTCAGCGTCGTGTTCAGCGTGTCGTGCGCACTGAACAGCGGCTCCTTGTCCTCCTGCAGGTCGCGGTTGTACGCCAGCGGCAGGCCCTTGAGCGTCGTCAGCAGCGAGATCAGCGTGCCGTACACCTTGCCGGTCCGGCCGCGCGCCAGCTCCAGCACGTCCGGGTTCTTCTTCTGCGGCATGATGCTGGACCCTGTCGCGAAGCTGTCCGGCAGGTCGACGAAGCCAAACTCCGTCGTGGACCACAGGATGATGTCCTCCGCCATGCGCGAGATGTGCATCATCGCGATCGAAGCGCCCGCCAGGTACTCGATCACGAAGTCGCGGTCGGATACGGCATCGATGCTGTTTGCCGTGATGGCGCCGAACTCCAGCTCACGCGCCACCATCTCGCGGTCGAGGGGATAGGGCACGCCCGCGAGGGCGCCGCTGCCCAGCGGCAGTACGTCGGCGCGCGCGTAGCAGTCCGCCATGCGCCCGATATCGCGCTCGAACATTTCGAAGTAGGCCAGCAGGTGGTGCGCGACGAGCACGGGCTGGGCGCGCTGCAGGTGCGTATAGCCGGGCAGGATGACACGCCGGTTCTCGCTCGCCAGCTCCACCAGCGCGATCTGAATGTCGTGCAGCGAAGCGATCGTCTCGGCGATCGCTTCCTTCAGCCACAACCGCAGGTCCGTCACCACCTGATCGTTGCGAGAGCGCGCGGTGTGCAATCGACCTGCGGCGGCGCCCACGATTTGGGTCAGCCGCGTCTCCACGTTCATGTGCACGTCTTCCAGACGCTCATCCATCTGGAACTTGCCCTGGGCGATCTCTTCTCGGATCTGCAGCAGGCCCGCGAGGATCTCCTCTGCGTCCGCGGCGGGGATGATCCCCTGCGCCGCGAGCATGCGGGCGTGCGCTATCGAGCCCCGTACGTCTTCCATGGCAATGCGCTGGTCAACGGCGAGAGAGGTCGTGTAGGCGTCGACGATCGGGCTGGTGTTCTCGAGAAAGCGGCCAGCCCAGGGTTTGCGGTCTCCGGTCACCGCCACATAGTACCGGTGCCCTAGATTGAACGCCACAGAGCACGTGGCGAGGCGGTAGGAGAGTCGGGGCAAGAGCCGCTCCCACTGCTGCGGCTCCTACCCCGGGTTAGAGCTATCGAGCCTGCTCGCCGGAGGAGCCAGCCTGGGACGTCGACTTCGAAATCGATTGCTGCAGGTTATTGAGGACGCCGTTGACGTCCGTATTCGCGGCGTTGGCTGCCGCTTCCAGATCGCTCATCTTGATGTTGCGCTGATCGCCGTGCTGGTCTTCAGGCCTTCCGCATCCACAAGACGCACACATGGTTGGTTTCTCCTTGGTGAAGTAGCTCCATGGTGAGGCTGGAGGAATCGCGGGCGGCTAATAGGGCAGGCGGTCGGCGTCTCCAAAGCGTTACGGGAGGGCCAGTACCGCGGGCTGAACCCCGCGGCTTCGCACGAGGGGAACGGTCGGGGCGTCGGTTGCCGCCTCCCCGAATGAGATGGGGATTGATCCTGGGAAGGTCGTGGGCATTCTTGGGTGCTTCGGTGTCCGCTGGTTGACGAGACGCCGTCACCCCTCACCCTGGCCCTCTCCCACTGGGAGAGGGGACTTGCCGTACTGGGTTCGCGGCAATGAGGCTCGCTTCGAGCGCCTCAGGTTGACCGGTGAGAGGGTCGCGTGTGCTAACGGGGTTGGGGCAGGCCGGAGGCGGACTCGTACACCTCGTCTGCAGGCAGGCCCGGCTGCTGCGCCGCGGCGTAGGCCAGGCGGTCGACCCGCTCGTTCTCGGCGTGACCGGCGTGACCCCGTACCCAGTGGAAGCGCACCTTGTGCTTCTCCAGCGCTTCCAGCAGGCGCGCCCACAGGTCGGCGTTAAGGGCTGGTTGCTTGTCGCGCTTGCGCCAGCCATTCTTCTGCCACGATCGCGCCCACCCCTTCTCGATGCCGTTGACGACGTACTGTGAGTCCGAGTACAGGTCCACGTCGCACGCCTCTTTCAGGGAGTCGAGCGCCACGATCGTTGCGAGCAGCTCCATGCGGTTGTTCGTCGTGAGCCGAAAGCCCGCGGACAGCTCCTTCTCGTTGCCGTTGTACTCCAGGATGACGCCGTAGCCGCCCGGTCCCGGGTTACCGAGGCATGCGCCATCGGTGTAGACGTTGACCTGCTTCAAGCTGTTTTCCAGTCTGTGTTGCGCATATTGCAATGATAAACGCCCGTTCTTTTACGACGGGTTGTAATAACGGCTTGCCTGCGGATGTTATATTTCACGACAACTAGCTGCAGAGAGGTGTAACCAAGGCTGTCCAATCAGTAAAGCGCCAGGTCCTTCCGGACAAATCCCACCCCTGCCGGGTTAGGATCCAGAAGGATGACGAGGTAGGAGCTGTTCGAATCACTCGGCGGGGAGCTCCTCGGCCGGCACAGTCGTAACGAGGCGGACAAAACGAGGTTGAAAGACTTCGACAAACCCGCCCCGAGGTGCCAGGGATTCGCATGCCTGCGATTTCCCTTCATTCTTCCTGACAGCCACGCGCCGCCTCCTGCTTAGTGAACCGGTTGTCGTGCCCGGGCAGATGCCCATGCACTCACCGGCAAGGAGGCTGTATGTGTGGAATTGTTGGTTATGTCGGGAAGGCCGAAGCGGCCTCGATCATTCTCGATGGTCTATCCCAGCTCGAGTACCGTGGCTATGACAGCGCCGGCATCGCCGTCCTCGGCGACGATGGCACACTGACCGTCAAGAAGGACGTCGGCAAGCTTGCCATCCTGCGCGGCAGCCTCAACGGCAGCACACCGCAAGGCACCATCGGTATCGGCCACACCCGCTGGGCTACCCATGGCAAGGCAACCCAGATCAACGCCCACCCTCACACCAACGTCGACGGCGATGTCGTCGTCATCCACAACGGTATCGTCGAGAACTTCCGAGAGCTGCGCGCCGAGCTCATCGCGCGCGGACACGCCTTTACCTCGGAGACCGACACCGAGGTCATCCCCCACCTGATCTCCGAGGGCATCGACCGCGGCCTCGACCTCGAAGCGGCGACCCGAGAAGCCATGCAGCGCATTGATGGCGCCGCGGCCGTTCTGGCGCTACGCAAGCAGGAGCCGGACGTGATCATCGCTGCCCGCATTGCCAACGCCGGCGGCGTCGTTATCGGTCACGGCAACGGCGAGATGTTTGTCGCCTCGGACCTGCCCGCCGTCATCGGCCACACGCCCCACGTCTCATTCCTGGACGACGGCGAGCTCGCAGTGATCACCCGCAACGGCGCCGTCTACAGCCGTCTCGATGGCACCGCCGTCGAGAAGCAGCCCCAGACCCTGGACGCCGGCTCCTACGTAGCGGGCAAGGGCGCCTACGCCGACTTCATGGCCAAGGAGATCGCCGAGCAGCCCGAAGCCGTGCTCGACACCATGCGCGGCGCCATCGAGTTCGACCCGCCCGCGGTCGTGCTGCCCGACCTTCACCTGTCGGACGAAGCGATCGCGGGCTTCCAGCGCGTTGTCCTCCTCGGCATGGGCACGAGCTTCCACAGCGCTCAGATCGGCCGGGCTTACATCGAGCAGCTCGCCGGACTGCCCGCCGAAGTCGATAACGCCTCAGAGTATCGATACCGCGCGCCCATCCTCGACGCGTCGACCCTGGTCGTGACCCTGACGCAGTCGGGCGAAACGGTCGACGCCCTTGCCGCCATGCACGAGGCGCACCGCCACGGCGCCACGGTCGTCGCTGTCTGCAATACACCCGGCTCCCAGGCCACCCGCGTCGCCGATGGCACCGTTTACATGCGCTGCGGACCGGAAATCTCGGTCGCTTCCACCAAGACATTCCTCGGCTCCCTCACGGCGCTCTACCTCCTCGCCTGCCACCTGGGCCAGAAGCGCGGCTTCCTCACCGAGGAGAAGCTCGACTCGGCCCTGCAGGACCTCTCACGCATGCCTCAGCTCGTCGGCGAGGCCCTCAAGTCCGAAGAAGGGGCCCAGCGCATCGCCCAGCACTTCTGCGATAAGGAGCACTTCCTCTTTCTCGGCCGCGGCCTCGAGTACACCGTCGCCATGGAGGGCGCCCTCAAGCTCAAGGAAGTCAGCTACATTCACGCCGAAGGCTACGCAGCCGGCGAGATGAAGCACGGCCCCATCGCCCTCATCGACGCCAACATGCCCGTCGTCGCCATCGCGACCCGCGATCAGCACTACGCCAAGATGTTCAGCAACATCGAAGAGGTGCGAGCGCGCGAAGGCATCGTTCTGGCCATCGCCACCGAGGGGGATACGTCGCTCCAGGGCATCGCCCACGACGTCGTCTACGTCCCGGACGCTCCGGCCCTGCTGCAGCCCCTGCTCACGGCGATCCCGCTGCAATACATCGCCTACCACATCGCCCTACTGCGCGGCTGCGACGTCGACCAGCCGCGCAACCTCGCGAAGGTCGTAACGGTCGAGTAGGCTGCCAAACCACGTCTTCGACTGCAGCCAACGTGTGGGATTAATCTCATTGCTGCGATCGTTCTTGCCATCGCGGACCTCTACGTTACGGGGCACGATGGTGCCTCGTTGATGCGACCGTGGCTGCAGGGCGCGGTGAGCATGAGCCGCGCCGACGTCATCATCTATCTGGCGGTCGCAATGGGTGGCGTGGCTGCCTGGCTTGCCGCGGGCCGCGGGCTGACGCCATCCCCGACTCGCGAATAAGTGGTTCAGGCTGCTTCGGTGTAGGTCGCGGGAGCGTTCTCGATGCGCTCTGCCGCCTCAGGCTGACGCTCTCGACGCGTCGTGAGCCAGGCAGCCACGCCGACCACGATCGTACCGAGCAAGGCCACACGGCTCAGCAACGATGCTGCGATGGCTGCTTCTGCGCTGACACCAATGCCCGGCAAGACGAGCACAAAGGCACCCTCCTGCAGGCCGAGACCATAAGGCACAAAGGGCAGCATGGTTGCCAGACGGGCCAGGGTTAGCACGCCAATTGCGTCGACGATCGAGACATCCCCGGCCACGGACAGTACGAGGAAGTACGTGAGAAGGATGCTGAGGGCGTGGAAGCACAGGGCGAAGACGAGGGACGGCAGGAACTGATCCAATCGCGGCATCGTCTCCAGCGCGGTGATGCGGAGAAACGCGCTGGTCAGCCTCTCGAGCGGGCGACCCGGTATTCGAAGACGACCTCGCGCTTTGGCAACGAACGACGCCGCCGCAACGCACACGAGAGCGCCTATAGCAATGAGCCAGCCGTATGCGTAGGTGGCAGCAACCGCGGCCATGGCGAGGAGGATGAGACCGAGGTAGCTGAGGAGGCGCTGGCTGATGATCGGCACGAGGGCACCGCGCCAGCCGGTTTGCGTACGGTCGACGGCGTAGGCGCGATAGACGTCGGCACCGACGTTGCCGGGCGTAAGGCTGCCGAAAGCCTGGCCAGCGTAGTAGGCGCGCGCCGCGAAGCGCCACGGCATCTCGAGGTTGGTCAGGTAGCGCGCCAGCAATCGCCAGGATTGGACTTGCAGCAGGTGGACGAGCACCAGCCCGAGCAGCGCAGGGAGAGCGATGGTCCAATTGACCTCCTCGAAGCGCTGCTGCACTTTCGTAGGGTCGTAGACGACCGCCATCACGGCGATGATCAGGATGCCGGGGCCGAATCGCAGCAACGGCCGGAGGCGTTCCGGCAGTCTGGAGGTCAGCTTCGTCATCATGCGACCTCCAATCGCGTCGCCGTCCTGGAAGCGACTGCCTCGTCCACCGCAGCGATCAGGGACTCACTCGTCAGCTCCGGCGCCTGGACGCCCTGCTCCTCAAGCCAGCCGATGCACTTCTCGCTGTACGGCAGGGGGACAATTGGCGTCTGCATGCGATGGGCGAACAGGAAGCTGTGGAATCGAGAGCAGATGGCGGCATCGAGGCGCCCGAAGAGTTCGAGGTAGGCCGCCGGGTGGTGCCAGCCTTCGATGATGCGCAGGCGCGGGGCGAGCCCCTGCAATTGTCCGGCAAAGAGCAGGTCATCGTGTCGCGGGTTGGTCGGATGCTGGCTCATGGGCACGAAGCAGAACTGCACGTCCGGCAGCGCCTCGATGAGGCTCGGCACGGCGTCGCGCACGAAGCCGGCGAGGCTATCATTTATCGCCGTCAGACTGAGGCCGACCACCGGCCGGGCGAGGTCTATGCCGGCCGCGTCCAGCAGCGACTCCGCTTCATTCGCTCCGGACTGCGCCATGTGATGCGAGAGGTCGCCGCTGCAGGTTGCAGTCACGCCGGCGGCTTCCAGGGTGCGAAGAGATACTGCGTCGCGTACGGTGAACCACTCCAGTCGTGGGGCCAGCGTGGCGAGGTCATGCAGCAAGGCGGGGGAGGTCGAGCTGTAGACGCCGACGCCGTGGAAGGCGACCGGCTTTCGGAGCATCAGCGCGAGGCGACAGAAGGCGGGAATGAAGCGCCCGAACGGCCCCGTATCAGCGCTGAAGAGGCCCCCGCCCCCCACGATGAGCATGTCTGACCGGGCGAGCTCGGCAGCGGCCATCGCGACACCGATCGCGCGGACGCCGTGCATGGCGGTCGTATCGGCCGGGCTACGGGAGACCACGCTGGCCTTCACGCCGGGCGGGAGCTGCCGCAGCATGCCGGAGAGGATGGCCTCGTCGCCGACGTTGCGTACGCCGTAGCCTCCGAGAATGAGCACGCGGCCCCCCGGCCGAAGGGCCCGGTGCGATGGGAGCGGGTCAACCACACTGCGTTCTCTTTCCATCACTGCGCAGCCTTCAGCCGGTCATCACGCAGGAGCACGACGTAGTTGCCGGTCCGGCCGGCGTACCGGAAACCGAGTGCCTCCATGCGCTGCTCGCGCGCATCCAGCGACAGGTCGTCGGGCAGATAAACGGCACCGACGTCGTACTGTTCGACCATGTCGGCCGGCCAGAAGATGCCTCGTTCGTCGAATGCGGGCGTGGCGGGCGAAAAGCCCATCTCGAACGCCATGTGCTTCGAGCCGGCATCGTGAAGCGTGATCTGGCCGTCGTTCTCTGCGTCCGACTGGACCGAGGCATTAGCGATAGAACTGATCGTCAGCTGGGGATTGGCACCGGCGCGCGGGATAAAGCTGACCATCGTACCGTCCTCGACGGTTTGGACTGCCGTGGTGCGCTGACCGCCTATTGGGTCTACGAGAACGCTGAGGTCCAGCGGCACCGGCGACTCGACGTTGTAATCGAAGATTACGCTGGAGTTGTCACGGGCAAGATTCGCCTGCTGGCGAATGGTCACGGGCACGTTGCCGACGAGTCCCGCGTAGGTCGTCACGGTGCCCATGACCGACTCGTCGGAGAAGGTAGTAGAAGTCCTGCACCTTCAGGTCTGACAATCGTGTCGCAGGCAGGCCTTCGCCGGTGATGATCGTCTCGAACGGCGAAAGCTGCATGAGGTCCAGGTACTCGCCTCGATGGTTGATGGCGATCCATGGGTGGCTGGGCTGGCCGTTGGCAAATTCGGTGTATCGAAGCAGGAGCTGGCCGTTGGTTACGACCAGTGAGCTCCGGAGGACCACGTCGGCAGCGAGGGCACGTTCACGCTCGATGGGGCGAAAGATGTAGCGGTTCGGCATGAAGAACAGCGCCGGGCGTCCCGTAGTACCTTCGACCCACTTGCCCACACTGACGGTCGAAAGGATCTGCGCCTTGTCGTCGAGCCGCGCGTTGGTCTGCTGAATGGAGGCCAGGAGGCCAGGCAGGCCGGCCATTCGGTAGGCGCTCGCCTCGTGGCGATACGACTCGGCCGTAGATGGTCCCGCCGCCACGAGCAGGAGGGCGACAGCGCCGAAAGTTACCAGGCCAACCGTCGTAAGACTGGGTGACCATCGCGCGGCGGCATCACGAATCAGGAGGTAGAGCGTGCCGCCGGCGGCGATGCAGACAGGCTGCAGCATGGGGTACATGAACCTCGGGTACTCCGTACCGACGTTCCGCACGATGGTCAGAAGCAGGAATCCGAACACGGCGGCGGCCCAGGCAATGAGCAGAGCGTCCCCTTCGGCCTTGCGACGCGATATCTGCATGGCGCCGCGCACCACCATCGCCAATACGCCGGCATAGAGCGCCACGAGCGTGAGGTCATAGACGGAGAGCCGCTTCCAGAGGGCTTCCGGGCCGCGGTAGTACAGGCTCGCCGTGTTCACCAGATACTCGGTGTTGTGGGGCAGCACGACGAGCAGCCAGTACGGCGAGAGCGCCAGAAGAAATAGCCCCGTCGGTGCCAGGGCGATGATGCGCTGCCGCCAGGTCAGCGTGGGGTTAAACAGGGCTGCGCAGGCGGCAACAGCCCCGCCGGCCAGAATGGCAATGACGCCGGTGCCCGCATGACAGAGCGCCGCGAGGAGCACGCAAAGGCCGCCGAGGACCCACCAGCGCATGGCGAGGCCTTCGTACTGCATCGCCCGCGCATACGCTCCGATTGAAAGCGGGATAAAGACGAGGGCACCGAGCTGCAGCAGACCACCGAAGGCGAAGGGTTCCAGGAGGCGGTCGGCGACGAAGAAACTGAAGGTCGCACCGAGGAGGCCCGCGCCCCGGTCCCGAAACACGCTGGTCCCGGCCCAGTAGGTGGCGAGGAAGAGGCTTACGGCCAGCAGGATCTTCACCGCCAGCAGCGCATCGAGCGGGTCATGGAATACCGCATGCATTCCGGCCATGAGTAACGGCACGAGCGGCGGAAGCGCAGCGATCTGGCGGTAGTCGGGAATTTCGTGGCCGGAGTAATAACGCGACACCATAAGCCACTGACCGTAGTCGCCCGATCCAATCGGCGTGCTGACGACGAGTCGCACCATGAGCAGGCAGAGCAGCAGCGCACCGATATCGAAGCCAATCTCGATCATGGATAGCGACAGTGGCGACGAGAACTCGCGCCTCGCCTCCACGCGCCGGGTGTTGAACAGCTGGCCAATCATGCTGCGGCCCTCCACTTCGGGCCGAGGACGTTGGCGTAGACCGATTCGAGGCTCGAGGCGATGTTGGGCCAGTCGCGGTGACGGCCTGTCAGGCGGGCGTTCTCAGCCAACCTGTGTTGAGCGTCAGTATCGGAGAGCAGGTACGCAATCGAGTCGGACAGACCCTTCGGAGACGCGGTGGATACGAGGCCGTCGACGCCGTGGTTAACCAGCGTGGCGGCGGCGTTGAAGGGCGCGTCGACGACGACAGGGACGCTACCGCAGGCCTGGGCCTCCGCAACCGCCATGCCGAAGCCCTCACGCTCGGAGGGGAAGGCGAAGACCCTGGCTGCCTTCATCAGGCCGTAGAGGTCTGCTTCTTCGATGAAACCGTAGAAGCGCACGACGTCACCCAGGCCCAGATTCGCGACCAGGGCTTCCAGGCGTGCTCGGTCGGGCCCTTCGCCGATGATGCCGCAGGTGGCCCCGGGATGCTTCTGACGGACGACTGCCATGGCATCGATGAGCCTGTCTACGCGTTTCGCATCGATCAGGCGGCCCGCGAAGAGGATCTCGGGGCCGGTCGCATGCGGCGGATGGCGGTCAATGTCCTTCAGGCTTACGCCGTTCTCGACGACGCTGATCGGGGTCGTGATGCCGCGATCTCGCAGTTTGCGGGCTGTGAACTGCGATACCGACACGAGGTGGTCGGCGAGCGGCACTGCCCGGGACTCGATGAGGCGCGCGACCTTTGCGAGGCTGCGGCGCTGCGGCAGGTAGTCCAGCCAATACTCGCCCCAGAACTCGTGCCAGGTCACCACCAAAGGCTGGCGGTGGAGCTTTGAAGTAAGCCACGAGAGATAGATGGCGAGAATCGGCGTCGCGCAGCAGTCCACGATGTCGAATCGCCGTGTCGCCAGCAGCCGCGAGGCCGCTGCAACAAAGGCGACACTCTCGCGCACTGTGCGCTTGCCATCCGCGCCGTAGAAGCCGGGCGCCGGGCCGACGCCGACGAGCGTCACGCCACGGTCGACCATGACCGGTGGGCCGTCCCAGTACTGCCAGGTGATGTAGGTGACATCGTGGCGCTCGGCGAGGGCTCGAGCCGTCTCGAACAGGCGGCGCTCGGCACCGCCTTTGAAGTACGGGTACAGGCCGTCATGCACGTAGGCGATGCGCATACGGTTACTGCTCCCGGCGCGCTCAGTCCCTGCCGGCACCCGGTACGCGATATCCGCTTCTTCGAAAGTGTGTGCCGTCATGCTGCTTGCGCCTCTTCTTCGGGCCGGAACCCTTCTGCAGGAGCCACGGGCTCAATCGCCTCGATAGGCCCAACGGAAGGCGAGCGGGCGACACGGAGGTCTTCGAGCAAGGGCGAAAGGAAGAGGGCCGAGAGCAGGACCTGCAAGCCGAACACGCCCATGAACGCACCGAGAAACAGCGTCGACGTGTGTTTGAAAGCACCGAAGTTATCTGCGCTCCAGGTAATGAACATGGCCAGCGAGAGCGACATGGATGAGAGCAGGGCGCTCATCGCGACGACCAGTAGCCAGTCCGAGCTGAACACGCGCAGCAGCACCGAGCCAAAGCCATCCGAGCGAACGTACTTATGCAACGCGCCGTAGATGTGGAGAGCGATGCCGAAGGTGGCGATTTCGAAGCCCGATAGCGCCAGCATGCCGGCCGCGAGCAATGAATTCGTACTGAGAAGCACGGGTCCAATCGAGATGGATCCGATGGAAAGAGCGACCACTGCCATCGACGAGAGGGCGAACAGGATAAGGCCGGGAATGACAAATACGATCGTGGGATTGTAGAGCGTAAGCATACCCAGAATCGTCTTACCGATGCGATAGCCGTCTTGCACAGCGCTCAACTTCGATTCGCCAAGGCGCTCGCGATACTCGATAGGGATGCTTTCCGTAATCAAGCCCATACGAGCTGCTTTCAAAGCGATCTCTGCTTCGATAGCGAAACCAGGCGAGCGAAGATCCATGCGAAAGAAGCTCTCTCGTTTGAGACCATACAAACCGGAAAGCGGATCTGTCTCCCGGAACCCGTAAAGCACACGAATGAGCGATGCGATCGCGCGGTTGCCGAATTGATTTAGCTGCGGGATGTGCTCCCGGCCCTTGCCTCGGGTGCCGATGACGAGATCGGCATGCTGCAAGCGCTTCGCTATCAAGGGGACGGCTTCGACGGGATAGCTGTCATCGGCATCGATGAAGATGATGTTGTCGGATAGCGCCGCGCCGACGCCTGTGCGCATGGCGCTGCCTTTGCCCCGGTTCTGCTCGTGCCGGATCACACGGCAGGGGAACTGAGACGCTACGGCGCTGGTCTCATCGGCGGACCCGTCGTCCACGACAATGACCTCGTAGCTCCCGTCGATGACCTCGAGAAGCTGCTCCAGGACCGCGCCGAGGCCGAGCTCTTCGTTGTAGGCGGGAATGATTATGGTCGCCAGGGGCGTCTTCTCCCCGGGACGAGGGTTGAGCCTCGCCAGTCCCGTCCGTCGATTTCGGTACGTTGTGATATCAATCATTTCCGTCTCTTTGCGACAACGATTCTGCCGATCGGAGCCACTGGCTTCGTCATGTCAGAGCGAATATCCGTGCGGGCCGACAAGCAGTAAGCGGATGACTCCGGGACTGACGATGGACCAGTCCCGAGAGCCATTCTCTAAAGAGAAGCCGGTGAGATTACATGCACTCGCCGTACTCATCGGGCATGGTGTCGCCATGAGCCAGGTGAGCAGAGAGCGCACTATTGGATACGCTAATTTCCACGATCTTGTCGCCCGCGACGTGGCAGATCGTGGTCTTGCCTTGCGGGGGAGCAGCTCCGGCTGTAGCTAGCCAGCCACCCGCGAAGGTAATTGCGACGAGGGGAGGGATGAGGAATTTAGTCCATCGCATGTTGTCCTCCGGCGCATGTTTTTTGCAGCCTTGCATGCGCAGTGGACATCCATGTCACGACGCGATGCTAGAGCCCTTGTGAAATTGGTGTCAATAAATCTTGGCGTTTATGTGTGTTAAGAATGCGTTTAGTAGGAAGCCTCATCTCATGCGAAATATCAGATCGTAAATTGTGAACAATACACGATCCTATTTCACATATCTTTCCCACCGCACAATCTCATTCTCTGGGATAGCTACTTGCAACCAGTATTACGAATG
>CAVSWS010000017.1:0-21692 GCA_963731765.1 uncultured Chloroflexia bacterium
TGACACGTCGCGTAAGATTTCGGCTGCGATATGAACGGGCGTTCTGAACAAGACAACGTGATGTACTGGGTGGCGTTCTCACGCATCCCCCGGATTGGCGCGGTGCGGGCGGCGCGTCTGCTGGCCTACTTCGGCACCATGGCGGATGCATGGCGCGCCGGGCCGGGCGAGTTGCGCAACGCGGGCCTCGACCAGGGCACCGTCACCAGCATCGTCGAGGCGCGAGACAAGATCTCGCCGGAGCAGGAGATGGAGCGCCTGCAGAAGGCCGGAATCAAGGCGTACTGCTGGACGGACGACGCCTACCCGAAGCACCTGCGCGAGATCGAAGACCGGCCACCGGTGCTGTACGTACGCGGAGAGCTGCACGCCGAGGACGAGTGGAGCGTCGCCATCGTGGGCACACGCCGCGCAACGCCCTACGGACGTCAGGTCGCCGAGCACTTTGCGACGGACCTCGCCGGCCACGGCATCACGGTCGTGAGCGGCCTCGCGCGAGGCATCGATGCCGTCGCGCACCGCACAACCGTCGCCGCGGGCGGCCGCACGCTTGCCGTGCAGGCTTGCGGCCTGGACCTCGTGTACCCGCCGGAGCACTCGAAGCTGGCGGTGGAGATATCGCAGCACGGCGCGGTCGTCTCGGACTACCCGCTGGGCACGCAGCCGCGCAGCGAGTTCTTCCCGCGGCGCAATCGAATCCTTAGCGGGCTCAGCCTGGGTGTGTTAGTAGTAGAAGGAGACGAAAAGAGCGGGGCGCTGATCACAGCCCGCGTCGCGCTTGACCAGAACCGTGAGGTATTTGCGGTGCCTGGTAGTATCTATTCCCCGACCGGCAGGGGAACCAACAAGCTGATCCAGGAAGGTGAAGCCAAACTGGTCACCCGCACGGAGGATATACTCGAAGAGCTGAACCTGACCATGACAACCGCCAAGCAGCAACTGGAGCTCCGAGAGGTAGCTCCCGAAGACCCCACCGAGGCAAAGCTGCTGAAGCTGATCTCCACCCAGCCTTCACACATCGATGAGGTACAGCGGGCCAGCGGTTTGCCGATAGCTACAGTATCGAGTGCCTTGGCCTTGCTAGAACTTAAAGGTATGGTGCGTCAGGTAGCGCCGATGAGCTTCGTAAGAGCCCGCGATCCGCGTATGCCATACTCGACACAGAACTGATTGAGGACACCACCTCTCCATATGCCAACCAAGAAGACCACAACAACCACTAAAGCCGCCGCCAAGACGACGCGCAGCCGCACCTCCAAGACGAACGGTGCAGCCCCGGCAACAGACGGCGCCACGACCGGCCGCCGCAGCCGGGCCACCCAGCGCGACCTCGTCATCGTGGAGTCGCCCGCCAAGGCGCGGACGATCTCCGGCATCCTCGGCAGCGGCTACGACGTAACGGCGTCCGTCGGACACGTGCGCGACCTGCCGAAATCGAAGCTGGGCGTTGACGTCGAGAACGAGTTCGAGCCGCACTACATCGTGCCCAAGGAAAAGCGCGACGTCATCAACAAGATCAAGGAAGCGGCCCGCAAAGCCACGGCCGTCTACCTGGCGACAGACCCCGACCGCGAGGGCGAAGCGATCTCGTGGCACCTGGTGGAAGCCGCCGGCCTCGATCAGGTGCCGGGCCGTCCCCTGCACCGCGTCGAATTCCATGAGCTAACGCCCGGCGCGATCCAGGAGGCGTTCCAGCACCCGCGCAACATCGACTACTCCCTGGTGGACGCACAGCAGGCTCGCCGCGTGCTCGACCGCCTCGTCGGCTACAAGATCAGCCCGCTGCTCTGGGCAAAGGTGCGCCGAGGGCTCTCCGCCGGCCGCGTGCAGTCCGCCGCCGTCCGAATGGTGGTGGACCGCGAGCGCGAGATCATCGACTTCGTGACACGCGAGTACTGGAGCATCGATGCGCTGCTGAGTCAGACCGGCATTGACCAGCCCGTCGAGTTCAACGCCCGCCTGCGCGGCAAGCAGGGCCAGCGCACCTTCGAGCTGCCCAGCGAGGAGGAGACGCAGAAGGTCGTCGACGCCCTGCGCAACTCGGCCTACGCCGTGCGCAACGTCCGCCGCCGCGACCAGCGACGCCGGCCCGCGCCGCCGTTCACGACCAGCACCCTGCAGCAGGAAGCATCGCGCCGCTTCGGGTTCACCGCCCGCCGCACCATGGCCCTCGCCCAGCAGCTCTACGAAGGCATCGACCTGCGAGGCGCCGGTCGCGTGGGCCTTATCACCTACATGCGAACCGACTCGACCAACCTGGCGGATGTCGCGGTGGAGGAGATCCGCTCGTTCGTCGGCCAGCGCTTCGGCGCCGACTACGTGCCGGAAGCGCCGCGAGTGTACCGCTCACGCAAGGGCGCCCAGGAAGCGCACGAAGCGATCCGGCCCACGTCTGCGATACGCGAACCCGGCAGCGCAGAGCTGCGGGACCTGACCGTAGACCAGCGCCGTCTCTACACCCTCGTCTGGCAGCGCGCCATCGCCTGTCAGATGGCCGACGCCATCCTCGACAGCGTCTCGGTGGACATCGATGCGACGACAGCCGATAGCGAGGTATTCCACCTGCGCGCCTCCGCCAGCGCCGTCAAGTTCGCCGGCTTCCGTCAGCTTTACGAGGAAGCGCGCGATGACGAAAACGACGACGCGGAGCAGCGTCTGAGCGCTCCCCTGCCCGAGATGCACGAGGGCGACGCGCTGGCGCTGCACGAGCTCAAGCCGGAGCAGCACTTCACGGAGCCGCCGCCTCGCTACACGGAAGCGACGCTCGTGAAGGCGCTGGAAGAGAACGGTATCGGCCGTCCCAGTACGTACGCGCCGATCATGACGACGATCCAGGAACGCGGTTATGTCGAGCGGGAGGGCCGGCAGCTCAAGCCGACCGAGCTCGGCATGCTGGTGAACGACTTCCTGTTCCAACACTTCCCGGACGTCATCAACCTGGGCTTCACGGCCGAGATGGAGGAGGACCTCGACGAGGTCGCCACGGGACTGCGGCCCTGGCAACCGATGGTGCGCGAGTTCTACAACCCGCTGGAAGAGGCCCTCGGCAAGGCCGGCCAGGTCGAGAAGTACGTGGAGGAGACCGGCGAGCTCTGCCCCGAGTGCGAGCGGCCGCTGGTGTACAAGTTCGGGCGCTTCGGCAAGTTCATCGCCTGCTCCGGCTTCCCGGAGTGTCGCTTCACGCGACAGGAGGGCGAATCGGACACCCCGGAGACTACGGACGAGAAGTGCGAAATCTGCGGTGCCGACATGGCGATCAAGCGCGGTCGCTTCGGCGCCTTCCTGGCCTGCACGAAGTACCCCGAGTGCAAGGGCACGAAACCGATCCTGCTGAAGACGGGCGTGCTCTGCCCCACCGACGGCGGCGAAATCGTCGAGCGCATGACGCGTCAGAAGCGCAAGTTCTACGGCTGCGCCAACTACCCGAACTGCGATTTCACGAGCTGGCAGAAGCCTCTACCAGGCGTTTGCCCGGTAGACCGCGGTCTGCTGACTACCTTCCGCAACCAGGCGAAGTGCCAGAAGTGCGGCTGGATCGGCGCGCCGGAAGAGGCGCTCGATATCGAGAAGGGCGTCGCGGGCGAACCGCCACCGAAGCGTGAGGAGAGCGAATCGGATTCCGACGACTCGAATGGCGCTTCGAAGTCCCGCACGCGCTCGAAGTCGACGGCGTCGAAGTCCACCAAGTCGCGCTCGACCCGCAGCACGCGCTCCACAGCCACCGCGGAGACCTAGGCGCTTCCAAGCCGTGAGGGTACTCCCTGATAGGCGCTCCCACCCGAACGCCGCAGGATAGCGCCATGCCGCGAAGACGACCCCTCGCCCTGCCGCCCTCCCCGCTGGCGGAAAAGGCGGACGTTGTTCGGAGCGCCGACGACCGTCCGGCATCATCTGGCAATGTCGGAAGGTTGAGGAGCGGTCGCGTCGAGGCACGGCCACGGACGCGCAAACACGCGGCAGACGGTTTGCCCGACGAAACCTCCAGGGCACCGATGACGAGGGGCTCCCTCTCCGCCCTCAAGGGGGGCGATGGAGCCCGCGCTGAGCCCCGGCTCCCAAGCCACACGACCGATCTCTTGGAGCGCTACCTGCGCGACAAGGGCGAGGCACGCAACCTGTCAGGCTATACGCTGCGTAACTACCGCACGGACCTGGAGCACTTCCTCTACGCCCTCGCCGGGTGGGAGATCGATGCGCTGGAGGTGACTCGCGGCGACCTGCGACGCTATCTGGCCGTGCTGCTCGGCAACGGCGTGGCGGATGGCAGCGTACGGCGCAAGGTGAGCACGATCCGCTCTTTCTACAAATGGCTGCGCGCCGATGGGCACCTGGACAACGACCCGTTCTTCGGCGTCACGGGCCCGAAGGCGGGACGACGGCTGCCGGACATCCTGACATCGGAGGACATCGCGCGCATGGTGGCCTCTGCGGACGGCAAGGAGCCGGCAGACATGCGCGACAGGGCCCTGATGGAGCTGCTCTACGCTGCAGGCCTGCGCGTCAGCGAGGTCGCATCGCTGGATGTGAGCGCGCTGGATGTGCGTGACCAGGCTGTACGGGTACACGGCAAGGGCAAGAAAGAGCGCATCGGCGTGTTCGGAGAGCCCGCGGCGGCGGCCCTCCAGAAGTACCTGAAGGAAGGCCGCCCGGAGCTCGAGTCGCACAAGGAAGAAGCGCTCTTCCTCAATCGATTCGGCGGACGCCTGACAACGCGCTCCGTGCAGACCATCGTGCGCAAGTACGCGACGAAGGCGGGCCTACCGATGGCGGTGCATCCCCACCTGTTGCGCCACAGCTTCGCCACCCACCTGCTGGACGGCGGCGCCGACCTGCGCGTGGTGCAGGAGCTGCTGGGCCACGAGAGCCCGAACACGACCCAGATCTACACCCACGTCTCAGAGGTCCGGAAACGCGAGGTCATGGAGCAAGCGCTGGAAGCCCTGGGCCGCATCGAGGCGGAGCGCTCGAAGCGAGCCCGAGACCGCTAGGAGGAGCCGAACTCCTCTACGAGCACGCTACGCACCTCCAGCAATCTCGATGCAGCCGCGGTGCCCGTGAGGCCCTGGCCGGCGAAGAGCTCCATGTCGCGAATGCCGGCGTCGTGGAGGCGGCGAACGTGCGCGACCCAGTCCTTCGCCTCGCCGGTGCCTGCCATGAGCCGCCCGCTCACCTGGAAGGCGTCCGGGTCCTTGCCCGCCTCCTCGACAAACCGTCGCAGCCGCGTGAGCGGTTCCACCGGATCCGTGAGGGGGATCCAGCCGTCGCCGAAGCGGGCGACTCGCTGCAGCAGGTAGTCCTCCGTGCCCGCACCGATGAGGATCGGCACCGGCGGCGGCAACTGGTTGAGCCCAATGCCCTCGAGCCTGTGCCAGCGACCCTCGAACGTTACGTAGGGCTCCGTCCACATGCGCCGCAGCAGCGTTATCTGCTCTTCGAAGCGCTTGCCGCGGACGTGCACGTCCTGGCCCAGCGCCTCGTACTCCTTCGGGTTCCAGCTGATGCCCACGCCGAGGTCAAGCCGCCCATCGCTGATCAGGCTCACATCTCCCGCCAGCCGCGCGAGCAACGCCGTGGGATAGAGCGGCAGGATGAGCACGGCGGTGCGAAAGCGGATGCGCGACGTAAGGCCGGCAAGGTAAGCGAACAGCGCCATCGGCTCGCGGTACGGCCCGAGGTAGTGATGCGGACGCTCGTCCGGCAGGCTGCCGGGTGGCATCGCCAGCAGGTGGGTCGAGAGGGAGACATAGTCCATGCCGCCTTCGTCCATGGCCTGAGCGAAGTCTCGCAGGGCTATGACGTCGCCCCAATCGCCGACCGGGAAGCTTGCTCCGTACTTCAAGTCGTCCTCCTCGCGTGAACGCTGCTTCATCGCAGCGGCGGTTCAGGCGATGATAGGCGGAACATGAGGCCGGGTTGGATTAGACCTCGCTGCGACCATCCGTGAGAGCGAGCTCGACCTTCATTTCGCGACCGCCGAGAACCCGGGAGGCATCAAGGATCTCGATGCCCATCAGCACACCGGCCTCGTCGTAGTCCATGACGACGCCTTTTGAGACCTCATCACTGTCCTCGATGTCCCCTTCACGCAATCTTATGTAGAGCGCATCCACTTTGTAATCGTACCTAATTCTCATTACGCGCCCCTGTACTTCGAAATTTTCGATGTCTTGTAAACCGTAACCACGGTCAAGCTATTGCCGGCATCTTCGTAGAACACGCGCAGCAGATACCGCTTCCCATTCTCGCTCATTAGCCTCTGGGCTATGAATCTGTCTCCTTGAGCTATTACCTCATCAGGGGCTGCTACGACGTCAATTACGACTTCAGCAGAGAGCTGTCTCTCCTGAATCTGCGAGATGGCGTGCTCGGAGAGTATCACTCGCTTCATTTGGCCTAAGTATACGGAGAGCAGGTGAAGCTCCGTCCGCTATCACCTACTCCCAGACTCCGTGTTGGGTGATGATGAAGGGGCAAATGAGGCTGATCTACGACCCCAGCTCTGACGTGCTCTCTGTACGGTTACGCTCGGCGCCCATCGCGGACTCCGAGGAGGTGGAGGACGGTATCGAGGTGCTGCTGGACGCCGACGGCCACGTCATCGGCTTCAACTACGCAGACGCCCGCAAGCGCTTGACCCTCGAAGAGCTCACGGCCGTCACGTATGAGAACCTCTCCACGAAGCGCCGGGAGTCGCTGCGATTGCCCTAACCCAGACGCGCTCGACAGGCCTCAACCCACGCTGCATCCATCTTCGTCAGGCGGTTCTTCTTCAGGTTTTCGCGCAGGAGCCAGCGCACATCTGCGTCCTCGGTCGTCAACCAGGCTGCGAACGCGGGCCTGCCGGCCTCCGGGTAAGCGGCGATAGCGACACTCCAGCAGTAACCCATGCCCTGACGCAAGGCGCGAAAGGCGTCGCTGCGGCGGTCCGAAGCGGCTGCGATGCTGTGTGTGATGCGGTCGAGGACGGCGAGGACGCGGCCGGCGTGGCGCTCGTCCCTGAGCAGTCGGGGCTCACAGAGGGCGGCAGCAGCGGCGCGCTGCTCCAGGGGACCGAGCTCACTCCACTGCTCGGCGATGGCCAGCAAGCGGTCGAAGTCGGCGTCGCCCAGGCGCTGGAGGGCCATGGCCACGGATTCGCGCACGCGCCATCGTTCGTCAGCGGCAAGACGCTGCAGGCGGGCGATAGCGTCTTCATCGCCCTCTGCGGCGAGACGGCCAAGGCCCTGAGTGGCGCAACACACTACGAAGCACGCCGGCGTATTTTCAGGCGCCTCGGCGGCGGTGGGTATGACGTGAGTGAGTAGCCACTCGCCCGGCGCCTCTTCGGCGACGGCGGCAGCGAGCTCCAGGTTGCCTCTCGGCCCGGGGAGGTGAGATTCGGCCCGCAGGAATGCGTCCCAGCCATCCAGCGACCGTAGCTGCTGCCTGTAGTCGTCGACCTTGCTCACGCTCATAGCCTACGCCGGCGTCTGCCGGCCGACAGGTGCCATTGCGCCTGCTTCCGCCCTGCCCGGAAGAACCGGTGATATCACGGAAGACTCCCTGTATGATGCGACAACTAGAGTGTTCCCATCGTACATATGGAGGATGTTCGTGGCTCGTTTCCTACTGCAAGCACCCCACACGGAAGAAGAATGCACCAAGGCGCTCGATAGCATCATGGGTCAAAGCGAGGCTCTGCTTGGTCGCTTTGACTGGGGATGCGAGGCAGGAGAGCACGTCGGCTGGTGCATCGTCGAGGCGCAGGACGACTCCACGGCCCTGATGCTGCTGCCTTCGACGATCAGGGACGACGCGCGGGCGACCCGCCTGAACAAGTTCACGTCTGACGAGGTCCGGTCCTTCCACGCGCAGTGAGACCAGGATGTCGCTCATCGAGGCGAAACGTACGGCGCTGACGGTTCCGGTTCAGGCGACCTTGCGCTTCTCCAGCTGGACGCCGCGCTTCTCTTCGAGGCGCCCCAGCGCACGCCCCTTGTCCGGCGTCGGGTCCTTGATCACACCGTAGATCTCGCGGCCTTCGTGATCCTCCGGCAGGTACTCCGTGATCGGCAGGCCGTCCTCGGTCACGAACAGCAGGCAGTGGCAGTACTTGTAGCGCTGCATCTCATCGCAGGCGCAGATCCAGGTGCTGGACTTCGCTTCCTCGACTTTGTCCTCGTAGAAGTTGCAGGGGCAGAGCGGGCGGCCGAGCTGCTCGATATGCCGGGCGAGGCCGATGACGAGGAACTCGGTGATCTCAGGGTGCGGATGCAGGTGCGTGCCGCTCTTCTCGGCGAAGTTGCGCGCGTATCGCCACATGCGCTCGATTGTCGCCGGCTTTGCTTGAGCGCGGTCGGCTTGCGTCGGCTGGTCGATGGTCAGTGGTCGGGTCATTTCTCTAACCTCTGTCTCCAACGTAGTCGCTGAGACGAAGCTCCACAAAGGCCAACGGGCCCCCTTACGCCGGACCAATCGGCCCTTCTCAGCCCTGTCATGCCGGGAACTCCCCAGGTACCTGTATCGTCATGAGGACATGAAGCCCCTCCTGGCCCTTCTTCTGGCGACGCTGCTCATGGGATGTAGCCAATCGTCGCAGTCCGCCTCGACATCCACGCCGGTCCCGACAAGCACCACGACACCCGCTGAGTCACCGATGCCTTCGACAACGCCGACCCTGGTGGTGACGGCGACACCTTCAGTCTCACCTCCGACGCCGGCTTCTGGCCCAACAACAACAGCGACTCCTCCCGTCGCGCCAACCGGCGTGGAAGGCGTTGCGCTGATCGGTCCCACGTGTCCCGTGCAAAGGCTGGACTCGCCTTGCCCAGACAAGCCATGGCAGGGAGTCGTTGTCGCGCAGGATGCAGCAGGGAACGAGGTTGCGCGGGCGACCACGGATTCGCAGGGTACATTCGCGATGACGCTGCCGCCCGGTGACTACACCCTGGTTACCCTGACCACCGGCGTAATCCCTGCGTCTGTCAAAGTGCCGGTGACTGTCGAGGCCGGCGCCGTGACAGAGGTTCAAATCTTCCTGGACTCCGGCATCCGATAGTCGCTAGACCGGCAATTCGGCGCCCTCTAGTATGAGAAGGTGCCCCGAGACGCCGAAACGCTGGCCCAGATCGCACTCTCCGTCGCCGAGTACGACCAGATCGTCTCGCTGCTCGACCGTGAGCCGAACGACGCCGAGCTGGGCATGTTCGGGGCGATGTGGAGCGAGCACTGCGGCTACAAGAACAGCAGGCCGCTGCTGCGACTCTTCCCCAGCACCGGCGCCCACGTCCTGACCACACGCGGCGGTGAAAACGCCGGCGCCATCGATATCGGTGGCGGCTACTGCGTCGTGTTCAAGATCGAATCGCATAACCACCCCTCGGCGGTCGAGCCGTACGAGGGCGCCGCTACCGGTGTCGGCGGCATCGTGCGCGACATCTTCGCCATGGGCGCCCGGCCCATCGCCCTGCTCGATTCGCTGCGCTTCGGCCCCATCCGCGAGGCAACCGGCGATGACACGCCGCGCGCCGCCCACAACCGAGCGCTGTTCCGTGGCGTCGTTGCCGGCATCGGCGGCTACGGCAACTGCCTCGGCATCCCGACCGTCGGCGGCGAGGTCTCGTTCTCCGAGTCTTACGACGGCAACCCGCTGGTCAACGCGATGTGCGTGGGCGTCGCTCGCAGCGACAAGCTGCTGAGCGCCATCGCCGGCGGCGTAGGCAACCCGATCATCCTCGTCGGCGCCGACACCGGACGCGACGGCATCGGCGGCGCCAACGTGCTCGCCTCGCGCACGTTCGAGGCGGGCCAGGAGGAGCTGCGGCCTACGGTGCAGGTCGGCAACCCGTTCCTGGAGAAGCTGCTGATGGAGGCCTGCGTGGAGCTGGCAGAGCAGCACGCCGACTGGATCGTCGGGCTGCAGGACTGCGGCGCCGCCGGCCTAACGAGCTCCCTGGTCGAGTGCGCCGCCCGCGGTGACGCCGGCATCGAGATCGACGTGCAGCGGGTGCCGCGGCGCGAGACCGGCATGACCGCCGCCGAGGTCATGCTCAGCGAGTCGCAGGAGCGCATGATCGTCATCGCCAAGAAGGAGCACGAGGCCGACGTCATCGCCCACTTCCAGCACTGGGAGATCCACTGCGACGTCATCGGCCAGGTGACGGACGACAAGCTCGTGCGCATCTACGACGGCGATGAGCTGGCCGTACGCATCCCGGCCACGACGTTTACCGACGCGCCCGAGTACCGCCGCCAGGGCACGCGACCCGAGGGTCTGGACGAGCTACAGACCTACGACCTGGCGTTCCTGCCGGACATGCTGGCCTGGGAGCGCGGTACTGCAGACACTAATGCGGCCCTTCTGCAGCTCCTTGGCTCGCCGGAGATCTGCGAGAAGCGCTGGATCTGGCGCCAGTACGACCACCAGGTGCTGACGAACACCGTCGTGGGGCCCGGCTCCGATGCCGCCGTGCTGCGCATCAAGGAAGCAGCGCCGCGCGGGATCGCTGTGGCGACGGACGGCGACAGCGTGAAGACGTACCTCGATCCTTTCACCGGCGGCGCGATGGCCGTCGCGGAGGCGTGCCGCAACGTCGCCTGCACCGGCGCCCTGCCCGTGGCGGTCACGGACTGCCTGAACTACGGCAACCCGGAGCGCCTTGACGTCTACTTCCAGCTCGAGGAGTCGATCCGAGGCATGGCGGCAGCCTGCGAGACGCTAGGCGTGCCGGTGATCTCCGGCAACGTCTCGCTCTACAACGAATCGGCCGGCACGGCGATCTACCCGACGCCCGTGATCGGCGCTCTCGGCGTGCTGGAGGACGTGGCGAATGTCGTGCCGGCCGGCTTCCAGGCCGAGGGCGACATCGTTTACCTCATCGGTGAGACGGCCGAACGCCAGGAAACCGATACGGAAGACGTCATCGTCGCCGACGCGTCACAGCTGGCAGGTAGCGAGTACCTGCGCCAATTCCACGGCCTCGTCGCCGGCTCGCCGCGCATCGACCTCGCCCTGGAGGCACGTGTGCAGCGGGTGCTCGTGGAGGCCGCGAACGAGAGGCTGCTGCGCTCGGCGCACGATTGCTCCCACGGCGGCCTGGCCGTGACGATGGCGGAGGCCTGCCTGCAGAAGGGTATCGGCTTCGAGACAGACCGTGTACGCTTCCGCGGCCGCCGCGACGCCGCTCTGTTCGGCGAAAAAGCATCGCGTGTGGTGGTCTCTGTCCGGGAAAGCAACATCGCATCGCTGGAGGCGTTATTGGCACGGATAGAGGTGCCCTTCGTGCGCCTCGGCACGACGGGCGGCGACCATCTGCGTCTGTCGACCAGCATCGACGTGCCACTGCAGGAAATGCGTCCCGCCTACGAAGGCGGCCTATCGGAAGCACTGGGAGACACGGGTGTCCGACCACAATCAACAGGGCTCTGAGGTACACGACTGGCAGCCCTGGTCTCGAGAGCAAGTTGTAGAGCGATTACAAGGGCTGGACGTGCCGTGGTGGTTCGCCGGCGGCCAGGCGATCGATGGCTTCCTGGGCTACGAAAGCCGCCCTCATGGCGACATCGACATCGGCTGCCTGCGCTGGGACCAGCTCGCAGTGCAGCGCCAGCTCGACGGCCTCGAGCTGTGGTGCGCTGAGCCTCCGGAAGGCCTGCGCCCCTGGCGTGGCGGCGAATGGCTGGACGAGCCGATCCATGACATCTGGTGCCGCGAATCTGCCGACAGCCCCTGGCGCCTGCAGCTCATGCTGGACCAGTGCGAGGGCGAAGAGTGGGTGTATCGCCGCAACGAGGCCGTGCGCCGCCCTCTCGACACGCTGATCACCATGCGAGAGGGCGTGCCGTATCTCGCCATCGAAGTGCAGCTGCTATACAAGGCCGGTCGGCCCGGCGCGGCTATGCCGGCGAAGAACCAGCGAGACTTCGAGGTCTGCCTCCCGCTGCTGGACTATGGCCAGCGCCAATGGCTTGCATCCGCATTACAAACCGCGCATGCGGGTCACCCGTGGAGCGAGCAACTGAGATTCCAAGAAGCCCGCACAAATGCTTGACATATGGACAGGACGCATGTTCTATATATGAAGCCGTAATACCAAGCTCAAAGCTGACGCTTCGATATGTGGAACAATATCAGTCGTCAACGAAACCAGACTTCCTTGAAAACCCCGCCCCTGCGACGGATGATTCGGCGAACGGCTTTCGTCGCCTTCCCCGTCGTTCTTCAACTCAAGGATGTCTGAAGAACGGGGCGACGAGAGCCGCGAACCATTTATTTGGCGCGGGCAGGGTATCCTTAGGGTGAAGAACCCCCGCACTGAATAGGAGAAGACAACCAGAATGCGTGTAGTGTTTCTAAACGACGTCGAAGGCACAGCCTACGCCGGTGAGATCAAGAATGTTGCGGACGGATACGCTCGCAACTACCTGCTGCCACGACAGCTCGCCGCGCCTGCGAACACCTCCACCGTCCAGCAGGCAGAGGCTCGCGCCAAGGCACTGGCGAAGGAGCAGGAAAAGATCGACGAGGGCGCTCGCACCATCGCAACCGCACTGGCCAAGGCGCCGATCGTGATTACGGCGCGCGTCGGTGAGCAGGGACGTCTCTTCGGCTCCGTCACCGCCACGGACATCGCCGAGGCCCTGAATGAGCACGGCGCCAGCAACGTGGGCCACCGCCAGGTCACCCTGAAGCAACCGATCAAGGATGTCGGCACGTATCAGGTTCCCGTGAACCTGACGCGCAACGTCGTCGCCACCGTATCCGTGCAGGTCGCCCCGGAGGGCGGCGTGATGCCGGAGCCGGAAGCGCCGGCCGCGGAGCCCGAGACGGAGGAAGACGAGGGCGAGGAAGTCGAAGCCTAACCCCTGACGGCCTCAAGCGGGCCGCGCAACAACCGCAAGCAGGAACGATCGACAAGCAAGGGTCCCGCCACCCATGTTCGAGCAGCTACCGCCTCATGACATTCAGGCCGAGGAATCGGTCGTAGCCTCCCTCATGGTGGATGAGGAAGCGATCCTCAAGATCCTTCCCATCCTGCGTCCCAGCGACTTTTTCCGGGAGACCAACGCCTGGACGTACGAGGCCTGCATGGCGCTCTCCGAGCGCGGAGAGACGATCAATCAGGTGACGGTGGCCCACGAGCTGGACCGCCGAGGACACCTGGAAGACGTCGGCGGCCTGACGTACCTCAGCGAGCTGGTGCTCAACCTGCCCACCTCGGTCGGCGTCGAGCACTACGGCCAGATCGTCCGGCGTGATGCCGTCTACCGACAGATGCTGGGCGTCGCGACCAACATCGCCCAGATCGCCTTCCAGGGCGGCTCTGACCTCGAACAATCGCTGGCCAAGGCAGAGTCGATGGTGTATGCCCTGCGCGGTGGCGAGGCGTCACGGGACTTCACGCACATCCGTGACTTCCTCGAGCCGTTCCTGGACCCACCAGACGCCGATGACGCCGCGCTGCCCTACCACGGCCACGTCCGCACCGGCCTCAGCGACCTCGACCACATCCTGGGCGGCCTCAACCCGTCCGACCTGATCATCGTGGCCGCCCGTACAGGTGTCGGTAAGACCGCCCTGATGCTGAACTTCGCCCGCAACGCCGCGATCGGCTCGCATGCCAAGGTCGCGGTGTTCTCGCTGGAGATGGCGGGTGAGCAGCTCGCCCAACGACTGCTCGCCGCGGAAGCGGAGGTCAACTCCGCCCATCTGCGCCTCGGCATGCACAACGAGCGCGAAGAGGGTCGCATCATGCACGCTCACGGCGTGCTCGCCGGCGCCCAGATCTGGGTCGACGACACGGCGATGATCCAGATCCCGGAGCTGCGCGCCAAGCTAATCCGTCTGCAGCGGGAGCACGGGCTCGACCTCGTGATCCTGGACTACCTGCAGCTGATCCAGGGCAGTCGCAGCGACAACCGCGTGCAGGAGCTGAGCAACATCACGCGCTCCTTGAAGCAGCTTGCTCGCGAGCTCAATGTGCCCATCGTCGCCGGCTCCCAGCTCTCGCGTGCGCCGGAGCAGCGCCAGCCCCACATCCCGATGCTGAGCGACCTGCGCGAGTCCGGCTCCATCGAGCAGGACGCCGACATCGTCATGTTCATCTACCGCGAGGAGATGTACATGCGCCGGGAGGAGTGGGAAGCCCTCCACCCGGACCGCGAGAACGACCCGTACCCCCACGGCAAAGCCCAGATCATCATCGCCAAGCACCGCAACGGCCCCACGGGCGTGATGGAGGTGCGCTTCCTCGACGAGATCTCGAAGTTCGAGGACTTCGCCGGGGTCCCCTCCGGA
This sequence comes from uncultured Chloroflexia bacterium, assembly GCA_963731765.1. Classification (GTDB taxonomy): domain Bacteria; phylum Chloroflexota; class Dehalococcoidia; order DSTF01; family WHTK01; genus WHTK01. The sequence continues at coordinate 14,276 of CAVSWS010000017.1, forward strand.
GAACCCGTCCACCGATGAGCGGTTGCACCGCCGGCAGAGCGCTGCTGCTTCGACGAACGAACCTTCCGGACAGGGGTAGCGGGGGCGAAGCCCATGCGCGGTGGGCGTGGCGGGTGTCCCCCCAGACTACTTCCCCATTTCGGAAGCGGAGCAGCGCGAGAGCGATGCGCAGCGGTCGCGGGCCCGGTCCGATTCGAGCCCACGGAGCCAGCTCGTGATGACGCGGGGGCAGGTAGGTCCTGCATTCGCGGGGTTCCCTGCGGGCGGACGCGCTACGACGATCCCGAGCGTCTTCTTCTCCCACGTCCTGCCGTACATACAGGACGACGCCGAGCTGCGCGTGTCTCTGTACGTCTTCTACGCGCTCGGCCGGCGCAAGGGCTACCCGCGCTTCGTGACGTTGAACGAGCTGCGCGCCGAGTCGCCGCTGATGGCGACGCTGGGCGAAGACAACGACCCTACCGAGCGGCTCGAGGCCGGCCTCGGGCTGGCGGTCGAGCGCGGCACGCTGCTCTCGCTGGACATCGAGCACACGGGGCGCCAGGAGCGCATGTACCTCCTGAACACCCCGAGTGGACGTCGCTCTATCGAGCAGCTGCAGGACGGTCGCATCGATCTGGGCCGGGTGCTCCCGCCCGTGCAGCAGGCGCCACTGCTGGAGCGCGCAAATATCTATCAGCTCTACGAAGAAAACATCGGCCCTCTCTCCCCCGTGGTGGCGCAGGAGCTGCATGAGGCGGAGGAGCTATACCCCCTCGAGTGGATCGAGGAGGCGCTGAACGAGGCGGCGCTGCAGAACAAGCGCTCGTGGCGATACGCCGCGGCGATCCTGCAGCGCTGGGCAACGGAAGGACGCAAGCGTGAAACGGCTGGACGAGATCCTGGGGAAGGCACTAGCGCCCGAGCTCAGCTCCTCCGACGCATTCGCGACGCCCGCGAGGGCTGAGCTCGACGCGTCGTTCGAGGACGAGAAGGACGTCTGCCCTCGCTGCCATGGGGCCGGCTTCCTGCGTCGTGACTTGCCGCTGGACGACCCCGACTTCGGCAAGGCGGTGGCGTGCGACTGTTCCCTCTCCGAGAGCCCGGAATCACGCATCGAGCGGCTGCAGAAGTACAGCTCTCTGGGCCCGTTGACGCGCCTGACCTTCTCGAACCTCCTGGAGCAGGGCCGCAGCACCAACCCACGCGACCGCCAGCTGTTCCGTAGCCTGGTGGCCGATGCTCAGTCCTTCGCGGAGGAGCCGGAGGGGTGGCTGCTGATCCACGGTCCATCGGGCGCAGGCAAGACGCATGTCGCCGCGGCGATCGCCAACCGCTGCATCGAGCGCGGTCAGGCTGCCCTGTTCGTCGTCGTGCCGGACCTGCTGGACCACTTGCGCGCCTCATACAAGCCCGACAGCGATATGGCATACGACCTGCTGCTGGAGCAGGTGCGTACCGCCCCCGTCCTCATCCTGGACGACCTCGGTACCCAGAACGCGACGGCGTGGGCGCAGGAGAAGCTCTTCCAGATCTTCAACCACCGCTATAACGCCATGCTGCCCACGGTCGTGACGACCAACCTGAGCCTCGACCGCATCGAGGAGCGACAGCGCATGCGTCTCACGGACCCGGCTATCGCACGCGTCTACTACGTCGAAGCGGCGGCCCGCGCCATCGACGTCAACCTGCCGGACTCGCTCGACCTCGACCGCATCCGCGAGATGACCTTCGAGAACTTCGACATCACGGTGCCTCATCTCAAGCAGGATGAACGCTGGAGCCTGGAAAACGGCTATCGCTCCGCCCTCGATTTCGCCGAGTCGCCGGAGGGCTGGCTGCTGATCTTCGGCGCCAACGGCTGCGGCAAGACTCATCTCGCCGCCGCAATTGCCAATCGCTGCCGTCAACGCGGCGAGAGGCCGGTGTTCTTCTTCGTGGCAGACTTGCTGGACTACCTGCGCCATCTGATGTCGGACCACTCCGGGCCCGGCTTCCTGGAGGGCTTCAACCAGCTTCGCAACGCCCCGCTTTTGGTCCTGGACGACCTCGGTGCGCAGTCGGACGTCGCATGGGTACGTGACCGCCTGTTCCAGCTGATCAACCACCGCTACAACGCGCGGCTGCCCACGGTGTTCACGGTCAGCGAAGAATCGCTGGAGCGCCTGGTGGAAGAGCGAGTGCTCGCGCGCCTGAACGACCCGGGCGTCTGCACGGAGCTACCGATAACCGCGCCGGCCTATCGCGTCGACCTCAAGAACCGGCCGGCGAGCCTTAACCGGGCCCCCGCGCGTTCGGCTGCCCGCGAGCCGCAGCGCCGTCGCACCACTCGCCGATAAGCGTTTCACGACTTATTTGTTCACATGTTGACTTTCACCTGAGGCTTGCCTAGACTCCCGAAGGCTTCCCCGCCCACGCGTTTCTGAGCTTCGAGGGATCGATCCTTTAGCAGGGTGGAGTCCGGCCTGTGCCGGTGCCTGGAGGGGCAAATGGAAATCCAGGACAAGACCTTAAACTGTCGCGATTGCGGTCAGCCGTTCGTCTTCACGGCCGGGGAGCAAGGTTTCTATATCGAAAAGGGCCTGATGAACCTGCCCCAGCGCTGCCCCACCTGTCGGGCCAACCGCAGAAGCCGCGGCGGCAGCGCATCGCCCGAGAACACTTCCACCATTACCTGCGCCCGATGCGGCAAAGAGGCGACCGTGCCCTTCGTGCCAAAGCTCGACCGCCCCGTCTACTGTGGCGACTGCTTCAGCGCCGTCCGAGCCGAGACGCCCGTCGGGGCGTAATTCGGGGCTTTCAGGCAGAGACTAGGTCGCCCCGTTGCGAGTCCATCGCGATAGCGAGGCGAATTAGCCCTGGTGCGCCGTCAGGCTCTCTAAACGCGAACCGAGGTTGCTTCGGCTCTCAATCCGGTCGATACGTCGCAACGAGGAGACGAGAAGCAGGCGGTTAGCAATACGCGCTCGCGCTACTCCGGTAGATGGACGTAGACCGCGCGCACGGGCTCGCTGCTAACGGCGCGCGTGATGTGGCCACGGCCGTGGGTGTCCTCGACGCGCACGATGCTGCCGGCGACGAAGCGACGCTTCTCACCGTCGCTCACCTCAACCTCGACCTCGCCAGCCAGCTGAAACCACCACTGCAGCCGCGGCGAAGGGTGCCAGTCGCCTACCCAACCCGGCGGCATCTCCGCCACCGCCACGCCCGTCGCGCCCTCGGCCTGCGACAGGGAAAACGGAGGCGCCGGGGGCGCATATGCCATCTCGCTCATCGCGATATCGCCATCGGCGAAGTGGGAGAGACCGTCGTTGTCGGCGTAGAGGCGTGTGTAGTGCATGGTGTGAAGCTACAGGCTCCGGGCCGCGAGCTTCAAGCTGCGAAGGGCAGTCCGCCGGGCGACCTTGAGCAAGACAAACATGGGTGCACGATGCGAGATAGCCACGCCGGTCCGCCACCTCGCAATGACCATCGAGAGGCATGAGTAAGCCCTGGTCATTGCAAGGGGAGCCAACAATCTCCCATAGCGCTTGCCGAGTTCCCGAGGAGAAGCAAATCCACGTCGAAGCGCGGCGCTCGTGGCTACTACTTCAGGTTCCAGTCGAGGCCGGCGACGAGCTCGTCCGCCTCCTTCGGGCCCCAGGTACCGGCTTCGTAATGATGCAGCGGCGGCGGGTTGTCCAGGGTGGGCTGCACCACTTGCCAGGCCCGCTCCACGCTGTCGGCCCGCACGAACAGGGACGCGTCGCCGCACATGGCGTCAAGGATCAGACGCTGGTAAGCCTCGGCGGGTTCGGCGCTGAAGTTGCCGTCGTAGCCGAAGTTCATCGTCACCGGCTTCACGCGGATAGAAGGGCCCGGGATCTTGGCCATGAATGAGAAATCTATCTGCTCCTCTGGCTGGATGCTGAGTTGGAGCGTATTCGGGCGCAGGCCGGCCGTGGCGGTGCCGCCGAAATAGGAGCGCGGCACATTTTTGAAGGCAATCTCGACCTGGGTGGCCTTGTAGGGCAAGCGCTTGCCGGTGCGCAGGAATATCGGCACGCCAGCCCAGCGCCAGTTCTCGATTTCCACGCGGGCGGCCACGTAAGTCTCGACGTCCGACTCCGGCGGGATGTCCTTCTCGCTGAGGTAGCCGGTGACCTCGCGGCCATCGATATGCCCGCGACGGTACTGGCCGCGCACGACCTGGGATGGGTCCAGCGGCTTGACGGCGTGCAGCAGCTTCGCCTTTTCGTCCCGGATCGCCTCGGCGTCGAAGGAAGCCGGCGCCTCCATGGTTAGAAGGGAGAGGATCTGGAGCAGGTGGTTCTGCACCACGTCACGCAGCGCCCCCACCTCCTGGTAGAAGGCGCCGCGGCCATCGATGCCGTCCGATTCGGCCACAGTGACCTCGATGTGATCGATGGCGTCGCGGTTCCAGACGCGCTCGAACACCGAGTTGCCGAAGCGGAAGACGAGGATGTTCTGCACCGTTTCCTTGCCCAGGTAGTGGTCGATGCGAAAGATCTGCGATTCGTCCAGGACATCGCGCAGCTCCCGGTCCAGAGCGAGAGCCGACTGCAGGTCGCGGCCGAAGGGCTTCTCGATCAGCAGCCGGGTGCCTCGGACCAGATCGTGCTTCGCGAGGGCGCGCGCGGTCTCGCCGAAGGCTGACGGCGGGATCGCCAAATAGACCAGGCGCTCCGGCTGGGTCAGAGCTGCCTTCAAGTCGTCGTAGCCGTCCGTGTTCAGACGGATGTACTGCAAACGCGATGCAAGCTTCTGCCACACGTCCTCGTCGTATTCATTGCGCGCGTGAAGCTGCACAGCCTGTCGCGCTAACTCCCGATACGCATCGTTGCTCATCACTGAGCGGGCAACGCCGATGACCTTGCCTTCCGGCGGCATCTGACCGTCGGCGGTCAGGTCGTAGAGGGCAGGAAAGAGCTTGAGTCGCGCCAGACTGCCGGTGCCGCCGATGATGACGATATCCTGCGCGGCGACTTCGTCTGGCTTGGCTCTGAGTTCTACTTCAGACATGACAGTTGGGGCCACTCCGAACCCTGATGCGTCCGGACTCATCCACCGGTACTGGAATTCACCGCTTGTGCACCGCGTGGCCGCCGAACTGGTTGCGCAGCGCAGCGAGCAATCGAGGCCCGAACGGTTCGTCCTGGCGCGAACGGAACCGTGCATAGAGGGACGAAGTGATCACCGGCGCCGGCACTGCCAGCTCGATCGACTCCTGCGCCGTCCAGCGGCCCTCCCCGGAGTCGTCCACGTACGCGTCGAGCTGCGCCAGCTTGGGGTCCTCTTCCAGGGCGTTAGCGGCGAGGTCGAGCAGCCAGGAGCGCACGACGCTGCCATAGCGCCATACTTCGGCGATCTGATGGAGGTCCAGGTTGAATTCTTTCTTGGCCTCCATGATCTCGAAGCCTTCGGCGTAGGCCTGCATGAGGCCGTACTCGACGCCGTTGTGCACCATCTTGACGAAGTGGCCGGCACCGGAGGGCCCCATGTAGCCGTAGCCGGTCTCAGGCGACGGGGCGAGGGCCTGAATAATCGGCTCGATCTTGTCGTAGGCTGCCTTGTCGCCGCCGACCATGAGGCTGAAACCCTCTTGCAGGCCCCACACGCCGCCACTGGTACCGGCGTCCATGAAGCTGATGCCCTTCTGCTTGAGAACGGCAGCGCGGCGCATGCTGTCTTTGTAGTAGGAGTTGCCGCCGTCGATCATGATGTCGCCAACAGTCATCATCTCGGCCAGCTCGTCCACGGTGGCCTGAGTGGGTCCGCCCGCCGGCACCATGACCCAGACGACGTGCGGTTGGGGGAGTGCCTTGACCAGGTCTCCCAGCGACTTCACCTGTGATATCGCGGGGTTCTGGTCGTAACCAATGACCTCGTGACCACTGCGACGCAGTCGTTCCGCAATACCGGCGCCCATGCGTCCCAGTCCAACCAGTCCGATTTTCATACTGCCTCCCCTAGGCTTGCCCCCTCGCGAGTGCTTGCAGGGCGTACGTGCGGTCGCCCTCAATGTGGACATGCGCCACCCGACGGCCCGCGGCCTGAAGGGACTGCAGATCGCCGAGGGCCTGTGCCTTCCGCAGTCTATCGAATGTGTAGGAGACACCGGGGATCGGTGCATCGCGGTTCGCGTCGTCGGTGATGAGGATGAAGACACCGGAGTTGGGCCCGCCCTTGTGCAGCTGGCCCGTCGAGTGCAGGTAGCGCGGTCCGAAACCGAGCATGGTCGGCAGCAGGTAACGGTCACGCAGGACCAGACGCAGGGCCTGGAGCTCCGTGTGCGTCGAGGGGTTTCGTGGCATGTAGGCAAGGATGCAGATGTAATCGCCGGGCTTCACCGTCGCCAGCAAATCGGATATCGAAGGCGTCTCGGGTGCTTCCGTAATGTTCTCTTCGAGGATGCGAGACGTCGCGTCTTTCGCCGACTGCACGTTGGGCTGGTCGAACGGGTTGATGTGCAATCGCTGGCCCGCAATGGCCGTAGCGAACTCCCAGCGAAAGAACTCGGCGCCGAGCTGATCGGGGCGGGAGAACGGCAGCTGGACGACGGGATGGCCGGCGGCTTCGAGCCCGGCGAAGTCCGTGCTCTCCCCGATGGAGACGAAGAGGCGGTCCTGGCCGTAGGTCTCAGGTGGCGCCGGCGTCTCGCCGACGATGGGGATGATGCCCTTCCCCTCCTTACCGGTCGATTCAGCCAGGAGTTGCTCTACCCAGTCGCCGTAGGACTCGATAGCGGGCGGCAGGAAGAGAGTCAGCTTATCGCGGCCGGCCAGCGCTGCTTCGCCCATGACGGCGCCGAACCAGGCGCCGGGGTTCGCGGCCGCGGATGGCAACTCGCAGGCTGCCGCCATGGCCATCGCTTCGCCAAGCATCGCATCCAGGTTCGCCCCGATCAGCGCGGCCGGCACCATACCGAAATACGAGAGCGCCGAGTAACGACCACCGATGTCGGGGCGGTTGAGGAAGACGCGACGGAAGCCGTGCTGCTCGCCCAGCTTTTGCAGACCGGAGCCGGGGTCCGTGATCGCGATGAAATGCGCCCCTTCGGGAATGAGGTCCCAGAAGTAGCGGAACTGTGACATGGTCTCGATGGTCGAGCCGGACTTGCTGGCCACCACGAACAGCGTTTTCGCAAGGTCCAGCGAATCGGTCAGCTCAAGCACCTGGTCTGGGTGCGTCGCATCCAGGACATGCAATCCGAGGCGCCCCTGCGCCGTCCCAAACGTGGTGTGAAGTACCTCCGGCGCCAGGCTGGAGCCTCCCATGCCCAGGAGCACGGCCGTCGTATAGCCGTCCGCCGCAACGGATGCAGCAAACTCGTGCAGGTCCTGCGTCTGCTTCGCCATATCCGACGCCACTTCGAGCCAGCCGAGCCGGTTGGGCTGCGTGATCTCAGTCGGGTCGTCCGACCAGACGGTATAGTCCG
>CAVSWS010000018.1:0-340030 GCA_963731765.1 uncultured Chloroflexia bacterium
CGCCGGAGACGTCAAGCGGGCGGCGTGAGTCGGTGGTTCGATGCCATGGCGATGCTCGCGCGGGAGCGGGGTCGCGGTGCGACGCATGGCGCATTGCGGGCGGGTGCGAGAAGCAGCGATGCCCGTCGGTGCGTGACGGCCAGGGAAGGTGCGGGTCGGGAGCGGACGGCGGGTCGGCACCGACTTGTCAACGCGGCGCAGACAGGATTAACTTCTCAGTTCAGTCCCTTACAAATGGAAGACGAATCCGGTCCCCTGCGGCGTCACCGCCGCGGGAGTCTCGATTCCATTCGCGACCGGACGGTCGTGGAATCGCCACGTCCGTGACCGCGCCGCCTCATCCCTCCACGTGGAGAATCGAACCATGGTGCAACCCGTTGGGCGGGCCCGCCTCGAGACCGAGCTGGCCGCAAAGGCCGTGATCGCGGCGCATTGGCAGAAGGCATTCGAGAGCACGTTCTCGGGCACGCACCTGCGCAAGAAGGGCTCGTCCATCTCGAGTGATGCGAGGGGGGTGGCGGACGCCGGCTTCGATTTCGCGGGCAAGGTTGCGAAGGCGGCGGGCAAGGCGTTGCCGGACGTGGTGGGCGCGATCCCGATCTTCGACGCGATCGGCTCCGTGTTCAAGATCGTGGGCATCGAGCCGGGCGAGCGCGAGGACTTCGACATGATGATGGCGGAGGAGCTGGCCGTCATCACGACCAAGGGTTTGCTCGGCATCGCCAGCATGTACACGCCCTACATCTCGACGGTCTTCGCCGGCAAGGACATGGTGAAGGAGTGGGTCAACACGGCGGTGGAGGGTCACAAGGCGTACACGCTGAAGCGGACCATCCGCTGCGACATCCTGCCGGGCGACCCGCAGGCGGCGGCCAAGGCGGTGCGTCAGCTCATCGCGCGGAACCGCGACAACTCCGCGCGGCTCGCCACCGTTAACACGGTCAAGTTCGCGGTGGACGTGGCGGCTACCGCGGGCGGCTTCGGCGCGGGTGGCGCGGCCGCGAGCGCGGCCACGGGCGCGGCGGCGTCGGGCGCCAAGCTGGCGAACACGCTGTTCCTGCTGGGCCGGGACTACCACGAGATGAAGACGGCGAATGCCTTTCTGAAGGCGAACTCGCTGCCGTCGGCGGAGACGCTGTTCGGGGCGTACCCGTTGCTGGGTTGCTACCTGATCGCGGGCGCCGATGACAGCGACCTGCTGTACTTCTTCATGAGCCAGATGGGTCAGGCCGGCTGGATGGACAAGGTCGAGCAGCAGAAGAAGCGAACGCTCGGTCCACTCCAGGATGAGGCGCGCAAGTACATCGGCGAATCGCGTTTCGAGCTGGACGGCTTCCATGGCGCGAAGGTGAACGTGATCGTGCCCAAGAAGAAGTCCAAGCGGGTCCACCTCAAGAGCTGGGCGCAGCGCGTCTTCTGGTAGGGCCGGGCCACGGGGGGGATCATGCAGAGCTGGAACGACATCCTGAAGATCACGCGGGCCGGCAATCCCGCGCCACCGCGCCGGGTCGAGCGCACCGATGCGGAATGGCGCGAGCGTCTTACGGCGGAGCAGTACCAGGTGACGCGGCGGAAGGGGACGGAGCGGCCGTTCAGCTCGGAGATGTGCAGCCTGTTCGAGCCCGGCCGGTACGCCTGCGTGTGTTGCGACACGCTGCTGTTCGATTCGGCGACGAAGTTCGAGTCCGGCACCGGCTGGCCTTCGTTCACGGCGCCGGTCGAGCCCGACGTGATCGCGTACCACGGCGACCATGCGTTCGGCATGGTGCGGGTCGAAACGACGTGCAACGTGTGCGACGCGCATCTCGGTCACGTGTTTCCGGACGGGCCGCCGCCCACCGGGCTCCGCTTCTGCATGAACGCGGTCGCGCTCCGCAAGGTCGAGAAGCCCGTGGCGGCGAGTTGACGCCCGCCCGCGGAGGCCCCCTCCCGACGGGCCATCGACCGGACTTGCCAGCCCGCGTACTTTCGAGGCCATGCATCCCGACTGGAGCCTCGACGCCACGCTCTACGAGCTGAACACGCGCCAGTTCACGGAGGCCGGCACGTTCGGCGCAGCCGAGGCGCACCTGCCGCGGCTGGCCGGTCTCGGCGTCGACATCATCTGGTTGATGCCGATCCACCCGATCGGCGAGAAGAACCGGAAGGGCAGCCTCGGGAGTCCGTACTCCGTGCGCGACTACTTCGGCGTCAACCCGGAATTCGGCACGCTCGATGACCTGAAGCGGTTCATCGCCGCGGCCCACGCGCTCGGCATGCACGTGATCCTCGACTGGGTCGCCAACCACACGGCCTGGGACAACCCGCTGGTCGCCGAGCATCCCGAGTGGTACGCGCGCGACGCCGCCGGCCAGCTCCGGTCCACACCGTGGTGGGACTGGTCCGACGTCGTTGACCTGGATTTCGGCCAGCCCGGGCTGCGCCGCTACATGCTCGAGGCGATGTCGTACTGGGTCCGCGAGGCGGACATCGACGGGTTCCGCTGCGACGTCGCCGGGTACGTGCCGGGTGACTTCTGGGACACGGCGCGGTCCGTGCTCGATGCGATCCGGCCCGTCTTCATGCTGGCCGAGTGGGAGGCGCGCGACCTCCACACGCGGGCGTTCGACGCGACGTACGCCTGGACCTGGAACGACGCGCTACACGCGATCACACGAGGCGCCGCCGACACGACCGCGCTCGTCCGCTACTACTCGTGGCGCGAGAAGGCCTGGCCACCCGAAGCGATGCGCATGACGTTCATCGCCAACCACGACACGAACTCGTGGAAGGGCACGCAATTCGAGCGCTTCGGCAAAGGCCTGCACGCGGCGATCGCACTCTCGGTCGTGGGTGACGGGATTCCGCTCCTGTATTGCGGCCAGGAAGCTGGCAACGAAAAGCGGCTCGCGTTCTTCGAGAAGGACCCGATCGTCTGGCGGGAACATCCCGTGGGCGATCTGTACCGCCGGCTGTTCGCGCTGAAGCACGGCAACACCGCGCTCTGGAACGCGCCCCGCGGCGCGCTCATGGAGAAAGTCCCCAACAGCGCCGAGCGGTATGTGTTCAGCTTCGTGCGCGCGAACGAGAGGGACGGCGTGTTCGCCGTGTTCAACCTCTCGGCCGAGTCGCACACCGCGACGTTCGCGGGAACGCGCCATCATGGCCGGTACCTCGATGTCTTCGGGGGCGCGACCGCGGCGTTCACGGAAGCGACGGCGCTCGAGCTCGAGCCGTGGACGTATCGGGTGTACACGAGAGAGAGGTCCTGAGTGGAGGAACGAGTGGTCGTGATCACGGGCGCGAGCGCCGGCATCGGCGCCGCCACGGCCCGGTTGCTGGCGGAACGCGGCTTCCGCCTCGTGCTGGTCGCGCGGCGCGCGGACGTGCTCGCGGAAGTGGCGCGGGCGTGTGGCGAAAAGGCACACGCGGTCGTGGCGGATGTGTCCGTCCGCGACGAAGTGCAACGGGTCGTCGCCGAAACACTGTCCCGGTCCGGCCGGATCGACGTCTGGGTCAACAACGTCGGCCGCGGCATTTCCCGTTCTCCTTCGGGGCTGACCGACGACGACATCGACCAGGTCATGCGCCTCAACGTCCTGCCCTCGCTCTACGGCATGCAGGAGGTGCTGCCGCATTTCCGGGAACGCGGGACCGGGCAGGTCATCAACATCTCGTCCATGCTCGGCCGCATTCCCTTCGCCACGATCCGATCCGCGTACTCCGGCGCCAAGCACTTCCTCGACGCGCTCACCGCGATGTTCCGCGCCGAGGTCCAGGCGACGCACCCCGGCATCCAGTTCTCGCTCGTCTCTCCCGGCGTTGTGCGGACGGACTTCGGCCTGAACGCGCTGCACGGCGGACCGGACTCGCGGCAGATGCCGAATTCACAGAGCGCGGAGGAAGTGGCCGAGGTGATCGCGGGCGTGATCGAGTCGCGGGCGCCCGACGTCTACACACAACCGGGCTCGAGCCAGCGGGTCGCCGGCTACTACGCGTCGATCGGACGCGACCCGTGAACGGGCTGCGTCGCCCGGCGTGACGTGCGGCCCAGGCGTCCGGTCTTGCCCTTTGCCGCGCCGGGCCGCAACCTGCCGGGATGCTGAAACGCGCCGCCCTCCTCGCCGCCGCCCTCCTCGTGCCCGCCCTCGTCCGGGCCCAGGCCTTCAGCGAACCACCCGACGCGCCGGCCGACGTGGAGATCCGCGACGGCCGTGTCCTGGTCCGCTACCACGGGAGCGTGCTGTTCGATGGCGGCATCACCTCGCCCGGCGCCGAGGTCTCGTTCGTCCAGCTCACGGACACGACCGGCGGCCGCGTTACGCAGGTGCTCAAGTGGACCGCGCGCGGTGGCCGGCTCACGCTCGCGGGCACGGTGCGCGGTTCGCCGGAGGCGTTCGCGGCCGAGGCGGAGCCGCGCGAGGACGGGCTGCGTGTCGTGCGCGACGCGGTCGGTCCCGCGACGAACCGGCTGAACCGCGCCGTCTACGACCGCCGGTACGACTGGGTGCTCTCGGTGGATTTCCCCGCCAGCGTGCGGCTCGAGCCCGCGCCGGATGCGGACAGCATCGTCGCATACGACCTAACCGCGAGCGGCGGCGAAGTGACGCTCCGGTTCCGCCCGCGCTTCTACCAGCGGCATCGCGGGCTGACCGAGTACCGGCCGTGGGAGTATCGGCCGTGGACGAAGTCGGTCGCCGGCTGGACCTCGTGGTACGCGTTCTTCGACCGCGTGACCGAGCAGGACATCCACGCCACCGCTGATGTGCTGGGCGAGGTGCTGCACCCGTTCGGGTACGACTACCTCCAGATCGATGACGGCTACCAGCGGCTGCCCATCGGGCTGCCGGACCACTGGCTCGAGGCCAACGAAAAGTTCCCGTCCGGTCTCGACGCCATGCGGCGCTACATCAGCGACCGCGGGCTCGAGCCCGGCATCTGGACCAACGTAAGCTTCCAGGACAGCGCGGCGGCGACGTCGCATCCGCGCTGGTTCGTGCGTACCGACGACGGCCGGCCCGCGCGCGGCAACTGGGTCGGGTACGTGATGGATGGCAGTGCGGCGGGCACGATGGACACGCTGGTCACGCCCGTGTACCGGGTGCTCCGCGACATGGGATGGACGTACTTCAAGCTCGATGCGCTGCGCCACCTCCGCTACGAGGGCTACAACAGCAACGCGTCGTACTTCGACGAACACGGCCTCGACCGCGAGGCCGTGTTCCGCGGCTTCGTGCGCCAAGTTCGCGACGCGATCGGCCGCGATGTCTATCTGCTCGCGTGCTGGGGGATTCGGCCGGAGCTGATCGGCCTGGTGGACGGCGTACGGGTGGGCGACGACGGCTTCGGCTACGGCTCCTTCGCGCAGTACAACTCGTTCAACAACGTCGTCTGGCGGAACGACCCCGACCACATCGAGCTGCACCAGCCGGACGGCTACCGTGCCGCGACGCTCACATCGCTCACCGGCTCCGTGCTGATGCTGACCGACCGGCCCGAGGTCTATCGCACCGAGCGGGTCGAGGCGGCGAAGCGGACGGCGCCCGTGCTGTTCACGCGGCCGGAGCAGCTGTACGACGTGGACCCGTCGCGTTCATCGCTCCTCGCGCTGGCGAACACGGAACTGAGCGGGTCCGGCCCGCGTCCGTTCGACGCGGACCAGCGCGAGGTCGTGTCGCTGTACCAGCTCGACATCGCGCGGCCGTTCGAGCAGTGGACGGTGCTGGCGCGCACGCGCGACGACGACGGGGCGATTCCGCTTTCCGAGCTCGGTCTCGCGACGGGCACGGACTACGTCGCGTTCGACTTCTGGACGCGTCGTTCGCTCGGCGTGGTGCGCGACACGCTGTGGCCGGGCCCGATCGACTCGACGTTCGAGGTACAGGTGCTTTGTCTGCGCCGACGCGTCGCGCATCCGCAGGTGCTGGCAACCGGCCGTCACGTCACGTGCGGCGGGCCCGACCTGCATGATGTCGCATGGTGCGGCGACGCCTTGATCGGCGAGAGCGAGATCGTGGCCGGCGATCCGTACGTGCTGTACCTGAACGAGCCGGCCGGATTCCGGTTCGACGGCGTCACGGCCGAGGGCGCTCGCGTCGCGGAGCAGCGGTTCGAGGGCGGCATGCGCGTGATCCGGCTCGAGAGCGAGCGGGGCGGTGCCGTGCGCTGGCGGGTTCGATACAACGCAGAAGGGAGCTGAACCCGACCCGGGAAACTCGGGGCCATCCCGAGGTCGCCTTCCAGCGGATCCGGAGTTCTTGCCCGCTCCAGTCGGGGCAGATAACATTGCGGAGACCGCGGGATGGCTTCAGTCCTGCTCCCGGTGCCGTCCCGGACTCGGCGGCAATACTCCGGAACCAGATCCTTACCCAACCCATTGGAACAAGCCAGGTGGCATGTTCCTCTCCCCGAGCCAGTGGAGGTGCAGCATGACGTCGTGGCAGAGGCCGGTCGGTGTCCTTCTCGTTCTCGGCACCGTGACCGGTTGTGCGGAGCGCACGACCGCTCCGGCGGACGAGGATTTCGGTCCGGCGTTCGCCAGGACCGCCGGGCCGGTGCTCGACGAAGGCTACATCCAGGCAAGGCTCGATGAGATCAACGCCAGGCTGGCGTCGGCGGGAGCCGGCTACGCGGTTGCCCGGGCCGAGCTGTCGCTCTCGCCCGGCGCGAACCCGGCGTCGCCGATCGTGGTCTTCGCCAGCGATCACAATCTCCGGCTGTCGTCACAGTGGGTGGCGGGCGACCCGCGCCGTGGCGCAACCGGACCCGGGCTCACCTGGGGCAACTTCGAACCGTTCATGACTGCGAATGGGTCAGTCCCGGCGGAGGCGTCGATCGATGCCGCGTTCGGTACGTGGGACGCTGTCCGCTGCTCCAAACTCGACCTCACGAAGGTCAACTTGGCGCTGGCCAGTTTTCCAAGTCTGGTGCTCGGTGGCACCCTTAGCGATGCCCTGCAAGCCGACATCACCACGATGGGTTTCCTGCCGGGCGGCATCTTCGATTTGATCCTCGGGCCGGGCGCGAGCACCTCGGTCCTGGGCGTGACCTTCACGTTGGTCTGGGTGGATGGCAACGGCAATCCCACCGACATCGATGGCAACCATTGCTCGGACACGGCGCTCAAGGAGATCTGGTACAACGACGCGTTCGCCTGGTCCACGTCCGGCGGGCCCGGCACCGACGTCGAGACCGTGGCGCTGCACGAGGAAGGTCACGGGCTGGAGCTGGGCCATTTCGGCCGCATAGCCGTCAATGCGAAGACGGGCAAGCTCATCGTCAGCCCGCGTGCCGTGATGAACGCGTTCATCCTCGGGACGCAGCGTTCGCCGCTCGGCTCCGACAACGGCGCCTACTGCGGCAACTGGGCCGCCTGGCCGCACTGATCCTGCCGGAGTGCGGCCCGTGATCTGCCCGTGCAATGTGCCGCGGGCGTACCGGCCGCACTCCGGACCCGCGTGTGCAGTCCTGCCGCTGCCGTCCGACCCATCGCACGGAGCCGGTTCCAGACACCTCGGCGGAGTCGGACCTACCGTGCGCGGCGTCTCACATCTTCACGATCTCGACGCGCCGATTCTGCGCGCGACCCTCGGCTGTAGCGTTCGGAACGGCCGGCTTCGTGTCGCCGAACCCCTGCGTAGTAATCCTGCTTTCGTCGAGCCCGAAATCCGTCACCAGGGCCGTCTTCACGGCGGCCGCGCGGGCCTCGCTCAACGACAGGTTCGATGCGGCGTTGCCGACGTTGTCCGTATGGCCCTCGATTAGGATCTTCAACTCCTCGTGCTCCTTCAGCGTGGACGCGATCTCCTTGAGCACGGGGCGCGATTCCGGCTGCAACTCGGCCTTGCCGGTGGCGAAGAGGATGCCCTGCGTCGCCCAACGGCCGTTCGCGGCGAGTGCATCGTAGAGCACGTCGGTCTCGCTCTCGGCGACGCGGATGCTCGTGAGGTACACGGGCTCATCTTCGGAGGCGTTCAAGGCCAGTCGAATGACCGAATCGCGCCTGATGGCCAGCTCCGGAATGTTGTAGAGCCGCCGCTCGTTGGCGTACATCTTGAAGTACGCCCCGTCCATCAGCACCCGGAGATGGGCGACATGATCACGGAGGATCGGCAGCATGCCGACGGGGGTCGTGACGTTGCTCGACGGAGAGGACTGTCCCCCGCCCGCGATCCACGCGAGCGAGGTCATCCAGACCACGCTCGCGGACTGGGGACCACGCTCTTCGTTCGCCCCGCCTTCGAAGGTGAGCATCTGGTGCAGGTCGTGCTCGCCGTCGAGCGGCGGGGGCGAAATGACATCGATCTCCAGCGTGAACCGGTCCGGCAGTTTGCTCCCGACGGGAACGAGCAACTCGGATCGGCCCGTCGCACGGAGCACCTTCACGCCGTCACGCTCGACCACTTCCACGGGCCCCGACCGGTATTTGAGCCGGGTGGCGAAGTTGCCCACCTTGTCATCGGCGAAGTCGGTGAAGAAGATGACCTTGTTGCCGGGCACGAAGTCATAGTTGTCCCAGACCTTCGGGTCGGTCCGCGCGGCGCTTCCCGCTGCGCCGGACGCGGCGGCGCCGGAGGCGGGAGCGGCCTTCGCGCTGTCGGCGGCGGCCTTTGCCGCCGCGCTGTCCGCCGCCAGCTTCGCCCTCGCGCTGTCCGCGGCAGCCTTCTCCCGCGCCGCCTTCTCTTTCGCTTCGGCCGCTTTCCGAGCGGCTTCCTGCACCCGGCTCCGGATCTGGCCCTCGACGGGGTGCGGTGCCGCTATGGCCATGGCAGCGAGGAGAAGGGCGATCGTGGGGATGCGGGCTTTCATGAGTCCTCCGGGGGAATCGGCGCCGGCATGTACGCAGGCCGCGACCGTGCCTGCGCGTGTTGGCCGGACGATACCCGGCCACGATCAAGCTTCGATCACCCGGGATCAGCGGGTGTCAAAAGCCGGAATCGGCGTCGGGATTTCGGAGAGTCGATCCGTCAGGCTCGCGCGTGAACGAGCGGCCGCCCACCGGTCCTTGATCCGGCGTGATGGTCGCTTGACCGGACGGTGATGGACGGGGCCTATCCTTCGGCCGTGCCAGCCGTCCCCCCGCTCGGAGCGACGCCGATGAGATCCGGATTCCACGCCGCGTTGATCGTGGCCGCGGCGATGGCAGCGGCCATGGCCTCCGGAGCGTCGGCCCAGGTGACGCGGCAGTTCGGCGCCGCCACCTTCTCGCCGCCGCCGGGCTGGACGTTCGACGCCGGGCCGACCCGCCAGACGATGACGCTCATCCGGGGCGGCGACCTGTGCATCGCCCTGGTCTACCGCGACGAGGCGTCGCCGCCCGATCTCCGGGCGGCCTTCGCGGACGCGTGGCAGAACGTCTTCAGTTCGCGCGGCTACCGGTCGGCCCCGAGCCCGACGCCGGCCGACCAGGTCTCGCCCGCCGGGTACCGCCACCTGGCCGGCGAGAATGAGGTCATCGACAACGGCGGCAACCGGTTCATCGGACGCTTGCACGTCTTCCCCGCGGGCGCTCGCACGCAGACGGTGGTCCTGATCGGCAACAGCCGGAACGCGCTCGCGACGTGCCGGCCGGACTGGGACGCGTTCTTCGCGTCGCTCCGGTTCCCCTCGGCGACCCGCGTGGCCGCGAACACCACGCAGGCTGAGAAGCCAGCGGTGGCCGCGCGCGATTCGGTCGTTCGCCAACCCGCTCCGGCCGTCGCGAGGGAAGGAGGGCCGATGACGTTCGACAACGTGACGTTCACGCCGCCGGCCGGCTGGAGTGTCGAGCGCACGCCGGGCGGGATCAACCTGAAGCCGATGGATACGCGAGGCGCCGAATCGCTCCAAGTCACGCTGCTTCCGGGCCGGCGTTCGTCGGCAACGCTCGAGCAGGAGTTTTCGGCGACGTGGTCGGAGTTGCTGTCGTCGCTGAAAGCGCAGCCGATGCTCACGGTCAACCGCGTGCCGTACGACCTGGACGAGCCGGGCCGCTCACCGCGCGGATGGGACTGGCTGCGCGGCTCCGGCGGGATGCGGCAGGCTGGCGGTTTCTGGGCGGTCGACCTCTATGTCATCCGGGCCGGTGACCGCATGGAGCGAGTGGCCGTGTTCGCCACCGATTTCCGCGACAACCTGAGCATGACCAACGCATCACTGAACCCACGGTACGCCAGGGCGATCCAGAGGCTCGTCTTCACCCTGCAGTTCGCCAACGTCCCGCCGGTCCCGGTCGCGCCGGTCACGTTGCGAGGCGCCGGGATCACAGGCGTCTGGGCAGGCCTCGCGCTGTCATTCGGACGGATCAAAAGACACATCGCCATCTTCTTCGACGACGGGACCGCCTATTTCGGACCGTTCTTCCCCCAGCCCGGACTGCTGGAGATCGACCCGTCCATCGAGCAGCCGCGTGCGCGGCGCTACTGGGGCACCTGGGTCTTCCGGAACGGGGCGGGCACGCTCACCCTCCCCTGGGGCACGATTCCGCTGCAGGCGACCAATCCGAGCCTCAAGCTGACCGTCAACCAGCAGGATCACAGCTACATCCGGACGTTCACGCCGGACGCGGCGCAACTCGAAGGCACGTGGTGCCTCGACGATCCGCACTGCATCCGATTCGGGGCCGACGGCCGATTCGAGGACAGCGGCGCCGTGCGGGTGCTCGAGCATGCGACGTATCCGTTCCCCGAGTCGCCGCCGCGCGGCAGCGGACGGTACGAGGTCCGCGAGTACACGCTGATCCTGCGCTACGACGGCGGTCCCGAGCTCCGGCTCGGCCTCGCCGGGGTCACCGACCGCACGGCCCGGCCCCGCGAGTTGATGGCCGGATACGAGCTCGACGTCCTGCAGCGGCGCTGAGCACGGCCGCACAGCCCGTGGGCTCGTCGGTCGCAGCAGCGTCCTGGATCGATCAGCAGCCGACGCAGCGGAACCGGTACAGCATGCGTATCCGCACGTCGGGGCGAGGCGACCAGACGTAATCCCCGCCGAACGACTTCCCGTCGGTAGCGACGGAGTCCTGGACGGGATCGCTGGCCCACGCTTTCTCCCAGATGTTGGGTATCAGGGTCCACGGTCCGGTGGGGCAGGTGGCCTTGTATGTCGGCTTGGTCCCCGGCCACGTTCCGTCGCCGCCCCAATGGTGCCGCTTGCCATCCTCCGCCCATATCCGCAGCGTGGCCAGCTCCTCGCCCTCTCCCAGATCGGTGATCGGGAACCCGCCCTGCGCGCTGCCATTGCACTGACCGCTGACATTGGCGTGCCAGCTCAACTGGCCGGACACGACCTTGAAGTACTCGATGGGCTCGCCGGGCGTGACGTAGGAGGAGTCGACCACGAAGTGCATGGTCGTGTTGACGGTCTCCCTGAACGTCACGGCAGGGTCCGTCGACGTGGCAGTGAGGATCGACGTCGTGGTGCCCGTCCATCCTCGGCACCCCACCGGATCCGCCTCGAGGGTGGGCGGCTTGGAGGGCTGCACGGCCTTCTGGTTCTTGTAGTTGATGTTGCCGAACACGATGACCAGCTCTCCGATGTCCTCGTTCGGGAGGTCGCGGCACCACGTCTTCTCGAACTCCTCCGTCCAGTCCACCGGCTTCTGCCACGTGCCACCGATCTTCTCGATGCCCCAGACCGTGCCGTCGAGCAGACCCTCCTCGTGGATGGTGTTCCTGAACACCAGGGAGCGGACGGACTTGTCGACCATGAAATGCTCGAAGATACCGGACAGAGGCTGCACTCCTGGCTCGAAGATGAGGGCAAACGGAGCCGCCTGCATGAACTCGATCTCCTTCGTCGTGATGCCGGACGGGCTCCTGAGGATCGTATCGGCATCCAGGGTGGGATCTCCATGCGGGAGTCGGGAAGCTCCTTGCGCGAGCCGGTCCCACCCCTTGAAGCCGGTCGGTGCGTCCACGGGCGGGCGGTTCCAGAGCTGGAGCAGGAACAGGGGCCAGGACTTCTTGAATCCGCCGTCCAGCACGGCGTTGATGCCGGCGAGGACATCCATCGTCTTGAAGTTGGTCCACATCTCCGGCATGAAGTCGGGCGAACCGCTCGTCTTTTCCATGTAGTAGGGCAGCAGGTATTCGCCGTAGTAGCGCCTGTCCTGGTAGAGTCCCCAGCCCAACGGATAGAAGACACTTGTCAGGTAGGACGAGGCCGATGTGTGTTCGTCGTCCGTCAGCGGGTAGACCCAGGACGATGCCCACTCGGCGCTTGCCTCGTTGATCATGATGTCCGGGCATCCGCTCTTCACTCGGTATGCGGCCACAATGGCATGCATCAGCTCGTGGGTCGCGATCTGCAAGGCTCCGTACTTCGTGGCACTGCCCAGCCCGTGCAGTCTCGTATCGATCTGAAGGTACACGGCCGGTTGACACGGAGCGCCCGGTATGGACGATGTGGTCAGGCCGATCCAACCCCCACTGCCGGGTGCGTGGACGAGGTAGATGTCGAAGGCGGCATCGCCGCCATTGTTCACGATCCCGTTGTCCGGATAGGGCTCCTGGTGCATGAGCCCGGTCAGCTTGTCCCAGATCAACGCGTCGAGCGCGCTGGCCAGGCCCTGCGCAATGGCGTAGTCGCCGGGATAGCGATCCTGCGCCCAGACCTTCGCCTTGCCGCCGACCGCGGCAACCGTCTTCCAGACGACTTGCGGGGGTTGGCCGGCCGCATCGTGAACGGCTCCACGTGCGAGATCAGCGCTCGGCAGGGTGGCTTCGGTTGGATCCGGTGCGGGTCCGGACCTGAATGGCGCACCCGCGGCTCCGGACACGGCTTCGTCGTGTTCGTCATCACCCGGACCACGGTCCTCTCCAGGTTCCTGCCCCGGGATGGTGGACAGCGAGATCCAGCTGCCCGGGTCGGCAGGGCGCATGAAGAACGGCGCCAGCTCCGTGCGCGTCGCTGGAGAGAACGTGTCGAGAAGCCGGCCGGCTTCCGCCACCGACGGCGGAAGCGTCACCATTCCGCGGTCATCGCCGTGGTACGCAGCGGGGAGCCGCGTATCCGCGAACCCTGCGAATACGCGGTACTTGTACGCGGTCTCGGTGTCGATCTGTGCGGCCGCGAGCGCCCGATCGATCAACTCGTAACTCGTAGGCGCCTGCGGCTCCTGCGCCGGGCCGCGCGCGCTGTGAGCCCGAGCGGCCGACATACCGAGCGAAAGGGTCAGTGCGGCAACCACCGCAACGACGAGCTTCGTCATTTTCCGCCCCCTCAGCGAGGCGTGGCGAGCATGCGGTTGAGCGCGGCCCAGTCCAGGTTCGTGTACGCCTGCCAGAGCGCCTTCTGGACGGCGGGAACCTGGCCGGTCCCACTCGCGGAAAAAGTGACGGAGATGCCGCGCACCTCGACCGGCGACGTGCGTGTCCGCCAGAAGTCGAGCCTCGGCGTGAGCACCCTCGAGGCTGTCGGAGAATCGGGATTCCCCATTACGAAGCCGGTCGCCTTCGGTCCATCGGCATGGGGCGCGTCGATCATCGCGGGCATCGCCCGCTCGGCGGCCGTCATGGCGGCGAGTTCGGCTCGCATGTCGTCCGCGTAGGTGTGCGATCCGGCCAGCGCCTGCTGGTTGCGCTCCCGGTCGGAGTCCTCCGAGGCCTTGAGTCGCTCCGCCACCTCGCGCTCGGTGTCCTCCAGCGTCTTGCGCGTTTCGGCGATTTCGGCGGCGGTCTGGATCTTCGCCTTGAGCAGGCCTTCGAACATCTGTTCGCGGTCACTCTTGCGTTTGGCCGCGCCTTCCATCCATTGCTGATAGGGTGTCGTCTCGAGGGACTTCCGGTATCCCGCGAGTTTCTCCCCATCCTTTCCTTCGTTGGAGAAGATGAGCGTGTTGTAGAACTCCTCGCGTGACACCGGAGTCCACGGAAGTTCACCGCCGGATGTCATGAGGACGGTGACCCCGCTGCGCTCGGTCGGCGAAAGCCCGTCGTACACCTGGGTCGCGAGGGGCATCGGATCGCCGCGGGTCGGCTCGACGTATATGGATCGGCCCTGCTCATCGTGCTCCGGAGTGCTCGGACTCGTGACCGGTCGGAAGTTCACGGTCACCTGGAGACAGGTGCAGCCTTCGCCAGCAATCGCCTTGCTCGGGGCGAAGAACCAGAGGATCAGGGAGTATGAGGCGACGCTGCCGGGCAACTCCGCGTCGTGGAGGCCATTCATGCGGCCCCCGCCCCAGAACTGCGACCGGACCTCGAATCCGTCCGGGTGGCCGAGCTCCGGGATCTGCTGGAGAAGGCGCTCGATCGCCTCGAGCCGGGCGATCGCGGTGGCTTTCTGAGCCGGGGTCAGGCTGCCACTGAGGTTCACCTCCCGAGGAAGCCAGCCCGGAGGCTGCGCCGGTTTGGCGGGACGTTCCTGGGCCGCGCCCGGCGCGAACCCGGCAATGGCGAGAAACGTCGTCGCGGCGGTGATCCGCGCGATCCGGCCCGTGCGGGGAGCGAAGCGTCTCATGGTTCCTCGGGGGTTGGTCAGGAAATCTTGCGAACGACCCGGAGCGTCCAGCCGCCCTGCGGCGAATCGGGCCGATAGATTCCGATCCGGAGCCGGGGCAGGCCGTTCAGCACGAAGGTGACCGGCTTGTTGCCGGGGCCGATGGCCTTCGTGTCGTCAATGGGTTGTCCGTTGGGCGATGCTCCGCCGCCGTCGTCGCCGTCCGGATAGTCGGCGCGGATCTGGTTCTGCTCGGGCGGGTCGCAGGTCCCGCCGACCGCGAGCCGCAGCGGGCGGCCCCGGGCCGTCGCCTTCAGGAGCGCGCCCGTGCCTTCATCGCTGTTCACGGTCAGCTCGACATCCATCACGGCCGATCCGCTGAGTGTCGCGGCGCACCAGACACGCTCGTCGTCGCCGGGTGAGGACTTTCCCTTCGTCTCGCAGAAATCGATGAACGTCTCACGCCGGAGCGTCCCGACGTAGAGCACGTCCTCGTCGGAGGCCGGGGTCTCGAGGCCGGTAAGCGTCCCGACCATGCGGTCGTAGCCGGAGAGGTTGACCTTGCAGTCGGGCGCGCCCTCGGCCAGGCCGGTGTAGCCGGTGAACGTGAATTCGACCTCGTACGTCGCGATCGAGCCGGCGGCTGATGACGATCCGAACGAGGAAGCGTCCGTGAGCACGAGCAGCACGGGGATCGGCCGGACCGGCGTCGCCGGATCATTCGACTGCACGTAGATCGTGTCGCTGTAGGCGCCCGCGCTCATTCCCGCGCTGTGAACGGCGACCGTGAGCGAATCCGGCGCCGTGCCGGCCGGGGGCGTGACCGAGAGCCAGCCGGCAAGGACCTTGTTCGACAGCCGCCACGTCAGGGCCAGGGTCGCGCTGTCCGTGATGGCGACCGGCTGTGGCGGCGGGTTCGATTGGCCCGCGATGCCGGCGAACACCAGCAGGTCGGGCTTCAGGACGATGGTCTGTGCGGCCGCACCGACTGGCGCCGCGCCAACGACCAGCACCGCCAGCAGCACGGCGCCCCAGCCCGGTCCGACGGCGTGCACGCGAGGCTGGGTGCGGATGCGAGGAATGGGAGCAGAACGCGCGGTCCGCCGAGCCATGACACCTTCCCGGTTGGTTTTCCGGTGAAGGATGAGCGGTCCGGATCACGCTCCGATCACGGCCGGTCAAGCCGGATCAAGGCCCGAGCCAGCGGCCTCAGTTCCGGGCGGTATCCGACCGACCGGTGCCGGACGCGTCGGACGGGTTGGCGGGGTGCGTCCAGGCGCGCGCGGCGCGGTAGCGTTCCGCGAATTCCGGGTCGGCGAAACGCCAGGCGCGTTCGACGGCCGCGAAGTGAACGGCGGCGCTGTCGCGTTGGCCGGCGGCATCGAAGGCCCGGGCGAGGGCCTCGTGCAGCTCGGTGTGGGTCACGTAGGTGTTGCTTCCGTCGACGCCGCCGCGGAACGCCGGCTGCAGAACGGCAATGGCCTCCGGGTATCGGCCGAGCGCCATCAGGCTTCGGGCCATTTCCAGGTTGGCGCGCGTGTAGCCTTCGGTGAGCGAATAGAGCGAACGCCGGAACTCTTCGACGGCCTCGGCCTGGCGGTCCTGTCGCTGTAGCAACAGACCCTCGAGGAAATGGTGGAGCTTGTAGTCCCTGCCGAAGCTGCTCCGGGCGCCGACCCGCGCGACGCTGTCCGCGAGTGCGCGCACCGCGGCGGTGTCGCCGGCCGCCGCGAGCGCGGTAGCCGCGAGCGTCATGTGCCAGGCCATGAGCCGGGCCTTGAAGCCGACTCCCACACTGCTGGCCCGGTCGGCGTCGGTCAGGTCGAGGAATCGGCGAGCCGCCTCACGAAACCGGCCGCGTTCGAGCGCGACGGCCGCCAGCGTGACCAGGTCCTCGTGATGGCCCTGCAACCGGAACGAAGTCCGCGGCAGGATCCCATCGGCCGCCAGACGCTCGGCCTCGAGCAGCCGGCTCTGGTTGCGCAGGCTGAAGGCCAGCAGCCACGTCTTTTCGCCACGCAAATCCGGCGGAACTGCCGCGCAGTTCGGAGACGAGCCGGGCCTCCAGCTCGTCGTAGCGGCCCCACCGGATCAGGTCGCGATCGAGCGTGGGGGCATAGTCCAATCGCACGGCGCTCAGCTTTTCCGCCCGCGCGATCGCAGCCTCCGCTTCGGCCCGACGGCCCTGCCGCAGCAGCGGCTCGACCATCGCCGCCCAGCCGGACCCTTCCGCCGGCCGGAAGGCGAGCAGGCGCTGCGCCGTCCGTTCCGCAGCCGCGACGGAATCCCACCACAAGTACGAGATGGACATGCCGTTGGCGGCCGCGCACACGCGACAATACGGTCCGCCTGTCGCGCCGGCCGTGGAATCGATCGCGATGGCCCGGTCGAAGGCGGCAACCGATCCCGCCCAGTCCCCCACCGCCCAGAGTGCCTGTCCGAGCAGGATCTGCCCGTCCGGGTCATCGGGGAACCGGCGGGTCATCTCCTGCGCGATGTCGAGGAACTCATCGGCCGGCGCCTCGAGTTGTGCGATCGTCCCCTCGATCCAGAGCCGCTCGCGATCGACCGTCCGCGTCGCCAGTCGTTGGAGCGCCGGGAGGGCACGGCCGGCTTCGTCCATGTGGCCGGCCACCCGGTCGGAGAGCCACGCGAAGAACGCGGCCATGGCGAATGTCGAATCGCGGTCCAGCGCCGCCTTCATCAGTCGGTTCGCTGGCGCGACATCGCCCTGGTAGAAGGCCCGGAGCCCCTGCTCGTACAGTGCATACGCGACTGCCGATCGGGTCCGGACCGTGGCAACGGCGTCGGGCGGGGGATCCAGCCGGAAGTCCTGCGCGATGGCGGCCGTCGCACTGTCCGTCAGTGCGTACAGGTCCGGCGCGTGAACCGAGTAGCCCTCCAACACAAGCCCGGAGCGGAGCGCGATGCGACGCAGCGTCAACACGAGCCCGGTGGTACTGACGCCCAGTTCGCCCTCGACGATCTCGCTGGCGCCGGCGCGTCGAGCCGCATCCGTCGTCGCGGCCCGTTCGGTAGGAGATTCGCGCGGGAGCAGCTCGAGCAATCGCGAATTGGACAGAACCTCGAGCCCGCGCACGCGGGCCAGGTTGGTCGCCAGCATGTCGCGCAACACCGGTCCGAGCGCGGCGGTGTCCCGCGACTGGATCGTCCCGATCGCCAGTAAGGGCGGCGCCTCGGCCGATGAAGCGCCGATTCCACCGATCCGCCAGATCAGCACCACGGTTGCCAGCGTCGCGACCAGGACGCCGGATACCCACAACCGGCTCCCCGGACGCCTGGCGACCGGGATCGAAACCTCGCCGATCGCTGAATCTGCGGCCTTCGGCGGCGGAACCGGAGCGGCGGCGATGACCGTCGGCACGGGGGATGGCGGGATCGTGGCGGGCATCGACCGGAGCTGAGCGATCAGCTCGACGATCACCGGATCCGGCTCGACCTCCAGCTCCCGGCGCACACGGGATTCATGCTCCTGCGCAACGCGCAACGCACTCCCCGGGTCGCCGCTATCGATGAGTGCTCGAATCTGACCGGCGGCATATTTCGCATTGAACGGATCCAGCTCGACCAGACGTCGCCACCAGCCGGTTGCTTCCGCGACGACGCCCCCATCGACCGCGCGGCGAACGAGCGTCTCGAGCGCCTTCTGCGCCGCTGTCTGCAACTGGGCCCGGGTTTCCTCGACCCACCGCTCGAACTCCGGTGCGCCGCTCAGGTAGAAGCCGTCCAGGAAAGGGCCCGCATAGAGGGCGGCCGCGCGGTCGAGTTGATCGGCGCTCAACGCCTGCTGGAAGTCGGCGACATCACTGTCGAGCGAGGCGTCGAGCCGGAGCTGTGCGGTGCCGGTGATCCACGCGGCGCCCGTTTCCCGCCGGAGCCGGTACAAGGTCTGCGACAGCGTGTGGCGAGCCAGCTCCTCGTCGCTCTCCGGCCACAGGATGCCGAGGATCTTCTCGCGCGTAATGCCGCGCGCGCCCGCCGCTGCCACGATCGCGAGCAGCGCGAGTTGCCGCGGGCCGATCGAGCGGACCGATGCGTCGCCCGCGGCGTCGATGGAGAGACCGCCAAAGGTTCGAAGGTGCAATGGGAACGCGGAGACGTTGGGAGATGTGCGCTCGCTCAGCGGCTACGAGCGAATGACGTGACCGGTCGAATCTAGGCGCGAGGTCGCGCCCCGATCAAGACATGGGCCCCGGATGGACCCGTCGGAGCGAAGGTGCTCGGCCGAACGGCGCTCCGCTCGGCCGGGGCCGTGGGCGGCGGGTCAACCGCCCCCTTCCGAGTCCGGCAGTTCCGTGCGCGAGAAGCGCCCGGTGCGGAGGAAGCTGATCACCTCGTCCGCAACGTCGCGCCGGTTCATGATGAACGGGTGCGCTGCCGGCACCACGAGGAAGGCCGCGCCTTCCACCCGTGCCCGATCCACGGCGACCTTGCCGTCATCGGGCCCGGGAATCAGCCACGAATTGATGGGATTGATGGTCTTGTTCCCGGTAATGACGCCGAGGTCGAAGTGCGCGGGTCCGAGCCGGTTGGGCACGCTCGCGCTGTCGGTGCCGAGCTCCATGCCGGAGGGTCCGAGCAGCAGCCGCATCAGTGGTGAATCGGCGAACGCGTCGATCACTTCGCTGCCGTGACTGGGCGGGCTCAGCATCACGACGCGACCCTCGTGCTCCGGCGAGTACTCGGCCAGGTAGCGTCGCACGACGATGCCGCCCATCGAGTGTGTCACGAAATCGACGTGCTCGAGGTCGGTACAACACTCCTCGAGTCGCGCGCGCAGCACCTCGACCAGCTGTTCCATCGGCTCGCGCGTCGACGGGTAGCCGATGTTGACGACGCGGTAGCCGGCATCGGTGAGCCGGCTGCCGAGCAACGCCATCGAAACGCGCGTTCGCCCGAGCCCGTGCACGAGGACAACAGTCTCCGCGCCCGGCGCGGGCGCGGGCCCTGAGCAGGCGCCGCCCAGCAGCAGGCCGGAGACGACCGGCATCCAGGCCAGCCGGGTAATCCGGTACAACGAGATCTTGATATTCACTATCGGTTCATCGGACCAGGCTCGCAGGGAACGCTACCGGTTTGCGGTCCACGCTCGCAAGCGCCGGTCCGCGATTGTCTCGTGGGGTGCGCGGCCGGGGCGGTCGCGAACGCCGCCTCCGCACCATAGCTTGCCGGAAGCCGGACACCGCACCCGGGCGGTCCGGACACGTGCGACTCGGCCATGCCGGTCCGGGCTTGTAGCCGTAGGTGTAGGCGTATCGCGTGCCGGCGTGATCGAAGCCGAAGCCGGCGGCGATCGCCTCGCCATCTGCCGTTCGCAGGACGCCGAGGTACAAGGCGCCAGCTTCGAACATGCGATGCGCCAGATCGACGTAGAAGGCTCGCGAGCGCGGGCTGGCGAAAATGCCCGGCTGACCAACCGACTGCCAGCGCCGGGTGTGCAGGTCGAACAGCGTCTCCATCGCGGCGTCGATGTCTTCGTCGCACTCGACGAGGTCGAATGTGACGCCGTGGTCGGCTTCGAGGCGCCGGAGCTTGCTGCGAATCTCCTTGCGCCAGCTGGACGATAGACCGGCGACGTACTCGTCCCAGGTTGGCGGTAGTTCGACGCGGTGGACGTCGCTCGCGGCACCCACCACGACACGCCAACCTCGCTGTCGAGCCAGCTCCGGCAGCAGGCGTACGGTGGGCGATTCGGCCGGTAGCTCCTGAAGCCAGAGCATGTCCCACGGCGCTGCTGCCAGATCGTCGAGAAGTACGGACAACCCTTCTTGCTCGCTGCCGGGTCGTAGCAGCAGGTCCTGGTAGTCGGCGATTGGGTAGTCGGCCAGGCCGCCGCTGAGCAACGCGAGGGTCCGAATGCCGAGGAATCGCCGGTAGGCCAGCGGCGCCAGTGCGATGGGTTTGCCGTCGTGCGATACGAGCGTGACATGGAGGCTTCGCGAAGCTGCGTAGTGTCGGGCCACGGTCGAGGTCCAGGGCCAGCTCGCGAAGATGCCCGCGGCAGAGTCGTTCTGCAGGCTTTCCCAGGCGGCCTGAAGCGCATCCAGGTCTTTCGGGGATGTGGTTGTCCTTACGGCGAGGGCCGCCGTGGCCGGCGCAACTTCCGGCGCGAGTGTTATCGAGGCATCAGCGTACGTCTGCACCGTGAACCTCCTCCAGAATCTGCCAGTTGCCGGGCGATGACTGTTCCTGCGTGCCTATGAGGCGCGGCAGGAGGGCGAGGAGCCCGAACTGCACCCCCATGAAGAGGCTCACCCGCTGACTGAGAAGACCCTGGTCGTACAGAGCGAACGTCATGTACATCGCCGTCGATAGCAGCGAGAGGATGAACAGGGCTCGGAGATACGGCTGGTCTCCGGTCACCTTGATCGCCGCAATCGTCTTGAGCACGGCGTGAGAAATCAGCCACGCGAAGGCCGTGAGTCCCAGGAGACCCATGGTCATGCCCAGCCAGAGCAGGCCGTTGTGCGGCAGATAGAGGTACCAGGAGTAACTGCTGCGGATGTTCGGCAGGATCTGGGCCTGCGTCATCGGCAACCCGTAGCCGATGCCCAGCAAGGGGCTCTGCTTTGCCGTCGCGCGCAGGTTGACGTTCTCGATCTGCCGGTACTGGTCGGATGAGGCGTCGCGGGGGTCCGGCGCGAACTGCGACTTGATCGCCTGTGTGGGCATCGCGATCAGCGAGTCGGTGTGCCACGTCGCGAAGCCGTAGACGGGCATGACCAGGGCGAGCACGAGGAGGACCGAGATGATGCCTCGCCGTCGATGGGGCTCCAGAACGTAGGTCACGAGTACGAGCAGCAGCGTGGCAATGACGAAGGCGGCGATGGCCACCCGTCGCTGGTTGGCCAGCATGGGCAGGATGGTCACGCCAAACGCCAGGAGGGAGAGCTGCCTGTCGCGCTTCGGAAAGTGGTAAGCGATGGAGAGCACGGCCAGGAAGAGCGCGAGGAGGAAGAAGAAGCTCTCTTCGTGCGCCATGAGCGAGTTGCCCGGCAGGCCTGTATCGACCTCCACGGAGATGTGCCCCCCGAAAT
The DNA here is from genome assembly GCA_963731765.1 of uncultured Chloroflexia bacterium. Lineage (GTDB taxonomy): Bacteria > Chloroflexota > Dehalococcoidia > DSTF01 > WHTK01 > WHTK01. The sequence continues at coordinate 21,453 of CAVSWS010000018.1, forward strand.
CGATGAGGAAGCGCCAGATGCCGATGAGGCCCTTGAGCATGACGCCACCGACCAGGAGGAGGAAGAAGGGTCGTAGCTGCTCCGGCCGTTGCACCAGGCTGACGGTGAGGAGATAGGCCACGAACATGAGGATCATGCCGCGGACGCTCCAGAGGGCGATCTTCACGTCGCCGCCGGCAAGGGCGCCGCGGAACACAGCCAGGAAGAGCAGGCCCATGAATGCCACGAAGGGCCACCACAACGGCCCCGTCGAGACGCGCGTGTGCGGCTCGACCTTCGACTTGATCATGAGTACGGCGAGGCAGAGCAGGGCCATCGCTTCGACGGGATTGAGAACGAGGCCCGGGAGGGGCAGGAGCGTTTGCAGGGGATGAAAGGCCGGGATCTGGTCGGTGAGGGACAGGCCTGAGCCGAGGGGCTCCGACTCGACGCTAATGGCCACCGCGAAGAGACCGTAGATCACGAGGTCCGGCCGGCGCCACACGAGGGCCAGCACGAACACGACAGCAACGAGGACGCCGCCCATGGCAATCGCCTGGCCGATATCGCCGGACTTGAGGGTCCACCCTGCCACGGCGAGCACGCAGAACGCCGCCAGCCCTGCCAGAAGCAGGTTCCAGATGCGCAGCCGCTGCTGCTCTCGTTCGAGGATGCCGGCGTAAGTCAGGCTGCCGCCTCCAGAGTGCTGGAGTTACGGATGTAGCGCCGCAGCAGCGAGAAGCCACCGAGGCCATCGCAGAGGCCATGCCAGTACGTAAGGTCATAGATCGCGCCGTAGGCATGGCGCTCGGCCTTGCGCAGTCGCAGGGTGCCGGCGGCCATCGCCACGCCGCGTAGCGTCGCGATGGTGAGGCTGAAGAGCTTGGGACGGCCGAGGACCGCCTGTGCCACGGCGCGCGTGAGCTTGTGGCGATGCTGGAAGTCGCGCACGAGGTCGCCCAGGGAGTAGACCTTGCGCATCTTGAGCATCTGCTCGCTGTCCCAGTAGCCGCCGTGATAGCCGGCTTTTCGCCAGGAGTCGAAGCTACGATAGCCGGAGTGGTGGCCGATGGCGCCGGAGCTGAGACGGAAGTTCGCCTTTGCCTGCTCCAACCGCAGGCCCAGCTCGGCGTCCTCGCAGTAGCGCACCGTCTCATCGAAGCCGCCGACCTGCCAGAACAGCGCCGTCGGCACGCTGAAGTTGCCGGAGTACAGGCTGATGCCGTGCAGCTCCCGTTCGCCTCGCTCGATCTCGGCGTACTGCTTCTCGAACTGCCATTCCAGCCAGCGCCACCAGCCGGGCGGGTTGGCCGAGGGGTCGTCGCTGGGGGCCAGGCGGCCGATCGAAACGCAGTCGGGAGTCTGCTGGTGCGTCTCGTAGTGCGCCGCGAGGAAGCCCGGGGCGGGCGCCACGTCATCGTCAATGAAGATGAGCAACGGCGAACGAGCCATGCGCGCACCGAAGTTTCGGGCCACGGCAACGCCGCTCTGCTCCTGTGAGAGCACGCGCAAGTCGAGGGCCCAGTCACGCGCTGCCAGGAATGCCTGGGTGCCGTCGGTGGAGCCGTCGTCCACGACGACGACCTCGAGACCGGGTACGTCTGCCTGCTGAGCGCTCAGCTTCTCCAGGACGTGGCCCAGGCTCTTTGCCCGGTTGTGCGTCGGGATGATCACCGAGATCGCCGGTGTGTTCGCAGGTCGATCGTTCATGAGCGAACCTCTCATTTCGTAATTGCGATGTGCGCCGCCGGGTCGAGGCGGGTGCCGCCACGGCTCGAATGCCAGTCGTGCGTCAGACTCTTCATTTCGGTGATGTTGATGGCGCCTGTCAGGAGCAGCCCCACGCCGTAGGTCAAGGCGCCCAGAGGCACGAAGACGAAGATCGGAGCGCCCACTACCCATTGCAACGCAAGTACCACCCCCGCCATAACGGCTACGGCCACGCCGGAGCGTGCGTACTGCACGACGAGGCGCCGGTCATGCAGCCCGGCCGGCACGAGTCGCAAGGCGAAAACGAGCTGCACGCTCTCGGAGGTCAGGGTGGCGATGGAGGCGCCGATGCCGCCGTTGCCAAGGCTCGCCTGCGTAATCGGGATGAGGATGACGTTCAGGACGAGGCCGACGACGAGCGAGATAACGATGAGGCGCACCCATTCTCGCTGGCGGTCCATCGCTGTGATGACCATGTAGAGCATCATCAGCTGGCTCACAGGGATGAGGGTCAGGCTGAGGATGATGAGCACCGGCACGGAGTGGGCGAACGGGTCGGGATAGCCGAGGAGACCGATGACGGCATCGGACGAGACGGCAAGGCCCACACCAATCGGCAGGGCCAGCATGAAGGCGAAGCCGGTCGCCCGGGACGCCATCGGGATGAACTGAGGGCTGCGTTCGGCGTAGAGGCGCGACATCAACGGCAACATCGCGGTCGTGAGGATCAGCGGGAAGAAGTTGAGCGTGGTGTAGAGCTGCATCGCGGCGCCGTACCAGCCCACGACCTCCTGCGCCACCATCACCTGCAGCGTGGCGACGTCCAGCAGCGTGTAGAGGTTTGTAATCGCCCCGGCGAAGAAGAACGGCAGCCCGCCGATGACGAGAAACCGCATGACACCCGTGTGCCACGCGGGCGCTCGCAGCCCCAGCCGCAGCAGAGGCGCCATATTCACCGTCATCTGCACGAGAGCGCCCAGGAGAACGACGGCTCCGTAGGTGACGACGCCGTAGCCGGATACGAGCAAGGCAATGCCCACGGCCGCTACGACCGCCTTGTTCGCGATCTCGGCGAAGGCCAGCCATCGCATCTTCTCGAGACCCTGGATGGCGAACTCCTGCGTCTTGACGAGGGACAACACGCCCAGCGTCGCGGCCGATAGGAAGAGCAGGCCTTGCAGGTCGCCGTGGAAGAAGACTCTGACCACCGGCAGCATCACGGCAACGACTGCCAGGGTGCCGAGAAGGCGCAGGGCGACGGCGTTCCAGAACAGCTCCGACCACTGCTCCGGCTGCATCGCGACGCGCTTGACGAGGAAGGTGCCGACACCCACGTCGGTAACCAGAAGGAGCAATGGTACGAGCGCCGTCGCAAAGGTGACCATGCCGAAGCCGGTGTCGCCCAGGTAGCGCGGCAGGTAGAGGATGAGGATGAAGGTCAGCGTCCAGGTCGAAGCCTGTCGCAGCGCCAATGCGCCGACGTTGTCGATCAGCCGGCCAACCATCGAACTGCTCACTTGAACAGGTACCAGAAGCTAGCGGCCACCAGCGCCAGGACCATGAGGACCCCGGGAGACGTCGCGGAATGCCGGGCGCGAATGCCGACGGCGGTAACACCCGCTAACAAGCAGGTCACGAAAAGCACGCCGTCCATTTGTCTACAGCAGCCTGTCCAGCCAGCCCGGCAGTTTGGTCTTGTGTTCGTTGAGCACGACGCCGAGAATCTTCTCCCGACCCACGAGATCCATGGAATCGGCGACGACATCGGCCGGACTGTGGTCAGCCTTCACGACCCAGACGACTGCATCCGCCCAGAACGGCATCATGGATGCGGTCTGACGCGCGCTTACGGCGGGCAAGTCCACGATGGTGAGCCGGAAGAGGGCTCGCAGCGTCTTGAAGATGCTACGAGGGTCCTCGGGATTCTCGTCGAGCATGGAAGAGGTGCCCGCGGGCATCACCCACATGTGGCCGGTCCACTCGATAGCGCTGGTAATGATCGACCCGGCATCGAGGCACTCGCGCAGTCCGGGGGACTCGTGCGTCTCCAGCAGCGAATGGACCTGCGGCCGGACCAGGTTGGCGTCCACAAGCAGCGTCTGCCGGCTGAACTGGTCCGAAAGCATCTCGGCCAGTGATACGGCCACGGTCGTCTTGCCTTCGCCCTCGAGCGCACTGCACACGGCGATGACGGCGTGCCCATCGTCCGGCAGCGAGGCGATAATCCGGCTCTGGAGATGACGCAACGAGTCGTAGATATCGAAGCGGGCTTCCGGCAGGGACAGGACGGTAGAGGGCACCTTCTGATTGGCGCGCTCCCGTCCCAGCGAGATGCCAGGCTCGCGTTCGACCGGCGCCGCGTGGTTTGTCGGACCACCAGTCGGCAGGAGGCCTTGCGGGGCTTGAAAGGGCTGGGCACGAGTGCGCCGGACCAGCTCCTCGAAGCGCCCGATCGTGGTGCTATTGAGGACTTCCACCGGGTTGTCCGTTGTCTTAGCGGCCACTTCGGAGCTCCGTTCTTGAACTGCCGATCATCGGCATCACCGCGATAACGGGCACGTCCAGACGGCCTTCGATGTCCTCAGGGATGCGCAACTCGCGGTCGAGCCAGGTGCGGAACACCACCAAGACCATGCCCAGGAAGAGACCGACGAAACCGGCCATGATGGCGTACTTGACGATGGACATCATGCCGATGAGCGGCGTCGGCGCATCGGGAGCGTCGACCAGGGTCGCGTTCGGCGTGGTGTTGGTCCACTCGGTGACGGCCGAGAGGGTGGCTGACGCCTGGCTCAGCTTCATCTGATCGAGACGAGAGAGGCCGTCCTTGTAGACGGACTCCAGCTCGTCGGACTGCTGCTGCTGCGCGTCCGTGGGTGAGGACGGCAACGAGGCAGCGAAGTTCACCCACGCCTGGCGCGCCGTCTCGACTTCCTGCTCCAGCTGAGTGACCAGCGGGTCATGGACGCGATTGCTTTCATCGACCTTGCGCTGGGCCGCGTTCGACTTCTCCTCCAGGTAGTTGGTTGTGGCAGCGCTGACCAGCGCCTGCCCGTTCGCCTTATCGGGACCGGTGTAGGTCACGACCATGAGGTTGTCGCCCTTGCTCGCGACCGTTATGGATTTGAGCAGGGCGTCGGTGGCGCGCATCCAGGATTCGTCCAGCGTCTTTGGCGCGGCGCCACCGACCTTTCCAGCGATGGCGCTGAGGCCGACATCACTCAGCCAGCTGGCGGGACCGCTGGGCTCCGGCCACTGCATGCTCTCGACCAGCGGCGCAAGACCTGCGTCCGTGAGTACCTGTCGTCGAAACGAGAGCGTCTCGAGACGGTCACTGAATGCCTTGGCCTCTTCGTCGCTTGGCGTGAGGATGACGGAGCTCGAGTTGTATTGCGTCTCCGTCGCGCGGTCGACCCAGAGGGTGGCGCTGGTGGAGTAATTCGAGGGCATGACAAACAGCGCGACAATCGCTACCAGGGGCAGGAGGAGAGCCGGCAGCAATAACAGCCTGGGGCTGCGAAAAAATGTCTCAAAGTACGGTCTCACTGCACGCCTCCCCTTGCCACACTGGGCCCACTCACATCCCGACGCGAGAACCGCGACCGCAGGGCAGAAAACATGAGACGCCCGAAGGTCGGCAGGTCATTCAAATAGCGACGCCACAAACGACGTGGCTCCGTGATCAGCCGGAAAGACCACTCCATGCCGATACGCTGCACCCAGCGTGGGGCTCGGAGTTTGTCTCCGGCCAGTACGTCGAACGTGCAGCCCACGCCGACGCTTACCGGCACGCCCAGGCGGTCCTTGTTCTGGGCAATCCAGACGTCCTGTCGCGGCGCACCCAGCGCGACGAGGAGGATGTCCGGGCCTGTTTCAGCGATATGATCTCGAATGCGCTTCTCCTCCAGGTCGTCCCATTGCCCGACGGGCGGCGAGTGGACGCCGGCGATTCGTAGCCCCGGGTGGCGTCGCAGCATGGCGAACGAAGCCGCCTGGGCGATGCCGGGCGCCGCGCCCAGTAGATAGACCGACCACCCCAAAGAGCTGCCCCGGTCGCAGATGGCGTCGACGAGGTCGACGCCTGCGATGCGGTGAGGCAACGCCGAACCGGCCAGGCGCGAGGCCCAGACCAACGGCATGCCATCGGCGAGAGCGAGATCGGCGCTACGCAGGGTCGCCGCAAAGTCGGCATCATGCGAAGCGATCCGCAGGAAATCGAGATTGACGGTCGCGACCTGACGCGGCGTCCGAGAGTTGACGTAGGCTTCGATGGCGCTGATTGCTTCCTCGTGTCCTACACGGTCAATGGTGGTACCCAACAGCTCAACCGGCCCAACATCCCGGACCACGGAGAGCCTGGCTCTACGGCCCACCAGGCCGGCGACAAACGGCATCCTTGCCATTGGATTCCCCAAGCACAAGGAGCTATCGCCGGTTTCACCACTGGCCTGTCACACGACGGCTTCGAGACTTCTGGTGACCACATCAGGCTCTCCGGAGAGAACCCACGTCTCGAGGCACTGGCCTCAACAGCTCTGACTAACTACACAAGATCAAACGGAACCCCAATTGACGTGTTACAGGAGTTTCGCTATGCGTACCGCACTGCGGAGAACACGTCGTAGTCGCGCAGGCGCGATCGCCCGGCGAGAGCTTCGAGCTCGATGAGGAAGGCGATGCCGGCGACCTTGCCCTGGATGAGCTCGACGAGCTTGCAGGCGCCGACCGCGGTACCCCCCGTCGCCAGGAGATCGTCGACGATGACGGCGCTCTGTCCAGGCCTGAGCGCGTCGGCGTGGATGTCGAGCTGGCCCGAGCCGTACTCGAGCGCGTACTCGACGCTCATGTGCCTGGCCGGCAGCTTGCCCGGCTTGCGAATCGGTACGAAGGGTAGACCCAGTCGCGCCGCGATTGGGGTACCGAAGATGAAACCGCGCGACTCGATGCCGACGATTGCGTCCGGGTTGCGGTCGGCGACGTAGTCGGTCAGGGTCATGAGCGCCGCTTCGAAGGCCTCGGGCGCTTGCAGCAGAGGCGTTATGTCACGGAAGAGGATGCCGGGCTGGGGGAAGTCCGGAACGTCTCGAATGTAGTCGCGCAGGTCGATTGACTCGGTCATGGCTGTCCCAACTCTGGCTGCCAGGCGCCCTCAACTTCGTAGGCTTCGTCCGGGCCCGGCCAGGGCGGCATCGTAATGGCGACCGCAGCGAGCGGGTCAGCTCCATCGCACCGAAACTGGAAGGCCGTTCCCTGGGGGATGCTGATGCACACGCCCGGTTCAACCGTGACGACCTCGACGCGGTCGCCTTCACGGCGCCACATCTGGCCGTGGCCGGAGAGGAAGTACCAGAGCTCTTCCACCGTCCTGTGCGCCACGGCGATCGAGACGAGGCCGGGCGCCAGCTCAAAGTGCGCCATCGAACCGCCTGTGAGGGAGAGCAGGATGCGGACGTTGGAGCCATCCGGCGCCACGACATCGGGCGCGGTGGGCAGAGCTTTGGTGTCGAAGTGAGCCAACTTACCTCCCGGAGCGAAGCCATTCTAGCCGAGGACCAGATTCAGATCAGGTGGCATTTCGCAGTCTTTTAACAGTCGCCCTTTAACTTGCTGGTGGAGGGGGGCGTTCCTATTATGTAACCGGCCCGGCGTGGCAGGCGCCAGAGGCCGCAGAAAGGACCCCGCATTGAGGCGACCGCCACCTATTTTTCTCCCCCTTCTTCTGGCCACCATCATTGCAATCGGAATTGGCGCAACAAGGTTTACGAAGGAGGCGGACGCAGCAGGTCCCATCCTCTATCACCCTTCGGCCGATTGTTCCACAGAGCCCGCTCCCGTCACGTTCAACTGGGCGTACCTGGCGGGTGCTACCACCCAGCGTCTGCAAGTCAGCGTCCTCGGCGATGACTTCGCGGCGGGTACCTACACCGAAGTAAGCCTCCCGGGCCAGCAAGAGACCTACACAATGGCTGCCCTGGCGCGGGACATTCCTTCGTACTGGCGCATTGTCTCGGCGACAAGCTCCGGCGAGATCGCATCGGAGACGAGGACGTTCGTGCCGTGTGGCGGTCCATTCCTGCTCTGGGGTCCGATGGAGTGCCACAACTTCACGACCGCCTCGGTCGACTTCCATTGGTCGCCTTCGGCCAACTACGTCGGCGAGCAGTACATCGAGTTCGACTCTGACGGCGACTGGGCCGGCAGCGACCACTGGCAGGTGGGTCCGTTGTCCCCGTCAGCCGAGACGGAGCATCGCAGCGGCTTCCAGGATGGCGTCGGCTACCTGTTCCGCATCGTCCACGTCGTCAACGGTCAGAGCACGGTGAGCAGCGAGGGCTGGTTCATGCCCGACTGCACGCCGGAGATCCATCCGAGCCCTTACGGCACCGACGATCGGCTTATCGTTCCCAGCATCGGCGTCAATGCTCCCGTTAACATCAGCGACGTCGGCTTCGACGGCGTGCTGGGTGTCCCGGTCGGCGGCTACGACGTTGTGCGCTACAACTTCGCTTACTTCCCCGACCTCCAGGGTCAGATCGGGGGCCCCGGGCCGACGCTGATCGGCGGACACCTCGACTACCACGTGATTGGCCCGGCCGTGTTCTGGGACCTCGCGAAGATGAAGCAGGGCGATGTGATCCAGTACTGGGACGGCGACACGGAGTACACCTACGTGGTGGACTGGGTGAGCGAGCTTCCCTACACGCAGAGCCTGAACAACTACATCCGAGGCTCCTCGGCTGACACGTTGATGCTCATCACCTGCTACGGCACTTTCGACCGAGACCAGTACGGTGGTTACAACCAGCGCACACTGGTGCACGCCGTCAGGCAGTAGACAGCGAACAACGGGAAATGAAAGAGGGGCGACCAGTTTGGTCGCCCCTCTTTGTTGCCTTTGACTCGGCGTGGCTAGCGGCGCATCGCGATTCGAACGCCGGGCATGAAGCCGTCGACGCGGTCGAGGTCGATGATCAGGGGCGAGCCCTTCTTCTCCTTGTCCGCGTTGCGCTCCGGCTCAGGAATGGCACTGTAGAGCTTCTCGCGCGTGCCTTCGGAGTTATCGACCGTAGCCCGGCCACGGAACTGGATCGAGGCACGGGTCTCCGGGTCGCGGTACATGGCCGTGATCCGGTTGTTCTTGGCGAGGGCCTTGAGCAGGCCGCCTTCCGGGTTGCGTACCCACACGGCAAGCTGGTTGTCGCTGAAGGCGTGGGCGCTACCGCGGTAAGAGAGACTCGGCTGGCCGTCTGCATCGACGTAGGCGAAGAGCATCGGCTTGCCGGAGGTGAAGGAGTTGTTGACGGCTGCCTGGATCTCGTCCGTCAGCTTCATCTCGGTAAGCGGCTCGGGTGGTGGCTGTGTGGCCAATGTGTATTTCCTCCTGCTGTAAATCGTCTTGTGCCAAACGTCGGCATTATAGCCCTAGATGGACCTGACTTGACCCCTATCGGAAGGGATGCACCCACCTCAAGCCCGCTCCAGATAGCGAGGTTGCGGTGATGGCGGCGTCTATCGCGGGTCGATCGCCTGATCCACGTGCAGCCAGATGGTGCGCGAGAAGCGTAGAAAGACCGGCATGCTCACGATGGTCTGAATAATCACGAAGGGGAGCACAACCCACAGCGACCACTTGAGCACCACGGCGAGAAATACGCCTACCGGCAGGATCGTCAAGACGCCGAGACCATAGCTCACGTACATCGCGCCGAGGAAGTAGCCGGCCTCCCTCAGAAACTCGAGGCCGCACACCGGACAGCTCGGATTCATGAAGCCGGCCAGGCCGGCGAAGGTGCTGGGGAATATGGCGCCCTGGCGACAGCGCGGGCAGCGTCCCTTGAGGAGGGCAACGAGATTCAAGATGGTCCTCGCCGGAAAGGGTAACGTTCGAGCGCGGTTAAGTGAAGCTATCCTGACGGCGCGTGCGGAAGTGGCGGAATCTCATCAGCAGCATGGCCTGGATATCGGGCCAGTTCTTCTGCAGCCAGACCGCGATGAGGAAGGTGATGCCACAGAGGATGCTGCCAAAGATGCCATCGACGATGAAGTGGTTACCGGTAATCACTGTCGCGGCCAGCATGGTGGGCGCGATCAGGCAGGCCAAGACCCGCAGCCAAACCTTCTCTGTCGAGATGAACAGGCCGAGGCTGATTAGCAGTGCCCAGCCCACGTGCAGGCTCGGCAGCGAGGCGTAGGGGTTCACCAGCGGCGAATCGTCGTACTTTACCGGGATGGTCATGCTCAGCGTATCGACGATGCCGAACGTCGCGAGTCGTGGCGGCGCCACGGGGAACAGGACGAAGAAGATCAGCGCGATGGCGCCAGACATCAGGAAGGCGTTGCGGCAGATGACGTAGACCTGCGGCTTCTTGATGAACATGACGACCGCGAAGACGATGATGGTTGGGAAGTGCCCGTAGAAATAGATGATATTGAAGATGTGCACGATCGTCTCGTACGAGAGGAGCGCGCTCTGCACCGAGATCTCCTCGAAGATGCCGATCGTGGACTCGAGGGTCATGAGGTAGCGGGCGTTCTCGAACGCAGGCTGGGCGCTGCCGGCGATGCTTCGAGCGAGGTAGTAAGCCATGTAGGCCGCTACGACGAAGAAGGGCTCGCGGGCGTAGCGAGACATCGCCACCGCTTTTAGCCGGTGGACGAACCCGCCTGGAGAATGGCTGGATGCACTTCGCGAATTCATATGCGCCACAAGTGATCGAAATAAAGATAACGCCGAAGGGCTCCTTCGTCAAACCGAACGCTGGTTCGGTGATTGCAAGTCCGTAACAAGATTGTTACCGAATATTTTCTGAGCCCTCTGTAACACCCTTGTACTTAAGACGTTATTAATTGTGAGGCCTGCCAGGAAGGTGGGCGCAATCCATTGCACGGATGCGAGACACGTACCAGGTGGGCGCCTGGCACGCAAGCGGTTCGACCGTAGTCGCATCCGTTTTCGCGTCGAAAAGTCGTGCTCTCGCATCTGCAGGGGTTAGAGATGCAGAGCCAAGAAACGCGCGAAGAGATGATTGTCCGTAACCTGCCGCTGGTCACGTTCATCGTGGGCAAGATGGCAGACGCATCGGGTGCCAGCCCGATCGATCGCGAAGATGCGATTGCGTACGGCACCGAGGGCTTGATTCAGGCGGTCGACAATTACGACCCGGAGCGAGGCGTGACTTTCGCCAGCTTTGCGATCCGCCGCATCCGAGGCTCAATACTGGACGCGATAAGGCGCAATGACCTGCTGCCGCGTTCGCTCCGCAAGAGCACTCGGGAGGTGGAAGCCGCCAACCTCGAGCTTGCGAACATGCTTGGCCGCTGGCCCACCACCAAGGAGCTGGCGATGAAGCTCGCCATGCCGCTCGAGCAAGTGCGAACGATCATGGGGCACGGCGGCTCACGCGTCGTTTCGCTGGAAAAGATGATGGTCGGCGGCTCTTCTGATGGCGCCGGTCCCTGGGAAGCAGCCGACCCGGATGAGACCCCCGATCCGGCCGCCGCCGTGGACCGCAAGGCCGCATCACAGTTGTTGGGGCAGGCACTCAACGCCCTATCCCACCGCGACAAGGAAATCGTCCGCCTGCGCTACGGCAAAGCAATGCCCTTCCACGAAATCGGCAGGCTGATGAACCTCTCGGAGTCACGGGTCTGCCAGCTCCACAAGCGGATTCTCTCGGGCCTTAACAAGCGTTTAAAGAACGATACCGAGTCGGCGGCTTAGTAATGGGAGGTTCGTGCCGATACTAAACGTAACGCTAGCAGGTCAGAGGCTAAGGATGGCGATGACATCGGTTTCTCAGGAATCTGAACCGATACCGATCAACTCTCGGAAGCAGGAGCCTGAGCCCGAGGCGCAAACGGAAAATTACAACCGTGTGCGCGTCTGGGGCTTCCTGATAATCGAGTGCGTGCTTGCTTCCGTATTGTTCCTTACGCAACTGCCCCAGGTAGACGGTCCCATCCTCGTGCTTATGCTTCTGCTCGGGCTCGAGATCCTGGCAGAAATCTACCCAATCGAAATCTACGGCGACACCTACATCTCGATTGGCGACGCCGTGATGGCCGCCACGATCATTCTTTTCGGCGTGCATGGCATCGTGTTGCTGGGGCCAGCGGCGGCGATCGTGTCGGCGGTGTCCGCCCGCAAAGTCTCGCTCTGGTTGCCGCATAACGCCGCGATGTTCACGTTGGTCTACGCCGCGGGAGCCGTCTTCTACTCCGCGCTGGCGCCCATTCGCCCCGACCATTTCGAGTTGATCATGCTGCCGGCGATCGTCCTGGCGACGATGACGAGCTTCGCGCTGAGCGCCGTGCTGCTGGCCACCTTCGGCAAGCTCTACCGAAACGAACCGATCAGCGAGTTCTGGTCGAAGAACGGGTGGATCGCTCCGTATTACTTCGGGCTCAGCCTTGTGGGACTGGCCCTGGCGTTGTCGTATCTGGCGCTTGGCATTGCCGGGATCCTCGCCTTCATCGCGCCGGCGCTGCTCATCCGCGTCGCCATGAAGCAGTACGTCGACAAGACGGAAGAGAACGTTCAGAAGCTGAAGGCGCAGAACGCTGAACTGCAGACGGCCAACGTCGAAATCATACGCATCAGCGACGAGCTGCGGGTGAGCTACGACGGCACCCTGGAAGCGCTTGTAAACGCTCTCGACGCCCGCGACCAGGAGACGAAGGGCCACTCCCTGCGCGTGCAGCGCTACATGATGGACATTGCCCGAGAGTTCGGCGTCCCGGAAGGCACGAAAGACTGGATCGATATGCAGCGAGGCTCCCTGCTGCACGACGTCGGCAAGATCGGTGTCAGCGACTCGATCCTGCTCAAGCCGGGAAAGCTCTCCGACGAAGAGTGGGAGTCGATGCGCAAGCACCCGGAAATCGGCTTCAACATGCTGCGCCAGGTGCGCTTCCTGGAGGGCGCTGCCGAAATCATTCTCGCCCACCACGAGCGATGGGACGGGAAAGGCTACCCGAAGGGCCTACACGAGGACGAGATACCGCTGGGAGCGCGGATCTTCATGGTGTGCGACACATTCGATTCCATGACATCGGACCGGCCGTACCGCAAGGCGCTATCGACCCAGGTAGCTCTGCACGAGATTCTGAAGTACAGCGGAGAGCAGTTCGACCCACGAGTCGTGGAGGCGTTCCTGGACATTTACGAGACCTGGGTGAAGGAGCGAGAGGAGTTGCACGCAGCCGGCGTGGAACTACGCGCCGCATAACATAAAGTGAGAGGCCCTCTTTCGAGGGCCCCTCTTAGCTTTTACGCAGTCTTAGCGACCGCCCCAAGGGAATTCCATGGTTGCTCCTCCTTGAGCGAAACCTTCGTGCATCCTTGCACGAAGCAACCTACCGTCCAGTAGACCAAGCACAGACTCTCATGTGGCGCGAATGATGTCAAGTTGATTCCGTGCGTCCCGTCACGAAACTATAAGAGACATTTTGTATGCCGCATACAATCAGGATTTGCGCTCTGAATAGGCCTCATCCTCATCTGCCGGTCTACCCTGCCCAAAGGCCCGCAAATAAAGGAGTAACGGCACTATCATCGCCAGTCCGGCGAGCGAAAGCGCAGCACGAACTGTGGAAACAGCACTGACAAAGCCGATTACGGGAGCGCCAACTATTCGCCCCAATGACTCACTCTGACTATTCATCGAGATAACGGTCGCCCTTACGTTAGAGTCAACGTTCTGGTTGATCCATGCTATGTAGTACGGGTCATAAGCGAAGCTAAGCGCAAACGTAAAACAGTAGGCAATAAACGCCACTTCAAAGCTGCCAGTCAGGGCAAGCAACAAAATCGCGTTCATCTGCAGCGCGTTGATCAAGAACAGGCTGCGGGCCACAGAGCCGTGGTCGGACATGGTCTTATCGCCTCGCCGTCGCAGCACCTGGAGGACGACCACTGCCATCAGCGCCGAGGCTACGCGCAGCACGCCGAACCACTCGACGGGGTTGAGTCCAAAGGTCCCCGGAAAGCCGATGTCCTCGTTGAAGTGCAGGAGCCACAGTCGCTGGAAGCCGAGACCAACGATGCCGTAGAACGCCGTGATGACGAGGATGGTGATCAGCAGCGGCCTGCCGCGGACGGCCCGGACACCGTTCAGGTACGTCGCCTTCATCTCCTCGGTAATCGTCTGCAGGGTGTGCGCACGGTCGTGTTGACGTGGCTGGAAGCCCGTCTCCGGCATCAGGCGCATGAGTACCACGCTGAGTACGACGAGGGCCGCGCCAGCCAGCAGGATGGGGGAGTTGATGTGCCAGGCCGAAAGCAGGACGCTGAGCGGCACGGCGCCGGCCCAGAGCCATGTCGATAGCTGGGCGGTGCGGACGTAGATGGGGTTGGCTTCTTCCACGCCGACCTCATCGGCGATCCAGGCCTGGTGGGCGCCACTGAGGAACGTGAAGCCGACGCCGAGCGTCATTTCCCCAAGCAGCAGCGTCTCGAATTCAGCTCTGACGCCGCTGATCAGGAGACCGAGGCCTAGGAGCAGGAAGCCCAGACAGACCGATGTCCTGCGGCTCACGGTGTCCGCGACGACGCCTGTCGGCACTTCACAGATCATGACGACGGCCCGATACACAGCCGTGAGGGCAAGCAATTCGGCAGCAGAAAGTGCTGCCTCATTCGTCTGGAAGAGGATGAGGATGTTCTCGCCGAAGGTGAAGATGAAAGCATCACCGAAGGCGATCAGGAAATACGCAGGGATCGGCTGTAGTTTGCCGCCGTGAAGCACTTCGGCATAATACATAGACGTGAGCGAGAAGCCCACCAGAAAGAGCCTCCGCGGCGCCAATTGACACCATGGGGCCCGCCGCTATGATGGGAATACACCACTGTCACAGGTAGGGCGACGAATGCAGATTGACTGGGCGAAGGCTATCGATGACATTTTTGAGAATCAGATAAGCTGCCCTCGCTGCGGAATTATCACTGATCAACTCGTAGCCGGTTACTCCCGCGCGCCCTGGGCGGCCGAGTACGCTCCACGCTGCGCGAACTGCACCAACAAGGAAGACTGCGAGTCGCGCAAGCTGGTGTTCCTCTGCGCGAACTGCGCCCAGGAGCTGCGCCTGCGTGCGCATCCCGTCGATCAGACCGGCATGATGACGCTCCTCCTGCAGGACTGCCGCAAGGACATGGAGGAGTGCCTCGACTACCTGGCCGAGTTCTGGCAGGAAGACCTGGACGTCGCGCCGGAAGAGGTTACGTCGCGGCTCGAGGACGTGGCGCCCGACATCTTCGAAGATGAGACGTCGTGGCGGGCCCGGCTGGAGGAGGAGTACCTCTCCTACCACCACTGGTTCCGTGAGCACCACATCCGGGTGCCGGAGCCTGAGTGGCGCTCTCAGTATGTCGAGGAAATCATCGGCCTCGGCTACAGCACGACGCTCGGCGACTAGCCCGCTTTCGATTCCGAATTGGACAACCAGCGCCTGCCGGTCCGCGTTTTCGCAGCGGGCCTGCCGTTGATCCTGATCGCGCTGGTGTTCGGCGCCATCGGCTACGCGACGACCACGCCGAGTAGCTCGCCCATCCCGCCGCTGGCTGCGGCGACACCCGCCTCCAGCGGCGTACAGGGCGAGGTGGCATCGGTCACCGGCAATCAGCTGACGATCACGACCGAGAGCGGCGAGACGCTGACCTACACCCTCTCGCCCAATCTCACGATTGAGGTGCTGCAGCCGATCAACCTGGCGACCGTTCAGCTGGGCGACTGGCTCAACGGCGGGGCGATCCCCCACCCCGATACCATCCTCGCGCTCCAGCGCCTGATTCTGCTGCCGCAGCCGGTGACGCCATGACGCTCACACGCCAGACGAAGTTCGGGCTGTGGGTGCTCGCCGCGGTGGTCATCGCAGCAGTCGCCTACTTCGTTGGCAGCGCGCTCAAGCCGGGCGAGGACCCGTACTACATCTACCGTACCGAAGCGCCCGCCTACGACCCTCCGAAGACTATCGCGGCGACCAGTCCCGGCGGCTTCACCGGCTTCGGCGAGACGGATGGCACCGATAGCCGCGTCGTGATCAGCGGTCGCGTCATTGAACTGACGGACTCGCAGCTCACCCTGGAAGGACCGCAGGGTCAGACAACGGTGCGCTTCGGCGACTCACCACCGATCATGCGCCTGCAGGAGAGCGACCAGAGCGTACTGCAGCCGGGTGACAAGGTGGCGGTGCGCCTGAACGACGCCGGCGACACCGCCGAGAGCATCCTGGTCCTCTCGCAGCCCTAGCGCGTCAGGCGTAGGACTCGGCTGACCTGCAATCGCAGGAAGTAGCCGCCGAGGGCGATGATGCCCGCGAGGAACGAGAGGCCCACGGCCGCGAACGCAACGCCTACCGTGCCCCAGTCGGTGATCAGCCGGAACGGCGGCACGATGCGGGCGCCTGTATCCGTCACGGACAGGAACGAAAGCATGGTCTGAGAGATGCGCAGTCCCGCCAGGGTGCCCACAACAATCCCGATCGTGGCGATCAGAAGGTACTCCAGGCCAATCATGACGAAGAGCTGGCGCGACGAGATGCCCATCGCTCGCATGACCGAGACCTCGACGGTGCGCGCCTGGCCGCCCAGATAGAGCGTCAGGGCGAAACCGAGGGCGAGGATGGCGAAAGCAGCCACCAACGCGAGGAGCAGGATGCCGCTGCCGCCAGCGCGCACCACAGGGTCGGTGCGCACGTTGTCGAGCACGACCTCCCGGTCGATGATCTCGCCGGAGGTGATGCGGAAGTTGTCGAGGAGAGTGGCCTGGGCCTGTTCGCGCTTCAGCGGGTCCTTCGAGAAGTTCAGCCAGGCCTCGGTGGGCTTGGTCTGGCTGACGTTCTGATTCGACATGCCGGAGTAGTAGTAGAGATCCTTCTGGTTCACGACGATGAAGCCCGCCGGCGCGTCATACATCGTCGGGAAGTAGTCGACGACGCCACGCACGGTAATCGGCAGCAGCACCTTGTCGAAAACAAGGTCGGCTTGGCCCCCTACGTGCAGCCCGGTCACATCGAGGAAGTGCTGGGAGACGATGGCGGGTACGGGGATGTCGGGGTCCGAGACGTAGATACCGCGAATCGGCGAGTTGGTGCCGGTGAGGAAGGATATCTTGACGGCGTTGTTGCCGGAGTAGGCCGCACCGCCCGAGACGATCTCGGACTGATCCTGCTCGCGGGTGGCCGTCTTCATGGTCTGCCAGCGGAATGCGCCCTCGAAGTCATCGAGGACGGAGACGTTGCCGGCGGCATCGCTCGCGGTCAGGTCGTCGACGTAGACCCCGGGCGTCTGCTGATTAATCGTGTTCGCCTGCGTAATCGAAATGCCTACGACGGACAGGGGGTAGACGATGCCGAGGTACTTCGCGTCGAAGGATGTCGAGAGCACCTGGTAACCGGTGAAGTCCAGCGTGCCGAACTCCATGAACCGAAAGACGCCGTTGGCGTCCATGGTGCGGACCCAGATTGTCGCGGCCGGGCGGGGCTCGATTGGATTGACGGCCAGCGAGATCGAGGTCGGTTCGCCCGGGATGGTGATACCGTGCTGCGTCGTGGGCGAGCCCGCGATCTGGGCCAGCAGCGTGCGCAGGCTCTGGTCGGCGAAGTCGTCCCGGAACCAGAGGAGGTCCGACGTCTTGGCCGGATCCACACCGAGCACGTTGACGCCGGGCCCGAAGCCGGCGAGCGGTCCCAGCGTGTAGCTGCCACGGAACGCGGTGGCCGCCTCGTCCACGCCGTCAACGCTCTCGAGCTTGGTAACGGCTTGATCGCTGAAGTCGTGCCCCAGCTTGTCGCCGAGGCCGGTGAGCCGGATATCGGAACCTACGGCGTAGAGCGCTCGCTCTTCCTGGCTCACGTCCGTCGTCTTGCCGTAGGTCGCCGCGAAGGTGCCCACGGCCGCGGCCATGATCACGAGCAGCGCGAGCTGGCTGTAGCGCCCGGGGCTGCGCGTGAGCTGCCAGAGTCCGAGCGTGACGCCCGGCCCCGCGTTGCGCGATGCCAGCTTCGAAACGACGCCCAACGCCATCGGCAGGAAGCGGAACATGAGGGCGCCGATAGCCGCCACCAGGAGCAATGGCGAGAGCAGTAGCAGGGGGTCGGCCGACCAACCGCCGACGCTGCGTGAATCGAACACGCTGCCCTTCTGGTTGAGCTGCCAGAGCGCCAGGGCAGCGAGGCCCACCAGGGCGACATCGAGGTAGTAGCGCTGGAGAATCGACTTGCCGGGCCGGACCGAAGCGCGCAAGAAGAGCACCATGCCGCGCCTCGCTGCGAAGAACGCCGGGATCACGGTCGCGATGGCCGCGATCATTGCGCCACCCAGGGCGAACAGGAATGCGGCCGGCACGAGGGTGAACGGCAGAAGGTCGCCGCCCGAAATGGACTTGAAGGTACCTGTGAGGCCCAGGGCTGAGACGCCGGCGCTGGCGAGAAGGGGCGCGATAAAGGCGGCAACGAGCCCCAGGGCGAACGCCTCCGCCATCGACATGGCCACTAGCTGCCCGACCGTCGCGCCCCGGCTCCGTAGCATGGCGATCTCTTCCGATCGCCGTTCTGCCAGGAGGGACGAGACGAGCACGACGTAGTAGATGGCGATGCCGACGACCTGCAGAAGGAGCAGGAGCAGCGTCACCTGGTTGAACGAGGCGCGGTTCTGGAAGCTGGCAAGCGGAGAAGCCATCGCCATGTCAGGGATGGCACCGGAGGCCTGAATGCGGCTGCGCAGGCGCTCGATGGAGGCTCGGGCAGCGTCCAGGTTTGCCGAGTTCAGGCGCGTGACGTCGGCGTAGCCGGAGAGCTTGAAGTCGTACGGCAGGCCGGGAATCACGGCCGGAAGGGCCTGGAAGAAGGTCTGTTCCGGCAGGAGCGCCGGATACACGGGGCCGTGCTCGTCCGTGGGAATTGGGCGGCCGAAGAGGACGGAGCCGGCCGTCCAGTAGCGCTCCTCGCGGTCGGTCTGCTCCACGAAGCCGACGACCGTCAACGTCGGCTTCATCTCCACGAAGGTCTGAGGCGTGCAGCGGAAGTTTCGCAGCTCGCGCGCCTGGTCGGGATCGGAGGTTGCCGGTG
Organism: uncultured Chloroflexia bacterium; assembly: GCA_963731765.1. GTDB lineage: Bacteria > Chloroflexota > Dehalococcoidia > DSTF01 > WHTK01 > WHTK01. The sequence continues at coordinate 40,206 of CAVSWS010000018.1, forward strand.
GCCGGTTGCAGTCATCGAAGTCGAAGACGGCCTGGACCTTGTCGCCTACCTGGATGCCGAGGTCCTTCGCGGCCTCCACCGGCATGACGGCTTCCATCTGCGTCGGGTCCGTCGTGGGACGAGCGGCGCGACCCTCCACGATATCGACGTGATTGTCGAGGTCGCTCAGGGACTGGATGGAGAGGAGGGCCCGGTCAGCCCGAGGCGTGGGTTCACCAGGAAGGGCTAGCGTCTGCCACCCGACCGCGCCGTAGCGCACCTCTTCCTGGGAGAACCAGCCGATCTCCTCGGAGAACATCTGGGCGAGCTCCTGCTCATGGCGCGTCGCCTCCGTGTCACCCATGCGGTTGCCGACGAGCACGTAGCCATTGCGGCTGGCGCTACCGATCTGCTCCTGGAGCGACTCCCGCAGGCCGAGGTCGTTCATGACGCGGGTATACACCGGCGACACGGCCATGAGTGTCGACGCTACGAGGATGCCGAAAGCGAGAACGAGGAGCAGGCGCCAGTTCGCAACCAGGCGCTGCCACATCAACGGGCCAATGCTTAGCAGGCCGTTCATTGGTTGATGAGTCTATCAGGCAGAGACGAAGAAGAGGATCAGGTTTCCAGGCGACGTGAGGGTGCCCGACTAATTAAGCGAGCGCGGGCTGGCGAGCATCCGCCTCCGCCAGCTCCGTCTCGACCGTGCGTAGCAGCGATTCGAGGTTCCATTGCCGGGCGGCCGAGATCAGGACTGCCTCCGGGTGCTCGGCCCTGAGGGCGTGCTCGATGCTCTCGAGCGTGCCGGAAGGACCGTCCTGGCCAGCGAGGGCGTCGACCTTGTTGAAGGCGACGACTCGCGGCTTGTCGGCAAGACCGAGGTCATCCAGCGTGTGCTCGACGGTCTGGTACTGCTCCTCGGCGTTGTCATGCGTTATGTCGACAAGATGGACGAGCACGTCTGCATCGCCCAGCTCCTCGAGCGTGGCGCGGAAGGACGCGACCAGCTGAGTCGGCAGCTTCTGGATGAACCCTACCGTGTCGGTCCACAGCACCTCGTGACCCGAGGGCATGTGCACTCGACGGGTGACCGGGTCGAGCGTCGCGAAGAGGAGGTCCTCGGTGAAGAGGTTGTCCCCGGAAAGCGTCTTGAGCAGCGTGCTCTTGCCGGCGTTCGTGTAGCCCACCAGCGCCACGACGTGCATGCCCTGGCGTCGGCGGCGTCGGCGGTGCAACTCGCGTTGACGGCGTACTTCATCGATTTCGCGCTTGAGACGGGTCAATCGCGTTCGCACGAGGCGGCGGTCTGTCTCCAGCTGCGTCTCACCGGGACCGCGGGTACCGATGCGGCCTTCGAGGCGTTCGAGGTGGCTCCACTGGCCTGCCAGTCGGGGCATGAGGTACTCGAGCTGCGCCAGCTCGACTTGCAGCCGCGCCTCCTTGGTGCGAGCGCGCCGGGCGAAGATGTCGATAATCAGGGCCGTGCGGTCCAGTACCTTCACCTTGAGCGCGTCTTCCAGGTTGCGCTGCTGCGACGGAGTGAGCTCGTCGTCGAAGATCACCATGGTGTAGCCGGTCTCTTCGCGGTCCTCGATGACCTCTTGCAGCTTGCCCTTGCCGATGTAGTGCGCCGGGTGCGGGCTGTCCATGCGCTGCACGGCGCTGCCGACGACCTCGGCCCCCGCGGTATGAGCGAGCAGAGCAAGCTCCTCCAGCGATGCATCGGCATCGAGGCCGGAGGTTCGGCTACGAAGCTGGACGGCGACGAGAAAGGCGCGCTCCGGCCTGGGAGCGGTGTCGTGTAGCGTGGTGTGGTTTGACCGGTGATTCTTCTGCAACAGCCTTATTGTAGCGAATGAGAAGCTGCTTGCGGACTGGTCGTAAGGCCATCCACGCTGCGATTCCATATCGCCATCTCTAGGCTGCCCGCAGCACGGGTGTATCTTCGACCTCGCCCTTCTGAGCAGGCTTGACGACGAGCATGACAAGCAGGCACGCCGCCCACGTGCAGACGAGCATCCAGAGCGACGCGGTGTGGCTGCCGGTCTGGTCGTAGAGCACCCCGACAATCAACGGGCCTCCGGCGCCCACAAACGTGCTCACGAACTGGGTGAGGCCGACGATGCTGCCAATGTGCATGCGACCGAAGAACTCCGGCCATACGAGGATCTGCAGCGGTGGATAGCCGCTGAGCGTCATACCCTGGTAGGCCATGATCACGTAGAGGGTCAAGGTGCTCGACACTTGCAGGAGCAGGAAGGCCCCGATACCGGTCATGAACGCCTGCACGATGATCGCCACGCGCACGGAGAATCGGTCTGCCATGCTGCCCCAGACGAATCGCATGGCCAGCGAGAAGAAGCCGTAGATCGATAGGGCCGAGGCGGCGCGAGCGGAGGAAAAGCCGGCGTCGTCGTGGAGATGCGGCACCATGATCACCGTGTGCGTCTGGAGCGAGAAGTTGCCGATCAGGACGCCGATCAGCAACAGCCAGAACTGCCACGTATGGATCACCTCGGGCAGGCTGAAGCTGCGCTCCGTGGCGGCGCTCCGCACGGAAGAGCGCATGACTGCCCCGTTGTCCGGTTGCAGGCCGAGGTCTTCCGGCGACCGCACGGCAAACGGCACGAGCGGCAAGATGGCCGCCATCATGATCACGGCCAGCACGCCCCAGGCGTCCCGCCAGCCAAATTGATCGATGAGCCAGGCGGTTACAGGCGCCATGATGATCGCAGCCAGGCCGCCGCCGTTCGACGCGAAGCCAACGGCGAGGCCTCGACGGCCGACGAACCACTTCGGTATCAGCGTCGACTGCACGAGGCGGACGGCCGTGCCGCCGAAGCCGCCGATGATGCCGTAGATGAGGATGAATAGAACCGGACTGGCGGCCCAGCGCAGGCTGAGCAACGCACACCCATCGATCAACACACCGATGAGCAAGATGCGCGCCGCGCCGCCGCGAATGTCCGCGAACCGGCCGACGAGCAGGCCGCCGGTGGCGCTGACGATGAACCGCAGCGACAACGCCCCGAGAATGGCGCCCTTGGACCACCCCGTGTCGTCGTGCATGGGACCGGAGAACACGGGGATGGCCCAGAACGTCGTCGCGCCGTTCATGAACACGCACAGGAGGCAGATGAAGACGATGATCCAGCCGTAGAAGAACGGGATGCGGTTATTGAGGCGAGTGGCCAGGGCGAGACGCGGTGACTCGGGCGTGGACAAACGATTCGCTCCCGGCCGGCGTATTCATTCAGGACTTAAGGAAAGTCGCTGATGCCAGCCGGAGCAGCATACAGGCTTGCCACGTGCACGCATATGCCGGGAAAGTCCCGATGCAAGATTTCGATACAGGGCGCCTCCTGGTAGAGGAAATAGCCATTAGACCGAAGACCCATTTGACGGGAAGCGCTGGCAATTGTGCCGCCTATGCCCGCATGGCCTCGGGAATGACGATGGGTTCTCGTTCGGGGCGCACAGCCAGGATCACGACCGCGCACAGCAGCCACGTGGCGATGAGCACATACAGGGCGGACTCGTAGCTGCCCGTCTGGTCCGACACGATACCGGCGATCAGCGGCCCCGTTGAGCCCACCAGCGTGGTGATGAACTGCACGAGACCCATGATGCTTCCGATGTACATGCGGCCGAAGAACTCCGGCCAGATGAGCTGCACGAGGATCGGGAAGCCGCCGAGCATGAGGCCCATGTAGGCGACCGAGATGTACAGGAAGGCCTGGCTGCTGATCTGGAGCATGAATACGACGGCGATCGCCGTCGCCACCGATTGCAGGATCAAGGCCGGCCGGCCCGATAAGCGTCCCGACACGAAGCCCCAGAGGAAGCGCGCACCGATGGAGAAGAAGCCGTAGAAGGAGAGGGCGCTGGCAGCGACGGCTGACGTGAAGCCTATCTCGTCGAAGTAGGGCTTCATGATGATCGTGTTGGTCTGCAGGGAATAGGAGCCGAAGACGATGCCGAGCAAGAGCACCCAGAAGCGCAGGGTGTGCGTGGCCTCGCTGAGGGTGAAGCTGCGCTCGGTGGCCGCCGTGGTGCGATTCCTGCTGCCGGGCTTCGGTTGCTCACCGTTGTCCGGCTCCAGGCCAAGGTCCTCCGGCGCACGAATCGCCAGGGGCACCATCGGCAAGACGACGACCATGAGGAGGATGCCGAGGACTACCCAGGCCTCGCGCCAGCCAGAGCCGTCGATGACGGTCTGAGTTATCGGGACCATGATCAGGGCCGACATGCCACCGCCAATGGAGGAGAAGCCGATGGCGGTGCTGCGCTTGATGACGAACCACTTCGATACGAGCGTCGACTGGACCAGGCGCATGCCGGTGTTACCCGCTCCACCGACGAAACCGTAGAGCAGGATGAACTGCCAGGCCTCCTGCACGAACCAGAGGCTGAGCAGGCACGCGCCATCGATCAGCACGCCGACGAACAGGAGCTTCGAGGGGCCACCCTTCGTGTCGGCGATGCGGCCGAGGAGCATGCCGAAGAAGGCGCCGACGATGAAGCGGGCCGTGAGGGCGCCGAAAATCTCCGTCCGGCTCCAGCCTGTATCGTCCTGCATGGGACCGATGAACACGGGGATGGCCCAGAACGTGGTGGCGCCCATCATGAACACGCCGAGGAAGGCGATGAACACGACGAGCCAGCCGTAGAAGAACGGGAGCTTTAGCGCCAGACGCTGGGCGATGCTATGGTCGCCAGAACCGATGGCCATTGCGCGACAGTCTAGCTGTTTTGCTTAGCCCATTCCGAAATGCGGCGCGCGCCTTCCTCGACGCGGTCGTCAGGTGCCGTGAGCGACAGTCGCACGTAGCCCTCGCCGGCCTTGCCGAAGTTGGTGCCGGGCGTGACGACGACGGCGATGTCCTCGATGAGTCGCGTGGCAAAGTCCGCAGATGTGTAGCCATCCGGGATGCGAGCCCAGACGTAGAGGCTGGCCTTCGGCGCCTGAATGCGCAGTCCGCAGGCCTGCAGCGCGGCGACAAGCAGATCGCGGCGTCGCTGAAGCCTCGCGTTGTTATCGGCGATGCAGGACTGATCGCTCTCGAGGGCTGTGATGCCCATCTTCTGGATCGCCTGGTTCACGCCGGAGTCGACGTTGCTCTTGATCACGAACAGGCCCCGGATGAGCTCGGCGTTGCCCACGGCCATGCCGATGCGCCAGCCGGTCATGTTGTAGCTCTTCGACAGGGAGTGGAACTCGATGCCGACGTCCATGGCGCCTTCGGCCTGCATGAAGCTGGCGGGCTTGTAGCCGTCGAACGCGACCTCGCTGTAGGCCGCGTCGTGACAGACGGCGATGTCCCACTTCTTCGCGAACTCGACGGTCTCCTGGTAGAAGCTGAGGTCGGCCACGGCCGAGGTCGGGTTGTTGGGGTAGTTGATCCAGAGCACCTTGGCCCGGCGCAGGATGTCTTCCGGGATCTCGGAGTAGTCCGGCAGGAAGCCGTTCTCCTCCTTCAAGGGCATGAGGTAGGGCTCGCCGCCCGCGAACATGGTCGCGATGCTGTACACGGGGTAGCCGGGGTCCGGCACGAGCGCGACGTCACCGGGGTCGATGAGGGCGTAGGCGATGTTGGCGATGCCCTCCTTCGAGCCCAGTAGCGGCAGCACTTCTTTATCGCGGTCGAAGGTGAGACCAAAGCGCCTGTGGTACCAGTCGGCTACTGCCTGGCGAAACTCCGGCAGGCCGTCAGACTCCGGGTAGCGGTGGTTCGGCGGGTCGTTCGCAGCCTCGTGCAGCGACTGCAGGATGTGCGACGGGGTGGGAATGTCGGGGTCGCCGATGGCGAAGGTGATGACGTCGACACCCTCGGCGCGCTTCTGGTTGATCTTGCGTGTGATCTCGACAAACGGGTACGGCGGGACCTTATCGATCCGGCTGGCTAGTCGCATGGTGGTCTCCAGACGAGCCTACCCAGTGCATACGGGCAGACAAAATCAGTAACGAAACGGTGCGGTAACAATCCCACAAAACGCGGCTATCGTGAAAGCCCTGCGACTTTCAGGCTGTCGTCTGCCTTGATTGCTTCCTATCGATGACCACTAGCGAGCCATACAACTCGCGCTCGACTTCATGCTCGAGCGCTTCGAAGGTTCTGACAGCCATTTCCATCGGCGGGTAGTTCTTCAGCCGCAAGACGATGATTCCGAAGTGATCCCCTACCGGGAAGTTACGCAAGATCCGGAACATGCTGGTTCGCGAAGACTTCATGGCCTGCTTTGCTGAGAACCTCGATGAAGACGTGAGGTACGTTCTCGTCTAACAAGAATCGCGCCACTTACTTCGCCTGGACAGGCTCGTTTGCAACAAGATCCGCGGCGTATCGAAGAACGTCCAGGATGTTCTGGCGCGTGAGGTTGTACTCGCGCTCCATCTCCTCGAAGCCAACTCCGGCGGCAAGCTGATGGAGAACGATATCTACGGCTATACGCGTTCCTTTGACGACCGGCTTGCCAAAGCTAACGCGCTTATCCACGGTGATCCCGGGCGCTATCTCTCGCGGTTCCATCATCATTCGATCGGCCTTAAAGCCATCAGACGCCAGTCAGTCCTGGCCCCACTTGAGCTCGTAGAGGCGCACGGGGTCATCGAAGCCGCGCAGGACGATTTCGCCGCGGTCGGCGAACATGAAGCCCTTGCCTGCCGCGAGCTCTCGCACGACGTTGGCCAATATGATCTCGCCGCCCTTGGCCTGGGCGGCAATTCGAGAGGCCAGGATTACGGACGAGCCGAAGAGGTCGTCGTCCTCCTCGATGGGCTCGCCGGCGCTGATGCCGACACGTACGCGCAGTTGCTCGTCCGAGCTGGCGTTGCGGTCTGCGAAGGCCTTCTCGATGGCGATGGCGCATTCGAGGGCACGCGTGGCGGACCCGAAGGAGGCCATGAAGCTGTCGCCCATCGTCTTCACCTCTGAGCCGCCGTAGGACGCCAGCGCCTCGCGCGTGATGATCTCGTGCTCGCGCAGGACGGCGCGGCCGCGGTCGTCGCCCAGGCGCTGCATCATCGCCGTATGCATTTCGAGGTCGGTGAAGAGGATGACGCGCAGGGCGCCATGCTCGTGCTCGAAGTCATGCTCGTGGTCGTGGGCGAACTCCCCGAGCAAGCCACTATCGGGCGAGATGAAGTCGAGCATCTCGTTGACGGCGGCCTCGTTCGGGAACGGGCCGATGGAGTGTTCCCGAACGACCTGCAGGTGGGAGTTGGCGATTCGAGACGCGAACAGGCGCGCGTTGTCTTCGCGGGCTCGTACGCCTCCGCGGTACATGACCAGCGTGGGCGCCTCGATGGCGCGCAAGTAGGGCGACGGATCGGCGTGCATGAGCACTTCGTTCATGGCGCGGGCGGAGTCTACGCTGTGGGTCTCGCGCAGGATGGCCTCGATGATGGGGGCGTTGGAGCCATCCCAACCGGCGATGATGCGGGCCCGGATGCGCACGTAGAGGTCCCAGTCCTGCTCCATCACCGGCTCGATAGCCAGGAGCTGCTCTCGGCGCGGCGAATCGATGTCGTCCTGGACCTGGTGTCCTTCCCAGATGATGAGGTGGCTAACGCGGTCGGGGTTGTTGGCGGCGTAGGCAAAGGCCACATCGCCTGAGCTGGGCAGCCTGAGCAGGGCGAACCGCTCGATGCCGAGCCTGTCGACGACACCCGCGAGGTCCCGCTCTGCCGCCTCGACGGAGAAGTCGATGGCATCGCGCTGAGACATGCCCATGCCGCGGCAGTCGTAATGCACGACGCGAGCACGCCGTGCCAGGCCTTCGAAGACGGCACGGCGGCTGGGTATCTGCCACTCCATCTCGAGGTGGCTGGTGGTGATGATGGGCGGGATGACCAGCGTGATGCCGTCACCCATCATCCAATAGGCGATACCCACTCCATCATCGGTCGAGACGTACTGAACGCTATGGGCCATTGGCGCCAGTCTACATCGAATCGAGACGACTTACAGTCGGGTGAGTCATCTAAAGAATGGGCTTACAGGCTTGTTGATCGCGCCTATAATGAGCGCCATTTGCGGCACCGGTACGAAGGGAGCATGTCATGCAGAGGTCGACACGCATCGCGATTATCGGCGGCGGAATCGGTGGTCTGACGGCGGCCCATGCCCTTTTGCGCCGGGGCTTCGACGTGTCGGTGTACGAGGCGGCACCGGAGTTGAAGGAGATCGGCGCCGGGGTGGCGCTGGGACCGAACGCCATGAAGGCGCTTCGATCGCTCGGCCTGGAGCAGGCGGTACGCGACGTGGCGTGGGAGTCCGAGTACCAACTGCTGCGCAACTGGCGCACCGGCAGCATCATCCAGAAGACGCCGCGCACGGGCCCCCTGCTGGAGCGCTTCGGCGCCACCGGCTGCTCCGTGCACCGCGCCGACCTTCTCGACGTGCTGGGTGGGCCGCTGCCGCAGGAGATCGTGCATCTCGGAGCGCGATGCAGCGGCGTCGAGTCCACGGCGAACGGCGCCGTCGCCCGGTTCACGGATGGCTCCGAGGTGGAGGCCGACGTGATCGTGGGCGCCGACGGGATCCACTCCGCCGTACGAAGCAGCCTCTTCGGCCCGGACGCGCCTCGCTTCACCGGCAAGATCTGCTGGCGATGCCTGGTGCCGGTCGACGCCATCCCGGGCGGACTATCGAGCACGGACAACGGCACCTGGCTGGGGCCGCACGGCGCCGTCGTCGTGTATCTCGTGCGCCGCGGGGAGCTCGTCAACGTGGTTGCGCACTACGACGACGATTCGTGGACGGAGGAGTCGTGGATCCGCGAGGCGCCGCGCGAAGAGGTGATCGAGAACTACAAGGGCTGGGACGAGACGCTGATGCGCATCTTCTCCGCCAGCGAGAAGCACTACAAGTGGGCCCTCTACGACCGCGAGCCGATGAAGCAGTGGACGAAGGGTCACATCACGCTACTGGGCGACGCGGCCCATCCGATGCTGCCGTACCTGGGTCAGGGCGCCTGTCAGGCGATGGAGGACGGTTGCGTGCTGGCAACGGCGCTGGCGAAGATGCCCGACGACGTCGAAGGTGCGCTGCAGCTCTATGAGCGGGCACGGCGACCGCGGGCAAACCGGGTGGTGCTGGAAGCGCGGGCCCGAGGCGAGGACAACCACCTCGTTTCGCCGATTGCGGCCTGGAAGCGCGACATGCTGATCAAGCTGCGTCAGCGCTTCGGCTCGGACCGCACCGGACGGGGCGCAGGATGGATCTTTGAGTACGATGCCGGGTCTGATGAGGTGCTGAAGGGCGAGGTCACCTCGGCGAACGTGGCGTGACCCAGGAGCCTCGACCACGGCCGGGGCAGTCCTGCCAGGGCCTCAGCACGAGCGGTGGTTGCGGTGCAGACTGAAGGCCGTGCGGTGATTAGCGTCCCTTGAGCACCTGCGCGAAGAAGGCGTCCTGGCCGGCGAGCGAGCGGCGACCAATCTCGGTGGGGAAGCCGGTGAGGCCGTGCACGCCGCCGGGATACACCTCCAGCTGCGCCTCGTTGCCGGCAGCGATCCAGCGCGCATGCATATAGAGCGTGTCGTCCAGCAGCGGGTCCATGGTGCCGACCGTGAAGATAGCGGGGGGTAGGCCACGCAGGTCGGCGAAGAGGGGGTTGACGTCCGGCTCGCGGCGGCGCTCGGGCGCAACGAAGTGATCGGAGAACCACTGCAGGCCGGGCGTGCTGAGGATCACAGAGTCGTCGCCCCAGTTTGCCGCGCTCGGCGTCAGGTCGGGGTCATAGAAGCCGTAAGCCAACACGGCGCCCCGATAGGGCGAGAGGCCGTGCCTGTCGCGCAGGCGCAGCAAGGCCACGACGGCGAGGTGGGCGCCGGCGGAGTCGCCGCCGATGAGGAGGGCGTCGGTGCCGAACTCCTCGCGTGCGGCGTCGACCAACCATCGCGCCGCAGCTTCGCAGTCGTCCGGACCGGCGGGATACGGGTACTCCGGTGCCAGTCGATAGTCGACGCTGAACACAGCCAGGTTGTGCATGCGGGCGATGCTCTCGAGGCGAACGTCGCTGCTGTCGTTGGTGCCGAGGACCCAGCCGCCGCCGTGGATGTACAGGTAGGCGCCCTGCGGGTGCTCCGGGATGAAGCAGCGCAACGGGATGTCTCCGGCCGGCCCGGGTGCAGTGCGCTGAATCGCGTTCTCGGAGTAGACGATCTGCTGGCCACCGGGACCACGACCGCCCGCGCGAGCAGCCCGGACTTCAGCCGGCGTCTGCTTGTACATCGGAGTAGTCGAGGCGGCGAGGGCGCGCAGGCTCTCGATGAGCGCACGCGACTCCTCGTCGATGGCCTCGGGACGAAACAGGGCCGGGTCGAGCGTCATGGCAAGCTTCCTTGAGCTGGACGGCGATCCGCGCCGGACGAGACGTTCGGTAGGTGGCTAGCGCCAGCTACCGAACTTGATGATTGTGCCGTGGGACTTGCGCTCGTCCACCTTCTCCTGGATGTCGGCGTCCTCGACGGGGCGAACGTAGTCGACGCCGGTCTCGGCCGGGCTGTAGCCGAGGCGGCGCATCATCTGCAGCTCCTCGTCGTCTTCCAGGTTGACGCGACGGCGCTGGCGGCGGCCGCCGTTGTTGCGGAGGAAGGCGAGGGTCCAGCGGGCGAGGGGCTCTCGCAGGGCATCCCGCGCTTCGGGCAGGACGAAGACTTCATCGATGAGGCCCCAGGAGCCATCGCGGCGCATCGCCACCACGGCCACTGCGCGCGAGGAGGCGTCGTTCACCACGTAGAGCCAGCGAGCGCTCTCGTAGAGGCTGTCCAGGCCCGATTCGGTCAGGCGAGGGAAGCCGGTGGCTTCAGACTCGACCGTGGCGATGGCTTCGCGGTCGGCCTGGCTCGCCTCGTGGACGGTGAAGCCGTTCTCGAGCTGGTTGGCAGGCGGGTCCATCTCCGGGACGGAGGAGAACTCGACCTCGATCCAGTGCTTGGACTCCTCGAGGGTGGCCTCCCAGAAGAGCTGGGCGGCGATGGGCCGGTTCGGCCGGTCACGGAAGGCCAGGACCACACCGCGAGGCGCTTCTTCGCGGCTGGAGGCCGAAAGCACCGCCTTGAGCATGGGCTTGAAGTGGTCACGGAAGGCGGGCACTTCTTCGTAGGCGTAGTGAATCTCGAGGAAGTCGCGGTAGGGTCGAGCGAGGACGACACCGCCCTCTTCGGAATCGATGAGCTGGGGCCGGCGCTCGGTGAGGCGGTCGTACTGCTCCTGCGAGAATCGTGAAGCTCTTGATGCCGCGCTTGGTAGCGCGCTGCCACGGGCCTGCGTTGGCCAACGGGTCTAGTCGTCGGAACTGAACCATGCTGTCTCCCCTTGTTCGATACTCGAATCGCCTGCCAGTAGAACGGCGGCGTCTATCGCTTCGTTTCGGTCGTGAGGTCGAGGTACGACGCTCGAATGCATTGCTCCCACGTGAGGCCAAGCTCACCGAGCAGCCAATTTAGCGTATCGCGGGCGGGTGTGTCGTCCTCATGCACGGGCACCTCCAGCTCCAGGAAGTGGCCGAGACCTTCCACATTATCGAGGTGGATACGGGTGCCGTCCAGAACAAGCAGCGTCCGGCGCTTCTTCACGACCGCCAGCGTGCCCAGCGCGGCGGCGAGCAGGTCGCGGAGGCTCGCGGGCTCTGCCGTGTGCGAGACCTCGTAATCGCTGGCGCGATCGGCGCCCTGTTCGTCGCGCTGGTAGAAGATGAGCTCGCCCTGGAAGCCGGCCGTCTCACGCAGCTTGAGGCGTCCGTTCGCCACGGCGAAATACGTGTCGACCTGGCGTAAGTCGCCCCACAAGTCGGCGCCCAACGAGCGCGCCTTCGCGTGGTAGGGCTTCGGGTCATCGATGCGGGCCTTGTATTCGAGGTTACGCATGGGCGCGATTGTAGTCGCCTGCGTCAGGCGCTGCGGCGGCGCAGGGTGGCGGCCGACAGCACGAGCGCGAGGACGCCGGCGACGAGCACCACCAGGGAATCGATGACGACGTCCGACGTGACCGTGCTGCTTTCTCCCAGTGAGACCAGGGCTTCGACGGCGTAGGTGAGCGGCATGACGTCGCTTGCAGCCTGGAGCCAACTCGCCATGTGCTCTCGCGGCACGATGAGCCCGCACAGCAAGGCCTGGGGCATGACGACCAGCGGCATGAACTGCACGGCCTGAAACTCACTTGTGGCGAAGGCGCTGACGAAGAGACCGAGCGCCATGCCAAGAATGGCGTCCAGCACAGCGATGACACCGATGAACGCCGGGCTACCGACGGTATCGAGGCCGAGCAGGCCGTAGGCGATGCCGGCCGCGACCGTGCTCTGGACCGTCGCCGCGATGGCGAAGGCAATGCCGTAGCCCAGCAGAAGGTCGAGCTTGTTGAGCGGCGTCGTGAGCAGGCGCTCCAGCGTGCCGGACGTGCGCTCTCGCAGCATCGCCACGCTGGTCACGAGGAACATCGATGTGAATGGGAAAACGCCGAGCAGAATGAGGCCTACGCGGTCGAACACCTGAGGCTGAGCGTCGAAGATGAAGCGCAGGAGCACGAGCAGCAAGGACGGCACACCGAGCATCATCCCCACCGTCCGCGGGTCATGGCGCAGCTGGAGCATGACGCGACCGGCCGTGGTCAGGGCAATGCGGGGCGACATCAGGGCTGCTCCCCCGCTTCCGTGGCCAGCACCAGACGCAGGAACGCCTCGTCCAGGTCCTGGGAGCCGCCGCGCTGTCGCACCTCCGCCGGCGTGCCATCGGCGATCAGGTGGCCTTCCCGGATCAGGAGCAGACGGTCGCAGTGGCCGGCTTCGTCCATCACGTGGCTCGAAACGAGCAGGGTTGTGCCGTTGGCGGCGAGGTGCCGGAAGCGGTCCCAGAGGTCGCGACGCAGTACGGGGTCCTGTCCCACGGTGGGCTCGTCCAGCACGAGCAGCTTGGGCCGGCCGATGAGGGCGCATGCCAGGGACGCCCTCGCGCGCTGACCGCCGGAGAGCGTGCTGACGAGCTGCTGAGCTGCCGAAGCAAGGCCGACGTCCTCGACGGCACCATCGGCATCGCGTGGGCTCAGGCCGTACAGGGAGGCGAAGTAGCGGGCGTTCTCACGCACTGAGAGATCGGCGTAGACGGACGGCGACTGCGTCATGTATCCGACTTCGCCGCGCAGAGCCGGCGAACCGGCGGGCCTGCCGAGCACGCTGATCTGGCCGGAGCGGACGACCTGCACGCCGACGATGCAGCGCATGATCGTCGTCTTGCCGCCGCCGCTCGGTCCCAGCAGCCCGGTGACGCTGCCGCGCATGACGGCGAAGCTGAGGTTGTCGATGACGGTGCGGCCACCCCGATCGACGACGAGGTGAGAAACCTCGATGGCGGCTTCCGTCGTTCTCGTGGAAGTCACGAGGAGCCGAATCGCGGGAATTCGAAAGGCGGAGGCGTGTGAAAGTGCACCGACAAATTCTAGCGGAGTGCCCTACTCGTTAGTCGATGCCGGGGAAGCGGCTGCTGCCGTTGGGGATCTCCTGGTCGTCATAGGACTCAATGCGCACGCGCGACGAATCGATGCCGATCGGGCCGAGGGGGTCGCCCTCGTTGAGCTCGCGGGCGTGCTCGTCGCAGTAGAAGATAGTGACGAACCAGTGGCCCACCTGTCCGTATTCGGAGTGCACCGCCGGACTCATGCAGCGACTGATGCTACAGGTCTCACGAATCGCGTTGTCTGCCATGGGCTGATCATGACCTCATCCTGCTGGCGGATGCGCCTTAGCGAGGCGCCCCGGAGTTTCAGACTGCTTGCGTCTTGAGCCACTCCTTCGCAAGCTCTACCGCTTGCGACGACGCGTCCGGGCCGGCTTCGAGCCAGTGAATGCGCTGGTCCGTGTCCTTGAACCACGCGTTCTGGCGGCGCACGAGACGATGGTTGGCATTCTTATGTCGACGAATCGCCTCTTCGAGGTCGTACTCCCCGTCCAGGTAGGCGCTGACTTCCTTGTAGCCGACACCGCCTCGAAGGGCCGAAGTGTCGCCGTACCCGCGTGCTCGCAGGGCTTCCACCTCGTCGAGGAACCCCGCCTCGTACATGGCGTCGGTACGCGCATCGAGGCGCTGGTAGAGCTGCTCACGCGGCAGCCGCAGCCCGATGACCAGGGTCTCCGCATCGATGGGCTGCCGGGTCTGACAGGCGGCAAGGGTGCGGCCGGTGCTCGAGATGACCTCGATGGCCCGGATGACGCGGCGGGTGTTGGCGACATCGATCGCCGCGGCGGCCTGCGGGTCGAGGGCGGCGAGGCGCTCTCGCAATGCCTCGGGTCCACCCGTGGCGGCGAGCGCCTCGAGCTCTGTGCGCAGTGCCGGGTTGGGCTCGACGCGCGGCACCTGCCAGCCTTCGAGCAGGGCCCAGACGTACTGACCGGAGCCGCCCGCGAGCACGGGCAATCGGTTGCGCGACCAGATGTCGTCGAGCGCTTCGTTCGCGGCTTCGAGAAACAGCGCCAGGGTCATCGGCGGAGACGGCTCGGCGATGTCGATCAGGTGGTGCGGTACGCGATTGCGCAGCGCCGGCCCCGCCTTTGCCGTACCGATATCGAGGCCACGGTAGACCTGATACGCGTCGGTGCTGACGACCTCGCCATCCAGCGCCTCGGCAATCGCGACGGCGACCTCGCTCTTGCCGGTGGCGGTCGCGCCGACAACGGCGATGAGGCGTCGGCGGTCAGGCATTGCGATCAGGCGATGGCCTGGACCATACCGGCAAAGGACGTGGCGTCCAGGGCGGCGCCGCCGACGAGACCGCCGTCCACCTCCGGCTGGCCGACAAGCTCCGCGATGTTGGCAGGCGAAACGCTGCCACCGTAGAGGATGCGCACGGCGTCAGCCGTTGCCTGGCCCTTGTGGCGCGCGAGCTCGCCGCGGATGAAGGCGATGGCGTCGTTGGCGTCCTGGGCCGTCGCGGCGACACCGGTGCCGATGGCCCAGACGGGCTCGTAGGCGATCACAGCCGTGGTGGGGAAGTCGACGTCCTTCAATGCGGACTCGACCTGGCGGCGGAGGACGTTCTGGGTCTCGCCCGTGTTGCGCTCAGCGCCGGTCTCGCCTACGCAGAGGATCGGCGTCAGACCGGAGGCGATCACGGCCGCGAGCTTCTTCGCGACGTTCTCGTCCGTGTCGCCGAACAAGGCGCGGCGCTCCGAGTGGCCGATGATCACGTGAGTGCAGAAGTCCTGCAGCATCCCCGTGCTGACTTCGCCGGTGAAGGCGCCCTTCTCCTGCCAGTACACGTCCTGGGCGCCGACCTTCAGCGAGGTGCCGGCGGCGATCTCCGAGACTGCTGGCAGGTAGACGAAGGGCGGGCACAGGACCTTTTCGACGCTCGAGATGCCGTCGAGGTTCGCGTCCTTGATGCCCTGGGCGAGGGCGCGCGCCGACTCCAGCGTGGTGTTCATCTTCCAGTTACCGGCGACAATCGGGGTTCGGGGCATGGTCGGGCCTTTCTCTGGGGCGCAACGCTGGCGAGCCGCTTCGCATCGCTATCGCGCTGCTCCGCTCGTAGTAAAAAGTAAATGTTCCTGGGGGGACACCCCCCAGAGCCCCCCGCGCATGGGCTGCGCCCCCGCTACCCCTGCTAGAGAAGGCCCCGCCACCACGAGCGACTCGAGGCACTCGCAGTGCTAATGGAAGCGTCTCCGGTATCGAACTCGGGTTGCCGACTGACATACGTGTCAAGAGCCTGAAACTTTAGGCTCCGAACTTCATGAGGCGGCCGGCGTTGGCCATGGCGAGCGACAGCACCTCTTTCGCGGGGAAGATGCCGAGCATGCCGTGGCGGCAGGCGTCCTCCGAGAAGGAATCGACCTTATCGACGGTGCCGAGGTTGGTGTTAAGGAGAAACGGCACCGGGTGCCAGGAGTGCGCCGCAAGCTGGGCAGGCGTCGAGTGGTCACCGGCGATCATCATCACGTCGGCGCCGAGGTCCCGGAGGGAGGGCACCAGCTTGTCGAACTCCTGCAGGGCTTCGACTTTGGCGTCGAAGTTGCCGTCCTCGCCGGCGGCATCAGCTTTCTTGAAGTGATAGAAGACGAAGTCGAAGTCGTCCCAGCGCTTGTTCACGGCTTCGAGCTGGCTCTCGTAGGTACCACCGCCGGGCGCCGTATCCATGCCGACCAGCTTCGCCAGGCCGCGGTACATCGGGTAGACGGCGAAGGCGCCGCAGCGCATCTGGGTGACGTCGGGCATGGCCGGCCAGGTCGGGTACTTCGCGAAGCCGCGCAGGAGGAGGCCGTTCGCCTGGGGGTCGTCCTTGATCAGCTCGGTCGCCTGCTTGACGAACTCGTTTGCCAGATCGGCGGTGCGCTGTGCTTCGGCGCGAACCGCCTTCACGGGCAGCATGGGCACACCTTCGCGCTCAGGGTCGGTCTGCTCCAGGCCGTCGTCGAGGCCTTCGCCGCGTAGCACCAGCACGAAGCGGTGCTCCCGCACGGGCTCTACCAGGACTTCGACGCCCGGTAGCTTGACCTGGCGCATGCGGTCGACGAGCTTCGCCGAGAGCTCCGTGGCGATGCGGCCGGCACGGCGGTCCGTGATGTTGCCCTCCGCGTCGACGGTGCAGAAGTTACCGCGCGCCGCGACGTCGCTGCCGCGCAGATCGAAGTCGATGCCCAGGGCTTCGAGAACGCCGCGCCCCACTTCGTACTTGAGGGGGTCATAGCCGAAGAGGGCGATGTGGCCGGGACCGGAGCCGGGCGTGACGCCGTAGCCGACAGGCAGGGTCAGGCCGCAGACCGAGTCCGACACCAGCTTGTCGAGGTTGGGGGTGTGGGCCGTCTCGAGCTCGCTCTTGCGCGTCTCGGGGTCCGGCAGGCCGCCGAGGCCATCGACGACGCAGAGGAGGATCTTGGATTCGTTGGGCGTAGCAAGCTGGCGCAGCAGTTCGGTGTCCATAGGGCGATTCTACGGCGGGGGAGGGCGTTGCTCCAGAGGTGGGCGCTTTAACAGGTCGTTGCGTCCATGCTGGCGCACGAGGAGAAGTGTGAGGACGGCTCCTACAAACGGGGCATGCCGGGCGAGGCGGCGCTGCGCATCGCTATCGCGCTGCTCCGCTCTTGATCAAGAGAGAAGAACTGGGGGACACACCCCCAAGCCCCCCGCGCATGGGCTGCGACCCCGCGACCCCTGCGGGTCATCCTTCTGGGAGCCCACTATGGCGCCTCCGGCTACCGCGGTGCCTTTAGGCTATTTGTCGAGCAGGGCTGCTACGCCGGGGAGGGTTTTGCCTTCGATGAACTCGAGGGAGGCGCCGCCGCCGGTGGAGACGTGGGTGAAGCGGTCGTGGAGGCCGGCCTGCTCTACCAGGGCCGCGGTTTCGCCGCCGCCGATTACGACTCGGGCGTCCATGTCCGCCAGCTCCATCGCCAGGGCGTAGGAGCCCTCGGCGAAGGCCGGGAATTCAGCGACGCCGACGGGACCGTTCCAGAACACGGTCTTGCAGTCGCGAAGGGCCTCACGGAAGGTGTCCAGCGAGTCGGGGCCGATGTCCATGATGCGCCAGCCGGGCGGGATGGCGTTGACGGAGACGGTCTGGTACTCGGCGTCGGCCTTGAACTCGTCGGCCACGACGACGTCCGTCGGGAGCAACAGGGGCACGCCGCGAATGTCGGCGTAGGCGAGGATGTCGTTCGCCGCCTCGAGCTGGTCGTCTTCGACCAGGGAGTCACCGACAGACACGCCGTGGGCTTTGAGGAAGGTCGAGGCCATGCCGCCACCGAGGAGGAGGCAATCGACCTTGGTCAGCAGGTTACGGATCACGCCGAGCTTCGAGCTGATCTTGGCGCCACCCAGGATCGCGGTGATGGGGCGATCCGGGTTGGTGAGCACGTTGCCCAGCTCCTCGATCTCCTTGATCATGAGGAAGCCCGCGACGGCCGGCAGGTACTTCGCCACACCCGCCGTCGATGCGTGGGCGCGGTGGGCCGTTCCGAAGGCATCGTTGACGTACACGTCGGCCAGGGACGCCAGCTTGCGCGCGAAGTCCGGGTCGTTCTTCTCTTCTTCGGGGTGGAAGCGCAGGTTCTCCAGCATGAGGATTTCGCGCGGTTGGAGGGCGGCAGCGGCGGCTTCGACCTGCGTGCCGATGCAATCGTCCGCCGTCAGTACGGTCTGATTGAGGATCTGAGACAGGCGGTCAGCCACTCGACCGAGGCGCATCGACTCGACCACCTGACCATTCGGACGGCCAAAGTGGGAGCAGAGGATGACGGCTGCGCCGTTGGTCTGGAGGTACTGGATCGTAGGGATGGCAGCGCGGATACGGCTGTCGTCTGCGATCCCGCCGTTGCGGTCCAGGGGTACGTTGAAATCGACACGTACCAGGACCTTCTTGTTGCTGACATCGATGTCGCGGACCGACTGCTTCATCGTTACTCCGTCCCGAGTCTACCGTACTTTGCTTAGCTTGCCAGCCAGTTATCAGGGTCGCTCGCCAGCATGCGCGCCAGATCTTCATCCGGCAACGCAGCCCAATCGGCTCCCTGCTTCGCCAGCCGCGACTGGCTTGCGTCGTCGCCGCCACCGAGAAGACCGCCGAGGGCCATGGCGGCCGGCAGAAGCGCTCGCTGGCCGAGGGCGACAGGATCGCCGTCAACCGCCGCGAATAAGACCTCGACGAGGGCGCGTATACCGTCGTCGAGAACACGTGTGGCCTTGAGGCGAGTCTCATGCGTCAGTTCGTCCGGCGCCAAGAGAATGCTCTCCTGGGCCAGGGCGAACAGGGCATCTCCGGCATTGAGCGAACGTGGCATACCCCACGCGGTGCTCAGACTCGCAGAACCGCCCGAATTCTCCAGCCCCGTGAACACCAGCGCCATCTGTGACAGATAGGCAATGGCTACGGCTCCAGATAGTGCCGCGTCCGCGGAACCACCCACGGCCTGCGACGCCGCGAGGCACGCGAGCGCAGCCGCCTGGTAATCGCCAGGCTCGGAAGCCTCCAGCTGCTCACGCACAAGCTGCCCGCTGGTGAACTTCTGGTCGTCCACACGGCGGAAGACGCCCTGCTTGATTTGCTCTCGCTGGCCGGCCCAGAGGTCTTGCATCATGCTGGTTCGATTTTGGCGATGCGAGCGATGTGGCGTCCACCCTCAAAGGCGGTGGTAAGAAAAACCTTTGTAATGTCTTTCGCGGTCTCCACGCCGATGACCCGCTGGCCCAGGGAGATCACGTTCGCGTCGTTGTGCTCCCGGGCAAGGCGCGCGGTGGTTGTGTCCCAGCAGAGGGCGCAACGCACACCGTGCACCTTGTTCGCGACCATCGCCTCGCCGTTGCCGGAGCCGCCGAGCACGATGCCGCGCTCGAAGTCGCCCCGTGCGACGGCCTCGGCGACGGGCCGGATGTAGTCGGGATAATCGACCGATGCTTCTGTGTCGGTGCCGAAGTCCTGCACCTCGTGACCGAGCTCGCGCATGAGGTCGATGAGGACGCTCTTGTACACGACTCCCGCGTGATCTGAACCGATGGCTACGCGCATTCGTCCCTCTCGCTAGTCATCCAACGCCTTCGTGATTGCATCGATGCCGATCGCTCCCTGACGCAGGACCCGCAGCTCCTCACCAGTGCAATCGACGATTGTCGAGCCGATGCCGTGCTGAGCCGGTCCGGAGTCCAGGATCAGATCGAGCCGGTCGCCGATCTGCCGGCGCACCTCTTCGGCAGATACCGGGTCGGGGCCGCCGCTGAGGTTGGCGCTCGTGCCGGTTAGGGCATCGTCCACGCCCTCGATTACCGCGAGGGCGATCTGGTTGTCCGGCACACGCAGACCCACCGTGGTGCCACCGGCCAGTGCATCAGATTCGAAGCCGGGCTGTTTGTTCACGACGATGGTGAGCTGTCCCGGCCAGAACCTCGCGGCCAGTCGCCGCGCCCGCTCATCCAGCACGCCGAGGCGCTCTGCCATGGCGAGGTCGCGCACGAAGAGCGGCAACGGCCGGCCGCCCTCGCGACCCTTCACATCGAAGACTCGCTGCACGGCCTTCGCGTCGCTCGCGGCGGCGCACAATGCGTACAATGTGTCGGACGGCATCGCGATTACGCCACCATTCCGGAGAACGCCAACGGCCTGTTTGATCTCTTCTGGCCCTGGGACTGTCATAGGAAATTCGTACGGGTTTCGACGCCGGTATAGTAGCATGATCCCAGCCGTAGAAAACTACGAAAGAGCCTAAGCAGTTGAGCGAGACGATGACCGGCCAGGAGCACAGCCAGCGAGAGCCCGGCGAAGATAGCTGGGCCGCCGCAGCCGCCGCGCGCAGAGCCGCCGACCGAAGCCGGGTGCGCGAATCGGTCGTCATCCTGGACTTCGGTTCTCAGTACAGCCTGCTGATCGCCCGCCGCGTGCGCGAGCTCGGCGTGTACTGCGAGCTGCTACCCCACGACGCGCCGTTCGACAAGGTGGCGGAGCTGAACCCGCGTGGCTTCATCCTGTCCGGCGGGCCGGCCGGCGTGTACGAAGAAGGCGCCCCGCTCGCTCCCTCCTACGTTTTCGACTCGCAGTTGCCGATCCTCGGTATCTGTTACGGCATGCAGCTCCTTGCCTACCACCTCGGCGGCAAGGTCGATCCTTCAACCCACCGTGAGTACGGCCCGGCGATCCTGGAGATCGACGAGCCGTGCGCCCTGTTCGATGACCTGCCGACCTCCATGGCGGTCTGGATGAGCCACGGCGACCGCATCACCGAGCCGCCAGCGGGCTTCTTCAGCATCGGCCACTCGGCGAACTCGCCCCACGCCGCGATCACGGACGGCCATGACCGCTTCGGTATTCAGTTCCACCCGGAGGTGGTACACACACCTCAAGGCGCCGAGGTGCTACGCAACTTCCTGTTCAAGATCTGCCGCTGTCGTGGCGGCTGGACGCCGGAGAAGATCCTCGAAACCGCAATCGCCGGCGTGCAGGAGCAGGTCGGAGACGGCCGCGCGATCTGCGCCCTCTCCGGTGGCGTCGACTCCTCGGTCGCAGCGGCGATCACGTACGCGGCGATTGGCGACCGGCTGATATGCGTGTTCGTCGACAACGGCGTCATGCGGGCGGGCGAGCCGGAGCAGGTCCAGGAGACCTTCGCGAAGCACATGGGGATGAAGCTGCACTTCGTCGACGCGAAGGAGCGGTTCCTGGCGCAGCTCGCCGGCGTGACCGACCCCGAGACCAAGCGCAAACGCATCGGCGAGACGTTCATACGCGTGTTCGAAGATGCCGCAGCCGAGTTTGGCCACATCGACCATATGGTCCAGGGCACGACCTATCCGGACGTGATCGAGAGTGGTCAGACCGCCTCGAAGGGTAGTGCCGCGAAGGTGATCAAGAGCCACCACAACGTGGGCGGGTTGCCGGAGGACATGGTGTTGCAGGTCGTCGAGCCGTTGCGTTACCTGTTCAAGGACGAGGTGCGTCAGGTGGGCCTGCAGGTCGGTCTGCCGCACGAGATCGTCTGGCGCCAGCCCTTCCCGGGACCCGGCCTTGCCATCCGCATCATCGGCGAAGTCACTGCCGAACGCGTCGCCACCTTGCAGCAGGCCGACGCTATCGTCATGCAGGAGGTCGAGGCGGCAGGGCTTTACGACGAGCTGTGGCAGTCCTTCGCCGTGCTGACCGACACCCGCAGCGTTGGTGTCCAGGGCGACTATCGCACGTACGGTTCCGTGGTGGCCCTGCGCGCCGTGACGGCCAACGACGCGATGACGGCGGACTGGGCCCGACTACCCTATGATGTGCTGGCCCGCATCTCCAATCGCATCGTCAATGAGGTACGCGATGTAAACCGAGTGGTCTATGACATCACGTCAAAGCCGCCGGGCACGATCGAATGGGAATAGCCGCTCGCCCAATCGCGCAGCAGCGGCACGCTCGTAATCCAGGAGAACAAAGTGCCCAAGTACCTCGTAAAGGCAAACTACACCCCGCCGGAGGGCGTTAAAGGCCTGATTGCAGACGGTGGTACGGCCCGCGTGAAGGCCGTTAATGAGCTGCTCGCATCTTTGGGAGGCAAGGTAGAAGCGTTCTACTTCGCCCTCGGCGAGACGGATGCCTACGTGGTTGTTGACCTGCCGGATGCGGCTTCGAGCGTCGCGGCGTCGCTCACGGTCAACGCATCCGGCCTCGCGACCACTTCCATAGTTGCCCTGATTACGCCCGAGGAAATGGATGCGGCCGTGAAGAAGTCGCCGTTGTACGACGCACCCGGGCCGACAGCCTAGGCGATCGGTTCGCTGACAGGTCGCCGTGGAGCAGTCATTTCAGGACTTCATCGTTGAACTCGCCACTGCTTCCGGCGACCTGATCCGCCCCTACTTCGGGGCAACAAACCTCGACATCCAGCTCAAGGCCGACGAGACGATCGTCACGAAGGCAGACCGCGACGCCGAAGCGCTGATGCGCGAGATGATTGCGAAGCGCTTCCCTGAGCACGGCGTCCAGGGCGAGGAGTACGGCGAGGAACGCCCCGACGCCGAGTACGTGTGGGTGCTCGACCCCATCGACGGCACGATCTCCTTCGCATCGGCGTCGCCGCTGTTCGGGACGCTGATCGCCCTGAAGCACAACGGTCAACCCGTGCTCGGCTGCATCCATCAGCCCGTACTGCGCCAGATGCTGATCGGCGACGGCGAGACGACGTCGCTCAACGGCGCGCCGGTGCGCGTGCGTGAGACGCCCTCGCTGCGAGACGCGACGCTGCTCGTTACGGACCTGATCGACGTTCCGAGGTATCAGGACGGCGACGCGTTCGAGGCGCTGATGCAGGACGTGAAGCTGGTGCGTACCTGGGGCGACTGCTACGGCTACCTGCTGCTCGCCACCGGTCACGCCGACATCATGTGCGATCCGATCATGAACCCCTGGGATATCGCCGCCCTGATCCCCGTCGTACGGGGCGCCGGTGGCGTAATCAGCGACTGGCAGGGCAATAATGCCGTCGGCGCCGAATCGATCGTCGCGAGCACCTCGCAGCGATTGCACGACGAGGTCATCGCGCGACTGAACAGTTCGTTGTGATGCCTGTCAGCGATATTATTGAGGCCGTCATGTTTGGACCGCCGAAGCTTCCACACGAGCTCTTTGTCGACCTGCACCAGAGCGAGGACGTACCTCGAGCATCGCTCTGCGTCATGAAGATCGAACCAAACAGGGTGGCGATGGGTGTCGAGCGAGACGAAGGGTTATTGATTTCTGCTGATCGAGGTGCGCATGACGCAGACTTTCATTTGTCCTGGCAACAGGTTCGCGAACTGCGTGACACTTTGAGCCGCCTTCTCAACGAGGCGAATCAAGAGTGAACGTACTGCTCATCGGGAGCGGCGGGCGCGAGCACGCTATCGCGTGGAAGCTGCGACAGTCGCCGCGGCTGACGGACCTGCACGTCGCGCCGGGCAACGCGGGGACCGGCGACATCGCCCACAACCTCGACCTGCCGGTGCCGAAAACGACCGCCTCCCAGGGCGACATCGATGCCTACCTCAACGCCGTCGTGAAGCAGGCTCGGGAGCTCTCTATCGACTTCGCGTTCGTGGCGCCGGACGACCCGCTGTCGTGGGGACTCGTCGATGCGATCGAGGCCGCCGGCATTCCCGCCTTCGGGCCGACAAGGCTCGCGGCGCAGCTCGAGGCGAGCAAGTCGTGGGCCAAGCAACTCATGCAGCGCCATGGCATTCCCCATACTCGCACCGAGATATTCGATGACCCGGACACCGCCCGCGACTACGTGCGCAATGCCCGGGGCCCCGTCGTCGTCAAAGCGGACGGCCTCGCCGTGGGCAAGGGCGCAATCGTGACCTCGACGGTGGACGAGGCGCTGGATGCGATCGATGAACTAACGGCCCTGGGCGAATCGGGGCGGCGCCTTACGGTCGAGGACCGAATCACCGGCCGTGAGGTTTCGGGGCACGCCTTCAGTGACGGCAAGACGATCGCGGCGATGCCCCTCTCGTGCGACCACAAGGCCGTGTTCGATGGCAACCAGGGCCCCAACACGGGTGGTATGGGCGTCTACAGCCCTCCCTGGTGGGCAGACGGCGCGTTGGAAGGCGAGATAGCGGCGCGCGTGCTACGGCCTCTGGCAACCGCGATGGCGGCAGAGGACCGGCCGTTCAAGGGCATCATCTACCCGGGTGTCTTCGTGAACGAGGACGGGCTGCAGGTGTTCGAGTGCAATGCCCGCTTCGGCGACCCCGAAACGCAGGCGCTGCTCGTGCGTCTGGAGTCCGACCTGCTCGATATCGTCTGGGCGTGCGCGAATGGCACCCTCGACAAGGTCGACGTGCGCTGGTCACCACGGGCTTCCGTCTGTGTCGTGATGGCGTCGGGCGGCTACCCCGGCACATACCAGACCGGGCTTGCGATAACCGGCATCGAGGACGTCGATCCCGACGTCGCCGTGTTTCACGCAGGGACGCGTCGAGACGCCAGCGGGCAAGTCGTCACGGGCGGCGGGCGCGTGCTGGGCGTGACGGCCCTCGGCGATACGCTGGAGGCGGCGCGCCAGAAGGCGTACGCCAACGTCGAGCGCATCCACTTCGAAGGGCGCGCACTGGCGGCGGGATATCGGGCTGCAGGAGTAGCGGCCGCGGGCATTCGGGCATTCGACGGAGGCCAACCCCGGAGCGAAGCCAACCGATCATGAACGACAGGCCAGACAGGACACGAGTCATCGTCGGAGGCGGCGCGGCAATTGTCGCACCGGATGGTCGTTTGTTACTCGTGCATCAGGAGCACCCACGAGGGCGGGACTGGGGTTATGTCGGGGGTGGTTTGGAGCCGGGCGAGTCGATCGAAGAGTGCGTGATGCGAGAAGCCTTCGAGGAGTCAGGGCTGCGCATCCGGCTCATACGCTTGCTGTGCGTCGATCAGTTCTGGAAGGAAGGTGCCGTGTACGGCATCGGGTTCATCTTCCTGGCGGAGCCGGCCGAATGGCCGCAAGATGTCGTTCTTCCCGACAATGACGGTGACGCGCGATTCCTGGCTCATCGGTGGATCGATCGAGGAGAGTTCGACGCATTGCAAGGCGACTCTGAGTACGACTTCGCACGCCTGCCATGGCCGGAAGACATCCTGGAACCCGTGTTCCGACGCACCGACGCGTAAGGGGCCCGATACCGAGGCGGTGCGACCTCCGTGGCGTTGTCTGCCCCAGCGCTTTTGCACAACGATCTGGATAGATGCCTGGTCCTGGTGATCGAAGCAGGAGCTCCCTGGTTACCGGTTTTTGAGGACCTTCCAGTAGACGACGCCAAACGCCAGGACGATGCCCACGTTCACCAGCAGCCGGACCCAGAAATGATGCTGAAGGAACATGGTATCGATGGCGACGACCACGGCTATGAGAACTGCGACGTAGAGCACGAGGGCCAGGTTGCTCGTCATTTCAGCCAACCGTTCAAGAATGTCAAGCGCAACACCTCGAGATTCGGGATTTACCTCTCGTCTTCTCGGGTTGTGCCATTCTCGACCGCCGTGGCTGTGGCCAGGTTCGAAAACCGGCGTGGGGGCGAGGCTTGAGGTAGGCTTCCACCTTACGCGTTTGAACAGGCTTCCGCTCTTGTTTTAGACTGAGCCGTGATATCCAGATACTCCCGTCCTGCTATGGCTGCGGTCTGGTCGGACGAAAACAAGTACGCTTCCTGGCTCAAGGTTGAAGTCGCCGCCGTGCAGGCCTGGGCCGACATGGGTGTCGTGCCGCGCGAGGACGCCGACCTGATCGCTCGCAACGCGCGATTCAACCTCGAAGACACCGACCGCTACGAGCGCGAGATGCACCACGACATGAACGCCTTCCTGCGCTCGGTGAGCGACAGCCTGGGCGAAGAGGGTCGCTGGGTACACCTTGGACTCACGTCCTACGACACGGAGGACCCGGCCACGGCAATCCGTATGGTCGAGGCCGGCGGGATCATCGCCGAGGACCTGCGGCAGCTCGAGGCAGCTATCGCCCGGCGCGCCGTCGAGCACAAAGACACGATCTGCATGGGTCGGTCGCACGGCATGCACGCCGAGCCGATTACGTTCGGCCTCAAGCTGCTGAACTGGCTGGACGAGGTGCGCCGCGAGCAGGTGCGCCTGGAAGCCGCGATCAAGGACATCGGCGTCGGCAAGCTCAG
This sequence comes from uncultured Chloroflexia bacterium, assembly GCA_963731765.1. Classification (GTDB taxonomy): domain Bacteria; phylum Chloroflexota; class Dehalococcoidia; order DSTF01; family WHTK01; genus WHTK01. Next base: position 66,301 of record CAVSWS010000018.1, read on the forward strand.
CGGGCCTGTCGGCAGTCACGCGACGGTGCCGCCGGAGCTGGAAGAGCGCGTATGCAGCTACCTCGGCCTCGGCGTCGACAACGTGAGCACGCAGGTCGTCTCACGCGACCGTCACGCCCACTTCCTGCAGACGCTTGCCCTCATCGGCGCGTCGCTGGAGCGCTTCGCGACGGAGATGCGGCACCTGCAGCGCAGCGAGGTCGGCGAGGCGGAGGAGCCCTTCCAGAAGGGACAGCAGGGCTCCAGCTCTATGCCTCACAAGCGCAACCCGGAGAAATGCGAGCGCGTCTGCGGCCTGGCACGCGTGCTGAGAGGTAACGCCAGCACGGCGGTCGAGAACGTCGCCCTGTGGCATGAGCGCGACATCAGCAACTCCAGCGCCGAGCGCATCATCATCCCGGACTCGTGCCTGGCGCTCGACTACATGCTGGGCCTGTTCACGGACATCGTGGCGGGGATGGTGGTGTACCCGCAGCGCATGCTGGAGAACATGCAGATCACGCAGGGCGTGGTGTTCTCGCAGCGCATTCTGCTCACCCTTGTCGAAAAGGGTATGTCGCGCCAGGAGGGCTACTACGTCGTGCAGCGCGCCGGCCACAACGCGCTTGACCAGCGCCGTCCCTTCCGCGAGACCATCGGTGAGGAGCCGGAGGTGCAGTCGCGGCTGACGCCCGCAGAGCTCGACGCCCTCTTCGATTACGCCTGGTTCACGCGCGAGGTGGACAAGAGCTTCGCGCGCATGGGGCTACTCGAAGCGTAGGCAGGCCGCTCCAGCGAAATCGGAACCGTATTTCCCTACAATGCAGCCATGGCCGCTGATGCGTTGCTGGAGGTGGGAAAGAGCGCTCTCGCGCGCGGCGATTGGGCCGGCGCACGCGCTGCTTTAGAGCAAGCCGCGGCGGATGCGCCGGACGGCGAGACGTTAGAGGCGCTCGGCACCACGTACTGGTGGTTGGACGACGGCAAGGCAGTGCTGGAGACGCGCGAGGCCGCGTACAGGCTGTATCGCGAAGAGGGGGACCTTCAGGCCGCCGGACGCATCGCCACCCTGCTCGGCATCGACTACTGGGACTTCCGGGGCGACTCCGCAGTCGCGAGCGGCTGGCTGCAGCGGGCCGAGTCGATCCTCAAGGACGTGGCGCTATCGGCGGACCACGGGTGGCTCCAGCTCTACCAGGGCTACGCGGCGCTTATGTTCGAGAACGACGTCGCCGAGGCGCACCGCCGCCTGGAGCTGCTGTACGGGCTGAACCCGCAGCTCGACAACGTCGACATCGCCATGATGACGATCGCCCTGCGCGGGCTGGCATCGATCCGGGCAGGGGCCGTATCAGCCGGGCTGCGCGACCTGGACGAGGCGATGACCGCGGCCGTGGGTGGCGACATGTCGGACCTTGCTGCCATCGGCAACACCGCGTGCACCCTGATCTACGCCTGCGAAGCCCTCGGTGACTACGACCGGGCCGCGCAGTGGTGCGAACGCACACGCGCCTTCTGCAAGCGACTGGGCATGGAAGTGTTCTTCGCCATTTGCCGCAACTACTACGCGACGGTCTTGATCTGGCGCGGCGCGTGGGACGAAGCGGAAGTGGAGCTCTCGGCGGCGATGGAGGAGCTGCAGACAACCCGTCCCAATTACGCCATGGAGAGTCTGGCCAAACTGGGTGAGCTCCGACGCCGCCAGGGTCGTATCGAAGAGGCCGCGACGCTGTTTGGGCAGGCCGAGTCCCATCGCCGGGCCCTCTTCGGCCAGGCACAGCTCGCGCTGGACCGCGGCGACTCGGAGACCGCACTCGACTTGCTGCAGCGACTAATCCGTCGCCTCGGCGTCGAAGACATCGCGGAGCGCATCTTCATCCTCGACATGCTCGTGCGGGCCCACCTGCAGGCGGGAGCGGTCGACGAGGCCGAAGGTCTGCTGCCCGAGATCGAGGCGGCGGTACGTCAGGCCGGCACGCGCCCGCTGGAGGCGACGGTGCTGATGACGCGAGGCGCCCTCCACGTTTACCGGGAGGAGCCGGAGCAGGCTCGGCAGTGCTTCGAGGACGCCATCGACCTGTTCGCCGTCATGGGTGCGACTTTCGAAGCCGCCCGTGCTCGCCTCGACCTTGCTCGAGTTCTGCAGCGCCTCGGCCGGGAAGCGGCCGCCATGCAGCAGGCGATGCTGGCACAGACCGCATTCACGCAGCTCGGGGCAGGCCTGTACCGGGATGAGGCGGCCGGCGTCGTGTCCAGCCTCTCGGGCAACCTCGGCCCGCCACCCCAGGACCCGGTTTTGCCTTACGGTCTCACCGCTCGCGAGGCGGAGGTGCTGTGGCTGATCGCGGCGGGTAAGACGAACCAGGAGATCGCCCGCGACCTGGTGCTCAGCATCCGCACCGTGGAGCGCCATATCTCGACGATCTACGAAAAGCTCGGTCTGCAAGGGCGGGCGGCACGCGCATCCGCTGCCTCGATCGCCGTCAGCCTGCGCGCGAACACGCACGCCGCCACGAACTGATTACGTGTTGGCGGGCACCCGAAATGGGTGTCGGCACTCAGGTCATCCCCTCCCCTCAACCCTAGTCTCGAACTGTCCCGTGAGTGGCCGGTCGTCACGACCTCCGGCGACTTCACGGGACGCGGAGAGCGTGAAGCGAGGAGAGAATCATGAACAACGAAGCACTGGCGCAACTGCGTAGCGACCTGACGGGCGTGGCCTACGTTCCGGAGGACGATGGCTATGCGGCGGCCCGCACGATCTGGAACGGCACGATCACGAAGCAGCCGGCGATCATCGTTACCTGCAAGCGTGTCGAGGACGTGATCAGGGCGGTGAACTTCGCGCGGGAGCAGGGCCTCGGGATCTCGGTGCGCGGCGGCGGTCATCACGTCGCCGGCAGCTCCCTGATCGATGGCGGGCTGGTGGTCGACATGTCGGGCATGCGTTCCGTCACGGTCCACGCAGCCACGAAGACGGTGCAGGCGGAAGGCGGCGCCCTGATCGGCGACGTCGACGCGGCAACGCAGGAGCACGGGCTCGCGGTGCCGTTAGGGCTCGTGTCGGAGACGGGCATCGCGGGCCTGACGCTGGCGGGCGGTCTCGGGTGGATGCGACGCAAGTACGGCGCCTCGTGCGACAACCTGCTCAGCGCCGACGTCGTCACGGCCGACGGCAAGCTGGTGCACGCCAGCGAGAAGGAGAACGCGGACCTGTTCTGGGCCCTGCGTGGCGGCGGCTGGGACATGGGCGTCGTGGTGAACTTCGAGTACCGGGCGTTTCCTCTGGGACCGGACGTGTTTCTGACCTTCGTCATGTATCCACGGAGCGAAGGCAAGCAGGTGCTCCGAGGCTTCAAGAAAGCCTACGAAGCTGCTCCGCCCGAGGCAGGTCCGCTGGCTGTGTGCTGGACGTTCCCTGAAGCCGAGATGTTCCCGAAGGAGCTCTGGGGCCAGCCCTTCGTCGCCATCGGCGGTCCGTACATCGGCTCCGTCGAGGAGGGCGAAGAGAGGATGAAGCCCTTCCGCGAGCTGGGCACGCCCCTGGTCGACATGAGCAGCCCGATGCCATGGCTGGTGGCGCAGAAGATCTTCGACGAGGACTATCCGAAGGGCCGGCATTACTACTGGAAGTCGAGCTACCTGACCGACCTCAGCGATGGCGCCATCGACGCGGTGCTGGACATCGCGGATGCGCGTCCTTCGCCCCTGACCAGTATCGACATCTGGTCACTCGGCGGCGCTATCGCTAATGTGTCACCAGACATGTCGCCGCTGGGCCATCGCAAGGCACCGTACGCTATCGGCGTCGAGTGCAACTGGGACGACCCGGCAGCGGATGACGTCAACATTGCTTTCGGGCGGGAAGCTATCGAGAAGCTGCGCCCGTTTTCGACCGGGGGTTCCTACATGAACTTCGAAGACCCTGACGACGCGACGGCCACCGCAGCGTCCTACGGCGATGCACTGGCGCGCCTGCAGGCGATAAAGCATCAGTACGACCCGACGAACCTGTTCCGGTCGCGACGGGGACTGGTCGGCTAGGTTTGCTGGCGGGGACCGAACTACGCAAGGAACGACGGCTCAGCGAGGTCCTCACCGACTCGTTCAACATCCTGTTCGCACACTGGCGCCAGTTGGCGATCATCGCCGTCCCGGTGGTGGTCGCCAACATTGCGCTTCAACTCGTGATCCTGGCAATAAGTCAGGGCCTTCCAACAACTGAAGAGATCTCGAACGACACTGCCGACTTCTCATCCGGCGATATCGTGAGAGTAACGCTTCTGGTCGGCGTCGTTTTTCTGATTGCAATCCCCGTCGGCTTCGTGCTCCAGCAGTTGGTTACTGGTGGAAGCGTCATCTTTCTGGATGACACAGACAGGAGCGAGGAGATCACGCCATCTGACGCGCTCGATCGAGCTCAGGCCAAGCTCGGCGCGCTCATCGGCGCCACATTGCGCGCCACCGCCATCGTTCTCCTGCTCTGTTGCACGATTGTCGGGATCCCATTCGCCATCTATCGCTCCATCCGGTGGATCTTCCTCGCACAGGTCATCATGATCGATGGCGTCAGCGGTCCCGCCGTCCTCGCCCGAAGCGCTCAACTGGTGCAGGGGCGGTGGTGGAACACGTTGGGACGTCTCATCGTGATAGGGCTGGTCATCGGCATCCCGATTGGCATCTTGCAGCAGGCGCTCGTGGCAGCGATACCCGGTGTGATCGGGACTATCCTGTCAGGGGCGACTGGGTTTATCTCGGTGCCGTTTGGCATAATCGGCGTGAGCCTGATGTTCTTCGACCTGCGGGCTCGAAAGGGTGAGAATGACGTCCCCAGTACTCCTGCAGAGCCCCTTACCTAACCCGACGCACCGCGGCAAGGTGCGTGAGACATACGACCTCGGCGACGGCCGGTTGCTTATCGTCGCGACCGATCGCATCTCCGCCTACGACGCGATCCTGCCCAACGGCATCCCGGATAAGGGCGCCGTGCTGACGCAGATGGCGGCGTTCTGGTTCGACCTGACGGCGCCGGTCGTACCCAACCACTTCATCAGGCTCGCCGACGGCACTGCCGCGGATGAGCTCCCGTTCGAGCTGCCACCGGAGCTGCGAGGCCGCAGCAGCATCGTCAAGAAGGCCCAGCGCCTGGACGTGGAGTGCATTGCCCGGGGCTACCTCACCGGTTCGGCGTGGTCCGAGTACCAACAGACCGGTCGCGTCGGCGGCATGCGCGTGGCACCCGGCATGGTGGAATCGGAGCAGTTTCCGGAGCCCCTGTTCACGCCGACCACAAAGGCGGCGGAGGGTCACGACGAGAACATGAGCTACGCCGATGTTGTCGAGCTTGTCGGCGCGGAGGTAGCGAACGCGATCCGGCTGCGCACGCTGGCGATCTATCAGTACGCCGCCCTGTACGCCCTCGAGCGCGGCATTATCATCGCCGACACCAAGCTCGAGTTCGGCCTGCTGGACGGCGAGCCCATCATCATCGACGAGATGCTGACGCCGGACTCTTCGCGTTTCTGGCCCGCCGACGAGTACCGGACGGGGCAATCGCAGCACGCCTTCGACAAGCAGTTCGTGCGCAACTGGCTCACGGAGTCCGGCTGGAACCGGGAGCCGCCACCGCCGGAGCTGCCGGAGGACATCATCGAGAAGACGCGCCAGCGCTACTACGAGGCGTTCCAGCGCCTCACCGGGCGTGAGCTCACGAGGTACGAATGACCAACTTCCTTGCCCGCGTGTACGTATCCCTCAAGCCCACCGTTAACGACCCGCAGGGCCTGACGATCGCGGACGGCCTGCGACATCTCGGCTTCACCGAGGTCGAGGGCGTGCGGGCCGGCAAGTACATCGAGATACGGCTCAGCGCCGAGAACGCCGAAGCCGCCGGCCAGCGCATCGACGCCATGTGCGACAAGCTGCTCGCCAACTCGGTCATCGAGGCCTACCGCTTCGACATCGAGGCACTTGCGCCTGCTTGATATGACCACCGAAACGCTCGACCAGGCTCGGGAGCGCTTGCGCCCCTACGTCGAACGGGCGAAGGGCTTCACGGGCTGGGATTTCAGTCATGTGAGGACAAAGACCCTGCCCCCTGCGCCGCCATGGAGTTACGTGGAACGAGCGCGGCAACTGCTCGCTCGGGCCGATTCAGCGCTGGACATTGGAACAGGAGGCGGTGAGGTCTACAGCGACATCTGTGAAGGATTGCGACTCCACGCAATCGCTACCGAAGGCTGGGCGCCCAACTCGACGGTCGCCTACAAGAGGCTGTATCCCCTGGGGATTGATGTCGTTCAGTGTGAAGATCAGTGCCTGCCGTTCAAACAACACTGTTTCGACGTCGTTCTCAACCGTCACGCCGGCTGGACGGCAGAAGACCTCGCGAGGATCCTGAAGCCCGGCGGTACCTTCCTCAGTCAGCAAGTGGATTCCGGCAACTGGCGTGAGATTCGCCGGTACTTCCCGCGGCGCCAATTCGACTTCAATCGGTCTCTGCTCAGCGATGTCGAGGAGATGGCGAAGGCGGGGCTGGAAGTGAACGAAGTCCTCCAACATGAGCGAGGAGTCGCTTATCAGGAGCTGGGGGACCTCGTGATGAACCTGATCATGACTCCGTGGGAAATCATGAACTTCGACCCTCTCGGAGCCGATCTGGAAGCCTTGCTCAAGATTGAAGCCGACCTGGCAACAGATGACGGCATTCTGCTTACCGAGGGGCGTGCATTAATCGAGGCGCACAAGCCTGCCTGACAACACCTACTACGACGCCATCGTCATCGGCGCGGGGGCAGCCGGGCTTTTGTGCGCCATCGAGGCCGGCAAGCGAGGGCGACGCGTGCTCATTATCGAGCGCAATCAGGAGGCCGGGCGCAAGATCCTCATCTCCGGCGGCGGGCGGTGCAACTTCACCAACCTCTACGCTTCGCCGGAGCAGTACATCTCGGAGAACCCGAACTTTGCTCGTTCCGCCATGGCCCGCTACGCTCCGGCTGACATCATCGACCTGATCGAGCGCCATGACATCGCCTACCACGAGAAGAAGCTCGGCCAGCTGTTCTGCGACGGTAGCGCCCGCCAGGTCGTCGACATGCTCCTGTCGGAGTGTCGCGAAGCCGGCGTGAGCATCCTCACTGACTGCCAGGTCGATGGCATTTCGAAGACCGATAATGGCTTCGAAGTGCAGACCAGCGGCGGCGACTTCACCGCCGAGTCGCTGGTCGTCGCGACAGGCGGGCTTTCGATCCCGAAAATGGGCGCCACGGACTTCGGGCTGCAGGTCGCGCGCCAGTTCGCCGTGCCGCTAACGGAGACCCGTCCCGGCCTGGTGCCACTGCGCTTCGAAGGCGACGACCTGGCGTTCTGCCAGGCGCTGGCCGGCGTCTCGATTGACGTCGAGGTGTCGTGCGGCGGGCAGTCTTTTCGGGAGAACCTGCTGTTCACGCATCGAGGCGTCAGCGGGCCGGCTGTTCTTCAGATCTCGAGCTACTGGCGCGAAGGCGACGAGATTGCCATAGACCTGATGCCGGGCGAAGACGTGGATGAAGTGCTGGCCGAGGCGTCATCGGTAGGTCGTGGCGTGCTGCGGCTGCTGGAGCTTCGACACGCCCGCCGGTTCGCGCAGGCCTGGACCGAGCGCTACGGCTACTCCGGCACCCTGTACAGCCTCTCGAAGCGCCAGTTGGAAGAGCTATCGCAGCGCCTGAAGTCGTGGCGCCTCACGCCCAGCGGCACCGAAGGCTACGACAAGGCCGAGGTCACGGTCGGCGGCGTGGACACGCGGGCGCTCTCCTCCCGCACGATGGAATGTCGAGAGGTGCCGGGGCTGTACTTCGTCGGCGAGGCCGTGGACGTGACGGGCTGGCTGGGCGGCTACAACTTCCAGTGGGCGTGGGCATCGGGCTTCGCGGCGGGGCAGGCGGTGTGAGCTATCCGATGCGCAATGAACTGGTCTCTCGTCGCGGATATATCAGGTGCGACCGCATTCACTTTCTGCCTTCTCGGCCCTATTCCGGCGAGGAAGATGGCTCTTCAACATCTGCCTACGTTCTGTCGCGAGTTCAGCCGAGCGATCAGTCTTCTCCAAGCCTGGCTTGTGCTGAGCAATCCCTGCCCTGAATCTGACTGCATCTTTCATTTCATCTTGGACGCGACGAATCGTACTCCTGGAGCCGAGACAACTGCAGAACTTCCGATTTTCCATAGTTCAACTTCCAAACCAAAGAAGTTCAAGCCCTCAGCGGTGTAGCTGTTAAGCCAGTCCAGCGCTGCCCGATGTTCATCAGTAAAACGACTGGATATCCAGACAGCGGTAACGGCATCCAAACCAGCGGAATACGTTAGAAGCTGGCCGAGATGGCCATGATCAGTCCGCTCAAGCTGATTTTCCACGAGCACGTAGTGCCCGTTTCTGGTGTCTTTACAAAGGATGTCTGCCCTAAACGGGCCTACGCCCTGCTCCTGTCCCTGTACTTCAAGATCGATGCCAATGGCTGCCGAAAGGAGCTCGATATTTTCCGGCAACGCTAACCAGGGCGTGAATTCCCGAGCTTCGTCGAGCCAGAAATCGCGTAGCGCTACACGCTCGAGGCGCCCCATCTCTAGCTTTTGCAGTGAATCGTTCATCAAGCCTCCTCAAGAACTGGAGGGACTCGACCGCATGGCAGCTCTAGCCAATAGCTTCTTTGGTGCTGGGGGTCTGCCCTGCCCTGCGGGGCTCCAGGCGCGTGGCGGCGCAGAGGGCGCGGCCGAGGGCCTTCATCATGCATTCGGCCTTGTGGTGGTCGTTGACGCCGGCGAGGACGCGGGCGTGCAGGTTGAAGCGGGCTTCGTGGGCGATCGACTGCACGAAGTGCTCCACGAGGTCGCTCGGCATTTCGCCGAGGCTCGGGCCCGTCCATGACACGCTGATCACGGAGTACGCCCGGCCAGACAGGTCGACGGCGACCTGGGCCAGCGCTTCGTCCAGGGGCACGAGGGCATCGCCCATGCGCACGATGCCGGTCGAGTCGCCGAGGGCGTCTGCGAGCGCCCTGCCGAGCGCGATGCCGGTGTCCTCGACGGTGTGATGGGCATCGATGTGGAGGTCGCCCTTCGCCTTCAACGTTATGTCAAATATGCCGTGGCGCGCGATCTGGGAGACGAGGTGGTCCAGCATGCCGATGCCGGTCGAGACGTCGGCCTTGCCGGTGCCATCGAGGTCCCAGGTAACGGAGATCGAGGTCTCTTTGGTCTCGCGGGAGTAGGTGCCAATACGGGCGGTCATTCGCTGCGCATCCCTTCGGTGTGCTCCGCTCTTTTGAAAGAGGAAGGCTGGGGGGACTCCCCCCATGCCCCCCGCGCATGGGCTTCGCCCCCGCTACCCCTGTATCGGGGCATCGACCGGTCAATGAACGTGTCGAATTCGCGCACGGGCTTCGCCGCCGCCATCCCCGTGTCGCTGCGGTTCGGAAGCATGCGAGATGGCTCGATTGTCTGATTGTCACAACTTCGAATGGTCATTGCTTCGTCCGTTGCACGTCGCTGCCGGCGCCGATTATCTCACGCAGCGCCTTTATCAAGGCGTCCGTCTGGTCCGGGCGGCCGGCGGAGATGCGGATGTGGTTCTGGAGCAGCGGCGTATCGAAGTAGCGCACGAGGATGCCGCGGTCGAGGAGCTGACGGTGCACGTCGCGAGCGGCGATACCGGTGAGGTGGCAGAGCAGGAAGTTCGAGGACGAGGGCGTCACCTCGAAGCCGGGCAGAGCCGAGAGCAGCGTAAACATGCGATCGCGTTCGGCGATCATCATGGCGATACGCTCCCTGATGTAGCCGAGGTCATCGAGGCTCGCGAGCGTGGCGATCTCGGCCGCGGCGTTGAGGTTGTAGGGCTGCTTCACGCGCAGCACGAGATCGATGAGCGGCGGCTGGGCGATCATGTAGCCGACGCGAAGACCCGCAAGGCCTGCCCACTTGCTCAGCGTCCGCAGCACGATCAGGTTGTCGTATTCCGGCACGAGGTCGACGCAGCTTTCGCCGCAGAACTCGACGTAAGCCTCGTCGACGATGACGGGCTTGCCGGTGTCGAGCAGCGCGAGCAGGTCCTGGCGCGGCAGCAGGGTGCCGGAGGGATTGTTGGGCGACGTCGTGATGATGAGCCCGACGCCGGGGGCGTGCCGTAACGCCTGCTCCATGTCGATACTGAAGTCCTCGCGGCGTTCGATGTTGTCGACGAAGGCGTCCTGGATGGCGGCGAGGAAGGGATAGAAGCTGAACGTGGGCGGGAAGTTGAGCAGCGCATCGCCGGGCGGCACGAACATGCGGATGAGCAGGTCGATGAGCTCGTCCGAGCCGGTACCGCCGATGACGTGGTCGGCGTCCAGGCCGACGTAGCGGCCGATGGCCTCGCGAAAGCGGCGCTGCTCGGGGTCCGGGTAGATGTGCAGCGAATCTGCCCTGGCCAGCGCCTGGACGACGCGGGGCGAAGGGCCGTACGGGTTCTCGTTCGCGTCTAGCTTGATGATGGCCTCGGGCGCGATACCGAGGCGCTTCGCGACCTCGGCGGGCGGCTCGACCGGGACGTAGGGCGGCACATCGCGCAGGTGGGCCTGGACGAGGTCGAGGATGCTATCGCCGGAGGGGGACGGCGTCATGAGGAGACTCCGGGAGCAGACAAACGAGCAAACGAGCAGACTAACAAAGGACCGGGAAGGTCTCTGCTCGTTTTCTGGTTTGCTGGTTTGCTGGTTGTCACTTCGGCAGTCTCTCTTCAATCGCCCTGGCGTGGGCGACGAGGCCCTCCGCTCGGGCGATGGTCGCGCCGGCGGGACCGAGGTCGAAGACGGCGTTGTCGTCCAGATCGATGACGGTGCTGAACTTGAGGAAGTCCTGGACGCTGAGGGGCGAGGCGAAGCGCGCGGCGCCACCGGTCGGCATGACGTGGCTGGGGCCGGCCGTGTAATCGCCGATCGCTTCGGGCGAGCCGTCGCCGATGAAGACACCGCCGGCGTTCTTTACCAGGGTCGCGAGCTGACGCGCGTCCTTCGAGAGGATGCAGAGGTGCTCCGGGCCGTACTCGCTCGCCAGGCCCACGGCCTCCTCGATGCTGTCGACGACGATGAAGCCGCCGCGATGCGTCAGGGCCGTGCGGGCGATGGCGCCTCGAGGCAGCAGCTCGAGGCGGTCTTCGACCTCGGCCACGACCTTCTCGGCGAGCTCACCCGAGCAGGTGATGAAGATGGGCGCCGCAAGCTCGTCGTGCTCGGCCTGCGCCAGGAGGTCGACGGCGCAGATCGCCGGGTCGGCGTCGACATCGGCGACCACGACGGTCTCGGTGGGGCCGTAGATAGAATCGACGCCGACATCGCCGTAGACGGCGCGCTTGGCCAGCGTGACGTAGATGTTGCCGGGTCCGACGATCTTGTCCACGCGCGGCACGGTCTGCGTGCCGTAGGCCAGAGCGGCGACAGCCTGGGCGCCGCTGCAGCAAAAGACGCGGTCGGCGCCGGCTATGGCAGCTGCCGCCAGCTTGACGTCCGGCACGCGACCATCCGGGGCTGCGGGGCTAACGACGATGACGTTCTCGACGCCGGCGACCTTCGCGGGCACCACCGTATGCAGGACCGAAGAGGGGTACGCCGGTTGGGTGCCAGGCGCGTAGAACCCCACCGTCTCGATTGCGCGCACCTGGACACCGAGGCCGTCATCGTCCACGTAGGACGCGAGGCATCGGCGTAGCTGGCGCGCGTGGTAGTTGTGCACACGGTCGGCGGCGAACTCGAGGGCGTTGCGCAGCGCCGGCTCGATGCGATTGACGGCGCCATCGATATCCGCGCGCGGCACTTCGAGGCCCTCGTAGGCGATCGGGCCATCAAAGCGCTCGGTGTAGCGTCGCACCGCCGGGTCACCTTCGGAGCGCACATCGGCGATGATGCGGCGCACGTTCTCCGCCGCCGCGGGGTCTTCGCCGATGGTGGAGCCGCGCTTGAGGATGGACGCTCGAGCGGCGTCGGCGCCGCGGATGATGTTCATGATTCCGTAGGTCCGATCTTGGAAGTCACGTTGTTCAGCTTAGCGGGAAGCTGGCATACGGGCATGCCGGGACAGAACCTGCCGAACGAGGGGCCTGAGTCCCGATCACGTCAGCAGCACGGTTGCGCGGCAAACCGGCGACAATGCCTGCGATCGTGGCAGCTAGCTGCTGAGCCTTCTGCCAGACCAGGACGCGAGTGAAGTCCTCGGCTCCCGCCATGCCCGTATGCTCCTATGCCCGTGCTAGTCGATGATCTTGTTCAGGGGGTACTCGACGATGCCGTGGGCGCCGGCGCGCTTGAGCTGCGGCACGATGACGCGCACGACGTCCTCGTCGACGATGGTCGTGACCTCGCACCACTCGGGGTCGGAGAGCGAGTTCACCGTGGGCTTGTCGAGGGCCGGCAGGAGGTCGATCACCGCGGCGAGGTCGTCACGCTTCGTGTTGAGCGAGAGCCAGACCTTGCCCTCGGCAGCCATGACGGCGTTGAGCATGAGGGCGATGTCTTCGATCTTCTGGCGCTTCCAGGGGTCGTCCCACGCCTGAGGGCTGGCGATGAGGCGTGGCGTGCTCTGGATCAGGGTGTCGATGATGCGCAGGTTGTTGGCGCGAATCGAGCTACCCGTCTCGGTGGCGTCGACGATGGCGTCGCAGAGCAGGCCGGGCTTCACCTCCGTGGCGCCGAAGGAGTATTCGACGAGGGCGTGCACACCGTTCTTCTCGAGGAAATCGCGCGTCAGGTTGGTCAACTCGGTGGCGATGCGCTTGCCTTCGAGGTCTTTCACCGTCTGCACCGGCGAGTCGTCCGGCACGACGAAGACCCAGCGCGTAGGGCGCCTCGAGACCTTCGAGTACACCATCTCGGCTACTTCGACGACGTTGGCGCCGGTCTCCTGAATCCAGTCGTAGCCCGTGATGCCGGCGTCGATGATGCCGTCCTGCACGTAGCGGGGCTGCTCTTGAGGCCGGACGAGCATGCACTCGATTTCGGGGTCATCGACTGAAGGGAAGTAGGACCGCTCGCGGAGCACCATGTTGTAGCCGGCCTTACCGAAGAGGTCGACGGTGCCCTGCTGCAGGCTGCCGTTGGGGATGGCTAATCGGAGTGTCTTGCGTTCTGTCATCTTGGAGCTCCTCTAGCGGACGAACATCGTAGCCCCGGTCGCCGGGTTGCTCGATGGTTTCGTGTCAGATTCATGGGAAGGAAGGTGAGGCGCGCAGGCAAGCGCGCGATGCCGCTAGGGGCGATGGTAGGGACAGAACGGCGTCAGATTCACGGCATCAAGCCTAGCACAGATACGAGCCGCGACCTATAGAAGCAGCACCAAGGAACAGGTACGAGCCCGGACCCTTACGCCCTCGCTCGCTGGTCACGCGTTGCAGCGAGGTGACAGGTGTGACATAGCACTTCAAGGTTGGTCTGGTGGTTGAGGCAGGTGACGATGCGATAGGACCCCTGCAGCGGCAAGATGTGGTTGACCTCCAACCGCAGCTCAGTGCGCGAATACCGGCGGCGGGCTTCGGGATCCTTGCGAATTTCGGAGGGCTTGAAGCCGCAGCGTTCGCAGGCCCATCGCGCGCGCCGCCGGGCGGCTCTGCGGGCGGCGAACCAGACGTGATTGCGCTCGAATTCGCGGGCGTGCTTGTCGGAGCAGAAGGCGGTGCGCCGGGGTGGGAGGTCAGCCCGACAGCTCGCAACCCGGCAGACCTTTTCAGTGAGATCGACGCAGGTCACAAACGACTGCCATGTGTTAGCCATCTCGATGCCTGAGATCCTGATCCAGCCGCATTTCGCAAGGGACTGGTCTAATGGCCACTGCACTGCCTCGTCACCGAACGTATAATCTAACTATGCGGAAGATAACGCTACCTCGGCGTCTCCTTGTGGGCCTCATGCTGATTTCGTTGGGGCTGATACTGGCTGCTTGCGGCAGCGACCAGCGAGCGGCCGGACAGGTCCATGTGCTCACCTGGAAGGGTGAAGTGAACCCCGTGATGGAGCGCTACATCAATCGCGGCATCGACACGGCCGAACGCTCGGACGCCGCCGCCGTGGTGATCAAGCTCGACACGCCGGGCGGTCTGGATAGCGCCATGCGCGACATCATCCAGCGCATCGAGTCATCCACCGTGCCCGTTATCGTTTACGTGTCACCTTCGGGCGGGAGGGCAGCTTCCGCCGGCACCTTCATCACAATGGCCGGCCACGTAGCAGCGATGGCGCCGGCCACGACGATCGGGGCGGCCTCACCGATCAACTCGGACGGCAGCGACATCACCGGCACTCTGGGCACGAAGGTTACGAATGACGCCGTCGCCTACATCCGGGGCATCGCCGAGCTGCGGGGCCGTAACGCCGACTGGGCGGAGCAAGCCGTACGCAATGCCGTGGCGGTGAACCAGAACCAGGCCGTACAGCTGAACGTGGTGGACTTCGTGGCGACGAGCGTGAACGACGTGCTGGCCCAGGCAGACGGCCGACAGGTGCAGGTGGAGAACGCGAACGGCGATCCGGTCACGACGACCATCCATACCGCAAACGCGCCGGTCACAGACAACGGCCCGAACATCTTCGAGCAGTTCCTCTACACCATCGCGAACCCGAACATCGCCTTCCTGCTCCTGAGCCTGGGCGGCCTGGCGATCGTGGCTGAGATCTTTGCGCCACACGGCGTCTCAGGCATCTTTGGCGCCATCGCCATCGTGCTGGCGTTCTTCGCCCTCGGCTCTCTGCCCACAAACTGGGCCGGTGTTGGGCTCGTCGCCTTCGGGTTGGCGCTGCTGGTGGCGGAGGTGTTTGTCGCCGGCTTCGGGGTGCTCGGGATTGGGGGCATCATCGCGATTGCCTTCGGAGGCTTGATCCTCACCGGCAGCAGCGAGACGGGGTTCCAGGTATCGCGCTGGGTCATCGGCGCATTTGCCGTGACGGCCGGCGTGATGGTGCTAGGGCTGGGCGGGATGATCCTCAAGGCGAGGCGCATGCCGATCCATAGTGGGAGACCGTCGTTCGTCGGGGCCAAGGGCACGACCCGGACTCAGCTATCGCCGAGGGGCGCTGTACTGGTCAACGGCGAGCGCTGGGACGCCATCACCGAAGACGGTGAGCTTATCGAGGACGACACGCCGATCATCGTTACCCGCTCCGAGGGGTTCATGCTTTATGTGAAGCGAGACCCTGCTTTCGTGAAGCTGTTGCCGGCAGCACACGTCCCGGAGGCTTGATGGCGCGGCTGGAGCTGCGGCTGTTCATCCGCGCCACGCCTGACCGCGTCTGGGAGGTGATCAGCGACCTTCCCGGCCAGAAGCGCTGGATGGCCGACCTGCGCAGCCTCAAGATCACGAGCGAGGTCGAGAGCGGGCTCGGCGCCGAGATCGACGTGACGAGCGAGCTTTTCGGCCTGCCGCTGGTCAAGGACAAGATGCTGATCACCGCCTGGGAGCCGCCGTATCGATTCGACGTGAAGCACGTCGGCGCCTTCACCGGCTGGGGCTCATTCCTGCTGGAGCCCGTGCCCAGCGGCACCGTCTTCACCTGGATCGAGGAGTTCAAGCCGCCGCTGGGGAAGCTGGGCGAGCTCGGGTTCTCGATGTCGGTGGGGCCGCACCTGCGCAAGGTGTTCCGGCGATCCATGGACAACGTGCGGTTGCTGGCGGAGGGCGCTGCCGCCTGATCGCTGCCGCATCAAGCGCTTCATCGTCCTTCGAGAGCATCAAAGGAATCGGTGTTGAGCGAGCGTCATTGCGAGGTCCGACGGAAGGAGGGCCGTGGCAATCTCACGGATGGTGCGGGGTTTCATACGCTGATCGGT
The DNA here is from genome assembly GCA_963731765.1 of uncultured Chloroflexia bacterium. Classification (GTDB taxonomy): domain Bacteria; phylum Chloroflexota; class Dehalococcoidia; order DSTF01; family WHTK01; genus WHTK01. The sequence continues at coordinate 82,102 of CAVSWS010000018.1, forward strand.
CGAGCGCTAATCGCGAGGTCGGCCGACGATGCGAGATTGCTTCGTCGGCGCTACGCCTCCTCGCAATGACCGAGTGAGAAGGCTTGGCTTCCCGCCAGAGAGTCGTCGGGACATGCGCGATGAGGCCGCGGCATATCAGGACGCCGAGGTGAGGACACTTTTTGACTACACAATCCAAGACACGGGCTAAGACACGGGGCTTGTTTAGTAAGTGATTAGCTCCAGGAGGTTGCCGTCGGGGTCGCGGGTGTAGAGGCTGACGCCTGTGGCGGTGCCGGTGTCTTTGCCGCCGACGCGGCTGACTGGGCCTTCGATGACCTCGCCGCCGGCCGATTCGATCAGCGCTCTGGCTTCTTCGACGGTGCCGTCCCAGACGAAGCAGAAGTCGCCGCACCCGGGCACGGCGGTTGGGCCTCGCAGGGTGAACTTCTCGTTCTGCCAGACGGCTGGTGGGTGGACGTTGATCTTGTTGTCGCCGAACGCGAGGGAGAAGGCTCGGCCTGTACCAGCGCGCCACTCCGCTTCGCCGACCACCGAGAAGCCGAGGCGCTTATAGAACGCGATCATGTCTTCGGGCTTTGCGGTGGGAATTGCGGAGTGATCGAACGAGACGATGGTCATGGTCTTGCCTCCCTTATGGGGACGTGCCGTTGAGGCTGACGTCGCCGGCTTCTACCGTCACATGACGCCCGTCCGGCGTCTCGATGACCAGGGCGCCGTCCTCGCGCACGTCGATGGCGCGGCCCTGGATGTCTTCCCGGGTACCGTGGGCGGTGACTTCGGCGCCCAGCGTGAGCAGGCGCGACTTCCAGGCCTGGAACGGAGCGGTGCTGCCGGACTTGGCTTCTTCCCAGCGCGCCTCGAAGTGATTGCAGAAGGCGCCGAGCACGGCCTCTCGAGCCACCTCAAAGCCAAGCTCGTCCTTGATGCTGGTGGCGATGTCGGCGATCTCCGGGTGGCCGTCGGGGTCGAGGTTGACGTTGATGCCCACGCCTACCAGCGCGACCATCTCGCCCGCCTCTGTCTCCGTCGTCTCAATCAACTCACCAGCGACTTTCTTACCGTTGATGAACACGTCGTTGGGCCACTTGAGGAGCACTCGCAGGTCGCCACCGCTGGCGGCCGCGATGTCCTCGATCGCCTCGGCGATGGCCAAGGGCGTGACATGCGCCAGGGGACGGGGGTCCTCGACGGGGTAGAGCGCGAGGGTGAAGTAGAGGTTGACGTCGGCGGGTGACACCCACTGGCGCCCCGAGCGGCCGCGGCCGGCGGTCTGGGTTTCGGCGAGGATGATGGTGCCGTTGGGCGAACGCCAGCGCTGCAGCATGTGGCGCGCATCGTCCTGGGTCGATTCGGTGTAGGGACGGTACTGGAAGCGCCGGCCGACGTAATCGGTGTGGAGGCTCCAGGAGAAGTATGGCTTCGAGAACAGAGGCAGCGTCTCGAAGTCCATTTCGTCCATCATGCGACGGAAGCGTTCGAAGTAGGACTCTGACAAGCTTTGCTGCGACCTATCCAGCCGGAAGTGAGTTTCCGGATGCCTGATTATATGCCCGTTGGGGGAACAAGCGACCGCCCCGGCTCTCGGAACCGGGGCGGTCATTTTATCGTCCGTTAGGACTTTGAGTTGCCAGGCAGATCGCCCGGCACACGCCTAATAACTAGGCCTCGATACCTCGATACATAGAAATCAGGCGGATGGCCAGGCTATCTGCCTTGCAACGTTGATGATCCATCCGCATCACCTCCTTTCCTGAGGCAGATAGTAGCAACGCATGCGAGCCTCGTCAATCTGGTAATCGTGGTATTCAGTTAATCCTTCATCGGCGTGGGATAATCGCCGGCATGGCCGCCCCGCTGTACCCCATTACTGTCTCCGGCCCCTTCGGTCAGTACACCATCGAAGCCGTCGTGGACCCCGATGCGACTTTCAGCAGCATCCCGATGCCGGCCCTCATCGAGATGGGCATCGAGGCGCATCGGTTGGTGCGCGTGGAGACGCCGGATGGCCGGCCAGACTTCCGCCAGCTCGGGCGAGCGCTGACGAGCGTGGGCGGCCAGGAGGACATCGCGCCCGTGCTGTTCGGAGATCCCGGAGAGCCCGCGGTGATCGGCGCTACGACGCTGACCATCCTCCTCCTGCGCTGGGACGCTGCCACGGGCCAAATGCTGCCGGTTGAGGCGAAAAGAGGGTCGGTATCCGACTGAAAAGCGCCCTCGGAGTGTTCTTCGCGGCGGCCGCAACGCATAACATCTCCGCGAGAACCTTCCCATGAATGGGTGACCACAAAGAGGAGAACTCGATGCCTGAGCTTTTCGACTTCCACACGCACATCCGCCCGCCCTGGTGGGAAGGCGCCACGAACGCGTCGGCGGCCGGCTTGAGCCCGGGTTCCGGCGATCGTGTCGCCCGCATGATCGACATCGACCGGATGATCGAGGAGTCGCGCAACGCCGGCATCGCCCATCGTGCACTCTCCGCGGGCGTGGAGGGTGTCTACGGCTCGGATGCAGACGTGCCATCGAGCGAGGTACGGCGCGTCAACGAGTTCACGGCCGAGGCAGTGGCGAAGGACGCTGACCTGTTCTTCGGCCTCGCAACGGTTGATGCGTACAAGGGCGATGAGGGGGCGAAGGAGGCCGAGTATGCCGTACGACAGCTCGGGCTGCACGGGCTCTTCCTCGACGCTCAGCGCCACGGCGTTTACCCGGGCGCTCCGGAAGCTCGGCCCACGCTTGCCCTGGCGGCCGAGCTCCACGTGCCGGTGTTCGTCCATCCGGTTTGGGCGCCCGACGACGCCGTCTTCCGGTCGGCGGGCGGCACAGCGGGCGGCTCGTTCGGACGCGGCGTGACAAATGGCCTTGCCGCGCTCTCGCTGCTGCACGCCGGCGTGTTCGAGGAGTTCCCTGACCTGGACATCCTGATCACGGCCTACGGCGCCGGCGCCATCCTGTTCGCGGCGGACGCGTTGAGCGAGTACAAGCAGGCTCACGGCACGAGTCCGCGACTGTACATGGACACGCTGACTTTCCACCCGCCAACGCTGCGCTATGCCGTCGATGCACTGGGCATCGACCGGGTGATGATGGGCAGCGACTGGCCGATCCGGCTCGACGCCTACGCCGACAAGGTGACGGCCGCCTTCGACGCCGCGGGGTTCACATCGGAGGAGCAGGACCTTATCGGCTCCGGCAACGCGCGGCGTTTGTTCGGGCTCGAATAGGGCTGCTTGTAAGTGGACGATTCGAGCTCATGCGGCAAGCTGCCTTGGCAGCGCAGACCGGGCCGCCTGAATAAGCGGACGAGCGAGCCAGATCGCGAACAGTGAGACAATGTGAGCCATGATGGCAACTGATTTCGACTGGAAAGTCGCGCATCAACATCGATCCTGCCATCATGCATGGCGGCCAGTGATCAAGGGGCGACGTGTGCGGTCGAGATGATTGTGGGCGCTCTTGCTGGCCGGCGACGAGCATCGAGGAGGTGTGCCGGAGCTTACATGACTGACCGAGGACGGACGTTCGGGCCGCTCTCTCTTATGCCGCTTACGTCCTGGCCGACGAAGTGGTTCATGCGCTTCCTGGTTGACGAGAACCTCTCGCCGAAGGACGTTGCCGATATCCTGGCGACCCGAGGCGCTGATGTCATCGACGTCGCGGCTCCCCATCCAGCTGGCGCGGAAGTACAGATCCAGGTGCTGCACGACGTTGGCAGCCAGAGAGTCACGCATCATGATCACGAGAGACTTGGACTTCCCGTTGCAGCGAGCAGGTACCCCGCCTGGCATTGATCCTTCTGCGAATACCCGACACCTACCGACGCTCCCAGATACGGGAGTTTTTCGAACTCTTCGCGGGACATCGTCCCAGACTTCGACAGCGATTGGCGGGAAGATCACGTGAGCGCAGTGATTGCACCAGGTCGAGAGCCGAGAACCAGACTTCCTTGCCGGCAACACTGAAGCCGAACCAGGGTTCCGGGCAACCGGAGCTCGATTCGGCTCCTCTGCTGTCCAAATCTTGACAGCTGGTGTCAGTAGTCAGCGGTCGACGCGACTGCCAAGCCACACGGATGTTCTCCGGCATGGGATAATGATTTCCTCATGACCGAGACAGCGTCCCGCCAGTTCGAAATCGTCTCTGACTTCCAGCCCACCGGCGACCAGCCCGAAGCTATCGAGAAGCTCGTACACGGCCTCGATATGGGCTTGCACCAGCAGACGTTGCTCGGCGTCACGGGATCAGGCAAGACGTTCACGATGGCAAACATCATCCAGCGCTGGCAGAAGCCGACGCTGGTGCTGGCGCCGAACCGTACGCTGGCGGCACAGCTCTGCTCCGAGTTCAAGGAGTTCTTCCCGAACAACGCCGTCGAGTACTTCGTCTCGTACTACGACTACTACCAGCCCGAGGCGTACATCCCGCGCACCGACACGTACATCGCCAAAGACGCCGATATCAACGACGAGATCGACAAGCTGCGCCACGCTGCGACGAGGGCGCTGTTCGAGCGCAAAGACGTGATCATTGTGGCTTCGGTTAGCTGTATCTACGGTCTCGGCGAGCCGGAGGAGTACCAGAGCTTCGTGCTCAACTTCAAGAAGGGCGAGTCGATCCCGCGCGCCCGCGTGATGCGCAAGCTCGTCGACATGCAGTACGAGCGCAACGATACCAACCTGGTGCGCGGCAAGTTCCGCCTGCGCGGCGACTCCCTGACGCTGCTGCCCGCCTACGAGGAGCTGGCCGTCCGGGTCGACTTCTTCGGCGATGAGGTCGAGCGCATTATCGAAATCGACCCGATGACGGGCGAGCTGCTGGCGGAACGCGACGAGCTCGACATCTACCCGGCGAAGCACTTCGTGACTTCGAAGGACAAGCTCGAGCAGGCGATCGAAGACATCGAGGCAGAGCTCGAGGCGCGCCTGTCTGAGTTTCGAGAGGCAGGACGCCTGCTCGAAGCGTCGCGGCTGGAAGAGCGAACGCGCTACGACATCGAGTCGCTACGAGAGGCGGGCTACTGCTCCGGCATCGAGAACTACTCACGCCACCTCGCCCGTCGCGGCCCCGGCTCCACGCCCTGGACGCTGCTGGACTACCTGCCGGACGAATGGCTGCTGTTCATCGACGAGTCGCACATTGCCATCCCGCAGGTGCGCGGCATGTACTTCGGCGACGTTGCGCGCAAGACGACGCTGGTGGACTACGGGTTCCGGCTGCCGTCCGCGATGGACAACCGGCCCCTGAACTTCGCCGAGTTCTCAGACCACATCGACCGCGTGATCTACACCTCGGCCACGCCGGGCCCATACGAGAAGGAGCACGCCGAGCAGGTCGTGGAGCAGATCATCCGGCCTACGGGCTTGCTGGACCCCGAGATCGAGGTGAAGCCGACGAAGGGCCAGATCGACGACCTGCTGGAGCAGGTGCAGGTCCGGATCGGCCGCGGCGAGCGCGTGCTGGTCACGACGCTGACGAAGAAGATGGCGGAGGACCTCGCCGACTACCTGCAGGAGATGGGCGTCCGCACTCACTACCTGCACTCCGAGATCGACACCCTGGAGCGCGTCGAGATCCTGCGCGACCTCCGTCTCGGCGTGTACGACGTCGTGGTGGGCATCAACCTCCTGCGAGAGGGCCTGGACCTGCCGGAGGTGAGCCTCGTCGCCATCCTGGACGCGGACAAGGAAGGCTATCTGCGGTCAGGCGGCTCGCTGATCCAGACCATCGGCCGGGCGGCGCGCCACGTCAACGGCCAGGTGATCATGTACGCCGACGTAATCACCGACTCGATGAAGTTCGCCCTGAGCGAAACCGAGCGCAGGCGGGCGATCCAGATGGCCTACAACGAAGCTCACGGCATCTCGCCAGTCGGCATCCAGAAGGCGATCCGCGACATCACGAACAGCCTGCGCAAGGCCGCCGAGCAGCAGACCGAGTACAAGACCGATGGCGCCGTACCGAAGGAAGAGCTCACGCGCATGGTCATCGGCCTCGAGAAGCAGATGAAGCAGGCGGCCAAGGCACTGGAGTTCGAGAAGGCTGCGGGCCTGCGAGACCAGGTGATCCAGCTGCGCAAGGCGCTGGTCAGCGACACAGACGCCATCCGCGAGATGGCCTCCGTCGCCGGGCAGGACGGCGCCGTGCCGTTCTCCGACAAGGCCGCCCGCGCCGCCCAACGCGAGCAGCGCGAAGTGCAGTACAAGCCGGGACGCCGCGGCGCACGCTACAAGCGCTAGGCTCTTCTTACCCCCTGGGAATCATCGCAGCAGCAATCGGCGAACGACACCGATATTGGCGCCGTACGTCTTGCTACTCGTCACCCAGAAATAAGAAGTCATTAACCACTCACACACTTCTCCCCGCACGGCGTAGTATTGGCGGCGGATTCATTCCCGTGGCAAGGAGACACCAGAATGTTCGGAACGATCGCGATCATCAAGCCGATGGCAGGTAAGGAGCAGGAGCTAGTTACCAAGTTAAACGAGTGGTGGGACACTCGCCGCAACGACGTTCGCGGCGCTATCGCAAGCTCGCTGCACCGCAATGGTGCCGAACTGATCATGTCCGTTGTCTTCGAGAGTGAGCAGACTTATCGCGCCAACGCCAGCGATCCTGCGCAGGACAAGTGGTATCAGGAGGTGCGAGCGCTCCTCGCTGAAGATCCGAAATGGATGGACGGCGAGGTCCTCGCCTGCAAGCACGTCTAGCTCGGAGGCTCCTGACAGAGTCGTCGCGCACCCCCAGGCACTTTCGGGCATCCGGCGATTGGTTGCTCGTTACGGCACGCCGCGCCGATCGATAGCAGATTCACGGGCACCACACGCCCAGAACGATGCGACGATGCCGGATGAGGAATCGGGCGGTATCGGCCACCTTGCCGCGGCGGCTCGAACCTGATTGGTCAGGCATCATCCCACGCTACGGTCTTCCGGCTTACACTTGCGGCCCATCTGTGGTCGCGATAGGTTTCAGAACTGAAACCAGACGCACGCTGTTCAAAAGAGGAGCCGAATATGCCTGAGATACCAGCCAGCATCGCCGAGTACCTGCAGGGACATCGCACGGGAGTGCTGGCGACGCAGCGATTGCGTGGCGCGCCGCAGATGACGCTGATCGCGTATCACTTCGACGGCGAGAACTTCGCGATCAGCACGCGGGCGCCGACGCAGAAGGCAAAGAACCTCTCGAAGCGACCCGAGGCGTCGATGGCGGTGATCGACGGGCAGCGACAGGTCATCGTGTACGGGAGCGTCGACATCGTGCGCGACGAGGCGGAGGTGCTGCGATTGCACCAGGAGCGCATCCGTCGCATCGCCATGCGGGAGGAGTCGGACGAAGAGCTGGCCTCGCGACTGAAGCGGGAAGAGCGGGTTGTGCTGATCCTCAAGCCGGAGACGTTCTTCCCGCCGACGCTGGAAGGGCGATAGCGAGCTCAGCAGGGCGTTTCGGGGGCGTGCCGACCTCACCCCCGGCCCCTCTCCTTGCGAGGAGAGGGGTGAAATTTCCTCTTTCCATGCGACGATTCAAGCTCGTCGCCGGCTTCTCGTGAGAGCTTAGCCACCACAAAGCAGGGGTAGCGGGGGCGGAGCCCATGCGCGGGGGGCCGTGGGGGGTGTCCCCCCACCTCTGCCCCTCTTTACGAGGGCGGAGCGGCGCGATAGCGATGCGCAGCGTCTTCCGGGCATAATCTCCCTCAAAGCGTACGCAGAATAAGGAGCATCAGTAGATGACAACGGAAGGCCCGAGCCAGGAAGAGATCACGAAGTTCCTCCAGGACCACAGGCTGTGCATCTTCGCGACGGGCCGCAAGGACGGCTCGCCGCAGCAGAGCTACATCACCTACCAGTACGACGGCAGCCAGTTCCTCATGGGCGGCCAGGCGACCTCGTTCAAGATGAAGAACCTGGCGCGCAATCCGGGCTGCTCGCTGATGGTGACGGAGGGGCGGGGCTACCTGCTGGCGTACGGCACGGCTGAGCTTATCGAGGACGAGGCGGAGCAGGCGAAGCTGCAGGAGCGCTTCGGGCCGCGTACAGCGCCCCGGCCGGGCGGCCAGGCGCCGACGGCGGCGCGTCCGATGGGCAAGCGCCTGATGATCCTGGTGACGCCGTCGAAGATCATCGCGAACCGGATGAACGGGTAGGGCCCGTGCCCTGCTGCCACGCAATGAGGAACAGAGGAGAGAAGATGGCCCTCATTGGCCCTCTCCGCGGAACCATCGCCTAGCCTCCGATAGGCCACTTTCTTCGGCAGCCTCCAAAACGTTACGCGAGCTAAGCGCTCCTTCACGCGAGAAGAAATACTGCCGGTCGGGATCAAATACGAAATCGAGTGCAAGACTCGTTTCGTCCGATAACCGCCCCCTGAACTCATTGAGCAATTGGAGCATAGCCTCACTGGTACCGCCGATATCCCGCATGGGTGTTGTCTCGCCATAGAGGCCAACCACGCCAGGGTCAATGACTTGAATCGAGATCTCATCCGGGCCGGCTAGGCAGAAGGCGCCATCGCCAATCTGTACGGTATTACCGGCACCTGGCAAGGTCGCTTTTGGTAGCAGGCCAACAACATCGCCTACAGCAAGCGGTTCGCCCTCCACGTGTCCCTCGACATAGCAGACTGCGCGATTGGATGCCGGGACATCGATCGCTTCTGCATCTGCACCTGTGTCCGCATCTTCGTGAAGAACGCTGAGGCAGTAAGCAACTGGCGGCTCTTGCTCCGGCAGAAGAAAATTGGAAAGCACTTGTGGTTGGTAGTGGGCGGTATATGCCGAAAGGAAGTCTTGTGTCACTTCGGCAGGCAGCTCTCTCACTACCGCAATAAGGTCAACATTTCGGTCAATGCACCGATCCGCCAGCTCGGGAGTCATTAGCACTGGCACAGGCCACGCATCCTCAGGGATCGCGATTCGCTGTTGTCTTACATCAGGGAACACCAGGGAGTGAAGGTTGTCGCTCTTACGTAGTGCCCGGCGATAAATGAATGCTTCATGGGTGGTTGGATAGAGAAACATTACCCTAACAGGCTCTTCGTGTATGACTACAAGTGGAAGGCTGGAGATGGGATTCTGAGTTGCTCGCCAAGCAATGGTCGCACTCGTCTGGAAGAGGCCGCCCCCCAAAGCCGTAGTTTTTCCGTGCCCTGACAATCGGGCACCACGGTACAGATCGATCTGCGAATTCCAGTAAGAGAGTGGTTTGTAGAGGTGGGCGTATCGGGAGACGTACCCCCGCACTTTGACCGTGCTTCCAATACTTATCTCGCGCCTTACCAACGACCTCGTTAGAGCTCTCGGCGTGGGATATCGGTTGAGCCCTGCAAGCCGGGTTCGACGGGCTGCACCCTCAAACATGGAGCGGGCATTCCAAAGCAATGAAAGCAACTGAAGTGCCAGTGGAACATTCATTCTGCCCCAGCATAGGTCGCATGAGTGGACGTTGTCTATTGACCCCATCAGGCACCTGCTAACATCACCCCATGATCGTCATACCCCCTGCTGCTATCGATGAGCTGACGCGGGCGCTTTCGGGCGACCGGGTGCTGCATACGCCGGAGGACCTGCTGGTGTTCGAGTACGACGGCACGATCGAGCGGGGGCAGCCGCAGGTGGTGGTGTTCCCGGACTCGGCGCAGGAGGTCGCGGCGGCGGTGAAGATCGCGCGGCGAGTACGGGCTGCCGATCGTGCCGCGAGGGGCCGGGACGGGGCTGAGCGGCGGCGCGGTGGCGGCGGTCGGCGGTGTGCTGATCGCGATGACGCGCATGCACCACATCCTCGAAGTCGACGTGGAGAATCGGACCGCGCTCGTGGAGCCCGGCGTGGTGAACCTGCACCTGAGCCAGGCGGTGGCGAAGCACGGGCTGTACTACGCGCCGGACCCCAGCAGCCAGCGCGCCTGCACGATCGGCGGCAACGTGGCGGAGAACGCGGGCGGTCCGCACTGCCTGGCGTACGGCGTGACGACGAACCACGTGCTGGGCCTGGAGATCGTCACGGCGGAGGGCGAGATCGTCTGGGTGGGCGGCGCCGCGCGCGACCTGCCGGGCTACGACCTGCCGGGGATCATCGTGGGCTCCGAGGGCACGCTGTGCATCGTGACGAAGGCGCTGGTGCGGCTGATGCGCACGCCGGAGTCGACGCGCACGCTGCTGGCAATCTTCGATTCGGTCGACCAGGCTTCGACCACGGTGTCGCACATCGTGGCGGCGGGGCTGGTGCCGGCGGCGATGGAGATGCTGGACCACGAGACGATCAAGGCGGTGGAGCCGGCGCTGCACGTCGGCTACCCGCTGGACGCCGGCGCCGTACTGCTGATCGAGGTCGAGGGGCTGCGCGAGGCGACGGAAGAAGACGCCGCGAAGGCGCGGATCATCTGCGGCGAGGCGGGCGCGCGGGAGATCCGAGAAGCGACGGACCCGGCAGACCGCGAGAAGCTGTGGGCCGGTCGCAAGGGCGCCATCTCGGCCCTGGGGATTTTGGCGCCGAACTACTACATCCTGGACGGCGTGGTACCGCGGACGAAGCTGCCCGAGGTGATGTCGCAGGTGATGGCCGTCGGCGAGGCGTACGGCTTCGCGATCGCGAACGTGTTCCACGCCGGGGACGGCAACCTGCACCCCTGCATCCTGTTCGACGAGCGCAACCCGGGCGAGACGGCGCGGGTGCTGGACGCGGGCGAGGCGATCATGCGCCACTGCGTCGAGGCGGGCGGGTCGGTGACGGGCGAGCACGGCATCGGCCTGGAGAAGCGCGACTTCATGCCGTGGATCTTCACGGAGGCGGACCTGGCGACGATGTCGAAGCTGAAGTCGGCGTTCCGGTCCGGCGCGACGACGCCTGAGGGTCAGGACCTGTTCAACCCGTGCAAGGCGTTTCCGACCTCGAAGGGCTGCGGTGAGGTGCACTCGAAGGCGGTACAGGCTTTCGGGGCCGACGCGTACGTGTGACGAGAGCTGCGAGCTGATAGCCGCGAGCTTCGAGCTTCGAGCTTCGAGAGCAATTCAGGGAATCGAGACGACTTCAAGCGAATCGCAGGCGGGGCAACGAGCCGGATCGTGCGCATGACAGGCTGCCCCGCCACCCCGGATTGCCACGCCTCGCTGCCGCGATGGCTCGCAACGACTAAGTACGCCTGACTCAAAGCTCACAGCTCGCCGCTCGTAGCTGACGGCTGACCCCTGACGGCTTCCCCGTTATGCTTTGGGGCATGTCTGAGGTTGTGGACCTTTCGAAGCTGACGGCGGCGTTGCCGAGTAGCGTGCTGTCGTTCGACGGCGGTGAGGCGTATGGCGTCGATGGGATGACGCCGGCGGTGGTGGTGAAGCCGCGATCGCAGGCCGAGGTGGCGACGGCGCTGGGCGCGTCGAACGAGGCGGGCGCGGCGGTAGTGCCGTTCGGGGGCGGGACGCAGCAGGGGCTGGGCATGCCGCCCGCGCGTTACGACGTGGCACTGGACCTGACGCAAATCGACTCGCTAATCGAGCACGAGCCGGCGGACCTGACGGTGACGGTCGAAGCGGGCATGCGGCTATCGAGCCTGCAACGCATGCTGGGCGAGAAGGGGCAGTGGCTGCCGCTCGACCCGCCGGTGGGCGAGGCGGCGACGATCGGCGGCGTGCTGGCGACGAACACGTCGGGCCCGGCGCGACTCTCCCGGGGCACCGGGCGCGACCTCGTGATCGGCATGACGGTAGCGACGGCGCAGGGCGAGATCGTGAAGACCGGCGGGCGCGTCGTGAAGAACGTGGCGGGCTACGACCTGGCAAAGCTGCACATCGGCGGTCTCGGGACGGCGGGCGTGATCCTGCAGGTGAGCTTCAAGGTGTCGCCGCTGCCCGTACGCACCTCGATCGCCGGCGCGCAGGGGGATATCGAGGCGCTTCTAAAGCTATCGAGCGCGGTGGAGTCGGCGCGTCTGCCGCTGGAGGGCGCCGTGCTGGCAAAAGAGCCATCGGCGGCGACGTGGCGGCTGGCGCTGCGCTTCGCTGCGGGCGAGGCGGCGGTCGAGCGGTCGATGCGGGAGACGCAAGCACTGGCATCTGGAGCATCGTTGAAGGTCGAAGAGCTGGCGGCCGCAGACTGGCGCGCCATGCAGATCGACTACGCCCAGAGCACTGTCGTAGTGCGGGCGAGCGTGCTGCCATCGGACCTGCGCACCGTGGCCGAGGCGCTTGCGGGCGCGGGTGCGGACGTATCGACCTTGCCGGGCGTGGGCATCGCGTACGGCACGTGGCCGGGCGAAGTGGCGACGGAGACCCTGCGGTCGCTGCGAGCGACGTGCGAGGCAAACCACGGCGCGCTCGTCATCGAGCGGGCGCCCGTTAGCACGAAGCGGGCCATCGACGTGTGGGGAGCGCCTCGAGGCGGCTCTGAGCTGATGCAGCGCCTGAAGCAGGAGATGGACCCCGGGGGCGTGCTGAACCCTGGTCGCTTCGCGGGCGGCATCTAGGCCTCGGGAGCAGGGCGAACAGGCTTCGCGGTTCCGCGCTAACCTTGATGTAACGGAAGGCCTCTAGCAAAAAGGAGAGACCACAATGGTTCAGCTCAACCTCGAAACCAAGGACGCCGAAGCGCTGCTGCGCATCCTCAAGCTCTACATGTCCGACCTGCGGTTCGAGATCGCCGACACGGACCGCTCGTCGATGACCGAGCAGTTGAAGGCCGAGGAGAACGAGATCAAGTCGATCATCGAGGCGCTCTCGAAGGAAGGCGTGGGGGGCTAAAGGATCGGCCCTGGCTGCCTGAACCGATCTTGGCAAAATAGCGGCACAAGCTGTTAGGCTGAGTTCGTGACAGCCACTCACGAGCACAAGCACGAATTTGCGACGGGGCCTCGGGAAGAGGACCTTGCTCGCTGCGTGCACTGCGGGTTCTGCCTGCAGGCGTGCCCTACCTATGTCATCACCAGCCTGGAGACCGAATCGCCGCGCGGCCGCATCGCCCTGGCGAAGGCGCTGGCCCACGGCGAGATCGAACCGACGCCCAACGTTGTGTCGCACTTCGACCTGTGTCTGCAGTGCCGGGCCTGCGAGACGGCCTGCCCCTCCGGCGTGCCCTACGGTCGCATCATCGAGGGCGCCCGGGCGATGGTGCAGAAGAGCCCGCAGCGGCCGCGCTCGTGGTGGTTGCGCTCGACGGTGCTGCGGGTGATGTTCGCTTCGCCCTGGCGACTGCGCACGGCGTTCGCCGGCCTGAGGTTGTATCAGCGGTCGCCCCTGCCGCCGATCGTGCGTCGCTTCCTGCCGAAGCGACTGCGCCAGATGGAAGCGATGCTGCCGAAGCTCCCAGAGCGCCCGTACGACCCGCCGGAAGTCGCGGCGAACCCGGCAGGCGAGGTGAAAGGCACCGTGGCGTTGCTCAGCGGCTGCATTATGTCGATTACTCACCCGCAGACACATGAGGCGACCGTACGCGTGCTGGCCCGCAACGGGTTCCGCGTGCTGGTACCGAAGTCGCAGGGATGCTGCGGCGCACTGCACGTGCACAACGGCGACCCGGATGCAGCGCGGCAGCTGGCGCGACACAACATCGATGCGTTCTTGAACAGCGGTGTCGACTACATCGTCGTGAACTCGGCGGGCTGCGGCAGCGCCATGAAGGAGTACGACGAGCTGTTCGCCGGCGACTCGCGCTACGAGGCCAGGGCGAAGGAGTTCGTTTCGAAGTGCCGCGACATCGCGGAGTTGCTCGATGAGAAGGGGCTGGTGCCGCCAACCGGGCGCGTCGATGCCACGGTGACATACCAGGACTCCTGCCATCTTGCGCACGCTCAGCGCATCAGGGAGGCGCCTCGCAACCTCCTGCGCGCCATTCCCGGCGTCGAGCTTATCGAGATGGGTACGCCGGACCGGTGCTGCGGCAGCGCGGGCATCTACAACATCACGCAGACTGAGATGTCACGTACGCTGCTCGAAGGGAAAATGGACGACGTGCTATCGACCGGCTGCGATGTGATCAGTACCGCCAACCCGGGATGCATGCTGCAGCTCGACCTCGGCGTGCGGCTGCGAGACGGCTCCCAGGAAGTCGTGCACGTGGTGGAGCTGCTGGACCGCGCGTACGCCGCGGAACTGCCGTAATCCGTACCACCCGCGATCCTGCCTACGGGTATTCCCTCACAGCTTTTTACATTTGTTGCACACATTTGCCGAGTCGTGATCCGATCTTGTTATGTATAATGCCGTGGTTATGAGCCGAACCACCCCTCACAAGTTCTCGCGACGACAGGTCCTTGGTGCAGCAGCCGCTCTTGGAGCGGGTGCTTTCATTTTGGGCGGCAAATCCGGTGTACGCAGCGCCAGAGCGGACGCATCGAACAATCATCACCTCACGTGGGTGTGGCAGTTTTCGACGGATGCGGAGCCGGATGTCATCGGCGCCAAGCTGCGAGACCACGACCTCGGCATCATTCTCAAGACACACGACGGCGTGACCTGGATGTCGGAGTACGACACCTCGCCTTACGCGGTGAGCGGCCCCTCTCAGGTCAAAGAACTTGTGAAGTACTTCGAGGACGCCGGTGTGCCGTTCCACGCCTGGTGCGTCGTACAGGGCGTGAGCCCGAAGAAGGAAGCCCAGATGGCAGCCGGGGTTGCCCTGGCGGGCGCTCGCAGCGTCTACCTGGACGTCGAACCGCACGGGGGGTTCTGGCAGGGCTCGGCGGCCGACGCCGCGACGTACGGCAACGAATTGCGACGCCTCGCTCCCGACGCGAATATCGTTCTCTCGATCGACCCGCGACCGTGGGTGATCCAGGAGACGCCCGTGGCCGAGTTCGCCGCGTTCTCCAATGCGATCGCACCGCAGAACTACTGGCGCACCTTCGACACGAAGGCGAACTACGAGAAGTTCGCGGCCTCGGGTTACAACGTGCCGCCGGAGGGCGTCACGCCGGAGTTCCTCCTCAGCGTGGGCCAATCGCAGCTTCTACGCTTCGGTTTGCCCCTGATCGAGGTCGGTCAGGGTGATACAAGCAATCCCGACGAATGGGAGCGCTTCATCGACGCCGCTTACGTGACCGGGGTCGACTTCGTAACGGCGTGGCGGTACGGCGTGATGCCGGACTCCGTTTTCAACGTGCTTGCGAGCAAGCCGGCCAAGCAGCCGCCGATCGCGCCTTCGTTGGCCAACTACGTCGTGCAGTCCGGCGACACGCTGGGCGCTATCGCGGCGGCTTACAGCACCTCGGTAAATGACCTCATGGCAGCGAACAACCTGTCAGACGCCAACTACCTCTACGTTGGCCAGGAGCTGGTCATCCCGGGCGCCGGAGTTCAGACCCAGCAGGTCGTGGCTTCTGCCCAGCCCGTGAGCGACACCACGTCTTCTGGCGGCGGTGGCGGCGCCGGCGGTAGCACCCACACCGTGCAGTCCGGCGATACCCTCTACGCTATCGCGGGCCAGTACGGCACCGACGTCGATTCGATCATCGGCGCTAACGGTCTCAGCGACCCGAACTACCTGTTCATCGGCCAGATCCTGCAGATCCCTTAGTGCCTACAGGCCAATCGGACCTTGAGACAGCGTCTGGCGGCGCATAGAATCGCTGCGTGACTGAAGACCTTAGCGCCGCATTTGCCACTCTAAGACCAAGCGCCGATGCCGTTGCCGCGGCATGGCGCACGATCGTGACCGCGGAACGCGTGCAGGTGGAGAGCCTGCCGAACCGCCCGCGGCCGGAAGACTTCTACGGCCCCCAGGCCGGCGGATTCAAGGCCGACCCTCGACGCACCGATGAGCCCCTGGTCGACAGCCTGTTGGAGCTGGTGAAGCCGGACGAGACCTGGATCGACCTCGGCGCGGGTGGCGGGCGATACGCCCTTCCGATCGCGCTGCACGCCAAGACCGTATACGCCGTCGAGCCATCGCCGGGCATGCGCAACGCGCTGGCTGAGAGCGCAGCAGAGCACGGCATCGAGAACGTTGAGGTGTTCGACGAGCGCTGGCCGTGCGAGAGCAAGGTGCCGGTGGCGGACGTCTGCTTCATCTGCCAGGTCGGCTACGACATCGCCGACATCGCACCGTTCGTGGAACAGATGGAGGCGCACGCCGGCAAGATGTGCGTTGCGGTGATGTTCGAGCGCGCTCCGATTTCGGACTGGGCCCCGTTGTGGCGTGGCGCGCACGGCGAGGATCGCATCCTGCTGCCGGGCATGCCGGAGTTCATGAAGTTGCTGTATGCCAGGGGCCGCCTGCCGGAGGTGAAGCTGCTATCGTTGCCGCCGCGGGTCTACGCCAGCCGGGAGCAGCTGCACTCAGTGTCGCGCCGGCCGGTCTGGGTACTCGAAGGGACGCCGGAGGATACGAAGCTGGCGCAGACGGTCAACGAGCTGGCTGTCGATGTGGCGGACGGCGTCGTGATCAATCCAGGGCCTCGCAGGCTCGGGATCATCACCTGGGCGCCACGATAGTCCTACCAACCAGCGTCTAGAAGAGATTAAGAGCGTTCGCCCGGCTCAGGCAGCGACAAGGCTCACGCCGTCATCGAAGGTGAGAAAATCGCCCTCGCGCGTCCCGGAGCGCTCGATTGCGCCCGCCGGCAACTCGATAGCGTAGTAAGCACGCAAGGGTGCCGCGACGAGCTTGAACGGCTTCACATCCGGCGCGGCCTTGAGCACCCTGCCCTGACGGTCCGTGAAGACCACGTCTATGGGAAAGTGCATGAAGAACGTGTGCAAAGATGAGCAGCCCTTGAAGAGCAGGCCCTGACCGTCTTCGAGGCACTCCTTGCCTAACAACCCACGTACCTTCTGGGTGGCAGTGGCAGCGACTTCAATCGTCTCGCCCAGAATGGTGTTGCGTGCCGTGTTCCCTACGATCAACGTCCTTACCCCTTATCGATGAACGAATTGTAGATGCTGATTGCCGCGGGTCCCAGGATGACGATGAACATGGTGGGGAAGATGAAAAGCACAAGCGGGAACATCATCTTGATCGGCGCGGCCTGCGCTTCCTGCTCGGCACGCTGACGGCGCTTCATGCGCATCTGGTCCGCCTGAACCCGCAGCACGGCGGCGATGCTGGTACCCATGGTCTCTGCCTGGATGACGGCGTTGATGAAGGATGTCAGGTCCGCGATGCCAGTCCGGTCGGCCATCTCACGTAGGGCTTCGCGGCGCAGCTTACCGAGAGCGACATCGTGGAGGACGATCGTCAGCTCCTCTCCGAACGGGCCCGCGATCTTCTCGGCGACACGTCCAAGCGCCGCTTCAAGGCCCAGTCCAGCCTCCACACAGGTGGTAACCAGGTCGAAGGCGTCAGGCAGCGACTTGAGGATGATCTTCTGTCGCATGCGAACGCGGTTATCCAGCCAGACCTTCGGCATGAAGAAGCCGAGGATGAGGGAGAACCCGGCGATTAACGGCGCAAGGCTGCCGAAGGAACCGGCCGTCAGGAGAATGACCGCGAAGGCCGTCATGCACCCTATACTCGCCGCGAAGCCGACAAGGAAGCCCTGCAGGGTTGTCGGCTCGCCAGCCATCACCAGCCTGTGACGGACTCCCTGCACGAAGTTGACAGGCAGCAGTCGCTGGAGTGAGCCTCCGAGCGAGGAAGCCAGTGGGGCCAGAAGGCGCGACTTCGCGGAATCGGGTTCGCTCTTGCCGAAATCGAAGTCGACGCGCTCGCCGCGAACGCCAGCGATGCGAGCGCTCATGGGGTGAGGTCGCTCCTGGGTCAGGCCAACAACGAGCACGACGATGGCAACGAAAATCAAAGTAGAGGCCAGGAGAATCAACATAGACTAGACCTCAATCGCGAGAATCTTCTTGATAACGATGACGCCGAATGTTTCCAGGACGGCAGCACCTCCGAGCATTACCTGGCCCATCAATGTGCCGTAAAGCGGTTGGAGGTAGCCCGGGTTGAGAACGGAAATGGCGGCGGCGATAGCAATTGGCAGTCCGGCGACGATGAAGCCGCTGAGCATACCCTGGGTGGTGAGCGTCTTGATCTCGCCTCGGATACGGATGCGCTCACGCATGGTGTGACCGACAGTCTCCAGGATCTCAGCGAGGTTACCGCCCGTCGACTGCTGGATGAGCATGGCGGTTACGACGATATCGAGGTCGGCGCTGCCGGAGCGCTTGCTGAAGTGCATCAGCGCTTCGTCCGTCTGCATACCAATGTTGATGTCTTGCAGCATGTGGCGGATTTCAGTCGCCAGAGGGTGCGGCAGTTCGCGGCTGGCGAGCTCAAGGCTCTGCATGAGACCGAAACCGGCCTTCAGGGAGTTCGCCAGCATGGAGAGGGCATCCGGCAATTGTTCGTTCAGATGGCTCAGGCGCTTGCCGATGGCCCGACCCATATACAGCCGGGGCAGCATGTAGCCCAGGAAGCCGAGAGCGACAGCCAGGATGAAACCGAACAGGCCGCTAACGAGCAGATAAGTCACAGCTGCGAACATTCCCCCGAAGAAGATCCGCAGCCCCACGTACTCCGAGACCGTGAGCTTCATGTCCGCACGTTCGAGGCTTTCCGCGGCACCCTGAACCCACGCTCTTCCCTTGATGAGCGAGCCGATGATGGGAGTTGTGCCGCTTCGGTGCTCGCGTAGACCTTCGGCTGCCGCGGCCATCGCCACTTCATTGCCGACGGTTTCACCCATGACGTAGCCAAGACGCCGGTCCAGGCTGTCGCGAGGGCTAGCCGAAGCGTTGTAGATGCCCACCAGCGCGAGCACAATGGCGCCGAGAATGCAGAGCGCCGCGAGAAGCGCGAGCATATCCATCAGGCAGCCACCCCCGCAAAGATGGACGGCGGCAGGCTGATGCCCAGAGCCTCGAACTTCTCAGAGAAGCGCGGGCGAATGCCGGTGGAGCGGAAGGCGCCCCGGACCCGGCCTTCGCTGTCCACGCCGGTCTGCTCGAAGCGGAAGATGTCCTGCATCGTCACGACCTGACCTTCCATGCCGGACACTTCGCTGATGTGGGTCACCTTACGGGTACCGTCTGCGAATCGGCTGACCTGGAGGATGACATGGATGGCGGAGGCCATCTGTTCTCGAATCGCCCGAGACGGCAACTCAAGGCTCGCCATCAGGATCATGTTCTCGATACGGGCGAGAGCGTCACGAGGTGAGTTGGCGTGCACAGTACTGATGGAGCCATCGTGACCGGTGTTCATCGCCTGCATCATGTCGAAGGCTTCAGAGCCACGAACCTCACCGACGATGATGCGGTCGGGGCGCATGCGCAGTGAGTTGCGCACGAGGTCCCGCTGTGACACCTCACCGCGTCCTTCGAGGCTGGACGGCCTCGCTTCCAGCGTGACGACGTGCGCCTG
Organism: uncultured Chloroflexia bacterium; assembly: GCA_963731765.1. Lineage (GTDB taxonomy): Bacteria > Chloroflexota > Dehalococcoidia > DSTF01 > WHTK01 > WHTK01. The sequence continues at coordinate 101,385 of CAVSWS010000018.1, forward strand.
CTGTAGCTTGAGCTCGGTAGGGTCTTCGATCGTGACGATGCGCTCTGTGTCCGGGATGTAGCCGGAGAGCGCGTTGAGCATGGTGGTCTTACCAGAACCGGTACCGCCAGAGATAATCATATTGAGTCTGGCCTGTACGGCGGCGCGGAGGAACTCGCCCCATTCCGGCGTCATTGCACCGATGGCAATGAGGTCCTCCATATTCATCTTGTCCTGGCGGAACTTTCGGATCGTGACGGTCGGGCTCTTGGGGGCCACGGGGGGCACGATGATGTTGACACGGGAGCCGTCAGGCAATCGCGCATCTACCATCGGCGACGACTCGTCGACGCGCCGGCCGAGAGGGGCAAGGATGCGCTCGATGATCCGCGTGATGTGGTTGTTGTCACGGAACCGGATGGGGCTCAGGTAGAGACGGCCGTCCTTTTCAAAGTAGACGGTGTCCGGTGCGTTGATCATGACTTCAGAAATCGTGGGATCGTGAAGCAAGCGGCTCGATGGGACCAAAGCCCAGGATCTCGTCCGTGACGGCGGCAATGAGCTCGTCACGGCTGAATCCGACGACGCCCGGCATCTCGGAGGCGATGAGTGTGCGCGCAGCCCCTTCGACCACTTCGCGGGCGCGCTGGCTATCGCCGCTCTCCAGCTTGGAGGGATCGAGCTCCTCGATGAGGCGGCTGTGCAGCCGGAACTTCAGCTCGTTGAATGCCTCGCTGGACTGGAGCAGCGGGTTGCGGGTACCTGCGCCGTTGCGGGGCGGCGGTCCTGCGAAAATCGGTCGCCTTTGGCCGAACTCGTTCACTTTGATGAACTCCTCGTGTTCAGAATGAAGTTAGCTATCGGCCCAGGACCCGGTCGAGGAAGCCCTTGCGCTCGCGGCGCAGGCCGGCCAGGTTGTAGCTCATATCCATGATCGCTCGTGACGCCCGTGCGTACGGCTTGGCAAGAACGATGGGCTGGCCCAGCTGGTTACTGTTACTCACGGCGACGTCGTGCGGAATGCGCCAGTACACCTCGTACTCGAGCACGCGCTCGACATCCTCGGCCCGCAGGCTGTTGGAAGAGGTGGAGTGGTTAATGACCAGCTTTACCTTGTCTTCCGAGACTGAAGCGGCCCGCAGCATCTCAAGGGCCAATGCGGTGTCTTTGATGCTGGCGATGTCCATGCTGGTGACCAGCAGGATGATGTCCGCGGCCTCCAGGGCCGTCGCGACCAGCTCGTTGAAGGCTCCAGGGGTATCGACCACGACATAGTCATGCGTCTGGGAAAGCAGCTCCAGCACGCGGGCGATGTGCTGCCGGTGCAGAGCGCCCCACTCAGTGGGGTGCAGGGGTGCGGGAAGAATCTCGACCCCGCTGCTGTGCTGGACCAGGTAGTCCCGGATCGACTCGCGGTCGACCTTGTCGATGTTGCGGCCAACGTCAGCGATGCTGAACTCGACAACCACGTCCATCATGATGGCAACGTCGCCGAACCGGGTGTCCATGTCGACGATGGCAATAGAGCTGTTCGTGTTTCGACAGAGTGCCGTGGCCAGGTTTGTCGAGATCGTCGTCTTTCCGATACCGCCCTTTGCACCGAAGACGGTGATAACGGTACCGCGGGCAGCAGAGCTCGCCGTTTGACCCGTTAGCCGGGTACGGCGGCGCTCTTCTTGCTCGAGGACGCTGTAGATCGCTCGCGCCAGCTCTTCCGGCCGCGGCGGCTTGACCAGATAGTCGCGGGCACCGGAGACCATGGCTCGGCGCACCGAGGCCGCATCCGCCAGGCTCGAGTAAACGATAACCGGCGTTTCAGGCAGGGCATCTGCCAGGGCGCTCATGGTCTGTGAGGCGCGGGCAACGGGCTCTTCCATCGCCAGGACGACAACGTCCGGGTTCTTTTCGCGCGCCATCGTCACGGCGTCAATGCCGTAGCCTGCCTCGCCAGAGACCGTGAACCGGGCCATCGTCAGAGCGCGAGTGGTATCCGCGCGGCTGTTAGAGTCAGGGTCGACTACGACGACTTCTAGGTTGTTAGGCAAAATGTCCTCCGGTCCTTCCTTGGAAAGGAGTTCTGGCTAGCGCAGCGCGTCAAACGGACTCGGAAGGTCTGCCGGCAGCAGTTCCGTCTTGACCTGGTAGTTAACATCTACGGTCTTGTCGTCGCCGAAGGGCCGGACCGAAAGCCGGATGCGCCCGTTCTGCTCCGCCAAGTACAGGAGCTCGGCCTCCTCCGGCGTCACAGCCACCGTGATGGTGGAAGCGCCCGCGTTGGGAGCGGCCTCACTGTTGCGGACGCGTTGCGTACTGCCTTCGGCCGACGTGCTGTCAGCACCGGAAGGCGTGGCATTGGGCGTCGCAGAATCTTGCGTGGCTGCGGTTGCGTCGGTCGGGACCTCCACGACGTCCACGACGGTCTGAGCGACGGCCAGCACTTCTACATTCTGCATAAGCGTCTGAGCCACGTAGGCCGACGCCGTCTGGGAGCTGGACGGATCGCTGGGGTTGGACAGGTAGTCAACGTCCGAGAGCAGGATGATGTCGACGTAGTCGCCCGGGAGCACCAGTCCACCTGCGTTCTGGACGTCGGATGCGTTGATGGCAAAGCCACGCTTGCCTTCCGGAACCACGAAGGATAGGGATCGACTGACCCCCGCCTGAGCGTTGACGACCTTGGAGCTGAGCACCTGCTCATCGACGGTCAGCGGAAATCGCGTAACCTGGCCAACGGCGGTCTGAACATTAGTGAAGGCCAGCGGGCTCACCGCGTCCGGGGGGAGCAGCTTGACGTCCAGCATGTCCTGGGTGATGGCTGTACGTGCTGGAATATAGGTCTTCGCGACGACTACGGGCACGTTCTGGACGGCGCCCGTCTCGTTGTTCGTCGAGCTCGAGTTTCGCGAAGTTGCGACATACACGAGGCCGGCGCCCATCAGACCAAGCACGATGGCGAGGATGATAAAACGTCGGTTCCCCCGGGCGGGGTTCAAGGTACCAGCGTTCTGACTCAATGGCGTTGCTCCCTCAGATAGCTTCTAGTTATGTTTTCGGAAGACGGGGGCTCCACCATTAGGGCCCGAGGGTCTACAGAGCAGCCTTTTTCCTTACTTTTTAAGGGCATCCGCCATGGCCGTTGCTATACCCTTGACGACGTCGTACATCCCACCAACATTCGTCCCCATAGCGGCGACACCCACGAGCGCCACAAGGGCCACCAGGGCCAGGATGAGGCCGTATTCAACGAGAGCCTGGCCATCTTCTCGTGCGACTTGTGTCCTTATGAAACCGAATTGATTGGACACGAATAAGCCTCCGGACTTCTCTTCTATCTATTCCAGAATCGGGTTCCTTCCGAGAATTCTTAACGCCCATCTTGGCGTATGTAATCAGCGTCACAAGAAAAAGCGCCCCGGACTGGATACCGGGGCGCTTTCCTTCGCGTTATTGCCGGATTAGGTGCTGGCCTTCAGGCTGTCGCCGATCGAGTTGAAGACGTCAGTGACGTTACCACCGATGAGCTGAAGGGCGACGATAGCGACGATGGAGATGAGGGCCAGGATGAGGCCGTACTCAACCAGCGTCTGGCCGGCTTCCTCGCGCGCGTCCTGAATACGAGCGAGCAGGTTGTTCATGAAGTTAGTGACGAACTGCAAATCTATTCTCCTTGTTGTTTCTTGCCCTTTAGGGCGGAACGGCTTCTTGCTTGTTTCCCACCGGACCCGTGCGAGAGTCGACTTCCAGTCCGATCTCCCTCGCGGGAATTAACGAAGGTTTGGCTCGGCAACTGCTCTGTCGTTAGGCGACACCTCCGTCATAAACCAGGCCTTCGCCAGGGCCCTGATTGCTGTGGATTTCTCTCACGTATTAGTACTCGGCGTTCCAGGCCCGACCTGAAGGGGATTGTTAGGGTTTCTTTAGAAATTTATCTTGACTTTTCCCGATTGCCATGAGTGGAGCAGCCGTGGGCAGAAAGGGAACGGCACCCCGTTGTAGAGGGTGCCGTTCTTATTCTCGGCTCGTGAGCCGGTGGTATGAGGGTTGAGACCAGGCTAGGCCGCCTGCTGTCTGCTCGACTCTGACTTGCCCTTGAGCTTGAGCAGCCGCATTCGGGTCCGGCGCATGAACTCCTCCGAAGGGATAACGTTGTCCGGTAGCGGCTGAATCAGCGACGCGACCTGCGTTAGCTCCTCTTCGTTCTGCATTCGCTTCATTGTGACTTCGTCCTGCTCCATGTCGATGGTACCTCTCATGACTGTGGTTCCCCCGCGTCACTATTAGAGTCGGCGGGGATCCGACAGTCTGATGGCCTTCGATCTAGCCTTGCATGATTTTTCGGAGGTTTCCCAACGCGCGATGCTGGATAACCCTGACCGCAGGCACGCTCTTGCCGATGACCTGGGCCACCTCCTGGTAGCCCATCTCTTCGACAAAGCGAAGCATGATTACCTGTCGCTGCTCCTCCCGGAGCTGCATGACGGCCTCCCTGACGCTGAGCTCATCGCTCGATTGCTCCAGGACCGCCTCCGGATTAGCGTCACGCTTCTGATCGACGTAGACGTCGGCGAGCTCGCTGTGGTCCCGTTTGGAGCGGAGGTAGCTCACAGTGAGGTTGTGCGCGATACGCAGGAGCCACGCGATGATGGGGGCCCCACGCTCCTTATAACGACCGATAGCCTCCCAGGCCTTTAGAAAGGTCTGTGCCGTCAGATCCTCCGCCTCGCGGGCATCGCCGACCAGATAGTAGATGTGGCGGTAGACCCGGACGACGTGGCGGTCGTAGAGCTCGGCGAACGCGGCCTGATCCTTATCGACGGCCCGCTGCACCAACTGCTTCTCCTCATCTCGGTCAGGAGCCGCCTCAGCCGTCCCCTGCTGGCCGGCTATCTCCTTTGCGCCGGAAGAGACTCGTGACATTCGCTACCTCTCTCTTTAGAAAGGTTCGGCTCTCCAGGGGATCACTTAAGTGCTGTGGAGCGATTTGGAGGACTGGGGACGAAAATCGTTACCAGGCCCGCGTTGCGACCGGCAAACCGGAAAGCCGTCCTAATTTGTGCTTCGATTAGCTACATCAAGAATGTTTAAGGTTTTTAGAAATAGCGCAGATTCGGGGGTTGACTTAACGCGAACCGTTATGGCACCATGGCCGGGCCTTGGGGAGTGAATACTCCCTGTTGCAACCAGACCGGAAGAACGGCTGCAACACTCAGGGGAGCTTTCCGAAGCGCCGAGGCAATGACTCAGTTTTACCCCTCCTTCCCTCGGGAAGGATCATGAGCGCCGGGACCGGACCGGATGGCTTGAGGCACAGGAGGCGGGGCCTGGGCCGCAGCCTCCGGTCTGGACCCGTACCCTCACTCTCCAATCACAACCGTCACCACCGTACAAATAGCTTCTTGAACCACTGCGACAGGTCTATGTATTGGGCTGCCGAGTGACGAAACTTCTTGTGACGAATTCTGTTAATTCGTCGCAGAGAGGAACTGTACATGGAGGCTACTGCGCCGCACCGAGGCAGGGATGCTGATCAGCTCCAGGAGAGCGACCCGCCCTTCCGCCCACAGCCAACCAATATCGAAGAGACAGGCCTGGGTTTCGGCCAACTGCTGGACCTTTGCATCAAGACGATGTACTACGCCGGCCGGCCTTCCGCCCGCGAGGTCAGCGAGTCGATGGCGCTGCCTTTCAATGTCGTCGACGTTCTCCTGAGCTTCCTCAAGCGAGAGAAGCTCATCGAGGTGGTCGGCTCGTCCGGCATCGGCGAACAGCAGTACCAGTACGCCCTTACCGAGAAGGGTAACGAGCGTGCCGTCGAAGCCCTGGAGCGAAACCAGTACCTGGGCGCCGCGCCGGTCCCATATTCCGAGTACCTGGACCTCATCAAGGAGCAATCGGTGCGTAAGATGCGCGTCGATCCGGCGATCGTCGATGCGGCGCTGGGCGACCTTGTGCTGACGCCGATCACACGTAACCTGGTGGGTCCGGCTGTGAACTCCGGTCGCTCCATGCTTCTCTACGGCGACCCTGGTAACGGTAAGAGCTCCATCGCCAAGGGCATCGGCAGGATGTTGAAGGGCAACATCCTGGTGCCGTACGCGGTCGACATCAACGGCCAGATCGTGAGGGTGTACGACCCGCGAGTTCACCAGGAGGTTCCCGAAGCGGCAGGTGAGCTTGAACGGCGCAACGGCTTCGCGCCGGTGCGACCAGAGCACCGCCACGATACGCGCTACGTGATCTGCAAGCGACCGCTGATTATGACCGGTGGTGAACTAACCCTCGCCGACCTGGAGCTGAAGTACTCGCCCCAGGCGAAGTTCTACATCGCACCAGTCCAGATGAAAGCAAACTGCGGCATCCTCGTGATCGACGACTTCGGCCGTCAGATGGTGTCACCGAAGGAGCTGCTCAACCGGTGGATCGTTCCAATGGAAGCCCGCGTCGACTACCTGTCGCTGCTGAGCGGCGAGACGCTGGAATTGCCATTCGAGCTGCTGCTTGTCTTCTCGACCAACATCCCGCCGGGACAGCTGGGTGATGAGGCATTCTTCCGACGCATTCGCCACAAGATCGAAGTGGGCGACCCGGACGAGGAGTCGTTCCTGCGCATCATGCAGATGGTCTGTGACGCGAACGGCGTCCCATACGACGAGCGTGCCGGCCACTACATAATTGAGCGCTACTATCGTCCGAAGAGCCGCCACTTGCGCGGCGTGCACCCTCGCGACATCATCGACCTGCTGATGGACATCGCGAGCTTCCGCAGCATCGAGCCGGCGTGCACGAAGGAGCTGCTGGACCTGGCATGCGAGTCGTACTTCATCGACGACCGCGTGGCTGACTTCAAACCGGTGTAGAAAGACGCTACGTCTGGTGCAGGAAGGAGGGCGCTCGTGAGAGCGCCCTCCTTCCATACGTGCGTCGGGGGCAGCCCAGCGCCCAGCGCCCGATGGTGTCCGTGCCGAACAGGGACTTCCTCCGGCTCTCGGGCCACCATTCGACAATCCAGAACAGGTCGCCCGTAACGGGCGACCATTGTCTCCGAAACCAGAAGAGAGACGGCATGGGATTGCCCCGTGCCGTCTCTCTTTGTGACTCGGTTGGTTGCTTAGCCGGCGAAGACTACGGCGTAGTAGATCATGCCGTTAGCGGCCACCGCAGCGCCGATGCCGACCCTGGTGAACTGGGGCTCCAGGATGTTGGCTCGGTGGCCGGGGCTGTTCATGAAGCCGTCCATGGCGACCTGCACGCTCTGCGACTGAGGGTAGTTGTTGCGGGCGATGTTCTCGCCGGCGAGGGCATACACGTAGCCGTAGGCATCCATGATGCCGAAGACGTTACCGCCCGTGAGGGTCGTGTGGGAGAAGTAGTTGTTCGTTGCCATGTCCTGCGCACGCTCTCGAGCGATGGCGACGAGCGTGCCGTCTAGCTGCAGCGATCCGAGGCCGTTGGCCCCACGCTGCTGGTTGTGCTGCGCGAACATCTGCGACTCGAGGCCGGTGAGGCCCGTCGCCGGCGGTAGAGGCGCCGTGGTGGGCGTCGGCGGCAGGATCACCATAGTTGGTGTTGGGGGCACCGGTGTCGGAGGAATTGAGGTCGCGGTGGGAGGAACCGGGGTAGGCGGAATCGCCGTCGGCGTCGGCGGTTCCGGCGTGGCAGTGGGCGGCACCGGCGTCGGCGGCACATCCGTTGCGGTGGGAGGAATCGATGTCGCGGTAGGTCCAAGCGCCGTCTCGCCAGCGGCCTCCGCAGCAGGCGTCACAGTTGAGGACGGAGCGACCGTCGGAGACTTCTCTGCCGCCCTCGATGTGCCGGGTAGGGAAGTCGCAGTCGGGTCCAGGACAGACCGAGGCGCTGAAGGCGTCGCGTGCGTCTTCGTCGCCGTGGCAGTCGGCGTGTTCGTAGCCGTCGCCGTTGCAGCGCTAGCCGCGAAGTCGACGTTCTGCGCCGATCCGCCTTTGAATATGCTGAGTGCGAGAGCGGCGACTACCGCGATTACCCCGACACCAACGATGCCTATGCCGATGCGATGCCGGTCCATAACGGCCTCCTGACGTGCACGCTTCGAAAAACGTTCAGGCCGAAGACCGCACTCCCTTGCGGTGGATGTCGGGCCGACTCGTAGAGTTGCCTCCTTCCCTGGAGGCTCTCTAGATTGTCGTCAGTGGAGGAAGTGACTTTATGGTTAGCGGGGATTCCCTTACCAAAGCGCTTGTGGCAGGTGTGGACGGATGTCGCGCAGGTTGGATCTACGTGATTGCCGAGATCGAAGGAAAGGCCTTCGACCTGGTTGATTTGAATCTGGCGTTGACGTTTACGGAACTAATCGAAGCCACAAGTGATTGTCAGGCTATCTCGCTCGACATGCCGGTCGGCTTCAGCGACGACGGATGGCGCGAAGCGGACGTACAGGCGCGTCGCTTCATCGGTGCGAGGCGTAGCAGCGTGTTCCCGCCGCCGCCGCGGGCCCTGCTCACGGCCGAGGGTGACTACGCCACACTGAACGCGATGGCCAGGCAGATCCGGGCCGGACTGCCGAAGCAGACCTACAACATCCTGGCGAAGATGCGAGAGGTGGATGAGGTAATGACGCCCGAGCTGCAGCACCGGATACGAGAGTGCCACCCAGAGGTAAGCTTCTGCGCTCTCAACGGCGACTGCTTGCGACACGCCAAGCGCTCACGAGAAGGCCAGGCGGAGCGACTGGAGCTGCTGTCGCGGGTGTACGGCTCAAACGCCGCTACATGGCGTGCACCGCGTGGCGCTGCGCTGGACGACTTGTACGATGCGGCGGTGCTGGCATGGACGGCAGCTCGTATCGTTCGCGGCGAGGCGAAGTCCTTGCCGCCAGCGCCGCCGTTGGACGCTCGGGGCCTGCGCATGGAGATCGTGTACTGAGCCACCGGGAGGCCCCGCATGGACACGGTCGGGCCTATGCGGTGAGACGGGAACCCGGGACTATCGAGAGGCTATCGCAGGTCTGAAGACCTGCAGCTACGTCTTCCGGCGCTACTTGCGACTGAAGCGGCGGGCGAGCTCGTCGGCGCTGAGGTGGAGCATGGTGGGGCGGCCGTGGGGGCAGGTCTGCGGCGTCCCACACGCTTCCAGCTGCTCGATGAGGTCTCTCATCTCCTCCGGTGCCAGCGTCTGTCCGGCGCGCACTGCCGCATGACAGGCCAGCGATGCCGCTACGCGGTGTCGAGGGTCGGCTGGGGCGTCTTCACGGGTCAGGAGGTCCAGGAGCTCGATGAAGGCGCGCGCCGGGTCCTCGCGTCGCAGGCCGGCTGGGGCGGCGCGCAGGAGGTAGCCCCCACCGCCGAAGGGCTCCACCCCAAAGCCCTGCGCCTCCAGCGCATCGGCGAAGCTCGAGACGAGCGATGCCTGGGCCGGGGTTAGCTCCAGGGAGAGCGGCGAGAGCAAGTGGCTGAGCAGCCCGCGCCGAGGACTGGAGGTCCTTGAGGAAGCGCTCGTACATGACGCGCTCATGGGCGGCGTGCTGGTCGACGAGGTAGAGGCCCGCCGGTCCCTCCGCGATGATGTAGGTCGTGCCGGCCTGGCCCAGCGGTCGCAGGATGGGCATCGCGGCGGGCAGGGCATGCTGGGCAATCTCGGCCTCGAAGGCGCGCTGAGGGATGAGGTCGGACTGCAGAGGTGGACTCGACTGCGGCTGTGGCAGCGCAGACGATGCCGCTTCGAAGGTCGTGTACTGGTAGGACGGCGGGCTGAGCGAGAGGGACGCCCGGGGCCAGTTCGTCGCCGGGTCGGTTCCCACAGGCGACAGGGCCGCGAGGGCGGCACGGATCGGCCGCTGCACGAAGGCGAAGACCTGTCGCTCGTTGCGCAGTCGCACCTCGGCCTTGGCGGGGTGGACGTTGACATCGACCTCCTCCGGCGGCAGGCGCAGGTCCACGATGGCGATGGGGAACCGGCCGACCTGCAGCATGCCGCTGTAGGCCTCTTCGACTGCATAGCTGAGGGTCCGGCTGCGCACCCAGCGCCGGTTGATGAAAATCGTGACGTAGGAGCGATTCGACCGTGTGACGTGCGGCGGCGCGACGAGGGCCTCCAGGCTGTGCGTCTCGTCCAGCTCCATCGCCTCGATCATCGCGGCGGCGACGTCGCGACCGTAAACACCCGCTGCCGCCTCGCGACGGCTGCCCGAGCCCGTGGTCGAGAAGCTGTCCTTGCCATCGAGGCGCAGGGAGAAGGCAACTTCGGGGTAGGCGAGGGCGTAGTGACTGACCACGCTCGCGATCTGAGACGCCTCGGAGCCGGGCGAGCGCAGGAATTTGAGGCGGGCCGGCTGCTCCCGGAACAGGTTGCGGACGCTGATCGAGGTGCCCGGGGCGGAACCGGCCGCGCCCTGCTCCAAGAACTCGCCGAAGCTGATGCGCACCTTCGCGGCCGTGGGCGAGTCGTGCTGGCGCGAGATCGCCTCGACCTCGGCGACGGCCGCGACGCTGGGGAGGGCCTCGCCGCGGAAGCCCAGGGTGGCGATGGCGTCGAGGTCGGCGTCGGCCGAGAGCTTGCTGGTGGCGTGACGCGAGAAGGCGAGGGGCAGCTCGTCCGGCTCGATGCCGCAGCCGTCATCGACGACGCGGATGAGGGCGACGCCACCCTCCGCGGCCTCGACACTGACTCGCGTCGCGCCGGCATCGAGGGCGTTCTCGACGAGCTCCTTGACGATGGAAGCGGGGCGTTCGACCACCTCACCCGCGGCGATGCGGCTGGCGACTTCGGCCGGAAGGATTCGGATGGTCACTGCGGGCCATTTTACAGGCGGAGGCGAGGGCTGACGACGCCATCGAAATTAAGCGGACGGCGCAGTCTGCGTCGATAAGCCCTGATGCGAGCCATCCCATAGCAGCACGTGCAAGGGTCAAACAGGCGCTGCGTAGAGGACGCATTAGCCTCAACTTAGAACCCTTCTTACTCTGGACGAGTTATCGATAGGCCTCGTACCATCGGATGCATGGCATTGAAAGATCCTTTGGAGGCGCCGACCGAACCGAGAGCGGAGCTTCTTCTGGCCAACTGGAAGAACGAGCTCGATAGCGCCAACCTCTACGGCTACCTGGCCCGACTGGAGGAGGACGACGGACACGCCGCCCTCCTGCGCGAGATGGCCGACGCGGAAGCCGTACATGCCGGCGTGATGGCTCGCGGGTTGCAGGCACAGGGCATCGCCCTGCCGAAGCACCGCTTGAGCTTCCGCACTCGCATCATGAAGACGATCGCGCGCGTCGCCGGACCGAAGGCGATCTATCCCCTCCTGCACGGCAATGAGCTCGGCAGCTCCGCCGAGTACGCCCTGCAGGACAAGGACACCGCTGCCCTGGCCGGAGACGAGCGCAGTCATGCCCGCACGATGGGCGAGTTGGCGCGAGACAACGTTACGCGTAGCGAGCGATGGCATCGCACCGCCGGGGGCGGCAGCCTGCGGGCGGCAGTTTTTGGCGTGAGCGACGGCCTCGTGAGCAACCTCAGCCTGGTCATGGGCTTCGCCGGTGCGGGCGCCGACCCGCAGTTCGTCCTGCTGGCCGGGCTCTCGGGTCTGCTGGCCGGCGCGGCGTCGATGGCGGCGGGCGAGTACGTTTCAATGAAGGCGCAGCGAGAGCTGTTCGAGCGCCAGATCGAGCTCGAGGCGGCGGAGCTGGCCGTGTCGCCGGAGGAAGAAGTGCAGGAGCTGGCGTTGATCTATCGCGCCAAGGGCATCCCTCGCGACGACGCCGACCGCCTGGCGCGGCAGCTGACCTCCAACCCCGAAATCGCCCTCGATGCTCTGGTGCGCGAGGAGCTGGGCCTCGACCCGAGCGAGCTAGGGTCACCGATCAACGCGGCGGCGAGCTCGTTTGCAGCGTTCGGGTTGGGTGCCGTCCTGCCGGTGGTGCCCTACTTCTTCGGCGGCACGACGCTGATCGTCGCGCTCAGCATCGCCCTGTCGGGCGTGGCGCTGTTCGGCGTGGGCGCCCTGCTATCGCTGTTCACGGGGCGCAGCGTCCTGTTTAGCGGCGGGCGTCAGCTCCTCATCGGCGCGGCGGCTGCGACGCTGACCTTCGCGCTCGGCTCGATCATCGGGGTTTCGACAGGCATCTAACGTTATGTCCACTACGGCGCTCCCCTGTTACAAGGGGCTGGTTCCATTGGACAGACACGCTACAATAAAGAAGTTCAACAAAGACTCCAGGCTCGACTTGAAGTAACGGCCTGTTTAGATGGGTCGCGCGACGAGTTAGCGGTCCGTTGACACAACGGCGCGCTAATCGATAACCTGATACGGCCCAAATCAAGGAGGCTCGTGATCGACGCTGTAATTCAAACCGGCGGCAAGCAATACCGTGTGCACGAAGGTAGCGTGCTCAACGTCGCGACGATGGACGCTGAGCCCGGCTCCCGGGTGGAGCTTCGCGACGTACTGCTGGTCAGCAATGACGGCAGCGTTACCGTCGGCACGCCTACAGTCGATGGCGCAGTCGTGGTCGCCGAAGTGGTCGAACACGGACGCGGCAAGAAGGTCATCAACTTCAAGTACAAGGCCAAGGTGCGCTACCGCCGCAAGCGCGGTCACCGCCAGGGCTTCACCACCCTCTCCATCCAGGAGATCACGGCGAACGGCGTGACGGTCAAGGCGCCGGAGCCCGTGGCACCGCCGCCTGCGCCGGAGCGCCCGGCAGGCTTTGCCGGTCGCGTGGAGCCGGAGGCACCCGTCGCCGCTGCACCGGCCGAAGAGCCGGTGGCCGAGGCCCCCGAAGCGGAGAGCGCCGAGAGCGAAGAGACGCCTGCACCTCGCGCTCGCCGTCGCAGCGCAGCCGCGGCGCCGGAAGCCGAAGAAGCGGAGTCCAGCGAAGAGCAGGCAGAGGAATAAGACATGGCACATAAGAAAGCTGGTTCCAGCAGCAAGAACGGCCGCGACAGCAACGCGAAGCGCCTGGGCGTGAAGCGCTACGACGGCCAGCTCATCCTGCCCGGGACGATCATCGTGCGACAGCGCGGCACCCGCATCCACGCCGGCAACAACGTCGGCGTCGGTCGCGACCACACGCTGTTCTCGCTGGTCGAGGGTAAGGTCAAGTTCGAGCCCTTCGCCAAGGGGCGTCGAAAGAAGGTTAGTGTGTACGCGGAGGTGGCATCTTGAAGGCTACAGGACACCCCAAGTACGTAGAGACGACGATCATCTGCGCCTGCGGTAACACCTGGCAGACGCGTTCTACCAAGGACACGATCCACCTGGACATCTGCAGCAAGTGCCACCCGTACTTCACGGGTGAGGCACGCATCGTCGACACCGCCGGCCGGGTCGAGCGCTTCCGCAAGCGCTACGAGAAGGCCGGCCAGCGCCGCTAAGCACGGCGAAACGTACCGAAGTGCCGAGGGGGCTGCGTGAGAGCGCAGCCCCCTTTCTTATTACGTGACTTCGGGCCTTATCATGACAGCATCTTGGCCTTTGGATTCATTCGAGCGAGTACATTATGACAACTACTACCCGACTCCCTGGCTCCTTCAAGCGCTTTCGCCGCCTCCGGAGGACCCGCTGCGCTGCGGAACCTCGTCGCGGAGACGCGACTGGACCCGCGCGACTTCGTGTACCCGCTGTTCGTGACGCATGGGAGCGGCGTGCGCGAGGAGATCGCGTCGATGCCGGGGCAGTACCACCTGTCGCTGGACCAGCTGGCGGGCGAGGCGCGGGAGCTGCGGGAGCTCGGCGTGCCGGCGGTGCTGCTGTTCGGACTGCCTGCCTCGAAGGACGACCGGGGCACCGAGGCGTACGCGTCGGACGGCATCGTGCAGGAGGCCGTGCGCACGCTGAAGGACGCCGACCCGGACCTGTGCGTGATCTGCGACGTCTGCCTGTGCGAGTACACGGACCACGGCCACTGCGGCATCCTGACGCCCTCGGGCGAGGTCGAGAACGACACGACGCTGGAGCTGCTGGCGCAGACGGCGGTCGGCGCAGGCCGAAGCAGGCGCGGACATGGTCGCCCCGTCCGACATGATGGACGGCCACACGGCCGCGATTCGCGCCGCGCTCGACAGCGCCGGCTTCGTTTCGACGCCGATCATGGCCTACGCGGCGAAGTACGCCTCGGGGTTCTACGGGCCGTTTCGGGTCGCCGCCGACAGCACGCCGGCGTTCGGCGACCGTCGCGGTTACCAGATGGACCCGCCGAACAGCCGGGAAGCCCTGCGCGAGATCGAATCGGAGATCGAGGAGGGCGCCGACATCGTCATGGTGAAGCCGGCGCTGTCTTACCTGGACGTGCTCTCGCAGGCACGGGAGCGCTTCGACATGCCGTTCGCGGCGTACAACGTGTCGGGTGAGTACTCGATGATCAAGGCAGCGGCCCAGAACGGCTGGCTGGACGGCGATCGCATCGCGCTCGAGGTGCTGACGGCGATCAAGCGCGCCGGGGCGGACATTCTGATCACTTACCACGCCAAAGAGGCAGCGCGGCTGCTGCAGCGGTAGACCTCACCCCCTAACCCCCTCTCCGACTTCAGAGAGGGGGCATCCCCGAGTCGCAGATCGTTGGGCGAATGGACGGGCGACGGCAGCGACGATTCGAGAGGAAGAGGGCGAATCGCAGCACTCGGTTGCGGCGTAGACTGGCGGCAATTCGCGCAGGCCGGAGGTGATCGATGCCGCATCCTGTTATGGCAAACCTGGTGGCCGGGAGCCCGGCGCGCAACCACGACTTCGATTTCGCGCGGCTGCGGCTGGCGCAGGCCCTTTATGACGCCGGTGACATCCGGACGGACGCGTGGAACAACTACGACGCCGGCGAGGCGATCGCGGCGGGCGACGTGCTGGTCAGCTACACGTCGCAGGTGCCGGTAAGCGAGGAGAACTGCGAGGCGCTGCGTCACTTCCTCGAGCGCGGTGGCCGGTGGTTCGCGATCCACGCCAGCAACTCGGTGGCGGGTAATGCCCAGCTGCCGGGCATCCTGGGCTCCCGCTTCATCACCCATCCGGCCTACAGCCACTTCCCCGTGTCGATCTCGGCGCCCAACGACCCCATCCTGCGCGACATCGAGCCGTTCGAGGTGGACGACGAGCTCTACGTCATCGACGTGACGGGCGATATCGAGGTGCTGCTGGAGACTCGTTGGGGTGGCGAAGCGCTGGGCGGGCGGCAGGTGGAGGAAGGCGTGCGGCCGCTGATGTATCGACATCGCGTGGGCGAGGGCGAGGTGCTCTACCTGGCGCTCGGCCACTGCAATCGCCCCTTCGACACGCCACGACCGGACGCGCTGCAGCCGGACCGCCGTGGGCCGTGGGAGATGCCGGTGTATCGGGAGCTGATCCGGCGAGGGATCGCCTGGGCGGCGCGCCGGGAGTTCTGAGGGACCTCGCCCCCTAACCCCCCTCCGACTTCAGAGAGGGGGCACCGCGGTGTCGTAAGATCTTGAGACCAGGTGGTGGCTTCAAGGCGGGGCGTTCCCTGGTCTCCGGCGAGCCCATAGAGGTTCAATCCGGTCTAACTCGATCTTTGACGTAGCTCTTATGCGTGGCGGCTGTTAGAGTCCGAGCGTCTTCTAACCGTCTATTTCCAACACAGGAGCATCTAAATGCACCGGAGCACTGATCGGATCCTCATGAGCCATGCCGGGAGCCTGCACCGGCCGCCTGCACTGCAGGACGCGATGCGCGACCACAAGGACGGCGACCCCTTCGACGACAACCTGGAGAAGCTGGTACGCGACAGCATCTTCGAGGTCGTGCGACTGCAGGCGGAGAACGGCGTCGACGTCGTCAACGACGGCGAGTACAGCAAGAGCAGCTGGCAGACCTACGCCCGCGGCCGGCTGACGGGCATCGAGATCCGCCAGATCCCCGAGGGCGAGGTCGGCACGCTGCCGATCACGGCGCGCGAGCAGCTCTCCTTCCCGGAGTACTTCGGCAGCCTTACCTCCGGGTTCGCGGGCGGCGGCTTCCGCAACATGGGCGTCTACGCCGTTGGGCCGCTGGGCTATCGCGGCCAGGCCGAAGTCGAGCGCGACATCAAGAACCTCAAGGACGCCATGCAGGGCCAGGACATCGTCGAGGGTGTGCTGACTGCGCTGGCCCCCGGGACGATCGAGCACTGGCTGCGCAACGACCACTTCAAGACGGACGAGGAGATGCTCTTCGCGGTCGCCGACGCGATGCACGAGGAGTACAAGATGATCACGGACGCCGGGATCATCCTCCAGCTCGACGACCCCGACCTGCCGGACGGCTACGCCTGTCACCCCGAGCTCAGCGTCGAGGACTACAAGAAGTGGGCCGAGACACGCGTTGAGGCGCTGAACCAGTCGATCCGCGGCCTGCCGGAGGAGCTGGTGCGCCTGCACATCTGCTGGGGCAGCATCCACCACCCGCACACGACCGACATCCCGCTGTCCGAGATCATCGACATCGTCTACAAGGTGAAGGCGCAGTGCTACTCGATTGAGGCGGCGAACCCGCAGCACGAGCACGAGTGGACGGTGTTCAAGGACCACCCGCTGCCGGACGGCAAGATCCTCATGCCCGGCGTCATCGGTCACGCGGCCCGGGAGTTCGTGGAGCACCCGGAGGCTGTCGCCCAGCGCCTGGAGCGCTACGCCAGCGTCGTGGGCAAGGAAAACGTCATCGGCGGTACGGACTGCGGTCTGCAGCGCACGGCGCATCCCTCGATTACGTGGGCGAAGTTCCGCGCCGGCGCCGAGGGTGCCCGCATCGCCTCGCAGCGACTCTGGGGCAAGTAGCCCTCACAAGCTCGACATAGCAGGAGCCAGACGGCGCGCCCATGGGCGCGCCGTCTGCTCTGCTTGCCGGGACGAAAGCTGAAGCTTCATCAGCACCGGGAACCAATTCCCGCGTGTAAGCGTCTGATGGTCGTGAGAATTTTCACGCCAGCGCGTGTCGATTTCGACCCGTGCCGTTCGTCGTGTTTATGAGAGGCCGACCAATCGGCTCGATTTCGATGAACGGAGGCAGGGACGATGAAGCAATCGATGGCAATCAGGACGGAACAGTGACGCTAGCTCCAGGACGTCGGGTGCGGCATCTCATGATCGGGGTTCGGCGGCGCATCGTGGTAGTCGGCAACTCCTCGATACCACGCAGGCGGGCGTTCTCGGCGGCGACGATGGCGTTGCTCTCGCGTACGAAACGCAGGATGACGGCGAGCTCCTCGTCGCTGAAGGAAGACCATGCCCGGCCCATCGCTTCGGCCAGCGGCGTGTACATCTCGCCGATGGCGCGCAGGTTCTCGCCGATAGGCTCGATGTGGACGCGGCGGCGGTCCTTCGGGTCCGGCACGCGTCGCACAAAGCCGCCGCCGGCGAGACGGTCAATCAGGCGCGTTGTAGCGCCGGTGGAAAGCCCGGTCATGCGCGAGAGCTGGCCTGCCGTCATGGGTCCGAGGACGTTGAGCAGGTCGAGGGTCTCGATGTCGGTGCTGTGCATGCCGGCGCGCTCGGCGACGGCATGACTGAACAGCGAATCGAAGGAGCTCATGAGGCGCACTTCACGGGCCAGCTCATACAGCCTCGCTCTGGTGGACTCGTGTTCGCTTGACGTTGCGCTCACCCGATTCTTATTATCTGCATCATGCAGTATCTGCATGTTGCATGCTTCTTGTGAACATTGTATCAAAGCCTGTCAAAGGAAGAGCTGTGGACTTGTTGCTTAGCACGTGTGTGCGCATCCTATATGGCGACGGAGGTCAAACATGAGAAAGCTCGCCGCGCTCTCGTATTCAAAACGTTGGTTGGTTCTGGGGACCTGGGTGGTCCTCCTGGTCCTGCTAACCGTTATCTCGTCGGTCGTAAGCAGTCCTTACAAGACCGACTTCGAATTGCCCGGCTCCGAGAGCCAGGCAGCGCTCGATCTGCTGAAGGAACGAGGTGTCGCCGACCGCACCGGCATCTCCACTCAGATCGTATTTCGCAGCGACGCCGGGTACGACGACCCGGCCGTCAAAGCGCGCATGGAGCAGTTCTTCGCCGATGTCCAGGCCCAGGTCAAGGACGTCAGCCTCAATAGCCCGTACGATCCCGCGAATGCCTTCCAGGTTGGCGAAGATGGCAAGATTGCCTACGCAGAGTTGAACCTGGGTAACCGTACCCAGGAGGAATACGTCAACGACGCGGACACCATCAAGGGTCTCTGGAAGCAGATCGACGTCCCCGGCCTGCAGGTCGAGCTCGGTGGAGATATCTACGCTGAGTTCTCCCAGCCCAACAGCGAGGCGTTTGGTATCGGCGCCGCGGTGATCATCCTGCTTATCGCTTTCGGATCGTTGCTGGCGATGGGTCTGCCGATTGCGACGGCGCTGTTCGGCGTCGGCTGTGGCGTTGCCGTCATCGGCTTCCTGACCAACGTCCTGGCGGTGCCGGAGTTTACGCCCCTGATCGCGACGCTTATCGGCATTGGCGTCGGCATCGACTACGCCCTGCTGATCGTGACGCGGTATAGAGCCGGGCTCGCGGAGGGCATGGAGCCGCGCGAGGCGGTGATGCTGGCCGTCGACACCTCAGGGCGTGCCGTGATCTTCGCCGGCGGCACGGTGGTTATCTCACTGCTCGGCATGTTCATGATGAACCTGGACTTCATGCGCTCCGTGGCCGTCGCGGCCGTGGCAGCGGTGCTGTTCACGATGGCGGCCGCGGTGACGCTGCTGCCTGCCTTCCTCGGCTTCGTCGGCCACAACATCGACCGCTTCGGCCTGCCTCACCGCAGCTCCGACGACCACGACGTTTCCAAGAGCTTCTGGTACAAGTGGAGCCGCGTGATCCAGAAGCATCCGTGGCCGGCGCTGTTCGCAAGCGCGGCCCTGCTCATCGCCCTGGCAATACCGGTGTTCTCTTACCAGCTCGGCTTCTCAGACGCCGGCAACCGGCTGGAGAGCGACACGACACGCCGCGCCTACGACCTCCTGCAGGAAGGCTTCGGCCCCGGCTTCAACGGCCCGATCATCGCTCTGGTGGACGGCCAGGCCGGTCCGGCGGACGACGCGACCTTGACGACGCTGGGCGATGCCTTCGCCAATACGGAAGGCGTGGCCAAGGTCTCCCCACCTGTGCACCTGGGCGAGAGCAATCTGGTGCTGTACAACATCTTCCCGACGACATCCCCGCAGGACCGCGCGACCACGGACCTTGTACACCGCCTGCGCGACGACACGATCCCACCGGTCGTTTCGAGCACGGGCGTCAAGGTACTGACCACGGGTCTGCCTCCGGCCATCGTCGATTTCGCCGACTACACGGCGGCGCGCCTGCCCCTGTTCATCGGCGCCGTGCTGCTGCTGTCGTTCGTGCTGCTGCTGACGGTTTTCCACAGCGTGGTGGTGCCGATCAAGGCAGTGATCATGAACCTGCTGTCGATCGGCGCAGCGTTCGGGTTGACGATCATCGTCTTCCAATGGGGCGTCGGTGAGACGCTGCTGGGCGTCGGCAAGGAAGGGCCGATCGAGGCGTGGGCGCCGATGTTCATCTTTGCCATCGTCTTCGGCCTCTCGATGGACTACGAGGTGTTCCTGCTGGCCCGCGTACGGGAGGAATATGACCGCAACGGCAACAACAACGGCGCGGCCGTTGCCGATGGTGTCGCTGCTACGGGTCGCGTGATCTCCGCCGCGGCGCTGATCATGGTGTGCGTCTTCGGCGCCTTCATCCTGGGTGACGACCGTTCGATCAAGATGGTCGGCTTCACGCTGGCCTCCGCCATCTTCATCGACGCCACCATCGTCCGCCTCATCCTCGTCCCTTCGGCGATGGAGCTGATGGGCAAGATGAACTGGTGGGCGCCGGAGTGGCTCATCCGGATACTGCCGACAATCCGGGTCGACACGGAGCCGGAGAACCTGCCGACCAGCACGGTCGCTGGTGGCGGAGGCGGCGGGTCGTAGCGGGTTTGCCTGCTGAATATAGGAAGGCCCCGGCAGTTTGCCGGGGCCTCATTTTTATGGCTATTCGGGAATGCCGGTGCTTCAGTGGTTCACGTCCCCGTCAGATCGGCGTTGCCATCTCCGAGTGGGTTGTCCGAAGACTAATGCCCCGTGGACACATGCGGGTCAGGAACTCAGGCCGGCTTCTGATCGCCCTTTAAGCGTGCTTCTGCTCCGGTTCCATCACCCTTAGCCTCTCTTCCAGCTAGATCGTACACCCACCTGGCAAGGGGTTTCAGGGCCAACCGGCACATTCGTTGTGCATTGATGAGAGGTCAGCGGTGAGCCTGCTGGAAGTCACCCTCACCCCAGCCCTCTCCCTCCAGGGAGAGGGAGCCAAGCAAGAGTGGACGAGCTCTGGCCACAGGACAGGGACTCCAGCATGCCGCTCGCGCCCTAAGGGGAGGGCGTCTTTATCGCTGGCTCCTGAGTGCCGTTCTTGTCTGCCGGCTGGAAGGGGCAGTTCTGCGGCAGGCCGGTGATCTTGTAGCCCGAACTATCGTTGGTGGAGACCTTCTGGAAGGTCCATGTCCGCTCGACGTTGGTATCGATGGCGGCGGCCGCATCGCCGGTGACGCGCCAGCTGACCGTCAGTGTCGCGGTATCGCCGTCACGTTGGATGCCCTCGTCCAGCACTTCGGCGCTGACGTCCGAAGGGAAGCAGTCGATGACGGCGGCAAGTTCGCTGTCGCTCATGGCGTCGAGCTCGTCGCTGAGGTAGGGACGCATGTCATCGACGTTCATGTCGCCGCCGACGGCATCGAACACGTACTGCAGGCCATCGGGCACCGCGGAAGATTCTGCCGTGGGCTCGTCTGCGAGGGCCGGCGATTGTGTGGGTGTGGGTGTTGCAGTGGTGCTGTCGTCATCACCAGAGCAGGCGGCACCGAAAATCAGTAGGGCCGCCAGCGGGGGAATCAAGAAAAGTCGTCTCAAACCATAGCCTCCTTTTTTCAATTAGAAGCGAGGAGGCGTTGCCGGGTCGTAAACCTGACCGGCGCGGGGTTTCAGGGGCGTGGGAGGACAAAGTGAAGGGCCCCGGCGTCCTGCCGGGGCCCTCACGATCTACTGATTACGGTGTACTGCCCTCCTGAGGGCTTGATAGACACCAACGGGTCGAAACCCTTGGCGTCTGCGTGTCACCGGCTCCGTCTCAGCTCACATCCCGTCAAACCAGCGAAACAGTCGCTGAAGTGACCGTCCCGAAGGACCAGGTCGCGTTTCGAAAAGCGGGTCAGGAGCCTGGAGCCGGGGTTGCCTGCGGCCTTAAGCCGCGCTCGCTGTCCTGTTTCATACCCTTCCTTTCTCCACCTCAAGTATACCACTCTCGCACCTGATTGGCGCGTCTACGCGAGAAATATTTCGGGTTCCGAGTTCAGATCCAGCACATCGGTAATGGCCACGTGATCGACAAAGACGGAGTCGTGGCTGACGAGGACAAGGAGACCCCGAAAGCGGACGAGGGCGGCTTCCAGGAGCTCCATGCTCTGGAAATCGAGGTTGTTCGTTGGCTCGTCCAGCAGGAGGACCTGCGGGATCGACGCCCCCAGGAAGCAGCGGGCGAGAGCGGCCCGAAGGCGCTCGCCGCCGCTGAGCGTACCGACGCGCTGGTGCACGCGATCGCCCTTGAAGCCGTAGAAGGCCAGCTCGTTGCGCAGCTCTGCGGGCGGGAAGCGGGACTCGGTGCTGACGTTCTCGAGCACCGAGAGGTCATCCCGCAGCAACGAGAGGCTCTGGTCCAGGTAGACGAAGGGGCGATGGGAGCGCCAGAGGTAGCCCGTGGTGTTGCCGGGCGTGTCACCCATGAGCAGTCGCAGCAGCGTGCTCTTGCCCGTGCCATTGCCACCCCTAACGTGCCAACGCTGGCGACCCGTCATGAGAAAGCTGACGCCGGACGGCCACAAGTGGCTCGGAGCTGCCTTCGAAACGCAGGTTGAGGTCGCGCGCCTCGAAGAAGGGACGGCCGAGCGGCGGCGCGTCGCTCTCGAAGTCGAGACGCATGAATGGATCAGACTCGAGGGACTCTCGGGCCTGCGCCAGCTCCCCTTGCGCCTCGTCGATGGCGGCGTCGGCTTCGCGTTTGAGCTTGCCGGCCGTGACCTGGGCACGTCGCTTCTGACCGCCGGCGAGAATGCGGGCCATGCCACCCTGCTCGAACTTGCGCTGGCCGGCGCGCTCCCGGCGCTGCTGGCGCTCGAGCTTCTCCTGACGCTCTCGTTCTGCTGAGCGCTTCTGGCGAGTCGCCCGGTTGAGCTCGTCCTGCTGTCGCTCGCGCGCCGCCGTGCGCTGCTGCCAGTAGAGGTCGAAGGCGCCGCCATGGCGATGCAGGCCCTTCGGCGTCAGCTCCAGGACCTCGTCTACGGCACCGAGCAGCTCACGGTCGTGACTTATGACAAGTACGCCGCCTCTGAACTCGCGCAAGAGCCGCAGCACCACTTCCCTACCGTCGCGGTCCAGGTCGTTGGTGGGCTCGTCGAGGATGAGGAACGACGGCGACGACGCCAGCGCCCGGGCGAGGCGCAGTCGCATCCATTCGCCGCCGCTGAGGCTACGCAGCGGGCGTGACTCATCGATGGGCTGGAGCAGCCCGGCGACCAGTTCGACGTCCTGTGGCGCCTGAGCCCACACGTCATTGATCCATTCGCCGCTGGTGCCGTCGACGCGCGTTTCGAACTGCGGCAGGAAGGCCACTGGGGTGTCGCGGACTACGTAGCCCTGTGTGGGCTCGACATCGCCCGTGAGCAGTCGGGCCAGCGTGGTCTTGCCCACACCGTTGGCGCCGACGAGGCCGTACTTGCGCGCAATCAAGCTGCAGGAGATGTCCGACAGGACAACGCGCGAATCGATTTCGTAAGTGACCGAATGGAGCTCTAACATCTCGACCGTCCCGGGAACGTCGCTTGGCGCGACGGCGTGCCGTTTGCGTATGAGCAGACGCTGCGCACAGGACGGCCGGGGCTGACGAAACGCGGGTTAGAGCATGCACTCAGGAGCGAAGTCAGGCTGAGGCTGGCGCCTCGCCGGGCCGGAGACTGGTCGAACGACCGCTCTGGTTAGATGCTTCGCATTTCGCTCCTTAAGCAGGTGATGTCTCGATGATAGCACCGGGAACCTGCCGTGAACCTGGACTTCGGTCGGGGTGCAGGCTCCGACTTTCGGCGGAGAAGCCATCCCGTTATCGGTACGTCAGTCCTGTCGCGAATCGGCGAAGGTCCGCATAAGGGCCGGAAGCACCGCTCGTCCCAGGACGGCGAGGATGAGGCCACAAACGGCGCCAAAGAGGCCGAGGAGGACAAAGAAAGGGACGCGGCTTAGCAGGGAGGCGTCGCCGGAGTAGCCCGCCAGCATGAAGACGAAGGCGAGGCAGAAGCCGTAGGCAGCACCAAGTTGCGCCGCCTCCACGCGAGTACGGCCCATCAGCCCGAGAAGCAGGCCGGCCACCGTCCAGGGCACGAGACTCAATCCCGAGTCGACGAAGAGTACCTGCGCCCCGACCAGCCCCAGCATCGCGCCGAGCCCTGCGCTGAGCCCGAGCCTCAAACGACCATTCGTCACCATAGTACCTAGACTATCTAGGTATAGGACAGCAGGCAAGCTATTTCGATGCGACCGCTGCCCCAACAACGCAGGTCGTGCCGATCGGCGGAACAGCCGGTTCTCAGGCTTCCCAGGGATTGTGCGTGGGCGGACGGAAGCCCAGGCCGCGGCGCCTTCGTTTACGGTGCGGATTGGGGCGGTTGCGCGTCCTTCGACAAGCTCAGGACGAACGGGCTGAAGTCACCTTCGGTTTCGCGAGCGGGGCGACTCCTACCGTAGCAAGAGCGAAGCCTGATCGCCGTAACGCAGTTACTCCCAGGGATTGTGGGTGGGCGGACGGAAGCCCGGGCTGCCGTCGTCGAGGTCCTGGGCGGTGACGATGACCTCCCGAGAGCCCTCGGCGCCGTCGCCGACGAGGCCTTCTTCCTCGAGGCGGTCCATGATGCGGGCGGCGCGCGGGTAGCCGATGCGCAGGCGACGCTGCAGCATCGAAGTCGAGATGCGGGAGTGCTCCTCAGCGAGCGCCTTCGCCTTCTCGAACATCGGGTCGGCGTCTTCCTGCTCCTCGATCTCCTGCAGGGCCTCTTCCAGCAAGTGGTCGTAGACCTCGGTGCTGTGCTTCGTGCGCTGCTGGGCCCAGAAGGAGACGAGGCGGTCGATCTCCGCATCGGAGAGATAGACGCCCTGGACGCGCTTCGGCTTGGAGGAGTCCGTGGGCATGTAGAGCATGTCGCCACGCCCCAGCAGGCGTTCGGCGCCGGCCATGTCGAGGATGGTGCGGGAGTCGACCTGCGAGGTCATGGCGAAGGCGATGCGGGTGGGGAAGTTCGCCTTGATCAGGCCGGTAATGACGTCGACAGACGGTCGCTGCGTGGCGACGACGAGGTGGATGCCCGTGGCGCGCGCGAGCTGGGCGAGGCGGCAGATCTGACGCTCGACCTCGAACGGCGCCGCCATCATGAGGTCGGCCAGCTCGTCGATGATCACGACCCAGTACGGCATCTGCGTGGTCACCTTGGCGTGCTTGTTATAGGACTCGATGTTGCGCACGGCGAGCGTGGCGAAGAGCTTGTAGCGCTCCTCCATCTCATGCAGCACGGCGCCCAGCGTGCCGACGACCTTCTCCATATCGACGACGATGTTGGAGAACGCGAGGTGCGGGATCATCTGGAACCCGGCGAGCTCCACGCGCTTCGGGTCGATCATGACGAATCGCACGTCCTCGGGGCGCGCCTGCATGAGGATGCTCGAGATGATCGAGTTGATGGCGACGCTCTTACCGGCACCGGTCGCACCGGCGATGAGGAGGTGGGGCATCTTCGCCAGGTCGGCGACGACGGGCTCACCGGAGACGCTTTTGCCCAGCGGGATCGCGAGGTGGGTCTTCTGGGCCAGGCGCTGGAAGGCCGGCGTCTCGATCACGCTGCGCATGGTGACGACGGACGCGGCGCTGTTCGGCACCTCGATGCCGACGACGGAGCGACCGGGCACCGGCGCCTCGATGCGCAAGCGAAGGCGCCGCAAGGGCGAGGGCGAGGTCATTCGACAGGTTGGTGATCTGGTTGACGCGCACGCGGGTGCGGGACACCTCTTCCTGGTGCGTTTTGGGCTTGCCGTCCTTGTCGTAGAGCAGCTTGCCGTCCTTGTCGCGCTCTTGCACCGTCTTGAACTTGACCTCCCAGCCCGGCTCGATGTCGAACTGGGTGACGACGGGGCCTTCGTGGAAGGCGGCGACGCGGGCGTCCACGCCGAAGCTGGCGAGCGTCTCAACAATGAGGTTGGAGCGCAGGACGTTGTCCGGCTTGGCCGATTCGTCCTGAGGCGGGGCGTTCTGCAGCACGTCCATAGGCGGCATGCGCCAGTCGGCCACATTCGGTTTGTCGGCGGGCTTCGCGGACTCCTCTTCCTCATCGGCCATCCACCAGTTGACGGGGAGCTGAGCCTGCTTGAGGCGCTCGTCCGGGATCTCCGGCTCTTCGGTCTTCACGAGGGCGACGGGCAACGGTTCGGGCTCGACATCGTCGAACTCCTCGTCGTCCGGCAGCCAGTCGGGCGCGTCGTGCAGAGGGCTCTCGTCCGGCGGCGCCTTGGTGGGGAAGGCGAAGTCGACCAGCATGAGGATGGCGAACCAGATCTTGTGAGGGATGTGCCAGCTCCACGCCGTCTGCATGGCGCCCGGCGTGCGCTGCAGGGTCAGCTTCACGTGCTGCGGCCAGACGATAACCGTGAAGGCTATGAGGCTCGCCAGCCAGACAAGGACACCGGGCAGGCTACTGGTAAGGAAGTGGCCGAGGTCGCCGCCGGCCGTCGCGTGCGCAAGGTCGACGTTCCCGACTACGAGCGAAGGCTTGAGAAAGGCGAGGAAGCCCGCAATAACGAGGAAAAGGGGCACGAAGGCAGCGAGCCACTTCGGATACGCAAGGGGCAGCGATAGCTGGTGGCGCCAGATGAGGATGCCGGCCGCGGCGAACATCCATACGAAGAGGAAGGCAAGCATGCCTGTCGTCTGGACGAGGTCGTTGAGTACGGGGACGCCACGGCTCGCGAGCAACCAGATCGTGGCGATGAGCGCAAGCAGCGCCATCGTCAGACCGACGGTCTCGATGCGCGTCAGCCAGTAGATGATGCGTTGGGTCAGGGATGGTCCCTGGCGTCGTCGCCCTACCGATTGCTTACCGGCTGAGGGAGAACGGCCCTGACGGGTCCGGCTTGCGGTTCGTGCCATAAGTTCATACCAGACCGCGCCCGCCAAGATCGCGACCAAGCAGCGCCAGTATAGCAGGGCACTCGATCAACCCAAAGGCGAACCGGGCGGGATGTGCAGGCGTGATGCAATTGCAACCCGCGTCAGCCCCTCAGGAGGACCCGGCTGGCGGTTGGTTCAGCTGGGACCGGATCTACCGAACTGGTACACGAGCAGCGAATGGATTAGCCATGCAATCACGGCGCCGACAGCAAGAGGCACGAGGGTAGCACCGAGCATGGTGGCGACAATCAGACCAATGACGATGCCGACAATCCAGAACAGAACGTTAGCTACCGTGGCCGACATCGCTTACTCCTTACGCTGCACCGGCGTGTGCCAGCCACTAGAGCATACGCCGCCACGCTCCGGCAAAACGATGGCTCAGTTCCCGCTGCAGCAGCTACCCGCTACGGAGTCTGGATGGTACGCTGAGAACTCTGGCGCCATCGTCTAGGGGACTAGGACACAGCCCTTTCAAGGCTGGAACCGGAGTTCGAATCTCCGTGGCGCTACCAAGCACTCATCCCTGACCTACTTCCACAGGTCGACCACCTCCAGTTCCACGATGGGCGGTTCTTCCGCAGGCTGGAGGTTCGCGGCCTTCAGAATCGAAAACACCACGGGATGCAGGCGTGACTCCACAAACGCGGACCAGGCGTCTCGCGACTCCCATACATCGATGTAGCGCAGGCCGTTCTCGGTCTTGAATGCCGTGTGGCACAACATGCCTTCCGGTAGGTCCCTGCCGAGCCCTTCGACGATCTTTTCGTACACGTCCGCGTTGATCGGCACGTCCTGCATGAATGCGAATGCCATATGAATGCCCTCCTGATTTCATCCGAATCTAATTCGGATGAATGCTAACATGGCAGTCATGGCGAATCCAGCAAAACGACGCTACCAGTCGCTGCAGCGCACACATGCTGCAGCTGAAACCCGGCACGCCATTCTCGCGGCAGCACGAGACCTCTTCGTCGAGAAGGGCTATGGCGCCACGACGATGCAGGACATCGCCCGGGCGGCCGACGTCGCGCTCGACACGATCTACGCATCGGTGGGCCGCAAGCCGCAGCTGTTCCGGCTCCTGATCGAGACGGCGATCTCCGGCATCGATCAGCCCGTGGAGGCCGAGGAGCGCGAATACGTTCACGCCATCCATGCAGCCCCCGATGCTTCCAAGAAGCTCCAGGTCTACGCCAGCGCCATTGCACGCATCATGCCTCGACTGGCACCGCTGTTCAGGGAGGCGATGCGGGCGGCCTCGGCCCACCCCGAACTCGCGCAGCTCTGGGACGAGATCTCGGAACGCCGAGCCGCGAACATGCGCCGGATGGCCGCGGACCTGGAGGCAACAGGTGGACTGGCCGTCCCCCTCCAGGAAGCCGCCGACGTCCTGTGGACGATGAACTCCCCGGACGTGTTCTTGCTTCTGACCGAGCAGCGGGGCTGGACGCCGGAGCGCTACTCCGCCTGGCTGGCGGAGGTCTGGGAGCGCATGCTGCTACAACCCCGCTCGCAGCCGCCCGCCGAGACGTAAAGAGCGTCGCTGCTACTAATGACCCTGTCGCGTCCAAAACATGGCTGGGTTACGCTTCCTCCAACGAAATTTCGCGCGGCGCCGAGCCGCCTTCGGAGGAGCATATGTCAGACGAATTGAAGGGCCAGGTCGCGATCGTCACCGGTGGCGGTCGGGGCTTCGGGCAGGCCATCGCGCAGAAGCTGGCGTCGCAGGGCGCGGCCGTGACGGTGACGTCGCGCACGCAGGCGCAGCTGGACGAGACGAAGGCCTCGATCGAGGCGGCGGGCGGCAAGGCGATAGCGATCGCGGCAGACGTCAACTCGCAGGCCGACTGGGACCGCGTCGTCTCGGAGACGGAGTCGAAGCTGGGCCCCGTGACGCTGCTGGTGGCCAACGCTGCCCTGAGCGACCCCGCCGGGCCAGTCTACGAAGCAGACCCCGAGGTGTGGCAGAAAACGCTCGACACCAATGTGATGGGCGCCGTGCGGGGTGCGCGTGCCGTGCTACCCGGCATGGTGGAACGTCGCAAGGGGCGCATGATCATCATCTCGTCCGGCGCCGCCCTGGCAGCCGCGCCGTTTACGAGCCCGTATCGCGTGTCGAAGACGGCGCTGCTGCGGTTGGGCGAGATCCTGGCGCTGGAAGTACGCGACTTCGGCGTCAGTGTGTTCTCGATTCATCCCGGCGTTATCAACTCCACCATTCTGGATTCGGCCGTGCGCACCGACGCCGGTCGCAAGTGGGTGCCGCACATGGCACAGATGGTCGAGTCGGGCAAGGCGCTCACCGGGACGGAGCAGTGCGCCGACTGCTGCGCCTTCCTGGCCTCCGGTGACGCAGACGGCCTGACGGGTCGCTACGTCAGCGCCACAGAGGACTTCCGTGCCCTGGCTGCCCGAGCGCAGGAGATCGCCGAGGGCGATCTGCAGGTGCTGCGACTGACCAAGTAGCCGCGAGCGCGAGCTATCGGTACGAAGGGATGCTGGAGGGGCGGTTCGCGAACCGCCCCTCCGACGTTGCGGTGCTAGAGTGAAGCCTCGGCCTGGACAAGCGCAGGCCGAGATTGCTTCACCTCCGCTATCGCGGATGGCTCGCAACGAGGAGACATGGCGCACTCGATCATCGACGTGGCCCAGGACATCGCAGACAACGTGCTGTTTCCGGCCGCGCTGGAGACCGACGCGGCCGATAGCGTCTCACGAGAACGGCTGGAGGTGCTGGCGGAGGCCGGACTGTACGGCCTCGCCGGGCCAAGCTCTCACGGCGGCCTGGGTATTGAGCCGGCGACACAGTGGGCTGTGATCGAGCGGCTGGCCAGCGGCTGCCTCTCGACGACGTTCGTGTGGATCCAGCACAGCACGCCGGTGCGGGAGCTGACGAGTACCCCGAACACCGCCCTGCGCGATGCCTGGCTGGCCGAAATGTGCGCCGGGCGTTGGCGGGCCGGGATTGCCCTCGGCGGGCTGCACCAGGGAAGCGCAGGGCTCAAGGCAACGCCTGTCGAGGGCGGCTGGCTGATCAATGGGGACGCGCCATACGTCACCGGCTGGGGACTGCTGGACGTGGTGCTGATCGCGGCGCTGACGCCAGACAACGAGGTCGTGCGGGCGCTGATCGATGCCGTCGAAGGTCCATCGGTAAGCTCACAGCGCCTGCATCTCGTCGCGGCGAACGCGAGCCGCACGTTTCGCCTGCACATCGATGGCCTGTTCGTGCCTTCGGAGCGCGTGACCTCCGTGACGCCTTACACACCGCCGCCTGCGTACGACGGCGGTGGCCGACCTAACGGCTCGCTGGCGCTCGGCGTGGCGCGACGCTGCCTGCAGATGCTGGGGCCGTCGCCCCTGGACGCGGCGCTGGACGCCTGCCGGCGAGACCTGGACAGCGCAGACGAAGCGCATATGGCGGAAGCGCGGGCCGCGGCGGCAGAGATGGCCTCGCGAGCGGCGACGGCATTGATTGTCGGGCGCGGCAGCCGCTCGATCCTTGTCGAAGACCAGGCGCAGCGCCTGTATCGCGAAGCCGCGTTCCTCCTCGTATTCGGAAGCCGCGCCGCGATCAAGTCGTCTCTTCTCCACCGTTTCGGCGTCGCCTGATTCGCGCACTGAAACGACTGCCCCACCTCGACGTTCTTCTAGTCGAGGACGAGCCTCGCCGCCCGCCCTGCAAGGAGGCAACACGCAATGGCTCAGGAAGCATCGGCTTCTGACACTCCGTCCCCTGTGGCGGAGCATTTCGACGTGGTACTCGTCAGCACCAGCCCGATGTGCATGATCGCTGCGCTGGCGGAACGAGCAGCAGGCAAGCGCGTCGTCGTCGTAGACGCTGCCGATTCCGTCGGCGGCACATGGAAGGTCACCGAGCTCCTGGGCTACTCCAACGTCGAGCTCGGCTGCCACGAACTGGACGCGATCAAGCCGGTCTACGAGCTGCTGGAGGACCTCGGCGTACCGCTGACAGTGATGCAGCCACAACCTGTGTTCGTGTCGGTCGAGCCGAGCTACTTCCCGAGGCAGCTCGTGTTCCACCACCGCTGGGTGCGCGAGCTGCACGATGTCATCGCCGGCAAGTCGAACTACGACCTCTACTGGGTGGACAAACACAGCGTGAAGTCACGAATGCGCGCCGTGATGCGGGCGGGCCGCCAGGCATCGCGGGCGCTGCGAGGGATCAGCCATCCCGCCAAGTACCCGCCGAACGGTGCTATGGACATCGTAGGGCGCCTGGACGAGCTGGCACGAGATGCCGGCGTCGAGGTTCGCTGCTCTACGTGGCTCAGCGACATTGCCCTTGACCGCGAGAGCAACCTCGTGCGCTTCAAGCTCAACGGCGTCGAGGCAACGGCCTCAAAAATGCACCTGACCTCCAGCACCAACGCCGGCTCGATCCAGGACGGCAACGCAACGATCGACCTGCAGCCGAACCAGACCTGCTGGCAGACGCTGTATCTCTCTCTGCTCGACTGCCCGAAGCCGCCGTTTACGTACACGGTGTTCACGAACCCGAAGCTGCTGCAGCGCGCATCCGACCTCTCGCGCTACGCAGTGCCGAGTGAGGTGCGTGAGAACGCCCGCCTGATCGCCGTGACGATCGACGAGAGTGCCCCGGAGACGGAGGAAACGGCGGTGGAGTCGTTGCGCCAGCTCAAGGCGATGAAGCTGATCAATCCAGAAGCGCGCATGGAGGCCTTCACATACCTGCCCTACTGCTTCACACGCGTCGACGAGTGGCACCGGCGCCAGATTGCCGACCAGCTCGAGCCGCTTGTCAGCCTGCACGAAACCAGCCTCCTCACCCCTTCGATCAATAGCCTGATGAAGATGGGCAACTTCCAGGAGATGATTGCCCGCGTCCGTCAGGTCACCCCCCAACTGACCGGAGCCTGATTGCCGATGCTGAGTCTCGCCGAAGCCGTACGCACGCCTCGCATCGAACCCTCGCTGCCGTGGTTCCCCATCCTCATGCTGCATCGCGTGGTGGAGAAGACGCCGCGGCCGAACCCGTACAACCTCTGCATCTCGCAGCAGGACCTCGCACGTGTCGTGGGGTTCCTGCGGGACTCCGGTTACACCATGAGCACGATTGAAGACGTGTACGAGGCATGGGAGCGCGGCGAGAGCATCGAACACTACGCCTGCCTGACGTTCGATGACGGCTACCAGGACTTCCTCACGCACGGGTTGCCGGTGCTGGAGTCGCTGCGGTGTCCGGCCAGCGTCTACATCGTGACGCGGCGCCTGGGCGGCACGAACACCTGGGACGCGCTCGAAATGCCGGAGTCGCGCCTGCTCACCGAGGCAGAGGTCAAGGAGCTCGATGCGCGCGGTGTGCGCTTCGGCGTCCACAGCGCCACCCACCCGCGGCTATCGCGCCTGACGCCATCGCAGCGAGTGAGCGAGATCGAAGGAGCGAAGCAGGACCTCGAATCGCTGCTGGACCGGCCGGCCGAAGTGTTCTGCTACCCGCACTGGGACCAGGACGCCGACGTCCGCGCAGAGGTCCTCGCGGCCGGCTACAAAGCGGCGCTGGGCGGTGAGCAACCGGAACACCAGCCGTCCCTGCTGCACCGCATCGACCTCAACCGCGTCGACCCCGTGTCGATGCGGTTCCGGCTGCACGGCTGGCGCCATCGAATCTACAAGCAGCCTGCCGTCAACGCCGCCAGGGTCACGGCGAAGCGCCTGCTGAAGCGTCGCGCCTAGACGGACTCGAGGGCCAAGGCGAAGCGCGTTCGCGATACCTCCAGCCCGAGGGCAGGCGTTGTTATGCGCGCATGACGTCTTACAGGTCACCCTTATCGCATGACTGCCGCCGACTTTCTGCCAGAGACTCGTGATCTGGAGGCGCTGGCTCAGGCTGCAACACGCTGTCAGGGCTGCGACCTGTATGAAGCCGCCACACAGACCGTCTTCGGAGCCGGCCTGCCCAGGTCCCGCCTGATGCTCGTCGGTGAGCAGCCGGGCGATCGCGAGGACATCGAGGGCGACGCCATTCGTAGGACCGGCGGGCGGCGTCCTGAGCCGGGCGATGCACGACATCGGCGTGGATCGCCACGAGCCCCGGGTAGCTGTTTCGGCCCGCCATCCCGCCTCGCCGGCGTTCGCTGTCAGTTCTTCTGGGCCACGAGATCGCCTCGTCCGGATGGCCTCGGAAAGGCCGAAGGGGTATGGCAATACTGAATTACTTGCGCTGATGGGGTACGATTTCCGCTAAACCGCCCGTTGGGCGAGTGGAGCATAGGAGCTACTAATGCTGACAAAGGAAGACAACGAGCTACTGACGCGCGTTGGCCCCGGCACGCCGATGGGCAATCTGCTGCGTCGCTACTGGGCGCCGGCACTACTCACCACCGATCTGCCGGACGCAGATGGACCGCCCCTGCGGGTGCGTCTCTTCGGCGAGGACCTCGTCGCGTTTCGAGACAGCGCAGGCAAGGTGGGGCTATTCGCACAGGCCTGTCCGCATCGCGGCGCCTCGATGTTCTTCGGTCGCAACGAAGAAGAGGGCCTGCGCTGCGTCTACCACGGCTGGAAGTTCGACGTGAACGGCACGTGTGTCGACATGCCGTCGGAGCCCGCCGAGAGCAACTTCAAGAACAAGGTCCGCATCAAGGCCTACCCGACCCACGAGTCCGGCGGCGTGATCTGGACCTACATGGGCCCGACCGAGACGATGACGCCCTTCCGCAACTTCGGCACAGACGACCTGCCGCGTGAGGACTGGCGTGCCGCCCGCACGATCAGCACCTGCAACTGGGTGCAGTCCATGGAAGGCAACATGGACACCTCCCACATTTCGTGGCTGCACCAGTACTTCGGCGTGCTCGATACGCCCGACGACGGCAGCGATGCACCCGGTTATGTCACCAACGCCACGACCTGGAAGCTCTGGGCCCACGACCGGGCGCCGAGCCTCGAGGTCGAGGACACGTGGTACGGCTACAAGTACGCCGGCATCCGCACGACGCCGAATGGCAACACCCATGTACGGATCAGTGCGTTCGCGATGCCCTACTTCACGTTCGTCGCGGCGACGCCATTCGGCACGCAGGTCGGTCTCTTCGTGCCGATCGACGACGAGACGTGCTGGCGCTGGAACTTCGCCCTGATGTCGACGCGACAGTTCATGAACGACCCGGTGTTCGTCCAGGGCTCCTTGCTCGGCCCGAGCCAGCCCGCCGGCCAGCCCTACGGCTTCCTGGTGGCGGCAAACGAGGACCAGCAGAACGGCAAGGTGACGCCTGTAACGCGCCCGAGCGGCACCAACACGCTGGCGGACCGCGAATGGCGACCCGACAACGACTACAAGATCGATCGAAACCTGCAGAAGTCGACGTTCTACACGGGCATCACGAACTTCGTCAGCCAGGACATGATGGTGACGGAATCGGCCGGCGGCATCTGGGACCGCTCGCAGGAGCACCTGGGCACGACCGACAAGTCGATCATCAAGATGCGCTCTTTGCTCCTCAAAGCCGCGAAGGACCTGGAGCAGGGCATCGAGCCGCCCGCCGTCGGGGGCGACTTGCCGTACAAGTCGATCCGTTCGGCGGAGAAGATCCTCGCGCCCGGCGAGGACTGGCGCATCCTGGGCACAGACGAAGACCCGATGGTGATCGAGAAGCTGGGGCTGCGGGAGCCTTCAGAGGCCCCGGCAGCGGGCGGCAGCTAAGCCCCGCCGGCCACCAGCACATAAAGCGCCCCGGAGCCGAGACCGGGGCGCTTTTCTATGCCCGGCGTGCGTGAGACTTGCTCGCACGATCTGAACGCTCTACCTTTTTAGGAGGGATTAGTGCTCCCTCGAAGGGCAACCCGTTGACGTCCCAACCGGCAATAGAAGTTCAGGAACTCCGTCGAACATTCGGTGACTTCACCGCCGTCGACGGGGTTTCTTTCGATGTGCCACGTGGCGAGATCTTCGGCTTCCTCGGGCCGAACGGCGCCGGCAAGACGACGACCATTTCGATGCTCTGCACCCTGCTTCGCCCTACCGGCGGCCGCGCTTTCATCGGCGGCGCCGACGTGGCGCAAGAGAGCGACGCCGTGCGCCGCCAGATCGGCATTAGTGTTTCAGGACTCGACCCTGGACGAGCGCCTGACCGCGCGCGAGAACCTCACCTTCCACGGCGAGATCTACGGCATGACTCGCGACGATATACGCCAGCGCGTGGACGAGATGCTGCGGCGCGTAGGACTGGAGGACCGCCAGAACGCCCAGGTCATGACGTTCTCCGGCGGCATGAAGCGGCGTCTCGAGATCGCGCGCGGGCCTGCTGCACCACCCAACGGCGCTGTTCCTGGACGAGCCGACCATCGGCCTTGACCCGCAGACGCGTCGTAGCCTGTGGGAGTACGCCCAGTCGCTTCGAGATGCGGAAGGCGTGACGATCTTCCTCACCACCCACTACATGGACGAAGCGGAGGCATGCGACCGCATCGCGATTATCGACCACGGCAAGATCGTTGCGCTCGACACGCCCTCGGAGCTGAAGGGACGTCTCGGCGGCGACGTGGTGACGG
This sequence comes from uncultured Chloroflexia bacterium, assembly GCA_963731765.1. Classification (GTDB taxonomy): domain Bacteria; phylum Chloroflexota; class Dehalococcoidia; order DSTF01; family WHTK01; genus WHTK01. The sequence continues at coordinate 136,101 of CAVSWS010000018.1, forward strand.
TATCGGGCGAAGACAACGCGGCACTGGCGGCCGAGATTCAGACCTACTTCGGCATCGACCCGCGCCTGACGGAGGAAGAAGTAGAGTTTCGCGTCGACCGCGGCGATCAGTTCGTCCCGCAGTTGTTCGCGCAGTTGTCGAGCGCAATCCAGACGGTCTCGATCCGAAGACCGACCCTGGACGACGTGTTCGTCACCCTGACTGGTCGCGAGATCCGGGAAGAAAGCCGCCACGACGGGAGATCAGGCCCGCTCCAGGATGAGGGCGTTCGGTAAGGAGGCCGCAGGAGAAGCTAATGGCAACAGTCACCGAACCGCGAATACTGGAGGCGACCGCATCGACCAGCTTCGGGCACGCAAGCCCGTGGCGGGTGATGCGCGTCATCTGGCTGCGGGAGGTGCTGGTCTATAGCCGTAATCGGGGCCGACTGATTTCAGCCCTGATCATGCCGCTAATCACGATCGTGATCTTCGGCGAGGGCTTCGGGCGCAGCGTCAATACGTTCAACGAAGGCATCAACTACCGCCAGTTCATCTACCCCGGCGTCGTCGCAATGATGGTGATGATGAACTCCGTGTTCGCCGGCATCACGATCATCTGGGACCGTGAATTCGGCTTCCTGCGCGAGATGCTCGTTGCTCCGATCAGCCGTACCGCCATCGGCATGGGTAAGTTACTCGGCGGCGCATCTATTGCCGTTGCACACGCCTCCGTATTGTTCCTGCTTATGCCGTTGATGGGCGTGGACTTGACCATCCCGATGGTCCTGGAGCTCTGGGTGCTTGATGCTCGTCCTCGCCATAGCGATGTCGTCCGTTGGCATCGTCATCGCCTCGAAGCGTGCAATCCGTCGAGAGCTTCCAGATGATCACACAGATGACGATCATGCCGGCGATGTTCCTCTCCGGCATCTTCTTCCCAATCAACAACGTCCCGCTGGTGCTGGAAATCATCGCCAAGCTAAACCCGATTACTTACGCCGTGGCGCCGATCCGGGCCGTCGCGCTGAGCAACCAGGTCACCGCCACGACCGGCACCGATACGGTAATCAACGTGACGCTGTTCGGGCACGTGCTTTCGTCACCCGAGTCCGTAGGCATCGTGCTTGCTTTCGCGGCGGTCATGCTGGCGATTGCAGTGCGGTCCTTCCAGGCCAAGAGTTAAGACGCCCTCCAGAGAGTTATTACCCAAAGATTTCCACTACAGGGCACATCGCACTGTATCCTCGTGGGAATGAATCGGCGCGTGCAGGTCTTCAGCGTCCCTCGCCTCATCGCCGGTCTGGCAGTCGTGGCGCTGCTTTTCGTCCCGGCGTACTTCTTCCTCATCCGGCAGCCGGCCGACGCCAACGTGCAGCGTGTCGCGATGCTCGACACGGTAAGCGGCGCGGAGCTGGACGTGGGTCTCGACCTCGGAGACCAGGCGCCGGACTTCGAGTTCTCAACGCCGGAAGGGCAGCGAGCGCGCCTGAGCGACTTCGAGGGGCGGCCCACCGTCATCGCCTTCTGGGCGACGTGGTGCACGAGCTGCCTGAGCGAGATGCCATCGCTCAAGGCCCTGCAGGAGCGACTTGGCCTCGACACGTTCAACGTGGTCGCCGTAAACGCGGGACAGACACGCCCGAAGGCCGAGGAGTTCATCGACTACCTGGACGCGCCGTTTGTCTACGCCATGGACCCAAGCATGACCCTCACGGATGCTTACGGCGTGTACGGCCTGCCCCTGAGCGTGTACCTCGATTCGAAGGGCGTGGTGCGCGGCGTCTACCGCGGCCACGCGACGCCGGAGATCCTCGACACCTACGTCACCGCCGCGATCAACGCCGAGCCACCGGGCGACGTGCCGGGCGTCGTGCGCCTCGTATCCACCATCGAGCGGCCGCATATCCTGACGATCTCGACGACGGGCGCCGGCAACCTCTCGTTCACCTCAAAGGCGCTGCGATGCGACCTCACCTACTGCGCCCACGACGCCATCGAGACGGCGTTCGCGGGCAAGGACGGGGTTACGGGCCTCAGCTTCGCCGAGGACGCTTCGGGCGAGCCGATGCTGACGATCGACTTCGACGCGTCGTTAGTTCGAGATGATGTCGTGGTGTCGACCATCACATCTGCCCTCGAGGGACTGGACGACCCGCTGTACGTGACGCCGCTCCAGGTCCAGTTTCAGGACGAGTAACAGGCCTTCTCGATCCACCGGTGATCTGTCGGCGAATGAGGTGCCATCGCGGCTCGCCTTCGACAGGCTCAAAAGCAGGCTGGTGTCAGTCGAGCCTGACCGGACGTGAGCCTCCATATCAAACGCTGTAGGGGCGGTTCGCGAACCGCCCCTACGTTTCTTCGATACCGTTGCCGGGCTAGCCGAAGCTGATGATCGGCTTCACGCAGCCGTCGGTGCGGTTGCTGAACATCTCGTACGCGTTGCGCAGGTCGTTGAACGGCACGTTGTGCGTGATCATCGGCGACGGGTCGAGACGGCCCTGGGCGATGAGGTCGACCGAGGTCTTCACCACGCCCACGACGTCGCCCGAGCGAGCGCTGTTGCAGACGAGGATCGTCGGCAGCTTCAAGTACATCGTGCCCCAGTCGAAGGGGAAGACGGGGTCGCCGTGCGGCATGCCGAAGATCACGGCCGTGCCCTGGACGCGCAGACAGTGGAAGGTCTGGTTGTTCGTCTCATGGACACCGCAAGCGTCGATCACTACGTCGGCCATGGCGCCGTCCGTTAGCTCGGTCACGCGCTCGATGACGTCTTCGCGCGAGGCGTTGATCGTGTCGGTGGCGCCGAATGCGGCCTTGCCCACCTTGAGGCGGTCCTCGACGATGTCGCTGACGATGACCTGGGAAGCGCCGCCCTTGGACATGAACTCCGTGAAGCTGAGGCCGATGGGGCCCTGGCCCAGGATGACGACCTTCTTCCCGAGGACGCTGCCGAGCTTCTGCACGGCGTAGACCACGGTGCCGATGGGCTGGCAGAGCACGGCCAGCTTGGGGTCGACGCTCTCCGGCACCTTGATGCAACGGTCGGCCGCGATTGTGACGTACTCCATGAGGCCGCCCGTGTAGGTCAGGGCCACGACGCGGTCGCCCTTCTTCAGGGAGGGGTCCCGGCTCTCTTCGACGATGCCGGAGGTCTCATGGCACGGCCGGCCGATGGGCAGTGGGTACTCCTCTTCCGGAAGCACCTTGTTGTAGTTGATCAGGTCGCTACCGCAGATGGAGGCGTACTCCATGCGGACGAGGACCTCGCCCTCCTGCGGCGTCGGTGTCTCGATGTCCAGGATCTCAAACTGCCTGGGGCCTACGACTCGGGCGGCCTTCATTGATTCCTCCTGCTAGGTCTCGCGTATGTGATGCTAAAGCCGCCACATTGTAAGCGCATCGAAGCTGGAAGCTACAGGGTTCAGGTATGCGAGAGCAGGCAGGGAGTTGTTAGACCCGAGAGCGGTGCCAACGCGCCTTTGCGGTGCTCCCAGGCCTCGCTCAAAACTCCCCGGATTGACGAGTGGTGTTATGTCACGTCGTTTGCGGATGATAGCCTGTCCCCGCCCCAGATTGCCGCGCCTCGCTGCCGGGATGGCTCGCAACGACACACGGAGACAGGGCGTTATGATCCGCAGCGCTCCGGCATTCTGGGGCGCTACGAACCTTATGTGCGCTGACGTGTGCTTCTACACCACCGCTACGCTGCTGCCGGCCTCCGTCTTGGTGACGACGACGCGGGCGGGCAGGCGCTGGGCCAGCTCCGGCAGATGGGTGACGATGCAGACCATGCGGTTGTCCAGGGCGAGCGCGTCCAGGGCGTCGGCGGCGCGGTCGAGCGCCTCGGAGTCGAGGGCGCCGAAGCCTTCGTCCAGGAAGATGGAATCGAGCACGACGCGGCGGCTGGCCGCCAGGCCGGGCAGGCTCTCGGCGAGCGCGAGGGAGAGGGCCAGCGACGCGAGGAAGGTCTCGCCGCCCGAGAGCGTCTTCACGGAGCGCGCGAGGTCGGCGTTCCACTGGTCGACCACCTCGAATTCGGCACCGCGCTCGTCCAGCTTGAGCTTGTACCGCCCGCCGGAGAGCTGCTCTAGCCGTACCGAGCCGTGAGCCGCGAGGATGGTCAGCGCCTCTTGCTGGATGAAGGTCTGGAACTTGGCAGCGCCGAGCATCTGAGCCAGGTCGGCTGAGACGTTGTACTCCTGCTTGAGGTCGGCGAGGCCCTTTCGTAGCGCCTCGGCCTTTTCGATGTCGGCTTTGAGATACTCGATGCGCGTCTCCAGCTGGCCCATCGACTTGACGAGGGCGGACTGCTCAGCCTGAGCTTCGTCGACGCGGCGCTTGAGGACGGCCATGACGTTGCCCTCGCTACGAAGCGTCTCGGCCACCTCCGGCCACGCGTCCACGACGGCCTCGAGGTCGTCTCGCGCTTTCGTGAGCGCGGCCTCGGCGGCCTCGAGGGCTTCGGCCGCGGAGGTCGAACGCTGCTCGAGCGCGGCGAGGTGCTGTCGAGCCTCGTCGAGCTGGGAGCGGACGGTCTGCGCCTGTGCCGTCGCCTGCTTGAGCTGGCCATCGAGCTCGACTCTCTCTGTACGTGCGCGGGCCTGCTCCTTCAGCGCGGCCTCGATCGCGGCAGGCGCGGCGTCCTGGCCTTGCGGCAGCACATCTGTCACGGCGGCGTCCAGCGCCTTGATGTCTGCGTGGAGGCTCGCAATCTGCGTCTCGTAGCTCTCTACCGTGGCGGCTGCTCTTGTGGCGACCTCGGACGCGGCCGACAGCGAAGCGGTGGCCTCCGCCTCGGCCTTGCGAGCCGCACTCAGCTGCTTTTCCGCAGCTTCAATGCGCGCTCGCCGCGCCTGTCGGGCCAGCACATGCGCCTGCATGGCTTCGTCGATGGCGGCGACGGACGCCGTGATGCCTTCAGGCAACGCCTCGGCCACCGAGCGCTCGATAGCAGCGATGTTGGCTTCGAGGCTCACCACATGGGTCTCACTGCCCTCCACGGTCGCTGCCGCCCTCGCTGCCACGCTGGATGCCGTCGTGAAGGATGCGAGGGCATCTGCCTCGGCTTTCCGGGCCGTGGCGAGTTCCTTCTCTGCCAGCTTCAGCCCGCTGGCATCCAGAGGCGAAAGCTCGCCGATGACGCCGCCGCAGACGGGGCAGGGGTCGCCCGGCTTGAGCCCTTGTTGCAGCGTCGCTGCCAGATCGTGGCGTTGCGCCTCGGACCAGGCTGCTTCCGCCACGAGACGCGCCTGCTTTGCGGTTTCGAGGGCCTGTTCCCGGCTGGTGGCCGCAACACCGGCTCGCTCTTGCTGCTCGACGGCGTCCTTGTGCGCCTTCTGCGCCTGCTCGAGTGCGGCCTGGGCTTGCTGCAGGGCCTGGAGGCGCTCGCGGGCGATACCGAGGGCCTCCTGACGCTGCGACTCCGACGCCTGAGCATCGACGTCCTGGCGTTGCTCCTCGGACCAGGCCGTCTCTGCATCGACGCGCGCCTGCTCCGCGGCCTTGAGCACCTGACGCTGCTCCTCGACCACGACCGTGGCGCCGGTGGCCTCGGTCGCGGCCCTGTCTCGCAACGTGGTTGTCTGCGCGAGGTTGGCGTTTGCCTGCGCCAGAGCGTTGACGCGCTCCATCGCGACGCTGAGGGCGGTATGACGCTCGGCCTCGTAGCAGTTGGCGGCGAGCTGGGCTTGCAGACTTTCGACCTGCTGATTGAGCTCGGCCAGGGCTGCGTCCCCCTCGTCCACGTCGCGACTGGTCTTCTGGAAATCGGCCAGGGCCCGGAGCGCCTCGGTCTCGCAGCGGCCGAGGACGTCCTGGGCGAGCTTCAGCGCCGTCGCCAGCGTGACGCCCTGCTCCAGCGACTTCGACTGCGTCTGCACGACTTCGAGGTGCTGGCCCGCGGCCTTGAGCTCCCCTTCCAGGCGCTTGACGTTCTCCGGCGTGGCTTCGGCCAGCGAGGCGAGGGTGTGCTCGCGCTCCTCGATGCGGGTCTTGCGCTCCGCCGCCATGCCGGACGCCCGCTTGCGCATGCTCTCGTAGACCTGCAGACGCAGCAGGGAGCTGAGGACGGCGCGTCGCTTCTCTGCAGAGCCTGCGAGGAATTCCTGGAACTGGCCCTGAGGCAGGAGGATCGAGCGCGTGAAGCCGTCATAGTCCAGGCCGACGACTTGCGTGATATGGTCGTTGACTTCGCGGGCGCGGTCGAAGAGGGGCTGCCAGCCGTCCTCGGTCCAGCGGTCGAGGCGCACGTTAGGACTGCCCTTGCGCCGCGTCTCACGGAAGATGCGATAGCGCTCCTCGCCCGCCATGAACTCGAGGCCCACGAGCATGCGGTCGAGGCCCTGCGAGATGCACGAGGCGACCTCGTTCGAGACGCGCGGCACGCGGCCGTAGAGGGCGTAGGAGATGGCGTCGATAAGGGAGGACTTGCCGGCGCCGGTGGGTCCCGTGATGGCGAAGAGGTCCAGCTCGGTGAAGTCGAGCGTCGTTGGCTCCTTGAACGCCGTGAACCCCTCGATGTCGAGCTTGAGGGGCCTCATCGATGCGCCTCCGAAGTCGAGTGCAGCGTACCGAGTGCAGCGTGCAGGCCGGCGATCGTCCATCCCGCGAATGAAGCGCCTTGCCGCCGATCTGCGGGATGAATGCCGCAGATACTCGGCTCTTCAGCGCAATGAACGCCGTCGCTCCAGGGGCTGCGAGTCCCGGTCGAGCACACCTCGAGCGCATGACGCCGAGGCTGGAAAGCCCCGGCTACGTACTCGATGAGTGTTGTCCTACCCCTCCGCACTGGCGTGCTCCTCTTCGGTGAGCAGGCGGCGGAAGAGCGTCATCGTCTCGTCCGCGGGGGTTTTGCCGCGGCCGAGGTTGCTCTCGTAGAACTTCTGGAACATCTCGACAGGGCCGAGCCGCTCGACCACGTCGCCGTCCTCCGACGCCTCGACTCGGCCGCGGGCGCGCTCGACGTGCACGGCGGACGAGAGCTCGTTGCGAACGAGCTGCGGCAGGTTGGCCACGGGCATCTCGAGGTCAACGTAGACGCGGAACCACGAGTCGTCGTTGGCGTCTCGGAACTGCGCCAGATCCGGCAGCGTCACGCCGTGCTCCAGCGAGCCGATGTCGGTAAGGCGCCGGCCGGCGGTGATGGGCAGCGTTTCGATGCGGGCGGGCTGGCGGGCGTGAATCTCGACCAGGTTGACGCTCTTCTCCTGCTCTCGCTCCCCGAAGTCGAGTTGCAGCAGAGAGCCTGAGTAAGCGGCCTTGGTGGCGCAGGCGATCTCCTGCGGTCTGTGCACGTGACCGAGGGCAACGTACTGGGCGGCTGTCGGCAGGGCCTGACGGCGGATTCCGTAGATGCCCATCGCCATATGCAGCTCGCGCTCGCCACCGCCGGGGCCAACCATCGCATCATCGGCGAGCAGGTGCGCCATCGAGATGTTGACGGCATCGGGCGCAAACCCTTCGGTGAGCTTGTGCAAGGCCGCCTCTACGCGCGTCGCGTACTGCATGAGTGGGGCGCCTTCTTCTTCGCTGAGGCGGGCAAAGTCCACGATGTCGCGCTCGTTGAGCCAGGGCAGCGCAGCGATGAGGGCGCGCTCCTTGCCGTCTCGCGAAGCCACTTCGATGACGCCGCCCTGGGCTGGGCCGAGGGCATGGCCGCGCGCTTGAATACCAAGGGACGAGAGCAGCGGCGCCACGGCTTCGAGGCGGCGCGGGTGGTCGTGGTTGCCGGCGATGACAACGGCAGGGATGTGCGCGCCCGAGAGCTCACCGAAGAAGCTGTAGACCAGCGTCTCCGCTTCGGGCGAGGGCGCCGAGGTGTCGAAGATGTCGCCGGCGATGAGCACGCAGTCGACTGCCTGCTCCTTCGCGTGGGTAAGCACCTGCTGGAGCGACTTCTCCTGCTCGGCGTGGCGGCTCTGACCGCGAATCGTGCGGCCGATGTGCCAGTCGGAGGTGTGGAGGAACTTCATGAGCGCAGCTCGTGGTTGCGGGCTATGCGGGCGAAGATGTCGTCCGCGTTTTCGCGGGAGGAGGGGGCAACTTCATCGGCGCGGGTCGCCCAGGCGGGGAAGGGGAACTGGACCAGCAGCGGCACCGGGACGTCCGGCTGCTGCAGGAACATGCTGCCCGGCTTGAGGATGGCGGACCGCACGCGGGCTGAGGCGGTGAGGAAGCCGTACTCGTCTCGCTGCGACTCGGCAGCATCGAGGCGGCCGACGACGCGGAAGGAGGCGTTGGCCGTAACGCGGCGCTCGATCTCGCTGGCGGTCTGCTCGGCGCCGACGAGGACGACGCCGAGGCTGCGGCCGCGCTCGGCGATATCGAGCACGACTTCCTTGATCGGGCTGCGGCCTTCACGCGGGGCGTACTTGTTGAGCTCGTCCAGGACGAGGAAGACGAGAGGGTCGCGGCCGCCGTGCTCCTTCTCCTCCATCAGGCGCTTCACGACAACGCCGACGACGAACCGCTTGGCCCGGTCGTTGAGGCGGTTGATGTCGATGACGTTGACCTGATGCCGCCGCCAGTCGAAGCGGTGTCGCGCGGCGTCGTTGGCTCGCGCGGCGCGGATCAGGGGCGACACGGCGGCACCGGCAGCTTCGAGACGGCGCGCGAAGGCCTGCTGCGTACCCTGCGCCGCCCTCGGGGCGATGCCGTCGACAAAGTCGCAGATGATCTCGACCAGGCGGTCGAAGGAATCGATGCGCAGGCCCGCGTCAACGCCGGGGACATGCAGCACGAGGTCGCCGTCGTCGCCGATCTGCATCGACTCCTGCGATTCGAGGAAGCGCTCGACCTGCGTGATCACGAATCCGAGCTGGCTCGTCTCGTCGTCGGCGTCGGCGAAGAGGAAGCGCAGCATACGTTCGCGGCAAAACTCGCGCAGGGTCCAGTAGTAGGCGTCGACGCCCTCGGAGCGGGAGCCTGTGTCCGGCAGCACGACGTCGCCACGCTGCGCCGGCGCCCAGAGGCCGACGCTGCCGAAGGGGCCCACAGGCAGGCCGAGCGTCTCGTACTTGCGGTGCTCGTCCGGCGGCAGCTTGCCGTTGGGCTTGTCGAGCCAGAGCAGGTCCTCGCCCTTCACGTTGAAGATGATGGCGTGGGTTGAGTGGGCGTTCTGGAGGCTGGAGGAGTGGAAAAGGCCGTAGAGGAGGAACAGCGCGTACGTGGTCTTGGTAGCGACGCCGGAGATGCCGCTGATGTTGATGTGGGCACCGCGGCTGCCATCGAGAAACTCCAGGTTGCCGTAGACCGGCAGGCCATCGCGCGAGAGGCCGGCGGGGAAGCGCGCGTCCTTCATCTTGTCGAAGTAGAGCGCCAGCTCGCGGTCGGCGGCGTCGGCCCGGCGTACGGCGACGCCCGGTCGCGGCGGCACGAGCACCTCCGTCTCGGGGCCCAGCGCATTCGGGCTCATGCCGACGCGGGTGACGGAGACGTGAGCGATGGTCGAAACCGTGACGGGCAGCGTGCCCTCGGCGTCACGGAACACGTCGGAGTGGAAGCTGGCGCCCTCGTAGGCCGACTCGATGGCATCGACGACGCCGTAGTGGTCCACGTCCTTACGAATGTCGTCCGGCGGCGACTTGGGCAGCGGCGTCGTAACGGCGACGACCTCGTCGAGCTGCACGTACTCCTCCGGGTCCACGGCGAGCCAGAACTCGAGCGGCTGAGCGCCCTTGGTACCGATGACCCGTCCGACTTCCTCCGTCATACGACACCGCCTTTCGCGATGTGGTCCTCAATCAGGCGGCGGATGTAGGCGACGTCGCCCAGCTCATGGCGCAGTCGCTTCTCCAGGGCGCCCACAGGCAGGAGGTTCTGGGGCGCGCGCGGGTCATGCTCCGGCCGCGAGGCGAAGCGAGGCAGGTTGTGCGTCAGCATGTCGGCGACCTCGGTGGGCGCATGGCCGCTCGCCACAGGCACCTCGAGGCGGACGATGCCGGCGTAGGAATGATGGATTCGCCGCGTATAGGGCAGACGCAGGAACCACGAGTAGCGCGAGCCCCACGAATCGCTGATCAGGAAGATCGGCGTGCGCTCACCGGAGCCGATGCGGGCGATGAGGGCCCGCTGCTCGCCCTTGAGATAGAGCTGGTGCAGTGTCTTGGCAACGCCGACGAGCTGGTTCGGGGTGACCTCAGGGCGGTCCAGGCGGCCATCCGCAATGACCATCGGGTGGATCGCGAGCAGCTTCTGCACGCACGCGTACTCGAGGTCGCGGCGGCGTACAGCGATGGCCTGGTAGACGTTGCGCTGTCCCGGCTCGTCGGCGCGCGCGACCTCGTAGACCAGCTCCCGGCCGCCACCATGCACGACCATCGGCTGGGCGCTAACGGGACCGGCGACGCCGAAGACGCGCTGGGTGTAATCGCAGGTAATCGCGGCGTGGCCTGGCTGGCTGACGACTGATCCGACTGCGACCGAGGCAAACGCCGCTTCCGCCAGCGTCTGACCGTCATCGACACGCGCCCAGTACTCGACGCGCTGCACGCCATCGACGAAGGCGACGGACTCCGGCAGCGCGATGGGTTCTGGCTTGCGACCGGCGGACCAATCCTGCGTCTCGACGAAGGGATCGACCTCGAATGACGTTTCCTCGTCCGGCGTCTCTTCTTCGAAGCCGGCAGCGGAGCCGTAGTCGACCGACCAGGGATCGAGCGTGACGATGGGTCGAGCCGTGGCGGGAGACTCGAACATGATTTCTGATCCTACGCCTTTTGCGATGAGGCTCGCAAGCAGGATTATGCAAACTTGCTCGATCAGTTTGTCTTTTTTACGTTCGCAGCGCCCTCAGAGTTGAAGCCCACCCTACCGCAAGTTGAAACGCGCGATACAACGATGCCACCGGTTTCGTCCGGCGATATGCCAGACGCTCCCGGGGCGAGAAGTCAGCAATCGCTAAGGCGCGTTGGTCAACTCGAAGATCGTGCCGCGGTCGTTGTCGTAGCGGACGAGGGTGCGCTCCGGCGTATCGGCGTACCAGGCGTGCTGGCGAGCGTTGCTGCTGACGATCTCCACCTTCCAGGCATCGAAGTCACCGGCAGGTACCGTCACCTTCTCTTTGCCCAGGACGTGGACCACCACCTGCTGCTGCGTGCGCCGGTTGGTGATGACCGTGTTGTAGCTCGCCTCGTAGCCGTCTTCGAACTTGATGGTACGCCAGAGGAAAAGCGACATGTCGTTGTCGTAGGAGTGGTCTTTGAGCTCCAGGCCGGTCTGCTTGTCGCCGCCACTCGTGATGATCAGGGCGTCCGTATCGGTGTATTTGACGGAGATGTGGTCTTCGTCATTCGGGTTGTCGTTGTCGATCTGGCGCTCGGACGAGATCGGTTTCAGCGTCTGGGCGTCGACCGTCACGACGGTCGTATCGGTGTTGCCGTTGGGGCTCTCGTACTTCGTGGTGAGGACGTAGGTGTCGCCGTCCTTCTCGATGGTGTGCACGCCGGTCGCGAGCTGGTCACCATCGTTGTTCACGAGGATGTAGTGCGACTCCTCCGGCGCCTGCCAGGGGATGACCGTGACGATATCCGAAGTGGGTATGGACGGCCCACTGCTGCAGGCGATGAAGAGCAACGGGAGCAGGATGGCAACGGCGAAGCCGGACGTGAGGCGTTTCAGGTGAGTGACGCTGTCACCTCTCGAATGATCGCAAGGGCGTCGTCGATGTCCTGACGCTCGATGCCGTAGTGCGTCAGCATGCGCAGACGCCCGTGCACCATGGTGCTCAGGACGCCGCGTTGGCGCAACTCCCCGTTCAGCTTTACCGTGTCGATCGCCGCGTGGTGCCAGAACATGATGTTGGTCTGCACCAGCGACGGGTCGATGACGATGCCGGGGATACCAGCGAGGCCATCGGCGAGGTGGCGTGCGTTGGCGTGGTCGTCGGCGAGACGGTCCACCATCTCTTCGAGGCCGACGATGCCCGCGGCGCAAACGATGCCCGCCTGACGCAGCCCGCCACCGACCATGCGGCGGTTGAAACGAGCGCGGTCGATGAATTCCTGCGAACCGCAGAGCACGGAGCCCATGGGCGCGGAAAGGCCTTTCGAGAGGCAGAAGGTCACCGATTCGGCGTCTTTTGAGAGTTCTTTCGGGGTGGTCTCAAGGGCTGCCGCGGCGTTGAAGATGCGCGCGCCATCGATGTGCAGGCTGGCGCCGGCTTCGTGGGCGATTTTGGCGACTTCGGCGGTGTAGCTGGCCGGCAGGGCGGAGCCGTTGGCGTAGTTGTGCGTGTTCTCGAGGCAGATCACGGCAGTACGCGGGAAGTAACCTCCGCGGGGCCGGATCAGCGACCGAATCTCGTCGAGGTCCATGCGACCCTGGGCATCGTTCGCGGCCTGGCGCACGTTCACGCCTGCCAGGCCCGCAGCGCCGCCGACCTCAGCCTGCACGATGTGTGCCAGCTGGCCGGCGATCGCTTCGTCACCGCGACCGCAGTGGGTCAGCAAGGCGACGAGGTTGGCCATGGTGCCGCTGGCAGTGAACAGAGCAGCTTCTTTACCCATGCGCTCGGCCGCCATGGCCTCGAGGCGCTTGACCGTGGGGTCATCCCCTAACGCATCGTCACCGACTTCCGCGTTCGCCATGGCTTCGCGCATCGCGGGCGAAGGTTTGGTAACGGTATCGGAACGCAGATCGATGACGCGCTGAGCAGCGGTCGTCACTGGCCGCCTCCTTTGAGTGTGCGATAGGGCTCATCGCCCTTGACGGCCTTGATCTCTTCCGTGCGCTCTTCCCACTGCAGCTCGTGCAGGATGGCGAGCAACGTCGCGTCCGTGACGCCGAAGCCGCCCAGCCGGTCCGAGATCGCCTGCCAGACGCCGCTCTCTACCAGCGTTCGCACGCTGCGGGGCCACTGGAAAGCAATGATGCGCTCCGGCGCAGAGAAGCGCGGCCGCAAGCGCATAAGCTCGCGGAAGCGTTCGTCGGAGCTGCGCACGCGGTCGACAACACGAATCAGCGGCGGCTCGGAGTCGCTGTGTCGCGTGTCGACCAGCAGGCGGCGCTCGAAAATCTGAAACATCACAACGAAGACTTCGGCCGTGTTAATGACGGAGAGGACTTCGCTGAGATCTACACCGAGATCGTCGTCCACCCCCTCATTCTAAAGCCGCATGGCTGGGGCGCAACCTGAAAGCGTTCTCAGCACTGGTCGTTGGTTCCTGGTTATCAGTCTTCAGCTCTCAGCTCTTGGTTTTCAGGCGGCAGGGGATTACGTGTGCGAGGGGCCACGCCGTCCTTCCGTCGTTGCCAGCCATTGCCCCGGAGGGCAAGGCGAACCAATCGCGCGCATCGAGAGCCGTGACACGAGATGCTTGCCTCCGCAATCGCGAGGGGAAGGAGGAGCCAGGGGTCCAGGTGACGGGGCAATGGGATGGCCGGATTGGCTTGACCGCGGGCTAGCGCCGAAGGGCGTGCACAGCCACAGCGACCGCCACAAGTATCGCAGCGATCCCGGCGCCCCGAACCAACCACGGTCGATCCTGGCTGCCCGCGCCCGTGTAGCCGCATTGACAGCCGCGGCAACCGCAGCGTCGATCTGAGCGTCGCTGGAGCCAAGGGCCGCGCCGTAGTCGCGGATCAGTCCCTCCGGCTCGCCGAGAGACACACCGTCAGTGGCGTACTGCGAAACTGCCTCGCCGTCATCCAGGCGCACCTTCCCGAGGAAGTGGTGTAGACGCCAGATGTCCCGGTTCGCCGCCTCGCCATCCGACTCGATGAAGCCGCGGTCGAGCGCGAGGAGCACCCGCTCGCCTTCGCGCAACCGAGGGCCACCGGTGCAAGAAGCGCTGTCGAAGGCGATGCGGCCCACGACGACGGTGGCACCGGGAGCGTCGCCCGCGAGCACGGCATCGGCCGTCACGGTGGACTCGTAAGCATCGTTGCGGCCGAGAGTGCCGATGGAGCGCTCGTTCGTCACGGTGCCCACGAGCACGAGGTCGGCGTTATCGAGCGACTTCAGCAGCTCCTCTCGCTGGCGCTCGGGCGTTCCGAAGTCACCGATGGAGCAGGCGTAGGCGGGGGTGATGGGCGCCAGGAACGGCGCTAGCAGGAGCAGGAAGAGGGCGGCGGCGCTAGTCTTCATCCCCGTCGTCGCCGTCGAATGGGCCTTCCTCTTCGATGCCAAGGAGTCGCAGGCGCGCGGCATCGTATTTACGCTTCGATCGCGCCTCCCGTACAAGGATGCCCTTTAGTCGCAGAGGGTCGATGCGCTGCTTCTCGAGGAAGAAGGCGTGTAGATCGGCCAGGTGCTTCTGCCATGTCTCGTAGGCGGCTCTGTAGTCGGCGACTTTGTCTTCTGCCATTTGTCGCCAGTATACGTTTGCAAACACAGGCTGGATGTACGCTTCGCAAGCCACGTCTGGAGCGATACAGTTGGCCGAGGAGACGAAGCTGGACACGATCGATACCGGAGAGCTGCTACGACAGGTGAGAACCATCGTGGGCGACGAGGCCGTACTGACGGATGAGAGCGACCTGCGGTACTTCGCGGTCGATGCGCTGCGTGGCCGGGCGGGCATCTCGGTGGAAGCGCCGGTGCTGCCCCGCGCGGTGGTGCGTCCCGCAAACGGCGAAGAAACGGCGCGCGTGCTGGCGCTGGCAACCCACACCGGCACGCCAGTAGTCCCCTACGGCGCCGGCACGGGTCTAATGGGCGGCGCCCGCACCCAGGAGCCCGGCATCGTTCTCGACACGGTGCGCATGAACTCGATCGAGGTGCTGGCGGAGGACCGTATGGTGTGGGCGGGTGCCGGCTGCATCCTGGAGCAAGTGGACGACGTGCTTCGCCAGCACGACCTCCGCCTGGGCCATGACCCCTGGACGTTCCCGGTCGCCACCGTCGGCGGCACCCTGAGCACCAACGGCCTGGGCTATCGCGGCGGTCTCTACGGCGGCATGGGCGACCAGGCCATCGCCCTCGAAGTAGCGCTGGCGGACGGCACACTGCTGCGCACTCGCGCCGTGCGGAGGCACTCGACGGGCCCGAACCTCTGGCGCCTGTTCGTCGGCGCCGAAGGCACGCTGGGCGTGATCACGGCAGCAGCCCTCCAGGCCCATCCCGTACCGGAGCGACAGGTCCTGCGCGCCTACGAGTTCCCGAGCTTCGAAGACGGCTTCGAGGCGATCCAGGGCATCGCGGCACTGGGCCTGCGACCGTCTCTGATGGAGTTCGGGGAGGACCATGCGACGCCGTGGCCACAGCTTTCCGGTCGAAAGGAGGAGCCGCCGCTGCTCTACCTGGGCTTCGAAGGCCTGCACGAGGAAGTCGAGTTCTCCCTTGACCGAGCAAAGCGGCTAATCAAGGCAAACCACGGCCAGAGCGCCGGCAAGAAGAAGGCGCGCCGGTTCTGGGACCGCCGCCACGATGTCGCCCTGCGGTTCAAGCGCGGCCAGGAGCGGCCTTCGCGCATGGGCAGCCCTGAAATAGCACGCGACTTCATCCACGTCGCCTTGCCCCCGTCGCAGGTCGTGCGGTTCAAGGAGGCGTGCCATACCGTGTGCGAACGCGTCGGCGTCGGGCTGCTGGAATGCGGCCTGTGGACACAGCCGGACTTCTTCTCTGCCGCCTTCATGCTTCCGAACTCGGAAGGCGGCCAACCGCGGCTCGACCAGGTGACCGATGAGCTGCTGGCGCTGGTACAGGACCTCGGTGGCTCCATGGAGTACGTACACGGGGCCGGGCTGCGTCTGGCGCACCTTATGCGACGCGAGCACGGCGATGGCCTCGCCGTCCTGCAGCGCATCAAGGCGGCGCTGGACCCATACGGCGTGCTGAATCCCGGCAAGCTGGGTCTCTAGCGTGATCCGAAGCGTCTATCTGCCTGAGGACGGTGACATTCGCCAGCAGCTAGACGATCGGGAGATCGGCCACGTGCTCGAAGGCCGTGACGGCCTGCTCTGGGTCGACATCACGGAAGACGAATCGGAGGCGCGGACACTGCTTCGGGACCGGTTCGGCTTTCATCCCCTGGCGATTGAAGACTGCTTCGACGAGCTCATCGATACCGCGAAGGTCGACGACTACGGCGACTACCTCTTCGTCGTCACACCCTACGCCGTCTATGACCGTCCCAGCGAGCAGGTGAACATCCGTCAGCTGTGCGCGTTCCTCGGCCCCAATTACGTGGTGAGTGTGCATCAACGCCTGGTTCAGCCCGTACAGGACATCTTCAAGCAAGCCACAACGGAGCCGCGCATCCTCAATCGTGGCGCCGACTTCCTCCTGCACTCGCTGCTCGACGCCGTGGTCGATGACCTGCTGCCCACGCTGGAATCGATCGAGGAGGAGCTGGACGACCTCGAACGTGCCGTGCTGGACGCACCGGAACACCGCTACCTCAGCTCCATCCTCCTGCTGAAACGCAACACCCTCCGCCTGAGACGTTCCCTTCTGTCGCACCGGGACATGATGAATCGCCTCTCTCGAGACGAGTTTCCCAACCACATCCGCACGGAAACGCTGCTCTTCTTCCGGGATGTCTACGACCACATCGTTCGCGCCGAGCAGCTCATCGAGGACATCCGCGACCTGACGGATTCGGCACTCAGCTACTACCTCTCCGCCATCAATAACCGAATGAACGAAATCATGAAGGCGCTCTCCGTGGTGGCCGCGGTCTTCCTGCCGCTCACCCTGATTGCGAGCATCTTCGGCACCAATCTCGATTACTCGTCCCTCGGGTTCACACTGGACAACGGTTTCTTCTGGATGCTCGGCGCCATGATCATGATCACGGTGGCCATGGTCCTGTACTTCCGATACAGAGGATGGTTCTAGCCTATCGAGCGCTTCGTCTGTCGCCGGCCGGCGTTTGTCTTATGTCATCTCACTGAACACGGAGGATTCGATGCAGGCGCCCAACGCTCGTCATCTCAGGTTCCACGCTTCGCTCAACCATCTCGCCTCGCCGTTTGGCAACGACAGGTTCGGGCTGCTGGCAGAGTCGTTCGCCCGTACCTTCGGCACCCCGAAGTTCATCATCATCCAGACGCTGATCGTGCTGGCCTGGATCGCGGTCAACGCGGCCGTGATTGCCTTGCGATGGGACCCGTATCCATTCATCCTCCTGAACCTGGCCTTCAGCACACAGGCCGCCTACGCCGCGCCGCTGATCCTCCTGGCTCAGACGCGACAGGCCGACCGCGACAAAGCCTGGTCGAACGCGGACGCTGAGCACCGCCAGGAGCTCTCCGACTCGATGATAGGGCTGCTGCGTGAGAACACAGAGCTGACACGCCAGGTGGAAGCCCTGACGATACAGGTGCACTCGCTGACGAAGGAGATCCACGCCAAGATCGCGCCGGAGAGCGCCTCCTGAGGCCGAGTGTCAGGAAGCAAGAATAAGAGGGCCGCCTTTGCAGGCGGCCCTCTCTTGCTAAGCCGTGATCGCGGCTAGTTGCCGACGATGTTGAGGATGGATGAGAGGTCCGTGTAGTTATCGGCCACCTCTCGCAGCTCCTTGGCGCAGCTCTGGGCGAACGCCACGACCTCGACGCGCACGCCCTTGCTCTCGACGAGCTCGCACACGCGCCGGAAGTCGCCGTCACCCGACAGCAGGACAACGATATCGAGACGGTCCGACATCGTGAGGATGTCGACGGCGAGCTCGATGTCGAAGTTCGCCTTCATGGAGCCATCGGCGAAGCGCTTCCAGGGCTTCGTGACGATCTTGTAGCCGTGGTTCACGACCGGCGACACGAAGCGCTGAGCTTCGAACCGGGTCTGCGGGTCGTCCGTGATCGGCGCGTAGGCCGTGGCACGAACGAGCTGCCGGCCGGACGTCAGGTAATCCAGCAGCTTGCCGAAGTGGATGCGAACACCCATCTGCTCCGCGGCGTAGATCAGGTTCGGAACGTCGACAAAGATGGCGACGCGGGGAAGCGACAGCAGGTTGCCGCCGCTGGCCTGAGCACCGCCGGAACCGCCGACAGAGCGCTGCAGCTCACGCAGGGTCTGCGCTTGCTGCTGACTGAACTCTTCGAACAGCACGTTCTGGCGGGCGATCAGCGACTCGACGCTACCGCCGCCACCGTTGCGACCGCTATCGCGGCGTTGGGGCGCAGGAGTTGGGGTTGACGCCGGCTCCGAACGACGGGGCGTCCAGTCATCGCGACGCGGACCCCGCTCACGGCGGTTGCTTGCGGCGGCGGGCTGCTCGGCCTTCGCCAGAGCCTCCTGGATCGCCGCTTCCTCGTCCCCTATCGGCGCGGGCGTGTTTTCACGGCGGCGGCGAGCGCCACCACGAGAGCCACGCGTGCGGCGACGCGGGCGGTCTTCGGGGTTAGACTCTTCAACCTGGGCGTCCGGATCCGGCGGCTCGGCCGTCGGAGCGTTCGCCAGCGTGCCGTCGGCCGTTGCTTCGGCGATGGGCGCTTCCGCGACCGGGCCCTCCGATTCGGCGACCGGCTCTTCGCTCGTCGTCTCGGAAGCTTCTGCCGCTTCGGCAGCCGCCTTGACGCCACGACGCGCACCGGTGGCGCGACGGCCACCACGGCGCTTGGGGGCTTCGGCACTGGTCTCTTCGCCGGTTGCCGCTTCGGCCGGGGCCTCTGCGGTCCCGCTTTCTTCGATCTGCGGCGTTTCCGCCGCTTCGGTTGTAGCAGCAGCGGTCGTCCGCCGGCTGCGAGTACGCCGGGCCGGGGCCTTGGCTTCCGGTTCCGGCGCGGTCTCAGGGGTGGGCTCAGGCGCTGGCGCCTCGCCCGGGTTACGGGATCTGTTTAGAAACGATAGCCACTCAGAAATTACGCACTCTCCTCGAGGTAATTCTGGACACTGCAGCGTGCTGCGATCTTCTCGGCGACGGCCATGAAAGCCTGGGCCGCGGTCGAATCCGGCGAGCGCTCGGTGACGGGCATGCCCGTATCGGATGCCTCGCGGGTCGCCTGGTCCAGGGGGATCTCGCCCAGGAACTCCAGGCCCAGCTCTTCCGCGGCCTCCGCCGCACCGCCGTGGCCGAAGATCTCGTAGACGTTGCCGGTATCTGGCGCGACGAAGTAGCTCATGTTCTCGATGATGCCGAACACCGGCACCTGCATGCGGTCGAACATGCCCACGGCCTTGGTCGCGTCTTCGATGGCAACCGTCTGCGGCGTGCTTACGATGACCGCACCTGCGATCGGTGCTTCCTGCACCATGCTCATCGAAGCATCGGACGTGCCAGGCGGCAGGTCGACGACCAGGTAATCGAGCTCACCCCAGTTGATGTTGTGGAGGAAGTCCCGAACGGCAGTGCCGATCATGGGACCTCGCCAGACAACGGGGGTGCCTTTCGGCAGCGCGAAGCCGATGGAGCACACGCGCACGCCGTAGCGTTCCTGCGGCCTCAGGCCGCCTTCGTCCTGCGCCATGAATCCGGCTTCGAAGCCCATCATGGTCGGAATGTTCGGGCCGGTGATGTCGGCGTCCAGTAGACCGACACGGGCCCCGTGTTTTGCCAGCGCAATCGCAAGGTTGGTAGCGACGGTAGATTTACCGACGCCGCCCTTGTTAGACGCGATGGCGATGATGTTTCGAACGCCCTCGACAGGCTTGCGTTCCGAGGTTCCCTTGAAGGAACGCACCTCCGCATCGAGGTTGACCTCTGCCGTTTCGACACCGGGGACGCCCAGAAGGGCTTCCTCTACGGAGGCCTTGAACGACTCCGTTAGAGGGCAGGCCGGCGTGGTCAGCATGAGGGTCATTGAGACCGTGGCGCCCTGGATCTTGAGTTCTCGCACCATATCGAGCGACACAATGTCGCGGTGGAGCTCAGGGTCTTCCACGTGTCGGAGCGCTTCCATCAGTGCGCTCTCGGTTACATCAGGCATTGGCAATGATTCCCTTTTGAGTCTGACGATCCTGTTCGAGTGTTCGATCGCCTTCAGTTTGAGCGAGAGCGGTCTGGGACACAACGTAGCGGCAGCACCGCACGCGCCCGTCGTCCATGCTCTCGTGCGTGACGGGCCACTTCAGCAGGTCCGTGATCAGGCGCACATGGCCTTCGCAGCAGCCGTACGCCCCATCCACGAGCGAGGCGAAGACGCAGTTATAGTCGCGGATCTCGTAGCCGTCTTCGGTCTCCAGCCATTCGGCGAAACCGCCGATCGTGCGCAGGACCTCGGTGACCGCCTCGACGCGCTCCTCCAGGCTGCGGCCCTCCGCATCAAAGCGAAAGCGCTCCGCGAGTCGATCGGCGGAGCGCTGGATAAGGAAGGAGCGGCGTTGGTCGGCGTGCAGATCGGCGAGAGCGATCAGGTCCATCTCGCCGACTTCATCGATGAGGATCCTGGCGAGAAGGTCATAACGGCGCGGGAACAAATCCTCACCCTTGGACGTCAATGTGTACAGGTAATGGGGCCGTCCGTTGGAGCGGCGCACGCGCTGCGATTCGACGAGACCGTCCCGCTCGAGGTTGAGGAGATGCTGACGAGCGGTCATCGATGCGACAGAGAGGGCACCGGACGCCTCTTCGACAGTAGCGCTCCCCGTGCGCTTCAGGAGCACGAGAATCTGCTGTTTGGTCGTCTGCATCGGTGATGTCATGGGCTATTCAATTATCGCATACCAGAGGCCGTACGCGAGCGCTGTGCATATCGTCGATACGGCGCATTAGGTACGGCGGGCCATTTAATACTTATTTAAGGAGTTTGATAAGGTATTTTACGTATAAACCTTGACCGGTCAAGCGCTTCGGTGCTAATTTTACTCACGAACGAAACAACTGATCCGGCAAGGACCTGCCGACGAATTGATCAGCAACGGGTGGTAGTAGAGGAGGGTGTGGAGATGCAGACTCCCGCAATCACAGAGGTCTATCAGGGCCAGGAAGAAGAACAGGACATCCCCCGGTGCAAACACCACTGGGTGATCGAGAGCCCGCACGGCGCCACTAGCATGGGCCGCTGCAAGCTCTGCGACGAAATCAAGGAGTTTCGTAACTCGGCAATGGACACCGTCTGGGAAGGCGACCCGATGTCGAGCATCAGCAAGATGGGCGGTGGCAGCAGCCGTCCGATGGTCCGGGAAGCGGCACCAAGCCTACCCCGGGACTAAAACACCAACAATTTCGTCTCCTTACAATGGGAGGGGCCAACCTCGGTCGGGCCTCTCCCATTTCTTTTCCACGGCGCACCTGCGCCTCCGGCTAAACAATGAGCCAGACTCTCGTTCTCAATTCTTATCGGATACCATGGCGCCATTCCCTTCAGCCCCTCCGCAGGGCATCGATCCTGCTGCTGGCATGGTCCCTGCTTTACGCCATCCCTCATCTCTACTGGGGCATCGGCGGCACAGCGGCGCAGGACATCTACAGCCCTTCGGCCTACGAGCAGTCGATATGGGAAGTGGCCCACCTGTTTGCCTTCGCCTTTATCGCCCTCACCGGCCTGCTTGGTTTCGGACTGCAGCTGGTGCGAACGCCATCATTGCCACGTCTCGCCCTGCTTGCCATCATCGGTGCCGGGTGCGGCGTCGCTGCCTCACACGGCGTATTCGGCATGGCGTTTCGGGGCGCCTCCGTCGTGGGCATGAGCAATGTGGACGGCGTGCCTTTCGACATCCATCAGCACGCCTGGGTGCTCTGGGACATGCTCGTGATTGAGCCCTGGTTCCTGGTCGAAGGACTCCTCCTCGGTCTCGTGGGCTATCGGGCACAGACGTCGCCCCGGCGTAAGACGCTGTGGCTCTGGGCAATGGCCGCAGCCTTCCTGGCTTTCCTCGCCACCGGCCTGCTCGGCGTTCGCTTTGCCTGATCCTCGCTCGACAGCCGGCGACGTGTAATCTTGCCTGGATGAGCTTCCAACCCCGCTACGTGAACATCGAGGGCGCCGCCAGCATCGAGGGTGGGACGGCGGTCGTGCTTGACGTGCTGCGGGCGTACACGACGGCGGCGTGGGCGTTTGCTCTGGGGGCCGAGCGTGTCGTGCTCAGCGACGACCTGAACGAGGCGCTGCTCCTGAAGTCGCGGTTGCCGGGCGCGCTGGCTCTCAAGGACTCGGAGCCGGTACCGGGCTTCGAGCTATCGAACTCGCCGGTCGAGCTGCAGCACCACGACCTGCACGGCAAGACGATCGTGCAGAAGACGACGGCGGGCACAGTGGGCGCCGTCGCAGCAAAGCGCGCCGAGCACCTGTACTGCGCCAGCTTTCTCAACGCCGAAGCCACGGCCGAGGCGATTTATGAGTCCGGCGCGCAGCAAGCGACGTTTGTGGTGACGGGCGAAGGCGGCGCGGCGGACGAAGACCAGTCGTGCGCGGAGTACATCGCGGCGCTGGTGCAGGCGATGCAAGGTAGACACCCCGAGATGAATACTGGGGTATCAGAGGCGGTAGCACCCATCGGCGTGGACCCGGCGCCGTATTTGCAGCGCGTGGCGGCATCGAACGCAGCGCGCATCATGGCGCAGCGAGTCGCGGACGGGACGCCGGGCGTACACATCGATGACGTGACGGCCGCGATGGAAGTCAACCGCTTCGACTTCGTCATGGTGGCGCGCGAAGAGCATCTCGAAGGCTCTGGGGCGATACTGGTGCTGCGTGCATATAATCGAAGCAATGACTGAGCTAGACCCCGTTAGCCTGGAAGTCGACCTCGCGCCGCGCGGCAAGCGCAGTCTCATTCTGCCGAACCCGGTCATGGTGGCCTCCGGCACCTTCGGTTACGGCACGGAGTACAAAGCGTTCGACGTGCAGCGGCTGGGGGCCATCGTCACCAAGACCACGACACTCTCGCCCCGGCGCGGCAACGTACCACAACGCATCGCCGAAACGCCGGCGGGCATGCTCAACTCCATCGGCCTGCAGAACGTCGGTATCGCAGCCCTGGTGCGCGAGCTGGCGCCTATTTATGCCAGGTGGAAGGCGCCCGTCATCGCCAGCATTATGGGTTTTACGGTGGGCGAATACGCGGAAGTCGCAAGCCGGCTGGAAGGCATCGAAGGCTTTGCGGGCGTCGAGCTGAACCTGAGCTGTCCCAACACGGAGCGAGGCGGCATCGAGTTCGGCCAGGACCCCGAGTCAGCCGCCGACGCCGTGCGCCGCGTAACGCGCGCGACCACCCTGCCGGTCATCGCCAAGCTGACGCCCAACGTCTCCAACCCGGTGCCAATCGCTCAAGCCGTCGTCGACGCGGGCGCCGACGCGCTGTGCTGCGGCAACACGCTCGTGGGCATGGCGATGAACACGACGCGCGGCAAACCGGTCATCGGTGCCACGATCGCGGGGCTATCCGGCCCGGCCCTGAAACCCGTAGCGCTGCGTGTTGTCTACCAGGTCGCGGGGGCCGTCAACGTGCCAATTATCGGCTGCGGCGGCGTTTCGACGGCGCAGGACGCCATCGAGTTCCTTCAGGCCGGAGCGAGCGCGGTACAGGTCGGCACCGCCACCTTCGCCAACCCTCTCGCACCGATAGAGGTGCTGGAGGGCATTGAGGCCTACTGCCGGAAGCATGGCATCGAGGAAGTGTGCCGGCTGACGGGCGCGGGACGAGCACATCCCATGGCGCGAGAGGCCATCGCGGTCAAATGATGAGCGTCCGGCGAGGTCTCGATTTCGCCGTTGACGTGCTGAGCGCCGGGCTCTGGTCCCTGGCAGCGTTCTTTGTCGGCGCCCGACTGCTCTCGCCTTCGGTGGGACTTCTGCTGGCGCTGGCCGTATTCGTGACGGCGATGACCTTTGTCGTCGGTTCACGCAACCAGGAGCGACAGGCACGCCACATTGCCGCGGGCGCCTGCCCACGCTGCGGCGACTCGCTGGCCAGCAGGCACGAGCACCGGCGCTGGGACACGTCCCACCGCGAATGGCTGGCACCCCTTACGACATGGCGGTGCGCGGCGTGCGGCTTTCAGGAAGAAGCCGCCATCGCCTGCGAGACCTGCCCTACCAGCGCCTGACTCGCACTCCGACTGGCCGGTCGCCTTAAGAGACGCCCGCAGTTTGCGTGCGACGCGACCGCGGTCCGCCATCGATCTGGATCGCGGCGCCGGTCATCCAGCTCGCCGCGTCGGACGCCAGGAAGACGGCGGCACCGGCGATGTCCTGCGGCAAGCCGACTCGGCCCAGGCCGATGCCCGCCGCGAGCTGCTCGTCCGTGGCCTGGCGCATCGGGTCGTTGCGGGTGCGGTCGGTCTGGATCAGGCCGGGCATGATGGCGTTGACGCGCACGCTGGGGGCCCATTCGGCTGCCATGCTGCGCGACAGGCTGAGGATCGCTGCTTTCGATGCGGAGTAGAACGCCATCGTGGCGCTCGGTGTGGTGCCGGTGATCTGGCCGCCGACGGAGGACATGTTGATGATGCAACCGCCGCTGGGCTGCGACTGCATGATCGGCACAACCGCTTTGCCGCAGAGGAACTGACTCTTCACGTTGGTGCCGAAGCAGCCGTCGAAATCCGAGGCGTCGAGCTCGAGCAGCGGCGCCCGCTTGAAGTTGGCGCCCCAGCTTGAGCCTGCGTTGTTGACGAGGACGTCGACCTTGCCGAACTCGTCCATCGCGGCCTTCACCATCGCAGCCACCTGCTCTTCATCCGAGACGTCCGTGGACACACCAATGGCGCGGCGCCCCATGCCGCGTAGCTGCTCCACGGTGGCGTCGATACGGTCCTGGCGCCGGGCGGCGATGACGAGGTCGGCACCGGCCTCTGCCAGTCCGATGGCAACGCCTTTACCGATACCGTCTGAGCCACCGGTAACGATGGCGACACGACCCGTGAGGTCGAAGTTGGGCATGAATTCCTCCCCTGCTGAGCACGACTGAGTTTGCCGGCTGATTGTAGTCGAATCGCAGGATACACATAGCGCCATGTGCCGAATGGCAGGACCGAAGCGGGACGATTGGCCCTCTAGCTGACGGCAATGGCCAGCGAATCTAAGTGTAGCTACACGCGCCATGCAGCCAGGATGTTTAGGAGTTCATGAACAACACGTTACCCACTACCGCAATGAAAGCCACCGGAACCGTCTTTTCCGGCTCCGTCTGGTTCCAGGAACGCTACTTCCTGGCCGCGTTGCAGAACGAAATCGATTCGGCGCAACGCCGCGGCTCCTCCCTTTGCGTGGTCGTGCTGCGGTTGCCCGACTACACGCGCAAGGCAGCGCAACACCTCTTTGCTTACGCTGAAGCCGAGGACGGCAACTCCTTCTTCGGGCTCCTGGCCAACGGCGACTACGCCATCTGCATGCCGGACTCCGGCTACGCAGAGGCCGCTTCGGAATCCAGCGCGCTGGTCCATGCACTTTCCGCCTTTGGCGCCTGCGCCGGAGTGGCAGTCCTGGATGAAGAACTTACCGCGAAGGCTCTCCTGGAAAGCGCAGCACGAGATTGCGGTCTCAAGCACCGGCCGCCATTTGACGACATGCCTCAGACTCCGTGCTGTCCGACGCTACGCAGGCTTCACGACCGCTGAAGGACGGGGTCGATCTGGCTCAGCCCCTGCCCTGTGAAGCGGCCGCCGGCACTCTGATCGCATCGGCCGGCAGGTCCTTCGTGCGTGCGAAGTGCCAGTCGCCGAGCGCTTCCTGCCAGTCGAGACCGCTGGGCAGGATGGCCGAGCAAGAGCGCTTGCGGTAGGCCTCCGGCGATTGCGAGGCCGGCGGCATGACACCCTCGTCTCTTAGCAACTTCGCGGCCTTGATCAGCTTGCGACGTGTCGCGATCACCATCGCGTCCGTCGTGCCGAGGTGCTCTCGGGTGCGGTCGTAAACGCCGCCCATGCTCGTGATCACCGCCGCGTCCTGCAGACGAACGGTTGGAATGCCTGTGAAGTTCATCGTGCGCTGGACTTCGCGGTCCATAAGGAAGTCGTTGCCCTTGTCCGCGACCGGCCACCAGTCCGGGTACGGCAGCCCCTGGCGGGCCGGCTTCATCGGGCCGAGGCCGTTGCTCTCGGGCACGCGAGGGAGCTCCTGGTTCAGCTTGCGGTCGCCCTCGAACTTGCGCGTGGGGTGCCAGCGCAGGCCCCAGTGCATCGTCAGGTTGTCGTCGATCGGCGTGTACATGTGCTGCGGCACGAAGCCATCCTCCGTCGCCGGGAACATCGTGAACACCGGGAAGAGGTACTGCGTCGTGCGCCAGTAGACCTTGCCCGGCGCCTCCTGCCGTTCGGCACCGTAGTAGACGCCGTAGTCGGTATCGACGAGATGGAGGACAGGCGCCTTGCCGGGGTGGAAGACGCCATAGCTCGCAGGCTGCTCAGGCTGCAGGCGGCCGTGCAGGAAGTAGAGGTGACTCGTGTCGATGTCACCTTCGAGCGCCTGCATGTAGTTGCACTCGTAGATGCCCTTGTACTGGTGATGTACCTGCTCTTCGGGGAGGTTGCACCACTCGAACTCGGGAAGGCCGGGCGGGTCGTCCTGATTCGGGCCCATGTAGGCCCAGATGATGCCACCCTGCTCGCGCATGGCGTAGGCGCGCACCCGCACCTTGGACTTGAAGTTGCTCTCGGCCGGCTCCGAGGGCATGTCGACGCAGGCGCCGCTGACGTCGAACTTCCAGCCGTGATAGACGCAGCGCAACCCGTCCTCCTCGTTGCGACCGAAGAAGAGCGAGGCGCCGCGATGCGGACAGGCTTCGACCACGAGACCAGGGGTGCCATCCGTGGCGCGAAAGGCCACGAGGTTCTCGCCCAGCAGACGGACACGCTGCGGCGCGCCATCCGGCTCCAGCTCCCAGGCGTACATCAGCGGCAGCCAGTACTGTCGCATGAGCTCCCCCATGGGCGTACCGGGACCGACGCGTGTGAGGATCTGGTTGTCCTGAGCAGAGAGCATGTAGACCTCCCTTTAACCGAGACGTATAAGGACTTAATTACCTGCTATTAGACACCGAGGTGTCAAGCAGGGACCCCAAAGCTGCAAGTCACAAGCTGAAGCAGAGCACGAGGTACGAGCACGATTCCTGCGGCTAGCCGTGCGCCTCCAGGACTTTGCCGCCTGCCTCGACGGGCTTGGCGTCGATGAGGACGAAGGCGATGACGCAGGGCTCTGTGCCTCGGTTCATCCAGTTGTGGTTTGTGCCGCGCTGGACGACGACGTCGCCGGCCTTCAGGTGCACGGACGAGTCGTCCAGTTCCATGTCAATCTCGCCGGACATGATGATCGCGTAGTCGATGGAATCGGTGCGGTGCATGCGGGGCGTGTTACCGGGCGCGAAGGAGACGAGGCGGAAGACGGTACCGTTAGGGTGCGTCGTCGTCTCCTGGGTCTGGGAGTCGTCCGAGTAGCCGTCGTTGTTCACCGGGAAGCCCTCGGTGATCCAGACGACGCTCGCCTCGGTGCCCGGCCGACGGCCTGCCATGTTAGGCGAAGGCGCGTCCTCCACAACGATTGCCTTGCCGGCGTCATCGTGGCCGGTGATCACCCGACGGATGGAAAGTGCCATTTCGTGTTCTCCTATGCGTGCCGTCAAGTCGCTTCGCCATCGCTGTCGCGCTGCTCCGCTACGCGGTTCTTGAAAACAGCGACGAAACTTTGGAGGGACGCCCTCGAGGTCTCGCGCCCGCGCATGGACTTCGCCCCAACTACCGCCTGTTTTCAGAGTCGAGTCAGCGGGAGTCGAACATCTGCTATCCGCTACCGCCGGGAGGGGCGCTGAAGCCGTAGGTCGATTCGTAGTCGCGCTGCTGGTCTTCTGTGAGGAAGGTAGCCTCGATCTCGGTCACGCGCTCCAGCGAGGGCGACACGAAAGTGTCGAAGCGCACGCGGCCCCACTTCGACTCGGCAGCGGGCGCGCGGCGGTCGTCCAGTGCGGGCTGACCGCGCTCTCGCAGGTCGTTCAGGAGGTCCCAGGTCTGTTGCAGGCCCATGGAGCTCGTCATGCCCGGGAAGATCGCTGCGGAGGCGCCGAACTGCTGCAGCTGGTCCAGGGTAGGACCGGGTTGTGGTCCTCCGTAGGTCGGCATAACTGGCCCCGGAATCTTCTCAATTGCTTCGGCGACCTGGTCGATGGTCTGGACGTTGTTGAGCCAGATCATGTCGACGCTGGCGTCCTCGACGTAGGCGATGCAGCGCTCGATGGCCGCCTCGAAGCTACCACCTTCCGACCCGATGAGGTCGCAGCGAGCGCAGAACATGAAATCGGGGTCCAGCTCGTTCTTCGCGGCGACCGCGGCCCGGTACTTGCCCACGGCTTCTGCCAGGGAGATGCAGCGACGCCCCGCCTTTGTCCCGGAGCGCTTGGGGAACTCCTGGTCTTCGATGTGCATTCCCGCGGCGCCGGACCGGATGTACGACTGCACGGTGGTGTAGACGTTGAGGGCGCTGCCGAAGCCAGTGTCGGCGTCGGCGAAGACGCAGACGTTCGAAACGTCCGTGACGCGACGGATGGCGCCGAGAAACTCCTCCCGGCCGATGATGCCGACGTCCGGCATGCCGTAAACGTAGGCTGAGGTCTGCGAGCCGGCGAGGAAGAAGGCGTGCAGTCCCGGCCGCCTCGATCATGCGGGCGGCGAGGGGACTGAAGCCGCCCGGGATAAGGAGCAGCTCCGGCGCGCTGATCAGTCGCCGGAACTTCGATGTCACTCGTTCGGCCATCTAGGCGTCCTCTCGGTAGAGGTTGAGGGCGCGGTAGACCGGCTCGTCCGTGAAGCTGAAGAGGTACGCAGGCTGCGTGGCCGACTCGTTGACGTGTTCGTGGCGGGCCCAGCCCGGCACGGTAAAGATGTCCTTGCTGTCCCACGAAAGGCGTTCGCCGTCGACGATCGTCGCGCCTTGCCCCTCGATGACGTGGTACACGCTGCTGGACGTATGGCGGTGTGCCTCCGTGTGCTGGCCCGGCTGGAGCATCTGGACGTAGCAGGCGATCGTAGGCATGACATGGCCACCGTCGCGCGGGTTCGTGTACTCGAAAATCACCCCATCGTGGGGACTACCGCCGTCGATGCTGGCGAGGCGGTCGAGGGCGGCCTTTGTCTGGCGCCAGGGATAGTGCCAGAGCGGCGAGTCCCGCGTCTCCTCCTCCATGCCCCAGGCAGGACGCAGGGCGGCGCCGCCCCACTTCACGTGCGAGAGGTCCATGTCCTCTCGCGGCGTCTGCACCTCCTGCGGGTACTCCTCACGGAACTGGGCTTCAAGCATGCCCACCAGCGGCGCATCGAGGCCGTCCAGCCACATCATCGGCGTCTCGGAATCGTTGGCGTGGTCGTGCCACGTCCAGTTGGGCGTCAGCACCAGGTCTCCGGGCAGCATCGGGATCGCTTCGCCGTTGACGACGGTGTAGCCACCGGTGCTCTCGATGATCATGCGCAGGGCCGCCGCTGTGTGACGGTGCGCCCTCGCGATCTCGCCCGGCCCGACCACCTGCACGTTGGCGACG
Organism: uncultured Chloroflexia bacterium; assembly: GCA_963731765.1. Classification (GTDB taxonomy): domain Bacteria; phylum Chloroflexota; class Dehalococcoidia; order DSTF01; family WHTK01; genus WHTK01. The sequence goes on from CAVSWS010000018.1 coordinate 165,366, forward strand.
AGCGTTGGCGTAGCGCCACGACCGGCCGCGGGGTTGGTGCAGCAGATCACACGCCGCTCCGCCTCCCTGGTGCCGACGAGCTCCAGCGCCCGCATCGCCTGGGGCCGCAGGTCCTGCCAGCGCCAGCGGAAGGGCACAAAGCGGCTCTGAGGCTCATCGCGGCCGCCCGGCTGGGTCCACAGCGGCGCCAGGTTGTTGCGCTTGAGGTCCTCGTAATAGGCGTCGAGAGTCGCCTGCGGTGTTTCGATAGTCGAGCGTTCCAGCATGGTTAGGACTCCTGTGTGGCGAGTCGGCTCTCCGAGCAGGCTGGGCCAGAACCCTGGAACCTCTGAACCTTGGAACGCACGGACCCGGTTCCAAGGTTTCCAGTTTTGAGGTTCCGCCGTTGTTAGTATTCCGCCGTCGTTAGTAATCGAACGGCAGGTTGTAGAGCTCGCAGCAGTTGGCGACGGTGATGCGGTAGCGGTCCTCTTCCGAGACGCCGTCGAAGATGTCGTCCAGTACCTCCTGCGAACGCGGGAAGATTGAGTCGTGGTGTGGGTAGTCGCTACCCCACATGAGGTTGCGCACGCCAATCTGCTCACGGGTCATGACGCCGATGAGGTCGTCCTCGAAGGTCATGAGGAAGTTGCGGTGGAAGTACTCGCTGGGCATCTCCGTGACCTCTTCGGCCGCGGCGGAGGGCTCGCGGTGCAGGGCCCAATCGAGGCGTTGCAGGAAGTGCCCCACCCAGCCGATCTCCCACTCCGTCGGCACGAAGCGCAGCTTCGGATGCCTGGCGCAGACGCCGCCGCAGATGATGTCGCCCATGACCTCTGCCATGCCGGCGGGGGCGAGGGCGTAGTTCATGATCGGGCCCCAGCTGGGCAGGCCGTGGTTCGTCGCTGCCGTCGTGAAGATGTGCATATCGAGGGGCATGTTGAGCTCCTCGGCCTTGTCCCAGAACGGCTCGTAGGCCGGGTCGGAGTACGGCAGGTCGGCGGGCGGCACGCACGGGATGCAGCCGCCCTTGTGGCCCAGCTTCGCCGCGCGCTCCAGCTCCGCGATCCCCTCATCGATGTCGTGCAGAGGGATACAGGCGAGAGGGAACAGCCGGCCGGGCGCCTGGGCGCAGTAGTTTGCCAGCCAGTCGTTGTAGTTACGGAAGGTCGCCGCTACGACCTCCGGGTTGTTCATGCGGTAGATGGCGAACAGGAGGCTCGGGTACAGCACCTCCGCATCGACGCCGTCGATCTCCTGGTCCTCGACGCGCTTGACCGGGTCGAGCACGCCGGGACGAACGCCGTCGTAGCCCTGACGGATGCGCTGGACTGTCGCCGGGTCGTTGGCGTAGAGGCCGGCGATGCCGTAGCGGCCGACACCGAAGTTGGGCCGGATGGGCTGACCTGGAACGACGAGCATGTCGCCGTACTCCGGATGCTTGAGGATCTTGGGCGCCTGCTCGCCGAAACGCGCTTCCAGTCCGTCGAATACCTCGGCGGCTTCGACAACGTGGGAGTCGGCCGAAATGCACAGCGTCTTCGTAACCATGAGAGCCCTCCGTTCTGCCGTCCTTGCGGCTGGCCGGATCATCGCGCCGGGCTCCGGAGTTGTAAAGGCTTAAGAGTTGGGGCTGAATGTACCTGACAGGCTCGAGCCATCGACCGCAGGGAAACGAGGAGGGTGCATGACACGCGTGATCTACCAGGTTCGACTCAAGATCAAGCCGGAGGAGGAGCAGGCCTTCAATGCCTGGTACGAAGGTACCTACATCCCGAAGCTCATGCGTGAGGTGCCTCACTTCTACAACTGCCATCGTTATGTCGCAGACTTCGAGGGTGAGCGCATCTACGTGACCGACTACGAGACGACCGACACGGACCTCGACGCCGCTGTCGCCGAGATGCGCTCCGAAGCGCGGAAGCCGGATAACGCCGAGTTCTATCGCTGGAAGGACCGCGCCATCACCCTGCACGAATCCATGCGTCTCTACGAGACCCTTTCGATGGAGAACGGGGTGCCGAAGTGACTGCAGAAGCCTCGCTGGAACAACGCGTCGCCCGCATCGAGGACCGCCTGGCGATCAACGACCTTGTCGCGGCCTACTGCACCGCCATCGACAGCCGCGACCTCGACGGCTTCGTCGACTGCTTCACTGAGGACGGCGTCCTGCGTCACGCCGATGGCGTCATGCGTATCGACGGCCGCGCGGCACTTCGGGAGTACTACACGAAGCGCTTTGGTGATTACGGCGTGACGTTCCATTACCCGCACACCCACACGGTCGAGATCGATGGGTCGGACGAGGCGCACGGCGTGGTCACCGCACACGCGGAGATGGCGCTCAACGGCGAAGCGTGGATCGCGGCGTTTCGCTACACGGACCGCTACCGCCGCGAGAACGGACGCTGGCGTTTCGCCGAGCGCGAGCTGGCCTGCTGGTACTACATGCCGCTCGCGCAGCTGGCGACGGGCATGGCGGCGGAGCTACGCAAGCACTATCGCGGCGAGATCATTCGAGCCGAGCTGCCGGAATCGCTGGAAAGCTACAAGGCGTGGCACAGCATGGCATAACGTGTAGGGGTCCAGCATGCTGGACCCCTACACGCCGAGGCGCATACCTGAGACTTCGTGTGCTCTAACCCTTGCGCTCCAGCTTCCGGAAGCAGCGGAAGGTCTGCGGCGGGTCCAGGCGACGGCCGTAGACCGTGTACGAGACCTCGCCGACGTAGAGGTTGCCCTGCGAATCGACGCCGAAGCCGTGGGGCGCGATGAACTGCGTGGGCCCATCGCCGATCATCGAGTCGCCGACGCGGGCGAGCCGCTCGCCGGAGCGGTCGTAGGCGTTGAGGCGGTGGCCTACCTTCGGATAGTCGGAGAGCTCGGTATCCATGAGCATCTCGCCGACGTAGATGATGCCCTCGCGGTCCATGCACATGGCCTGAGGCCGGTAGATGTTCTGCCAGATGTTCTTCAGGTTGCCGTTGCTATCGAACACCTGCAGGCGGTAGTTCTCGCGGTCGGTGACATAGACGTTCTCGTCCTGGTCGATGACGACGTTGTGCGGCACCTGGAACTCGCCCGGGTCGACGCCGGGCGCGCCCCACGAGACGACGTGCTTGCCTTCGGCGGTGTAGCGGTGCACCCGGCTGTTGCCGTAGCCATCGGTCACGTAGACGTCGCCCGTATTGGGCGAGACCGCCATGTTGGTCGGGCGGTTGAACGGGTTGCCGCTCCACTTCTCCGCCTGCTGCCCTTCGATGCCGATCGTCAGCACCAGCTTGCCTTCCGGCGTGTACTTCTTGATGCAGTGCTGGCTGTCGTTCACGGTCCAGATGAAGTCGTCTGGACTGCAGTGGATGCCGTGTGCGCGCTGGTCGAACTCGCCCTCGCCCCACGACCGCACGAACTTCCCGTTCTTGTCCAGGACGATCACCGGGTGGGCGCCGCGATTGAGGATGTAGACGTTGTCCTGCGAGTCCACCGTCACGCCCGAGGCGTCAGGGAACTCGTAGCCTGCCGGGATCTCCGCCCAGCCCTCGACGGTCTCATATGTGAAGCGGCCGGTACCGATGGTGTCGGGCATGGAATGACCTCCTTGGTCGGAACGCTCTGGCTCTGTTATCGCGAGCAATCTAGACCCGCGCTCAATCGCACGCAACCGCTGAGATCGGGCCGTCTAGCGAACCGGGTTTGTCCAGCGCAAGCCGGCAAGGCGCCCGAAATCAGCGTCGGCCGAGCAGACTTCGCCACCGTGCTCGATCGCCAGCGCTGCGAGGTGTGCGTCCATGGTGAGGTTACCGGCCGTCCCGGTGGGCTCCAACAGCCCGCGAAGAAGATCCAGATGGCGTTCGGTTGGCTGCAGAAGGACAGCGCAGGGCTGCGTACGGTCTGTGACCGCAAACGGATCGCTTACTGGTTCGCCATCCTCACCGGGCCCGAGAACGTCGCGCCGGACACCGACTTGAGGTCGATGACCACGCAGGCGCCGCGGCGGGGCTCGTCGTGGTCCTTCTCGATCTGGGGCATCATGTCGAACACCTGGTTGCGGATCGTCTCGTCCTTTTCGACGTGACCTTCGCCCTGGAACAGGAGGTTGATCCTGTTCGGCGTGTCGCGGTAGAGCACCGTCATCTTCGGGTTGTACTCCGGCGCCTTCGTGACGCCGCCCTCGGGGTTACGCGACCAGAACGCCAGCTGCGTGTCGGAAATGGCGACCATACTGCCGCGCAACGAGACGCTGGGCTGGCCGTCCTTCGCCATGTAGCCGAGGGTGATCGGGCAGTCGTTGGCCAGCGAATTGTTGACGAGGTCCTTGATCTCCTGCGTCAGCTTCACGGGACCGGGCGCCGGCGGCGTGCCGCGCACCTGCGCCACCTCGACGTGCTGGATCAGGCCGGCGTCGTTGAAGGTGAACGAGATGGTCAGCGACTTCGTCGGCAACCCCTCGGGCATCGTCGCTTCCACCTTCGCCGAGTTGCCCTCGACCTGCGGCTCGCCCCAGGTGGCCTGCTTGTACATGCCCATGCCGGGCCAGTGGCCGCTGATGCGCTCCATGATGCCGGCGTGGCCGTAGACATGCAGGGGCGGGCTTACAAGGTCGACGTCCTGGGCGATGTACGGCGCCGCTGCGTCTGACGCCTCCTGGCCGTACCCGCAGAAGGCGCGCACATACGCCTTCGCGGCATCGATCTTGGTCTTGGTGTCTGTTTCGGTGGTCAAGGACTTACTCCAACTTCTTTGCGTGCTATGCAGACGCGCAATCTGGCAATCGTGCAATCAGGCAGGAATCATCCTTGCCCGATCGCTAGATTGCCAGATTGTCGGCGACTCGGAGAATTCGAGCCGCAACGGTTTGTTAGACGGCCGCGATCTTTGGCGCCTCGCGGGGCATAAGGGGCTGCTTTGCCCGCTCCTTCGCTTCCTCGATTGCCGCCTCGATATCGCCGTTTTTGATCACCGCGGAAGCGCTGTGGTAGTGGTACGCCTCCGGGATGAACGGCTCCTTCGGCTCGATGCCCTCCGCCATAGCCTTCGCGGCGGCGATGAGCTTTCGACGCAAGTAGATCATGTGGTAGTCCATCGCCACCAGGTGCTCCTTCTCGCGCTTGGCGATCGGGCCCCACTGGTTCTCCATCATGGCGATGTCCTGTAGAGGGAACGTCTTGATGCCGGAGTACAGGTGGCTCTTCTGGCCCAGGCGGTCGACCTCGTAGTCGTTGAAGACGTTCGCCTTGGTCTTCCAGGAGCCGGGGAGCATCTCCGGGTAGGCGTAGCCGCCCTGCTTGTATTCGACGAGGTCCTCCTGCGTCATCGGGTTCGGGCTCCAGCGCAGGCGGAAGAACATCATCTTCTCATTGTCGATCGGCACGCGAATGTTCGAGGAGAAGTGGCCGGGCCGAGTGACGCCGGGCGGGCAGTACGTCGGCATGAGGAAGCGCAGGCCCAGGGCGACTCGCTCCTCGCCGTCCTGCTGCTGCGGCAGACGGGCGATGGCGTAGAAGGCGCCGTCGATGTCCTCGAGGCGGTCCTTCGAGCGAATGTCGTCCTTCTTGAACCGCCGGTTGCCGACCGAGAAGGGGAACGGCTCGTTCGGGTCAACCGGGCCCTCGAGGAAGTTGCGCTGGCCGCGACCGGTGAGGTTCTGGGTCGCCCGGTTGGCGAAGCGCGTGAACCCAGGGTTGCTGGCGTTGTTGTCCAGCGTGCTGTGCAGGAAAACGCCGTGGCTCGGGTCGAAGTCGCCTTCGGTCGCCTGCAGCCAGTTGCACTCGAGCTGGAACTTCGTGACGTAGATGTTCGATGCCGGCAGTCCGTTGTAGTCGAAGTCCGGGAAGGGCGGTTGCCTGTCCTTCGGGCCCATGTAGGCGAAGACCATGCCACCAGACTCCCTGCAAGGGTAGGCGTCGGTCTTGATCTTGTTCATGAAGGTGTCGCCTTCGGGCGTGTTCGGCAGGTCGACGCATTGACCGGTGACGTCGAACTTCCAGCCGTGGTAGACGCAGCGCAGGCCACCCTCCTCGTTGCGCCCGAAGAACATCGGCGCACCACGGTGGGGGCAGAAGGCGTCGATCAGACCAACGCGACCCTCAGAGTCTCGAAAGGCGATGAGGTCCTCGTTGAGGATCTTGAGCTTCACGGGCACGCAATCCGGACCGGGCAGCTCTTCTGAGAGGGCGACCGGGATCCAGAAGCGGCGGAACAGCTCCCCCATGGGCGTGCCTTTGTTGGTGTTGGTTACAAGCTCGTTGTCTTCTACCGATAGCATGCCTGCCTCCTCGACTCGTGATTTACGTGCACGTAAAGGATATCGACGCTTTCCAACCGAAAACATTTGAAGGATAGATCGATTGTCAAAGTTCGTGAAGCCTATTCACACACTTCCGACGCATTCCGCTCCCATGAAACTACTATGTCGATGGGAACCTCGATTACCGAAACTTGACCGCCGCCTGACGGCGCAATCACCAGCAGGTGCTAATCTCGTGCTGCCTCCAAGAGGGAGCGTGAACAGCGAAAGGCTTCGCAGGGATGAAACGGACATACTCCGTCAGCAAGAGCGCTCAACAGGGCACCGGACCGGGGCGACGCCGCATCACCCGCCGCCAACTCGGCTCCATGACCGCCGGCGCGGCGCTATCAGCCCTCGTCGGCAGCGGCCTGCCGAAAGCAACCACTGCCCGTGCAACCGGCGGAGGCCTGGAGCAGGTCAAGCACGTCGTTGTCGTCATGCAGGAGAACCACTCCTTCGACAACTACTTCGGGCAGCTTCACGCCGAGGGCCAGCCGGACGCAGACGGTCTGCCCAACGACGCGTCCAACCCAGACCCGACTAACCCCAGCGGCCCCGCTATCGAGGCGTTCCACGGCGCCAACTCGTGCGCGGTTGTCGACCTCGACCACAGCTGGAACGGCACGCATCTCGCCATCGACGGCGGTCAGATGGACGGCTTCACGGCGACCAACCAGCACACGCTGGACCCCAACGGCAGCCGGGCGATGTCGTACCACACGAGCGATGAGCTGGGCTTCTACTACAGCCTGTACAGCAAGTTCGCCATCGGCGACCGCTACTTCTCATCGGTCCCGGGCCCGACCTTCCCCAACCGCTTCTACCTCCTCGCCGGCACATCGTTCGGCCACATCTACAACGAAATCCCCAACATCCTCCGGGACCCCGGCTCCCTCGCCCCACCCAACGGGACGATCTTTGAGCAGCTGGACCGGGCAGGCATTAGCTGGAAGGTCTACTTCTCCCAGGTACCGTTCGCCGCCATCTTCGGTTATGTCCGCCGCCGCTGGTGGAACCTGGCACCGATCGACCGTTACTTCCAGGACGCGCGCCTGGGGCGGTTGCCGCAGGTGGCGTTCGTAGACCCCGTCTTCCTGGCGGCGCCGAACGTGGAGAACGACGAGCACCCGCCGTCCAACATTCAGATCGGTCAGCGGTACGTTGCCAGCATCATTCGCGCCCTGATAGCCAGCCCGAACTGGTCGTCGTCCGTCCTGTTCCACGTATACGACGAGCACGGCGGCTACTACGACCACGTTGCGCCGCCGGCCGCAACTCAACCCGACAACATCGCGCCGATGCTACGGCCGGGCGACGTGGCGGGGGCCTTCGACCACTACGGTGTGCGTGTGCCGTTCGCCGCAATCTCACCGTTCTCCAGGCAGGCGCACGTCTCCCACGTCGTCTACGACCACACTTCAATCCTGAAGTTCATCTCGACACGGTTCAGCCTGCCACCGCTGACCCAGCGCGTGGCCGCGGCCGACGCCATGCTCGATCTGTTCGACTTCCAGAACCCGCCGTTCGTACAACCGCCGGTGCTCCCCACCGCGACGATCGATGCAGCGGCCTACATCGAATGCATGCAGGTCGACCGCCTGAGCCCCGCTTCGAGCTCAGACGTCTCGATAGCTGATCTGCAGAAAATCTGGAGTCCCTAGGAGCAGGGACGAGCAGTCGCTCCGAGCTACAGGAGGCGGCCGCCGGGCATGTTCACCCAACCGCTCATCTCGTGCGGCGGCGTGACCGACTCGGCTTCGCGCACGAACTCCGGACCGAGCTGATCGATGCTCGTGACGCCGAGCAGGCCCATGGCCGAGATCATCTCGTGCTCCAGGATCTCCAGCACCCGCACGAGACCGTCCTTGCCGTTGGCCGCGAGGCCATAGCCCGTAAGCCGGCCGATAGCGACGACGTCGGCGCCCAGGGCGATCGCCTTGAGGATGTCGGTAGCGCGCTGCACGCCGCCATCGACGATGATCGGCACACGCCCCTGCACCACTTCCGTGACCTCTCGCAAAGTGTCGAGCGTGCCCATGGCGTGGTCGAGCTGACGGCCACCGTGATTCGAGACCCAGATGACGTCGACGTTGTGCTCAAGGCAGAGCTCGGCGTCTTCCGCCGTCTGGACGCCCTTGATCATCACGGGCGCATCCATGAGCTTGCGGTACTCCTCCATGCGGTCCCAGTCCAGACGAGACTGGAACAGCGGGTTGGCAGGCCCGTTGCGACGGCTCAGACGCGTGTAACCGGAGAGCATCGGACGTTCGCGGTTGCTGTCCACGGCGAGGTCGACGGTGATGGCGAGCCCAATGTAGCCCGAGTCGCCGACGCGCTTCAGCAGGTCAGCCACCCAGTCATCGTCGCCGCGGACGTAGAGCTGGAAGATTTTCGCGCCGGGGGTCGCCGCCGCGATTGCCTCAGGCCCGGGCTCCGTCGCCGTGCTGATCACGGGCACCACACCGAACTCGTGCGCCGCTTCAGCCGCCGCAACACCACCGGTGGGCGTGAAGGCCTGCAGCGATCCGATGGGCGCGATGAGGGCCGGGATGCGCAGGTGCTGCCCCAGGAAGGTCGTCGAGGTGTCGATCTTGCTCACGTCGCGCAGGACGCGGGGACGCAGTGCGATGCGGTCGAAGGCGAGACGGTTGCGCCGAAACGTGGTTTCGGACTCGGAGCCGCCGACGAGGTAGTCCCACGGCCCTTGCGGCAGGTTGCGACGCGCCGCCTGGACAATCTGCTCGTTGCTGACGAACTCGGGCATGGGAGTGAGCCTTTCTTGCTGTGCTACGTCGTGGGCGGATCGAAGCGCCTCGCTAGTGCTGGAGCGTAGGAGGATTCGCGGATTCGCGCAATCGGAACCCGGTCGCGCTAACCGAGGTTGAACAACCGCAGCGCGTTACCGCCGAGGATGAGGTCCTTTTCGGCGTCCGTGAGCCCAGCCGCCGATTCGACGCCGGCGACCGAGTTGTAGTTGCCCATGTCGAACGGGTAGTCGGTGCCGATCATGATGCGCTCCGGTCCGACCGTGCTCGCGAGGAAGCTGAGGGCCGGCGCGCCGTGGGTCAGCGAGTCGAAGTAGAGCTGCTTGAAGTACTCGCTCGGAGGGCGCTCGATGTTCACCTTGCCCTCGTCGCGCACCTTCCAGCCGTGGTCCCAGCGATAGCGAATGTACGGGCAGGCGCCGCCGCCGTGGGCCAGATACACCTTGAGACGCGGGAACGCCTTCAGCACGCCGCCGAAGATCAGGCTGGCGGCAGCGATCGTGGTGTCCATGGGGTTGCCGATGAGGTTCGTCAGGTAATAGCCGCCGAGTCGCTCTTCCAGGTTCGGCACGCCCGCCGGGTGGATGAACAGCGGCACGTCCAGCTCCTGCGCCTTGGCAAAGAACACGGTCATCGACGGGTCGTCGAGGTTCTTGCCGTTGACCTGGCTGCAGATCTCGGCGCCGCGCAGACCAAGGTCACGCACCGCCCGCTCAAGTTCCTTCGCCGCGTCCTCCGGCGACTGCAGGGGCACGTCGGCGAGGGCGATGAAACGCTTCGAGTGGCCGGCCACCACCTCGGCGAAAGCGTTGTTGATGCTCCGGCATACCGGGATTGCCCGCTCGGGCGGCAGGGCGTAAGTGAACATCGGCTGCAGCGAGATCACGTGCATATCGATGCCCTGGGCGTCCATGTCGCGCAGCCGGCGCTCGACGCTGTAGAGCGTGTCGTCTTCGTAGTTGAAGGCCGTATGTAGCGGGCGCGTGTGCACCTCGTTCGAGCCGTCGAGGGGGAAGTGCACCTCCTCACCGTTGACGAACTTCGCCGGGATCATGTGGGAGTGGGTATCGATGCGCATGAGGGAGCTCCGTTCTTGTGGCGCCGAGTCTGCTGGAGGCCGAGTCAGTTTTAGCCGGACGAGGGCGTTCTGGCAATCTCGGCATGAGCCAGCGCAGCCACGTTCGAGCGGACGCGAGGACCCACGTGAGACCCGACTTGAGTTCCGTTCGGACAGCATCCGGCGGGCGCGCACGGAACGCCCAGCCGCATTTCGAAGCCAGGACACCGCGCTTTATGCGCCTATGCCTCTATGCCAGCACCCTGGTGCGCGACGGCCTCGTGGTGCTGCCGCAGGAGGTCTTTGCCGTAATCGTTGCCGTTGGGCGTGCGGACGAGGGTGTGGATGTGGTTACGGGACGGAACCTTGTTGTCGAATGCCACGCCGCCCTGGTGGTCGAACTCGATGAGGATGACGGGGCTGTGCACGCGGTAGTAGAAGACGGCGTCTTCGGTGCACTCGCCCATCCACGCGAAGTAGGTCTCGTCCATGTGGGCGCGAATGTCGTCCATCGTCACGTCGCTGTGGCCGTCGCGGATGCGGCCCACGTACGTACGCACGACGTCCCAGAGCATCGACTGCTCCGCGCTCGATAGCGCGTCGGCGCGCAGACCCTCGTACTTCAGCTCGAAGTTGTCGCGGAAGGCGCCCGCGAAGGCCCCGTGGGTTTCCTTGCTGACCGTTGCCCTGTTCTGCAGCGCCGGGTCAAGGGCGAGCATGAGCTTGAGGGCGCTGTTCTGCTCCTCCTGCATGACCGAGACGCCGTCGAAGATGCCGCTGGTGGCGACGACGGGCTCCGAGCCGAGGAAGGCCGGCGTGAACACAAGCTGGTCTCCCATGACAAAGCAGTGCAGGTTGACGTGGTGTCCGTCCAGCTGCCAGCCCCACGGTTCCGTCTCCGAAGGCGTGCCGAAGAGGCTGAGGAAGTACACCCACTCGCCGTACTCATCCGCGGCGCCGGTGATCTCGCCGATTGTGTGGTTGAGCCGCATGCAGTTGCGCATGCTCTCGAAGCCGGTCCGGCTCATCGAAGCGGCGACCATCGCCAGCGCGGCGTCTCGCTGTGTATCGGTGAGGTCCTCCAGCATGAGGCCGTGGCGAAAGACGAAGGGACTGATGTTGAACCACATGCGCCACTCGTCGGCGTTTATGTCAAATGACACGCTCCCCTTCTGCTCCACGTCGAGGGTATCGAGGAAAGCCTTCGCCGCATCGACGATCGGGCGCGTCGAGTGGCCCGTCTGGCGGACCGGGAACAGGCCGGGGACCACGTTGCCATCGGTCGTGACGCCCTTGAACGGCGTCTTGCGCGACTCCTCGGCCATCGGCATCCAGCGCGCCGTGTGGCCGGCGTTATCGGCGAAGCGACGCCCCGAGAGCTTCGGTCGTTGGGCCAGCCCGAAGCCGTAGTAATTGGTGCCCTGCTGCGTGGTTGTCATGGCTTCTCCCCCGCCTGCGCCCTGCTCGGCGCGTCGCGAATTGCGCCGTAACGGTAGCGCTTAAGGCAGGAGATGACCAGCGGGCACTTGCCGATCGACTGCGTTGCTAGCGCGACAACCTGACGGGCCCATCGGAAGTCGATTCGTTCAGCGCGGCTATCGAGGTGAACTCCGGCCGGCTCTTCAGCTGGTCGCGGGTCATGTCGATGCGGACGGTTGCGTCTGTGTAGATGATGCCGCCGATGCTGTCCGGGGGTACGAGCACGTCCTTGCCGGGCAGGAACTTCGCGGTGTCGACCACGAAGTAGCGCACGTCCCAGCTCGCGTCGTCGATGATGATGTCCTCGATGTCGCCCAGCGAGCCATCGGAAGCCTCAACGCTGTTGCCGTCGACGGCCTTGAAGCTGTGCAGATAGGGGTCGTCCTGAGCCTCACGGGCGGCTTCCGCCTCGCGCTCACCCGGCGTGGGTGTATGTCCGTAGTCGTTCGGTATCGTAGGAACAGCCCAGAAGCCCCAGGCATAGGGGCCTATCCAGTACGGCGGCCAGCCGTAGTGCTCGTAGTAGTTCTTCTCGAACTGGCGCGAGACAGGGCGATCGCTGTCGATCGGCGGAGCGCCCTCGATCTGCTCCCGCGTCAGGTTCAGCGCGACCACGTGCTCGTCCAGGTTGATGCGCTGCACCGAGAAGGGGGAAATGAGGACCTGCTTGCCGCTTAGCCAGCTACCCGTATCGATGACAAGGTGCCGCACGCCCCACTTGCCCTCGTCGAACAGCACGTCCTTGACCGAGCCAATCTCACCATCCGTGGCCGCGACCTTGCAGCCGGTGATGTCTTCCAGTCTCCGAAGCATGAGGCACCTCCTCGATTCTTCCTCTAAATAGTCTCGCACAACGGCGCTCGCACGACTGCAAAGCGCCAGGCAGGCGACGTGGCAGATCCGAGACGAGGTGCATCGCAAGCCGCTCCCTTGCGAAGGCGAGAAAGGCCCGTCGAGATGCTCGACGGGCCTTTCGATGCTGTGATGCCGGATCGGTTACGCGCGTCCGGCTGCCAGGGGCATGTAGTGGCCGCCCTTCGAGATCGGCGCAAGGTCGCAGAGGGCGAGGGTCCACGATTCGCCGGCGTCGTCGCTCACCCAGACCTCGCCGGCCGTGGTGGCCGCGAAGAGAGAGCACGCCTCGCCCGGCCCCGTGACTTCGAGGCACATGGCTTCGACGTTGCCCTGCATGCGGTCCGGCAGGCCGTTGGTCAACGGCTGCCACGTCGCGCCGCCGTCGCGGCTGCGTGAGATGCGAGCGCCCGCGAAGGGGTTGTTGCGCCACGCCCCGGGGGAGTCCTTCGCCGAAGCGACGAACATCAGGTCCGGGTTATTCGGGTGATAGACGAGCTGGTCCGGGTAGCCGCCGATCTCGTGGTGGTGGTCCGTGGTGTTGCGCCACGTCTCGCCGCCGTCGTCGCTCTGCCAGAGGCCGGCGCCGCCGGAGACGTACATGTGCTCCGGGTGGTCCGGCCGGATGAGCAGGCGGTGCACGTCCTCGTACATGCCGGGAACGTCGTGCCAGGTCTCGCCGCCGTCAGTGCTGCGCAGGAGGCCACCGACCTCGACGCTGATGTACATGGTGCGGGCGTCTCGCGGGTCGAAGGTAATGTGCTTCGCGTGGGCGACATGCGGCGGCGCCGGGAAGCTCCAGGAGCCGACGGTCGAAACGTCGCGCAGGCCGTTTAGCTCCCGCCAGGTCTCGCCGAGGTCATCGCTGACGAAGAGCTTCGCGGGCTCAGTGCCGCAGAAGAGGCGCGTGCGGCCGTTGATTTCGACCGCCTCCAGACTGTAGACGTCGTGCTCAGTGAGGCCTGCGTCGCGCTGCTGCCACGTAGCACCGGCATCGAAGCTGGCGCTGAGGGAGCCATCACGGTAAGCGCCGGCGAAGATCGCGCCGGAGCCAGGCTCGATGAGGATGGCGCCGATGTGCTTGTCGGTCAGGGCTTCGTCGGCGACGCGCCAGCCGTCGCCGTCGCGCTCGATGGTCGTAACGCCGCGGGCCGTGCCGACCAGCATCTGCTGCGACCGCCTTCCCGTGTTGTAAATAGTGGGTCCGCCGTGAGAGAGAGCGATAGTCATCGAAACCTCCCGCAAATGTGAAGATGGCGCCAGTGTACGCCGGAAACTGAGGGTCAGAGATAGGTCGGTATTGAAATCGCCTATTTCAGTTGACGACGAACCTTAATGTCCGTAATTTTGACCTTAACGTACAGTGAACATTACCGATCGTGACACCCCGAACCTTAGCTCTGTCCTCACGGTCGCTCACGCAGACAGAGTAACCCTGTGAACGAAGAAGCCTTAACCGAGCCCAAGAAGGGCATCGATCCCCGCTGGATCCCGCTGGCCGTCACCACGGCCGGCACCTTCATGGCGATCCTCGACAACAACATCATCAACATCGCCCTGCCCTCGATCTTGACGGACTTCAACGCCAGCCTGGGCCAGGGCCAGCTCGTGGTCACTGCCTACGTCATGGCACTGGTCATCGTCATACCGATGAGCGGCTTCCTCGGCGAGCGCATCGGCATGAAGCGCCTGTATATGTTCGTGCTGGGCGCGTTCATCACCGGGTCCGCCCTCTGCGGCTTCGCCCCCAACATCGGCAGCATGATCTTCTTCCGAATGCTGCAAGGCCTGGGTGGCGGCATGTTACAGCCTTTAGGTATGGCGATCGTGTTTAGCATGATCACGCCCCTGGAGCGCCCTCGCTTCGTGGCGATTCTGGGCATGCCGACGCTGCTCGCGCCGCTCATCGGCCCTGCCGTGGGTGGTTACCTCGTGCAATACGTGGGCTGGCGCTTCGTGTTCTTCATCAACGTGCCGGTGGGACTGATCAACATCGTCTTCGCGTACAAGATCCTTAAAGAGACCGTCGTCAAGAAGGACACGCGCCTTGATGTGAAGGGCCTCACGTTCGCGACGCTGGCCTTCCCCAGCCTCCTGTTCGCCGCCAGCCGAGGCTCGGAGATCGGTTGGACCTCACCCGTCATCCTTTTGCTGACGATCAGTGGCGTAATCTCGTTCGGGCTCTTCATTCGACACGAACTCAGGCATCACGACCCGATGCTGAAGCTGCGGCTGTACGCGGCGCCAATGTTCCGGCTGGCGATGTTCGTGCAGTGGATCGGCATCTTCTCGCTGTTCGGCCTCAACGTGATCATCCCGCTCTATCTCCAGCGCGTGCACGAGATGGGCGCCGCCGACGCCGGTCAGGTGCTCATACCGATGGGCATCATTGCCTTCATCACGATGAACGTCGCCGGGAAGCTGTACGAACGGGTTGGCCCGCGCCCGATCATCATGTCCGGCCTCACAGTCATGGCAGTGAGCACGTTCTTGTGGACATTCGCCACGGCCGGCACCAGCACCTGGATCCTGGTAGTCCTTGTTTCCATGCGCGGCCTCGGTCTCGGCCTGTTCGGTCAGTTCGTCCAGATCGTCGCCTACAACACCGTGGAGCAGGAGGACCTGCCCCGCGCCACCTCACTGGTGACCACGGGCCAGCGGCTTACCACCGCGTTCAGTACCGCGATTCTGACCACGATTCTTATCGTCGGGCTGACCTTCACGAATGCACCGGCAGGCACATCGATTGCGGCCGGTACCGCCCCGCTCGATGCTCAGGCTCAGGCCTTCCGTTATGCCTTCTGGGTCATGACCGCCATGAGCATCCTTGGCATCATCCTGGCGAGCCGTCTCCGTGACGAAGCGCTGGAAAAGCTGCAGCGGGAGCGCGCCATCGCGAAGGAGGAGCGCACCCTGGCCCTGGCCAGCTCAGCCCGGACGTCCGAGGGCGGCGGCTCCGGCTAAGGTCGCCCACCTCAACCACGCGACAACTGGCAGCGTCCTCGTGGAGTGACCTAGAGGCGCTCGTGCGGGCGAGGCGGTTCGTACGGGTGCCGCGCACGTTCTGCGATCGGCCATTCGTCGCCCCTCGCCTCGGAGAACAATCCGCGAGCGCAGAAACCGACGAAGAAGGCCAGGCTGGTCAGACCAACGGTGACAACGACATCGAGAAGTTCCATGCCACCAGTCTCAATCGCCTGGGGTCCCGTCTGCGGATCGAAAATGCCGCCGAGCGTTACAGACGTACAAATGTCTGTTCTGGAGTGAAGACCTCTCGTTTCGTCAGGGCCGGACGACGGACTGAATCGGTTCGCCCAGGACGGCGCGACGCATGTTCTCCATGGCGAACCGGGCGCTGCGTTGTCCCGATTCCCGGGACCCACCCGAAAGGTGCGGCGTCAGGATCACGTTGTCCATGTCCAGCAACGGGTTGTCGTCATTCGCGGGCTCCGGGTCCGTCACGTCGAGACCGGCGCCGGCGATACGGCCGGCCTGCAGTGCTTCGATCAGCGCCTGCTCGTCGATGACGCCACCGCGCGAGGTATTCACGATGACCGACGTGGGCTTCATCAGGCCGAGCTCCCGCGCGCCGAGCAGGTGTCGCGTCTCCGGCGTCAGGGGAAGGTGGACCGAGATCACGTCGGACGTGCTCATCAGCTCGTCCAGCGGCACGTAGCGAGCGTGTAGCTCAGCCTCGACCTCCGCCGGCGCCTGTGTGCGCTTGTAGTACACCGTGTCGGTGCCGAAGCCCAGCAGGAGGCGCGCCATCGCCTGGCCGATGGGGCCGAAGCCCACGAGGCCGACGCGCTTGCCGCTCAGCTCCCAGCTCGGTATCGCCCGCATGCCTTCGTTCCACTTGCGCGCCCGGGCATTGGCCGCCTGCCGATAGATGTTCCGACACAGCCCAAGCACCATGCCCAATGCATGCTCCGCAACCGGCACGGCGTTACCGCCGCCGTTGTTCGCGAAAGGCACGCCGAGCTCGCTCATACCCTTGATGTCGAAGCGGTCGTAGCCGGCCAGGATACTCTGCACCAGCTTCACGTTGGGGCACTGACGCAGCACATCGACGCTCAGGAGCGCCGTCGGAGCACCAACGAGGATGGCGTCGACTTCTTTCAGGCCGGCAGCCTTCTCATCGTCACTCGCGGCGTCCGATACGAAGACGCACTCCATGTCCGGTTGCGCCACGCGCGTGAACTGCTGCTGTCGCTCGGGCGCAGTAATGATGCCAATCTTCATACGTAGACAGTTCTCCTAGACGCACCCCGAATCACCGGAGGGGCTTGCGAGGGAAGCATGCGGGCAAATCGCCGCTTTGCGCAACGTCGGCCCATGTGCCGACGCTCCCCCGAGCTGCTAGCGGACCTGGCTCAGGCTGAAGACGGTGCGCTGCTTCTCGCGGTGGGAGGCGCGGGCGTCGGCGACGAGAACGTCGATCACCTCGGAGGCTTTCATGCCTTCGAGCTCCCAGAAGTACATTGCCATGGAGCCGGGAATGGCGTTGATCTCGTTGATGTAGACGTTCCACTCCGTCGATGGCTCCACCAGGAAGTCGATGCGGGCGAGACCGTGCATCGAGAGCTCCGTGTAGACCTTCTCTGCCATGGTGCGGATGCGGGTAGCGACCTCGTCCGGGATGTCGGCGGGGAAGATGCGGCGGGCCGCGGCCATGCCTTCTTGCTTGCTGCCGCGCAGGTACTTCGCGGCGTAATCCAGCACCTCTTCGTCCTTCACAGGGCGCTCGCACTGGCTGACGCGCACGCCATCGTGAGTGCGCATGACGGCGCAGTTGATGTCCATGCCACCGGGAACGGCGCGCTCGACGATGCAACGACCGTCGTAGTTGAGCACGGTGTCGACAGCGAACAGGAGGCTGTACTCATCGTCGTCCGCGTTGACCCGCGACACGCCGATGCTGGACCCGAGCGTCGCCGGCTTCACGAACACCGGGAAGCCCAGCGCCTTGACCTTCTCGACTACCGAAGGCTGGTCCGTCTGCCACATCAGGCGGTCGAGCCAGATGCCATCGACCGTCGGCAGCCCGAGGCCCCTGAAGACGGCCTTCGACGCGATCTTGTCCATCGCAATGGCGGCGGGTACCAGGTTCGGTCCCACGTACGGCACATCGGCGAGCTCGAAGACGCCCTGCAGCGTGCCGTCCTCGCCGTGACTGCCGTGGACGATCGAGAAGGCTACGTCGACCTCGATGGGTGTCAGACGTTCGCCGGTGAGACCGCGACCAACCGTCGCCAGCAGCCGGCCCTTCTCGGCGCCGACGAGGACGCGCTTGCCCTTGCTGCGCGCGAAGGCATCGAAGGCCTGCGGGTTCAGGGGTAGGCCGGTGAAGTCCGAGACGTTGAACTCCGGCACGACGAAGTATTCGCCGCCCTCCGTGGCGTAAACGGCGATCGCTTCGTAGCGCCCCGGGTCCATCGAGCCCATCACCTGCGCCGCGGTCACAATCGAAACGCCGTGCTCGACGGAACGACCGCCGAAGAAGACGGCGATGCGTGTCTTCTGGTTCGTCATGAGGTGATTTTAGGCAGCACTGCGCTTACCGTCACGACTGCCGAGTTCTGTAAGGTACAGCTTTACACCAGATCGAGCCCTGCCCATTTTCCCTGCAATCAGGTTTCAACAAGGAGGAAGGGGGACAAATGGCCGTCGCCAGCATTGCGTACAATCCGAAACTGACCAAAGGAGAGGCGCAGTCGATCTTCGCACGGCATTTCGAGGGCAAATATGCGGTGGAGGAGTTCAAGGGTCCTCTTATCAGAGTATGGGAACTCATGGTGGTACGGGACTTCATGGTTGTGAAGAACCCCTTCGTCGGTGTCGCGCTCAGGCTGGAGCAAAGCCGGTCTGAAACCAGATTCGTGTATAGCGGCATCAGTCCCCGTTTCTGGCCCCGCATGCTGGTCGGTGCGCCATTGGGGTTCCTGTTCTGGAACGGACTGACGAAAGAAGTCCGGCAGTTCATCGAGACGGCTCCAGAGTTCCAGCACCCGCACAAAGCGTAGGCCTTATATCACCAGGTACTCGTCGAACTGGTCCGGCAGGTCATTGGCGATGAGGACCACGCTGCCGGCGTCCCAGCCGCCGGTTGCCGTGACCTGCTCTCGCGCTTCGTCGAGGCTGCGGGCGGTGTAGATGCCGCTCTCCGGGAAGCCGGCCTCCAGCATGCCCTTGCGGATGTCGGCGGTCTGCTTCGGCCCGATGAGGTAGGCCATGTCGACGTTGCCCACGGCAGCGTGGCCGATGGCTTCGTGGTACTGGGCGCGGTCCTTGCCCATCTCGATCAGGCCCGGCGTAATCACGATGCGCCGCTTCGGGGCGTAGGTGCCGAGCACCTCGATGGCGCCGATGATGCCCTGTGGGTTGCCGTTGTAGCCGTCGTCCAGAAGGATGCCGCCGGTCGCCAGGGTCATCGGCTGCAGCCGGTGCTCCGGCGGCCGGGCCTGGCGCAGCGCCGCGGCCATGTACTGCAGGTCGAGGCCGCAGGTGAGCCCGACGCCGATGGCTGCGAGGACGTTACCTGCGTTATGTCGACCGAGAAGCGGCGCCCTCACCGTAACGGTCTGGCCATCCACGGCGACATCGACCTCGATGCCGCCCTCCTGCTCGCGAACGCCCGTTGCGCGCAGTCGCACATCATCGGACTCGATGCCGAAGGTGAGGATGTCGAGGTCGGGGTGGTTCGCGGCGTGCATGCGGATCGCCGGGATGTCGAAGTTGAGCACGGCGACGCCCCCCGGCTTGAGGCCTTCGACGATCTCGAACTTGGCCTCGGCAGTCTTCTCCAGCGAGCCGAAGCGCTCGAGGTGCTGCGCGTTCACCGTCGTGATTACGCTGATGTCCGTGCCGCCGACCAGCCTGCACAGCTTCGCGATCTCGCCCTTCTTGTACGCCCCCATCTCCACGACGAAGTAGTCCTGGTCGGTCAGCGCGTCGTTCACGGTGCGGGAGATGCCCATCGGCGTGTTGAAGCTGGACGGTGTGCGCAGGACGCGGTAGCGAGCGGCCAGCATGTGGGCCAACAAGCTCCTTGGTCGTCGTCTTGCCGGCACTGCCCGTGATGGCGATCACCTTCGGGTTACGCTCGCGGATCTTCGTCTCGGCCATGCGCTGAAACTTGCGCCGCGTACGCTCCTCCAGGGGCCAGAGGAGGAGGTTCGCGGCGAGGACGACGTGACCGGCGAACAGTGTCATCAGCGTCATCGCCAGGATGGCGAGTGCAACTGCTACGTTGTCACTCACGATCAGGCCAAGGCCGGTAACGAGCGCTACCACGACAGCGGCGAGTCCCAGGGCTGCGTAGAAGATGCGCTTCGCGCGCGCCGTCATGACCAGCGGTTTCTTTGCCTTGGCTTGCTGACCGCCTATCGAAAGCGAGAGCAGCGCATGCAGGCCCCAGATCGCCACCCAGAGCACTTCGACTCGCCCGATAACGATGAAGACCACTGCGCAAGCAACCGCAACCGCCGTCCATGCATGGAGCAGCCTGAGATACCGCGCATAGTTGGTCGCGAGCCAGTGGGAGTATTCACGTGTGAGGTACTCCTCTAGCTGGAGGATGTGCAAAAACCGCTTCGTGCGGACGTAGAGCAGCACAGACCAGGCAATCAGGCCGATTGCGAGAAGGAGCCAGACCTCAGGCATCCGATACGGCCTCGGCGGGGAGCAGGAACGAGTTCAGGGCGTCCATGAACGCTTCGGGCTTGTCGAGGAAGGGGAAGTGCCCCGCGCCCTCGATGACCTCGAGCCGGGCACCGGCTGGCAGCGACTGCATCGCGGCTTCGGCGACGGCCAGGGGCACGTCCTCGTCCTGCTCGCCGTAGATCAGCAACGTTGGCATCGTGACGTCGGGCAACGCGCTACGCCAGTCCTCGCCCAGCACCTTCACCAGCGTCGGACGCATGGCTCCGGCCTGACGATAGTCCTCGGAGCCGTACTTCATGCGTCCCCAGTCGAGAATGCGCTGCTTGAACGGCGGCAACAGGTTCGCGACGAACTTCACCCGCCCGTAGCCACCGATGCGGGATCGCACGTCCTTATCGGCCTGCAGGCGCACGACCGGCGCCGCGACGAGGACGAGTCGCTTCACCAGGTCGGGCCTCGAAATGGCCAGCGCGGTGCCGATGACGCCGCCGCGGGAATGTCCCATGACGTTGACGGCGCCGAGGCCGGTCGTCCCGATCAGCTTTTCGACGGCGTCTGCGTAGTCGGCGGCACCCCAGGGCCTGGGGGGCATCTCGCTGAAGCCGAAGCCGGGCAGATCGGGTGCGATGACGCGGAAGTGCGCTTCCAGGCGGGATGCTATCGACATGAAGCTAAGCGACGAGCCGCCCCAGCCATGCAGCAACAACAGGGGCTCGCCTTTTCCGCGCACGCGAAACTGCACGCGTAGACCATCAATCTCCGTGAAGTGCTGCGGACTTACCGCCACGACGCGCGTCCGGCTGCTCGAATAACCGACATGCTGCTTCGATTTTCCTGCATGCGGCGAGGCGGCACAACGCGACGGTCCATAGCGCTTCGACCGCTTCGAATAACGAAAACCTTGCTAGACGCGCAAGGTGACGCCGAAACCGGCCATGCGCTCTCGCCAGCGACCCAGCACCTCGGGGTTGCGGAAGCAGGTGGGCGGCTCGCCGTGCAGGCCCTTGAGGATGTTCTCGGCTGCCAGTCCCGGAAGCGCGGCGTACACCTCCTCCGAGTGGCCTATGTTGTGGCCTGTCGCAATCACCTTAGGGTGCGTCCGCAGCGGGTTGTCCTCCCGCGCCGGCTCCCACTCCCACGTGTCGACGGCGGCGCCGGCGATGCGGCCCTCGTCAAGCGCCTTCGTCAGCGCCTCCTCGTCCACGCAGGGACCTCTCGAAGTGTTGACCAGGAAGGCGCTCGGCTTCATCAGGCCGAGCTGGTGTTCACCGATGAGGTGATAAGTCTCGGCGTTGAGCACCGTCATGACCGAGACGATGTCGGCCTCGCGGCACAACGTATCGAGGTCGACCAGCTCGACGCCGATGGCTCGGGCGCCCTCGAAAGTGACGTAGGGGTCCGCGGCGATCAGCCTGACGTCCCAGCCCTGGAACCGCGCAGCCACCGCCCGGCCAATGTTGCCGAGGCCCACGAGGCCGATCGTGCGGTGCATGACCATGTGACCCGGGTCGGTGACACGCCAGCCGCCGCTGCGGACCGCTTCCCACTTGCCGGGGAGGTTCTTCAGCAGCGCGGCGCTAAGCATGACGACGGCTTCGGCGACACCGAGGAGGTTCTCGGCCGCGGCACCGTAGCCGATGGCGATGCCGAGCTCGGTCGCGGCTTCGACGTCGATCGTCTCGGTGCCGATGATCGGGCTGGCGCCAACGCGCAGCTTGGTCGCCGCCTCCAGCACCTTGCGGCTAATCGGCTTCGGCGCGAAGGTGCCGACGAAGGCATCGGCGTCCATCCAGTAGCGCTCGATCTCCTCGCCGGTCCACTCGGTGGAACCACCCTGCTCCCACGGGGGCAAACGCACGATCTCGCAGCCCTCAGCCTCGAGCCGCTCGACGATGGTCTCGTTGCGCATGAGCTGGTTGGGGACGACGACCTTCAGTGCCATGTTGCCTCCGTTGCGATCCGTTCAAGGTTTCAAAGACGCGATGCTAAAGCCTGCTGCTTTTGCTGACGGTATGCAAGTCATCCAAACCTGATCGGTGCGGGACAATTTTCACCCGGACAAAGGATCGTTTTATGTAACGAGTGTGGTAGATTACACGGCGGCGGGGTCATGGGAGGCCCTGATTGAAGTTTGTCCACGTGTGGTGGGACTGGTGTTCCGAGAGTCTCGGGCACACGTTCGCCGGGGTTACGGCGCCCCTTCTCCTACTCTCAGGTCTGTTCGTAGTCATCTTCTACGCCACGGGCAGCAGCGATGAACCGCTGCCGCAGCCGCCGCGTTCGGATGTCGCGGGCATCTGCGTCACGGCGACACCCGGTCCGCAAGGCCTGACCGTTTGCGGTACGGCCGGCGCTACCGGCGCTCTCGCCGCGTCCCCGACGCCGATCCCGCCAACCGCGACGCCCGCACCCAAGACGTACACCGTGAAGTCCGGCGATACGCTCTTGCGCATCTGCGCCAACCAGGTGCCCTCCATGGGCCCGGATGGCTGCGTGGACTCGATCATCCAGCTGACCGGCTTGAGCGGGCCGGACGAGATGATCTACGAGGGGCAGCAGCTCACCCTCCCACCCAACTCCGGCACGCCGACCGCGACGACGCACTACACGGCGGCGCCAACTTCGACCCCGGTCGTGGAGCCGACGGCCACGCAAGAACCGGCGACCGAGACCGAGTCTGCACCCACGCCTTCCGCATCGCTGGTCGCTATCGAGACCGCCACGCCGGCCGACGAGGCCACGGCAGCGCCCGAGGACACCACGCCCACGGACGAGGCCATCGCGAACAGCCAGGGCAAGGAGTACACGGTGGAGTCCGGCGACAGCCTCTCCTCCATCTGCGCCAGCGAAGTTGCCGACATGACCGTCGACGACTGCGTGGCCTTCGTCGTTCTTCTGAACAACATGGACGGGCCGGACCAGATCGCGGCCGGAGATACGATCCTTATCCCCTAGCACATGCCGAGATTGTGCTAGAAGCAAGAAAGCCGGGGCCTGGGGCCCCGGCTTTCATTTGCAGTCTTACCGTTCCGCCGCGACTATAATCGGCGCCATGAACAGAGGGTTCGTTGTCGTCGCGCTCATGTTCTCGATCGCGATTGCGGCGATGGACGCAACCATCGTCAGCACCGCCCTCCCGACCATCGTCGGCCAGCTCGGCGGACTCTCGCTTTTCAGCTGGGTGTTTTCGGTCTACCTGCTGACCTCAACGGTCACCGTGCCGCTGTACGGCAAGATGGCCGACCTATACGGCCGCAAGCGAGTGCTGATCTTCGGCGCATCACTCTTCATTACAGGCTCAGTGCTGTGCGGCATGTCCGGCAGCATGGAGCAGCTGATTCTCTTCCGTGCCATCCAGGGTCTCGGCGCCGGCGCGGTGCAGCCGATCACAATGACGATCATCGGAGACATCTTCACCATTGAGGAGCGCGCCAAGATCCAGGGCCTGTTTAGCAGCGTCTGGGGCATCACGAGCCTGGCGGGGCCGGCCCTCGGCGGCCTGATCACCAACGGCGTGAGCTGGCGCTGGGTGTTCTTCATTAACCTGCCCGTCGGCCTGATCGCCATCCTCCTGCTGGCGCGCTTCTTCAAGGAGACGACGCAGAAGCAATCGCACTCGCTGGACTACTACGGCACCGTGCTGCTCTCCGGCGCGGTCGTATCCCTACTCCTGGGGTTGCTGGAGGGCGTCGACAACTACGGCTGGTTCGGCACGGGGACGCTGGTGTTCTGGGCGCTGGCTATCGGTCTATTCGCCGGCTTCATCTGGCAGGAACGCCGAGCCATCGAGCCTGTCCTGCCGCTGTGGCTCTTCAAGAACCGCGTCATCGTCATCGGCTGCCTGGGCACCTTCGTGGGCGGCGGCATGACCTTCGGCATCTCTTCTTATGTGCCGCTTTTCGCCCAGGGCGTGTTCGGCGGCGATGCGCTGGATGCCGGCCTCATCGTGCTGCCGATGTCGATCAGCTGGCCACTGGCGAGCATCATCGGCGGCCGCGTGATCCTGCGCTACGGCTACCGCGCCGCAATGCGCATCGGCAGTATCTTCCTCGTCTTCGGCGCCGCGGCGCTGCTACCGCTGGACCGAGACTCCAGCTACGCGGCCGCCATGTTCGCGGCGCTGCTGGTGGGCTTCGGCATGGGGTTCATGACCAGCGCGCTCGTCATCTCCGTCCAGAACGCGGTCGAATGGCACTTCCGAGGCGTAGCGACCGCGTCCGTGCAGTTCATGCGGACGATCGGCGGCAGCATCAGCGTGGCGATCATGGGCGCCATCCTCAACAGCCAGCTCGCCACTCGCTTCGCCGACGTGCAGGGCGTCCCGCCTGGCGCCAGCGAGGCGACGCTGCTGAACGTGGACGAACGCGCCACGCTCGCGCCAGACGTGCTGGATGCGATGCAGCGAGCGCTGGCTGCATCGCTGCACGACATCTACCTCTTTATCGTGGGGATCGCAGTGCTCGCGTTTACGGTGCTGCTTTTCTTCCCGAAGGGCAGCGCCGAATCGCTGCAGCACAGCTCCGCGGGCACCGGCTCCACCAGGCAACCTCAGCCGTTGGAAGGCGCGCCGCTATCGGAGTGAAGGGCGAGGCGAGGCTAGCGGGAGCGCGAGTCCTGGTTCCGCCGCTCCTTTGATTCCTCAGGAACCCCCGCGACGGCCGAACGATAGAGCGCGTACGTCGCATAGGCTGCGATGGCCACTCCAACCCAGGTCAAGATCTCGCCAATCAACTTTCCGCTACCCTTTCGAAAGCATGAACTGTAGTACTTCTATCTTCGGCAATTTCACAAGCAACAAGCATCAAAGAGGCGCAAATTCTCTTGCCGATTCGTTAGAAGGGGCCGAACGGCAGGTCGTAAGCTAGAAGCGTTTTGAGCGAACCCGAATCAACGCCCTGGAGCGGCCCGCGACCTCTCGAGAACCCGCTGAGCGTCGCGCGGCTGGGTGAGATCTATACGCGCACGGCCGCCTTCTACGACGGTCTCGTAGCGCAGAAGCAGGCCTCAGCCAAGCTGGCGGCAATCGAAATCCTGGCGCGTCATCCCGGCGAGACCTTCCTCGAAGTGGGCGCCGGCACCGGCTGGGCCTTCGAGCGCATCGTGACGGCCACAGGCGCAGAGCACGCCTGCGGGCTGGATGTCGCCCTGGGCATGCTCGAAGTGGCGCGCGACGTGCTCGAAAGCATCTCGGGCGGACCGGCCTCGTTGCTGTTGGGCGATGGGCGGTCGTTGCCCTTTGCGGACGGCAGCATCGATTGCATGCTCAACTCCTACACATTCGAGGTCATGGCGGCCCCCGACATCGCAGCGATGCTGGACGACATGCTGCGGGTACTGCGACCGGGCGGCCGGGCCGTCATCGTCAACCTCACAGACGCCACAAACGGCGGCGTCGAGGATGAGGCGATGATTCGCGACTGGCTAGACCGCTACAAAGCCGATCCGGAGTACTTCGGCGGTGCCCGGCCGCTGCAGCTCAGCGAGATGCTGCGGGCTCACGGCTTTGAGTCGGTTACGCGGCGTTACGTGGGGCCGGATTGGCCTTCCGAGGTGCTGCTGGCATATCGGCCTCGCTAGGACCGCCGCTATTCGGCATCCGACGCGGCGCAGGTAGCGCAGACGCCGAAGATGGCGACGTGGTCGAGGTCGGCGTGGAAGCCGGTCTCCCGCTGTAGCGTGCTCGTGAGCTCCTGGAGGTGCGCCTCATCCAACGAAGCCACCTGACCGCAACGGCGGCAGATCAGGTGGTGGTGCCGGTGCGTGCCGGACCACTCATACAGCGTCTCGCCAGTGCCCATGTGGGTCTCCGTAACGAGACGGAGCTCCTTCGCGGCAGAAAGCGTGCGGTAGACCGTGGAAGCATCGATATACGGGTAGGACTTGCGAGCGTCCTCTAGCAGCTGCCCGGCCGTGACGTGGCCACCCGCGTGACGCAGGGCCGTCAGCACGATCAACCGCTGCGGCGTGACCTTCTGGCCAGCCGCACGCAGGATCGCCGCCGTGTCCGGTTCGCAGCTCATTTGATGATCATCACCGACGAGCGAGAGCTGCGCACGAGCTTCTCCGCCGTGCCGCCGAGGAGGTACTTGCTCTCCGGCGACGGCTTGCGCACGCCCAGGAGGATGAGGTCTGCTCCGGCCTTCACGGCAGCGTTATCGAGCGTTGGCCCCGCCGGCCCCTTCAACACGCCCGACTCCACCTTGCGCCCGTCCGCTTTCAGTTGCTGCGTCATCGTTGCAAGCGCCTTCTCTGCGAAGTCCTGCTGCTGCTCGTCCAGGTGCTTCAGTTCATCGATTGCCTGGCGGCGGAATCGCGCGCTGCTACCCTGGGGAGCATGGAAGGGTTCGACGACGTAGACGAGCTGGATGACAACGCTCTTGTCCAGGTTCAGCTTGTCGAGGAACTGCACGGCGCGCTTCGCCTGAGGTGAGCCATCGTAGCCGATGAGGACGCGGTCGAGGTCATCGGGGCCGGGACGCGCGATCAGCACCGGCGTTCGCGAATGCTGCACGACGCCCTGGCTCACGCTCCCGAGCAGGATTAGCTCCAGGTTGGAATGCCCCTTGGCACCGATTACGACGAGGTCGCGTCGCATCGTGCGCGTGACTCGCAGCACCTCTTCTATAGCGTTGCCCCAACGCGACATCGCACCGACCTCGATGCCCGGCGGCGGGTCGAGGTCGGTGGCAGCCTGCCGGGCGACGTCTTCTGCTTCCATGAGGGCGCGCCGTTTGGCGGCGGGCGTAATGCGAGTAAGGAACATGGGGTCTGGACGAGCGCCGGAGATGAAGGAGTGAGGCGCCACACTGAGGACGGTGAGGTCCTTCGTCACCGGTAGCACCAGCCGTCGCAGCAGCGGCAGTGCGACTCGAGACTCATCACTGCCGTCCGTGGCCCAGAGAACCTTCAGGCCGGAGTCGTTATCGGGAGCCATTCGTACCTAGACCTCAGAGTCAGCATAACCTAATGTTTGCGTCAGTTTGATTGAATAGTCGCGCCGGATTCTTCCGGCGGGAGGAACACATGGCCCTCATCGCTCTCATCCCTCTGGACGGCACCAAGCTCTCGGAATCGGCCTACGCCATGCTTCCGCTGGTGACTCAGCTCGGCATCGACCGCATCCGCCTCGTCGCCGTGTGGGAGAGCGCCGCAGAGGAGTCCGAATCCGGCAAGGACGAAGAGTTCAGCGAGGTGACCGAGAAGGGCCGCTCTTACCTGGAGGCCTACCTGGCCGAGCAGGCTAAAGAAGTTGAAGCGAAGGGCTTCAAAGTCGAGACCGTTGTTAGCATCGGACGGCCGGCAGACGAGATCCTCGAAGCGACTCAGGACGTCGACATCATCGTCATCGCCACGCACGGTCGCAGCGGCATCGCGCGCTGGTGGCTGGGCAGCGTGGCGGACGAGGTAATCAAGGGCTCTGCCTGCCCCTGCCTCGTTATCGGACCCAACGTCGAGACCGACCTCGAGAACTTCGAGATCAAGCGCATCCTCCTGCCCCTGGACGGATCCGAGAACGCGGAGGAAGCCATCCCGTTGGCCGCCTTTATCGCCGATAAGACGAATGCCGAAATCGACGTGGCCCGCGCCATGTCGCTGACCTCCGTGAGCTACGACCCCGGCATGGGCATGTACAGCGCCGACCTCGTCACATCCATGGAAGAGGCCGTCAAGGCATACCTGCAGAGCATCGAAGAGAAGCTGAAGGGCCGGAAGGTCAAGACCACGATGCTCATGGGCAGCTCCGGCGAGATGCTTTTGGAGCACCTCAAGGACGAGCCTGTCGACCTCGTCGTCTCGACCACGCACGGTCGAACCGGCGTGAAGCGCGCGGCGCTCGGCAGCACAAGCGACAGGCTTCTGCACGGCACAGCGCCGGTCCTTATCTTCCACCCCGGCGACGAAGATGCGGGCGACATCATGACCGCAGCTCGCTCGGCGGCGGGGCTCTAAGACAGCCTCCAAGAGTCCAATAAGGAAACTCCAATAAGTGGCATTTACAAAGCCGAATCTTGTGCTATTCTGCTCGCGCAAGATCAGCGGAGCCATGCCGGACAGCAACTCGAAGGCGGCTACGACACTTAGTGCACACTCCAGGAGGCTTTCGAGGTGCCACTCCCAGACAAGACGTTGACCTGCTCCGACTGCGGACAGGAGTTCCTATTTAGCGGGGACGATCAGGAGTTTTACCAGTCCCGCGGCTTCACCGAACCGAAGCGATGCCGATCCTGCCGTGCCCAGCGCCGTTCCGAACGCGAAGGTGGCGAGGGCGGCGGTGGTGGTGGCGGTTTCAGCCGGCCCCCGCGCGTCGAGCGTGAGATGTTCGAAGTCACCTGCAGCAGCTGCGG
This sequence comes from uncultured Chloroflexia bacterium, assembly GCA_963731765.1. Classification (GTDB taxonomy): domain Bacteria; phylum Chloroflexota; class Dehalococcoidia; order DSTF01; family WHTK01; genus WHTK01. The sequence goes on from CAVSWS010000018.1 coordinate 193,794, forward strand.
CAACATTGCCCGCGTGCCCTTCCAGCCGCGAGGCGACCGCCCCGTGTACTGCCGCGACTGCTTCGACCGCGTTGGCGGTGGCGGTGGTGGCGGCGGCAGGCCTTCTTACAACCGCTGATATACCCGGCCGTAAGGCCTCATCCGCATTGACGCCCTATGGAGCCCGATGATATTCTCGGGCTCTATCTGCTGAACAAAAAATGGAACAGGGAACTACGCGATAGCCCGAGAACTCAGAGTCAACGACCGCATCAGGGCCCGAGAGGTCCTCGTAATCGACGATGAAGGCGTGCGCCTCGGCACTTTGACGGTGCAGCAAGCCCTCGAGATTGCCCGAGAACGCGAGCTCGACCTCGTGGAGGTGGCGCCCACCGCGGTGCCACCCGTCTGCCGCCTTCTCGATTATGGCAAGTTCAAGTACGAGCAGGCCAAGAAGGAACGCGAGACGCGCAAGACGCAGCATGCCTCCGTCCTGCGCGAGATCCGAATGCGCCCCAAGATCGACACCCACGACCTGCAGATGAAGGCGCGCAACGCGGAGAAGTTCCTCAAGAGTGGCGACAAGGTAAAAGTGACGGTCATGTTCCGCGGCCGCGAGATGGTGCACCCGGAGATCGGCCGCGCCATCCTGGACCAGGTTGCAGAGCAGCTGAAGGAAGTCTCCGTGGTGGAGCGGCCACCGAACATGGAAGGTCGTTTCCTCTCGGCCATCCTGGCGCCGGGACACATCAAAGCAGCCAGAGAAGACGGGGCCAGCGAGCCCTCCGAGTAGATTACGGAAAGCAAATCATGCCTAAGCTAAAGACACACAAGGGCGCCAAGCGGCGCTTTCACATCACGGGCACCGGCAAGGTCATGCACCGCAAAGGCGGCATCAGCCACCTGCGCTCCAAGATGAGCAAGCACGCCATCCGGTCTTCCGACAAGAAGCAGATGGCTTCTGACTCGATGCAGGCCCGCGTACACAAGCTTTTGCCTTACGGCCTTAGCTGATACCCTTATCCGGCTGCGCATTTCTAACCGCGGGCTGAGGAGCAAGACATGAGTCGTGTAAAGCGAGGCGTCACAGGGCGCGCTCGACACAAGAAGATTATCGAGCTAACGAAGGGGCACAAGGGACAGCGCCACCGCCTGTTCCGCCGCGCCAACGAATCGCTCATCCACGCGATGGAGTACTCCACCCGCGACCGGTACGACCGCAAAGGTCAGTTCCGGCGCCTCTGGATCACGCGCATCAACGCCGCGGCGCGACTGCACGGGCTCTCCTACAGCCAGTTCATCCACGGCCTGAGCAAGGCTGGCGTCACGGTCGACCGCAAGGTCATGGCCGACCTCGCCGTGCGTGATGAAGCGGCGTTCGGCTCGCTCGCCGCCACCGCAAAGGCCGCGCTGGCCTAGCACCACGCACTCGTAGAAACGACAGAGGCCGGGCGAAATGCCCGGCCTCTTCTTGTGCTCTCGACTCCCACACGATGGGAGCGTTCCGACGCTGCTTAGCGGCCCGGGACGGTGCCGGGAGGCGGCGCGCCCTCGAAGCGGCCGATGCCGAGCGCCTGCTGCACGTTCCACTCGTAGATCTCGCTGACGTCGCGCATGCCGTCCTTCACCCACGGGTGGGTCTGAAGCAACGCTGCGACCTCGTCCTTGTTGGCGCCGCGGAACACCCAGATGCCCACGCCCTCGGTCGTCGGGCCGCTGAACATGCAGCGACCGGCCTCGTGCTGCTCCTTCATCCACGATAGGTTCTCGTTCTCTCGACCCCGGATCGCCTCACGGGGCGCCGTCGACTTGCTCATCACTACGTACCAGGCCATGCCTTGTCTCCTTTGCTTGCGATTCTGCCAGCCTATTCTGACGCCCCGTTCCGCTTGCAGCCAGCCCATCATGGGCTTGCGCGCGTGCAGTAGAATCGATTACGACCTGATATGAAGGTGGAATTGTCAATGTCGAACGAAAGCCCCGCCCCTTACGAAACGCCTCAGCGCCGAGGCAACACGCGCTCGCTGTTGCTGCTTCCGCCTTTGCTGCTGGTCCTCGCGGCTGCCGTGCTGATCCTCGCCTCGCCGCTGGCGTGGGGCGCAGGCGAGATCATCGATGCGCCCGCCTGGATGGCGCCCCTGATGGGTGTCATCGTCGGTCTGGGCGGCTTATGGGTCGGCCTGTTCTCGCTGCGAAAGACGCTGCGCAGCACCCGAGGCGACTTCGAGGTGTTCGGGCTGCAGACGGTCTTCGGCGTGCTGATGTTCATCTCCGGCTCGGTGATGCTCGTCTCACTCGCCACGCAGCTCCCGTCCGAGTCCACCTACGCCAGAGCCCTGGACGATGACGGCCAGATCCAGATCAGCGCCCTGGGCTTCTTCGCCTCCTCCATGCTCCTCGGAGCGTTCCAGATCGGCTGGGTCTGGATCGGCGCCTACCTTTACAGCAACGCCATCGATAACCAGGCCCCGAATCGCATCAGCGCCCGGCATCCGGACGAGGTCGATGGCGTCGGCGTGCTGCTTCGAGAGCGCTAGGACTCGCCGTTCACCGTCCGCTCCCGGATTTCTGGCTGTGATAGATCACGCGCCACTCCTTGACGCCATTGCGGATGCAACGCTCGCGCAATCTGTGCGGGAAACCCCTTATGTGCAGTTGTGAAGACCCTGCCGTACAATGATTTTCCCGCTCGTACTCCAGGACAGGACCGGAGGTCGACTGAGATGCCGAGACCGCTATGGAAGGGCGCTATTAGCTTCGGAATGGTCAGCATTCCGATCAAGCTTTACACCGCCACAGAAGACAAAGACGTTCGCTTCAACATGCTGCACGAAACGGACCATTCCCGCGTCAAGCAGAAGCTGTTCTGCGCCGAAGAAGACGTCGAGATCGACCGCTCTACAGAGGTCGTCAAGGGCTACGAAATCACCCCGGGTAATTACGTGATCATGGACGAGGAAGACTTCGAGAAGGTCAACGTCCCTTCGACCCACACGATCGACATCAAGAGCTTCGTCGACCTGCAGGACATCGACCCCATCCTCTACCAGAAGACGTACTACCTGGAGCCAGAGGAGGTGGGCCAGAAGCCGTTCGCCCTCCTGATGGCCGCCCTGCGTGAGACCAAGCGCGTTGCTATCGCCAAGGTGACGCTGCGCCAGAAGGAGCAGCTCTGCTCCCTCCGGCTGTACGGCGACACGATCGCGCTCGAAACGATGTACTACGCCGACGAAGTGCGCTCTACCCAGGACCTCGCAGTGCCCGGCGAGAACGTCTCGGTCACCCAGCGCGACCTCGACATGGCGCGCTCGCTGGTCGAGATGCTGTCGGACGAGGAGTTTGAGTACGAGCAGTACAAGGACGAGTACCGCGAGGCGCTGCTGGAGATCATTTCCAAGAAGGCCGAGGGCCAGACCGTCGAGGCGCCGGCCCCACAGGTCGCCAAGATCACCGACCTCACCGAGGCCCTTCGAGCCAGCGTCGAGGAGATCCGCAAGCGCAAGGCGGGCAAGGACGGCGCGTCCTCAGACGAAGAAGAGGCGCCGCGTCGCAAGGCGAGGGCCAAGAGCGCCTGACTCTACCGGACGAAGCCTGAACGAAGCGGGAGAGGACGTTTGGTCCTCTCCCGCTTTTCGTCTCCCTTGAAACGCCTGACTAATCGAACGTGAGGATGGCGCGGCCACCGATCTTGCCGGCCACGAGGTCCTCACAGGCCTCGTTGATCTGGTCCAGCTTGTAGCGGGTCGTGACCAGCTTGTTCAGGTCCAGCTTGCCTTCCTGGAACCACTGCACGAACTTCGGGTAGTCCTCGTCGGGCCGGCTGCTGCCGCCGAAGCTGCCGCGGTAGGTGCGGGCGAGGAAGATGTCGCGCATGTTCAGGGTCGCGGGCACCTGCGGCACACCGACCAGCATGGCGACGCCACCTTCGCGGATCGCTGCGATACCGGGCTTCACGGAGGGCAGGAGCTGCTCCATCGTCACCTTGGCGCCGATGGCGTCGAAGGCGTAGTCGGCGCCGCCGTTGGTCAGCTCCTGGATGCGCGCCACCGGGTCTTCCTTCGAGGCGTTGATCGTGTCGGTGGCACCGAACTCCTTCGCCAGCGCGAGCTTGTCGTCGTGCAGATCGACGGCGATGATCTGGCCCGCGCCCGCCAGCACGCATCCCGCGAGCACGCACAGGCCGACGCCGCCGATGCCGTAGATGGCGACGCGGCTGCCGCGCTCCACCTTCGCGGTGTTGAGCACGGCGCCCACGCCCGTCATCACGGCGCACCCGATGATGGCGGTGACGTCGGTCGGGACGTCCTTCGCCATCGGCACCACGTACTGCTCGTGCGCCACGGTGGTCTCGACCCACGTCGGCGCTGACTGCCACGTCGCCGGCTTGCCACCGTAGCTGATGCTGCCCTGCGTGGGCACCGTCATGCCCTCGTGGCCGTTGCGCGGCACCCACGTCACCATGACGTGGTCGCCTTCCTTGACGTGCGTGACGTTGCGGCCCTTGCCGATGACGACGCCGGTCGCCTCGTGGCCCAGCAGGAGCGGCCGCACGAGGTTCGGGTTGTGCATCTGATGGAGCTGCGAGTGGCAGACGCCGCTGGCAAACTGCTTGACGATGACCTGGTTCTCGTCCGGGTCCGGCAACTCGATTTCGTCTACCGTAAGCGGTCCGTTGTGCTCGAGTTGGATGGCTGCGCGCGTCTTCATCTGGGTCCTCCTACGGTCTATCGCAATCGTCGCCGGTCAAGCGATGGCAGTTTATGCCCCTCGGCAGGATCAAGTCGATCCGTGCCGGGCCCAGGCTCGAAATGACGCTCCGCTCGTGACAGCAGCGAGCGCAGAAGCCGTTCGTGCCGTACACTAGGGGCAGTTCCCCATTTGTTCAGGACGCTGTTACTGCCAAATGCGGTGTCTTCGCTCGCAATGAGAGCAGAGATGCGGGGGCAACCGTGTGGAGCGCGCAAGCCATCCACACTCCGTCGCGACGTCAGTCGTTCGATGGACAGATAACAGGCACATGAACAGGGAGACACAGGGACTTTTGACGATCGACTTCGCAGTATCCGACTTTACCGATTTTGGCCTCAGCGAGCAGGTGCTCCGCAGCCTGCACGACATGGGCTTCGAGGAGCCTACACCCGTGCAGACGCAGGCGCTGCCGCCGCTGCTGGCCGGCCGGGACGTAGTAGCGCAGGCCCTGACAGGCACCGGCAAGACGGCCGCCTACGGCATCCCGCTCGTAGAGCACATCGACCCCCAGGTGCGCTCCATCCAGGCCGTGGTGCTTTCGCCGACGCGTGAGCTGGCGATCCAGGTGGAAGGCCAGCTGAGCCAGCTTGGCCGCCACCAGAACCTCCGCTTCCTCGCCATCTACGGCGGCCAGCCCATCGACCGGCAGCTGCAGGCGCTCCGTCGCGGCGTGCACGGCATCGTGGCGACCCCGGGGCGACTCATCGACCACATCCAGCGCGGCACCGTGAAGCTGGGTGAGGTCCGCGTGCTCGTGCTGGACGAGGCCGACCAGATGCTCCAGATGGGCTTCCAGGAGGACGTCGAGCACATCATCTCGAAGCTGCCGCCGGAACGCATGACGGCGCTGTTCTCCGCGACCATACCCGAGCCGATCATGAAGATCGTCAACCGCTACATGACGGACCCGGAGCGCATCCAGCTCAGCCGCCCCCAGGCGCTGACCGTACCCTCCGTTGAGCAGACGTACTTCCAGGTGCCCTTCCCGCGCAAATTCGACGCCCTGTGCAACGTCCTCGACGCACGAGACGTCGAACGCATCATGGTGTTTTGCGCCACGAAGCGCATGGTGGACGAGCTGTCAGAACGACTACCCTCGCGCGGCTATTCGGCCCTGGCGATTCACGGCGACGTGACGCAGCCCGGTCGGGAGCGAGCCCTGAAGGCGTTCCGTGACGGCCGAAGCAACATCCTCATCGCCACGGACGTCGCCGCCCGCGGCCTCGACGTGCCGGACGTGAACCTCGTGGTGAACTTCGACATCCCGCCGGACCCGGAGTTCTACGTGCACCGCATCGGCCGCACCGGTCGCTCCGGCAAAGCCGGCGAGGCGATCACGTTCGTGAACCCGCGCGAAATGCGTGAGCTGAAAATGATCGAGCGCGTCACCGGCGCCCAGATCCGCCGCGGCGAAGCGCCGACGAACCGAGAGGTGCAGGAGCGCGCTAACCAGCGACTGGAGACGGAGATCCGTTCTGCCCTCGAAGGCGCGTCATGGAAGAGCTACCTCGACGTTGTCGAGGAGCTGTCCTCCGAATGGGACGCCGTCGAAATCGCCGCCGCCGCGCTCAGCATCGCCGCAGATCGCCGTGGGCCCGCCCGGCAGGCGCCCTCGACTGCCGGGAACGTCAGCGAACCCTCCACCTCCGCCGAGAACTCCTGGAAGCAGTCGTCCACGCCGCGGCCACACCGCCAGCAGGCGTTCCGAGCTGGCCCGGCCAACCCGCGCAAGTTCAAGGGCAAGAAAGTCTGGTCCGGCCGCTAGGCGTTACCCGCCGCTGTCTCGGTAGGCCTGCAGCTCACGTCGCAGGCCTGCCACCTCTTCCCGCAAGGCCCGTATGTCCTCCGGCTCCACGTCAGGCGTTTCGTCCTGCTGCTGGCCGAAGAAGAACGCGGCCATGCGGGCGGTGAAGTAACCGATAATCGCCACCCCGAAGACACGCAGGGCGATGGCGACAACACGACCTTCCGCACTCGACGGTTCCATCGAGATGCCGACCGTGGTTAGCACGGACGCGGCCCACCACAGCGCATCGCCCACGCTGTCGATCTGGCTGTCGGAGTTGGCCTCGAGGAAGTAGACGAGGCCGGAAGCAGCGAGCCAGACCATGCCGGTGAGCGCGCCCAGGAACGCCAGCTGGCTGAAGCCGAGGAAGTTGCGCACCGCCACCATCGCCCGGTTGAGCGAGGTGAAGCCGCGCAGCACGCTTGCGCCTCGAACCACGCGCGCCGTGCGCAGGAACTGCAGGGAGCGCGCCACGCGAAGTACCCGCAGCGACGGCACAATCAGCGCGACCACGAGGATCCAGTTGCGACGAAGGTACTGCACCTTCCGCGGTGCCACCGATAGCTCGATGACGAACGCCAGCACGAAGACCATCCAGATCCCGATCTGGCTCGCGTACACGATGATGTCCCACGGCGGGTCGAGTTGGAGCAGGAACTCGGCGATGAGCAGGCACATCGCTGCCAGCGCCAAAGGTCCCAGCGTCACGTCGAACAGCGCGGAGAGGTGTTTGACGAGGCGATAGCGCGAGAGCGTGTCACGTACCGGGCCGCTGATCGTGCGATAGGCCCAGCTACCTACGGGTATCCGGCGGTGGGGATTTGTGTCGGCACGGGCTGCCACGGCGCCTCCTCACCTCCTGCTCTATCTCCAACCTATCATCGGAAGAAGGGCAGATGGCGCCTCTACGGCCGGTGCCAGCAGAGTTGTGATCGAGTTGAAAGGTGCGCCTCGGACCGGCGCAAAGCCTCGGCCAACGTGGCGTTACGAAAGGATCAGATGCCTCAGGCAGTACGCGTGGCCCGGCCACAGGACGTGCAGGCGGCATCAGGCGTCACAGCCTCGTACTCGGCACCGCAGTACTGGCAGGCACGGATGGCCAGCGGCGAATGAGACAGGCGGCGCTGTCGCAGCTCCTGGATCGTCACGAGCGCGGCGGTCGGCGTGTCGTAGTTGCGACTCCACCGCATGGCAACAGAACGGATTCGCGGTGCCACAAGGAACATCGTGAGGCCAACGGCGCCTGCCGCGATCCCGGAGGCCAGCACCGCGAGCACGAAGCCATCGAGAACACCAACCTGGGCCGCGCGCACGAGCACATAAGCGCAAAACACGCCCGAAGCGGCCAGAGCGAACAGCCCCGAAACACCAACGGGCGTGAGGCGGTCAGACCTCGGGAAGCGAGCAACCTCGGCAGTCGCAACCGCCGGCGCCTCTTGTCGGTTCCGTGCGGCGAACTCCGCGATGTCGACGACTTTGCGATCTCTCGTCATCTTCACAAGTACTGTCGTCAGCAGCACCAGAGATCTTTAACCATGCAAGGAGTTTTTAGGCAATTCCCTGAGATCCTTGTGTTCAACTCGAATCAGTTGAATTCCAGGTCCAGCTTGCAAATATCTAACCAATTCAATGCTTTCATTCGGTCAGCTCAGATCAATCTGGTGATCGAACTCTCAGCTCGCATTGAAGTGATCGGCGATAACCCTTGCCACGGAAGCGGTCAGCTTCTTCGCTGTTGGGATGTGGAGGAATTCGTTCGGGCCGTGGGCATTTGCGCCGGGGCCGAGGACGCCCGTGATCAGGAACTGCGCCTGGGGAAAGCGCCGGCCCAGCATCGCCATAAAGGGAATGGAGCCGCCCTCTCCCTTGTAGGCTGCCGGTCGCCCGAAGAAAGCTATCGAGGCCTCGTCGATGGACTGACGCAGCCAGGGAGCGGTCTCCGGCGCGTTCCAGCCACTCGCAGGCTGGTCCGGCTCGAAGCTGACGCGGGCGCCGTAGGGCGGGTCCGTTTCCAGAACGCGCTTCAGGGCCGCCGAGGCAGCATCCGGGTCGCAGGTCGGCGGGATGCGCAACGAGAGCTTGAGCTGCGTGGTCGGCCGCAAGACGTTGCCGGCGTTCTCTATCGGTGGCAGGCCGCCGGCACCCGTGACGGAGAGCGTGGGGCGCCACGTGCTGTTGAGGATGAGCTCCCGCGTCTGGTCGGAGACGGTCCTGGCGCCAGGCAGCAGCGGCAACTCCTCCTGCAGTGAGTTTCCCAGGATGCCCGAAAGCTGCTCCACCTCCGCCTGGCGGTCCGGCGGCACCTGGACGTGAAACTCCGGCAGCAGCACTTCGCCCGTCGCCTCGTTCTCGATGCGGCTGAGCAGCATGCGCGCGACCCGGAAGCTCGACGCCGCAACGCCCGACCAGGTGCCGGAGTGAACGCCCTCCCGCAGTAGCTCGACGGTCAGCGTGCCGGCCACGATGCCTCGCAGCGACGTCGTCCCCCACAGCTGGTCGTAGTTCCCGCAGCCGGAGTCGAGGCAGACGATGAGGCTGGGCGTGCCGATGCGGTCGGCCAGCGCTTCGAGGTGCAGGGGCAGGTCCGGGCTACCACTCTCCTCGCACGCCTCGATCAGGATGACGCAGCGCGCATGCGGCACGTCCTGCTCCTCCAACGCCTTGACTGCCGTCAGCGCCGCAAACGTCGAATAGCCGTCGTCGGCGCCGCCACGGCCGTACAGCCGGTCGCCTTCGATAACGGGCGTCCAGGGGCCCAGATCTTCCCGCCAGCCGGTCATCTCCGGCTGCTTGTCGAAGTGGCCGTAGAGCAGCACGCAGCCATCGGCGCTGTCGCCGGGCACCTCGATGAGGATGACAGGCGTCCGTCCCGGCAGGTGGTGCACATCGATCGTCGCGCTCGCCGGAGCTTCGCGGCGGCACCAATCGACGAGGAGGTTGAGCGCGGCGTCCATGTACCCGTGCGCCGCCCACTCGGCATCGAATGCGGGGGACTTGTTCGGGATCTGGATGTAGGTCTGCAGCGCCGCGAGGACCGAGCCGTCCCAAACCTGCTCCACCAGCGCCTGCGTCTTCGCCGCGTCCATCATCGCTCCTCCATCGTGGTTCTCAGGCCATGATGGCACCCGATGGCCCGTCACGCGAGACGAGTGCGTTACTGGGTCGCGGGCAGGGCGCAGCGTTCCGCCCGCTCGCGCAGCAGGGCCTGCTCACGGGCGTTGCGGGTCATCGACGCCGCCCGCTCGAACTCGACGCGCGCTTCGTCCAGGCGCCCCAGCTTCTCCAGCAGGTCGCCTCGCACGCTCGGCAGGAGGTGGTAGCTCTTCAGCGCCGGCACCTCGATCAGCGTATCGACGATGGCGAGCCCCTCGGCCGGCCCGAATGCCATCGAAACGGCCACGGCGCGGTTGAGCTCGACCACGGGCGAGGCGGTCAGGTCGACGAGACGCTCATACAGCGTGGCGATGCGTTGCCAATCGGTATCGTCGGCGACGCGGGCGCGGGCGTGGCATGCAGCGATGGCGGCTTGCAGCGCATATGGGCCGGACAGACTGCCCAGCGCCTCGGCCTTCTCGAGGGCAGCGAGACCGCGCCGGATCAGCAGCTGGTCCCAACGGGCGCGGTTCTGGTCCAGCAGCAGCACGGGTTCGCCGGTGGGCCCCTGGCGGGCGTGCAGCCGGGATGCCTGGATCTCCATCAGTGCTACGAGGCCGTGTACCTCCGCCTCCTGCGGCGCCAATCCCTGCAGCACGCGGCCGAGGCGCAGCGCGTCCTCGCACAACGCGGGCCGCACCCAGTCGTCGCCGGAGGTGGCCGAGTAGCCCTCGTTGAACACGAGGTAGAGCACCTCCAGCACGGACGAGAGGCGTTTCGCCAGCTCGGGTCCAGACGGCACCTCAAAGGGCACACCGGCGTCCGAGAGCGTGCGCTTGGCCCGCACGATGCGCTGCGCCACGGTGGGCTCCGAGACGAGGAAGGCGCGCGCGATCTCGTCCGTCGTGAGGCCGCCCAGCAGTCGCAGCGTCAGGGCGATGCGGGCTTCCGCCGAAAGGATCGGATGGCAGGAGATGAACATCAGACGCAGGAGGTCGTCGCCGAAGTCCTCCTGAAGCGCCGTATCCAGGTCCGGGTCCGAGGTGTCCTGCTCGATCTCGAGGTCGCGGCCCATCTCTTCCTGCTTGCGTCGCAGCGTGGCGTTACGCCGGAACTGGTCGACGGCCCGGTGCTTGGCAGCCGTCATCAGCCAGGCGCCGGGGTTGCGCGGCATCCCATCTCTCGGCCATTGCTCCAGCGCCGCCACGAGCGCGTCCTGCGCAAGGTCCTCCGCCATGCCGATATCGCGCGTCATGCGAATAAGCGCCGCGATCAGCTTCGGCGACTCGATGCGCCAGATCGCGTCGATGGCGTCCTGGGTTTCCGTAGTCATGCAATCGATCAGACCACGGCGTCTGCGACACGGCAAGCAGCAGACGTCCCGGCTGGTGTGCGGCTCGACCAGTTCGAGCGCCCGCCGGCTTCAGCGACCAGCTGCTGCCCCAGCGCGTGATAACGAGGACGATGAACTGCTGTGGTCGTTGCGCACCGCCAGATGAGGAAGGAGCCGTGGCTAAGCGCGGCTCCTTCCTGCCTCGCGCGAAGGCGGCTATCGGTGCGCCGCGATCGCCTTTGCTATGAACTCTCTGACCTGAGGACTGGGGGCCCGCGGGTCTGTAACGGTGTTGTCGCGGTACTTCTCGCCGACAGCCTCCAACAGGTCTCCAAAGCCACGGTCGTTGTACGCCGCAGACATCTTCAATCTCAGAGCGTTCCAGCGTTCGGCGAGCGCACCCAGGCCGCGAAGTCAGGACTGCCCGGGTACCTGCATCTCGGTGTAACCAGCTGCAGCGCTCTGCAGGTCCGGCGGGAAGTCGCTCATCTCTTGCACCTGTCGCACCTCGATCACCTCGTTGGCGCTGCCGGGGCAGCGCTTGGCCCACTCGATGGCCTCATCGCTGGACCGCACGTCGATCAGCCAGTAGCCGCCGACAACCTCCTTTGGCCTCTGCGAACGGCCCATCCTCCACCACGGGCTTGCCAGTCGCGAAGTGGACGCGCGCGCCCATAGACGGCGGGTGCAGCCCGTCGAGCGCCAGGAGCACACCGGCCTTCTGCAGGTCCTCGTTGTACTTCATCATCGCTGCGACGGCCTCAGGCGCCGGCATCGTGCCGGCCTCGGCGTTCTCGTAGCCTTTCGGGATCATGATCATCATGAATCGCATGGGAATCTCCTCTTCGTGTTTGGATCAGGCCGGTGCGAAGACCAGCAGCGCCACATCGCCAAAGCGGCGGGACTCTGTGAGGCGAAGGTTTAACTGCTCCGGTTGCTCCCCGAACAGACGCCGACCGCCGCCGATGACAACCGGAAAGATCATCAGACGCAGTTCGTCGACGAGACCCGCGCCAACCAGGGTCCGGGTGAGGCTGGCGCTACCGGCGATCAGGAGGTCGCCCGTGAGGCTCGACTTGAGGGCCCTCACCGCTTCGACGACATCACCGCTCACGGCATGAGCGTTGTTCCACGCAAGCTCGCCCGCCCTCGACGTGACAACGTACTTGGGCATACTGTTCATCTTGTCGGCGAAGCCCATCGGGTCGCTGCGAGATGGCCAGGCCTGCGCGAAGCCTTCGTAAGTCTTGCGTCCCAGGAGAAGCGCTTCGGCGTCCATGACCTCGTCCAGCTTGAACTTGTCGCCTTCAGGGCCGCGGTCGAAGCGAAATGCCCAACCGCCGCGCTCGAAGCCTTCCGCCCCACCGGGGTCCTCGATGACCCCGTCCAGGCTAATGAACTCCGAAGCAATCAACTTGCCCATGACTTCGCTCCTTCCCGCGACGTGATTCGCAGCCCGCTACCGGGCGCCGGCGTTGCGCTCCATCTGCTCGCGCCAGGCTGCTTCCTTCTGGCGCTCCTCCGGCGTGAAGATGTCCGTGGGGAAGTCTTCGGCCTCGAAAATCGGACGAAGCTCCACCTCACCCTCGCCGAGTACCTCCAGGAAGCGCGTGCACCAGTGGATGGCCTCGTCCCAGTCCTTGACCTGGAACAGCCCATAGGAGGCCACCAGCTCCTTCGACTCGGTGAAGGGGCCATCGATGACCGTCGCTTTGCCGTTGGCGTAACTGAGGCGCTTGCCTTGCGAGCTGGGGGTCAGGCCGTCAGTCGAGAGCAGAACGCCCGCCTCCACGACCTCCCCGATGAACACGCCCATGCGCTCGATGAGCTCCTTCGAGGGCGGTGCGGCCGCCTCCGACTCCGGGCTCGCCTTGAGCAGTCCTAGAATCTTCATTTGTCTCTCCTTTCGTTCCCTGGCACCGGCTTGATTGCCAGCCCCTGTAAAGACGTCGAACGGGGAAGGCTGAGATCGACACGCCTGGAAGAAATATCTTCGCGAGCCGATCTCGGCCGTTCAGGGCTTCTGGTTCTTCTCGATCTGGTCGCGAAGGCTCTGCTCCTGGGCCTGCAGCTCAGGCGTGAACTCTGCCGGCATGTCCTCCATCTCTGCGATCTGCCGGATTTCGAGGTCAGACTCGATGCCCATGGGGTTGGGGCAGCGCTTGGCCCAGTCGATCGCCTGTCCATGGATTCGACCTGCCAGATCCAGTAGCCGCCGATGAACTCCTTGGCTTCGGCGAAGGGACCGTCGAGGACTGTGCGCTCGGCGCCCTTGAAGTGAACGATCTTGGCCTTCTCGGTTGGCACGAGGCCCTCGCCGGCGACCATGATGCCGGCACTGACCAGCTCCTCGTTGTACTTGCCCATGGCAGCGAAGAGCTCCTCAGTGGGCTTGACGGCGGCTTCCAGACCGGGGGTTAGCTTGACCATGACCATTACGCGCATTGTTATGTCTCCTTCTTCTGAACGTCCGGCCCTTCTAAGCGGCCTCTACTTAAACGTCGATTGAACTGGCTTCAGATCGACAGGCGGCGGGAAATTTCTGCGCCGCCTGCCGAACTTCGGCTACGACTGCTGGTTCTTCTCGATCTGATCGCGCAGACGGGCTTCCTGCTCCTGCAGCTCCGGTGTGAACGCGTCGCCGTATTCGTCCATCTCCGCGATCGGACGGATTTCGAGCTCACCCGATGCTCCGGTGGGGTTCGGGCACTTCCTCGCCCACTCGATCGCCTCCTGCATGGACTCGACCTTCCAGATCCAGAACCCTGCGACAAGCTCCTTCGCCTCCGTGAACGGACCATCGACCACGTTGCGCTGGTCGCCTTCGAACAGCACTCGGGCGCCCTTTGAGCTCGGGAGCAGGCCGTCGGCCGCGAGCATGATGCCGGCGTTGACCAGCTCCTCGTTGTACTTGCCCATCTGAGTGAACATCTCCTGCATCTCTTCGTCGGGTATGGTGTTCTCTTCGATCTCCGGGTTCGACTTGACGATGACCAAGACGCGCATTGTGTGTCTCCTTTTTTCTGCTGTTCTCGCCGATCTTTTCTCCGGCTCTCACTAACACGTCGAACGACAACCGCGGATTTCGACACGCTCCGGGACAATTGTCGAAATTTCTTTTTTCGCACCTCGGCCGCTGGGCCGCGATGACAATTGACAGCCTCTCGGGCCGGACGCAGGATTGCTGCGGCTACTGAAGAGTGGTGCTTCTGAAGGAGAAAATTACTATGGCCGACGAGATTGTGATCGGGACGAGCCTGCCCAAGACGGGCCCGTACGCCGAGACGCAGTTCCTGCAGTACTCCCGTGCTTACGACCAGTGGGTCCGAGACGTCAACGCCGCCGGTGGCATGCTCGGCCGCCCGGTGCGCCTGCACTGGTACGACGACCTCGGCAAGGCGGAGCAGTGCGAGGCGAACTTCCAGCGCCTGATCAACGAAGACAAGGTCGACCTGCTCCTCGGCCCCTGCCACAGCATCCTCATCGAGCCGATGGCGCACGTGGTCGAAGAGGCACACATGCTCCTGCTCGAGGGCAGCGGCAGCGTCTCCGAGATGTTCCGCCAGGGCCGCAAGTGGCTCTTCCTGGTCTGGGACGCCGACTGCAACTACATGAAGAGCTTCCTGGAGTTCATGAGCGACCCGTCCAACCCCAGGCGCGTCAGCAAGGTCGGCAGCGTCGCCGGTAACCGGCCCCGGGGTCACGGCCACGCCCGCGGCGTCGAGGAGCACGCATCGAAGCTCGGTCTGCAGGTCGCCTTCAACGAGATGACCGGCCCCGGCGTCGACTACAACGATGTGTTCCGGCGCGCCAAAGCATCCGGCGCCGAGGCGATCATGTGGGACATCGAGGTGCGCGGCGACGAGAAGAAGGCTGCGATCCAGGCCGCCGTCGACGCCGGGTTCGCGACGTCGCAGCTCTGGCTCTCGGAGAGCCCGGGCCAGCCGGTGGCGGACGGCGTGTTCAGCCGCGTCACCTGGCTGCCTCAGGACCCGCGCCCGCAGTCGAAGAAGTTCGATGCCGACTTCCGGGCGATGCACAACGCCGTGCCCGAATACCACTCCGCCGGCGGTTACGCCTGCGGCCAGGTCCTGCACCAGGCCGTCGAAGCCACCGGCGGCCTCGACAACGCCAAACTGCGAGACGCTGTGCTGAGCATGGAGTTCGACACGGTGATGGGGAAGCTGCGCTACGGCGACGACGGCCTGCCCATCTCCACGTTCCCCGTGGCCCAGTGGCAGAACGGCACGCCGGAGCTCGTCTTCCCGCCCGAGGCGAAGACGGCGGCGGCGAAGCTCTAGCACAGGGGAGGACTGATGGTCGGTCGAAGCGAAGGTCTGGACCTCTCGAACCTGGATGAGATCAGCGCGGACGAGGTGAACGCCAACCTCGCCCGCGTCTGGAGCTGGCGCGGTCCGCTGTACGAGATGTACGCGAACAGCCTGATGCTGGACTATGCGCCAGCCTTCGCCAAGCTGCATAGATGGGGCTCAGACTTCTTCGGCCGTCCCGCGCTGGAGAACGTCGTTACGCTGAGCATGCAGAACATCCACAGCTACATGATGTTTGGCTGGGAGACGGGCATCCTCAACGAGTTCCACACGCTGCGACGAAACGGCATGACCAGAGCGCAGCTGATGGAGCTGGTGATGTTCAGCCAGCTCTACGCCGGCATGCGAGGCCTCGGACACGTCTACCGCGCCGTCGGCGACCTGCTGCCGGTCTGGGCGGACCCCGAAAACACCGCAACCTTCCCGGAAGGCTGGGCGCCCGACCCCGACGCCTTCAAGTGCGGCCTCGACCTCTCGACGCGCACGATGACGGACGAGGACCGCCGCAAGCTGACTGAGTGGTACGAGAGCACCGTGGGCTACCTGCCGAAGTCGATTGAGTTCGGCCTCAAGCACCACCCCGATTTCGTCAAGGTATACCGAGCGAAGTGGGAAGTGGCGATCCAGACGCTGCCGAAGCAGGTGGCACCCTACCTGATGCTGCGCCACCACACGATCACGGGCTCTCGAGAAGGCCTTCGCGAGGCCGCACTGCTGGCCAAAGCCTGGGGCGTCACGTCGCACTGGATAACCCAGGGCATCATGGGCACAGCGATGTACTTCACGGGCTTCGAGGGACTCTACGCGGCCCAGGAGGCCGTCGAGGACCTGCTGTAGCCGACTGAGTCGAGGAAAACAGGAGAAGCCCCGCAATTGCGGGGCTTCTCCACTTCGGGGCCGAGGAAATGCTATGAGCCGCTGACGGGAGTCTCCTCCGCGACGCGGTCGGGTTCGCCGGCGGTCCACACCTCACGGAGGGGCGCGCTCGCCACCCACCAGTCCTGGTTGCGAGGCAGGAGGCACTCACCGGAGCGCTGGCGGAAGAGCGTCGGGTCGTCAACGCTGGCCGGAACAATGCCCTCGTCGCGAAGCGCCTTGGCGGCGGCAATCCAGCGTCGGCGGGTACGAATGATCATCGAGTCCGTGCGCCCGAGGTGCTCACGATCTCGCGTGTAAATCGGGCCCATCGTCTCCGTCATCGCCATGTCCTGCTGGCGGATGCCCGGGATGCCGGTGTAGCTGCGGTTCGACGCCTGGTCGTCACGGTCGATCATGTAGTCGTTGTCCATGCACTGCGTCAGGTTGAAGCGGTCGAACCAGCCCGTGCCCTGCGGCCGGTACTCGCCGTGCGTGAACAGGTCCAGCTTCTTCGTCAGGTCGGGCATCTCGCCGCGATTAATCGGCATGTCGTAGTCGCGCTGAGGTCCACCGTCCGTGCGGACGTTAATCTCCCACTGCAGCGTGTGGTAGTCGTCCATCGGCACGTAGGCGTTCATCTTGCAGGCGCCAATCGGGCCCGCGGCCTGCTCCGCGAAAAACGGGAAGAAGGAGTGGCCAATGCGCCAGTAATGCGTGTCGGGTTCTGCGGGGCGGTAGACGCCGTAAGAACAGCCCCAGTCCGTCTCCCTGACGACGAACTCACCGGCGCGCTGAGCAAACTGGTAGGCGTTGAAGCTGCCCGGCTCCTGGTCCTCCAGGCGCTCCGAGCCCATGTGCAGGAAGACGAAGTGGATCGTGTCCATCTCACCCTCGATGCCCTGCATCCAGTTGTTCGGGCGGGCGATGACCTTGATCTTCTTCGGGTCCTTGTTCAGCAGGTTCGCCTCGATGTCCGGCAGCGGCGGCAGGTTGTCCGCCGAGCGCGGGCCCATGTAAGCCCAGATGATGCCGTTGCGCTCTCGAGTCGGGTAGGCGCGGATGCGCACCTTGTTCTTGAAGTTGCTCTCGGCGGGCTCTGAAGGCATGTCAACGCAGCTACCGGTGCTGTCGAACTTCCAGCCGTGGTAGACGCAGCGCAGGCCTTCTTCCTCGTTGCGCCCGAAGAACATCGAAGCGCCACGGTGCGGGCATGCGTCGGCGACGAGACCAACGTTGCCGGAGGTCGCGCGGTAGGCGATGAGCTTCTCGCCGAGCAGCATCACGCGTAACGGAGGAGAGTCAGGTCCTTCGAGCTCGTCCGACCGTACGGCGGGCAGCCAGTACTGGCGGAACAGATCGCCCATCGGCGTGCCGGGGCCGACGCGGCAGAGAAGGTCGTTGTCTTGTGGGCTTAGCATGTCTCTCTCCTGAAATTCGACTGCACTATCAATCTTCTCTGCCGAGGCTATATCTCACGTAAACGTCAGACTAGGGCCGATCGGCCTACAGAACCCGGGACTTTCGTATCTACCTCAACGCAACGGCAAATCGCCCGACCGTGTGGTCGGGCGATTTGCTCCGGAGGAGGTAATGTCCGGCTGGAATTAGCTCCCGAGGAAGTCTGTGATGCGATCGATGTTGGAAACGGCTGTTACTCCTTCTGGCGTCGAGCGAGCACGTATGCCCCGGCCGACGCCGGAATCGCGATGCCGATGGCGACCAGCGCGACGCTCAGGATGCCAAGGCCACCGCTGCTATCGCTGCTCTTCGCGTCGAGGCTGGCTTTGGTCTCCTGCGTCGAGACCGCAGAGGCAGCACTGTTGGCCTGCGTCTCCGGCGTGCTCTGGCCACTCTGCTGTGTGGCCGGCGACGTGTCCTGGGGCGCAGTCGTGCCGGACTGACTGCCAGTGCCAGCCTGTCCGCCCGAGGTGCCCTGAGCAGGCGGCGTCGTTGCCGTGGGGTCGACCTGTGTCTGAGGCGTGTCGGTAGGCTCAGTCGTGGGCGGCGTGGTCGCGGACGGCTCCGGCGTAGCCGTCGGTTCCGAGGCTTCGCCCTCACCGGGATCGAGCGTGCCGCCGCCGGGGTTTTCCGGGTCGACGCAAGGGCCACGAGCCGGGCAGGGCGGGAGGGTCGGGTCTGCCGGTTCCACCTCGAGCACGGTGCCAGGATCGATTGCGACGTTGCAAAACCGCGTCTGGCAGGCCGGCGTCGCGGTCGGGATCGGCGTCGGGTCCGGCGGCGGTGTAGGGCAGGTGCCCAGGAACTGGCATTCCGGCGGCTTCGCGGATGCGGTGGGCGCGTCGATGGAACCAGCACCCATGAACAGGGCCACACCCATCGCGACTGCGGCGGAAGCCGTGATCAGTCGTTTGACGTTGACCATGAATGTCTGAGGGTGCCTGCCTGAAGGCTGAGCTTCCGCGTCGTTAGATGTCGGGACCTGAGTGCTTTCTTTCATGTCGGTTACCTCCTCGTTCTCGCTCGCCGGATGTCATTTGCGCTGCTGTGGTTGCGCGGTCCAGCGATGAATCGAGCGTAGGTTTCTGGTCGAATCACAACGCCCGCGATTCGCTCCAGGTATGCACCAGTTCAGCACCAGACGTGCACCAAAGCGGGCGGGCGGGCCAAATCGACGCGTTTTAGACTCGAAGCGGGCATTTGGGGGTGATGGGACCTGCACCCATCGACCGAAGGCAGCCTCGGAGTGCGACGCACTCCGAGGCCAAACCGCCCAATCGGTAGCGTGTTAGGATTCAGCCATTAGGTAGATCACACGTGGGCGCCGGAATCTAACTGAGTCCGCGATGTTTTTCATCAAGACACCGGATCGGCGCCGCAGATGCCCCAAGACGCACCCGCAAGCGAAAATCGTCCCTCCCGCCCGCTGTGGAGCCAGGTTCTCCGCGCGCTGCGCGAGGCCAGCGGCGTCACGCAGGACGGCTGGGCCGCAGAGCTCGGCATCGGCCGGACGACCCTCCAGCGATGGGAGACCGGCCAGGCCGTGCCCGACGGCGAAGCCCAGGAAGCCGTCGTAGCGCAGTGCGAGCGTCGCAGCCTGTTCAGGCGTTACGAGAGCGGCCCGCTGCAAGGTGTGACACTGACACCCGAGCTGCTACGAGAGATGCTCACGGAAGCGCGCCTCGGGACGCAACGAACCAACTTTGCGACACCCGTTGCCTCTTCCGACGCTCCCGCCACGCCACCCCCTATCGCGGAGGCCACGAGTAGCGAGGCATCCTACGTCTCGAAGCGAGGCTACGCGGTGTCGCCGCTCATTTTGGCCGCCATCGTGTTTGTCGTTGCCCTCGTGGCCGTCGGAGGTACTGCCTACGCGCTCACCCGGCGTAACGGTTCCGATGGGGGCAGTCCGGGGAAGGTCTCCATCGCCTCGATCGCCGCCGAAAGGCCGGACGGCTTCATCAGCTTCGCATCGGACGACAACGGCAAGGCCGCCGTGTACGCAATCAACTTCGATGGCTCCGGCCTCGCCCTGGTGATGGACAGCCCGCTCTTCGACTCCGAACCTCGATGGTCGCCCGATGGCAAGCGCGTGGCTTTCACGTCGCGCTCGACCGGCAATCGGGACATCTTCATCACACCCCTCGGCGAAGGTGAGCCGTTGCAGCTAACCAACGACCCGTCCGACGATCTCGAACCGGCCTGGTCGCCCGATGGCTCGCTCATCGCCTTCACCTCCGGCCGTGCGGGCAGCAAGAATATCTTTGTCATGACGCCGACGGGCGTGGTGCAGGACCAGTTGACGAACGAAGCATCGGACGACTTCCACCCGACGTGGTCACCCGATGGGACCCAGATCGCCTTCGCCTCGACGCGCGACGGTAACCGCGAGATCTATGTCATGAACGCCGACGGCTCCGACGTCCAGCGCCTGACGGACCACGCCGGAGACGACGACCAGCCCGCCTGGTCACCCGATGGAACGCAGATCGCCTTTCAATCGCGGCGAGACGGCAACCGCGAGATCTACGTCATGAACGCCGACGGCACAGGCTTGCGACGGCTGACGAACGACCCGAAGGACGACCGCCAGCCCTCATGGTCACCGGACGGCGCTTACGTTGCGTTCGTTTCGACCAGGGACGGCAACCGAGAAGTCTACGTCGTGCGGGCCGATGGCACGGGGCTACGAAGGCTCACCGAGAGCCCGCCCGACAAGGACCAGCCGACCTGGGTATCACCTGCAACACAGTAGTAAGTAAGAGAATCGAGGAGGACACGAATGGCAGAGCGCAAGTTCCGGTTCGGTATCAGCGGGCGCGGCGAGACCCTGGCCCAGTGGAAGGACTTCGCCCGTAAGGCCGAGGACCTGGGATATGCGTCCCTGGACCTGCCCGACCACTTCGCACGCCAGTTCTCGCCCATGATCGCGCTCGCCGTCGCCGCCCAGGTCACGACGTCCCTGCGCTTCGCCACGACGATGCTCGACAACGACTTCCGGCACCCCGCCATGCTGGCCAAGGAAGCAGCGACGGTCGACGTGCTCACGGACGGTCGCTTCGAGCTGGGCATCGGCACCGGCTCGCAGCCCCACGACAACGAGATGACGGGCATCCCACTGGACCCGGCCGGCATGCGCGTCGAGCGCATGATCGAGTTCCTCAAGATCCTCAAGCTCCAGTTCGGCGACCAGGAGACCATCGACTTCGCCGGCAAGCACTACCAGCTCGAAGGGCTGCCCGCCTACCCGAAGCCCGTGCAGAAACCGATGCCGATCATGATGGGCGCCCGTGGACCTCGCATGCTACGACTGGCAGCACGTGAGGCCGACATTATCGGCGTGCTGCCGGGTGAGGACGGCCCGGAAGGCCTCGGCAAGCAGATGGCCGTGATCCGGGAGGCCGCCGGCGACCGCTACGACAGCATCGAGTTCACGCGATTGCACTTCGACGTGCAGATCGATGGCCAGCCGGAGCGCACCCAGGCAGGTCGCGGGCCCAGCCTCGTCGGCAGCGTCAATCAGGTTGTCGAGCAGCTACAGCAGCTGCGCGAGGAGCACGACGTCTCCTACATCATGGTCATCGGGCCCCAGATGGACGCCTTCGCGCCCGTCGTCGCGAAGCTGGCCGGGACGTAGGCGAAGACACTGCGGGATGGATCCGATTTGCCCTGCAGACTCCCGGAGCCAAACCGTCGCGAACGCGACCCTCTGCCTGTCGTGCAACGACTAGCTGTCGCGCAGTGACCGGCGCTGACGCATCTGGGCCTGCTGCTCCGTGGCCTGGATGTCGATGAAGCCGCGGGCCTTCGCCGGGTCGTACTGGTCCGAAGCGACGTCGAAGGAGACCATCGATTCGCTGTACAGGGAGTGCTCGCTGTAGCGCGCGACAGGCAGGATGCCGCCCTTGAGCAGGCGCACCTCGCTCCAGCCCGTGACGCGCTGCTGCTCCACCGCGTTGGCGGCCAGCCAGGACTGCATCTCCTGCACGAACCATTTGCCCTGGTAGACCGACTCGGCAGCGTCGAGGGCGCGCTTCGCCTTGTCGTGCAGCACGCGATGGTCGTGCACCAGCGACTCGAGGTCCTCGTGCGCCGCGAGCAGGATGGCGTGCGCCGGCGCTTCGTAGACACCGCGAGACTTCAGCCCAACGTAGCGCGACTCGACCATGTCGAGCAGGCCCACACCGTGCTGCCCGCCGATCTCGTTCAGGTACTCGACCACCGGCAGGATGGAGTCGTGCGCGCCGATCTCGATGCCCTGCCCCAGCGGGTTGCGGTCATCGTCCAGGAGCTCCACGCCCACAGGCTTGCCCTTGAGGAATGCGATGCGGACGCGCACCGGCGTATCGGGCGTCTGGTCCCAGCGTTTGAGGTAGCTGAACAGCACCTCGCGGTGGTCGTCCTCCGGCTTCTCAAGCGCCCGGCCTTCAGAGCTTATGTGAAGTACGTTCGCGTCCTGCGAGTACGGCGGGCCCTCGTCCGTGCCGCCGCTCGGTAGCGGGATGTGGTGTTCCTGGGAGTATGCCGTCATCACTCGCCTGCCGCCGTCCCCGAAACGAGCCAGAAAGTCCGGTTCCTTCCACGGGGCATAGATACCGAAGTCGTTCAGCGAGTACTCCGGGTCCTCTTGCAGCACCCGGTAGATCGTCTCGAAGCGCACCTGGTCGTTGCCCTTGCCCGTGGAGCCGTGCACCAGCACGTTGCCACCGATGCGCTTGGCGTAGCGCATCTGGCCGCGCGCCGTGGGAATGCGCGCAATCGAGGTGCCGAGGAGGTAGCGGTTCTCGTACCGGGCGTGCATCTGCAGCACGGGCAGAAAGAACTCATCCACCAGTTCGGCGCGCAGGTCGTCGATGTAGGCATCGACCACGCCGAGCGCCTTCGCCTTTTCGACGGCCGCCTCGAGGTCCGCATCGGGCTGGCCGAGGTCGGCGGTGTAGGTCGCGACGTCCCAGCCGTTCTGTCGCAGCCAGTGAAGAATGACAGTCGTATCTAGCCCGCCGCTGTAGGCGAGCACTGCAATTGGGTTAGCCATATCCCGCCGATGATAGCGCGGCGGACGCTTAGACGCTTGCGCTCGCTACAAGTCGTGCCCCTGTCTACGGCGGATGGCGGTAATGAGCTGCATCTTGTTCATGCGACTGCGTCCCTTGATGTCGTGCTCTTCGGCCAGGTTGTAGAGCTCGTCCTTGGAGCGCTCCTCAAGCGGGGCGCGTGGGTTTCCGGTTCCCTGGGTTTTACGGTTAGCGGTGCGACCTTCCTCGCGGCGCTCCTTGTTGACGGTGCGAGCAGCCATCTCCTTGGCCCGGCTCATACCACTGCCGCGGTCCAGAGCGCTCTGCTTCACATGTTCGTACTGCCGCTCATCCTTGGCGGTCCAAACTTCAGGCACGGGGCTTACCTCCGAGGTGTGATGCCTTAAGGTAGCCGCGAGAGCGCAGGCAGCGCCGTAAGCCAGACCTAACGATCACATGCCCCCGCATTTCGATTACATCGCGCCAGATTCGATTGTCCCAATCTAACCAACCGCTTAACCTCCAATTCGGCGGTGCAATCAGACCAAGGAGACGATGCATGCTGCTCCGGCTTTCGACCCTGCTGGGCTTCGTTCTAACCATCGTGAGCGCCTTCCTCACGTGGTCCGACAACCCACCCTTCTCCGACACGGGCTTCGAGCGGGCCGGCGGATTGTTCGCCCTCGTCGTGTCGGTGGGCGCTGCGATCATCCTGGTGCTGGACCGCCGTCCCCGCGGGGCGATCATCGCCATCTCGGCCTCGGCGCTCGTGCTCATCGCCGTCGTCGTGGAGCTGCTGAACATCAGCTCGGGCTCAGGCAGCACGGGCAGCGGTGTCTACCTGGCGCTGGCGGGCGCTCTCATCGCCACGATCGCTTCGGGGCTGTTGACGTTCAGCCTGTTCAAGAAGCCGGCCGCATAGCCCACTCACGCACCACCAGAGGCAACTGCAACGCGGCCGCAGCGGCTCGGGATAGCGGGAAGGCCGTCCCTGCGTCAGAATCGATCAGGCGGAGCGGCGAAAAGCGACGCTTTCCACAATTCGACTGCACAGGCTAGATTGGAAGCGCCATGAAAAAGATCCGACGCTATATCTCCCTCTTCTTTATGCTCATCGCTGCCGCGGCCACGGTCGAGCAGCTGATGAAGCCAACGGAGGAACGCGACTGGCATGGCCAGATCCTCTGCGTGCCGTACGACTTCCGGCCCCTGCACCCGAAGCGCATCATGGAGCGCTGGTGGAACCCGGACGACGAGCGACTGTTCACGCCGCACGTCTTCGGCGTCGGCTGGTCTGTGAACCTGTACCGCCTGAAGGAGATGGTGTCGGGATCGTCGAGCGCGGACGGGGACGAGTAGCGACCTCACCCCATGGGGCGTAAATGGCGGTTGAAGAAGGC
Source organism: uncultured Chloroflexia bacterium (assembly GCA_963731765.1). Taxonomy (GTDB): domain Bacteria; phylum Chloroflexota; class Dehalococcoidia; order DSTF01; family WHTK01; genus WHTK01. The sequence goes on from CAVSWS010000018.1 coordinate 217,796, forward strand.
GTATACCTTCCCGATAGCCTCTTCCCCCAACGGTTCGTGGCCTTTGCCGGGCACGATCACCAGCTCGGACTCGATGCCGGCCTTCTCGAGCGCGTCGTGCAATAGCTGGCTCTGGTTCAACGGCACCACCTGGTCCTGATCGCCGTGCATGATCAGAAACGGCGGGCAGTCGTCCGAGATGTGGGTGATCGGGTTGACGCTGGCTGCAGCCTCCGGGTCGTCGCTGGGCGCGCGGCCCAGTAGTAGGGCCGCAGCTTCGTGCGCGGACGTGAAGGCATCGTCGATCTGCAGCAGGTCGGAAGGACCGTACCAGTCGACCACGGCCTGGACGCGGCTCGACACGCCGGACCAGCCGCCGTCGCCTTCGAAACTCGCTTCGTCGCCCGCGGTCCCCATCAGCGCCACGAGATGGCCGCCGGCCGATGAGCCCCAAACGCCGATACGGTCGGCATCGATGCCGAGGCGAGATGCGTTGGCGCGCAGATAGCGCACAGCACACTTGCAGTCCTGGATCTGGGCGGGAAACTTCGCTTCGGGTGTCAGGCGGTATTCGATGGCCGCGACGACGTAATCGTCCTCGACGAGAGGAATCAGGAGCTCCGGGCGCATCAGCGCACTGCCGGCGCGCCACCAGCCGCCGTGGACCCACACGACCACCGGCAGCTTCGCCGCCCTGCGAGTGCGAGGGCGCAGCAGGTTCAGGGTCAGGCTTCGACCGCCAACGTTGCCGTACTCGATGTCCTTCGCGAGCACGACCTTTTCCCAGGAAATGCCCTCCGCAGTCGTCATCGACGGCCTCCTCTGACTACGAAAACTTCGCTACGGCGTTCTCGATGATCTGGAGGGCCTTGTCGACCTCACCGTTCTCGACCGTGAGGGGCGGGGCGAGGCGGACGGCGTTGGGGCGCACGTTGTTGACGATGAGCCCGTTCTCCAGGCAGTCGAGCACGATCTTGTCGGCGATGTCCTGGCTCAGCGTCATCGCCAGCAAGAGGCCCTTGCCGCGGCAGCCGGTGACCAGCGGGTACTTGTCGCCCAGCCCGGCAAGCTTGTCCTGCAGGTACGTCCCGACCTTCTCGACACGCGAGGCAAGGTCGTTCTCCAGCATGTAGTTCGTCACGGCGAGGGCGACGGCGGTGACGAACGGGTTGCCGCCGTAGGTGGAGCCGTGGTCGCCGGGCGTGAAGACGGCGCAGGCGTCCTTGGCGAGGATGGCGCCGATCGGCACGCCGGAGCCCAGGCCCTTCGCGAGCGTCATGACGTCCGGCTCGAAGCCCATGCCCTGGTAGGCGAACAGCGGGCCCGTGCGGCACATGCCCGTCTGCACCTCATCGGCGATCAGGAGGATGTTGTTCTCGTCGCACCACTTGCGCACGGCCGGGAAGTAGCTGGGGTTCGGGACATTGACGCCGCCCTCGCCCTGGATCGGCTCGACCATGATGGCGCAGGTCTGCGGCGAGGTCGCCTGCTGCAGCGCCTCGATGTCGTCGAAGGGGATGTGGATGAAGCCGCCCGGCAGGGGCGCAAACGGCTCGCTGTAGCGCGAGGTGCCCGTGGCCGTGACCGCGGCGATCGTGCGGCCGTGGAACGAGTCGTTCATCGAGATGATGTCGGTGGCGCCGCCCTTGCGCTCGCGGCCCCACTTGCGCGCCAGCTTGATCGCAGCCTCGTTGGCCTCGGCGCCGCTGTTCGTGTAGTAGATCTTGTCGAAGCAGGAGTTGGACTCGAGCAGCTCGGCAAGCTGCAGCTGCGGCACGGAGTAGACCGCGTTCGAGACGTGGATCAGCGTGCGCGCCTGCTTCTCGATCGCCGCGACGACCACGGGGTGGCAGTGGCCGAGCGAGTGCACCGCAGGGCCGCCGAAGAAGTCGAGGTACTCCTTGCCGTTGTCGTCCCAGGCACGGGTCCCTTCGCCACGCACGAGGACCACGGGCATACGACGGCCCGTCGCCATAAAGACGCGGCTCTCGACTTCCATCCAGTTGGTCATTGGGACGAACTCCTTCTTTCATTACCACTGCCGTGCCACAGGGAACGGCTGCGCATCGCTGTCGCGCTGCTCCGCAGCGGGGAAAGGATGAAGTGGAGGAACACCCCCACAGCCCCCGCGCGTGGGCTACGCCCCACGTCCCCTGCTCAAACGATTCCTCTCGGTTGGAGGAACCGGCAGCTTTCAGCAGAGACGAAGGCCGTCCGAGTGAGCCTGATTCTGAGGCCTTCCCGGACGAGGCCAGATTGTAGCACGCGACTTCGTGTAATCAGGCTGTTCTTTCGGGCATAGACGGCTGGTTATGGCTCCCGTTTGGAAGGCGCAGAGAGCCGCGTTAGACCGACTTACGCGAAGGGATCCTGCGAAGCGTCGTCGTTCCAGACGTACTCCATCATGCGCGCGGCGTTCTCGGCCACTTCACGGCTGTGAAGTCGCGCGATCAGAGCCAGCGCCATATCGATGCCGGCCGAAACGCCTGAAGACGTCACGATGTCCCCGTCGTCCACCCAGCGAGCGCGCCGCACCCAGTCGACCGCCTCGCCCTGCTGCAGGACCCACTCCCACGCCACCTTGTTCGAGGTCGCCGGCCGCTGGTCGAGCAGGCCGGTGCGGGCCAGTAGCGCGGCGCCCGTGCAGACGGTAGCGGTCATCGGCGCTTCCCGGCTCGCCGCCTCGATGAGCGAGATGAAGCTCGGATCGTCCACGAGCTTGCGCGTCCCCATGCCGCCCGGGATCAAGAGCAGGTCGCAGGCCGGCAGGTCGCCGAAGCTATGGTCCGCGACGCTCGCCGGGCCCTCGCCCGAACGCACAGGTCCGGCCTCCCTGGCCACCGTCACAATCCTGAAGAAGCGATGGAAGCTTCCATCGGCCTTTCGCACGCCGGCGGCAGCAAACGCCTGCACAGGCCCGTACACGTCAAGGACGGTAAACCCGTCGAACAGGACCACCGCTACTTGTCGAACAGGAAGCGTATCTTCAGCCACCATGTACTCCTCGCCGGAAGTCTATATCGGGTCGGCGCCCCAACCCCTGGCTCTCATACTCGGACTGCTTGTTCCGCCATTAAGGTCTGTCGTGACACGCTGGCGCGCCACATCCCCAGCACTAACGAGGTCGCCACAATGATCACGCCCAGCGCGAACAGCGATGCTCGCTCGCTGGAGGCGTCGGCGGCGATGCCCAGCAGCAAGCCGAACAGGTTGTTCAACGCCCAGCCGATGTTCGTCAGCGCCATCACGCGGCCGAAGTACTCCGGCGCCGAGGCTCGCAGGATCGCCGCCATGATCAGGGTCTGGAACGCCCCCGCGAAGCCTCCGACGACGAAGACCATGACGAGCGCCGAGAGGAAGTTCGGCATCACGGCCATGATCGAAACACCGATACCAAGCAACACGCTGCTCGCCAGCAGGTACGTATTCAGGCTGCGCGAGGCGGCTTTCGAGGCCACAATGAGCCCCGCCACGAGGCCGCCGATGGCATGCGTGCCGAACATGATGCCGAAGCCCGCATCGCCGGCACCGAGGACGTCCTTGGCATAGGCAGGCAGTACCACCATCATCGAAAACGCCAGCAAGATCGTCACCACGAAAGACGCCATGACGGCGAGGAGCTGAGCGTTCGCCATGACGTGCGCCAGACCGAGGCGCATGTCGCCAAACATGCTGCCGCGGACCACCTTCTCGGCCGTCACCTTCGCCTTCGGGATCAGCCCGATGCTGGCGATCGTAGGCACAAGGACGATCGCCACCGCGACATAGGAACCACCGAGGCCGATGGCCTTCCACGACAGCAACGCGGCGCCGACAAAGGGCGCGAAGGAGCGCGTGAGGTTGAGGGCGATCTGGAACAGCGCCGCCCCGTTCGACTGCATCGCCGGCTCGACCGTCTCGCCCATGCAGGCCGTAATCGCGGGCCAGAAGAATGAGACGCTGGTTCCAAACAGGAAGCCGAAAATCATCAGCAGCTCGATGGTCAGGGCGTCGGCGTAGAGCAACGCCGCGAGGCTGCAGGTCATCACCATGAGCAGCGCTTCGCACAGAAAGAGCAGCAGACGCTTCGAGACGCGGTCTGCGATCGCGCCGGAGAAGGGCGTCGTCAGCAGCAGTGCCATACCGATGGCAAACGACAGCAGCCCAACAGAGCTGTTCTTGCCGGTGATCTCGAACGCTACCGTGTTGTGCGCCGTGAACGCGAGGTGCAGCGCCGTCAGCACGAGCGATGCGTTGAGCCAGAGCACCCGATACGCAGGCGAGCTGAGCGCGTAGAAGGTCGAACCGGCAGCCACGGTCGGCCGTAGCTGCGGTTCTAACGACGGGTCGTCGCCATCAGCGGGGGTCTCTCGCGTCACTGCTACTGCCCGTTTGTGAGCTCAACCAGGCGCTGCAGCAGCTGCTTCACCTGCTGAATCTCGTCACCGTAGGCTGCGAAGTCACCGGCCTGCAGGTCTGCCTGTGCGCGGTCGTACGCCGCGGAGGCCTGTCGAGCCAGTTCGGCAACGTTGTCCGGCAGCACGCCGGGCGTGGCCGTTGGACCGGACGGCGTCACGGTGGGTGGCGGCGTCCCTGTCGCGGTCGGCGTGACCGTCTGGTCCTGTGCCGAAGGCGTCGGCGTGGCGCTGCCGGCCGGGGGCGAAGCACCGGGCGTCACGTCCGCGGTGGTTGGCTCGGTGGGCTTGGCCTCGCCGAAGATCACCGCGAGGGCGCGCTCCAGCGTGGGCTCCATGGCGATCTGATTGCCGTTAACGACGATCACGCGCTTGAGCTCGGGCAGCTGGCTCGAGCCGCTCTGCAAGTAAACCGGCTCCACGAACAGGTTGCCGTTGCCAACGGGGATCATCAGCAAGTTACCGCGGACGATGCTGGCATTCGATTGACGCCAGAGGCCAAACTGAGCCGCGACAGTCGCGTCCTGGTCGATGCGCGTCTCAACCTGCTTGGGCCCGTAGACCAGCGAGTTCGTCGGGAACCTGAACGAGAGCAGCTTGCCGTAGTTCGCGCCGTCGGAGCGCGCAGCCACCCAGGCGATCGTGTTCTGCCGGTTGACCGGCGTCAGCGGCATGATCAGCACGAACTCCTCCTGGTCCTCACCGGGGATACGCATGATCACGTAGTACGGCTGCACGGGTTGCTCGTTGTCCTGGAACAGTTCGGTCGGAATTGCCCAGACGTCTTCCTGGTTGTAGCGGGCCACCGGGTCCGTGATGTGGTACAGGAGGTACTTCTCCACCTGCGCCTGGAACAGGTCTTCCGGGTAGCGGATGTGCGCTTTCAGGTCCGCCGGCATCTGGTCGAACGGCGTGAACAGGTCAGGGAAGATGTGCGCGTACGTCGAGGCGATGGGATCCGTCGGGTCGACGAGGTAGAACTTCATCGAGCCGTCGTACGCGTCGACGACGATTTTCACGCTGTTGCGGATGTAGTTAATCGGCAACCCGGTCGCCCGCAGGATCTGCGGCTGGGAGTAGGGGTACTGGTCCGTGGTGGTGTAGGCGTCCTGCATCCAGTACAGGTGGCCATCGTCGGACAGCACCATGTACGGGTCGTGGTCCAGCGTCAGGAACGGCGCCACCGTGCTGATGCGCTGCTGGATGTTGCGCCGGAAGAGGATGCGGCTGTCGCTGTTCAGGCTCCCCGAGATAAGGATGTTGAGGTCCTTGAACTGCCAGGCGAACAGGGCACGCGTAATGACCGAGCCCAGCTTCACGCCGCTGTCACCCTCAAACGTGGTCGTCGTGTTGCCGTTCTCTACGGGGTAGTCGAACTCCTTGTCGCTCGTATTGACGATGACGTAGTGGTCCGGCTCTTCGCCGTAGTAGATCTCGGGCCGGGCGACCTTGAACTGGCCCGTGACCGGGATGTCCCGCAGCAGCAGCGAAGGCAAGCCTTCTTGCACCACCTCGTTCACCGGCGACATGACAATGCCGTAGCCGTGGGTGAACTGCAGGCGCTGGTTCACCCAGCTGCGCGCATCGGCAGGCAGACGGGCAGATGAGAGCTCACGGGCGCCAACCATAACCTCGCGCGTCTGGTTGTCCACGATGTAGCGATCGACGTCCACGTCGAGGAACTGATACAGGGGCCGGATGGTCTGGATCTGACCGTACGTATCGAGCAGCGGACGCACGTCCAGCAGGCGCACGTTGTTGATCGTCTGCGGGCTGTTGGCGACCTCGTCGGCCGTCACCTCCTGGTCCGCCGGGAAGGCCTTTTCATCGATGGCGTCGAGACCAAATGCCGATCGCGTCGCATCGATGTTGCGCTGGATGTACGGCAGCTCCTTCTGCAGCTCGTTAGGTTCGACCTGATAGCGCTGCACGCTGCTGGGATAGATCGACCCGCCAATGATCGCGACCGCAGCCCAGACCACAGACGCGCCGATAGGGATGAGGATGCTGCGCCCCAGGGCCGCGGCGACGAGGCCGGCAATCGTCACCCCCGCCGCAACCATCGCGATGTAGAGGAAAGGCAGACGGGCGTGAATGTCGGTGTACGTCGCCCCGAAGACGGCGCCATCGGAAGAGAAGTTGAGGTCGAAGCGCGCGAGCCAGTAATGGAAGATGAAAAGGCCGACTACAACCGCCAGCAGCAGCGCCAGATGCCTGCGCGTACGCCCTATCGCAGCGTGATCGGCGCCGTCATTGAGATAGCGCAGCAGGTAGAGCCCGGAGGCAGCCAGAACGGTGAGTACCGCCGTGCCCATGAGCCACCCGAAAAAGAACTTGAGCGTCGGCAGGTCGAAGACGTAGAAGCTGATGTCCTTCCCGAACTCGGGGTCGCGAACACCGAAGGACTCGCCGTCCAGAAAGCTGAGGACAAGGTCCCACTTGCTGGCGGCGATGGTGCCGAAGATCACCGCAAAGAAGAGCGTCGCCGCGATGAGCGCGAGCTGGTAAACGCGCCGGACCACCGCCGCGTCGTCGTCGAAGCGCGGGCCGGGCGGCGCGGTGATCAGTGGCTTCGCGGCCAGAAAGACGTTGATGCCGAAGTAGACCAGGAAGACGAGCGCGCCGCCCGCGAACAGCCAGGCCCGCGTGATGATGCGCTTCTCGTACACCGAGCCGAAGCCGGTGCTATCGAACCAGAGGTAATCGACGTAAATCGTCTTGAGCGTGCTGAGGACGACGTAGGCCAGCAGCAGCCCCACGGCGAGGAAGATCAGCTTGTTGTAGCTACCGAAGCTGGGAAACTCGATGCGGCGGCGCCGTATGCGAAATGGCGGTGGAGGTGGTCCCAGGTCGTCGTCTTCCCGACTGGGAGGGAACTGCCAGGCCACCTTAGGCCGTAATTCTCGTGCCGGACGGCGAACCTTCGAGCGCGCTGCGCAGAGCCCGGGCCTCTCGCCCGTCCACGATGCAGCAGCGAGCACCCGCTTTCGCCGCCGTAACACCGGCACGCAGCTTCGGGATCATGCCGCCGGAAGCCACGCCGGACTCGATCAGGCCTTCGACGCCGTCTACTCTGACCTCGTTCAACGCCTCTCCCTCCGCGCCGCGTACGTGCGCCACGTCCGTGAGGAAAACAAGGTCCTCGGCCTCCAACGCGGCGGCTATTTCGCCCGCCACCGTGTCGGCGTTGACGTTCATCAGTCGCGCCGGCGTCTCGCCCCAGTAGCCTACAGACGAAATCAGCGGCATGTAGCCGGCATCCAGCAGCGCATCGATGGGACCGCGGTCGACGTGGACGACCTCGCCCACAAAACCGAGGCGCTCGTCCACCTGCCGGGTACACAGCAGGCCGCCGTCGACGCCGCTGAGCCCCACGACGCGCGCGCCGAGGGCTTGCAGGCCCGCGACGAGCTGCTTGTTAACGAGGCCGGCAAAGACGGCCGTCACGACATCGATAGCGTCGGGGCCGGTGACGCGCAGACCGTCGACGAACTCGCTGGCGACGCCGTGGATCTTCAGCCACTCCGTCGCGGCGCTACCGCCGCCGTGCACGACGACGAGGCGCTTGCCCTCCGCCTGCAGCGCGGCGATGTCCTCCATCGCAGTGTCGTGGCTGCCGAGGGTGCTGCCCCCGATCTTTATGACGGTCAGATCGCTCATCGCCGCCAATTGTCCCGTGAATTGCCTCAAACTAGCAAACGAGATGGAGCTATTGACCCCGGAAGGCCGCGCCGCGCTCCTGGAGAACCGTACCAAAAGCCACGGCGAGGCCGGCATCGCCTGGGTCGAGGCCCTGCCGCAGGCGATCGAACGTGCACTCGAAGCATGGTCGCTCACGCCGTCGCCGAACTTCCCGGCCCTCACCTACAACTACGTCGCCCCGGTGCTCACCGCGGACGGCGATCCGGCCGTGCTCAAGATCAGCCCGCCGGAACACGACTTCCTGTGCGAGGCCGAGGTGCTCAAGGCGGTCGATGGCCAGGGCTGCGTCCGGGTGCTACGGATCGACTACGAAGCCGGCGCCATGCTGCTCGAGCGCCTCAACCCCGGTGAGCAGCTACCCGTGCTGGGGGACGACGTGGCGGAGACCAGCGCCGTCGCGACCGTAATGCGGGAGCTGCAGCGACCCTACAGCGGCCTCTTCCCCTTCCCGCTCGCCGCCGACTGGATCAACGCCGCCATCGATCCCGCCGCTATCCCGGCAATCAAGGCGCAGCACCCTTGGATCGAGCGCGCCCTCAATCGCCTCGTTGAGCTGGCAAGCGAGCCGTACGACGAGGTCCTCCTGCACGGCGACCTGCACCACTACAACGTGCTCTCCGGTCGCGGCGGCCAATGGGTTGCCATCGATCCCCACGGCGTCATCGGCGACCCGGCCTGGGAGTGCGCGCCGTTTCTCTTCAACAACCTCACACGCTTCCCCCGCATCGACTGGGCCCGCATTGTGCGACGGCGCGCCGACCAGTTCGCCGACGAGCTAGAGCTGTCACGAGAGCATGTCTACGCCTGGAGCGCCGTCCGGGCGATCCAGAGCGCCTGGTGGTCGCTTCGGGACGACTCGACCTTCCTCGGCATGGCTTACGAGGGCTCCATGGCGGTTGCCCAGGCCCTGACGGAGTCTTAGCGCTCGGCTCTACGACAGCTCTTTCGAAGCCCGCGCCAGCAGGTCGAACAGCCGGTCCAGGTACGTCTCGCGGTCCGTGCCAACGTAGATGCAGTGCGCCATGATCTCGCCGACACCCTCCGCCTGCATCTGGGCGAATCGCTCGATCACGGCGTCCTCGTTGCCGGAAAGCACCAGCTCGTCGATCAACGCCTGCGGGTACGCCTCCGCCGTTTCGCCGTAGCCCGCTTTGCGGAACATCGCCTGGTAGACCGGGAACTTGCCGTACGAGCCGACCTGGTCCTGCGTCGCGGCACGCACGACGTCTGGGTCCGTATCGAGGCAGACCGGCACGTGCGCGATCAGCGGCGGCGGCTCCCGGCCGGCAGCGGCAGCACCCTCGCGCAGCGCCGGCAGCGCCGTCTCTCGCAGATAACGCCACGGCGACATCCACGAGATCGCGCCGTCCGCCATCTCCCCGCACAGGCGATAAGCGGCCGGGCTCAGCGCCGACGCCATCACCGGCACGTCGATAGTCTCGCGCAGGCGCACTCGTGCGCCCACGAACTCCCCCTGGAAGTCGACGCCGCCATCGTGCAGGAAGCTGCGAAGGACTGTCAGGTACTCTCGCAGGTTGGTCTGCGGGTCGTGGTAGTCGACACCGTACATCGGCCCCATCGCGGCGGGCGTGCTCGGCCCAATGCCGAGACGGAAGCGGCCCGGCGCCAGCCCATCCAGCGCCATCACCTGCTGCGCGATGAAGATCGGCGCCCGAGGCCACGTCGGCAAAATCGAAGTGCCGAACTTGATCCGGCTCGTCACCATCGCCGCAGCCGAGAGCGCCATCATCGTGTCGGGCACCATGCCGCCCTGGGGTAGCCACACGGCGTCGACGCCGCGCTCCTCTGCCCGCTGTATCGCCGCAACGAGTTCGCGCGGCTCCCGAAACGAAAGCTGTATGCCGATTGTCATGCGCTCGATGTTAAAGCTTGACTGCGCCCGCCGCCATCCACACCACTCGAGGGCCAGGGCCTTCGCGGCTTAGAAGGTGCAGTGACCATTCATGCGTAGGTCGCGCTCGAGCATGCCTGTGAAAAGGCGGCCTTCGTTGAACCGCGCGCCACCGCCACCAGAGCAGGAGCCGTTCCCGTTGTCCGCCGGCGCCGCATGTTCAAACCGGAAGAACGGAGGCGAAGACGGGTCTCGCGTACAGCCCTTCGGAGACCGCAGATCCTCACGATCAACGTTGATCCCGAACAGGCTGTAGCCATAAGGCAGGTTCAGTGAGAGGAAGCTGTCGTCGAGCAGGGACGATGCGCTGCAGTCGTACACGACGACCCGCGTGCCCGAATCGATCGCGGCCTTGAGCGCCTCAGCCGTATGCACCGTCTTCAGCCGTCCCAGAAGCTCCGCGGCATACGGCGGCACATCCGGCGCATCGACCGTGAGGAACACACCGTTGGCATAGATGCCATCGCTACCGTCGCCGCCCCACTCCGCGACCGCGAAGCCAATCGCGGCGAGCAGCACAACGAACAGCAGAAACCCCGGAACCGCCTTCACACCGACATGCTGCCCCTGTCACCAGTGACGCTCAATACCAAGAGCTGACCAGGCCACGGCGAGCCACCACGAGGAGGACGTCAGTGCGCGCACCGTTGAGGTGAAGCCGCGCCGGCTCCGGAATCATCGATTGCGTCCCAAAGGCGTCACCGAGACCGACGGCAGTGCAAAGAGGCGTCCCTCCCCGCAGCCGGAGAGGGACGCCGGAGGGGTCACCCGGCCCTACGAAGCGCTCAACTCAACCCCGACCGCGAGCAGCCCTGTGCCGTAACGCAGTTACCAGTTATCCGGCGTAGGACCAGCCCAGGATACGGTTCGTCAGTGGCTCCTGGCCCTCGCGCAGGATGGCGCCATCGAGCACCTGGCCGATCGCCAGCGCGTGGTCGCCCACGTCGATGATCTGGTGCACCTGGCACTCCACGTAAGCCACGGCATCGTCCAGGATGGGGCAATCGCTCAGGGCGCCCATCTGGTACGGCACGCCCGCCATCTTGTCGTAGACCACCGCCGAAGCGCCCTCGGAGCGACCCTCGATCTTCGAGGCCTGCCGGGGCTGACAGAACTTCACCGCCAGGCCGCGCTGGTCGGCGCCAAGCATGTTCACCGTGAAGAAGCCCGCCTCTCGCAGGTTACGCAGCGTCGTGCTGTTGCGCTCCAGCGACACCGCGACGAGGCGAGGTTCGAAGCTCACCTGCATCGTCCAGTCTGCCATCATGCCGTTGATGTTGTCGGAACCGTGGGACCCGATGATATACAGGCCATACGGCATGGTTTCCAGTGCTTCAACGATGGGATCGAGCTCGATTTTTCGCGTCATACAGGCATACCTCGTAGATCAGTATCCCGACGCCCCTTCGTGAGTGTCAAACCGCAGAAGCATCGGAAGTTGCGGAACATCTTGCGAGATGACACATTACGCGCTGACGATAGTATTGGGCTCAGATATCATCGAGGAGGCAGGTTTGGGTTACTTGCGCGCGCGAAAAAGCATCAAGCTTGGTCCAGGCGTCCGAATGAACTTCAGTGCCAAGAGCGTGGGAATGTCTTTCGGCACGAAGGGGGCCCGGTACAGCATTAACTCATCGGGACGGCGAACCACCACGATAGGCATTCCCGGGACTGGCATTTCTCACGTGAGCACATCATCCAGCCGTTCGACGGTCCCAGCGGTCGGCTACCTCAACTGCGCCTGCAGCTCGACCAGTAGCACCTGCCAAGCCCGGGCTGTTCTCCCCAGGTTACGAAAAGCGCTTCTATGAAGGTCTGCAGGCCTACTTGAAGCAGGACTATACGAAGGCACTGACAGCCTTTGAGTTGTCCAGTGCCGGAGATACAAAGAACATCAGCGATGATCTCTTTGCCGGCATGAGTGCCCATTCTGCGGGAGACGAGCAAGCAGCGTCGGTGCGGCTTTAGCTGACTAACTGAGTTGTATCAGGGCAGCAGGACGACTTGAAGACGCAATCGGCGTCATCCAGCAGATTGCTGATGAGGAGCCGGGCAATCATGCGGTTTTGCTCTCTCTATGTGACTTGCTCTACGAGGATGGTGACGACGAAGGCGTGGTTGAAGTTGCCTCCGGCATCAAGAATGAGTCCGATGAGGCCCTCGCCGCCCTCATCCTGAAGGCCAAAGCACTTCGGCGAATGGGAATGGACTCGGCTGCAATCTCGACCCTTACTGACGCCCTCCGAAAGTCAAAGCGCGATCCTGAGATTCTCAAAGGATGCTAGATACGAACGTGGCGATTCATATGCTGCAGCGGGCAAGACCTCCCAAGCTCGAAGGATTTTGAGCGCCTCTATTCGAAGACCCGAAGTTTCGCGACGTGGCACAAAGGCTGCAGATCTAGATCGGACTTATGCAAGGCGCGTCGCACGAGACCTGCATCCGTACAAGGAGGCGTCCCTCTCCGCCGGCGGGGAGGGACTGAGGGAGGAGGGGTCGCCCTACCTCAAACACAAAATCGCCGTCCGGCGGCGGGACCGGACGGCGATGGCGAGGGGTTTCGAGTCTGGCTACACGCCGATGGGGTGGCGGTAGTTGCGCACTTCACGCACCTGGCGTCGCAGCGAGCGCGGCAGGTCGGTGTACTGGCCGGAGGCGTAGCGACGCAGCCGGGCCTTCTCGCTGCGGGGCATACCGCTGAGGGCGCTCATCTCGGAGCGAAGCGTCTCGACCTGCAGTCGCAGCGTGTCGACCTCCGAGAAGAGGCCGCCGAGCACGGGCTGGTCGGTAGAAGTGCGGGCGGTGAACGCGGCGGAGCGAATGCTCGCCTGTTGAAGGGTCGTCTGCCGGCGCCGCCCGTAAGCCCTGTAGGTAGCGAGACCAACGTAAACAGCGACGAGAACGAACCAGAAGCCCACGAAGACGGCGAGAATTCCCACGTGAAGGCCACTCCTTTTGCGATATGCCGTCATGCTATGCAGCTTTGGCCGGCCTCTACATCGGGGAACACCCCTAAGTTGCGCCGCCGAACACCCTGAATTCCGCTCCCACACGACACCTACGGGCAGTCAAATGGGTCCGAGATCTCCTATTCCATAAGGACCCGCAGGCATACCCTCGAATCTGCTATGAAGAAGCTCTTTCTCGCCCCGGCCCTGTTCCTGATCGCCGCTTCGGTCATGCTCGTTGCCTGCAGCAGCAGCTCCAAGCCCGACCTGCAAGCCCTCGCTACCAAAGCCGCTGACACGCAGCCCCAGACCGACATCACCGTCACCGCCAAGAACCTCAAGTACGACACCGACACCATCGTCGTGCCGGCCGGCCAGGACATCTCCCTCACCCTGAACAATGAGGACTCCGGCACCCTGCACAACATCGCCATCTACACCGACGAAGAGAAGAAGCAGGAGATCTACCGGGGCGACCTGTTCAAGGGCAAGGACCAGCAGACCTACACGTTCACGGCGCCCGCCGCCGGCATCTACCTCTTCCGCTGCGACGCCCACCCGGACATGAACGGCGTCTTCGTCGTGAAGTAGCGCCTGCGGCCTCGTGGGCATCTGAGGCGATCCGCGCCTCTGTCGTGCCTCGGCCTTCGACGAGCTCAGGACGAACGGGTGGGTGCTCCCGTACCGCCCTCGATGGCGGTGGGACGGCCAGCGTTCACAGGCTCCCCTCGCCCCACTGGGGAGAGGCGAGATGCCCGAACCACACCTCGAAACGCCCAGCGCCCGGGTGAGGGGCATCGCCGCGCCTCAGCCGATCGACGCGCCCTTCGCCCGATTGCAGGCCTCGCACAGCAACTGCAGGTTACGAGCCGTGTTCGCGCCGCCGAGCGCGACCGGTATCACGTGGTCGAACTCCAGGCGCTCTTTGCTGCCGCAGGTGACGCACCGGCCGCCGTCCCGATTCCATACGAATACCTTCACGTCGTCCGGGATCGGCTCCCGCGTCGGCGTCGTGAAGGTGCCGGCCTGCTCCATCATCGCCACGGCGCGCTTGATGCGACGGTCCTTGCTGGTCAGGCGCTCCAGAGCCAGCGCTTTCACCTCGCGCTCATCGAGGCCGTCTTCCTCCCAGTACACCTCGTCTGCGAAACAGCCACCACCGGCGCCGCTTCGATGCGTCCTCATGCAGCAGTACCGGCGTCTCGATCTGCGTCGCCAGGAGGCGCTTCGCCTTCGCGGCGTTCCACGAGCGGTCGGACCGCACGTGTTCGCCCACAAGGCGGTACTCGGCGAAGATCCAGACGCCGCTCTTCTCGAATCGGGCTGACGTGTCTCGATGCAGCATATGTTCAGGTGCTTATGTAGTGTAGCCTCTGAAAATAGGATCGGCCACAGTGCTGACACCATTAGCCGCGGCGCTATCCTGTCTGCAGTCGATGTGGAGGACGAGGTGGCGATGGCGGATTCGACTAACATCCCGGCAGACGACGAGCTGGCAGGCGCGGTCAAGACAGCGATCGAAAACGGTGATGTTCCCGCGCTCAGGCGCCTCCTCGAGACCCACCCGGCGCTTGCTCGCGCTCGCATCGTCGATAGCAATGGCGCCGCGCGTACGCTGCTCCACCTCGTTGCGGACTGGCCCGGCCACCGCCCGAACGGGCCTGAAGCCGTCGCCGTGCTTGTCGCGGCCGGCGCCGACGTCAATGCCGTCCTCCCGAACGGCCCAACCGGCTCCAGGGAGACGCCGCTGCACTGGGCCGCCAGCAACGACGACGTCGAGCTCATCGACGCCCTGCTCGACGCCGGCGCCGACATCGAAGCCCCGGGCGCCGTCTTCACGGGCGGCCCGCCGATGTCCGACGCCGTGATCTTCGCCCAGTGGCACGCCGCCCGCCGCCTGCACGAACGCGGCGCCCGCGTGGAGCTCTGGCAGGCGGCTGCCCTCGGCCTGTTCGATGACGTTCAGCGCTTCGTCTCAGGCGAACCAACACCCTCTTCCGAAGCCATCACCAACGCCCTCTGGAACGCCTGCAGGGGCGGGCAACTCGAAACGGCGCAATACCTCGTCGAACAGGGCGCCGACCTCAACTGGATCGGCCACGACCACAAGACGCCGCTGGACGTCGCCCGTGAGAGCGACAATTTGGAGTTAGTCGAGTGGCTGGAGCAGAGGACATCTCAGGCGTAAGCCTCCATAGGCGTGCCCAGGCACAGGCGTGGTCGAATCACGACATCGACTTCCTCGCTTGCGAGTCGTGAGGATCGCTGGACTCTAAAGCCGAGGACCAGCGGTCTCGAGGACCTACGGGTCGAGGTTACGCAGCTCCCCCGTCTCGAAGTCCAGCGTGCGGTAGAAGCAGTTGCGCGGTGTGCCCGATGCGTTCTTGGTGTGGCAGATGTCGCCCCGGCGCGGCCGCACCCGGTAAAGCAGCGAGTTCTGCTCGCAGTTCACCCGCACCTCGACCAGGTCGAACGTCTCGCCCGAGGTCTTGCCCTTCTCCCACAGCTCGTTGCGCGACGTGCTCCAGAACACGGCCGACCGCGTCTCCAGTGACTTATTGAGCGCCTGCTGGTTCACGTACGCCACGAGGATCACCTCGTTCGTGTCGGCGTTCTGCACGGCACACGGCAGCACGCCCGGCACCCGCGCCACCTTGGCGAGCTTGTCGAAGTCGAGGGTCAGCTCCGTGCCCTCCTCGAGGTCGTTCATGTTGCCTCCTGGTTCAGCGCCCGCACTACTCCGAAGGTCGTGACGGCGCGGCGAATCAATACCCGGTGTCTATGCCCGCATGCCCGTATGTCTAAAGACGTACCGAGACGCCGTGTTCGGCCATGTAGCGCTTGCAGTCGCGGATGCGGAACGTGCCGTAATGGAAGATGCTTGCCGCCAGCACCGCGTCCGCCTTGCCGTCCGTCACGGCGTCGACCATATGCTGCGGGTTGCCCGCACCGCCCGAGGCGATAATCGGCACCTCGACGGCTTCGGAAATCGCGCGCGTGAGCGGGATGTCGTAGCCGTCCAGGTGGCCGTCCGTGTCCATGCTCGTCACCAGCAGCTCGCCGGCGCCCAGCTCGACCACCCGCTTCGCCCACTCGACGGCGTCGAGGCCGGTCGGCTTACGCCCGCCGTGGGTGTAGACCTCCCACTTGCCCTCGCCCGCCGCCCGCGCGTCGATGGCGACGACGATGCACTGCGCACCGAAGCGCTCCGATGCCCTGCCGACGAGGAAGGGGTCAGCCACGGCAGCGCTGTTGATCGACACCTTGTCGGCGCCGAGCTCCAGCAGCAGGCGCGCGTCCTGCTCGCTGCGCACGCCGCCACCGACCGTGAACGGAATGAACACGCGGTCCGCCGTGCGCTCTACCATGTCGTAGGTGGTGCTGCGGTCGTCCGACGACGCGGTTATGTCGAGAAACACGAGCTCGTCCGCGCCCTCCGCGTCGTACAGCGGCGCCAGCTCCACGGGATCGCCCGCGTCGCGCAGCTCCACGAAGGAGACGCCCTTCACGACCCGACCCTGGTCAACGTCGAAGCACGGGATCACTCGCTTGGTCAGCATGCTCCTCTAAGTATATGAGGCGAGCCGCAAGGAACCACCTCGACCGAGGATCAGGGCGTCGGCGTGAGCTCCAGGCACGGGTCGTTGTCGGCGCTGGAGCGCATCGCCAGGCCGTCTGCGGAGAGCGTTGGCGCCAGGATGCCGTCGTCGATGCTCTGACCGTCGAAGGGACTAGCGGGAGCAATACCGGGGTCGAAGTCAGGCTGCGGGCACCCCGGTATTGCAGTGACGAAAGGTAACCCGGCACGATTGCTCGTCGCAAACGGTGTCTGCGTTTGCTCTCCCCCACGCATGAGGAGGATGGCTCCTGCGACCGCCAGGATGGCGATTGCAGAGAGCACTAGTAACCGGGGAGTCATCGCTACTTCCCGACCTCCGAGAGCGGGAAGTTCAGGTTCACTACAATGTCGTCCGGGTCCGTCACGCCCACCTGGTGCTTGTCCGGCAACGTGCGCTCCGAGTACTTCACGCCCGTCGTGTCCCAGCGCTGCTTCATCGCCGCCCAGTTCGTCGCCCAGAACTCGACATGCTGCAGCCGCGCCGTCTTCCACGTCATTGACTCCGATTGCGGGTACACGATCTGCTTCAGCGCCGCGTCTACCTCTCCCGTCGCCTGGAAGCAGTGCACGACCTCAACATCGTTCGCCGACGCGATGAACGCCTTCACCGGGAAGCCCGTGCGCTCTCGCACCGAAAGGCCCAGCACCTCCTCGTAGAACTTCCAGGACGCGTCGACGTCCGCCGAGCGCACCGTGTAGTGATCGAATCGCGTGATGGGCATCAGGGTCTCCTCTAGTGATCATGCATCTCAGTTGTCGCCCGCATTATGGACCTCCAGCCAGTGCAGTGAAGCAGCGTAGAACGCGTCGTCCGGCGCCAATCGCGCGGCCTGTGCCATCTCCTCCTGTGCCGCCGTGAGGTTGGGAGGCCACTCCAGGGCGTACCCCAGCGCTCGTACCGCGTAGACAGCTGCCCGCTCCGGCTCTACGCCGAGCGCCTTATCTGTGTAGGAAGTCGCCAGGTCCCTCGGGTCAGCCACCGGGCTGTTCATTCGGCAAAGGGATAGGCTGGATCGAACCTCGGTACCGGTGACGGGATCTCCTGCGTATACGGCGGCGTGGCGCCCGGACGCATCTGGGCCGGGTCGAAGAGCTCCTCCGGCGAATACTCGCGCATCATATCGACCACCGCCTCATACTCGCCCGCCATCATGAGCAGAGGGGCGCGAAGCGTGGGTGGATCTCGGTCCTCCTGGTGCACGACCTGCAGCAACCGCGCCATCGCGATGAGCTGGATGCGTCTTGCCAGCCACGTCAGGTCGTCGTTCTGCGGCGCCATCGAGACGGCATCGGCGATCTCGGCAGCAGCATCCGTCCACAGGTCGGCGCCCACCAGCTTCAAAACGTGGTCCACCCGGCCAGAGACCTCGTCCGAAAGCCCTGCCGGCACCTCGAACGGCACGTCAACCAGTTCACCGTCGCGCCAGTGCAGCAACCGGAACATCGCCTCGTCCGCACCGCTGGCGGCACCGAAGACATAGGCGTTCCCCTGGTTCATCAGCACCTCCGGCACGCCGTCACCGTCGACATCCACGAGAGCGCCACCCCATCGGCGATCTGACTTCGCTTCCACAACCGCCAGAGTCCGCGTTTCCGGCTCGAAGCGCAGCACATAGAAGATCGCGGCGAAGGTCGCCATGTACGGATTGCCGCTAAGCACCAGCCAGCCGGTTGGAGCGCCTGACTGCGCCGTCATCGGCAGCGAGGTCATAGCCCGAGAAGGCGTCTCCAGACCCGCAGTGGAGATGCCGGTTGACGTCATTGCTGCCCTGAGCCGCTGCCAAGCCGGGTCGCTCGATACCAGCGCATCCGCGGCACCATATAAGGGCACACCGCCCCCACCCCAGGAAACGCCGACCAGATAACAGCAATCGGGCGTCGCGTTGGTGAGGTCTGCCCGTGCCAGCTCGTCCGACCACGAGCCGTCACCATAGCGCTCGTACACCGCAACGAAGTGATCGAAGGACGCCGGGGAGTTTGCCGACGGCGGCGATGCCAGCCGGTGATGCCGACAACGCATCGCCAGCGGCGAGCCCGGCGGCACGACAGCCTGGCCACCGGTCACCGCAGCCCAGTACTCGCCGCCGTTGCTCGCGGGCGCCAGCGGTATGGTCGTGATGCAGAGGTCCTTCGTGGCAGGGCACAACGCGACGTCGCGCGGCTGGCTGGCATCGTGCAGCGTCGCCACCCCAAACGGAGCGCCGGCCTGGGCTACCTCGCGCGCGTCTCCGGCCAGCGTTGCCTTGATGACTGCCGGCAATGCCGCCTCGATACCGGACGCGTCCGTGGCCTGCATCGGCCGGGCCGTGGGTAGCCGACGTTGGTGCTTCCGGCCGCGGGTTATCGGGAACTCCTTCTCGGGCAGGTCCCATACGGTCACGTATTGCGGACCCAGCGTGGTCTGCGAAAAGTCGACCGGGCCGAGCTCCGGCGGCGGTGTCGGCGCCGCGGCCTGCGTCTCCTGCCGGCGGCACCTCGTCCCGGTCACGCGTCACGAGCACCGCGACCGCCAGCAGCACGAACGCAGCAAGGGCGACGGCAAGCACCCCGGCCGCGGCGAGCTTGCTGACACCCACGCTGGCGAGCTTCGCCGGCGCCGCCCGGAGCATCCCGACCACCGCGGGCGCCCTTCGTGCCGCGGAGCGCTGCGCCTCCTCCTGCGTGAGCCAGTCGGCCGCCTCGCGACGCGTGCCTACGCCCAGCTTCGACAGGATCTCCGAGACGTGATACCGGGCGCCGCCGAGACTGATCCCCAGCCGTTCCGCGATCTGCTCGTTCGTCAGCCCGGCGCGAACGAGCGCCAGCACCTCCCACTCGCGGGGCGTCAGGATATCGGGATGAGGCCGCCGTCCACGTCGCATGCGACCTCAGTCTGCTACAGAAGCGCCCGAATTGCCCTAGACGAAGACTTGTTCTGGTGAAATCGGACACAGGGGGAGAAAGCTGCGGGATTCATGCCGCAGTGTCGACGGCCTGTCTGGGTACCGATTGGGACCTGACTCTTACGCTACCGCCGCGATCGCCTCGGCGAGGTCTACGGTGCCCTCGTACAGCGCGCGGCCGATGATGATGCCGCCGAGGCCCGGCACCTGCGACGCCTGCTTCACGTGCTCCAGCGTGCCGATGCCACCCGAGAGGATGATCTGCGCCTCGGAGGGGCCCAGCGCGTCGATCAGCGCGGCGACACCTTCGATGTCCGGGCCCTCCATCGTGCCGTCGCGCGCGATATTTGTATAAGTAAGGGCACAGGCGCCGGCCGAGAGCAGCCGGTGGCCGAACTCCCGCACTGTCTCCGACGACTCTTCTTCCCAACCTCGGACGGCGATGCGCCCGTCGCGAGCGTCGGCGCCGGCTGCGACGTGGCCCGGGAACTGCGCGCACGCCTGCGACGCGAAGGGCGGGTCGGTCACCGCCGCTGTACCGAGGTACACGCGGTCGACGCCGGCCTCCAGCCACCGCTCGATTGTCTCGAGGTTGCGAATGCCGCCGCCCAGCTCCACGGGAATATCGATCGCTTCGACAATCGCCCGTACGGCCTCGGCGTTCGCCTGCTCCCCGCTGCGGGCGCCATCGAGGTCGACAACGTGCAATCGAGGTGCGCCAAGCGACTGCCACCGCAGCGCCATCGCCGCCGGATCGTTACCGTAGACGGTCTCACGGCCGTAGTCGCCCTGAAACAGACGGACGCACTGGCCGCCGCGCAGGTCGATGGCGGGGATGATCTCGATAGCCATAAATGCTCCTGGACCGGCGATCAGACCGCCGGTATCGCCTCAGCGAAAGCCAGCTTGAGGAAGTTGCCGTAGAAGCGCAGACCGTCATCGCCGCTCTTCTCCGGATGGAACTGCGTCGCCACCACGTTGCCTTGCGCCAGCACGCTCGCGAAGGTCACACCGTAATCCGTCTCGCCGATCACGACGTCCTGGCTGTCCGGTGCGGGGTAGAAGGAGTGCACGAAGTAGAAGTAAGCCCCGTCCTCGATACCCTCGAAGACAGGATGGGCGATGCGTTGTCGCACGCGGTTCCAGCCCATGTGCGGCACCTTCTGGCCTCCAGGCAATCGCTTCACGCGACCCGGGATCACGTCCAGGCAGCGATGTTCGCCACCCTCCTCGCTGATGCTGAGCAGCGCCTGCTGTCCCATGCACACGCCGAGGAAAGGCCGGCCACTGGCAATGTATTCCTTTATAGGGTCGACAAGGCCGCCGTCCTGCAGGTTCCGCATCGTGTCAGCCGCCGCGCCGACGCCCGGCAGGATCAACGCCTTCGCGGCATCGATCGCGCGTGCCTCGCAGCTCACCAGCGGGTCGTAGCCCTGCTTAGCTACCGCCCGCGCCACGCTGCGCAGGTTCCCGGCCCCGTAATCAACAATGACAACCTGGTTCATATCTGGAAAGTCTAACAGGTCAGAATTCGGCGTCCCTCTGGACGATCGATCATGCACGCGGATTGCACCACGAGCTCGACTGACTCTTAAACCAGTTCAGGTTCACGGACATGGTCTCAAGCCATGGCTCATCGCTTCCAACAATCACAGGGCAACGCATAACCGTGAGAACAGCACTGGATCCTGCTTGGCCCGGACTCTAACAGCCGATTGCGGGGGCGCAAGACTCCGCCTATAATTGCCCATCTTTCAGGAAAATAGTTTGAGGAGTTAAGAATCATGGCTGGTATTGACGCTCGTGACTTTACATCCGCCGACGAAACTCGAAAGCCTGAAAAGACCCTCATCGAACTCGTCAACGTGGCGGGCGGACAGATCGGACGCTACACCTTCGAACCCGGGTGGCACTGGGCCGAGCACATCAAGCCCGTGGCAAAGACGGACAGCTGCCAGGTGGACCACATCGGCTACGTCGTCTCCGGCGCCCTGCGAATCAAGCACGACGACGGGAGCGAGCAGAACATTCTTCCCGGGATGGTCTACCGCATCGCGCCGGGACACGATGGCTGGAACGAAGGTCAGGAACCCGCAGTCCTCGTCGAATTCCAGGGCGCATCCCATTACGCCAGGTAGATGATGCGAAGCCGGGCGAGGGAAATGTACCGACCGGCAGGCCCGGGTCGGCAATTCAGCTATCAAAACCCTTGCTCGTTGGGCAATCGATCTGCTACATTCTGTGTGACCGGTGGCTAGAGCGCGGCGGACCCACCCGTTCCCATCCCGAACACGGAAGTGAAACGTCGCAGCGCTAACGATACTGGGGGCGCGAGCCTCTGTGGAAAATAGGCCGTCGCCGGTTGTCATGAAGGCCCTCGTGAAGAGGGCCTTCACCATTCTTCGCCAAATTCCTGCGAAGCCACATTGCGTATTTTACGAATTGGTTGCTGTGCTAGAATGCGGCGAACCTGGCGCATAACGCCGGGTAACGGAGGATTACAGTTTGGTAGATTTCCCCGAGGAGCAGGCGGGGCAGCGGGGCGGCACGGCAGTGGAAGACGAGATGATGGACATGGCAGCACTCCTGGAGCAGGAGGAGTCTGCATCGTTCCACTCTCTCAGACGCGGAGAGGTCGTCGAAGGCACCATTATTAGTGTCAACCGGGACGGCGTCATCGTCGACATCGGTGCAAAGTCCGAAGGCCTCATTCCAGTCAACGAGATGCACTCACTGGGTGCAGCACCCCTCGATCATGTCGCGCAGGGCGACAAGATCGTTGCTTACGTAATGCAGCCCGAGACCTCCGAAGGCGAGGTACTGCTCTCTCTCGACCGCGCCCGCGGTGAGCGCGGCTGGCGACAGCTTCAGACCCTCTTCGAAAGCGGTGAGAGCTTCGAAGGTGAAGTGACAGGCTTCAACAAGGGTGGCTTGCTGGTTAACGTCGAAGGCGTCGCAGCTTTCGTGCCGCTCTCTCAGCTCGTCGGGCTCCGCCCGGAGCGCTCAGAGACCGGCGCCGGCCTCCAGACCGCCGTCGGCCAGAAGCTGCGCCTCAAGGTCATCGAGCTCAACCGGCGACGCAACCGCGTCATCCTGTCGGAGCGCGGTGCCCTGCAGGAGTGGCGCAGCCAGCAGAAGGATCGTCTCCTGGAAGAACTCCAGGAAGGCGAGATCCGCACGGGCCGCGTCAGCTCGATTCGAAACTTCGGCGTGTTCGTCGACCTCGGCGGCGCCGATGGCCTCGTCCACCTCTCCGAGATCTCCTGGGACCGCACCAAGTCCCCCGAGGAGCTCTTCAGTCTGGGCGACGAGGTAGAAGTCTATGTAATGAAGGTGGACACCGAGCGCAAGAAGATCGCGCTCAGCATCCGCCGTGCACAGCCGGCCCACTGGGACGGCATCGTCGACAAGTACCAGGTCGGCGAGGTCGTACCGGGCATCGTCACCAAGCTCGCCACGTTCGGTGCGTTCGCGCGCATCGAGGGGCCCGTCGAAGGTCTCATCCACGTATCCGAGCTGGTCGACCGGCGCATCGCACACTCCCAGGAAGCAGTCCGTGAGGGCGACCTCCTGCCGCTGAAGATCATTCGCATCGAGCGTGACCGTCACCGCCTTGGCCTCTCCCTCAAGCAGGCACGCGACCAGGGTGAGCGCATGGGCTTCACCTTCACGCCCGACGGCGAAGTGTTGACCGTACCTTCCGAGATCAAGGATCGCTTCAGAGACGACATCGTCGCCATCGCTGGTGAGACGGCCGCGGACTCCATCCGCGAAACGCCACCGGCCGGCACCGCCGTCGCCTCTGAGCCTGCCTCTTCGACCAGTAGGCAACAGCCCGAAAGATCGGAGCCCGCGGCGCCGAGAAGGAACGTACGAGACGATGAGGATGACAACCTTCCTCAGACTCAAATGGCGGCTGCTTTCGCCGCTGCCAACTTCGAAAGCCTGGCCTCCGATTCCCCGCAGGAGGAAACGCAACCGTAATATCGGAGGTCTGTCCAGCGGTTGGACTAGCTCACTTGGCGTGTGCTACCTTGGATTCAGGAACAGGGGGCGCTAGCAGCGTATGGCAGACCGATTTGATAAATTCACCGAGAGAGCGCGACGTGTCCTAACCCTCGCTCAGGAGGAGGCGCAGCGCTTTAATCACAACTACATTGGCACAGAGCACCTGCTCCTGGGTCTAGTGCGTGAGGGCGATGGCGTCGCTGCCAAAGTCCTTAACAACCTTGGCGTAGAACTGAGCAAGGTGCGCTCTGCCGTGGAGTTCATCATCGGCCGCGGTGAGAAGTCGATCTCTGGCGACATCGGCCTCACCCCGCGTGCCAAGAAGGTCATCGAGCTCGCCGTCGAGGAAGCTCGAAGGCTCAACCACAGCTACATCGGCACCGAGCACCTCCTGCTCGGTCTAGTGCGTGAAGGCGAAGGCATCGCGTTCGGCGTGCTGGAGTCTCTGGGCGTCAGCCTGGAGCGCGTCCGCACGGAAACCGCGCGCATCCTCTCGCAGAGCACGCCCCAGAGCGCAGCCGGCACCGGCGGTCGCACCAGCACCCGTACCCCTACCGTCGATCAGCTCGGTATCGACCTGACAGCGGCAGCGCGGGCCAACAAGCTGGACCCCGTTATCGGACGCTCCCGCGAGATCGAACGCCTGGTTCAGATCCTCTCGCGACGTACCAAGAACAACCCGATCCTCATCGGCGAGCCCGGCGTCGGCAAGACGGCGATCGTCGAAGGCCTGGCTCAGAAGATCGTGTCCGGCGACGTGCCGGAGACCCTCCAGGGCAAGCGCCTGCTCACGCTCGACATCGGCTCCCTGGTCGCGGGTACCAAGTACCGCGGTGAGTTCGAAGAGCGCCTGAAGAAGGTGATCGAGGAAATCAAGAACTCCGGCAACTGCGTCCTGTTCATCGATGAGATGCACATGCTCGTGGGCGCCGGTGCCGCGGAAGGCGCCGTCGATGCCGCCAACATCCTGAAGCCATCGCTTGCACGCGGTGAGCTCCAGTGTGTCGGCGCCACCACGATGGACGACTACCGCAAGCACATCGAGCGCGACTCCGCTCTCGAACGCCGGCTCCAGCCCATCCAGGTCGAAGAGCCCAGCGTCGAAGAGTCCATCGAAATCCTCAAAGGCGTGCGAGAGCGCTACGAGGAGCACCACAAGCTCAAGATCTCGGACGAGGCCCTCAAGGCCGCGGCCGAGCTGGCGGCACGCTACGTGCCAGACCGCTTCCTCCCCGACAAGGCCATCGACCTCGTCGACGAGGCGGCCGCCCACGTGCGCATCCGCAAATCCGCCACGCCACCTTCCATGCAGGAAGCCCTGCGTGGTCTGGAAAGCCTCCGCAAGGAGAAGGACCAGGCCATCGGCGCACAGCAGTACGAATTCGCGGCCGAGCTGCGAGACCGTGAGCTGAAGCTGCAGGACCGCATCGAGAAGATGGAAGAGGGCGCGACCGAAGGCGGCGAAGAGGCCCCTTCGGAGCCCATCGTCACGGAAGACGACATCGCCGACGTGGTTGCGATGTGGACCGGCATCCCGGTTCAGCGCATCGCCAGTGAGGAGTCGGAGCGCCTGGTCCACATGGAAGAGGCGCTGCGAGCCAAGGTCATCGCGCAGGACGAAGCCGTCGTCACGATTTCGAAGGCAGTCCGACGCTCCCGTGCCGGCCTGAAAGACCCGAAGCGCCCGATTGGTGTCTTCCTCTTCCTCGGCCCCACCGGTGTCGGTAAGACCTACCTGCCGAAGATCCTCGCCGAGTTCATGTTCGGCAGTCAGGACGCCATGATCCGGCTCGACATGTCGGAATTCATGGAGAAGCACAACGTCTCGCGTCTCGTCGGTGCACCTCCCGGCTACGTCGGTTACGACGACGGTGGCCAGCTGACGGACACGGTACGCCGCAAGTCCTACTGCCTCATCCTCCTGGACGAGATCGAAAAGGCGCACCCGGACGTGTTCAACATGCTGCTGCAGGTCTTCGACGACGGCAGCCTGACGGACGCCAAGGGCCGCAAGGTCGACTTCCGCAACACGATCATCATCATGACGTCCAACGTCGGTTCGGACCTGATTCGCCGCGAAAGCAGCATCGGCTTCACGACCGTCAAGGACGAGGTGAAGACCGCGGAAGACCAGTACCGCAAGATGAAGGACAAGGTCACCGAAGAGCTCAAGCGAGTCTTCAAGCCCGAGTTCCTCAACCGCATCGACTCACAGATCGTGTTCCACGCCCTGCAGAAGGAACACATCCGCGCCATCGTCGACATCCTGCTCGGCGACGTCGCAACAAACCTGATGCTCAAGGGCGTGAGCATGGAAGTCACAGACGCGGCTCGCGACTGGCTCGGTGAGAAGGGTTACGACCCGGTGTTCGGTGCCCGACCGCTGCGACGTGTGATCCAGAACGAGCTCGAGGACCGGCTCTCCGAAGCCCTGCTCGAAGGTCGCTTCGGTCCCGCCGACACGGTACTCATCGACGTCACCGAAGGCGGCGAGGTGGTTATCACCAAGCAGGAAGCCCCGGCAGAGCTGGCTACCAGCCCGTAGTCGGACCATCAGTAACAAGTTCAGAGGCCCCGGAAATCCGGGGCCTCTTCTTTTTGCTCTAAAGCCTCTGCCTGCCACCACGGCCGAAAAGAGAGGGAGGAACTCACCGTGAACGGAGCCCGCCGCGCAATGAACTGCGCACCCCGATTCGTACTGGTCTGAGGACGATGGCCTGGGCTCCAGCTCAATCCCGCCGCGGGTCGCTCGGCCCGTAGCGTTCTTCAGGCAGCCCTTCGCTCCGCCTGCGAATCCGGTCCCACTCCTGCCCCTTCCAGCGCAAGATCCACAGGCCCGCGATAATCACAAAGATCACGAACCACGTCGGCAGCATCTCCCCCAGCGGGTCCCCCACCACCACCGCCGCGACAACGAATGCAATTAACGTCGACACGCCAAGAAGCACGAGGCCGTGTGTCCGGTTCGGCCGCTCGATGAGCATAAACATCACCGGTCGCAGCGCAAAAAACGCCACGAAGAATACCCCCACCCGTATCGCGATGACCTCTGCCATGCGTCGGAGTGTAGCGCACGTGCGGCGAACAGGTCCTGACGATCGCTCAGCCCGGGACAGAAAGCATGATGTTCAGAAGAGCATGAGGCAGCCCCGAAAGCCAGGCGCGGGGCCAATGCCTGAAGCGACGAAGATCGCGACTCTATCCCTCGAGGCTACAACGCCCGCATGCGATTGTTGCGCGCCTGGTTCTCGACTTCGGCCAGACCTAGCTTCACCATGATCGGCGGAATATACATCGCGAAGCGACCTCGATAGCCCTTTCTCAGGCCGTACCAGCCGCCAACTGGGTTCGATTCCGAGCGAGCCCAGGCTTCGACTGTTCCGTCCGCCGCAGGCTTCTGCTCGTCAGCGCTTCCCAGCAGCATCCAATCGCCGTGCGCCTTCAGCATCCCGTGCAGGTCCTCGATGGCTCGCAGATGGTATCGCAGCTGAGTCTTGCCGACCTGCACGACCAGCGCCGGCGGGTCCTGGCCCTCATCCCGGTAGGCGGTGTATTCGGAGCCACCGCTGGGCGTCTTCAGCACCCATGGGTCTTCACGTGTACCGCTTCCCGTAGTTGTCGCGTCTGCCATTAGTCACTCCTTGCGTTGATCGCAAAGAAGTGTACGCCATCGCCCACACTGGCCGTTGCGGGTGCCTACAAGGACACCTGTTTATGCCGCAGCACCACGCTCTCCAGCAAGCCAATGGCGATGAACAGCGTGATCAGCGAGCTACCTCCCGCGCTCAGGAAGGGCAGCGGGATGCCCGTCACCGGGAACAGCCGGATGTTCACGCCGATGTTGATGAAGGTCTGGAACAGAATGAAGATAACGATGCCCACCGCAATCATGCGCCCGAAGTTATCCTGCGATAATGCCGCCGCACGCAGGCCTCGGAACAGCAGCAGCGCGAACAGCGCGAACAGCACCATGGCGCCAATGAACCCCAGCTCCTCGCCCAGCACGCTGAAGATGTAGTCGGTCGTCTGCGTGCGCAGGTAGTTGAGCTGCGTCTGACTACCGTGCCCCAGCCCCTTGCCCAGCAGCCCGCCGGACCCAATGGCGATCTCGGCCTGCAGGATGTTGAAGCCAGAGCCCAGAGCGTCCGCCGCAGGGTTCAAGAACAGGCTGATGCGCTCTCGCTGGTACTCCGTGATCACGGCAATAACGGCAAACGGCAGCGACGCGAAGATCAGGCCGATCATGCCGAGCACGTGCTTCATATCGGCGCCTGCCATGATCACCATGCCCAGCCAGACCACGAGGAAGATCGTCGCCGAACCGAGGTCGGGCTCGGCGAATACCAGCATGGCAGGCACAGCGGCGATGACGAGCGAGGTCAGGAAGACGGGCAGCGTGTTCACCCGCTCCTGGTTGTCGCCGAGGTACTTCGCCAGCACCAGGATGACGATGAGCTTGCCGATCTCGGACGGCTGCACCTGGGTGCCGAAGATCGGGATCCAGCGCCGCGAGCCGAACTCTGCCGCACCGAGCGTCAGCACGAACAGCAGCGACAGGATCAGCCCCACGTACATGCCCATGGCGCCGCGCGTCAGGTACCGATAGTCCATCTGCGACACGATGAGGCACATCACCACGCCGATGACTGCAAACGCGAGTTGACGCCCTACCGGGCCGGTCAGTACGTCTGTGAGGGTCTGCGTGTCGGTCAGGCTGCCGCTGTAGATCAGGATCAGGCCGTAGATCGTCAGGGCAATCGCTGTCACCAGCAGGACGTAGTCGAACGGCCGCGTCTCTCGCCAGCTAATCAATGGCCGGTCCCCTGCGTGTCGGTCGATGCGCTGTCATTGCTGGAGTCATCCGTCGCCGTCTGAGGCGTATCAGCGTCCGGCGTCCCGGCGTTCGGCGTGCCGGCGCCCTGCGCGTCGGGGGCCTGCGCCAGGTTGTACTCGTTGAAGTAGTAATCGAGGATCTTCGCGGCCGTCGGTGCGGCCGTGCCACCGCCGTTACCCTGCTCCATGAACACCACGACGGCAACCTGGGGGTCATCGAAGGGAGCGAAGCCCGTGAACCAGCCATGCTCCTGGTAATGTCCCGGCGAAATCTCCTTGCCGAACTCGGCAGTACCGGTCTTGCCGGCAACCTGGACGTTGGGTACCTGCGCCAGGAACGCGGCGCCGTCCGCCACGGATTCCCGCATACCCTCGCGCACGATTCCCAGGTTGTTCGGGTCGGCATTCAGATGGCGCTTGACCGTGTCGCGCGCCAGGTTGATTACGTTGCCTTCGCTGTCCTTCAGCTCTTTCACAACGTGCGGCACCAGGAGGTCGCCGCCGTTCGCGATTGCCGTCGTCACCAGCAGCATCTGGATCGGCGTGGCACCCATGTAGCCCTGGCCGATACCGAAGTTGTAGCTATCGCCCAGCAGCCAGCCTTCGCCAAACGTTTTCTGCTTCCAGTCCGGGTCCGGCACCAGGCCCTCGGTCTCGCCCGGCAGGTCGATGCCCGACCGTTCGCCCAGGCCGAACTCGCGCGCCCACTTCGCCAGCCGCGTCGCGCCCAGGCCCTCGAAGACGGAGCCGTCGTCTGCCTTGTAGCCCCCCGCCAGATAGTAGAAGTACACGTCGGAGGACATCGCCAGGCCGCGGTAGAAGTTCATCGTGCCCAGGTCGGAGCGCCAGTCACGGAAGGTGTAGACGATCGATGGATCGAACTCGTTGCGCACCTGGATGGCGCCGGTGCTCGTAATCTCCGTGTTGGCCGTCGCGACGCCTTCTTGCAGGGCCGCGACACCGGTGACCTGCTTGAACGTACTTCCCGGGGCGTACATCTCCGAGATCGCGTGGTTAAGCATCGGCTTGCCGGGGTCGTCCGCCAGCTTGTTCAGCGCCTCCTGGTCGACCTCGCCCGAGAACACGTTGCTGTCGTAGTCCGGCAGCGAGACCATCGCCAGGATGTCGCCCGAGTGCACGTCGATCATGATCGCCGCCGCGTTCAGCGAGTCGCCCATGTTTTCCTTGAGGATGTCTTCCACCTTCTGCTGCAGGGTGGCATCGATGGACAACACAAGGTTCAGGCCCGGAGTCGCCGGCGTCTGGTCGATGACGGCGATCTCACGGCCGGAGGAGTCGGTCTCGACTGCCTTGCTGCCGGTGGTGCCACGCAGCAGCTTCTCGTACGTCAGCTCGACGCCCGCCTTGCCGATGCGGTCGTTGAGCTGATAGCCCTCCGACTTCAGCGTGGCGTAGTCCTCGGCGTAGACCGGCCCAACGAAGCCCAGGATGTGAGACATCAGCGCCCCGTCCAGGTAGTTTCGCTCTGGCTCCACCACCACGCGCACACCCGGCAGCTGGGCCAGGTCCTCACGTAGCTTGAACGCCGTCTCCTGGTCCATGTTCTCCTTGACCACCGCCGGCGTGAACGGGTCGTTCGATTGTCCACGGTCGAACAGCAGCGTCTGGATGTCGCCCGCCGGTACGCCCGTCACATCTTGCAGGTCGATGATGATGTCCTTGCAGCGGCCGGTACAGGTCGGCGGGTCGGATGTCGCGTCGAAGTCCGGCACGTCGGCTGCCACGATGGCCGCGGCATAACTCGGGACGTTCTCGACCAGTGGCTTACCGTTGCGGTCGTAAATCAAGCCGCGAGCCGGCAGCGTCGTCTCGAGTCGCAATCGGTTCGTCTCGGCCCGCGCCTCATACGTGCTGCCGTTGACCAGCTGCATGCGCGCCAGCTGCAGCGAAAGGATGCCGAACATCAGGATCACCAGCAGACCGAAGAAGAATATCTTCTGCCGTACGGCGGCCCCTTCATCGGGCGCCTCACGATAAGGCTCGGAACTCCACGGCTTGCGTCTGTGCTGGCTCATGCGTGTTGCGGGACTCCGTCAAGCATAGAGCGATCGCCTCTGTTCGGGGTTAACCAGCGAGAAGGCAAAGTACACCGGCAATAGAACTGCAACGTTTATGAACGTCGTCGGCAGGATTACCTGCGTCGTCGCGGCGGCCCACGACCCCGATTCGCCCTGCAGCGTGAACACGACCAGGTAGGTGTAGTTGTAGACCAGCGACATCACGGCGGTGAACACCACGGCCATGAGCAGGCCTCGCTCGTTGAGCTGGGCGCCACGGATCTCCTGCAGGACCGCCACCGGCGCCATCCCCAGCAGTGCCGTGCCGATTGGCGCTGCGTCCACCAGGCCGAGGAACAACCCGCCGATGGGGATCAGCACGTACGCCTCTTCCGAGCCGCGGATGATCAGCCACGTCATGAGCAGCACGAGCGTCAGGTTGGGCTGCAGGCCGTTAACGCGGAACAGCGGCAGCACGGACGCCTCCAGCAGCGCCGTCAGGACAACCAGCGTGGCGCCGACGTAGTAGCTCATGGCGGCGACAGATTCGTAGGAACAAAGCTCGTGACCACGAGCACGGCCTCGAGCTTCGACAGGCTGGCCAGCGGCGCCACCGTGATGTTCTGGAACAGCTCCTGCGGGTTGCCGCTCACCTGGGTCACCTTCCCGATGACGAGGCCGTCCGGGTACGTACCACCGAGGCCCGACGTGAGCACCCGGTCGCCTTCCTTCACCGCCGCGTTGTGGTCGACGAAGGTCATCCGCATCGTGCCGTCGTAGCGCCCCTCCACGACGCCCTGGGCCCGCGACTCGAGGATGTGACTGCTCACGGCGCTATCGATGTCGGTGACCAGCGTAATCCAGGCGTGGTCGTCTTCCACCTTGGTGAGCGTCCCGACCAGCGTGGCGCCCTCGGTGACGACCGGCATGCCCACCTTCAGTCCATCCGAGCGCCCCTTGTTGATGGCAACGCGGCGACGTCCATTCGTCGGGTCGGTCGAAATCACCTCGGCGAGCGTCAGTTGCTGGTCCGATAGCGTCTGGGTAGTACCGAGCAGTCGCTCCAGCTCCTCCAGCCGCGCCGTGTCTTCATGCAATCGGGCGATCTCGGCCGTCAGGCGTTCATTCTCGGCCCGCAGCGACTCGTTCTCGGTAGTCAGGCTTCTCGTGTCGCCGTAGCGCGTCACCACGTCGGCGACGGGCTGAGCGATACCGCGCAGCAGCGACTCGACCGGCGATAGCAGGGTGTAAGAGATGTCCTCCACGGGACGCAGGAGCCCGATACCCGAGAACGCGAGCAGGACGATCGCCGCCCCCGTAACGCCCGCGAACCAGGCAGCACTCCGAGCGGTCAGTAGAAGGCCCTCCCCCGGCTAGATGCGGCCCGAAATGTGGCCGTCATGGCTAACGCGGCGGTTTGCGGGCTGCCAGCGCAGACTGGACTCTCGAAAGCATCTGCGTCTCCTCCAACGCCTCACCACAGCCCCGCACAACACAAGTTAGAGGGTCATCGGCCACGTAGACCGGGAATTTCGTGTCCTGCTGCAGGCGCCTGTCCAGCCCGCGCAGAAGGGCACCACCGCCGGCGAGGCAGATGCCCTTGAACATGAGGTCCGCCACCAGCTCCGGCGGCGTCACTTCGATTGCCAGCCGTACCGACTCGACGATCTGGTTTACCGGACCGGACAGAGCGTCTCGGATCTCGACCGTGCTGACTTCGACCACCTTCGGCAGGCCGGTCGCCAGGTCGCGGCCACGGATCTCGACCGACTCCTCTTCTTCCAACGGGAAGGCGGAGCCGTGCGACATCTTGATGTCCTCGGCCGAACGCTCGCCGATCACCATGTTGTGGACCTGGCGAGCGTAGTTGATGATTTCCTGGTCCATCTCGTCACCGGCGGTGCGGATGGAATGGCTCTCCACGATACCGCCCAGCGAAATCACGGCGACCTCTGTCGTACCACCACCGATGTCGACGATCATGCAGCCGCTCGGGTCCATGATCGGCAATCCGGCCCCGATCGCCGCCGCCATCGGCTCCTCGATAAGGTACGCCTCGCGGGCACCGGCGTTCAGCGCCGCATCGTGCACAGCGCGCTTCTCGACCTCGGTCACGCCGCTGGGAATGCCGATGACGACACGCGGGCGCGGGATGCCGAAGCCGTAGCGCTCATGCACAGAACGAATGAAGTAATGGAGCATGCGCTCCGTCACGTGGAAATCAGAGATGACGCCATCTTTCAAAGGCCGAACGGCGATGATGTTGGCCGGGGTACGGCCCACCATGCGTTTTGCCTCAGCGCCGATGGCGAGCACCTTCTTCGTCACCCTATCGATGGCGACCACGCTGGGCTCGTCAATTACAATGCCACGGCCCTTGACCATGACGAGGGTGTTGGCAGTGCCAAGATCGATACCTACGTCGTGGGAGAAGAGCCCGAGGAATGAACTGATGGGATTGAAGGCCATGCAGTCCTTGCCTTCAGATCAAGACTTTAGCTGGGTTGCTGTCGGCCAGTGTAACCGACATAACAGGAGCCTGTCAAAAGGAGTTGAGTCAGCTTCAGTCAATCTATTCGAAGCGTAAAATTGCGCTCGAGGACGCCTTCCTGCACTTCACAGAAATCTCATGCCGCTCTCATTCTTCCATGCGCCCTCCCTCTTAGTCTGAGAGCATCAAACTTCAGGAGGATAGAAATGCACATTCAAATCGTTAACTTCAGCCTCGAAAGTCTCTCTCCCTCAGATTACGAGAAGCACTGCGAAAACGTCGCATCCGCCTTCGCTGCCATGCCCGGCTTGCTCGCCAAGTTCTGGCTTGCGGATCCTGCCTCAAACACTTACGGCGGTGTCTACGTCTGGCAGGATCGCAACGCGTTCGAGGCCTACGTGACTTCCGAAACCTTCGCCGCACTCGAAGCCAACCCACACCTGGTCGACTTGAGGTCAAGCGACTTCGACATCCTCAGAGGGCCGAGTGAGATCACTCGAGCGCTCCAGTTCTCCCCGGTGGGCTGATAGCGGTGACGTCTTTTGCAGTCGGAGAGTAAAGTCCGGGTAATGAGCCGAGATATCGGTAATCCCACCAGCCTTGGGGAGTTGGCCCGGCGGCAAGCCGCCGGGCCGCTCCCGGGCCGGGCGCGCGAACTGGAGCACCTGCTCCGGTCGCTCCGGCCGAATGGGCGCCTGATCACCTATGTCCATGGCATCGGCGGCATCGGCAAGACCACCCTCGCAACTACCCTGGCTCGACGTGCTCGCGAGGAGGGAGCCAGGGTAATCGAGCTGGACGGCAGGTCTATCGAACCGACCGAGCGAGGCTTCCTGCGCGCCCTGGCTGATGCCATCGAGGCTCCCGAGGTCTCGCTCGACACCATCCTGGCGCGTTTCGAGATGTCCGGAGACGTAATCGCTCTCCTCCTCGATTCCTATGAGAGCCTTCGCTTTCTCGACGAATGGTTGCGCGAAGATGTCCTTCCCAGGATGGGCGTCAACCTTCGAGTCTTCCTTTTCAGCCGAGAACCTCCAGCCCGCAATTGGCTATTCTCCTCTGTCTGGCAGGCGGGCTTCGAGAGCCTGCCACTGCAACCCCTGTCTCACGCTTCAGCCGTCGATCTTCTCCTCAAGGCTGGTTACTCACAAGCGGAAGCACAGCGAATCAATCGATTCGCTCATGGCCACCCCATGGCTCTCCAGCTTTCGCTCACCGCCAGCCCTGCTCGAAGGGGCCTCCACCTGGAAGGAGAGGCCCTTCCGAAGGTCCTGGAGACGCTCGCCCGGTATTACCTGGACGAAATAGAGGACCCGCTGACACGCCGGGCCCTGCTCGTGGCCGCCAGTCTGCGTCGCGTCACCGTGTCCATATTGCGAGCTGTGCTGCCAGACGCCATCGCCGCTGACGCCTACGCCCGCCTCGAGGCCCTTCCTTTGATCTCCTTCACGTCAGATGGCCTGCAGCTTCACGACACCGTACGCGAGGCCCTCGCAGCCCATTGGAGAGCCGCAGACCCGGCTGCTTACAGAACCCTGCGCCAGCGCGCCTGGCGCCAGTTACGTGCCGAGGCCGGTGGCCTTGGGGCGCAGGACCTCTGGCGCTACACAGCCGATATGCTCTACATGCTGGAGAACCTGCACGTTCGCGATGCCTTCTTCCCCGCCGACACGCCATTCTTCCTAGTCCAGAGATCACACCCTGAGGACAGAGAAGCCATCTTCGACATCATCCGCCGGTATGAGTCTCCTGAAGCCCAGAAGGTCATGGCAAGCTGGTGGGAGCGCCTGCCTGACTCTTTCTACGTGGTCCGTGACGAACAGGGCAGTATCGCGGGCTTCCACCAGGCGTTCTGTCCGGACTCTCTGCCGCGCGCCTGGCTACAGGACGATCCGATGACTCGCCACTGGCAAAAGCACCTCGTTGAGCATCCGGTGAGCTCTCGCGAGACCGTGCTCTTCGCCCGTCGATGGCTCACTGCCGACCACGGCGAGCAGCCTTGTGCAGCTCAGGCAGCCTGCTGGCTCGACATGAAACGGTTCTACATGCAAATGCGTACACATCTCCGCCGTGTCTATATCGCGGGAGGCCAGGAATCAGCCGTCTATGCAGACGTCACGAGGACCCTCGGCTTCGTGCCAAGCGGTGCGGTAGAAATCGGGCAGACCTACCATTGGTCTGTAAACGACTTCGGACCCGAATCGGTGGACGGCTGGCTTGCAGGGCTGATAGCGGCCGAACTCGGGATCCATGACAACAGGCTGCTCGATCGTGACGCCCGGGAAGCTATCGTGGACGGCGCGCGAGTTCCGTTGACCCGGCTTGAGTATGCGGTTCTGTCCTATCTGGACGAGCGGCGAGGCCGTCCCGTAACTCGCGCGTCGCTGCTAAACGATGTGTGGGGATATACATACGAGGGCGGGAGTAACGTCGTCGACGCCGTTGTACGAACCCTGCGCAAGAAACTCGGCAGTCAGGCTGCCGCTATCGAGACCGTGACCGGCGTTGGCTACCGTCTCCGCGCCGGCTAGTCGACGCCGTGCTCGGCCAGCAAGCCCGCGAAGCCGTCCTCGTCCAGAACGGTCGTGCCGTACTCCTGCGCTTTCGTCAGTTTCGAGCCGGGGCTCTCCCCCGCTACGAGGTAATGCGTCTTCTTCGTGACGCTGGAACCTACTGCCCCGCCGTAGCGCTTGATCAACGATTCCACCTCGTTGCGGCTCCAGCGCGAGAGGCTGCCCGTGACGACAAACGTGCTCCCCATCAGCGGACCTTCGCGCGCGGCAGCGGCGCCCTCCAGCTTCACGCCTGCCTTGCGCAGCTTCTCGATCAGCGCCCTGTTCGCGTCGTCCTGGAAGTACTCGTACACACTCTGCGCCGTCTTTGGACCGATGGTCGGCACCGACTCGAGGTCATCCAGGCTGGCCGACGCCATAGCGTCCATGCTGCCGAAGTGCCCCGCCAGTAGCTCCGCCGTCTCGTCGCCCACGTGCCGGACGCCGAGGCCGAATAGGACGCGGGCCAGCGGTCGCGTCTTGCTCGCCTCGATGCCGGCGAGCAGGTTCTCGGCGCTCTTCTCCCCCATGCGCTCAAACTTGACCAGGTCGTCTTTCTCGAGGAAGTAGATGTCGGCCACGTCCTCCACCAGCGCGCTGCCGTCATCCCGGCGCGCGTTCAGCAGCTGCTGCGCCATCGACTCGCCGAGCCCTTCGATGTCCATTGCGCCCCGGCTCGCGAAATGCACCAGCAGGCGGAAGATCTGCGCCGGACACGCCCGGTTCGGGCAGTAGCGCATCGCCTCCCCTTCCGGCCGCACCACCGGCGTGCCGCACACCGGGCACTCCGTCGGCATCTCGAACACCGGCTCGTCACCCGTACGCAGGCTGGCGACGGGCCCCACCACCTGCGGGATCACGTCGCCCGCCCGCTGCACGATCACCGTATCGCCGACGCGGATGTCCTTGCGCCGAATGTCGTCTTCATTATGTAGAGTAGCGAGCTTCACCCGCGCGTGCGCAACGATCACTGGTTCCAGCACAGCGAATGGGTTCAGGCTCCCCGTGCGCCCCACGTTGACGTCGATCGCGAGCAGCTTTGTCGTCGCCTGCGTCGGCGGGAACTTGTAAGCGATGGCCCAGCGCGGCTCTCGCCCCACCGTACCCAGCGCCCGCTGTAGCCCGAACTCATCGACCTTGATCACGAGTCCGTCGATTTCATAATCGAGGCTATCGCGCCGCGCCTCCCACCCTTTCACATGCTCCACCACAGCATCGAAGTCCGTGAAGCGCTGGATGTGAGGGTTGGTGCGGAAGCCCAGGTCGCTCATCCACTGCAGCGTGTCCCACTGCGTCTGCGGCGCCTCGCCGTCCGCCCAGCCGAGCTGGTAGAGGAAGATGTCCAGCGGTCGCGTCGCCGTCACACCCGGGTCGAGCTGCCGCAGTGACCCGGCCGCGGAGTTGCGCGGGCTGGCGAACAACGGCTGTCCCTGAGAGGAGCGCTCTTCGTTCAACTTCTCGAAGCCCGGCGTCGTCATGTAGACCTCGCCGCGCACCTCGAAGCGCTCCGGCACATCCCTGGTTATCGAGAGCGGTATGCTGCGGATCGTGCGAAGGTTCTGAGTGATGTTCTCGCCGCGGGAGCCGTCGCCGCGCGTCGCCCCCTGCACGAACGAGCCGTTTTCATACACCAGCGCTACCGCGAGGCCATCGATCTTCGGTTCGCACACCACGGCGATGTCCTCGCGCTCGGCCGCCCGCGTCACACGACGCCACCACGCTCGCAGCTCGTCCTCGCTGAACGCGTTCGCCAGGCTCAACATCTGCTGCCGGTGCTCGACGATGCCGAACGCCTCAACCGGCTGGCCGCTCACCCGCTGCGTCGGCGAGTCGGGCGTGATCAGCTCCGGATGGCGACCCTCCAGGTCCTTGAGCTCACGCATGAGCTGGTCGTAAGCGGCGTCGGAGATCTCCGGTGCATCGAGCGTGTAGTAGCGATAGTCGGCGTTGGCGATCTGGCTGCGCAGCTCCTCCACGCGCAGCTTCGCCTCCTGCGCCTCTCGCTCCTCAGTCGTAGTCTCGCTTAGCGTTTCCTCGCTCACACCTTGAGTATACGAAAGCCCGCGATGAGCTTCGATGCCTTTGGCCTATCGAGGAGCAGAGGTCTAGAGCTGCTTCGCCATCACCGCCTGATACGCCGCTATGAGCTCGTGCGTCGCCGCGTACGTGTTGTAGCCCAGCAGGTCCGGCGCGCCTCCCTCGATCGACGCCACCGCTCCGCCCGCCTCCTCCACCAGCACGACGAATGCCGCCGTCTCCCACGGCTGCCCCACGAACGGCCGGTCAGCCGGTTGCCCGAGGCGCCGGAACGTCGAGGTCAGGTCGTAGCGGCCGGCCGCGACGCCACACACCATCAGCGAACGCGCCCCAGGCAT
Source organism: uncultured Chloroflexia bacterium (assembly GCA_963731765.1). Lineage (GTDB taxonomy): Bacteria > Chloroflexota > Dehalococcoidia > DSTF01 > WHTK01 > WHTK01. Next base: position 255,509 of record CAVSWS010000018.1, read on the forward strand.
CCGCAGCCCTTCGATGTGCGGTAGCAGCGTCGAGACCTGCTCGATGAACAGGGCGCGCCGCTCGGGGTTGCTGACGTTGCTCTGCGGCACCGCAACCAGCGCCTGCTCCAGCTTCGAAACGCTGCTAACGCCTGTAGCGCCGCTATTCAGCGTTGCGCCCAGACCCTCGGCGGCGCTGAACATCTCGCCCCACATCGGGAAGTAAACGGCGCCCACCAGCGATCGACCTCCCGCGACGTAGCCCACCACGCACGAGAAGCCCGAATTGCTATGCGAGAACTCCTGCGTGCCGTCGAGCGGGTCGGTGAGCCAACAGCCACCATCCAGCAGCTCACCAAGGCCCGCTCTGAGCTCGATATCCTCTTCGCCGATCACCGTTTCGTGCGGGAAGTAACGCCCGATCGTCTGCTTTACGGCCGCCTGCGCCTCAAGGTCGGCGGCGGTCGTGTAGTCTGCCCGATTCCCCTGGTGCACGTCGCGGTCCAGCCGCTGCCCGAAGTAGCGCAGGTGCACGGCGCCGCCGGCCCGCGCTGCCTCCTCGGCCACGCGACGCCGCAACACCAGGTCGTCGTGCAGTCTCACCCGTCGCCGCGGGCCGCCGCGTAGAGCTCGTCCAGCAGAGCCCGGCTCGAAGCGCCCGAGACCGTGCGGTCGGAGAGTCGCAGCGGCCGGCCCGTGTTGCCCTCCGTCACGACGCCACCTGCCTCCTCCAGCACCACGACAGCCGGTGCCAGGTCCCACGGCCCCAGCGATGCCGGCGCCAGCATCGCGAACGCGTCCAGTCGCGCCGCCGCGATGTAGCCCAGCGTAAGCATCGGACTGCCCAGCAGGCGGATGCCGTGCGACCTGGGCAGCAGGTTGCCCGTCGTGCGCAGGAACGCTTCGACTGCGGGCGGGCTAACACCACGGATGTGGATGCCCACCAGGGAGTCTTTCAGCGCCTTCGGTGCCGTCACATGGCACGGCTTGCCGTTGAACGTCGCGCCCAGGCCACGCGCCGCACTGTACATCTCGTCGTGCACCGCGTCGTAGAACGCGCCCGCCAGCGACACCTCGCCCTTCACGTAGGCCACGCCCGCCACAAAAGCCGGGAAGGCGTGCACGTAGCTCTGCGTCCCGTCGAGCGGGTCGATTAGCCAGCAGCCGTCCGCGAACAGGCGCTCCATCTCCGGATACGAAAGGCCGTCCTCTTCCCCTACGATGTTCTCGCCCGGGAACGCCGCCTCGATCACCGCCTTGGCCGCGACCTGACCCTCGAGGTCCGCCTGCGTGAGCACGTCGCGCGGGTCAGACTTCGTCTCGAAGTCGATCACGGACGAGAGGTACTTGAGGTGAAACGCGCCCGAAGCCCGCGCTGCCGCCTCCGCCACTTCCCGTCGCCTCGCCAGGTCTTTGGCAGCCTCAGACACGCGCGTTGCCTCCCGCCACGGTCTGCGGCGCCGCCTCGATGCCCAGCAGGACCTGACCGTACGCCTCAAAGCCCGCGTTGCTCACGGCGTTGTGTTGCGCCGCGGCGTTGGCGTCGCGCCAGTAACGCTGCAGCACGTTGCTCTCCTGCAGCGCCGCGCCACCGGCAAAATGAAACGCCTGACCGATGATGTCGAGGCACACCTCCGTCACAAACACGCCGCAGGCCCGCATCTCCGCCTGCATGCGCGCGTCCGGCGTATGACCGGCGCACACGTGCTGCCAGATCGTCTCGTACAGGTCCATCGCGTGAGCGCGCGCGGCCTTCAATTGCTGGTCGGCCCGGCCGTAGAAGTACTGGAACACGGGGCGCTCCGCCACGTTCATCATCGACGAACCGGTGCCGCGCCGCTTCTTCGCCGCCGTCTCCCCGATCACGTCCAGCGCCCGCCGAGCACATCCCAGGGCAAAGGCTGCGTGCTCGTTCGCCGTGTAGGCCGGCATGCCGAGGCGGAAAATCGGGCCGCCCCGCTCCGGCAGACCCGTGGCCATGATCTTGCGGTCCCAGCTCATCTCCTCCGGCACAAAAACGTCGTCCAGCGAGAAGTCGCAACTGCCGGTGCCCCTGAGGCCGGAGACGTGCCAGCTATCGAGGTGCACAGTCGCGTCGTCGATCGGCACGATGAACGTCCGCGCTTCCGGCGGTGTGTCGTCGCCTCGATTCACCGGCGCGCCCGCGATCACCCAGTCGGCATGCCGGATGCCGCTGGCGAATGGAAACCGCCCGCTCACGCGATAGCCGCCATCGACTGCCACCGCGGTGCCCGAGACGCCGCCGATGCCGGCCGCGGTCGGGATACGCGTCTTGCCGCCGAAGATTCGCTCGACGCCCTTGTCAGGCAAATAAGCGCCGGGCCAGCCGATGCTCGTTGCGCCGATCATCAGCGCCCAGCCTGCCGAGGTGTCGATGTAGGTCATCGCCTCGATCGCCTCGGTCTGCGTCACGGGGTCGGCCTCGGCGCCGCCGACTTCCGCCGGCAGCTTCAGGCCCCATAGCCTCGATGCGGACATCGCCTCTACGACGTCGGGCGCCAGGCTGCCGTAAGTCTCGCTCTCGGCCGCGCACGCCGTCGCGACCTCGCGCAGCCCCTCGACGGCATCGAGGATGGCCCGACGTTTCTCCTCACGGTTGGTGGGAAACGCTGCGCTCATGGCCGCCATAATACGTGACTCATCCGCCTCTCGGTGTCCAAACTTTGCGATTGTTTTGAAACCAGACCCAAAACACCTCCAGTCCGATTTACTAAGTGACGAATATGTAGCAGAAGATGAGCATTCCCTCCCGATCTGACACACCAAGCGACCACGAGCTCAGTCTGCTACTCATGACGGGAGTCCCTCCGGTCTCACTCGTGTTCCAGGCCATCGTCGATCTCAACCGCGGCAGCGTCGCGGGTTACGAGGTGCTCGCTCGCTTCCCTGGCCCGATCACAGCACCCCCCGACCGCTGGGTCGCGGCAGCCACCCGCCTGGGCAAAGGCCACGAGCTCGAGGTCGCGATCTGGGAAGAAGCTTTTGCCGCCCGTCACCACCTGCCCGCCGAAACCTTTATGTCGATTAATGCCAGCCCAGACTTTCTCGCCTCGTCCGAGTGCGCCACGCTCATCGGCGCATCGAACCTGGATGACGTCGTCATCGAGGTCACGGAGCACGAAGCGATTACGGACTACACGCGCCTTAGCGCCAGCCTCAGCCGGTATCGGGCCCGCGGTGCCGCCGTCGCCGTGGACGACGCCGGGTCCGGATACGCCAACATGAGCCACGTCCTGGCCCTGCGCCCCGAATTCATCAAGCTGGACCGAGCCATCATCACCTACTGCGACCGTGATCCGGCCAAGGCCGCCCTGATCGAGATGCTCGGCTCATTCGCGGAGCGCACCGACTCACGGCTCATCGCGGAAGGAGTCGAGCGAGAGGCAGAGCTGGCGACGCTCATGCGCATGAACGTTCCCCTGGGACAGGGCTACTACCTGGCGACGCCCCAACCGGAATGGTCCGTACCGGCATCGACGGTTTCCGATTTTCTCGCCAACAAGGCCCGTTTACGTGGCAGCAACTTCACGGTCGAATCCCTCACCGAATCGGTGCCGGCCGTGCGTACCGAAGACCAGGCCGCCCACCTGCTCGCATCCCAGTCCCACATCGATATCGTGGTACTGGTCGACGACTGTCACCGTCCCATCGGCTTCGTGCGACGCGACATTTACGGCCTCGACTTCCGAGCGACGATCCTGCGCATACCCCACACCCTGGACATCGGCGATGCGGTCCTGCGCGCCATGACCCGCGACACGGATATTCGCTTCGACCCCATCATCTGCACGCGAGAGGACGTCTTCTGCGGCCTCATCCGTCTCGAGCTCCTGGTCGAGCACCTCGCCCGCCGGGAAGAGTCGTCGGTTCAGCGCGAATCCGCCTGACCTCACCGTTGCGCGCCCGTTTGGGTCATAACTGTATGGGCCCCTGTAATTGTGCCTCTGCACGTACCCATGCCACGTGGGCGTGCGCTACCCTGATGCGAACTGCACGGCTTTTCACGTAAGGAGTGACACCATGGCTACCTCTTACGACGGCATCACGTCTGAACAGGCGGAGCTGATCCATCGCTCGCCGGTCTTCTTTGTCGCCAGCATCGCGCCGGACGCCTCGAAGGGGCCGCAGGGTCAGGGGCCGGTGAACCTCTCGCCCAAAGGCGGGACACCCCTCCACATCATCGACGATCATCGCGTCGCCTACCTCGACTACGCCGGAAGCGGCAACGAGACCGCGCGACACGCAGAAGCAGGCGGCCCGATCACGCTCATGGTCATGTCAATGGACGGCAAGGACGCCGCGGTCGTGCGATTGTTCGGCCACGCCACCGTCACGCCCATAGACCAGTCACCGCTGCGAGACCTCCTCCTCGATGCGCAGGCGGAGGACCTGGAGCTACCTGTGCGTCAGGCCATCGATGTGCGCATCGAAGGTACGCAGACCAGCTGCGGCTACGGAGTGCCGGTGTTCGAGTTCAAGTCGCAGCGAGTCCGCGCCGAAAGGGGCCGTCGCTACAAGACGCCGGCCTGAGCCTGGCTCCGCCGCCGTTCGTCCCTAAACGCCTCACCGCCTAAAATTCAGAGATATTGTTCCGGGCGCTCTCCAAACGCTTCTTCTATGGATGGGTCATCGTCGCGGTGGCCTTGCTCATGAACACGGCCTCATCTCCCATGAACGCGGCCGTGTTCTCCTTTTTCGTCACACCGATGAAGGACGACCTGGGCTGGAGCTTCGCGGCTCTCTCCTGGGGCTTCACGCTGCGACTCGCAGTCGCTGGAGTCTCCGGCCCCTTCTTCGGCGTCCTGCTAGACCGGTTCGGACCGCGCGTCCTTGGCGCCGGTGCCGGCCTGATCGCGGGCGTCAGCGTTACAGCGCTCGCCCTGGTTCACAGCGTATGGGCCTTCTATGCCCTCTTCGCGCTCTCGGGCCTTACCGGCTTCGGGGCGCCCATGGGCCAGCTCATCACCACCGTGCCGGTTGCGAAGTGGTTTCAGGCCAATCGAGGCCGCGCCCTGGCCATTGCCGGCATCGGCCTGCCCCTCGGCACCACCGCGATCATTCCGCTCGCCGCCCTGGTCATCGATTCGATGGGCTGGCGCACGGCCTGGGCCCTGCTCGGCGGCTTTGTCATCCTCATGACGGTGCCCCTGTGCCTCATGTTCATGCGCAAGGACCCGGAGTCCGTCGGGCTGCACCCGGACGGCAACCCCAACGCACTGGCGGACTGGGCTGCTACCCAGGCGAAGGCCGGCGCCAAATCCGTCGCCACCTCAGAGGATTGGACCGGGAAACAGGCCCTGCGCAGCCGCATGTTCTGGATGGTGCTCATCGCCACGGCGAGCATGAGCATCGTGCTGCCCGGTACCGTGGTCTACCGCGTGTCCTACTGGCAAAACGTCGGCCTCTCTCCCGCCCAGACAGCGCTCGCCACCTCGCTAGACCCCCTGACGGTTACGGTCACCGCCCTGTTCGTAGGCTTCCTGGCCGAACGGGTTCAGACCCGCTACATCGGCCTCGTGGGCGGCCTGATCGTCGCCGCTTCTATGCTCTGGATGGTCTTCGCCCGCGATAGCATCTGGTTCATGATCGCCTACAGCGCCATGTGGGGCATGGGCATGGGGTTCAACATCACGGTCAGCAACATCGTTTGGCCCAACTACTTCGGTCGCCGCAATCTGGGCACCATCCGCGGCCTCATTTTCCCTATCGCGATCGGTGCCTCCGCCGCCAGCGCCCCGATCTTCGCCCTCCTGCTCGATTCCACCGACAACGCCTCGTGGGTATGGCTCGTCACCGCCACGGGATTCCTGGTCTACGCCGTCCTACTGCTGCTCTCTCACCCGCCGCGTCTGAGCGAAATCGGCGAGAGGCCTTCGTCTACGGTCCCCGTACGGCCCACATAGTCTCCCGCGCTCCGTTCGATGGGACTGGGGATCGGTCTCAGATCAGTCGATATTGAGACAGAGATAACGGTGAAAAAGCAGGACGCCCGCGCCGCCGACCACGAGATACCCACCTCCGAGCTGGAAGCTGCCATGCTCGCAGCCTGGCGACACATCCTCACATACGGCGGTGCTCAGAGCCTGCCCGCACCCGAAGCGTCCGCGCTCCTCGATGAGGTGATCGAATCTCAGGGCCTCGACGCCGGTCCCATTCGCGCCTTCCAGGACGGTCACGGCCGCATCCACATCAGTACAACCCTGACCTACACGCCGGAAGAGCCAGCCGAAGGACCGCCCGAGGGCGAGGCCGCATCACGTATGTGGACGGAGCTCAAGAGCACCCGCGAGGAGCTCAACGCATCGAAGGCCGAAAGCGCCCGCCTCGAGGAAGAGCTCGAAGCCGCCGAAGCCGCCCTCGCCTACACCAAGGCTGAAGTCGCGAACCTCTGGCGCGTCATGACCAGTCGCAACTTCCAGAACGCGGCCCGCAAAGCCGTGCGCGAGTCCACCGAGACCGCGCGCATTATCGAGATCTCAGACCAGCGCTCTCGCATCCGCAACAAGATCGCCGACGCCCGCGAGATCGCCCGCCGCCGCAAGTGGCCCTGGACCCTCGTCAGCTAGGTCGCGGCACTCTCCCTTCTGTTACGCCGGCGCTGCGGCCCCCGGCAGTACGTTTCCCAATGGTGATTTGATGCCCTGCTTTGGGAAGTCGCTACGTGAACTTAATTCACTTGCGTAGAACTCGAAATCGCCACGTAACTGGATGGTGGGAAGCTCGTGCTACTGGACCGTGGGCCTTTTCCCATGCCGGTCCATTCTGCCAGAACTAGATCGTGAGGCACTATGCAGATCTACCCACCCGTCCCCAAGGAAGAGATCGCCGTTTACCTCAAGGCCCACGGCAAGCTGATCTGGGGTGACGAAGCCCCCGTGAGCGACGCCGTACTCGAGACTGTTGCCGAGGCGATGGCGATGATCGCGGCCCTCGACGTGCCGGACGACACCGAGCCCCTCTTCCCGTAGCCTCCGACCATGCCCAGCCTTTCAGGGCACGGTCTAGCGCGTTTCACGCAGCCCCAACCGAGGACACCGAAATGACAACCACTGCTGACGTCCACACCCTGGGCGTAACCGAGCTGGCAGAAGCGATTGCGACCAAGCAGCTCTCGCCCGTCGATATCAGCCGCCAGCTCCTCGACCGCATCACGAAATACGACACGAACATCCGCGCCTGGAGCTTTATGGAGCGCGAAACCGTCCTCCTCGAAGCCCAGGCCCTCGCCGATGAAGCCGAGGCCGGCAACCTGCGCGGGCCTCTTCACGGCGTTCCCTTCGCCGTCAAAGAGCAGTTCGCTCTCGGCGGCGCCCCCAGTCGCGGCGACTGGACCGACCCGAGTCCGCCCATCTCGCCCGAGGACGCCACCGTGGTCCAGCGTCTCAAGGCTGCCGGCGCCCTCGTCATGGGCAAGGCATTCATGACCGGCCCAACCGGCATGCCGCCTACGCGCAACCCATGGAACCTCGAGTATTCTCCCGGCGGCTCCAGTTCCGGCTCCGGTGCGGCTGTCGGCGCCCGCTTCATTCCCTTTGCACTTAGCGAGCAGACCGCCGGCTCCGGCATCCGCCCCGCTGCCTATAACGGCGTCAGCGGCTTCAAGCCCACATTCGGCCGCAACAGTCGCAACGGCATGTTCACCCTGAGCTACTCCCAGGACCACCCCTGCATTATCGCGACCACGCTGAAAGACATCGTCCCCATCTTCTCCGTCACCGCCGGCTATGACGAAGCCGACCCCACTTCGCGCTTCGATGGCGCCTGGAAGGGTGGAGTCACTCTCACGAAGCCACCGAAGATCGGCGTCGTGCGCAACTTCTTCCCTGGTATGACCGAGTCCGAAATGCAGGCCTGCATCGAAGCCGCCGCCGGTAAGCTCGCGGCGGCCGGCGCCGAGGTCGTCGACTATTTCCTGCCCGAGCCCTACGGCGCCGTCTGGGCCAACGCCGCCATTCTCCAGACTTGCGAAAGCGCCGTCGTCAACGCGAAGAAAATCGTCAAGAGCGGCAAGGAGCCTGTGCGCGCCACCACCGCTACGCCGGTCACGAAGTTCTCGGGCTTCCCTCGCGCCGTCTCGCAGATCATCCCGGGCCCGTTCTACGTCCACGCCCAGCGCGTGCGGCGCTACCTGCGCGACCTTGTCGACTCGGACCTCGCGACCGGCGGCTACGATGCCATCCTCATGGCCACCGCACCCGGCGCCGCGCCGCACGACAACTCCCACTCCGGCGATGCCTCCCTCTGCACGCCATGGAGCCACACCGGCCAGCCCGCGATCAGCATACCCGGCGGCCTCGATTCCGCCGGCATGCCCCTCGGCCTCCAGTTCGTCAGTCCCACAATGACAGACGAACGCCTGCTGGCCGTCGGCGCCTGGTGTCAGGACGTCCTCGGCCTGCTGCCGATCCCGGACCTCGCAACCACCGCCGCATAGTCAGGCGGTCCGACTCAGCAGAACACGAAAGGGGCTCCACATGGAGCCCCTTTCTTCATCCAGCAACGTATAACCAGCACCATCGACACACCAGAGTGGGACTCCGGTTACCGATGCGCCCGGGCGGAGGGCATAAAAAGAGGCCCCTCGAAGTGAGGGGCCTCAAATTGCCTTGGTGGCGGGAGAGGGATTCGAACCCCCGACCTTCGGGTTATGAGCCCGACGAGCTACCGCTGCTCCATCCCGCGTCGGAAGTAACAACATTAATAGAGTACGAGTCTGGTACTAACGATGCAAACGAAACACACCGATTGTGCGCAAGTTTTAATGTAGGTCAAGCCCTCGACCATTAGTACAGCTTAGCTGAACACATTGCTGCGCTTACACATGCTGCCTATCAAGCGGGTGGTCTACCCGCGGTCTTACTCCTTACGGATGGGAAAACTCATCTTGAGGTGGGCTTCGCACTTAGATGCTTTCAGCGCTTATCCCTGCCGGACTTGGCTACCCGGCGGTGCTCTTGGCAGAACAACCGGTACACCAGCGGTCCGTCCATCCCGGTCCTCTCGTACTAGGGACAGCTCCTCTCAATTTTCCTACGCCCACACCGGATAGAGGCCGAACTGTCTCACGACGTTCTGAACCCAGCTCGCGTGCCGCTTTAACCGGCGAACAGCCGGACCCTTGGGACCTGCTCCAGCCCCAGGATGCGACGAGCCGACATCGAGGTGCCAAACCTTGCCGTCGCTGTGAACGCTTGGGCAAGATAAGCCTGTTATCCCCGGGGTAACTTATATCCGTTAAGCCACGGCCCTTCCACTCGGGACCGTAGGATCACTTTGCTCGACTTTCGTCCCTGCTCGGCTTGTTGGCCTCGCAGTCAAGCTCCCTTATGCCAATGCACTCGACGGGTGATTTCCATCCACCCTGAGGGAACCTTTAGGCGCCTCCGTTACCTTTTAGGAGGCGGCCGCCCCAGTCAAACTGCCCACCAGCCACTGTCCCTCTGCTTGATCAGAGGTTAGAAAGTAAACCAAAGAAGAGTGGTATTTCACCATTGGCTCCCCTGAGCCCAAAAGCCCAGGTTCACAGCCTCCCACCTATCCTACGCATCTTTGGCCCACTATCAGTGGCAAGCTGCAGTAAAGCTCCACGGGGTCTATTTGTCCTGGTGCGGGTAACCCGCATCTTCACGGGTACTTCAATTTCGCCGAGTCCCTCGTTGAGACAGCGCCCAGATCGTTACGCCATTCGTGCGGGTCGGAACTTACCCGACAAGGAATTTCGCTACCTTAGGACCGTTATAGTTACGGCCGCCGTTCACTGGGGCTTCGATTCAAGGCGTGAACCTCTCCTCTTAACCTTCCAGCACTGGGCAGGCGTCAGCCCCTATACATCGCCTTACGGCTTAGCAGAGACCTATGTTTTTGGTAAACAGTCGCCTGGGCCTACTCACTGCGGCCCCTAGCTGCTCCACCTGTAAAGACTTCACAGCCCGGGGCGCTCCTTATCCCGAAGTTACGGAGCTATTTTGCCGAGTTCCTTAACGAGGGTTATCTCGATCACCTTAGGGTACTTACCCCCGCCCACCAGTGTCGGTTTGCGGTACGGGCACCAACAGTGCTAGCAACGAGGCTTTTCTTGCCAGTGTGGACTCAACAGACTCGCTTTGACTGACGTCTCTACTCGCTCCGACCCCTCCGCTTAACCTGGAGAGGGATTTTCCTCACTCCAGACGCCTACGGGCCAGCGACGCACCATGTCCAATGGGTGCGCTCCGCCTATCCTCCTGGGTCACCCCTTTACCTTAAAACGCCCTGTTAGTGGTGCTGGAATACTAACCAGCTGTCCATCGCTTACGGCTTTAGCCCTCAGCTTAGGCCCGACTAACTCTACGCGGATTAACCTTCCGTAGAAAACCTTGGGCATACGGTGGACCAATTTCTCGTTGGTCTTACGCTACTCATACCGGCATTCGCACTTCCGAACGCTCCAGCGCCGCTTACGCAACCACCTTCACTGCAGAACGGAACGCTCCCCTACCCCTGACGCAATTAAGCGCCAAGCCATGGCTTCGGTAACAGGCTTGAGCCCCGCTGAATTGTCGGCGCAGAGCCACTCGACCAGTGAGCTATTACGCACTCTTTAAATGATGGCTGCTTCTGAGCCAACATCCTGGTTGTTTTAGCAACTCAACATCCTTTAACACTTAGCCTGTATTTGGGGACCTTAGCCGATGGTCTGGGTTGTTTCCCTTTCGACTACGAACGTTAGTGCCCGCAGTCTCACTCCCGGGTTAGCAACTTTGGCATTCGCGGTTTGATTGGGTTTGGTAAGCTATACGCCCCCTAGCCCATTCAGAGCCCTACCTCCAAAGCCCAACACCCGAGGCTGCCCCTAAAGGCATTTCGGGGAGAACCAGCTATCTCCTAGTTCGATTGGAATTTCTCCTCTACCCACAGCTCATCCGATAGACTTGTAACTCTAACCGGTTCGTACCTCCACCCCGAGATTATCGGGGCTTCACACTGGCCATGGGTAGCTCACTAGGTTTCGGGTCTACTCCGTGCAACTTAGACGCCCTATTCAGACTCGCTTTCGCTCCGGCTCCGCAAGCTCCCTTGCTTAGCCTTGCTACACAGAGTAAGTCGCCGGCTCATTCTTCAATAGGCACGCCGTCATCCTGTTACAGACTCCGACTGCTTGTAGGCACACGGTTTCAGATCTATTTCACTCCCCTCCCGGGGTGCTTTTCACCTTTCCCTCACGGTACTGGTTCACTATCGGTCATCATGGGTATTTAGCCTTGGAAAGTGGTCTCCCCAGATTCCCACGGGATTTCACGTGTCCCGCGGTACTCAAGGACACTGGCAGAAGGCACCTACGCTTTCGGCTACGGGTCTCTCACCCTCTTTGGCCGTCCGTTCCAGGATCATTCGCCTAACATGGTGCTTTGTAACTTCTTGGGAGCTCATGCAGACTCCCAGCCAGGCCTTACAACCCCGGTAGTGCATAGGTCTGCAGACCGTTAAGCATTACCGGTTTAGGCTCTTCCCCGTTCGCTCGCCGCTACTAGGAGAATAATCTCTTTTCCTCGGGGTACTAAGATGTTTCAGTTCCCCCGGTGCCCGCCACTGGACCTATGTGTTCAGTCCAGGGCAACCCGACATGACTCGGGCTGAGTTTCCTCATTCGGGAATCTCCGGATAGGTTTGCTAGACAACAGTCCGGAGCTTATCGCAGTCTTGCCACGCCCTTCTTCGGCCCATGACGCCAAGGCATCCTCCGTGCGCCCTTAGTAGCTTGACCTACATTAAGGCCCACGCGCAATCGAGATGTTTTTCGATTACATCGTAGATAAATTGAAGTACCAGCTCGTACTCTATTTAGTTGTTAAGGTGCGCTCTTCCCTCGGGAAAAGCATCCGGCGTAGCCGCCGGCCGGATGGGTTCTCGTGTAGAGGACCACTCCGGCCGAAGTCTTCACCTGGTTTAATTGCCTGTTTCAGCGTGGCACAGAAAAACCGGCCTGGCATGCAGGCCGGTTTCACGGTCTGTGTCAGATAAGTCTAGCTGCGTTTACTCCAGCGCTGCTTCATTCAGGCTCCAGTTACTTAATCTACCTCACGCGCTTTCATTGACGCAAGTACCGGCCGCAGTTTCGAGCGATTAATTGGTGGAGCCGAGGAGATTCGAACTCCTGACCTCCGCCGTGCAAAGGCGGCGCTCTCCCAACTAAGCTACGGCCCCTCTTATCTCTTACCGGCCAAGCCGGCTGTTTGACTGGTGGGCCATGGTGGACTCGAACCACCGGCCTCGGTCTTATCAGGACCGCGCTCTAACCAGCTGAGCTAATGGCCCCTGCAAGAGCCAAAAGCCTCAGGCGCCGCTAACGACGCCCGGGCAAAGGCTTCGCGGGCACCTTGACCTCTAAATAGCGAAAGGAAGTAATTTTTCACCGGCGGGTAAATGCCGGGCATCCTCAGAGTGGATGCGGTCTCTAACGGCTTCACTCTAAACACCCCGAAGGGTCCAGGAGGATTGGCCGAACGACCTGGGTTGCAACTGGACCGGCCTCTATACACCGTAGGCGTTGTGGTGGTCCATTTGCTCTCCCTAGAAAGGAGGTGATCCAGCCGCAGCTTCCGCTACGGCTACCTTGTTACGACTTCGCTCCAGTTACCGATCCCACCCTCGGCGCCTGCCTCCTTGCGGTTAGCTCAGCGACTTCAGGTGTTACCGGCTTCCATAGCGTGACGGGCGGTGTGTACAAGGCCCGGGAACGTATTCACCGCTGTGTGCTGACCAGCGGTTACTAGCAACTCCGCCTTCATGCAGGCGGGTTTCAGCCTGCAATCTGAACTGAGGCCGGCTTTAGGGATTAGCTCCGGATCGCTCCTTGGCAACCTGTTGTACCGACCATTGTAGCGTGCGAGTGGCCCAAGACGTAAGGGCCGTGCTGACTTGACGTCATCCCCGCCTTCCTCCCCGCTTTACGGGGCAGTCTCGCCAGAGAAATATAACTGGCAACAGGGGTTGCGCTCGTTGCGGGACTTAACCCAACACCTCACGGCACGAGCTGACGACAGCCATGCAGCACCTGTGCTAGCTCCCCGAAGGGTCCCTCACCTTTCGGATCGGTACCACTAGCATGTCAAGCCTTGGTAAGGTTCTTCGCGTTGCGACGAATTAAACCGCACGCTCCGCTGCTTGTGCGGGCCCCCGTCAATTCCTTTGAGTTTTAGCCTTGCGGCCGTACTCCCCAGGCGGGACACTTATTGCGTTAGCTGCGGCACGGAGGGGGTCGATACCCCCCACACCTAGTGTCCATCGTTTACGGCGTGGACTACCCGGGTATCTAATCCGGTTCGCTCCCCACGCTTTCGCGCCTCAGCGTCAGGTAATGCCCAGAAAGCCGCCTTCGCCACTGGTGTTCCTCCCGATATCTACGCATATCACCACTACACCGGGAATTCCACTTTCCTCTGCATCCCTCGAGTCTGCCAGTATCCAAGGACCTCTCCCAGTTGAGCCGGGAGCTTTCACCCTAGACTAAACAGACCGCCTGCGCGCCCTTTACGCCCAGTAAATCCGGACAACGCTCGCCACCTACGTATTACCGCGGCTGCTGGCACGTAGTTAGCCGTGGCTTATTCGTGGGGTACCGTCATCATCGTCCCCCACAAAAGGGCTTTACGACCCTAAGGCCTTCATCGCCCACGCGGCGTTGCTGGGTCAGGCTTTCGCCCATTCCCAAGATTCCTAGCTGCTGCCTCCCGTAGGAGTCGGGGCCGTATCTCAGTCCCCGTGTGGCTGACCGTCCTCTCAGACCAGCTATCGATCGTTGCCTTGGTAGGCCGTTACCCCACCAACTAGCTAATCGAACGCAAGCCCCTCCAAAAGCGACCGAAGCCTTTCATGAGTCCTCCAGAGAAGACACATCACATGCGGTATTAGCTCACCTTTCGGTGGGTTATTCCCCACTTTTGGGCAGGTTGCTTACGTGTTACTCACCCGTCCGCCACTGACCCGAAGGTCCGTTCGACTTGCATGCCTGAAGCACGCCGCCAGCGTTTATCCTGAGCCAGGATCAAACTCTCCGTAAGATCCTTACAAACTCGCTAAAACACGAGTCCGGATTTGAAAAAGTAAACGGGTTTACCCTTTACTTCCTTTCGCTATTCAGTTGTCAAGGTGCTCGCCCTCGTTTGAGGCGCGTCGTCCAGACTATCACCTGTCACTCACACCCGTCAAGGGCGCTCGCAGGTCCAGGTGAACATTCCTGTTTTCGTTGTGAAACTAGGAGACTGGTGACGCCTGCCCAGCTATAGTCCCGGTTTACAGGCTTTGCGTCAACCCGCCCAGCCATAGAACTTGCGCCCGGCTTCCATCGCTTCCGCCGCGATGCCCCCGAGCGCTTGCAAACCCATCTTGCGACCCGCTCCCTTAGGAGATAGGGTTTAGTTGAATTCAAAGGAGAGGAAAATTTGCAGGACGTCAGGTACGCCAAAGCTTCCAGCGTGGAAGACGCTATCGACCTTCTCAATAAGGGCGGGGCGGCAGCGAGAGTACTGGCGGGTGGAACGGACATCATTGTCCAGGCCCGCGAGCGCCGTCGAGAGGTCAAGCTCTTCGTCGATATCAAGGACATCCCTGAAACTCAGGGCATCACGTACGACCCGGCCAGCGGTCTAACCATCGGTGCAGCCACGCCGGCTTACCGCATCTACAACAACGAGGACATCAAGAAGTTCTACCCCGCCCTGGTCCAGGCCGCCTCCGTCATCGGTGGCGTCGCCATCCAGGGTCGTGCCAGCCTCGGTGGCAACCTCTGTAACTCCGGCCCGGCGGCCGATTCAGTGCCCGCAATGATTGCCCTCCAGGGCACCGCCACCATCGCAGGCCCGAGCGGACGGCGCACCGTGGCGATCGAAGAGTTCAACACCGGCCCCGGACGCAACGTCCTCCAGCCGGGCGAATTCGTCGTATCGCTGCACTTTCCTGCGCCCGCCGCCAACAGTGGCGCTGCCTGGGAGCGCTTCATCCCGCGTAATGAGATGGACATCGCCGTCGTCAACGCCGGTAGCTACATCCGGCTCGAAGGTGATGTCGTGGCCGATGCTCGCATCGCCATCGGTGCTGTCGCGCCCACCTGCATCATGGTGCCGGGAGCAGCTCAGGCGCTCATCGGCAAGCCGCTGACGGACGAAACGATCGCTGCAGCCGGAGCAGCAGCGAAAGAAGCCGCCAAGCCGATTGAGGACATGCGCGGCACCATCAAGCAGCGCAAGCATCTATCCGACGTGCTGGTCCAGCGAACGCTCCGCTTGGCGGCACAGCGAGCACGAGGGGGCTAACTTGAGCGATCGAATCATCGTCAACGTCACCATCAACGGTGAGGAGCAAGAGTTCCTCGCCGATTCCCGCGACAGCCTCCTCGACGCCCTGCGAGAGCGCATCGGTCTCACCGGCGTAAAGGAAGGCTGCAACAACGGCAACTGCGGCGCCTGTGCGGTGATCATGGACGGCCGCCTGGTCAACTCCTGCTGCGTCATGGCCGCGGAAGTCGAAGGCACGGACATCACCACCGTCGAAGGTGTCGCTTCACAGGACCACCTTCACCCCATTCAGCAGGCCTTCCTGGAGGAGGCCGCCCTGCAGTGCGGAATCTGCACACCGGGGTTCATTATGTCTTCTAAGGCCCTACTGGAATCGAACCCCAACCCCAGCGAGCACGAGATTCGTTTCTGGCTCTCTGGCAACCTTTGCCGCTGCACCGGCTACGACAAGATCATCAAGGCCGTGCAAAAAGCGGGCGAAATGATGCGTAGCGCAAGTTAGAGGAACCCATCATGGTAGCGACGAAAGAGTACAAAGTAATCGGCACACGCCCGATTCGCCACGACGGTACCGACAAGGTCACCGGCCGGGCTCAGTACGGCGCCGACATTCGTCTCACCGGAATGCTATTCGGCCGGGTGAAGCGTAGCCCGCACGCCCACGCCATCATCAAGAGCATCGACGCCTCGAAGGCCCTCGCCCTCCCCGGCGTCAAGGGTGTCATCACCCACCACGACTTCCCGCGCCCTCCCGAGGGCGTCGGCATCTCGGGTGAAGGCGCGCCCCAGCCCTGGCGATTTCAGATGGAGAACTTCCTCGCCAACAAGAAGGCCCTCTACCGCGGACACGCCGTAGCAGCCGTCGCCGCGAGCGATCCCCACATCGCCGAGGACGCCCTCAACCTCATCGAGGTCGAGTACGAAGTCCTGCCGCCCGTGCTGGACGTGCGCGAGGCCATGGCCGATAGCGCACCCATCCTCCACGACGACCTTCGCACAAAGGACACCACCCCCCTCGCCGAAGCCTCGGACAAGGCGAGCAACATCGCCGCTCACACCCAGTTCTCCCGCGGCGACCTCGCGAAGGGGTTCGGCGAAGCCGACATGGTCATCGAGCGCGAGTTCACCACCACGATGTACCACCAGGGCTACATCGAGCCCCACAACGGCACCGCCTACTGGAGCCGCGATGGCCACCTGACCGTCTGGAACAGCCACCAGGGCCACTTCATCGTGCGCAACCAGCTCTCGAACATCCTCCAGGTCCCGCTGCAGAAGGTGACCGTGATCCCGATGGAGATCGGAGGCGGGTTTGGCGGCAAGCTCCCGATGTATCTGGAGCCCCTCGCGGCCTTGCTCTCGAAGAAGACCGGCAAGCCCGTAAAGATGACGATGACGCGCGACGAGGTGTTCGAGGCCACCGGCCCTACATCCGGCACCTATGTCCGCGTCAAGATGGGCATGAAGCGGGACGGCACAATCACGGCCGGCGAGGCCTACATGGCCTTCGAAGCCGGCGCCTACCCGGGCTCCCCGGTTGGCGGCGGCATGAACGGCATCTTCGCCCCCTACAACATCGAGAACCTCCAGGTCGATGGCTACGATGTCGTCCTCAACAAGCCCAAGACGGCGGCTTACCGCGCTCCCGGCACGCCCGCCGGCGAGTTCCCCGGTGACGCCGTAATCAACGAGCTCTGCGACGAGCTAGGCCTCGACTACATGGACGTGCGACTCAAGAACGCTGCGGAAGACGGGGGTCCCCGACCGTGGGGCGGCAACTGGCCCGTGATCGGTTCTCGCCAGGTTATGGAGGCGATGAAGAATCACCCGCACTACCAGTCCGAGCTCCAGGGCGAGAACCGGGGTCGCGGCGTCGCCATGGGGTACTGGGGTAACGCCGGTGGCGAGACCAGCTCCAGCGCCAGCATCAACTCCGACGGCAGCGTGAATCTCGTGCTCGGCTCCGTCGACATCGGCGGCACGCGTCCCGCCCTGGCGATGCAGCTCGCCGAAACCCTCGGCATCACGGCCGAAGAGGTCTGGCCCCGCGTGGTCGACACCGATGGCGTCGGATTCAACCTGTTCACCGCCGGTAGCCGCACCGCCTTCGCCGGCGGTTGGGCGGCCTACGAGCTGGGCATGGAGATCAGGCGCCAGATGGCCGGGCGCGCCGCCAAGATCTGGGAGGTCGAAGCCGACCAGGTCACGTACGGCGACAACGGCATCATCACCGGCCCGAAGGACAGCGAGGGCAAGGAGCGCAAGATCAGCTTCAAGGAGCTCGCCGGCCAGCTCGGCCGCACCGGCGGCACCATCGAAGTAGGCGCCAACATCAACAAGGCGTCCGTCGGTCCTGCCTTCGCCGGCCACATTGTGGACGTCGAGGTCGACAAGGACACCGGTAAGGTGAAGATCCTTCGCTACACCGCCATTCAGGACGTCGGCACCGCGATCCACCCCAGCTACGTCGAAGGTCAGATCCAGGGCGCCGTCGCCCAGGGTGTCGGCATGGCGCTTACCGAGGAGTACCACTACGGCGCCGATGGCCGCATGCAGAACTCGAGCTACCTCGACTACCGCATGCCCACCGCCCTCGACCTGCCCATGATCGACACGGTCCTCGTCGAAGTGCCGAACCCCGGCCACCCCTACGGCGTCCGCGGCGTCGGTGAGGTACCAATCGTCCCGCCGCTCGCAGCGGTGCACACTGCCATCGCCGAGGCGACGGGCATCCACTTCAACAACCTTCCGATGTCCCCCCAGGTCATCCTCGAAGGACTACTGGACGCCGAATAACCGCAAAGTTCGCCTTAAAAGGCAAACCAAAGCGCAAAGGGGGAGTGAGCCTTGCTCACTCCCCCTTCTCATTTGCCCCTTGACTGTCGCCTCAGTGTGGACGGAGAGGGCCAATGTGAGGGCGTCGACAAATCCGTGTTACCCCCGAGAGCGGGGCCCCCTAACCCTGGCCGTAGAGCCCTCCCTACGCCTCATCCCGGTGGCCCCGAACTCTCGACCTCCACGCATGCCAGGGCGCAAAATAACCTTGTGGTTACGATCTACATCCCCCAGACCTTCCGACAGTTCAGTAACGGCCGAGACGCCGTTCAGGTCGACTTGCCCGGCGGCGGCAGCCTCCGCAAGACCATCGACCTCCTCGAGGCCGAATGTCCCGGCATCAAAGCTCCCCTCATGTTCGAAGGCGGCGTCCACCCTTCGATAGCCGTCTTCATCAACGACGAGCAGACCACCCAGGGCCTCATCGAGCACGTCCCCGAAGACGCCGAAATCCGCCTCCTCCCAGCCATGGGCGGGGGTTCGCTTCGCGACAGCTGAGCGGGCTTCGCCTCTTCTTTAGCGGCCATCGATTCAGGCCATAGCGACCTTCGGTTAAGGAATCCTGAGCCTGCGAGGACGCCGGCATCACGTGCGTGCGTCGATATCCCATGTCAACCAGTCGATCGCAGCGACTTGCCCGTTTATCCGATTGTCCGTGCGATGATAGAAACTGCTTTCAGCAGGAGGACCCCGTAGCCTATGCCCACCGTCCGTTGTCTCTGGTGTACCGACCCGCCCCTCGAAGAGCTTGCTGTGCTGAAGTGGCGCGGCACCCCTGTCGCCGCAAACGCTGACGAGAAGGAGCGCCTGACGATCCAGCTCTGCCGCAAACACCTGGAGCGCCTGCGTAAGGCCGGCGACCGCGGTCGTGAGATCAAAGGCTGGTACTACAAAGAAGGCTGGTGGTAGGTCCTACTCGACGCGAGGGCCATCGATGACGACAATACGTTGATGGCTGTAGCCCCCTCCGAGAACACCCCGACCACGCCGAAGCTGCCGTTCCCCTTGCAGGACGGCGAGACGGTTCTGCAGATCTGTCGCCGGCACTGGATCTACCTCTGGCCCATGATTGGCGTCCAGTTCCTTGCGGCCATCGTTCCTATCGCATTTTTCGCCTGGCTGCTCAACGCCATCGGCGCCCTGGACGGCGTCGGTTCGAAGGTCTACCTGATCATCGCCGCGGTCTATCTCATCTACTGGGGCGTGCGTCTTCTGCTGACCTGGTATCGCTTCCACAACGACGTCTGGGTGATCACCAACCAGCGCCTGATCGACAGCTACCGCCGCAACCCCTTCGACATGAACATCTCCACCGCCGACCTCGTCAACGTGCAGGACATGAGCGTCGAGCGCACCGGCATCCTGCGCACCATGCTGGACTTCGGCAACATCGTCTGTCAGACGGCCTCAAGCGACCAGGACTTCAACATCACCGGCGTTCCAAACCCGCGTCAGACGCAGGCCCTCGTCGACCGCGAACGTGACCGTGAACGGAACCGACTTCGCGGCGTCTGAGGATCACAGAAAGCTCGCCTTTCGGCCGAGATTTAGGCAAATGAGTCGCAAGCAGAGCAGCACGCTGCGTTGGGGTTTCTTCCTCCTTCTCTACTGGTCGCTGCTCGCCGTCGTCTCCGTGCTGCGGCTCACCGTCGATCTCAGTCCGGGCTACGTCCTGTTGAGCCTCGTGCTCGGTGTTCCCGTGTTTGTGCTCGTGGCGCATGGCACACTTCAGCCCTTCGAGAAGGTGAAGCTGAAGCCCCTGACGCCGCGCGAAATCGCCGAGGCGGCAAAACGTCTCGCCCCTCAGCCGGATGGCACGAATCTCGAGGTCGCAACCGTTGTGCCGCACGCCGGTGAGCGCCGAATCCGCAAACTGCCCTAGGACCCGTCCGGGCTCGCCTCTAGCCCGCCCTCGTCGCCCTTCGATGCCTCATCGGATTCGTCGATGTCGAAGTCGGGCGCAAACAGCTGGTCCTCCGACGCCGGCTGATCGCCGGGAATCCAGGACCAGCTGCGATTCTCCAGCACGTAATCCAGGCCAACGCGGCCGGCCGCCGTCAATGGCAGCGCCAGCAACACGCCCGTGATGCCCAGCAGCTCGGCGCCGCACAGTACGGCAACCAGCACGATCACGGGTGGCAGGTTCAATGTCCGGCCGTAAACCCTCGGCACCAGGTAGCGGTCCTCGAACTGCTGGTACAGGCCAAGCCCCGCCAGCACGATCAGCGCGTTGGTTGACGATTCCTGCAGCGCCGCAGCGACCGGCGGCAAAATCGCGATGAATGCCCCGATCAGGGGGATCACGTCGGCAAACGCCGCAAGCACCGCGAACGCCAGGGGGTTCGGCACACCCACGACGCGCAATAAAACGAACGTGAACACACCGATAGCCATCGACGTGATCGCCTGCCCGCGCAAGAACCCACCGACAACCCGTGTCAGAGACCAGAACAGCTTGTCGGCTTCTTCCTTGCGGGCGGGCGGGATGAACTGGCTGATGAAGTTTCCCAGGCGCGGCGTGTCGGCCAACAGGTACGCCGTCAGCACCACGATCGTCACGACGGAGAAGATCACCGTCGCCACCCGCTGCGTATAGTCGACCGCAGCCCTGCCGGAGATCACTTCGTCCCAGTTGATGTTGCGGGCGCGGTCCTGCAATTCCACGTGAATGTCGAAGTGAGCCAGCAGCTCTTCTATCTGGCGCGCCGACTCCGGCAGGTTGTCCTGCGCCGCATTCACCTCGGAGACAATCGCCGGGATCATGATGCTGAACAGCACGATCAACGTGAGCAGGAACGCCAGTACCAGCAGCACGACGGCGCCCGTGCGCGGCATGCCACGTTGGACCATCGCTTCCACGAAGGGCAGGAAGCCGAGCATGAGGATGAAGGAGACCAGGAGCAGGACGATGACAGGCCAGAGTTCGATAAGGGCCCAGAACGCGAGCAGCGTCAGACCGATGACCAGCATGCCTCGGACGGAGACTTCGACCTTGAGCAAGAAGCCTCTCTCCCTGACCCGCCAGGCGTTACTCTACATCCCGCCCCGCAAACCCGGCTACTGGATAACGCCCATTACCGGTATAATCCAGGTGCGATGACTACAGAGATAGCTTTCACGTTTGAAGAAGCCGTACGCACCCTCGGCGTCACGCCGGAGAGACTGACGAAGCTGATCGAAGAGGGCAAGATCCCGGCGGTGCATGAGCCGGGTGGCACTCGCGTTACCCGCCGCGCCATCCTGGACTACCTCACCCAGGTCAGCTCCGTGCCGGCCATCGAACGCAGCAAGCGCCGCTAGCGGTACCACGTCATGGCCACGCTCCTACTGTGGCTCATCCTCCTGGTCGTTTGCTGGCCCCTGGCGCTGATTGCCCTCATCCTCTACCCCATCGTCTGGCTCGTTCTGCTCCCGTTTCGCATCCTCGGCATCGCCGTCGACGGCATCCTGCAGACCATGCGAGCCATCGTCTTGCTGCCGGCGCGAGTCCTGCGCGGCAAGCCTCATCACGCCTGACGTTTACCCGATAGGAGAACACGCCCATGTGTCGAAGTATCAAGACCCTGCGCACTGGCGCCACCCCGGCGACTCCCGAGGAGATCGAAGCCGCCGCCCTGCAGTTCGTGCGCAAGATCAGCGGCTTTCGAAAGCCCACCAGCAAGCACGAAGACGCCTTCCTTACCGCCGTGCGTGAGATCACCGGCTCCTCGGAGCGGCTGCTCGATTCCATCTCGGAGACCCTCGGCCCCAGAGCCGGCGCAAAGGCCTGACCGTGGCCAGGCGCGCCCTCTCTCGCCGCGCACTGCTCCGGTTCGCGGCCGTCCTGCCCGCCGGTGCCTTCCTGGCGGCCTGCGGCGGCGAGGAGGACACAACGCCGCACGCCGAGAGCGCCAGCCTCGCCGTCGCTACCGAGACGCCTGAAGCCACTCCGACCGCCACTGCTACACCGCCTCCCACGGCTACACCGGAGCCCTTCATCATCCCGTCCGGGCAGTCGCAGGCCAGTCTCATGCCCGGCACGCCTTACGAGACGCCGTACTACGTTTTCGGCACCGGTATGCCCGGCCCCATCCTCGCCGTCCTCGGTGGCGTGCACGGCAACGAGCCCGGCGGTTGGATGGCCGCCCAGCGGCTCGTCGACCAGGTGCGACCGCTCACCGGCGGCTTCATCGTCGTGCCTCGCGCCAACACCCAGGCCATCGACCTGTTCGAGCGCACCACGGACGAGCTAGGTGACCTCAACCGTCTCTACCCCGGCGACCCCACCGGCCTGCCGATGGCCCGCATGGCCTACGAGATCGTCACCATGCTGCGGCAGTACCACGCCACCCACCTCATCGACATGCACGAATCGTGGGCCTTCTACCGCGACCGCACGGACACCGCCACGGGCACGGCTTTCCTGGGCCAGACCATCTCATCGAGGGGTGAGCCCGGTGAATCGCTCGCCCGTCATCTTGTCGATACCATCAATACTGCGGACATTCGATCACCCATTGAAGAGTTCACTTTTCGCCAATGGCCGCCCTCCGGGTTCGTGCCGGACCCGGCCTCTCCCAACGCCACGCCGGTCCCGACGCCGGACGATGGCTTCACCGGCTATCGAGGCCGGCGCTCCAGCTTGAGCCTCCCGGATTACATTCCCGGCCTCGCAGCATTGCTGGTGGAGATGGGGCAGCAGCAGGAGCTCGAACGCCGCATCCAGCTCCACGTTAACGTCGTCCAGGAAGCCCTCAAGACCTTCGCGGCCTGACCCATTCGTTGGCCCGTACGGCCTGTCTGCGGGCCTCATTTGTTAAGTACCTGAAAGACACATTTACCAACCGAATTAGGTCAATAGATTTGGCCCAATGGATTTGTGCAAATAGTCTTCTATAGACTCTGTAACGCTCTACTCATGATTCTTCTATCACTCGATCCTGGCAGGGCGGACCTCTTCACCATTGCCCGGACTGCAGATCGCGAGAGATGGAGGAATCTATGGAGAGCTACTGGTCTAAAGTCCTTCGGCGGCGCGTGAGCCGCCGTCGCGCCATGACGGCCGTCGGCGGAAGCGCCGCAGCGGCGGCATTCCTGGCCGCCTGTGGTGGCGGCGACGATAGCGGCGGAAGTACCGCATCATCCGGATCGACTGGCAGCACCGGGTCCAGCGCAACGGGGAGTACTGGCGCATCGACCGGGAGCACGGCCACCGGCTCGACCGGCAGCACGGGTTCCACGGGAGCAACTGGCGCAACCAGTGCACTGATCACCGAACCCGTCGACACCTCGTCCAAGGCAAAAGCGGGCGGCACCCTCGTCGACCGCGTCAACCGTCAGCCGCAGCACTTCGATGGCCAGGCCCAGGGCCAGGTTCAGTTGAACTACCCCAACAGCCTGGCCTACGAGGCCCTCGTCCGAAACAAGGCCGGCGTTAAGAAGCGTTCCGACTTCTCCGAGGTGGAAGGTCAGCTCGCCGAATCGTGGGAATTCAACGGCGATGGCACGCAGCTCACATTCAAGCTGCGTGACGGCATCAAGTGGCAGAACAAGGCGCCGGTCAGCGGCCGGGCCTTCGACTCAGAGGACGTGGTTCAGAGCTGGAACCGCTACGTCGGCCTCGTTTCGAACGACCGCGCGGCGATGGCCAATGAACTGAACCCTGCCGCACCGATCATTTCTGTGACCGCGCCTGACGCCAAGACGGTGGTGGTCAAGCTCAGCGAGCCCACCTCCTACCTGATGCAGCGCTTTACCAGCATGATCACGGGAGAGCTCGGCTCCATCTACCCGAAGGAGTCCGACAACGGCTTCGACCCCAAGACGGACCAGATCGGTACCGGCGCCTACATGCTGGACAACTTTGAGCCGTCCGTCCGCCTGGACTACAAGAAGAACCCGGACTACTGGGACACCAAGGCCGGCTACCCGGACGGCCTGCACATTCCAATCATTCCGGAATACGCCAACGCCCTCGCCCAGTTCAGGAGCGGGGCAATTTACAGCCTCCAGATCACGCCCGAGGACACCCTGCCAACCAAGCAGGACGTTCCGGACATCAACATGTTCGAACAGGAGCCGTACCGCACCAACCCGCTGTTCCAGATGCGCTTCGGCTGGCAGCCCATCGAGGACAAGCCTTCCCCCTTCCTGGACATTCGCATCCGTCAGGCTCTTTCGATGGCCCTCGACCGCGAGAGCTACATCGATGCCTTCTCCAACGTCTCGAAGTTCGAAGACGCCGGTGTCCCAATGACGACGTACTACGACACGTCTCAATCCCACAGTACGTGGACTCTGGACCCCCGAGACGCGGGCACGTTCGGCGAAAACGCCAAGTACTACGACTTCAACCTCGAAGAGGCGAAGAAGCTCTTCGAGGCGGCCAAGTCCGATTACGGCAGCGACTTCCCGGCAATTCCGACCGCCCACGTCGATATCTTCGGCGGCACCTATCCACAGGGCACCGAGGCAATGGACAACTTCGCCCGCAGCCTCGGCTTCACGGTCAACTCGCAGACCATCATCTACAACAAGGACTACCTGCCCAAGTACGTCACCCAGAAGGGCCAGTTCCAGGGCATCCTCTACGGTATCGGCGCCACGCCGTCCTTCGACATCACCGACTACTACATCTGGAAGTACTACTCCAAGTCCGGTGAGACCAGCGGCGCCCTCGGCTACGGCGGCACCGACGGCAGCAAGGGCGATGCCTCCGGCGACCCGCAGGTCGACACGTTAATCGAAAGCGCCCGCCACGAGCTCGACGCATCAAAGCGCCAGAAGACTATCGAAGACCTGCAGCGCTACCTGTCCAAGGAGCAGTACGCCGTTTCGCCCCCCGGCGTAGCTACAGAGTTCGTCATGGCCTGGCCCATCGTATCCAACTACATGGTCTTCCAGGACGACTCGCGCACCGTAAGCTTCACATTCCCCGGCCTGATGACCTACTGGCTGGACACCTCGAAGCCTCCAGGCGCATAGGTACATTCATCCGCACACAGCAAGAGAGGTTGGCTTCGTCCAACCTCTCTTCTCTTTGCTCTTGGTACTGAGTCTCCCGTGGCGGCCGTAGTCTGGCCCGATGAGCGACGCCCCATACCAGTCGCGCAGTTAGTGCGTGTGCGTCCCCGGGCCATGGCTGTGTCCGTGATGGTCCAGCGCCGCGGACGGCGAAGGCGCCGGCACCTGCGATGCAGCGCCCTTCACGAACGACATCGGCATCGTGAACACGCGCTCAGCCGTCTCGCCGTCCTGAGGGCACTGCGCTGGCTCCGTCGCCCGGCTGAACGGTCGCGACACCTCGAACTCTGCACCGCACTTGGGGCACTTGAAGTCGTAGAGCGGCATGCAACTCTCCTGTGGCTAATGTGGCCGCATTTTAGCAGGGCAGACCGCCCGGCCATGGTGAAATCGCGTAAACGGTATAATGGACCCCATGACGACCGCAGACTCGGCGGAAGGACTCCTGAGCGAGCTCCGGGACCAGGGCTTCAAGATCACCTCGCCCCGCAATCGTGTCATCGCCTCCGTCACCAGTCGCGAAGACAACTTCACGGCCGAAGAGCTCGCCGCCGAGCTCGATTCCATCGGCCGCGCCACCGTCTACCGCACCCTCAAGCTGCTGCTAGACCGTGGCCTCGTCTGCCGCATCGTCATGGGCGATGGCTCCGTGAGCTACCGCGCCAGCCACAAGGCGCACCACCACCACATCGTCTGCGTCAGCTGCGGCGCCACGGAAGACGTCCACATGAACGACGTCGAAGACGTTCTCGCGGGCGTCCGCGACGCGACAGACTACGACATCGTCGGTCACCGCATCGAGATCTACGGCCTCTGCCCCCGCTGCAAGGCCCGCCAGCCCGCCTGACGCCTCACGGCACTCCCGCCACTTCCCCGCTATCGACGACCGCGATATCGCCGCGCTCGTAATCGACCCACAGCCGCGATCCGTCCGTCTCGAAGCTCACCGTGCCGTTAAGGTCCGTCCGCAGTAACGGGATGCCCGCCAGCCGCAATCGCAACGACGGGTCCGGATGCCCGAAGGGGTTTTCGGCCCCCACCGACACCGCCGCAATCGACGGCGACACGGCATCAAGGAAGGGCTGCGTCGTCGCACCGGCGGACCCGTGATGCGCCACCTTCAGTACCGTGGCCGATACGTCCTCGCCCGCCTTCAGGATCGCGTTCTCGGCATCGACCTCGATATCTGCCGTCAGCAGGAAGCTCACGTCGTCGTAGACCACGCGCAGCACCACTGCGTTGTTGTTGAGGTCATCCTCCGTGCCCTGCAGCAACGTCGGCTGCGGGTGCACAACCTCGATGCGAGCGCCATCGCCCACGTCGATCACCTGCCCTGCCTGCGCAATCGTCACCGGCAGTCCTTCTCGCGCGACCTCGTCTTCCCACGCCTGTGCCGCGCCGCTGGTGCCTTCCAGGCCATTCCACAGCACGCCGCCCACCTCGTAGCGCTGCAGCACGTCGATTAATCCCGTCACGTGGTCGTCCTGTGCGTGCGTTAGCACCATCAGGTCGATACGCCGGTCCGATGGCGGCAGCACCTCACCCAGCGCCTGCATCAGCCGCGCCCCGCTCGGCCCGCCGTCCACCAGCACGCGCGAGCCCGACGGCGACTCGATCAGGATCGCGTCGCCCTGGCCCACGTCGAGGATCGATACGCGCAGGTCGTGCTCGGCCGGCTGTAGCGCGCCCCACCACACGAAGCCCGCCGCCACAATCGTTGCTACAGCCAGCACCGGCACCGGACGCAGCCGGAAGCTCTGAGACACTTCGGCCGGCTCTGCCTCGCGTGGTCGCCGTACCCACATCGTCGCGGCGCCGATTACCGCGTACGCCGCCAACGCATGCGCTACGCCGAAGCCGCCGACCGACACCGACGCCATCGGTAGACTCGCAGCCGTCTTGGCCAGCCCGATGAGCAGGTGCAATGGCACGTACGCCACCTGGCCTATCAGTTGCCCCAGCCCGCCATCCACGACACCCGCCAGCGCCGCAACGAACGACCCGACCAGCGATAGCTCGAACACTACCGACGCCGCCAGGTTCGCCGGCAACGACACGATAGAAAGGCTGCCGAAGCTCACCGCCATGATCGGCAGCACCGCCACCGTTGCAGCCGTCGTCACTGCCGTCTGCTCCGCCAGGAACGACGCGATACCACCCGGCATCCTTGGTACGAGCACTGAAAGCAGGCCTTCGCGCACCGGGCGCTCCAGCAGCACGATGCCCAGCGTCGCGCCCAGGCTGAGCTGGAACGACACGTCCTTGATAATCAATGGCCGCCACAGCACCAGCAATGCGCCCGCCACCACCACACCCGTGAGCGCACTCCCCGGCCGTCCCGCCAGCACGGCTCCGAGCATCACCCACGCCATCACCATCGCTCGCAGCACCGATGCCGAACTGCCGACGAAGACCGCGTACGCCGCGACAACCGCCATCGCGATCAGTACTGCCTTGCGACGCCCCACGACCGGCGCCATCGCCGCCACTACCGCACCCGCGACGAGCATGACGTTGTACCCGGAGATCGCGATCAGGTGGGAGATGCCTGCCGTGTTGAACGCATCGTTCACCTCGTCCGGTATCGATGTGCGCTGGCCCAACAAAATGCCTCGCGCCAGGGCCGACTCCGGTTCCGGCAGCGTTCGCTCCAACGACTGGCTCAACGGCTTCCGTAGCGCCACCATCACCCGCTGCGCCTCACTACCGCCGTCGTGGTTCAACACCATGAGCGACGGGTTGAACGCCATCGAGACGATGCCCCGCTGCGCCAGGTAGTCGCGATAGTCGAACGTGTCGAACACCGGCGGCGTCGTCAGCTCGCCCGAGAAGTAGACGACCTCGCCGTACTCATGTCGCGGATACTGGCGCACCGTCACCAGCACCCGCCCATCCATCGGCTGCCAGGCCCCATCGCGCCACACGCCCGCCACATCCACGACGAACCGCTGCGTGGTCTCGCCTACCTCAGGCTCCGTGACAACCGTGCCGGTCAGGGTTACTTCGGCGCCGTCGTTATAGACCGCGACGCCATGCGCCTCCGCCGGAGGTACGGCGCCCTCATATCGCTGCAGGCCCAGCACTCCCGAAACCACCGCCAGCACCACGACCACCGCGGCTCCACGCCGTGCGGTGAATACGAGTCCACCCGCAACGCCGACGCCGCCGAGCACGATCGCCGGCCACCAGACGCCCCAGCCGAGCGCGCCCAACGATGCACCGGCCAGGCATGCAGCCCCGAGGAGCAACAGGATCAAGGCGTCGAAACAGTGACCATGGCGCGGATGCCCGCCAGCGTGCGTTCCGGCACCAGGTTACGCGACAGCAGGTCATCGACTGACCCGAACGGCCCGTCCAGCTCGCGAGAGGTCACGATGCGCAGGGAATACGCCTCGCCGATTCCGGGCAGCGCGTCCAGCTGGTCCCGCGTCGCCACGTTCAGGTCCAGCGGCACGCCCGGCGTCAACTCCACCGACGCCTCCGCACTCTTTGCCGGACCTTCGATCAGGATCTGCTCGCCGTCGCGCAGTTGCCGCGCCAGGTTGATGCTATCGAGGTCGGCGCCGTCCGCTGCACCCCCGGCAGCCGTCACGGCATCCTCTACCCGGTCGCCAGATACGAGGTCGTAGACACCCGGCGAGGCCACGGCGCCCGCGACATGCACCTTGATCGGCGTACCGGGCGCCAACGCATCCTCGTGCAGCACGAGCACCGGTGCCTCGCTCGATTGCAGCACGCTACGTGCCGCAAGACCGGAGAGCAGCAGCGCTCCGGCGATCATGAAGACGACAAAAGGGTTCCGCTCCAGCCAGGCCAGCATCCGTGCGTCCCTGTAACTCTCAAACCTGAAGCCCGGCGGGATGGGCCTTTGCAGCTTATACGAGTCTTGACCAGGCGAGTCAACTAGATTCACCAAACGTCGGGTTTCAGACGATAGGTGCTATATACTTGAGGCTCAACAGACGACTATTTGCTGAGAGATAGCGCCGATGTACGGACGCGACCTATTGTCGATTTGCGAGCTCCAGCCTGACGAGCTCTCCATGCTGCTTCAGACCGCCATGTCCATGAAGCACGATGGCACGCGTCCCCTCCTGGCCGGCAAGACCGTCGCCATGCTGTTCGAAAAGCCCTCCCTGCGCACCCGCGTCAGTTTCGAGGTCGGCATGAAGCAGCTCGGCGGCGACGCTATCTACCTCTCGCAGTCTGAAGTCGGTCTTGGCCAGCGCGAGCCCGTCAAGGACGTCGCGCGCGTTCTCAGCCGTTATGTCGCCGGCATCGTTGCTCGCACCTACGCCCAGCAGACCCTGTACGAGCTGGCTGAGGCCGCTGACGTGCCCGTGGTCAACGCCCTCTCGGACGATGAGCACCCCTGCCAGGCCCTCGCCGACCTCCTGACGGTCAAAGAGCACAAGGGACACCTGGACGGCGTCCGCATCGCCTTTATCGGCGATGGCAACAACGTGGCGGCCTCACTCGCCGTCGCCTGCGGCCTCGCCGGCGCCGAGTTCGTTATCGCCTCACCGGAGGGCTATCAGCTGCCGGACGGCATGGTCGCCGAAGCCCGAAGTTGGGCCGGCAAGACCGGTGGCGCCATCGAGACCGTCATCGCCCCTGAGGACGCAGCCCGCAACGCCGATGTCGTCTACACCGACGTCTGGACCTCCATGGGCCAGGAGGCCTCCTACCGCGAGCGCCTCGAAATCTTCCGCGCCTACCACGTCGATGCGCAGCTCATGTCCCTGGCCAAGGCGGACGCCATCTTCATGCACGACCTGCCCGCCCACCGCGGCGAGGAGATCGCCGACGACGTGATCGAGGGGCCCCAGTCCGTCGTCTTCGACCAGGCAGAGAACAGACTACACGCCCAGAAGGCCCTGCTCGCCGCGATCCTGGCGAGCTCGGAACCCGGCTAGAGGAGGCGCCGTGAGCGACTTCCTCAGCAACATCTGGAACACCCTTCAGCGCCTCGATGGCGCCGCCGCTCTCGATATTCTCATCATCGCCGTTTTGATCTACGCCCTGCTCATGGCATTGCGGGGCACCACCGCCATGACGCTGCTGCGTGGTGCCGTGGCGATCATCATCATCATGTTCCTGCTGGGCCGCATCCTGGACCTCAGCGTCGTTAACTTCCTCGTCCGCAACTCCCTGACCGGTCTGGTCATCGGTATCATCGTCATCTTCCAGCCCGAGATCCGCCGCACCCTGGAGCGAGCCGGTCGTACCAGCGTCCGTCGCTGGCTTCTCAACCCCAACGACGACTTCGCCCTGGACGAGATCTCCACGGCCGTTACCGACCTCGCCCGCCAGCGACACGGCGCCATCATCGTCATCGAGCGCAGCACCGGCCTCGAGGACCTCATCGAGAACGGCGTCCACATCGACGGTGAGCTCAGCGCCCGTCTCTTGCGCAGCATCTTCTACCCGAACTCCGCCCTCCACGACAAGGCGGTCATCGTGCGGGAGAAGCGCATCATCGCAGCCGGCTGTACCCTGCCCCTCTCCGTCGCAGGTGGCACCGCGCGCATGGGCACCCGACACCGCGCCGCCCTCGGTGTCAGCGAGGAAACCGATGCCGTCGCCATCGTCGTATCGGAAGAGACGGGAGGCATCTCTATCGCCTCGGAAGGCCGCCTCATCCCCTTGCGCGACGAGACACGACTACGCTCGACGCTGGAAGCTCTGCTCATGTCCCGGACAAGCCCTTTTAGACCAACGGCCCAGGCAACCACCTAGTGTTCCGCAAACTGCCTCGAGCACGGCAAGCCATGACGCCCATCGCCCTTGCGATCGTCTCCCTGATCGCTGCTGTGGCGATCTGGGTTGCCGTCACCGAAAACGAAAATCCCACGACCGACCAGGAGCTGCCTTTCTCGATCCCCATCGAGCCCGTCGGCGTTCCGGACGGCCTGGCTGTCTACAGCATGTCGCCGGACGCCGTCGTCGTGACCGCGCGCGCCACGGAAGCCACGCTTAACAAGCTCACCGCATCCAATTTCCGGGCCACCGTTAACATGACCGGCATTCGCGACACTCAGTCGACCCAGAACGTGGTCGTCGAAGTGGTCGGCCTGCAGGACCAGGCCAGCGTTGTAGAGGTCTCTTCCCGATTCACCCGCGTCGTGCTGGAGACGAAGGTCAGCAAAACGGTGCCTGTGCAGATCAACCGGCTCGGCTCACTGGCCCAGGGCTTTACGATTGCGTCCACGCAGGCCAACCCCAACGTCGTCACCGTCAGCGGGCCTGCCACCAGTGTCGGCCTCGTTGAGCACGCCGATGCCGACGTTAACCTCACGGGCGTGCGCTCCAACATCGATCTCGACTACGAGCTCACGCCTCGCGACGCCGGTGGCGCCATCCAGCCCCGCGTCAACATCGACCCGCCGGCGACCGAGGTCATGATGACCGTACAGCAGCTCGAGACACCTCAGATGGTGCCTGTCGAGATCCAGACACAGGGCGAACCTGCCGCCGGGTACAACGTCACCTCTATGCGGGCGGATCCGTTGACGGTCCAGGTCACCGGCTCGCTTGAGACCCTCCAGAGCCTCGATTCCATCCTCACCCAGCCCATCGACGTCAGCGGCGCCACACAGACGATCACGCGTAACGTGGCCCTTCAGCTGCCAACCGGTATCCAGACGGAACGCCAGAACGTCAGCGTCACGATCAAGATCGAGCCGGCGCCCGGATCCCGCGCCATCACCGTGGCGCCTGTGGTCAATAACGTGCCATCGGGGCTCAGTGCCGTGATTCAGACCACCTTCGTCACCGTCAGGGTGAGCGGCGATGCGCCGGTGCTTAACAACCTCACCGCCTCCGATATTCAGGCCACGGTCGATGCTTCCGGCCTGGAAGAAGGCACTCATAACCTCGATGTCAAAGTCGTTGTACCCAACAACGTGAAGTTGGAATCTGTCGAACCGGCTCAGGCCGTGATAGCGTTGAGACCATGACCATGATCGAGCCCGAGACGCAGCTCACCTCTATTCGCAAGCCCCTGGTCGCCATCGTCGGCCGGCCCAACGTCGGCAAGTCGGCCCTGTTCAACCGCATGATCGGCCAGCGCAAGGCCATCGTCGAGGACATTCCGGGCACGACGCGCGACCGCCTGACGGGCGAGGTGGAGTGGCGCTCCCGCCTCTTCGACCTCACAGACACGGGCGGTCTGGCTGAGCCGACAAGCGTGGCGGGCTCCGGGGCCTACATGGACTCGATTCGCGCCCAGGTCGAATCGGCCATAGAGGACGCCGACCTCCTGCTCTTCGCCCTCGACGTCAAGGCAGGCATCACGGCCGCCGACTACGAGGTCGCGGAGATGCTACGTCGCGCCCACAAGCCGACGATCCTCGTGGCCAACAAGGCCGACAACCAGCGTCGCGCCGACGAGTCCTCTCCCGAGTTCTTCGAGCTCGGTCTCGGCGAGCCCATCGCAGTCAGCGCCATCAACGGTGGCGGCGTTGGCGAGCTGCTCGACCTCATCGCGGACATGCTGCCGGAGCTCCCACTGGAGACCGAGACGCCGGCGACTCACCCGCTGCGGGTCGCCATCATCGGCCGGCCCAACGTCGGCAAGTCGGCGCTAACGAACGCCCTGCTCGGCCAGGACCGCGTCATCGTTAGCGACATCGCCGGCACAACCCGCGACGCTATCGACACGCTCATGACCTACAAAGACCAGGAGATCGCCCTCATCGACACGGCCGGCATACGCCGTCCCGGCCGTCTCGAAGGCTCCATCGAGCACTACAGCGTCATGCGCTCCAAAGACGCCGTGAAGCGCGCCGACGTCGCCGTCGTCGTCTTCGACGCTTCGATGCGGTTGAGGGCGCAGGACCTCCACATCATCGGCATTGCCCTGGAAGAGTCGACGGGCCTCGTTGTCTGCGGCAACAAGTGGGACCTTATCGCCGAGACGTGGGACCAGGACAAGTTCCGCAACGCCATGCGGCGCCGCCTCCACTTCGCGACGTGGTCGGGCTTCGCCGTCACCTCCGCCGCCGAGCACACCGGCCTCGACGAGCTCCTCGATGAGGTCATCGCCGCCGGCGAAGAGCGCAAGAAGCGCGTCCAGACCAGCGAGCTCAACGCCATCATCCGCGGTGCCCTCGCCCGACGGCCCCCGACGATCGCCGGCAAGAAGCGCCTCAAGCTGCTTTATGTCACCCAGGTCGCCATCGAACCGCCGACGTTCGTCTTCTTCGTCAATGACGCCGATCTCGTGTCCTCCGCCTACAAGCGCTACCTCGAAAATGCCCTGCGACGTCAGTTCGGCTATCGCGGCGCCGGCCTGAAGCTGTTCTTCCGTTCCCGCAGCGAGGAGTAGGTGCGCCCCATAGTCCCCTCGCCCGTTTGGGTAGAGGGTTAGGGAGAGGGGTCAGATGGACCTCATCATCGCCGCCGTCATGGGCTACTTGCTGGGCTCGATTCCCTTCGGGCTCATCGCCAGCAAGCTCCGTGGCGGCGTTGACGTGCGCGATTACGGCTCCGGCAAGACGGGCTTCACCAACAGCCTCCGCGTCCTCGGCCTCAAGCGCTCCGCCCCCGTCTTCGCCGGCGACTTCACCAAGGGTCTCCTCGCAGCCCTGCTCCCCCTGCTCTACACGGACGACCCCTGGGCACGCGCCATCGGTGGCCTCGCTGCCGTCATCGGCCACGTCTGGCCCCTTTTCGCCGGCTTCCGAGGCGGCCGTGGCGTCCTTACCGGTGCTGGGGTGCTCATCGGACTGAGCCCCATCGCCCTCCTGATCGTCTTGCCCATAGCGGGGCTTATCCTCTACCGCTGGCGCTACATGTCGCTTATGTCGATAAGCACCTGCGCCCTCGCCGCCGCCTCCTTCGCCGTGTTCGCAGCCCTGGACTTCCACCCCTGGGCCTTCGCGGTCGTCGCGGCCATCGGCGGCGCCCTCATCGTGGTCCTGCACCACGACAACATCGAACGCCTGCGCGCCGGCACCGAGCGCAAGCTCGGCCAGCGCGTCGAGACCGGCCCAGCGGCATCGCAGCCCTGATGGCGAACGTTGCCGTTATCGGCGCAACCAGCTGGGGCACTACCCTCGCGGCTCTGTTCGCCCGCAACGGCAACGCCGTCTCCCTCATGGCCCGCAACGTCGGCGAAGCCGACGCCCTCGAAGCCGCCCGGGAGAACCATCGCCATCGCCCCGGCCTGCGCTTCCCCGACACCCTGCACGCCACCTTCGACCCCGAAGCGCTTGCTACCGCAGACGTCGTGCTCCTCGCCGTGCCCTCCGTCTCGATGCGCCAGAACCTCATTCGCAGCGCCCCCGCCATCTCACCCGACGCCAGCATCGTCAGCGCCACCAAGGGCATCGAAGCGCCGGACTGCCTCCGCATGTCCGAAGTCATCGCTACGTTTGGCATCGAGTCCGAGCGCATCATGGCCCTCTCCGGCCCCAACCTCGCCGGCGAGATTGCCCGCGGCCTCCCCGCCGCCACCGTTATCGCCGGCGCCGACGCCACCCGGGTGCAGCAGGTGCAGTCGCTGCTCAACGGGCCCATCTTTCGTGTCTACACTGGCGAGGACGTTATCGGCGTCGAGATTGGCGGCGCACTAAAGAACGTCGTCGCCATCGCCTGTGGCCTCTCGGACGGCCTGGGCTACGGCGATAACGCCAAAGCCGGCCTGATCACCCGCGGCCTCGCCGAGATAACCCGCCTCGGCGTCGCGGCCGGCGCCAATCCCATGACCTTTCTCGGCCTTGCCGGCATCGGCGACCTCGTCCTTAGCTGCGGCAGCAACCAGTCCCGCAACCACGCCCTCGGCGTCGCCCTGGCCCAGGACCTCAGCCTGGAAGAAGCCATCGAGTCTGCCGCCGGCGTAGTCGAGGGCGTCGAAACCGCCCGCTCCCTGCCAAAACTCGCCCGCCGCCTCGGCGTCGACATGCCCATCTGCGAATCGCTCTACAGCGTCCTCTTCGAGGCCAAGCCCGCCATAGAAGCCGTCAGAGACCTCATGTCCCGCGCCACGAGACCGGAGCGCGACTAGCACCGGGACTCTTCTTGTTCCGGGTTCCTAGTTCCCTGTTCCTCCCCCGTTTGACACGCTTCGGAGCCGCTGATTAGATAGAAACTGACATGCCTCTCGAATCTGACCTCGACGAACTTGGCGACGAAACTCTACGGCTCTCGGCCACTCAGCTCAAAAACCTCTCTGACCTGGATGGCTCCGACCTCCAGACCTTCACGGAGGCCTGGCCCGGCATCGAGATGATGCGCCGCCTCAACATCGTGCGTGACGTCAGGGAGCTCGCCGACGACAACATCGAGCTGAACTTCGATGCCGTGTTCAAAGTCGCTCTTTCGGACGAGGAGCCCTACGTGCGCGCCGCCGCCATCCGTGGCCTCGACGAGTACGAAGGCAACGACCTCATACCCGTGCTGATCAACCTCCTGCTCATCGACCCTGACACAGAGGTGCGTCGCGAAGCCGCCATCGGCCTCGGTCGCTACGCCCTCCAGGCCGAGCTCGAGCAGCTCAATCACGCCGATGCCCGCGCCATCCGCAATGCTCTCATCGAGAGCGCCGAAGACGTTGAGGAGGATGAGCGGGTGCGTTCCCGCGCCATCGAAGCCCTCGGCGCCATGAGCGGCGAAGACACCCTGAACCTCATCGAGAGCATCTACGAGGAAGACAGCCTCTGGCTCAAAGTCGGTGCTATCGACGCCATGGGCCGGAGCTGCGACCGCATGTGGCTTCCTATCGTCCTCCGCGAGAGCGAGCATCGCGCCCCCGAGATGCGCCATGCCGCCGCGTTTGCCGCCGGCGAAATCGGCGAGGAGGACGCTGTGCCGCAGCTGCGTCGCATGGCCGTGGAAGACCCGGACCGCGAAGTTCAGCTCGCCGCCATCCGCTCCCTCGGTGCTATCGGCGGCTCCATGGCGCGCGTCGCCCTCCAGGGCGTCCTCTACGAAGGTGACGACGCCCTGCGTGAAGCCATCGAAGAGGCTATGGCCGAGATCGACTTCGACGACGATCCACTGGGGGCGCCCTGATGGCCACCTCGGGGTTACGCACTGAGCGCGTCTTCTCCGCCGGTGGCGTCGTCTTCCGCGGCGACAACTCCAACCGTGAAGTCCTGCTCTGCGGTCGCTCGGGCGATGTCCTCTGGTGCCTGCCCAAAGGTACGCCCGAGCGTGGCGAATCGATGCAGGAGACGGCCCTGCGAGAAGTACGTGAAGAGACCGGCGTCGAGGTCGAGCCCGAGGGCCTCGTCGGCGATATCCGCTACTGGTTCTCCCGGCCTCAGGAGGGCGTGCGCTACTACAAGACAGTGCGCCACTATCTGTTCAAGCCCATCGGCGGCGACACCAGCCTCCACGACCACGAGTTCGACGACGTGCGCTGGTTTCCCGTGGAGCAGGCGCTGCAAAAGCTGACCTATCGCAACGAGGGGCGTATTCTGCGGCAAGCAATCGAGATGGCAGAGGGACGCAAGGCAGAGAAAGAGCCATGACGGCAGTAGTTGAGGGTGAGCTAACCCGCGGCGACCTGATCGTGCTGCGGACCAAGACGATCGCGGACGCACCGCAGGACTACGAGTGGCGGCGAGACCCCGAGCTCGCCACCTTCGACGCGGCCCGACCCTACAACGGCAGCCTGCGCGAGTACATGTCGATCTTCAACGACGAGCTCAGCTACCCCAGCCCCTATCGCAAGACCATCGCCGTCGAGGATCACGACCGCAACCACATCGGCAACGTCATGTACTACAACGCCGACTTTCACCGCCGCGAAGCCGAGATCGGCATCACGATCGGCCTGCGCGACTACTGGAGCCGCGGCTATGGCACCGACCTCATGCGCACGTTCGTCGGTTACCTGTTCGAAAACCTCAAGCTGGACCGCATCTACCTCAAGACGCTCGATTGGAACGTACGCGCCCAGCGCTGCTTCGAAAAGGCCGGCTTCACTCGCTACGGCGTCTCCCGCCGCGGCGACTACAACTTCATCCTCATGGAGATCCGCCGCGCCGACTTCTACGGCGAGTACCAGGACCAGGCGCCCCAGGCCTAGATGAGCCCACTTCCCTCCCCAATTACGCCCGCCAGGCATGACGTGTCTCTTGCGGGCGGTTACTTGATACTCTTCATACATGGATGAGCACGCTCTACGCGTCCTTGAATTCGATAAGGTGCTCTCGCGCCTGGCCGCTCTCGCCTCCTTCTCAGGCGGGCGCGACCTTGCCCTGGCCCTCAAGCCCTCGCCCGATTACGCCGAGGTGCTGGAGCGCCAGCATGTCCTTGCCGAGGCGATACGCCTGCGTGTCGCCCGCTTGCCCCTCAACCTGAACAGCGCCCTCGACGTGCGCCCGTCGCTCGAGAAGGCCCGCCTCGGTGGCGCCCTCGATGGCCAGGAGCTGCTCGCCGTCGCTTCGACGCAGCGCGCCGCCCATCAGGCCCGTGGCGTCCTCACGCGCGTCGCCGGCCAGTTCCCCCGTCTTGGCGGCCTCGGCGAAGACCTCATCGAGCACGAGAAGGTGGTCTCGGAGATCGGCGGCGCCCTCGATCAGCGTGGCGACGTCGTCGATGGCGCTTCCCCCGCCCTCACCGTCCTGCGACGTAACATCAAGGTCTCGCACGACCGCCTGCAGGCCCGGCTCCAGGAGTTCCTCTCGTCCGCCTCCGGCCGTCTTGCCGCCCAGGAATCGATCGTCACCCTGCGCGATGGCCGCTACGTCGTGCCCATCAAAGCCGACTTCCGGGGCGAGGTGCGCGGCATCGTGCACGATGTCTCCTCCAGCGGCGCCACCGTCTTCATCGAGCCCCTCACCGTCGTCGACCTCGGCAACCAGTGGCGCGAGTCCCAGATCGAGGAGCGACGCGAGGTCGAACGCATCCTCCGCCGCCTCAGCGAGGTCGTTGGCACGGCGGCAGACGATATCGCCGCCAACGTTGCTCTCCTCGCCAGGCTCAATCTCGCCCTCTCCGCCGCCCGCATGGCCGAAGAGCTCTCGCCCGCCGGCATGTCGGTCCTCCCCGGCGTCACTGATGCGAACGACGGCGCCGGCGAAGACACCGCCCCCGAGAAGTGGCTGCAGCGTTCGCCCGGCGTCCTGGACCTGCGAGAGGCGCGCCATCCCCTGCTTGCGGCCCCCGTGCCCATATCCCTGCGCATCGGCGGCGATGACCGCGTGCTCCTCATCACAGGCCCCAACACCGGCGGCAAGACCGTCGCGCTCAAGACGGTGGGCTTACTCTGCCTCATGGCCCAGTCCGGCCTGCCCGTCCCCGCCGAGCCCGGCAGCACGCTGCCCGTGCTCGAAGAGGTGCTCGCGGACATCGGCGACGAACAGAGCATCGAACAATCGCTCTCCACCTTCAGCGGCCATCTGCGTAACGTCATCTCGCTCCTGGAACGCGCCGGGCCCAAATCGCTTGTCCTTCTGGACGAGCTCGCCGCCGGCACCGACCCGGCCGAAGGCGCCGCCCTGGCCCGAGCCCTCCTGCAGGACCTTCTCGAGCGCGGCGCCCTCACCATGGCAACCACGCACCACGGCGAGCTCAAGCTCTTCGCCCACGCAACGCCCGGCGTCATCAACGCCGCCGTCGAGTTCGACTCAAACACGCTCTCGCCGACCTATCACGTCATCATGGGCGTGCCGGGTCGCAGCAACGCCCTCGCCATCGCGGCCCGCCTCGGCCTGCCGGAGTCCATCCTGCGCTCGGCCCAGGAGTCGCTGGCGCCAGAAGAGGCGGCCATGGAATCGCTGCTCACGGAGCTGCATCTGGAGCGCGAAGCCGCCACTCAGGCCCGGCAGGCCGAGGTGGAAGCGCGTCGCCGCGCCGAGGACGCCCGCCGCAACATCGAGCAGCGCCTCGCCGGCATCGATGAAGAGCGCGCCCGCCGCCTCGACGAAGCCGCCCTTGCCCTCGAAGCGGAGGTCGAAGCCGCCCGCGCCGCTCTGCAGAAGACCCAGCGACTGGTCCAGCGCCGCCTCGTGGAGCCCGTCTCGCCCGAAGAGACCGCCGAAGCCCGGGAAGCCCTCGGTCAGGCCGCCGACACCGCCAGGCGCATCCGCAAGCGCTCCCGCCGCCGTCGCCGCAGTGGCCTCCGGCCGGAGCAGATCGTGCCCGGCGCCCAGGTCTTCATCCAGGGCGTCCCAATGGCCGCCGAGGTCCTCACCCAGCCGGACGCCCGCGGCGAGCTCGACGTTACCTTCGGAGGCCTGCGGGCCCGCGTCGGAGTCGGCCAGGTCGTCCGTGTCGAGGCGGCAGCGCCGCGGCCGGTCGAGCGCACCATCATCCCCCGCGCGCCCAGCTACGCCGCCCAGGAAATCGAAGTGCGCGGCCAGACCCTGGACGAAGCCCTCCCCCTCATCGACAAGTTCCTCGACGACGGCTTCCGTGCCGGCATGCCCCGCCTGCGCGTCGTGCACGGCAAAGGCACCGGCAAGATGCGCAACGCCGTACGCCAGATGCTCACGAAGCATCCCCTGGTCAAGGGCTTCGAGTTTGCCGAACCTCGGGACGGCGGCGAAGGCGTCACCGTCGTGGACATGGCCCTGGGCTAACCAGCGCGCCCGCCTCGTCAGATAACGCGAGGCGTTCCCGTCGATTGCTCACGGCCCTTGAATCCCTGAGATAGGATTCCTCATTTCAATACGTCTGTCGGGGGTCTGAATGTCAGCTGAGACCTTGCTGAAGGGTTTGTGCTGTTCTAGCATTTCACAGCCCTTCACGAGATGAGGGCCAGGTAGGCCGGATTCACAGGCATGATTCGAAGAGGAGAATCACATGGTCAAACTAAGGCTGCTGTCGATGCTGGCGGTAGTCGCTGGCATGGTGCTCGGCATGAGCGCATTTACCCTGGGCGGCAACAACGCTGAGGCGTCCAGCGAGGACGACATCAGGGCCACCCTCCAGGCCATCATGCAGGCCTGGAACGCCGGCGATGTCGACACGTTCATGAGCTACTGGCTGGACGAAGGTCTCGCTTACCAGTTCCCCACTGAGGACGGCCAAACTCAGAAAGAAGCCGTGGAAGCGGCAATCAACGACACCGGGCCGATCGCCAGCATCGAGGTGACCGATGTCTTCGCACCCGGCGGCAACGCAACCGGCATCGTCGACCTTAAGTTCGAAGCGGGCTTCTCGCTGTACGAGAAGTGGGACTTCGAGTTCTCAGGTGGCATGTGGAAGATCGGCGCGGGCACGCCGGCTTCTCGCCCCATCCCGCCCGGCGTTCCGGCAGTCGACCTTTCACTCCAGGAGTACGCCTTCAACTACAACCCGGCGGCCATCCAGGCCGCGGACGGCAACTTCGCCTTCAAAGTGACCAACGTAGGCCAGCAGGAGCACGAAGTTGTCCTGCTCAAGATCGACGGCGACAAGCCATTGCTTGACCTGCTGCAGAGCGCCGACCCGGAGTCCGAGGACCTGCCGCAGGGGCTGGAATTCGCCCAGTTCGGCGGCGTTTTCGCTCCCGGCACCAGCGGCACCGTCATCTTCGACCAGCCCCTCAGTAACGGCAGGTACGGCCTCGTCTGCTTCCTGCCGTCTCCTGAAGGTGTACCGCATGCATTCCTCGGCATGGTCTCCGAGTTCGACGTCGGTCAGTTGGCACCGTCGACGGGCGGCGACTCGAGCTCAGGCGGCATCACGCCTCCGAGCACGGGTGATGCCGGGCTCCTGCACCAGGATGGCGGAACCACCACCTGGCTCATGCTCGCCCTGGCGACGATACTCGTGCTCGGCGGAACCGCGGGCCTCGTCAAGAGTGTGGCTCGCCCTAACGCCTGAACATAAGCACCGACAAACACAGAAGGAGGCCGCGTCTGCGGCCTCCTTCTGTTATTCCAGGTCGCGGAAGTGCGAAGCGAAGCGGCTGGTCTCACACACCGGCAATACCCGATGTCTGCTCATACATGCAGTCCGGCTAACAACGGACCACCGGCACCGACGTTCAGCCTCTGGTTTGGCGGCCCCAGCGTGTTCCCTGCCCACTCTCCGCCGACTGAAATCCGACTGAAAATGGCTGGCGCATAAGCCCAAAAACGCTAATCTCATCCGGCAGAGGTCAGCGGGAATGGCCTCGCAAAGGGTGGGAAGCCGTGAAGCTGTTTGTTATGTCGTGCCTGGCGGCGGCGCTTCTGCTGTCCGTGGCCTGTGGCGGTAGCTCCGATTCATCTAATGTGACCGGCACGCCCGCTTCGGCGACAGCGGCGGCTTCGAGCACCAGCACCGAAGGCACGCCGACGAAGACCCCCACGGTGGCCCCGACAAAGCCTGCGACCACGCCGACAGCCACCTCGGAGCCCGCCACCGCAACGCCCGCGCCCACCGACACGCCGGTACCGCCGACGGATACCCCCGTGCCGGCCACCGACACACCGGTCCCACCGACCGCGACGTTCGTCCCGCCTA
Organism: uncultured Chloroflexia bacterium; assembly: GCA_963731765.1. Lineage (GTDB taxonomy): Bacteria > Chloroflexota > Dehalococcoidia > DSTF01 > WHTK01 > WHTK01. Next base: position 297,004 of record CAVSWS010000018.1, read on the forward strand.
CGGACACACCGCCGCCCCCGCCGCCAACCGCGACGTCGCCGCCACCGCCATCAGGTAACTCGTCCGTCTCCTTAACTGCCCAGAACCTCAAGTTTGCCCCGGCGGCCCTTTACGCCTCGTCCGGCACGGTCACGATTACGCTGACTAATCTGGACACCCTGGTGCCTCACAACGTCTCGGTGGCGGGCCTCGGCACCAGCCCGACGTGCGCCGGCCAGTGCACCGTTTCAGTGACCATACAGGCGTCACCCGGCAGTTACCCCTTCCACTGCACGGTCCACCCGTACATGACCGGCACCCTGGTCGTGCAGTAGCGAGCCACTCAGCCCGGCAAAGCGCCTCATCCGTAGCGCCCCAGCATGCTGGGGCGCTGGTGTATCAGCCTGCGCCGGCCACCTTCACGCCGGCCCTGAGGAGCCTGTCCTTCCGAACAGGTGAAATGTAATTCCGCACTTGCGTTCACAGATAATTAACAACACCGAAGGACAAACGGTCGAAACATAGGTATACTCTATGTGTGGTCGAAAGGCCTGAAGCAAGGAAGGAAAGTCACACCGTGTATAGCTGGAACGCTTCTGAGGACATGGCTGCTCTTGCCCGAGAAGAGGCAGTCCTGGCTGGCGAGTCCGCCCGCCTCAAACTCGAGCTGGAGGAGGGCGACTTCGAAATCGTGCGCGAGTCAATGCGCCGACGCCTCGCCCGCACCCTCGTCAACCTGGGCATGAAGATCGACCCTCTGGTCGGTGAAGAGAGCGTCGAGGACTAGGACAGTTGCGGGGCAGGACGGCCTCATAACTCATTAGACCTCGTCGCACGCGCTGGCACGCCGGATCTCGTTGTTATACTGGCACCACTCCAGATGTCAGCGAGGTCCCGGCGATGACAGGCCAGCAACCGGCTCAAGAGCCGGACAAACAAAGAGAAGTGCGTCTTGGGGACCAGGTTTGTCCCCGCTGCCACGAATCCTTCACGATCAGTTACTGGTCTAACGGGACCCTCATACAGGCTCGTTGCCTTAGCTGCGAGCTCAAGTGGCCTCTACCCAACGTCGTATGAGTACTGACGCAAACTTAACCGAACTGTATCCCATTCGCGTTGACCTTCACGCCGTTGATGCCGACTATCTACTTGCGGCCGGTCCTGCAGTCTGATTCGAGGTTTGATGGCGTCCGAGACAACTGTTGCCTACTTCTCGATGGAGATTGGCCTCCGAACCGAAATGCCGACCTACAGCGGCGGACTCGGCGTACTCTCCGGCGACACCCTCCGGGCTGCGGCCGATATGGGACTGCCCGTCGTCGCCATTAGCCTGCTCTACCGTCAGGGCTTCTTCCGCCAGCATCTAGCCGCCGATGGCCACCAGACTGAGGACCAACCCTTCTGGGACCCGGAGCGCTTTCTGGAGCCCTGCCCCCAGCGCGTCAAGCTCACCATCGAAGGACGCGAGGTCATCCTGCGCGCCTGGCTCTACCGCCTCGAGGGCATCAACGGCCACGAAGTGCCCATCTACATGCTCGACGCCGACCTGCCCGAGAACGCCCCCGAAGACGCCGCCCTCACCGGCCAGCTCTACGGTGGCGACCAGCGCTATCGATTGCGTCAGGAGGCCATCCTCGGCATGGGCGGCGTCGCCATGCTGCGCGCCCTCGGCTACAACAACCTCGAGACTTACCACATGAACGAGGGCCACAGCGCCCTCCTCACCCTCGCCCTCCTCTACGAAGAGGAGCCTGGCCGTTCCTCCGGCTGGACAGACCCGGCGATGGTCGCCACCGTGCGTGAGAAGTGCGTCTTCACCACCCACACACCGGTTCCCGCCGGGCACGACCGCTTCCCCATCGGCCTCGTCACCGAGGTCCTGGGCGACGAGATAGCAGAGACCATCCACCAACTCCCCTGCGTCGAGGGGCATGTCCTGAACATGACCTACCTGGGGCTGTTCTTCTCTCGTTATGTGAACGGAGTGGCCGCGCTGCACGGCGAGGTAGCACAGGGCCTGTATCCCGACTACAAGATCCATTCCATCACCAACGGCGTCCACGCCCGCACCTGGGCCTCCGACCAGATGAAGCAACTCTTCGACCGCTACATCGAAGACTGGCAGACGGACCCCCATATGCTGCGTCGCGCCCTCACCATCCCGGTGCACGACATCATCGCGACCCACCGAGAAGCCAAGGGTGCCCTCCTGGACGAGGTATTCAAGCGCACCGGCGTCATGCTGGACTCCAACGTCATGACCATCGGCTTCGCTCGCCGCGCCGCCACCTACAAGCGCGCCGACCTCGTCTTCGGCAACCTCGATAACCTCAAGCGCATCGCCCACGAGGCCGGGCGCATCCAGTTCATATACGCCGGCAAGGCCCACCCCCACGACGAGCCCGCCAAGGACATCATTCGGCGCGTCTACCAGGCCCGAGACGCCCTTTCCGGCGAGATCCCCGTCGTCTACCTCGAAGAGCACGACATGACTCTCGGCAAGCTGCTCTGCTCCGGCGTGGACCTCTGGCTCAACAACCCTCAGCGCCCCATGGAGGCCTCCGGCACCAGCGGCATGAAGGCGGCCCTCAACGGCGTCCCTTCCCTCAGCGTGCTGGACGGCTGGTGGCCCGAAGGCTGGATCGAAGGCGTCACCGGCTGGAACATCGGCGACGGCCCGACCGAGATCGATAACCCGGACATCGAGCGCATGTGGCTACACAACAAGCTCAACTACGTCATCGTGCCGATGTTCTACGGATCCCCGGAAAGCTACGCCCGAGTCATGCGTTCCACCATCGCCATGAACGGTTCCTACTTCACCGCGCAGCGCATGTTGCAGCAGTACGTTGCCCACGCCTACCGCATGGACGATCGCATTGCTCTCCACGCTTGACGCTTCGGTAGAGGCCTGAGGTTGGCCTTAGGCTGGAAACCGCTATAATGGCGCTTGTCTGTCTAAACTCAAGGAGGGGCGATGTCGTCCGTCGTCAAGAAGCGGCGTAAGAAGATCCGCAAGCATAAGTACCGCAAGATGCGGAAAAAGACCAGATGGCAACGGATGCACAAGTAGCATCGTGATCGCCGTCCGAGGTTGAAGCTATCAACCTCGGACGGCTTGATGATCTGCTATGTCCGTAACCGCAATCCAGCTGCAGCAGAATGACGCCCGGCTCGTCTTCCTGGCCGTTGCGTACCACCTTGGTCGCCCCGGCTCGGAGCTCGATCCATACACGAAGCAGCCTGTGGAACACGGACTGGCAGAGGTCGCCGCAAGCCTGCAACCGCAGCTCGGCGGTGACAGTGCATCCATCAGCCTGAACGAAGACCAGGCGCGTCGCCTGCTCTCCGGCATGCTCGGTACCATCTCGGAGCTGAAGTCGTACCCCATGCTGGAGCTACGAGAGGGCCCGGATGGCCGTCGCAGCACAGTACCCGGCTTCGATGGCGCCCTCAAGCACCTCTTCCCCGAGGTGGAAGAGGACACCTACGGCTCAGTCGACGTGGCCGAGAGCATGCTCCAGCTCCGACGCCGTCTCGAAGCCGACCTCGCACCGCTGCTCAGCGAGTCTGAGCGAATCATTCAGGAGCCTTCCAAACCGAAGCGACGACTGTGGCCCTTCGGCAAAAAGGAATGACCTATCACGGCGACATGAATTCGCCATAGAGATCATTTCGATCCGACGCTGACCGCTTCCCTGTTAGCTGAAAACCGTTCTAGAATGTCGGCGAGTGGGGACAAAGAACCAAAAGGAGAAGTAACCAGTGGCCTATGTAATCACCGAAGCGTGCATCGGCACCAAGGACCGGTCTTGTGTTGACGTTTGCCCGGTGGACTGCATCCACCCGACCTCCTCGGAGGAAGACGCGGCGGATGAAATGCTTTACATCAACCCGGACGAGTGCATCGACTGCGGCGCTTGCGAGCCCGCCTGTCCGGTGACGGCCATCTACGCCGAGGACGACGTCCCGGACAACATGAAGCCCTACATCGAGATCAACGTGCAGTGGTACTCCGACAAGGATGCCGCGCGCGCCAAGGTGAAGGAAGTCCACGGCTAAATCGTCGCCACAAACCCGACGCTCAAAGAGGCGGCCGACTGGCCGCCTCTTTCCTTTGTGCCCCGCGCAACCGCTCAGCGACCACAGGTTCCGAGCCCCATGTGCCGGAGGCCCTAAAGAGCGTCCTCACGAACGCCATCGACTAGAGCCACAGGTATCGAGCCAGGACCCGTCGCAAGCGCGAAACCTCTAACGGGCGTCGTGCGGGCGGAGCCCATCCGCGGGTGCCAGGGGGTGCCCCCCGATTCCCCTTCCACTCAAACGCGAGCGCAGCAGCCCGCCAGGGACGCCTAACGGCTTCGAAGAAGGCCTTATCAAGAAAGGGTGCTGACCATTCGCCCCCACGACAAGGAGGCCACCCTCTACGCGCGCAGCTTCTCCTGCAGTACGCCGGTGAGCTCTTCGATGCTCACGCGCGTCTGCTGCATGCTGTCGCGTTCCCGGATCGTCACCGCGTTGTCTTCCAGCGTCTCGAAGTCGATCGTCACGCACAGCGGCGTGCCGATCTCGTCCTGGCGCCGGTAGCGACGGCCGATCGACTGCGCGTCGTCGAACTGGGTCATGAAGTACGGCCGCAGACGCTTGTGCACCTCGCGCGAGATCGGTCCCAGCTTCTCGTTGCGTGAGAGCGGCAGCACGGCGACCTTGATCGGCGCTACGCTCGGGTGCAGCTTCAGGAAGACGCGCTTCTCCGTCTTGCCGTCGGCTGTCGGCGCCTCTTCCTCCCGGTACGCGTCGTACAGCAGCACCAGGAAGGTGCGGTCCACGCCCACCGCCGGCTCGATCACATACGGCACGATGTGCTCGTTCGACTCCTCGTCGAAGAATGTCAGCGCCTTGCCCGACCCCTTCGCGTGCGCCGTCAGGTCGAAGTCCGTCCGGTTCGCGATGCCCTCGAGCTCGGACCATCCCAGCGCCGAATAGTGATACTCGATGTCGTAAGTGCTCTTGGAGTAGTGCGAGAGCTCCTCCTGCTCGTGCTCACGCAATCGCAGGTTCTCCTCGCGCACGCCCAGGCGCTTGAACCACGCCAGGCGCTCCTGGATCCAGTGCTGGTGCCACTGCTCGTCCGTACCCGGCTTGCAGAAGTACTCCATCTCCATCTGCTCGAACTCGCGTAGACGGAAGATGAAGTTGCCGGGCGTAATCTCGTTGCGGAACGAACGACCCTGCTGGGCGATGCCGAAGGGCAGCTTGCGCCGCATCGACGTCACCACGTTCTCGAAGTTCGTGAACATCGCCTGCGCCGTCTCCGGCCGCAGGTAGACCTCGCTTGCCGACTCCTCTACAGGCCCAACGTACGTCTTGAACATCAGGTTGAATGGGCGTGCTTCCGTGAACTGACCCTTGGCGCCGCAGTCCGGACATACGTCGGACTCCAGGTGGTCGGCCCGGAAAGCGGTGCTTGCAGTTCCGGCAGTCCACCATCGGGTCCGTGAACGTCGCCACGTGGCCGCTGGCCTCCCAGACCTTCGGGTTCATGATGATCGAAGCGTCGATGCCGACGACGTCGTCCCGCTCCTGCACCACCGCGGACCACCACAGGTTCTTGATGTTCCGCTTCATCTCCACGCCCAGAGGTCCGTAGTCCCAGAAGCCCCCAATGCCGCCGTAAATCTCGCTGCTGGGGAACACGAAGCCGCGTCGCTTGCACAGCGAGACCAGCGTCTCGAACTGCAGCTCCGAGGTGCTTTCTGACATCTAGTACTGCTCCTGCGTGGTGATGCTTATCGAATCAAACGGCGCCAAGGAGGACTACAGGTCCTCTTCGTCCGCCTCCTCCAGCTCCTCCGTGTCGACCCAGAGAATGTCGACTTCGTCCCGGTTCCCCAGCGCCTCGTTCAGCAGATGCAGCAGGACGCTGTCGGCCCCGCGCGACTTCAGCATGTCGATCATCGCCCGGTTAATGAAGTAGTCACGGTCCTCCGGCCACTCCTCCTCGAGGTTGTCGACCAGCATGTCGAGCTGTTCTTCGCTGATCTCGCCGACCTGTGCGTAGAGCAGGATCATGGTCTTTGCCGCCTTTCGCGTCACTGGGCGAGCCACAGCTCGCGCTTCTGGAGTCATCCCCGACCGGACTACCCGGACAAAACACACGCCCCGAAGCTACAAAGCCCGGGGCGCACGCTGTCGGTTCTGCCGGACTGCGTGGGCCGTTTAGGAGCGTCCTCCGTGAATAAGAGAGATTACGATCACTCGATTGAACCTACGTTAAGGGATTGCTTCTGTCAATCAGCCGCTTGTGATCGCACAATAACCCCGCTAGCATAAGGCTCGCATGCGCGATGTCACCGTCCAATACAAAGAGCCCCAGATCCCTGTCGTCCAGGTCGCTCGCTGGGCCGGCGTCGCACTCATCTTCTACGCCGCCGCCCTCGCCATCGACAACTCGGAAATCTACACCCGGCCGAATGGCAGCGTCTGGACCCTCCTGATCCTGGTCCTGCCCTACCTCATTCTCGCTGCGGTCCTCTTCTTTAGCGCCGACTTCTTTCAGGCTACCGATAGCAGGGGCCCCATCTGGATCGCGGGCGCCCTGCTGGTCGTTTACGCAGCCATAACCATCGACGCTTACCTGGAGCCCGGCATCATCGGGCTTGGCGGCGGCAACGAGAACGGCACATGGCGCGCCCTCCGACCGATCGTCAGCGACGGCCTGCCTTTACTCTTTCTGCTGCCGCTGCTCACCGCCACCGGCAGGCTCGCAAGACTCATGCCCTCGGTCGCCCTCGCTGTCGCTGCCCTGGTGCTCACCGCAGGGATCGCCATCGCCCTGCACGACCTCGACTTCCAGCGCCAGTTCGGACAAAATCCCAGCGTCTGGTGGAAGCTGAGTTACCTGATTCCCGCCGGCACCTACGGTTTCATCTTGCTCATCGCCGCTCTCCGTTGCATGAACACACCCTGGCTTCGGCCCATCAGCTTCATCGTCATAATCACGCTCGCCGTCTCCGCCCTGGCCTATATAGGGCTAATCCTGGACCGCGCGCCTCTCTCTGTAGCCTGGTGGCAGATCGGCATCAGCGAAACCATCCGATGGTCCCGCATCCTGGCCATCGCCGTGTTCGCTGCCCTGCTCACCCGGCCCCAGGTCTACGCCCTCACCTCTACCTGCGCCCTCGCACTCCTGATCTCCCAGATCGCATACGTCGATCACTTTGCCGGCGACCTCCAGGGTCTCGGCATGTTCTGGCTCATCTCCCTCAACATCATCCAGGTCGGCTCGATGCTCCTCCTCGCCCTCGTCATCACCGAGGCCACCGCGCTTCAGCCGCGCACGGCTCCAGCCCGACGTTACGCACGTATCGCCTGAGACAGCCATCTCCTGCTACGGCACCACCGCGTCGAAGCACACGCCCTCTCCGAAGGCGCCCAGCGCCATCCCGAAACCCAGTACAAAGAGATGCCCCTCTCCGGAGTCGGGGAGGGGTTAGGGGTGAGGTCGTCGGGCTTTCTAGACCTCGTAGGCCTTCAGCTGCTCGAGGTCCTTATCGGTGATTTCGACATGCAGCAGGTCGTCGTACATTTCGACCACGTGGCGGATCGGCAGCACCACCTCGTGCTTGAAGATGAACCCGCGCGCGATCACCAGCGCCTGCAGTTGCCCCGTCGACTCGTCGATGATCAGCTGCTTCACGTCGCCCAGCTTCTCGTGCGGCTCCTGACGCCACACCGGCGTCCCTTCGGCGATGTCGACCTCCTGGTCTGACTTCTGCAGGTTGTCATACAGCCAGAGACCGCTCGTGCTGTTGAGCATCGCTGAAAGGTGGTTGAGCTGCGTTACGACGTCGGGCAGGTCGTACTCGTTTGGCGAAAAATCCTTCGGCTCCTCGTACGTCTCCGGCGTGTACTCCGGCAGCGCCTTGAACTGCTCTGCCGTCAGGCCCAGGTCGACGCGTTCCGTCGTCGCGCTCGCCACGTCGCCGATGTCCACGACACGGTCGTAGTCCAGGCCCAGGCCTCCCTGCCAGATCGGACGTCCGGACCGCAAGAACCCGATGTCAACCACGACATGCGTTACCCGCAGGTCGCTTCGGGCCAGAACAACTCGGTGCAGCTCACCCAGCTTCTGCCCATCACTGCTGTAAACGTCGACACCGGCACGGAGGTCATGAGGGAATATCGTCATGCCCAGATTATAGGCGCCCCACAAGCCTCACCGGCCCTGCCATTGGTCCCAAGCTACGTCGAGCCAGGCTCGGGGGCCTCCGTCTTCAAGCAACGCCGCCGTAGGGAGCGCGGCCGTGCTCCCTTGCTGCATATCTCGCCTGGACCTATCTGCCTTGCGCCGCGAACCCACCGCTCACAAGAAGTCCCCCTCCGTCACGGGGGCCGGGGGAGGGTGCGCTCCCGCCCCGGCGCGCTTAACTCGACCTGCTGATGGTGAGCCCACGCCCGAAACCAACGACCAACCACCAGCGACCAGCTACCGGATCCTCGCGTGCTTCATCACCACCCGGATGTCGTCGTAGCTCACGCTCCCTTCGAGCGCCTCGAACACGGGCTTGAGGAACGTGCCCTGGGTGCGCTCCGCAGCCGACCGCACCCGCGCATACGTCACCTCATCCACCCACGGCGAGACGCTCTGCGGCTTGCGTTCCGACACGTAGTCCTCCAGGTACGACGCTACAGTGCTACGCGCCTTCCCCGTCTTCGAGGCCACGTCGTCCAGGGAGCAGCCCTGCTCGAACAGGCGGAACGCGGCCGTCTTCGACACGTTGCCTGTCTCCGCCGAGCGATGCGTAGAAGCGGCCGGCGGGTGCTCGCGACGCCAGGCCGCAATCGCGATGAGGAACCGCTCGCCCAGGTCGGCCAGCTTCTTCTCGCCCACGCCTTTGATCCCGCGCAGGTCTTCCAGCGTCTTCGGGCGCGCCCGTGCCATGTCGCGCAGAACCGTGTCGCTGAACACGACGAACGGCGGTACGTCGCGCTCTTCGGCGATCGTGCGACGAAGCTCCCGCAGCGCTTCGAACAGGCTGCGGTCCACGCCGCGCCAGCCCTCGCTCTCGTCTGACTTCGATGCCACCGCGGCCATCACCGGCGCCCTCAGGTGCGCCTCTGCTTTGCCCGCCGCCACCTTGCGTCCCTCTTCCGTCACCAGAAGCACCGGTCGTTCGCCCTCGGTGCGCTCCAGCAGCCCCGTGCCCACCATCTGGTAGATCAGCTTCTGCAAGTGCTCCTTCGAGAGCGCTTTCAGTACGGCGTACTGTGGCAGCTGGTCGTGGTGTCGGGACTCGATGCGCTCCGAGCTGGAGCCGCGTAACACGTCCACCACGTAGCCCACGCCGTACGGCACCCGCAGGCTCTGCACGCAGCCGATCACCTCTCGCGCGATATCGTTGCCGCCGTCGATGTCCGGTGCGTCGGAGAGACACACGTCGCACGCTTTGCAGGACGGCTCACCATACGCCTGCCCGAAGTACTCGGAAAGCTGTTTGTGACGGCAGACCTGGGCGCTGGCGAAGTTATACATCTCGCTGACCAGCGCCAGTTGCGCCTGAGTGAACTCGGCGGGCTGCTTCGTCTCCTCAGCCGTGCGCGTCATCAGGCGCTCCCAGCGCCGGTAGTCCGCGTTGCCGAAGAACAGCACGCACTCGGCCTCCAGGCCGTCACGACCGGCCCGGCCCGTCTCCTGCTGATAGTGCTCCAGCGATTTCGGCATAGCGGCGTGGATCACGCACCGCACGTTGCTGCGGTCGATGCCCATGCCGAACGCGACGGTTGCCACCACTACGTCCAGCTTTTCCGCCGTGAACGCCTCCTGCGTGCGAGACCGCGTCTTTGGGTCCAGCCCGGCGTGGTACGGCGCCGCCTTGACCCCCTTGGACTTCAGGACCTCCGCCACGCGCTCCGTGTCGGCGCGACTGATGCAGTAGATAATCGCCGCCTCGTCCTTGTGCGCCTGCACCGTCTCCACCAGCTGCCCATCGATGTCGCCCCGCGGCACCACGCGATAGCTCAGATTGGGCCGGTCGAAGCGACCCACGAGCACGTTCGCGTCCTTGAGCTGAAGCTGGTCGATGATGTCCTGGCGCACGCGTTCGGTTGCCGTGGCCGTGAACGCGTGAATGCTCGCCTCAGGGAAGTGCTGCCGCAGCTCCGCCAGCCGCCGGTACTCCGGCCGGAAGTCGTGCCCCCACTGCGAGATGCAGTGCGCCTCGTCGATCGCGAAGGTCGTCACGCCCACGCGCTTCATCAGCCCGATGAACCACGGCGTCAACAGCTTCTCAGGCGACACGAACAGCAGGTTCAGCTTCCCGGCCATCAGCGCCCGCACGATGTCGGAGCGCTCCTGCTCCGTCAGCGCGCTGTGCATCGCTGCCGCCTCGTAGCCGTTTGCCCGCAGCGCGTCGACCTGGTCCTTCATCAGCGAGATCAGCGGCGACACCACGACGTCCGTCCGGTTCGCCACCACCGGCGGGATCTGGTAGCACAACGACTTGCCCCCGCCCGTTGGCAGCACCACCAGCGAATCGTGCTGCGTGATCCCCGCCTCGATGGCGTCTTGCTGCAGCGGCCGGAGGCTCTTGTACCCCCAGAAGCGCGACAGCACATCGGTGATCGAAACGGCGGTTTTGGCGGGCAGGGCTTCGGCGATTGTCATTGCGGCGGGGTGCCATTCCTTCCGTGCGGGGATGCGAGGGACTTGGGCTATTAGTACATCTGTACTATGATCCGAGTCAAGCCCTTGATCCATATCCTACGCCACCTTCTCGTCGTCGGCGCCGCCTTTCTCCAGCCCGCTCCTCCTGCCTCGACGAACATGCCATGGCATGGGATCCCGCGTTAAGTTCTCCCTCTCCGTCGACGGGGAGGGGCCAGGGGGAGGGGTCCGGTCCCTTACCTTCATGCGCTAAACTGACCCCGAGAACCATTCCCGATACCGGAGTATTCATGCCCCGTCCCCGCAAGACCGTATGAGCGAAATCCTCTACCGAAAATGGCGTCCCATCCGCTTCGACGAAGTCGCCGGACAGGAACACGTCGCCACCACACTGAAGAATGCCCTCGCCACGGGCAGGGTGGCGCACGCCTACCTCTTCTCCGGCTCCCGCGGCACGGGCAAGACCAGCACAGGGCGACTCCTCGCCAAGGCGCTGAACTGCACCAACCGCCAGGACGGCGAGCCTTGCAACCAGTGCGAGAGCTGCAAGTCCTTCCTCGCCAGCCGCGCCATGGACCTCATCGAGCTCGACGCCGCCAGCAACCGCGGCATCGACGAGATCCGCAGCTTGCGTGACAAAGTGGCCTTTGCGCCCGGCGCCGGTGAGTACAAGATCTATCTCATCGATGAAGTGCACATGCTCACGGACGCGGCCTTCAATGCCCTCCTCAAGACCCTGGAGGAGCCGCCGCCGCATGTCGTCTTCATCCTGGCGACCACAGAAGCTCACAAGCTACCCGCTACGATCGCCTCGCGCTGCCAGCGATTCGACTTCAAGCGCATCCCCCTGGCCGCTGCCATGGCCCGCCTCCGCACGATCTGCGACGGCGAGAACATCAAGGCCGACCAGGAAGCCCTCGAGCTCATCGCCCGCCAGGCCACCGGCTCTCTGCGCGACGGCACCAACCTGCTCGACCAGCTCGCCACCTCCTACGGCTCGGAGCTCACGGTCGAACGCGTGCGGGCCGGCCTCGGCCTCATCGCCGATGAGCGAGTGGCTCAGCTCGCCCGCGTCGCCCTCACCGGCGACCTCGCCGGCGGCCTCGAGCTCATCGCCGCCGTGCGCGACGACGGCCTCGACCTGCGTCAGTTCCAGAAGGAGCTCATCGACGAGCTGCGAGACCTCCTCATGGTCAAGTCCGGCCTCTCCCCCGCCGAGGGCGCCACGGAGGAGCGCTTGCAGGAGCTGCGCAACGCCGTCTCCGAAACGCCAACGCCCCAGATTCTCACGGCCCTCAAGGCGTTCGGCGAAGCGGACCTCAAGCAGGACCCTAACTCCACCCTCCCGCTAGACCTCGCCCTCGCCGACTGCGTTTTAGGCCAAAATTCAATCAAACAATCAATCGAAGCCCCCGTCGCCCAGCCCGTCAGCGCCCCCCGAGCCTCCGCGCCCGCATCCCCGCGCCCAACCGCCGCAGCTCGCCCCGAACCGGCCGCACGGCCCACTCCCACCGTTCGTCCTGAGCCTGTCGAAGGACGCGGAGCGCCCGATGCCGCCGCTTCCAGCTCCGCTCGTCCTGAGGCACTCGGTGGACGAGACAGCGCCCCAGGTCGCCCATCCGCCCCCGAAGAGGACGTGCCTCCACCGCCGCCATGGCTGGACGAAGTGCCACCCCTCGGCGAGCCCGCAACAGCCTCGCCGAGCAACGGTTCAGACCAACCCACGGCATCGACACCGCCCCCTGCGCCCAAAGCGCCTGAGCCGGCACCAACGCCCACACCCACGGCGAGGCCGAGCGCCCCGGCGGGCACATCCCTTGCCGCTGCCCGCGAAGCCATGCGCCCCATCTACGAGAAGGCCAAGTCGGTCGGCTTCCAGCTCGGCGCCCTCCTGAACGGCGGCTGCGATATCATTCAGGCAGATGAAAGCGTCGTCATCCTGGGCTTCCGCCACGAGTTCCACGCCATCAAGGCATCGGAGCAGAAGAACCTGGATACCCTGACGCGCGTCGTCAGTGAGGTGCTGGGCCGCGAAGTGCTGGTACGCTGCGAAGTCGCCGAGGATGTCGTTGCCTGGACCCAGCGCGAGGCCACCTCCCGCGGTCGCGACAACCCCCTTGTGCGGGCCGCGCAGGAAATGGGCGCTCAGGTAGTACGGACTGGGCCAGACGAAACGGGAGATGAGGGTTAATCGATGAACCAGGACATGCTCAAGAAGCTCGCCGAGATGCAGGAGCAGATCGCGAAGGCTCAGGAAGAGATCGAGAACCGCGTCGCCAAGGGCACGGCCGGCGGCGGCGCAGTCGAGGTCGAGATCACCGGTGGCTACAGGGTGAAGTCGCTGCACGTCGAGCCCGACGTCGTCGACCCGGACGACATGAGCATGCTGGAGGACCTCGTCACGGCAGCGGTCAACGAGGCGTTGACGCAAGTCCAGGCCTTCCACGCCGAAGGAATGGGTGGCGCCATGCCGGACCTCGGCGGGCTCGGCATCCCCGGCCTCGGTGGACCGGCTGGTGACGCCGGTGGCGGCACGCCCCCGCCCATGAACCGCGCTGCTCGACGCGCCAGCAAGCGATAGAGCCATGAACGAGCCCTGGCACCCCTCTGGAGCCGCGGCGCCGGTCGCGCGCCTGATCGAGGAGCTCCACCGCCTGCCGGGAATCGGCCCCAAAAGCGCTCAGCGGCTCGCCTATCACATCCTCCGTGCCTCTGGGGACGAAGCCAGGGCTCTCGCCGACGCCATCCTGGAGGTCAAAGAGAAGATCAAGCTCTGCTCGATCTGTCAGAACACCACGGACGTCGACCCCTGCCTCACCTGCAGCGATGAGTCCCGCGATCGCAGCGTGATCTGCGTGGTGGAAGAGCCCCTGGACATCCTCGCTATCGAGCGCACCAGGGGGCATCGCGGTCTTTACCATGTGCTTCACGGTGCCATCTCTCCTATGGAGGGCGTGGGGCCGGAGCAGCTCAAGGTCCGCGAGCTCCTCGAACGCCTGCGCGACGGCACCGTCACCGAAGTGATCATGGCCACCAATCCCAACCTCGAAGGCGAAGCAACGACGATGTACGTCAGCCGTCTGCTCCAACCCCTTGGCCTTCGCGTTACCCGGCTGGCCCGCGGGCTGCCCATGGGCGGGGACCTCGAGTACGCCGACGACCTTACGCTCGCCCGCGCCCTGGAGAGCCGCCAGGAGGTCTAGGCCTGCCAGACGCCTCGAACCCTTTATCTGCCCCTTGAGCCAGTGCCTCAGGACATGCTCGACGCCACGTCAGCACCGGCCCGGCTACGCCCCGCCGAATCAGGCGGACAAACGCCCGAAAACGCGCTCGAAGCGCCCACAACCAATGTTCACGAGATGATGCCGGGCTGGCGTTAACATCTGCATGACCCACAAACGCTTCTGCTCAGGAGAGACTGGTGATGATCCGTGCAGTGCTCTTCGATGTTGGCGGCCCTCTCGATCTCGAGATTGCCCATGAAGCGGCCATCGATGCGGACATCCGCGCTGGTTTGGCCCGCGAAGGATTCGAGTTCGACGAAGACCGCTGGCTCGCGGCCAATCGGCACGCAGTCGAGACATTTGCGCCGAGCGTGTACCGCGCCGTGATCTGGTATTTGTCCGGTGGGGACCACGGGGCCAGCCGGCGTATCTATGACTGGCTCGAGTCTCGCAGTCACGAGCGTGACTTCTTCGAGCTGCGTCCCGGCATAGCTGAAGTGCTCGTAACACTGGCGGGCCAAGGCCTCAAGCTGGGACTCGCCGCCAACCAACCCATCAAGACGCTCGACAAGTTGGCGCAGCACGGGATTGCCCACTACTTCGAGAACCAGGGCATCAGCGGCCTCTACGGCTTTCGCAAGCCTGACTTGCGCCTCTTCCTTCGTGCCTGCGACGACCTCGGCGTTACACCGGAGGAGTGCATCATGGTAGGCGACCGCATCGACAACGACATCGTGCCGGCCAAGGTCCTCGGCATGCGCACTGTCCTGCTTCGCACCGGCCGCCACATCGAGCAGCAGCCTCGATCCTGGGACGAGATCCCCGACGCGGAGGTATGGGACTCTCCGGGAGTCCTTGCTGCTATCGAAAACCTGCTAACCAAGGACACGTGAAAAAGGGAGGCGCCTCATTGGCACCTCCCTTTTCTAACTTATCGTTCCCTCGGCTAGAGCGCCGCATCTCCGCTCTCTCCGGTTCGCAAACGCATCGCGTTGTCTACCGGAATCACGAACGCTTTCCCATCACCGATCGAACCCGTTTCTGCGTTCTCCTTGATGACCTGGAGCAACTGGGCAACAGCGGTATCCGGCACTACGATTTCCATCTTCACCTTGGGAAGAAACTCAACCGCGTACTGCCGGCCTCGCCACTGCTGGACGATGCCCTTCTGAACACCGTGACCTTTGACCTCGCTGATCGTCATGCCGGGATATCCCAGCTCCTTCAAGGCGTCATGCACGATACTCAGCTTCTCTGGTCTGATGATTGCTTCGATCTTTTTCACGCCGAAATACTCCTTGGCTTCCTTGTCCGGAAAGACACAGCCTACGCGCCACCCTGGCCGTCGCCAACAAACATGATGCTGGATTCCGGCACACGCTCGAAGTACGGGTAACCTTCGACGCCGTGCTCGTCCATGTCGAGACCGCGCAGCTCTTCCTCTTCGCTAACCCGGAGACCAATTGTGTACTTGATGACCAGGAAGAGAAGACCCGACGTGAGGCAGGTCCACACGATAATTGAGGCCGCACCCAGCGCCTGGACACCAAGCTGCTCGATGCCACCGCCGAGGAGCACGCCGTACTGATCACTCGCCGTGTAAGCCTGTGCGATACCACCCTGAGAGCTAAAGAGACCTACAGCCAGAACGCCCCAGAGACCGCCAAGGCCGTGCACCGAGACGGCGCCAACCGGGTCATCGATGCCGATCTTGTCCAGGAACTCCACGCCGAACAGGACGATCACGGCCGCCACCGCGCCGATGACGACCGACGCCCATGGGTCCACCGTTGCACAGGGTGCAGTGATGCCGACGAGGCCACCCAGCGCACCGTTAATCGTCAAACCAATGTCGTACTTACCGGTGCGCGCCTTCGAAAGGAAGGTCATGGCCACCGTGCCGGCACCCGCTGCCAGCGTCGTGTTGACTGCCACCTTGGCTGCCAGAGCCGCAAAGCCACCCGAGAGGGCCAGTGTCGAACCGGGGTTGAAGCCGTACCAGCCGAACCACAGGATGAACATACCGAGAACGGCAATGCTGATGTTGTGACCGGGAATCGGGTTGACGCCACCGCCACGGCTGAACTTGCCGAGGCGCGGCCCCACCAAAATGGCGCCCATCAGGCCGGCGAAGCCACCAACCATGTGGACCACGCCGGAACCGGCAAAGTCGATATAGCCGTTGGTCGCAATCGGGTCCTCTGCGAACGCCGAGAGCCAGCCGTTACCGTCCCAGGCCCAGTGCACAACGACGGGGTAGATGATGGCCGAGATAAACACGCTGTAGAACAGGTACGCCTGGAACTTCGTGCGTTCAGCCATGGCACCAGAGACGATCGTAGCGGCCGTCGCGGCGAAGGCGAACTGAAA
This sequence comes from uncultured Chloroflexia bacterium, assembly GCA_963731765.1. Lineage (GTDB taxonomy): Bacteria > Chloroflexota > Dehalococcoidia > DSTF01 > WHTK01 > WHTK01. The sequence goes on from CAVSWS010000018.1 coordinate 313,243, forward strand.
GATCCAGCTTGCGTAGTCGTCGAAACCGTGCAGGAAGAAGTTGTGGGTACCAATAAACCCACCGGCAGACCCTTCTGAGTCGACACCGTAGGCAAACGCCCAGCCGACAGCCCAGAACGAGATCGCTCCGATACATCCGTCCAGGATGTTCTTCATCAGGATGTTGACGACGTTCTTGGAACGAACGAACCCGGCCTCCACCATGGCGAAGCCGGCCTGCATGAAGAAGACCATGAAGGCCGTGATCATCAGCCATGCCTGGTCGAGCGCGCTGGTCAGGTCCTCAATCGAGGTTGCGTTGTCCTGTGGCGATTGGGCATGCGCCGAGGCGATGAACGCGAGTGCGAGGACTGCTCCCGACATGATCGTGAGAGGCCTTCGGAATCGCAGAATTTTCTCTAGCATCTTTACCTCCGTGTTCCTTTGCTATCCCGTGTTCCGCCTACGAACTCGTCAAGAAGCGCCCCCTTCACGTCCCTGCGCAGGCTCGCCTCCATCAGCCTCACCGAGTAACCCGTACCCCCTGCCGCGTACGGTCTCCAGCCGATAGGGGAAAGAGTTGCGGAGCTTGGACCTGAGCCTGCAGACGAGGACGTTGAGTCGTCTGGTTTCTTTCGGTCCGGTGGAACCCCAGAGCAGACCACTGAGCACATCGAACGAAACGACGCGGTCGCGGAAGTCCGCCAGGTAGCGAAGCAACTCGAACTCCTGATAAGTGAGGTTTGCGGGCCTCACACCCACCGTCACCTTGAAGGTCGCGAGATCAACACTGACGTTGCCGAGCTTCAACTCTCCCGCATCGGAATTGCTGTTATCGCCGTCAGTCGTCATGTCCTCACCCATCGCCATCAAGCTGCTCACCTGTTGGAGCCTAGGGAGGCAATGTTTCGCGGCGGTAACACAACGGTTTCTTAATTGTTACGGGCGTTTTAAGAGGGGATTACACAGATTGAGATGGATTTGATATATGAAGCAGGCTTCATGCTTCATCTCGAATCTCTTGCCTTGCAATTGCGCATTGGACGGCCGTGCTCGCGTCTCAGGTGCCGACACCTGAAGCACGAAAGGCAGCCCTTCCGAAGCCACAGATATCTGCTACGCTCTTCTCGGAACTACCATGCCGAAGCCCCGCGTTTACAAGACCCAGGCCATCGTCCTGCGCCAGCGAAAGCTGGGAGAGGCCGACAAGATCGTCACGCTCTATACGGCGCATGGTGGTCGCGTCGATGCCGTTGCGAAGGGTGTTCGCCGCACCAAGAGCCGCCTGGCGGGCCACCTCGAGCCCCTCACCCTCGGCTCCTACCTCATGGCTGAAGGACGCGAGCTCGACATCGTCACACAGGCAGAAACCATCGATGCTTTCCCGGGCATTCGCGGTGACCTCGATCGGCTTGGGCGAGGCCTCTACTGCGCAGAGCTGGTTGATCGCCTCACACCGGAGCGCTCCGAAGGTAATCCGATCTTTCGCCTGCTGCAGGAGACACTCGGCTACCTGAGCACCTCCCCTGGCTACGACCTGGCAGTCCGCCGTTTCGAGCTTCGGCTAATGGACCAGCTCGGCTACCGTCCTGCCCTCGCGAACTGCGCCGTTTGTGATACGCCCCTCAAGCCCCAGAACAATTACTGGAGCATCTCCGGCGGCGGCGCCATCTGCCCCGATTGCGCGGACGATTCGCTGCGTTTGGCGCCCCTGAGCCTCAATGCACTGAAGATGCTGCGGCTGATCGAGCGGGGCAGCTTCGAAGACGCTGCCCGCGTGCGTCTACCGGGCGAGCTCGCTATGGAGCTCCATCTCTGCCTGGGCGATTATGTGAAGTACGTGATGGAGCGTGACGTCCGGAGTGCTCGGTTCATCGAGAGCCTGCGAAACCTGCCGCGCGTCATCACCCTGGAGCCCGGTGTACACCTTCAGAGTGAAACCTCCGTGCCCGAGGCCTAGGTATGGAGGATCGGGGGCGATTTGATGCCCCTGGCGCATCTGATGTATAGATCGTCCCAACAGGTCAGTGACGTATGATTAATAGTGATTTCTTAGGACGGGGAGGAACCTGTGCCGCTTTACGAGTACTACTGCGATAACTGCGACGGTGTCTTTGAGGAGTTGCGCTCCATGCGTGAGTCGTCCGAACCGTCGCCTTGCCCACTGTGCGACCACGACAGCCAGCGCATCATGCCAACGTCGTTCGCAGCCTTTACCTTCCGTGATGGCATGCCGCGTCGCATCCCGGACGACTTCAAGTACTGGCACCATGACGGCCGCAAGGTGAAGAACATGAACACCGGCGGCGTGCCGATGAACGAGCACCCGGAGCTTTACAAGCCCAAGCCGCGCCAGCGCCCGACCAAGCACGACATCGACGTGAAGCGAGAAGTGGCTCACCTGAAGGGCCGCCACGCCAAGATGATGGTGGACTCCGGTCTTTCGCCGGCCATCGGTCAGGACGGCAGGCCCATGCTCTCGCCGAAGTTCGGCGCCAGCGGCCACGTCGACCGGAAGATCCCGGACTAGCTGACGAGCAGTCGATGATCGACTTTCTGTAGTCGGCAAGTCGGAGTCAAGGAGCGGCCCAAGGGTCGCTCCTTTGTTTGCCCAAGGCACAGGTTAGTTGCGAGCGGCGCCGAGGCGGTCCAGCTCAGCAACCGACCTGTAGGCTTCTCCTGATTGTGTCGCCGGCTAGACCCGGCGCTGGGTGACCCAATACGCCACGTCGCCCAGCGACTCACGAGCGCCGGAGTTTTCGCCGGCACCGACTTCCTCAAGCGCGCGCAGTGCTTTGTCGCGGAAGTCGTACGCCACCTTGAAAGACTCCTCCAGAATGTCCGATTCGCGGATCATCTGCAGCGCCGTCTCCAGGTTCTTGGCCTTATTGCGACCGGCAAAGTAGCGCTTCACGGGGTTGTTATCGGGGAAGCGGTCGATGAGCAGAAGCGCGGGCAATGTCAGCGTTCCCTGCATAAGGTCGCTACCGGCCGGTTTACCCATCTCACTCGCATCGCCCGCGAAGTCGAGGATGTCGTCGACGATCTGGAACGCCATGCCCAGGTTCTCGCCGTAATCACGCAGCGAGAGCGCCTGCGCCTCCGATAGGCCGGCGACCATAGCACCGCCCTGGGCCGCTGTCGCGAACAGAGAGGCTGTCTTGCCGTAGATGCGATTGAAGTACTCACGCGTGCCCTGGCTGTAGCTGTAGGCACCCAGGTCCTGGTGCAACTCGCCAGTCGCCATTTCCATCAGCGTGCGGGCGAACAGCCGGATCACTTCGATGTTCCCGGTGCGCGCAATGAGGTCGGCAGCATGAGCAAACATATAGTCACCCACCATCACCGAGGCTGCATTGCCCGCGAGCGAGTTGGCCGTCGCCCGTCCCCGGCGCGTCGCAGCAGCATCGATTACATCGTCGTGCACCAGCGTCGCCGAATGAAGCAACTCAATCGAGGCGGCCAGGGGCACGAGGAGGTCCAGGCTATAGTCGCCCATGCGGCCGGACAGCAGCGCGATGGCGGGCCGGATGCGCTTGCCTCCCGCCTCGAGCAGATGGTCCAGCATGCGCGCCAGGAACGGGAAGTCGCCCGGCTTCAGGGAAGCTATCAGCTCATCGACTCTGCCAACGTCGTACCGTACAGGACCATAGAGCTCGGAGGAGACGCTCGGGCTGGTCATCGGCTCGTACCTCCTGCCTCGGCTGTAACCGGCAGGTTGAACAGCCATGCTGCGTTAGCGCTCGTCGCGGCGGCGACCGCTTCCAGCGATACGCTCTGCAGGTCCGCAATCTGCTTCGCTACTTCGACAACGTAGGCCGATTCGTTGCGCCTGCCACGATAGGCTTGGGGCGCACCATACGGCGAGTCCGTCTCGATGACCAGTGACTGGAGGGGCAACTGCGACACGGTTTCGCGCAATTCGGCCTGCTTCTTGTGCGTCACCGAGGTATGAACCGAAATCACGAAGCCAAGGTCCGTGTAGAACCGCGCCTGCTCCAGCGTGCCGGTGAAGTAGTGCATTACGCCCACCGGCCGGCCGGCGAACGCAGCTTGTACACGGTTGGCCCATGGCGCCAGTACTTCGGCCGCATCCTGCCACGCGTCGCGGCAGTGCACAATCACCGGCAACTTGTGGCGTTCCGACAGCTCCAGCATGCTTTCGATGCAGGCGAGCTGTGCGTCCCGGGACGAGTGCTCGTAGTAGTAATCGAGGCCTATCTCGCCCACGGCGACGGCCTTCGGGTGCGCCAGCATCGCTTCGATTTCTTCTAAAGCCTCATCGGTTAGTCGAGAGGCTTCGTGGGGGTGGAAGCCCGCCGCCGCGAAGATGCCGTCATACGCTTCGGCCAGCGCGATGGCTGCCCGAGATGTCTCGACGTCGACGCCGGGGATCACAAGCTGCTCCACGCCGGCTTCACGGGCGCGAGCGATGACCTCGGCGACATCCTCCGCGAACTCGTCGCCCTGGAGGTGGGTGTGGGTGTCGACGAAGCGCGGGGTCACGAAGCCACCTCGGGCACGTCGAGCTTCTTGAACAGGGGCTGCGGCTCCTGCAAGGGCGTACCGGGTACGACGCGTGAGGTCTGCCAGCCCTGCGACCCGATGTCGTCCGAGCGACCGAGCATCTCATGCAGACGCTGAGAGGTGAAGGGCAGGTAGGGGTAGAACGCCAGCTTGAGGATGTCGATGGCGCTGATGGCGGTGTAGAGGGAGCGGGCGGCAGCGGCCTTATCGGTTGCGCGGGTCTTCCAGGGCTCTTCCTGGTTGAGGTAGCGGTTGACCTCCTGCGCGTAGCTCATGGCGCCACGCAGCCCCTCACGGAACTTGCACTCAGAAAGGCTCTTGCCCACGGCAGCCAGTGCTTCGTCACCCTGCTTTAGAAGCTCTTCATCGCTCGCACGAAGCTCGCCCGGCTCGGGTACCTTCTTGTCGAAGTTGCGATACGTGATGGTCAGCACTCGATTGACCAGGTTGCCCCACGTCGACACGAGCTCCTCGTTGTTACGGCGTATGAGGTCTTCATCGCTGAACTCGCTGTCCGCGACCTCGGGCATGGTCGCAGCGAGGTAGTAACGCAGCGTGTCCGGGTCGTAGCGCTCAAGATACAGCGGTAAGAATGGCGCGGTGCCGCGGCTCGTGCTGGCCTTCCAGCCCCCGAAGTTGACGTACTGGTTCGCGGGCACGTCGTACGGCAGGTTGAGGTTGCCATACATCATGCACTCGGCCGGCCAGCTGAGGGTGTGAAACCAGAGGTTGTCCTTGCCGATGAAGTAGTAGACCTTTGCGCTGGGGTCCTCCCAGAAGTCTCTCCAGGCTTCGGGCGTGCCCTGGAGCTGGGCCCACTCCTTGGTGGCGCTCAGGTAGCCGATGACGTTTTCGAACCAGACGTAGATGCGCTTGTTGTCGTAGCCCTCCAGGGGGATCGGCACGCCCCACTCGAGGTCACGCGTGATGGCGCGGTCGTGCAGCCCCTCCTGCAGGATGCCCATCGCGAAACCGAGGACGTGGCGGCGCCAATGCTCCTTGCCGCTGCTGAGCCATTCGATCAGCTTGTCGTTGTAGGCGCTGAGACGCAGGAAGAAGTGCTCGGACGGTCGGCGCTCCGGCGTAGAGCCATCGAAGCGGCAGCGCGGCTCGATAAGATCGACCGGGTCAAGCGTCTTGCCACAGTTGTCGCACTGATCGCCGCGTGCGCCATCGAAGCCGCAGTAGGGACAGATTCCCTCCACGTACCGATCCGGCAAAAAGCGACCCTCCTTCACGCAGTAGGTCAGCTCCATCGTCTCGAGATACAGGTTCCCCTGCTCGTACAGCTTGAGGAAGATCTCCTGAGACGTATCGATGTGGTTCTGCGTACCGGTGCGCGTATAGAGGTCGAAGCTAATGCCCAGGCGCTCCCAACAGTCGAGATATTCGGTGTGGAAGTGATCGACGATCTCCTGGGGCGTCTTGCCCTCCTGCTCGGCCCTGATCGCAATCGGCGTGCCGAACTGGTCCGAGCCCGACACCATGGCGACGCGGTTGCCGGCCACGCGGTTATAACGGGCAAAGATGTCCGGCGGCAGGTACGCCCCGGCAATCTGACCAAGGTGCAAAGAGCCGTTTGGATAGGGCCACGCGACGCCGATGAGGATGGTTTCTGGCATGAAAACTCCCGCTTGAGATGCAGCCTCAGTCTAACATCGAGTCTTGCTTCGATCCGCCGATCTTAGGTTCGGCAACCTGTCCCAAAGGCCAAGATGAAGGGCCCCGGAAGCGGCGAACGGCCATTGACCCTCACTTGGCTCGTGGATACGATTCAATAGTCCTGCTCAATACCTGAGCAACTTTCACATCGGAGACATTTTAAGTGCAGAACCTTCGCATCCCTGGCCCTACGCCGTGCCCGCCCGAGACGCTCAACGAGCTCTCGCGACAGATGATCAACCACCGCGGACCCGAGTTCGCCGAGATGCAGGCGCGGATCATGGAGCGTCTCAAGCTCTTTTTCCGCACCGAAAACGAGGTCTACGTTTACACCACCTCCGGCACCGGCGTGATGGAAGCCGCCATCGTCAACACCCTGTCCGAAGGCGACAAGGTGCTGGCCGTTTCTATCGGTGAATTCGGTGACCGCTTCGGCGAGATCGCCGAGGTGTTTGGCGCAGACGTGCAACGACTTAACTTCGAGCCCGGTACGCAGGCAGACCCCAAGGTGGTCGCGGAAAACGTCGGGGCAGACACGAAGGCCGTGCTCGTGACGCACAACGAGACCTCGACCGGAGTGACCAACGACATCGCCGCCATCAGCAAGGCGGTCAAGGCCGCGAACCCTGATGTGCTGCTAATCGTCGACGCCATCAGCTCTTTGGGCTGCCTGCCGTTCGCGACCGACGCCTGGGGCGTAGATGTGGCAACGACGGCCTCGCAGAAGGGCTTTATGATCCCGCCGGGCCTCGGCTTCATTACGATGAGCCCGCGCGCCTGGGCTGCTTACGAGCGCTCCAACATGCGCAAGTTCTACATGGACATCGGCAAGGCAAAGAAGTACGCGGAGATCGGCCAGACGCCGTTCACCCCAGCCGTCTCGCTTTACTACGGCCTCGATCTGGCACTGGACATGATGTACCAGGAGGGTCTGGAGCAGACCAACGCCCGGCACCACGCCGTCGCCGACTACACGCGCAACCGGATCAAGGGGCTGGGCCTCAAGCTGCTGGCGGAAGGCCCGCAGGCGTCCGACAGCGTCACCAGCGTCGTCGTACCCGAGGGCGTCAACGCCAAGGAGCTGCTTGCCAAGCTGAACTCGGAGCACGACACGGTGCTGGCCGCGGGACAGGGCAAGCTCGCGGGAAAGATCTTCCGCATCGGACACATGGGCATCGTCGACACCAAAGACATCGACGCGGCCATCGAAGCGCTGGCTATCGTCCTGGAGCAGCTCGGCTACAAAAAGCCGGCTGCTGTTAGCTAGCCGGCACGCCGACCGATGCCACGTGTATTAGTCACCGATCGCATCGGCGAAGAGGGTCTCGCGCTCCTGCGGGAGAAGCTCGACGTAGACGTCATGCTCGGTATGACGCCGGAAGAGTTGCTCGACGTCATTCCTAACTATGAGGCCCTGGCCGTCCGCAGCGAAACGAAAGTCACCGCCGAGGTTCTCAAGGCTGCCAAGAACCTCGTGGTCGTCGGACGGGCCGGGGTCGGCGTCGACAACATCAACGTTGACGCCGCCACCGAGCGCGGCATCGTTGTCGTCAACGCGCCTGCCGCCATTACCATCGCGACGGCGGAGCACACACTGGGCATGATGCTTGCTCTGGCGCGTCACATCCCGTTCGCCCACGCTTCGGTCAACGCCGGCAAGTGGGAGCGCTCGAAGTTCGTCGGCGTGGAGCTACGCGGCAAGACGCTCGGTGTGGCCGGCCTCGGTCGCATCGGCGCCGAGGTGGCCCGACGCGCTCGTGCCTTCGACATGCGTGTAATCGGTTACGACCCCTTCGTAATGCCGGAGCGCTTCCAGTCCATCGGTGTGACGCTGGTGACGCTGGAGCAACTCCTGCGTGAGAGCGATTTCCTCACACTCCACCTGCCGCTGACACCCCAGAACCACCACTTCCTGGACACCGCCCAGTTCGCCCAGATGAAGGATGGCGTGCGCGTTCTCAACGTCGCGCGTGGCGAGCTCATCGCCCAGGAAGCCCTGGTCGCGGCAATCGATAGCGGCAAGATCGCAGGCGCAGCCATCGACGTGTTCGAAAAGGAGCCGCCACCAGCGGACTCGCCCCTGATCAATCACCCGAAGGTCGTCTTGACACCGCATCTCGGCGCATCGGCAGCCGAGGCACAGGAACGTCTCTCCGTCGACGTTGCCGAGCAGCTGATCACCGCGCTGCGGGGCGAGCCCGTGGCGTACGCCGTGAACGCACCGTTCATCGCCGCCGAGGCCTTCCAGCTCATCGGCCCGTTCCTCGAGGTCGCCACCCACGCAGGGTCACTGGCCACGCAGCTCTCCTCCGGCCAGCTCGAGAGCGTCGAGATCGAGTACAGCGGCGACATCGCGGACGGCGATACGAGCCCACTTAAGTCGGCCGTGATCCGAGGCCTGCTCTCGCCCGTTAGCGAAGAAAACGTCACGCTGATCAACGCCAGTTTGATCGCGGAGCAGCGCGGCATGCACATCCGCGAGAGCAAAGGCAACCACGACGGGATTTATAAGGACCTCATTCGCGTAAACCTGCGCACAAGCACTGGGAACACCTCCGTCTCGGCTACGCTGGCGCAGGACGGTCCCCACATCGTCGAGATCAACGGCTTCTGGGTCGACGTGTCACCTGAGGCGGGTTACCTGCTGCTCTGCGAGAACGTCGACCGGCCCGGCATGATCGGACGCATCGGTAGCTTCCTGGGTGAGAAAGAGATCAATATCAGCTTCATGCGCGTCGGCCGGCAGAAGCAGGGCGATCGTGCGCTGATGGTGCTCGGGCTCGATGCCGAAATCGACACGCCGGCCCAGGAAGAGCTCGAGGCTATTCCGGATATTTTCTCCGTCAGAACGGCGCACGTTTAGCTCAGAGTGCGCAGCGTCAATTTGTCGCCATCGGTTCGGCATGTGAGCCTCACCTGACTAATGGAACTGCATGCTAATCTGGATATGCTGAAATGACACTCGAGAGCGACCGCGAGCACCTTGTCGACGAAATCAATGCATTTCGTGAACGTGAGCCTGATCCGTTCACGGCAGAACCGGGCGAAGTCGTGGCCTACGTGCGTGAGGCCGGCGAGTTACTCGAACGCGTCGAGGAGCTGGGCAGCGAGCACCTGACAGACGGCCAGTGGCGCTACCTCAACGAGACTGCGATGCGCGCGGTCCGGTTCGCTCACTCCCGACTCGAAAACGACCGTCATAACGCCCAGCACATCATGCGGCGCCTGTTCAGACTCGGCACTATTCCTGCACCGGACGGCCGATATCAGGGCGAGCTTCTCGCGCTGTCGACCGGCCTGCTTTCGGACCCCTTCTTCGAATGGCTGACCCGAATTTATCTGCCGTGGCAGGGCAAGAACTTCGTGGCCGCGACACATTCCGGCGACAACATCTTCCATGACAACGCATGGTCGCGGGCAACTGGCCGTTTGGGCTGGCCGGGCTATCGGGTCGAAAACGACACCCCAGCCGGCACGGTGCGGGTGTTCCCCTTCAGTACCAGCGTCTCCCTCGACATCGAGGAAGAAGAGGTGCAGGTACTCAAGCTGGACTATTCCGACACGGCAAACCCGTTGCCAGTGCGCCGCATCGTGGATGAGATCGTGCAGCTGCCGGGTGGCTACATTCTTGGCAAGACGCACATGCGCGGCATCAGAGAGCTACGCCGCATCTGTTACTTCGGCCTGCTGACGCCTTAGGCCGCCTCTACCTGGCGCGAGCGCACCCGGGCCAGCTCGATGAGGGCACGAGGCTCACAATCGTCCTCGGGGTAAACGGCGATACCGATTTGGCACTCGTAGTCACGAAACTCCGCCAGGATGCGGGCGATCGCGGCATTGGCACCCGTGCGGTCGCAGTGAACGAGGCACATGGCGAACTCGAAGGGCGTGAGGCCGGCGCTGAGGTCTACGTTGCGGATCACCTGTGCACATCTTCGCGCGGCCATAGCCGATTCTTGCTGCCATCCGTCAAGCGAGAAGCGGGCGAGATCGATCGCCACGGCCTTCAAGACCACGACAGCCATCGAGTGGCCGTAACGCGTGCAGCGCGCCGCCTCCTCATCCAGGCGTCGCTCCAGGTACCAGCGATTGAGCAAGCCGGTGTTCTCGTCGCGAATGCCCCGACGAGCATCAGCCGAGCGCTGCATGAGATCGAGGAGCCGGTTACCGCGCTCGCCGGGCTCAGCGGTGCTTGCTTGATACACCCGAATACCGACCCCTACAAGACCGGCCACAGTGCCGGCCGCCACAAATGAACCGACAAAGGTGAGGTCCCATGCAGACAGGACCCAAACGATCCCGAACAGCAGCACAACGATGACGGCGACAATCGCGGTGGGACGAGCAGGAATCCGACTCATGTATATTTCAATGCTCGGCACCAATGGGTACGGGCAACAGCAGAAAGAGAGCAATCTTAGCGCCCAAACGATGCTTTGTAATTCGATCCAGCGGTTCTGACGACGTTAACGAAGGGTCTAGACGAAAATCGTAACGTCCGCGTCGGCTGCAAAGTCGAGGAAGGCTGCCGCGCCGCTGCACTCCAGGCCGTCCATCAGGTCTTCCTGCTTGGTGCGCATGACGCCGATCGTCGTCGAGCAAGGGATAAGCTCGACGCCGCTCGCAACGCAAATGTCGAGCAGGTCCTGGAGAGTCGGCATGTTTGCGTCCTTCATCCAGCCCTTCATCATGCGTGTCGCCATGGCCGTCATTCCCGGAATTGCACCGATGATGTTCGGCACCGGCACAGGCATCGCCGGATTGCCGACAGGAGCCACGGCGAGGCGTTTGTTCTTCTTCTTGTTGATGATGTCGAGGCCGTAGAAGGTGAAGAACACGCCCACCTGCCAGCCCATGGCGGCGGCGGACGAAGCCAGGATCAGGGGTGGATACGCCATGTCCAGCGTCCCCTTGGAGGCTACGATGGCGAGGCGGCGCCCTTTCTTCTCCGGCTTTTCCTGCGCCCGCGCCTGCGTCAGTTCCTTGAACTGACCCGCAAGCAGCTCGTTAAACTTCGCAGCCACTGCCTCGTCGATGCGAGCCTGGATCTCGGGGCTCAGTGCCTGTTCGGTAGTCTCTGCCGTCATTTCGGACCGCCCTACACCTTCCGGAAGTAGTACTCGTAAACGCCGCCCTGGCTGCCCGTGCTGAGCAGCTCGTGGCCCGTGTTACGAGCGAAGGCCGGCATGTCGTTCACACTCGCCGGGTCCGTGGCGAGCACATGGATCACCTCGCCCGCCGCGATGCCATCGATTGCCTGTCGAAGTTGGATGATCGGCATCGGACACAGCGTATTGCGGCAGTCGAGCTCGTGGTCTGCGGTGGGGTGTGTGGTCATGCTGCATCTCCTTATGTCGAGCGCTTTGGTCGGGGTGCGGTCAGCGTAGCATCAGCCGAGCTCTTGCTCCAGCGCCAAGCGGTCGGGTTGAGGACGGAGTTGCGTGTGGTGGGCCCGGCAGGATTCGAACCTGCGACCAAGCGGTTATGAGCCGCCCGCTCTGCCGCTGAGCTACAGGCCCCTGGTTGGATTCAGACCATCAGCGGCTCCGATGAGGAATCAACGGGCCACCGCTGTACAGCCCGAGAACCCCCAGATTATAACGTCAGGGTCACGTACGGGCCCCTACTGGGAATCGAGACCTGTACCTACGCGGATTCTTCTGGTTCATGTTAGTTACCATCGGCCCTTCCTGAGTCGCGCGGCGGGCTTCTAGTCTTGGATCAACCGCAGCAATGAGGGGAGCAACCCGATGGCGACATTCAAGGTAGAAGTCTACGTTGAAAAAGAGGGCAGCATCAGCACCGCAAGGTTGAACGTCAAGGCTGACGGCAACGAGAGCCCCAGTGCTGTCGCGGACCGCATTCGGGAGCTCATCGAGTCGTCGGCCGGTCAACGCGCAATCTGGCCCGAGCACTTCACCGAACCGTCAATCCAGGAATAGCGAGCCGTGCGCCACTCGGTCTCAAGATGCAGTTGCGCTCTACAGTAGGCGCGGCATCTCTTCTGCCGGCTCGATCAGGCTTGGATCGTCGTTCTTCACGGAGTTCGCACGCTGGGACACCCGACGGGCCGAAAGGTAGTCGTCGGAGATGGGACGCAGCAGCCTCTCCAGCTTCTCGTAGTCCTGCTCCTGCGGGTCGAGCCACAGGTCAACGACCTCCTCCGGCAGGATCACCGGCATGCGGTCGTGCACCGGCGCCATGAGTTCGTTCGCCGAGGTGGTTACGATCGTGAAGGTCCGCTGCCACTGTTCCGGCTGCGGCTGCCACGACTCGTAGACACCCGCCATGAAGAGCAGACCACCGTCGTCACGATGGAACCAGATCGGGCGCTTCGAGGGGCCGGTACCCTCCCACTCGTAAAAGCCGTCGGCCGGGACGATGCAGCGCCGCTTCTCGAAGGCGTCTCGGAAGGCATTTGAGGAATGCAGCGTTTCGGCGCGAGCATTGATCTGCTTCGCGGCACGCCTGGCGTCTTTAGCCCAGCTGTTCACCAGACCCCACTTTGCCGGCAACACTGCGCGCTGCTCGTATTGCATACGCACGATCCAGTGCTGATCGGTCGGTGCGATGTTCCATCGTGGGCGGTAGTCGGCGTCGTTGATCTGTTCGGGCAGCACGCCCAGCGCTTCAGCCAGCTTCTCACGCTGCTTCCAGGTTAGAGTGAATCGGCCGCACATCTCAGCTATCAGCCTACAGCAGTCAGCTTTCTGGCTGCAGCTCGGAAACGGTGAGGCCCGACCGTGGTTGGCCGGGCCTCGGATGCTGACGGGTGACGGCAGCGTCTGCGCCGCTAGTCGAAAAACTTTTCGTGCACGATGTCGTCGCGCGAGAAGCCGCGCTCTTCCACTGCGTAGTCCGTGACCTGCTTGATCATGGCGTCGCTACCGCAGAGGTAGATCTTGATGTGGTTCGGGTCATAGGGCACGCCGGTGAGCTGCTCGAAGGGGTGCACGTCGCCTGCGGCCGCTAGCTCGGCCGGCGTCGGGGCGAGGACCTTGGTGATACGGCCCGAAGGGTAGTGCCACGGTGTCCCGGCGTCACGGCTGAGGAACATGTGGTACTGGAAGGACGGGTACTGGCGGCGGTGCTCCTTGAACTCGTCCTGATAGGCAAAGTCTGCGGGGTTTCGCACACCGTGCAGCAGGATGCCGTTGCGCACCGATGGCGCCCAGGCGTGCTCGCGCAGGACCGGCACGCCTGCTGCCACGCCGGTACCGGTGAAGCCGAACACGGCGGCGCGGGAATCTTTGGTGTCGAAGCGAAAACGACCGAGGGTCGCCTGACCGAGAAGGACGTTGTTGAACTCCGGGTCGACCATGACCTCCTTCTCGACAACGTCTTCCAGGAGCATCGAGACGTAGGGGTAGGCGCGGATCTTTTTGTCCAGCGCTGAGTCGCTTGGGTCGAGGTCTTCGAGCTCACTGACCGTCTCGGTCGTCAGGGCAATGTAGAACTCTAAGAAGTCCTCGTGCGGCGCCGAGACGATGCTGTAGGGGCGCACTGCGACACGTCCGGTGACCGGATTGCGCTTTCCGACCATGGCGAAGCTGCCCGGCGTGGTGTACTGGAACCATTCGGGGCGGTCGAGGAACAGGCGGTAGTTCCAGGCGGAGCGAATCGTGATCTGGCGTACGGGCACATCGTGAAGCTGCAGCTTCTGGAACCGGTTGTTGTAGGCGTTATCCAAGAGCTCCCAGGGGAAATCGCTGATCATATGGTCGAGTCCTACCTGAACCTTTCTGCGACGCCTCAGAGGTTCTATTCAACCTCTAAATAGGTAACCAATTGAATTATAGGAGTAAAGACCAACAGGCGGAAGCACTCCCGGTCTCACATGTTACGATTTGCGCGAGTTACGAGGCATTGAGCACCGAACACAAACTCAACCTCCCTGTTTTGCCGCCTGTGCAACATATGCTTGCGAAGGCACTCGACCGTATTCCGTCCGGTTCAGGCTGGCTTTACGAACCGAAGTGGGACGGTTTCCGCTGTCTCTTGTTTTTCGACGGCGCGAGCATTTTTCTGCAGAGCCGGGACCTGAAGCCCCTGGGACGCTACTTCCCAGAGCTCGAAGCATCTTTGCCGGGCGTGCTGCCGGGACCGATTGTGCTCGACGGTGAGGTCGTGATCGCGCAGGACGAGGCGCTGGACTTCGAGGCGCTGCAGATGCGTATCCACCCGGCAGCCTCGCGTGTGAAGATGCTCTCTGAGCAGACGCCGGCTTCCTTCGTGGCCTTCGACGTGCTGTACGCATCGGGGCAGGACCTGCGTCAGACGCCATTTGGCGAGCGGCGCCAGGCTCTGGAGACCACGCTGGCAAACCCGGAGCCGCCACTGTTCATCACGCCCTCGACCGACGACCCTGCGCTGGCCCAGGACTGGTTCGACCGCTTCGAGGGCGCCGGGCTCGACGGCGTTGTCGCGAAGCGCACCGACGAGCCATACAAGCCGGGCGCGCGGGCGATGATGAAGATCAAGCACCTGCGCACAGTCGACTGCGTGGTCGGCGGGTTCCGGTGGAATCGCGGCGAGGAAGGCAATTCGGTCGGGTCGCTGCTGCTCGGGCTGTACGACGACAAGGGCGTGTTCCATCACGTCGGCCACACGTCGAGCTTCAAGGCGGCGGAGAAACGAGAGCTCGTCGAGTTCCTGGCGCCTTACCGTGCGGGGGACGAAGACGACGACGGCTTCGGCAAGGGACGCACGCCGGGCGCGCCGAGCCGTTGGACGGGCGATCGTGACATGACCTGGGTGCGTCTGCGCCCGGAGCTGGTGTGCGAGGTGACCTTCGACTACCTGCAGGGGAAGCCGGGCCCCGGCGCCCGCTTCCGCCACGCTGCCACATTCAAGCACTGGCGCCACGACAAGCCGCCGACGGACTGCGGCTTCGAGCAGATCGAGACCACGCCACCGTACGAGCTGGCGCAGATCTTTGGGGTTTGATGGCGGACGGTTTCTGGCTCTCGACCGGCTGATGCGGGTACCCGGTTACGGCACCCAGCCTGCGTATGACCGCTATTCCCGTGGGTGCCGGCTGCGGATGTCCTCAAGGTCCTGCCTCGAGATGGCCCAGAGGAAGAAGATGCCGACGGATATGCCGGCGAGTGCAAGGAGGGCGATCCAATCACTCCGTATGACGAGCGAGCCGAGAATCGCGCCGAACAAAAGGACGCCGGCCGCACGCCCGATTGGATTGCTGAAGACGGACCTCAGGACGATGCCACCGAAGCGCCCTTCTTCCTGCGCGATTTCGAGGGGATCGAAGCCGGTGCGGCCTCCGCGCAAACGGTAGCCCGGGTCGCCAGGCCCCAGGCCCTCGAAGGGATCGAGGGGTTCTTTCCTGGCTGTCTGATAGCGGCGCTTGCCCTGCCAACGTGCGCTCATCATCGTTTCCTTTGCTAGAGACGGCCGTCTTTGGGGTTGAAGCGCGTGTGGCGGCCTCGCAGGGACGGGATCGAGGCCCGCCCAGGGGTCGTAGTCCGGGTCCGGGGGCTCCTGCTCGGGGCGGTCTGCTTCGGGGACGTGGCGGAGGTTGAGGCGGATGCGCGTCCAGGTCGTCGACATGCCGCGCATGGAATCGACGAGGATGTCGGCGGGCTGAAGGAGGGCCGCGGCTTCGGGGTGGCGCTGCTTCCAGCGTTCGAGGCCGGCCATGGCTTCGTCTTTGTGCTGGGCCTTCGAGACGATGATCAGGGGCTGCGTCGACTTGCGGCGGCCGGTGGGCGATTCCGGTGCATCGTCAGGCATGCCTGCGTCGGCCGGCTCCTTGCGGGCGCGAGAGGGCTGCACGCGCTTCGGTTCGCCCTTGGCCTTGGGAAACTGGGGCGGCCAGGGGGCGTCGCCGAGGCCGTCGCGCTCCTGCTGGTCGACCAGCTCCAGTAGCGCGTCTAGCGAGAAGGCGCGATCGTCGATACCCGCCGTGAGGTCGCCGAGGCGCTGGTAGCGCTCCGGGACCGTCTCAATCGTGAAGTCGGCGAGCTCAATGCCGGGCAGTTCGTCCCAGGTGATGGGGCAGGAGACGCGCGCATCAGGCGTCGGACGCACCGAGTAGGCCGAGGCGATGGTGCGGTCGCGGGCGTTCTGGTTGTAGTCGATGAAGACGCCGTGGCGTTCTTCCTTCCACCACTTCGTCGTCACGAGGTCCGGGTCACGGCGCTCTACTTCACGGGCAAAGGCGAGGCCGGCGCGGCGCACCTGGGGGAACTCCCAGTTCGGCTCGATGCGGACGTAGATGTGAATGCCGCGGGAGCCGGAGGTCTTGGCGTAACCGGTGTAGCCGAAGTCCTCCAGGGTCTGCTTCATCAGCATGGCGACCTGCTTGACGTGCTCGAAGGTGGCTTCCGGCGTTGGGTCGAGGTCGATGCGCAGCTCGTCGGGGTGGTCGACGTCGTTGGCGCGCACGGGCCAGGGGTTGAGGTCGATGCAGCCGAGGTTGATGGCCCAGAGGACGTCGGCCGGCTCGTCGCAGACCACGAGGTCGGCCCAGCGGCCGCTCGGGAAGGTGACACGGGCGGTATCGATGTGCTCCGGGACGTTCTGGGGCGCCCGCTTCTGGAAGAAGGGCTCTTCGGCGGCGCCGTTGACGAAGCGCTTGAGGACCATGGGACGGCGCATAACGCCTCGCAGGGCGCCATCAGCGACGGCTTCGTAGTAGCGCACAAGGTCGAGCTTGGTGTAGCCCTTCTCCGGGAAGAACACCTTGTCCGGGTTGGTGATGGTCACCTCCCGGCCGCCGATTTCGACTGTGGTTGACTTGGTCGCCATGCGTTTATGTCGTCTCGCAGGCGATTTTAGCATCGAAACGGAGCAGATAGAGTGCGTGATCGAGGCGGATACGCAGCAGGTCAGTAACAGATAGCAGACGGAATCGCATCGGGTTGGCGACGGACCCAGGACGACTTCGCGACGGATCCGTCACCGAAAGAAGCCACCAAGTGGACGGCGTCGGTGAATCGTGGCGGTGTGGGGCGACCGGCCGCTACGCATCGCTCTCGCGCTGCTCCGCTCTCAAATTAGAGAGTGAACCTGGGGGGACACCCCCCAGCGCCCCCCGCGCATGGGCTGCGCCCCTACGAACCCGCTGTAGTAGTCCATGGAACCACCCACCAGACTCGAAGAATCAGCCGCCCCAGACCTTGCGTGCCGTGTCTGCGATGAGCTCCAGCTTGCGCTTCTGCTCATCGATGGTCATGTGGGCGCCGTCACGCGTGCCGGAGCCCTGGAAGCCGCACTGGGTAGACAGCGCGAGCTGATCGAGCGGGACGTATTTGCTCGCGTTCTCGATACAGCGCAAGAGGTCATCCTGTGATTCAAGACGAGGATCCAGGCTGGAGACCAGACCCAACACCGCGACCTTGTCCGGCGGCAGGTACTTGAGGGCTTCCCAGTCGTTGTCCCACTCGAAGAGGAACCGGTCGGCGTGAACCTGGGGGAATACGCGCTCGACCAGCCAGTCGTAGTGCCGCGACTCGCGCTCGGGGTCGCTCAGACGCTTCTCCGCGGCAGTACGAGAACCCGCGCAGAGGTGGCAGCCCAGAATGACGCCTTCGGCGCGAGCCGCGTCGTAGCAGACGTTCTCGGCCTCGATCTGGGCCGCGAGCACCGCTTCGGGGTCGAGCCCTTCTGCCCGCATACGGTCGACGGCGTTTGAATCGCGGAAGTTGGTGAAGGCTTCGTCCAGCTGGATGTAGGTGACGCCCTCCTGGGCAAGCTGCTTCATCTCGCCGGCGATGATGGCTGCCACGTCGGCTCGGAGCTCTGTTTCCGATGCGTAGTCCTTTGTGACACCCGGGACGAAGCCGGCGCGCGCTACGAGGGAAGGCGCCGGCATTGTGACCTTGAAGGGCCCGGGCGCGTGCTGCTTGAGAAACGCCGCATCGACGGCAAGCAGACGTTCGCGTTGACGCAGTCTTCCCGAAACGGCCTTGGCGTGGAACTGTACACGCGTGACGGCACCATTCGGCAGCGTCACTTCGCGGACCGGGTAGCTGTCCACGAAGCCATCGACGGCCTGGCTCAGGTTGGTCTGCCAGGCATCCCGGCGCATCTCGCCATCGGTGTAAACGTCCACGCCGACGGAGCGCTGCAGGGCCAGGGCATCGAGCACCGCCCGATCCTCGGCGGCCCGCAACTCCTCGGGGGATGTCTTGCCTGTCTTGAAGGTATCCCGGATGTCCAGAAGGTAGCCGGGACGGGTCAGGCTACCGATCTGTTCGAAGCGGTAGGTAGCGGTCATGGCAATCTCCTGAGCTCTTGGCTATGCCGAGTGTTCGCGTCTCCCGCTTCCCATCGCTCCCGCGCGGCTTCGCTCTCAATTGAGGACTACTTCTGGGACAATCCCCCCAGTGCCCCGCGCATGAGCTGCGCCCAGCTACCCCGGGCAGAGACCGAGAGGTGCGACCTCAGGTCCGCCAACGAGTTCTCGTTAGCCCCACACCCTCCGGGCGACCTCGACGACGAGGGCGAGCTTGGCGCGCTGTTCTTCGGGCGTGATCGGGTTGCCCTGGGCGACGGAGGCGAAGCCGCACTGCGGGCTCAGAGCGAGGTCGTTGATGTCGACGTACTTCGACGCCTCTTCGATGCGGCGCACGATGTCGTCAGCCTTCTCCAGGTCGTTCAGCTTGGTCGTGATGAGGCCGAGGACGACGGTCTTGCCCTTCGGGACGAAGCGCAGGGGTTCGAAGCCGCCGGCGCGGTCGCTGTCGTACTCGAGGAGCAGGACGTCGTAGTCGAGCTGCGGGAACACAGTCTCGGCGATGGCGTCGTAGCCGCCGGAGGTGTGCCAGCCGCCTCGGCCGCCGTTGCCGCGGCAGAAATGCATGGCGATGGTCGTGTTGGCACGGTCGATACCGGCGACAACGCGGTTGTCCGCCTCGATGTCGTCCTGAATCGTCTTCTCGACGTCGAGACCGAGCGCCTTCATCTGCTGCACTCGATCAGGATCGATGTAGTCGGGATAGTGCGGGTTGTCCAGCTGGAGATAAGGCACACCCTCCGCGGCGAGCTGATGCACTTCCTTCGCGATGATGTCCGTCACATCGTCCAACACGGCCTTGCGATTGGCGTAGGCGGGCTCGGAGACGCCGGGCTTGTAGCCGCGGCTCGTGATGTAGGAAGCCGCGGGGATTGTCACCTTGTAGGGCATGCCGCCAGCGTTCGCCTTGAGGAAGGGCGTCTCATGGCCGGTGAGGGGACGCAGCTGGACGAGCTTCTCGCCGATGACGCCGCCACCCGGACCGCCGGTGCCGGGCGCAACGGGCGCCTGGGGTGCCTGCATCTGCACCGGCTCGCCGGTGCGCGCATCGTGCCACTTGAGCGAGATCGCGGGCGCGCCCGGGACGAAGCCGCCGACATTGGCAGAGAAGTCGCCGGACCAGCCACCGCGCCGGATCTCGCCGTCGCTGAGGACTTCGATGCCGACTTCACGCTGCATCTGGAGCGCTTCGAGGATCGCCATGTCCTCGATTTGCCTGACGGCCTCTTCGCTCATCTTGCCCTCTCGCAGGGCGGCGTGGGCGTCGAGGACGGCCTGCGGACGCAGGAGGCTGCCGACGTGGTCGGCGCGGTACTTCTTGGCCATATTGCTTGATTCCTCCGGTGATTTAGCTCTGTAGCTCAGAGAGCTGCGTCATCGACGCACGTTGTGAACAAGTTAGTCGAAAGTCGTGGTCAGGACGACTGCTGCCCCGCGATCGTGTGCATTATCGCCGTAGCGTCCGTGGGCGCATCGTTGCCAACCCAGGCGATGTACTGGTCCGGGCGCACGAGGATGAGATGCGACTCGTAGGCTTCTCGGCCACCCTCGAAGCTGTCGGCGATCACTTCGAGCGGCACGCCGGCTTCGGTTGCGGCGGCTTCGAAGCGCGAGACTGCATCTTCCGGCGCCCCGAAGGCGAGCAGCGTGTAGTGCTCACCGAGGGCATCGAATACGTTGCGGCCGTCTGATAGCGGCTGAGGCGTGAGGTGATGGCCTTCTCGCGCTGCAAAGGAGTGCTTCGAGTAGACGCTGCACACCGCCCCGGGCGGTCCGAGCACGACGGAGGAGCCCTCGTAGTGCGGTTCGTTCGTCGGTGTGTCGCTGGAGGTGGCCTCGGCTGCCTTCCAGGCTTTTTCGAAGGCTTCGCGGTCCTTCTCCGGCGTGTAGGTCTTGAGGAACTCACGGTCCTTTTCGATGTTGCCGCGGATGATGCCCTCGGTGATCTCGATCATCGTGGGGCGCCGCTCCTCCTCGTAGGAGTCGAGCAGCCTGTCGCCGCCCCAGCCCTGGAGCACGGCCGCGAGCTTCCAGCCCAGGTTCGTGACATCCTCCAGGCCCGAGTTGAGGCCGAAGCCACCGTAAGGAGGATGCGTGTGGGCCGCATCGCCGGCGATGAAGACACGATCCTTGCGGTACTGGTCGGCGATGCCGATGCGCAGGTCCCAGAAGCCGATGTGGTCGAACTCCGCTTTGAACGGGAAGCCGGCGATCTCCTCGAGGAAGGCCTGGAGATCGAAGTTCTCGGCTGTTGCTTCTTCAGGCACGGGCGCGTGAAAGAACCAGCCTTCGCCGACATCGATGCGGCCGAAGAACTGCCAGTAGCCCTCGAGCGCCGGGTTGAGCACCCGATACGTCGTGCGCTCCGGGAAGCGCTTGAGGGCCTCGTGCAGCTCACGAGACCGGAACACGGCGAGGACCATGCGCCGGCCGAAGTCTGTACCGCCCAGCTTGATATCGAGGCCCTCTCGGACGATGGAGCGAGCGCCATCGCAACCGACGAGGTAATCACCTTCGAGGACCTGACGACCGTTGCCGTTGGTCTCGGAGATGGTCAGGCGCACGCCGTTGTCGTCTTGCTCGAACGTATCGGCCGTCCAGCCGAAGAAAGCGGTTGCGGCCGGGATTTGGGTGAGGCGCTCTCGCAGGACCTTTTCGGTGAGGTACTGGGGCAGGCGCTCGTTGGCGGTGTAGTAGAAGCTGCGCACCTGCTCTCGCCCGGGCGGCGCGAACCAGTACTGGCCCATCAGCGTGCCGTACACGGTGATGCCACCGATGGGATAGCCGGGCGGCAGGACGCGCGCAGCCCTCAGCTCCTTCTCGATGCCCCAGAAATGGAAGTGCTCCAGGGTGCGCGAGGTCAGGTTCTGGCCCTTCGGGATGTTCTGCAACCCCGTGTGACGCTCGACAACGGCGCAGGTGATGCCGCGCTGGCCGAGCTCGATCGCGAGGGCGACGCCCACGGGCCCGCCGCCGACGATGACAACCTGATAGCGCTGCGTGTTGGTCATATGTCCCTCGAACCGTGAAGCACTGAAGTCTGCAGGCCTGATTCTAACCAGATCGAGCGCTTTCGGCCCAAAGGGTGAGGGGAAGAGCTTTCGCCCTTCCCCTCTGAATGCTGTCTCCTTCAGCGCCTGACAGGCTGCGGCTACACGCCGACCAGCGGTGCCAGCCCTTCGTGCTTAACGAAGCCTTTTCGGAGGTCGCGGGTCGCATCGAACCAGTCGACGCTGCGGGGGAGGATGACGCCGCCCGAGCGCTGGCCGTAGAGCTCCGGCTGGTCGACGCCGGGCGGGATGACGCCCTGGTCTCGCAGCGCCTTTGCGGCGGCGAGAACGCGACGGCGCGTGCGAATGATTAACTGGTCTGTGGTGCCCAGGTGCTCCTGGTGACGCTTGTAGATCGGGCCCATGCTCCAGGTCACAGCCATGTCCTGCGGCCGCGCGCCGTTCGGGATGCCGGTGAAGCTCTTACCCGACGCCTGCAGCTCGCGGTCGAGGCCGAAGTCGTTCGCCGGACTTTGAGTGATGTTCCAGCGCCCGTACCAGCCGGTGGTGTTGGGAAGAAACTCGATGCCAGCCTGGCGGTTCGAGGCGGGAACGGGGGCTTCGGCACCGCGCAGACCCTCACGCGCCGGCCGCTCGACCTTCGCGGTCTGGGTCCAGCAAATCGTGTGGTCATCGTCTACGGGCACATAGGCACGCCAGCGCACTTCGATGCCAAGGGTGCCAGTTGGGATCATGGCGTAGAACGGGAAGAGCTGGTGAGCGATGCGCCAGTAGTACGTGTCATCCTCGGCCGGGCGATAGGCGCCGTAGGACGTGCCCCAGTCGGTCTCGAGGACACTGAACTTGGCGTCGCGGTGGTTGGCGATGTAGTAGCCGGCGGTGCCGGGCTGGATGTCGCGCGGACGTTCGGAGCCGTAGTGGAGGAAGGCCTGGTGAACGGTGTCCATCTCGCCCTCCCAGCCCTGCATGAAGTTGCACTCCTGGAAGATGGTCTGGATGGTGTACTTGCCGTCCTCCAGCATGTTCGCCTCGAAGTCCGGCAGGGGCGGCGGCGTCTCGCGCGCTCCCATGTAGGCCCAGATCACGCCGCCACGCTCTCGCGTCGGGTAGGCCTTGATGCGCACCTTGTTCTTGAAGTTGCTCTCGGCGGGCTCCGACGGCATGTCGACACACGTGCCGTTCACGTCGAACTTCCAGCCGTGGTAGACGCATCGCAGTCCTTCTTCTTCGTTGCGGCCGAAGAACATGGATGCGCCACGGTGGGGACAGGCGTTGTTGAACAGCCCCGTCCGTCCGGCGCTGTCGCGGAAGGCGATGAGGTCCTCGCCCAGCAGCCGGATGCGCACCGGCGGGCAATCGGGCGAGGGCAGCTCGTCCGAGCGCACCGCTGGAATCCAGTACTCGCGCATGAGGTCGCCCATGTGCGTACCGGGTCCGACGCGGCAAAGAATTTCGTTGTCCTGAATGCTGAGCATCGTGAGAAGCCTCCAGACTTAGTTTCCTGCGGGAAGTATAGGCCTTCGGAGCAAGAGACAACCCCTCCTCTGGCTGCCGCCATCTCCTTCCCGCTGGCGGTGAGGAATTCAGCGCTTGGTGGCGATAACGGGCGACAGGAGGCCGCGGGAATCTCCGATAGCCCTCAAGCCCGTTCGCCGTTGGCGCAGGGGGCGGCCTGCGTCTCGAACGGCAGGAAGGCGAGCACGACGGCGACGAGCGCGGCCAAGCCGCCAGGCGGGGCGATGACGACGATGGAACCTGGGCGGCACGCCAAACCCTACTCGATCGATTCCAGGACGGGGAGGGATAGAGGGAGGCCCTCACGCCGCCCAGTTGCGTAGAGTTGGAAGCCGCCTTTGGACCACGTCACCAAGAACGCGCCCCGATCGTTGAAGCGCAGCAAGCCGTCTTCTCCACCGATCCGCATATGAGTACCCGGGGCGTATCTCGATGTGTCAACCAGCTCAACTACATCGAACGGCTGGGTTCCCAACTCCTCGAAGACATGAAGCGCGAGGTCCTGGTCTTCGTTAACCAACTCGATGCCCACGCGAATGTACGCAAGGCCGGACTCCTCAAGCTCGGCGAAGGACCTCGCCTCTCCGAAGACCGCGACTTGCGTCACACGCCATCCACCCGCCAACACCGGCTCCGGGAGATCGAGACAGAGCAAGTCCTCGGCATCATCGAAGGAATGGAAGGTTTCGTCCACCGCGATCAGGCTCTCCGTTAAGGGGACGGCTCTGTTCGCGAGTCCAGGACAGTTCAGGCCCACGTTAAGGGACACATCCTGCCGATCGGGCTCCAGGGCGAGGGAAACGGCAAGCGCTGCCAGCAGCAAAGCCATCAGTGCGACTACGAGTGACGCATCCCTCACAAATCGACTCTAACAGCCGTGTGGGTGCGACGCGAACGCTTCAGCTTCTGTTTACTCAAGTGGGCCTGCGGACACGCCAAAGGCGGCCAGTATCGCCCGACAACAGCACAGAGGAACGTCTCTCTCTGGCGGGCGTGGAGGGAGTGAGGGAGGGGTCGCCATGCCGCTGGTACAATCGCTGGTAGATACGAAGGCTCTACAACACTCCGGGCTGAACCCCGGGGCATCACGACACAGGAACCAGCCATGACCAGCGTCCCCAGCAACCCCGGCCTCGACTTCATGCGCGCACGCTACGGCATCGATACGGCGATGGCGCAGTATCTGCTGGACCGGGCGCTGTCGCATGGCGGCGAGTACGCGGAGCTGTACTTCGAGCACAAGACCGCGAGCAGCATCGCCTTCGAGCAGGAGGCGGTGAAGTCGGCGAACCGCAGCATCTCGCAGGGGCTGGGCGTGCGGGTGCTGATGGGCGAAGCGGTGGGCTACGCGTACACGGAGGACCTCAGTCGCGACGCCATGACGCGTGCGGCCGAGACGGCGGCGAAGATCGCGTCACGCGGCGACACGGCGCCGCCGATCGACGTGGTGCACTACGACACGGCGCACTTTTACTCCGCCGCTTCGAACACGCTCGACGTGCCGGCCCTCGACAAGGTCGACCTCATGCGCCGGGCAGACGTTGCCGCCCGTGACTTCGACGACTCGATCGCCCGCGTGGACCTGAGCTTCAACGACGAGCTGAAGTACATCGCCATTTACACGAGCGACGGACGCATGACCGGCGACGTGCAGCCACTCGTGCGGTTTGGCGTCTCCGTGCTTTCGGAGCGCGGCAATGACCGGCAGACGGCGCGCTGGGGCGGTGGCGGGCGCATGGGCATGGCGTACTTCGACGAGCATTCGCCGGAGGACCTGGCGCGCGAGGCGGCCCGGCAGGCTGTGCTCCTGCAGTCGGCCGTCGAGGCGCCTGCGGGCACCTTCCCGGTCGTCCTGGCGGCGGGCGACTCCGGCATCCTGCTGCACGAAGCCATCGGGCATGGCCTCGAGGCAGACTTCAACCGCAAGAAGACGAGCAACTACTCCGACCGCATCGGCGAGATCGTGGCGTCGGAGCTGTGCACGATTGTGGACGACGGCACGATCACGGACAGCCGCGGCACGATCAACGTCGACGACGAAGGCAACCTGCCGGGCTACAACGTCCTGATCGAGAACGGCGTGCTGCAGTCGTACCTGCAGGACCGGATCAGCGCCAAGGCGATGGGCACGCAGGCATCCGGCAACGGCCGGCGCCAGTCCTTCAAGCACTACCCCATGCCGCGCATGACCAACACGTACATGCTCGGCGGCGAATCGACGCCCGAAGACGTGATCGCGCGCGTCGACAAGGGCATCTACTGCGTCGCCTTCTCCGGCGGGCAGGTGAACATCAGCAACGGCGACTTCGTGTTCAGCGTGACCGAGGGCTACATGATCGAGGACGGCAAGGTCACGGCGCCGATCCGCAACGTGAACTTGATCGGTAATGGACCCGACACCCTGACCAAGGTCAGCGCCGTGGGGCACGACTTCAAGCTGAGCGACGGCCGCTGGACCTGCGGCAAGGACGGCCAGTCAGTGCCGGTGGGCGTCGGGATTCCGACGACGCTGATCTCGGGCATGACGGTCGGCGGGACGAGCATGGGGTGATGATCGGCGCGTCGCCGAAGTCGTCGCTGCCGGCATCTACTCCTTCGGCACCTGAGGCTTTGGCACCTGGGCCCCGAGCTGCCAGTACTTGCCGTCGTGGTAGAGCAGGGGCTGCTTGTCGGGGTCGTAGCGCGCCCAGATTGCTTCGCCGATGAACACCGTGTGCCCCAACGCGTGCTTGCCCACGATTCGACACTCCACGTTGACCACCGCCCCGTCGATCATCGGCGCACCGATCTTCTTTGCGGGGTACGTCGGGAAGTCGGCCAGCGACCACTTGTCCGTGTCCCGGATCGAGTAGGAGCCGGCGATATGCGACAGTTCGGCCTGGGCGTCCGAACAGAAACTGAGACCGAACTCACCCGCGGCCTCCAGGATGGCGTGGGACTCGTGCGAGGGGTGAACCGAGATAACGAAACACACGGGGTTGTTCGAGACGAGCATGGCCCACTCGCATGCCATGACGTTGTCGCGGCCATTGGCCGAGCATGTCAACAGGGCAACGGCGGTCGTGGTCTGGCGCCACATCCCAATACGAAAACCGCGTGAATTGAAGTTTTCTCCTTCGACGTACACAGCTGATTTAGTTCCCGACTAGGCGAGGGCAAACGATACCGAAGAACACCTGTCGCCCTCAAACAGGCCAGAGTATAACCTTGGAAAACACTCAGAAACGCACTGCTGGATGACCGGCCAGTGAGCACAGTTCAGAAGCGGAGCCGCCTCAATGCCCATGTCGCCCGACTACGCAGCACGCCTGGAGCCGATGCTCCCCCGCATCGCCGAGGAGTTCGGTACGCCGTTCCACATCTACGACGAGGCCGGGATCATCGAGAACGGGCAGCGGCTGAACCGGCTGTTCAAGGACATCCCGGGCTTCCGAGAGTTTTACGCGGTGAAGGCGCTGCCGAACCTGCGCATCCTGGAGCTGGTACGCGAGGAGCTGGGCTTCGGTTTCGACTGCAGCGCCATCGCCGAGCTGCAGATGGCCCGGCAGGTGGGCGCGGCGCCGGAGGACATCATGTTCTCCTCGAACAACACGTCGCCGGAGGAGTACGCCGAGGCGCTGGCCCACGGGGGCTGCATCCTCAACCTGGACGACATCAGCTTCGTGGACAAAGTTCCGCAGATGCCGGAGCTGGTCTGCTTCCGCTACAACCCCGGCAGCGCTCGCAGCGGCAACGAGATCATCGGCAAGCCGGAAGAGGCGAAGTACGGCGTGCGCGACGATCAAATCGTCGATGCCTACCGGCGGGCGAAGGAGCGCGGCGCCAGTCGATTCGGTTT